>JBLWZG010000003.1:0-322044 GCA_048266525.1 Pseudomonas sp.
TGTAAAGCTAATGCAGTTCTGCCAGCCTTGTGAGCGAAATAAAACCTGCGCTCCAAGCCGCGCCGCACAGGTTGTGTTTTAAGCTTGTCTTTCACTGCACTGTCTTGGCCTTGTTTAATGTCTGCTAGAGCGCTCTTTCCCGTGACATACGCTCTGTCCAAGTATGCAATTCAAAGCCAGTTGGCTTGCTCAACTGTCTGTCTGTTTGGGATAAGCGGCAATAAGCTTTAATGTCTCTAAAGAATATCTGATGCAGCTAGGACGCAAGGCAAGGCTTCAGTGGGCTTTATTCTGCCTGCTCGGCAAAGGCTTGCTTTTGCGCGCTGATTTTACGGTTAATGTTTTCGCAAACCAGATTGCAAAGAGCAAAGGGCGATTGATCGGTGAGTTGGTAGTACACACTGGTGCCCCTGTTGGTTCGAGTAATTAAACCTTGTTGGCTGAGCATGGACAGATGCCGTGAAATATTGGCCGAGGTGCAGTTGCACTGCTTGGCCAGCTCGCCCACATTGTATTCGCCGTCACTCAGCAGGCTTAAAATTTGCAGGCGGGTGGGGTCGGCCAGCACCTTAAAGTAGTCGGCAATATGTGCTAAGGCTTGGGGTGTGAGTTTGTCCATGAGTGACCTGTATACATAACTATTGAGAAGCATTGCTCGGTTTGCCTAGGCCAAGATATAGAGGTGCTTGCTTATTTGCAAGTGTCGATAGATAATCAATTACGTAATATCTTAACTATTTATAGGGGCGCGCAAGTGGCTAAGAAAGTATCCGCATTGTTTGCACTTGTAAGCATTGTGCTGAGTACGTTTAGTGTTGCTCAGCAACCTCTTACTTTTGAGGTTGTGCGTGCTAGTCCAGGTGCAGCGCATAATCTGTATGAAGGTCATATCGAGGCCGTCACTGAGACGCGTATCGCTGCGCAAGTGTCTGGGGTGATTGAGCAGGTTATGGTGTCTGCTGGTGACTCAGTGCAAGCGGGTCAGGTTTTGATTCAGATTGATGCAACCCATGCGCAGCAACAGCAGGCCGGGTTAAATGCCCAGGTTGAAGCGGTGCGTGCCGAGTTGCATGCTTTGACCCAAGAGCTGCAACGGCAACAGCAGTTGTATCAGAAAAAATACATCAGTAAGGCTGCTTTAGAACGTATTGAGGCGCAGCAACGTGCTGCCGCCGCGCAGTTGAAAGCCCAGCAAGCCCAAGCCAAAGCCGCGCAGGCGGCAACAGATTTTTTTATTATCCGAGCGCCTTATGCTGGAGTCGTCAGTGATGTGCCAGCAATGCAGGGTGATATGGCGATGCCCGGAATGTTGTTGCTGTCTTTGTTTAAACCAGATGCCTTGCGCGTTAGCGTGGCGGTACCTGCGTCAGCCGCACCGCACTCAGTCACCACTAGCAGTCAAGCGGCAGCCATGGTGCGTGTGATGCAAGGGCAGCAAACGCTGACGGTGCAGAGTATCCAACGCCTACCGACAATTGATCGTGCAACCCACAGCGTACGTTTATGGATTGCGCTGACACATCTTGAACATGATGTGTTTCCCGGGCAGAGCGTGAAGGTGCAGTTACAGCAGGTTGATAGCGGGCAAGATCAGCGCTTATTTATTCCCCAAGCGGCAGTCATTCAACGGGCAGAATTGACTGCTGTGTATGTGCTCAGCGGCCAGCAGCAGCTGTTATTGCGTCAAGTGCAATTGGGTGCCGCCGAGGATGATTTAGTTGAGGTGCGCAGTGGTTTAGCGCAAGGCGAACGCGTTGTTATTAATCATGCCGTACTAAGGAAGGACTGATTATGCGCTCTGAACTTGGACTTTCTGGTCGGGTTGCCGCCGCTTTTCAGGCTGCACCAATTACGCCGTTGTTGGCCTTGCTGGCTTTACTGCTGGGTTTGTTCGCCATTTTAGTCACGCCGCAAGAAGAAGAGCCGCAAATCAACGTCACCATGGCCAATGTGATTATTCCTTTCCCAGGCGCTGCGGTGCGTGATGTGGAAAGCATGGTAGCGATACCGGCTGAGCAAGTGTTGGCGCAAATGGCTGGGGTTGAGCATGTAATGTCGGTGTCGCAGCCGGGTGTTGCGGTGTTAACCGTGCAGTTTGACGTGGGTGTAGAACGCAATGATGCATTGATCACTCTGCACGATACCTTACGCTCGAATGAACAATGGTTACCACGTGATCTCGGAGTGTTAGCGCCTATTACTCGGCCGATGGGCATTGATGATGTGCCGATTGTTGGCCTGACTTTATACAGTACCTCGGCCGATACCGGTGCTTATGCCCTAGAGCGCATTGCTCACAGCCTTGAGGTTGAGCTTAAACGTGTGCCGGGTACCCGTGAAGTGCGTACCATTGGCGGGCCAGGTCGAGCGATTCGTGTTGATATTGATCCTGAGCGTTTAAGTGCCTTAGGTCTGACCGTTAATGATCTGCGCGCCACTCTACAATCGGCCAACTTAGGTTTGCCGGTTGGCGAACTGGTGAGTGGCAATAGCAGTGTGCAGATTGACGCCGGTAGTTTTTTAAGCAGCGCACAAGAGATCGCGGAACTGGTGGTCTCGGTACAAGATGGCCGTGCGATCTTCTTAGGCGATGTGGCCAGTGTCAGTGATGGGCCTTTGCTACCCAGCAACTATGTGCGCTTTGGTACTGTTGGTGAAGCTGCTGCAGAGTATCCCGCTGTGACCATGACGGTTACCAAGAAACCCGGTGAAAATGCGATTGATGTGTCACAAGCGGTAATGCAACGGGTGGCTGAACTGCATAACACTTTGATACCGTTTGAGGTTGAAGTGGTGGAAACCCGTGACTACGGTGCCACCGCCAATGAAAAAGCACGCAAGCTGATTCAGAAATTGATTTTCGCCACCTTGTCCGTGGTGGTATTGGTGTTTTTTGCCTTGGGCCGTCGTGAAGCGATGATCTTGGGTGTTGCCGTAGGTTTAACTTTGGCCGCCACTTTATTTGCTTCTTGGGCATGGGGCTTTACCTTAAACCGAGTATCCTTATTTGCTCTGATTTTCTCGATTGGTATCTTGGTTGATGATGCCATTGTTGTGGTCGAAAATATTCACCGACATCAATCGTTATACCCTGAAAAAACCCTATCTGAAATCATTCCTTATGCCGTCGATGAGGTGGGTGGACCAACTATTCTGGCGACCTTCACTGTAATTGCTGCGCTGTTGCCGATGGCCTTTGTCACCGGTTTGATGGGCCCCTATATGAGCCCGATTCCGATCAATGCCAGTATGGGTATGGTGCTGTCGTTAGCCATTGCCTTCACCCTGACGCCTTGGTTGGCGCGCTTATGGTTACGTCATCATCACGAGCCGGCTGCCACGACAGCTCCTAAGGAAGCTAAGCTACCCGCCTTTCTCTCGCGCTTTTTTAATGCCTTGTTTAAGCCATTTTTAAGTAAAACGAAAGGCACACTAAACCGGTTTTTGCTCGGTATCGGCGTAATGCTGTTGATTGCTGTCTCATTGCTTTTACCGGCGAGCGGTTTAGTTTTATTAAAAATGCTGCCCTTTGACAATAAATCCGAGTTTCAAGTGATTGTCGATATGCCTGCGGGTACGCCTTTAGAGCAAACTTCGGCCGTGCTTGGCGAACTCGGTGCCTACCTTGCGACTGTGCCTGAAGTCACCCATTACCAAAGTTATGCCGGTACTGCAGCACCCATCAATTTTAATGGTTTGGTACGCCAGTATTATCTGCGCAGCAATAGTGAAAGCGGTGACATTCAAGTCAACTTGGTGGATAAACACCACCGCTCAGAGCAGAGCCATGCGATTGCGACGCGTTTGCGGCCTGCCTTGCAGAAAATCGGTCAACGCTATGCAGCCAATGTCAAAGTCGTTGAAGTACCACCGGGTCCACCGGTACTGGCGCCGATTGTGGCTGAGATTTATGGCCCGACGGCGGCAGGACGTCAGCAGGTGGGTGATGCGCTGCGTGCGGTGTTCGCTGAAGTTGAGGGCATGGTCGATATTGATGACAGTGCGATTGCCGATGTGCCGCGTACTTTGTTGTTGATTGATCGACACAAAGCCAGTCAGCTGGGTGTGACCCAAGCGGATATCGTCAGTACCTTGCGTGCAGGTTTACATGGTGAAGCCGCAACTTGGCTGCATGATGGCAGTAAATATCCCGCATCGGCTTATTTGCAATTGCGCCCAGAGTTGCACGGCGACTTAAACACCTTATTGCAACTCAAAGTACGCACTGCAAGCAATGCGCTGGTCGCGATAGAGGAATTGGTGATCGTGACTGATGCGCAACGTGAGCAGCCGATTCACCATAAAGACCTGCTGCCGGTGCACTATGTGATGGCCGATATGGCGGGTAAAGTTGACAGTCCGCTGTATGGTATTTTTGCTTCGCGCGCAGCAGTGCAAGACATTGTTACTCCAGCCGGTATCCCGCTTGATGAGTACTTTATCAGTCAGCCACAAGATCCATACCGCAACTATGCGTTGAAATGGGATGGCGAATGGCAAATCACTTATGAAACCTTCCGTGATATGGGTGCTGCCTATGCAGTAGGTATTCTGTTGATTTATTTGCTGGTGGTAGCGCACTTTTCATCTTATCTAACGCCGCTGATCATTATGGCGCCGATCCCTCTGACCATTATTGGTGTGATGCCGGGTCATGCGTTTATGGGTGCTCAGTATACCGCAACCAGTATGATCGGCATGATTGCCTTGGCTGGGATTATCGTGCGTAACTCAATTTTGCTGGTCGACTTTATCAACTTAGAGGTGAAAGCCGGCAAGTCACTTGAGCAGGCGGTGATTAACTCGGCGATTACCCGTGCACAACCGATTGTTCTGACTGGGCTCGCAGCCATGCTCGGCGCGTTTTTTATTTTAGATGATCCGATTTTTAACGGTTTAGCGATTTCACTGATCTTTGGCGTGCTGGTCTCGACGGTGCTCACATTGGTGGTGATTCCATTGCTGTATTACGCAGCGTATCGCAATAAGCTTCACTTACTCCGCAAAACAGGAGAGGCATCATGACCTCATGGCAAATGGTTCGTACCCTTGCAGGTGTTTTTATTATGCTGTCGGTTGCCCTAGGCGCACCGTCCAGTCCGTTCTTTGTTAGTGAGTGGTGGCTTGCGTTTACCCTCTTTGTGGGCGCCAACGTGTTTCAGAGTGGCTTAACTAAGTGGTGCTTATTAGAAACAATAATGCGCAAAGTTGGTTTTAAATCTGGCAGTTAAGGAGTCCTATGTGATGACTCAGATCCCTTACGTGCGTCGCTTAACTTGGCTGGGTTGCGCCTTGCTGACTGTGCTGTGGCAGAGTGCAGCAGCGGCTGAGCCGCTTGATCTGCTTGAGACTTGGCGCTTAGCGGTGAGCAATGATCCGCAGTACCGTGCCGAGCAAGCAACCGCAGCGGCAGCCAGCGAGCATCTTCAGCAAGCGCGCAGCCTGTGGTTACCCACTGTCGGTGCCAGTGCCACAGCGGGACGCGGCGGCAGTAAAACCAGTACTCAAGGTGCGCAGTTTATTACCCCTGCGATGAGTTCCGAACAGGTTGAGTTCAATAACTCGATTCGTGGTGGGGATCTGTACAGCTATGAGTTAGGGATTAAGCAGCCATTATTAGATCGTGCACGCTTAGCGCAAAGCCGTCAGCTGCGCTTGTCGGCGCAAGTGGCTGAAGTGCAGTGGCAGAATGCCCAGCAAAACTTGATGCTTAAAACCGTTGAGCGATATTTCTCAGTGTTGCTAGCGCGTGAGCAGGTGGGCTTTTTAACGCAACAACAGGCGCAAGTGGATTTACTCCAGCAAGAAACCCAAAGCCGCTACGAGCTAGGGGATCGTCCGGTGACTGATAGCTATGCCGCCTTGGCTCAGGCGCAAAGTTTGCAAGCGCAAGTGTTGGCGGCGCAAATGCAAGAGTCCCTGGCTGTGGCTGACTTTGCTGATTTAACGGCTGAAACACCGCAAACCCTACTGAAGTTACCTTTGGCAGAACCGCTAAAAGCTCCAGAGCTCGCGCCGTTAAATGACTGGCTTAGTGATGTGTTGGTGCTCAATCCACTCCTACGGATGCATGAAAAAGGCGTCAATATTGCTGCTGAACAAGTGGCTGAGTATTCCAGTTGGAGCACGCCCACTGTCGATTTAGTTGGCCGTTTAGCCCATGAACAATTGGATGGCAGCGGCAAGTATGGTTCCGCGTTAAATAAATCGGATGAGTGGATGGTTGGGGTGCAGGTCAATATCCCGATTTTTACCGGTGGTTATCGCAGCGCTAAGCATCGTGAAGCCCTGCATCTGCAGGATCAAAATTTGGCTGAGGGCGATGTCTTACGTCAGCAAGTTAAGCAGCAAACCCGTGCTGCTTGGTTAGGCGTGCAGGTTAGCGCGCAACAAGTGCAAGCTTTGCAAAAAGCCCTGCTAGCCAATAACGAGCGTCTTGCTTCGACCCGTTTAGGCCATGAATTAGGTGATAACACCACGTTAGAGCGTTTAGATGCCGAAACTAAAGTGGCGCAAGTGCAGTTTGAATTGCTGCAGGCGAAAGTTGCTTTAATTGTGCATCAGTTGCAGTTGGCGGCGCTGGTGGGTGCTTTAGATGAAGCGCATTTGCTGCAAGCCAATCAGTATTTACGGGCGAATTAAAGCCGTTTGATGCAGCGCCGTGGAGCGGTGCTGCACCCATCTAAAACCTAGTTGCTGCGCTCAACCAACTCCGGCAACACATGCTGCCACTCTTCAAAACCGCCATCCATGCTGTACAGATCGCTAAAGTCTTGGCTGTGTAAATAAGCAGCAGCGCTTTGACTGGAGTGGCCGTGGTAGCAGATGACAATAGTGGGTTTATCTAGATCGGCTTGGGCAATAAACTCGGCCAATGAGTGATTGTCCAGATGAATAGCGCCGCTAGGATGTCCGCTGGCAAAGCTTTCTGGGTCACGAATATCCACCATCACTGCACCCTCGTCGCAGAGTTGTCGGGCTTGTGTCACACTGATTCGTTTAAAAGCGTCCATTTCAACCTCATACAATGGCAGTGATTATTTGATAGAAGGGCAGTCGCAGCGTTCAAAGTGTTGAGTGTCGACGTTATACAGCGACATTTTTCCACCCCAAACGCAGCCGGTATCCAGTGCGATCGTATTGAGCACTGGGCAACGACCTTCAAGGGCAGCCCAATGACCGAATAAAATCCGGTCATTGCGGGTTAAGCGGTGTGGATGGCTGAACCAAGGTGCAAAGCCTTTGGGCGCAGAGTTGATGCCTTCTTTAGTATCCAGATCAAGTTCACCATCGGCACTGCAAAAACGCATGCGGGTGAAATAGTTGGTAATTACACGTAAGCGCTCAATGCCATGCAGTTGGTCATTCCAAACGGTGGGGTGGTCGCCGTACATGCCATCTAAATAGGGCAGAAATAAACTGTCATCGCGCAGCACACGGTGCATTTCTTCGGCGCGAGCGAGCGCGTCCTGAATGCTCCACTGCGGTGGAATGCCGGCGTGAACCATACTGATCTTGTGCTCGGTATCATGGTGCATCAGTGGCAACTGACGCAGCCAGAACAGCAGGTCAGCACAGTCTGGCGCATTGAGCACCTCACGCAAGGTGTCTTTCTTTTTTAGACGTGCGGTGTGATTGGCAATCGCCAATAAATGTAAATCATGGTTACCCAATACGCTGACGACAGAGTCGCGCATGGCATAGAGAAAACGCAATGTCTCTAAGGACTGTGGGCCGCGATTAACCAGATCGCCCACCAGCCACAGTGTGTCTTGGCTGGGATCAAATTTGACCCGATCGAGCAGACATTTAAGCGGCTCTAAACAGCCTTGCACATCGCCAACAGCGTAGGTCGCCATTAATGTAAAACTCCGGGTACGGCTAAGCTGAATGGCGCGATGGATGCTTCAAACTCTTCGCCATCTTCAGTGCGCATGGTGAAGCTGCCTTGCATACTGCCAACCGCTGTGGCCATTAAAGTGCCGCTGCTGTAGCTGTATTCATCTTCAGCATCAATCACCGGCTGTTCGCCAACCACGCCAGAGCCGCGCACTTCTTGGGTTTTGCCATCACCGTCGGTAATGATCCAGTGGCGGCTCAACAGCTGAGCTGATGATTCACCGTTGTTGCGGATGGTGATGTCATAGGCGAACACATAGCGGTCGTCTTTAGGGTTGGAATGTTCAGCTAAATAACGTGTAGTGACGCTGACATCAATGGTATTAGACAAATCATTCATAGTGTTTCTCAAGATAATTCTGCTGCTTGCTGCACAGACAGTTGGTCAGCTAAGCGAACAAATGCGGCAATATCCAGTTGCTCAGGACGTAAGCTGCCATCCACGCCAGCGGCTTCGATGGCTTCGGCAGATAAGATGTTTTTTAAGGTATTGCGTAGCGTTTTACGACGCTGATTAAAAGCTTCGCGCACCACCCGATCCAGTGCGCGTGCATCTTTGGCCGGGTACGGCAACACTGCATAGGGCGTTAAGCGCACAATCGCTGAGTCAACTTTAGGTGGCGGACTAAAGGAGCCAGGCCCGACGTTAAATAAATGCTCAACACGGCAATGGTATTGCACCATGATGGATAAACGGCCCCAATCACCACCACCTGGCTTGGCCGCCATACGCTCGACCACTTCTTTCTGCAGCATAAAGTGCATATCGCGCACTAAATGAGCATTGTTTAATAGATGAAAAATCAGTGGCGTAGAAATATTGTAGGGCAGATTGCCGACCACACGTAGACTGCTTGGCTCAGCATTGAGACGGGCGAAGTCAAACTTCAGCGCATCGCCTTCATGCAGTGTGAAGTTAGTATTCAGCGCAAATCTCTCAGTGAGCATCTGGACTAAATCACGGTCAATTTCGATCACGTCAAGCTGGGCAGCGCTATTGACTAAACTGTCAGTTAAAGCACCTTGGCCTGGGCCGATTTCTAAGAGGCGCTCGCCTGCTTTAGGAGAGATAGCACGAATAATACGGTCAATCACGCCTGAGTCGTGTAAGAAGTTTTGACCAAAACGCTTGCGCGCACGGTGTTGATAGATGTCCGACATTCGGCTGCTCCGATAAACAAGCTGATTAGTTTAGCAAAAAAGTGCTCAAGCTTCGCCTGCTATCCACTACAGACCCGGGAGAGTGGGTAAGCGAACGCCTGCCATGCGAGCGATAAGTGAGGTCATACCCAACCATGGGCTGCCGATGGCTTGGCCTTTGCTCTGCTCATCAATCAACTGCGCCTCTTTGAGGAGCAGTTGCCATTGCTGACCGCTGAGACGTTTGAGTGCTTTGCTGAATAAAGGTTTGCGCGGCGCTGGCCATATTTTTGATAGTGCACGATCCATTGGCACACCTGCGCTGACCTGCTGCGCAAGCGTCGCCAGCTGACGTATATCGCGAGCGACAGCCCAAAGAATAATGGGGATTTCTACACCTTCGCTACGCAAGCCAGCTAACACACGCAAGCTGCGCTCGGCATCACCGCTGAGCGCAGCATCGACTAAGCCAAACACATCGTAACGGGCGCTATCGGCAATGCTGGCTTGGATGCTGTCTAAGTCAAGGTGAGTGCCGCTGCTGATTAATTTGAGCTTTTCGATTTCTTGTACGGCAGCCAGTAAATTGCCTTCAGTGCGTGCGACGATTAAATCAATCGCGTCAGGATCAGCGCTAAGGCCTTGCTGAGCAAGACGCTGGTTAATCCACTGCGGCAGTTGCTCAATACTGATAGTCGGCAGCTGAATAAAAGCGCATAACGGGCTGTCCATTAGCGCTTTAACCCATTTGGTTTTTAAGGTGCTGCTGTCGAGGCGAGGCACATTAATAATCAGCACTGTGTCTTCAGCAGGGCGGGCCAAGTATTCCAAAAGTACGGCGCTGCCTTGGTCGCCTGGTTTGCCTGAGTTAATGCGTAATTCTAATAAGCGCTTTTCGGCGAACAACGATAAGCTGGCATTGGCCTCGCGAATGATATTCCAGTCGAAGCCACGTTCGACATCAAACACTTGCCGCTCTGAGTAATCGGCTTGCCGGCAGGCGCTACGAATCGCATCGCTGGCCTCTTGGGCCAATAATGGATCATCGCTACTGACGACATAAATAGGCTGTAAAGCCTGCTTCAGTTGAGCGGAGAGTTTTTTAGGATAAATGCGCATAGGGCAAGAGGAGGGCCTTGTTGTGACAAGGCCCTAGACTATTAAGGCAGAGTGATCGGTGATTGTTGCGGCTCATCGAACTGCTGTGCACGAATCGCTGCTTCACGCGCTTGTGCTTCGGCTTGCACTTTGCGATCAGCTTGATCTTTTAAGTCGTGCAGTTGCGCAGGGGTGACCGCTTGCAGGCGCATCATTAATTGCATGACTAAGTCGCGGCGCATTTCTTCGCGTAATAAGGCAGCTTCTTGGCCTGAACCGGTAACGTTATTTTGATTGTGTGCATAGGTACGCTGCACTTCGACACGGTCTTGGATCAGCGCCGGTAGGCTCCCTGAGCGCAGTTCATAGGTCGTGGCGCTGGTTAAGGTGTACTCAGCACTGCGTGTACCTGCGGTAAAGCTGGCGGTACGCTGGCTGGTTTCTTCCGCACCCACATAGAGGGTGAAGGGCGCATTGCTTGACACCTTGACCTTGTTATTGACCAGGCTTTCTTTGACTTGCTTACCCAGTGGGCTGAGCGCATCGCGGGCGGCAAAGTTCAGTTCGTTCAATGCCATTTGTGTGGTACCGGTGCCGCGTAAGTGGAAGCCGCAAGCGGTCATTAAAAAAGCCAGACCCAGTACAGTAATAGAACGTTTCAGCATGGTATGTCCTCTGTGTCTAACCGCGTTGTGCGGCTAGACAGGGGTAAGTAAAAAAGCATAGCTCAATCAGTTGGCAACAATATTAACCAACTTATTGGGAACAACAATCACTTTTCGAATGGTTAAGTCGCCAACATAGCGCAAGACATTTTCATTGGCTCGTGCCGCGGTTTCAATTTCTTCACGACTGGCGCTGGCTGGCACGTCAATCTGCCCGCGCAATTTACCATTGACTTGAATCACGATGCTTAGCGTATCTTGCACCAAAGCACTTTCATCGGCTTGTGGCCAAGTCGCATCAATCACTGGCGTGCTGTGGCCTAATTGCTGCCATAACTCATGACAAATGTGCGGCGTGATCGGCGCTAATAATAGCACTACAGTTTCCATGCCTTCCTGCAGTAAGGCGCGGTCTTGCGCGGTTTCGATTGGCGCTTTTTCCAGCACATTCATCAAGGTCATCACTTGCGCGATAGCGGTGTTGAATTTTTGGTGTTGGCCGACATCGTTGCTAGCATGTTTAATCACGGCATGGATCGCGCGACGAATTTCTTTCTGCTCATCGGTTAAAGAGGCAATATCTAAAGCATCATGCTCGCCTGCATTAACGTGCTTATAGGCTAAACGCCAAACCCGCTTCATAAAGCGGCTGGCGCCTTCAATACCAGAATCTGACCATTCCAGACTCATGTCCGGTGGCGAAGCAAACATCATAAACAAACGGCAGGTATCGGCACCGTACTCGTCGATCATCACTTGTGGATCAACGCCGTTGTTTTTTGATTTGGACATTTTCTCAATGCCGCCAATCACTACCGGCTGACCATCACTGATCAAAGTGGCGGATAGCGCTTTGCCTTTGCTGTCGTGTTCAACCGTGACTTGATCAGGGTTAAACCACTCACGACCACCGTTAGGGCGCATACGGTAATAGGTTTCGGCAATCACCATGCCTTGGGTCAGCAGCTTAGTGAAAGGCTCGTTACTGTTGACCAAACCTTCATCACGCATCAATTTATGGAAGAAGCGTGCATACAGTAAGTGCAAAATGGCGTGCTCAATACCACCGATGTATTGATCAACCGGTAACCAATGATTGGCTGCTGATTTTTCGACTAAGCCGCCTTCATAATGCGGTGAGGCATAGCGTGCGTAGTACCAAGACGACTCAACAAAGGTGTCCATGGTGTCGGTTTCACGACGGGCATCCGCGCCACAAGATGGGCATTTGCACTGATAGAACTCGGGCATTTTATTCAGCGGATTACCTGAGCCATCGGGAATCACATTTTCTGGTAACACCACCGGTAGCTGATCTTCAGGTACCGCGACATCGCCACAGCTTGGGCAGTGAATAATTGGGATTGGGCAACCCCAATAGCGCTGACGGCTGATGCCCCAGTCACGTAAGCGGAACTGAGTTTTGCGCTCGCCGTGCTGCTGGGCTTCAAGGTCAGCGACGATGCCATCAAAAGCATCTTGCACGTTTAAACCGTTGTATTTGCCGCTGTTCACTGCGCTGACGTTGGTTTTGTCGGCATACCAGTCTTGCCATTCTTTGGCGTCAAAACTGTTGTCAGGATTGCTTGAGGCAAACACTTGCTGAATTGGCAGTTGGTACTTATTTGCAAATGCAAAATCGCGCTCATCGTGGGCAGGCACCGCCATCACTGCGCCTTCACCATAGCCCCAGAGGACATAGTTGGCGACATATACCGGCAGTTTGTCACCGGTTAATGGATGAATGACAAACTGGCCAGTGGGCAGACCTTTTTTCTCCATGGTCGCCATATCGGCTTCAGCCACAGAACCGCCTTTGCACTCAGCAATAAAGGCAGTCAGTTCGGCGTTGTTCGTTGCGGCACGTTGTGCCAGCGGGTGCTCGGCTGCCACGGCAACATAAGTTGCGCCCATCAAAGTGTCGGGGCGGGTGGTATACACCTTGAGTTGGCCATCGATACCGACTGAATCAACATCGTAATCAAACAGAATACCGGCACCGAAGCTTTTACCGATCCAGTTACGCTGCATGGTTTTAACTTGCTCAGGCCAGCCTGGCATGTCATCAAGACCGCTCAGCAATTCATCAGCGTAAGCGGTGATTTTGAAGTAGTACATCGGGATTTCGCGTTTTTCTACCAACGCATCGGAACGCCAGCCGCGACCGTCAATCACTTGCTCATTGGCCAGTACGGTTTGATCGACCGGATCCCAGTTGACTGTGCCGACTTTCTTATAAATGATGCCTTTTTTGTACAACTGGGTGAACAGCCACTGCTCCCAACGGTAATAGTCAGGCTTGCAGGTGGTAATCTCACGCGACCAATCAATCGCCAGACCCAGCTGGGTGAACTGCGCCTTCATATAGGCCATGTTCTCGTAAGTCCACGCCGCTGGCGCAACTTTGTGCTGAATCGCTGCGTTCTCTGCTGGCATGCCAAACGCATCCCAACCCATCGGCTGCAGCACGTTCTTACCCAGCATACGCTGGTAACGGGCAATCACATCACCAATGGTGTAGTTGCGCACATGCCCCATATGCAGGCGACCGCTGGGGTAAGGGAACATCGATAAGCAGTAATAGGTTTCTTTACCGGCTTGTTCGGTCACTTCAAAGGATTTGTGCTCGGCCCAATGGCGCTGAGCGGCGGCTTCAATGTCGCGAGGCTGATACTGTTCGTGCATGATTTTATGTGGTTATCGTCAAGAAAGTCAGAAGGATGACGCGCCGCAGCACATCAATGAAAAATATCTGCCTAGCATACATGAGGCGGGCGCAAGGAGGGAAACGCCATCTAAATTTGTATGAACAGCTGATACTTGCAGTCTGCAACCTGAGCGCTTCTACTTGTTGGACTCGGGTGCGCTATAAAATAAAGAATAAAGTGTTGCGCCAATGGCTTCATTCAGTAGTGTGGTGTTTTGCCACATCGCTTTGCTCTCCGGTAGCCAACCATTAAGCGGGCGGCCATTAGCACGACTTAAAAAACCGACGGGTGCGCTGATAATCTCAAAACCGAACTGCTCAAAACTCCAGCGTGAACGCGGCATGTGCCAAGCATTGGTGACTAAAACGATGCGCTTAATACCCTGCGCCTGCAAGATCTTGGCGCTAAACTCGGCGTTTTCCCAAGTGGTGCGGCTGTTGCCTTCCAGCCAGCGCGTGGTCACGCCAAAATCTTGGGCAAGGCTGTCGGCCATAATCTGTGCTTCACTTGGAGGCTGGCCAAAATGTAAGCCGCCACTGACCAATACAGGTAGGTTTGAGGCTTTAGCTAAGCGCGCGGCGTAACGTAGGCGTTGCATGGCCATCAGTGACGGTTGTTCGCCTTGCCAAGCAGGATCATTGGTCTCACGGCCACCGCCCAGCACGACAATCGCTTCGGCATGTTGTGGCAATGTTGACCATTGTTCTATGCTGAGGGCGGCTTCGGTTTCCAAGTGACTGGCTGCATATTCGACAGTAATCGGTAGGCTCATTAGATAAAGCCCAGCAATGGCAATAAAAAAACCAGTTGCGGCCGTTTTTGGCCAGCGCTTACGCAGAGCAACGCTGAAAATCAGCAACAATAGTAAGCCACTGGGAGGAAAGGCCAATTGTTTGATAATGTAACGCCAAGTCATATTTGCGCTCTTAAGTATTGTATAAGAATAGGTATTGTGCACAGATCTTGTTTTCGAAGATATCTTGATGTGTTGTGCTTGACCCTGCACAGTTGGCTGGGCATGCTCTGCACCAACATTTTAATCAGCATTGAGTATAAGTCATGAAACCCGAAACGATAGCGATCCACGTCGGTTACACATCTGATCCGACCACTAAATCAGCTGCAGTACCTATTTATCAAACCACTTCATATACCTTTGATGACACACAGCATGGTGCTGATTTATTTGATTTGAAAGTGCCAGGTAATATCTACACCCGTATCACTAACCCGACGAACGATATTTTAGAAAAACGTGTGGCCGCTTTAGAAGGTGGCGTGGCAGCCTTGGCTATGGCGTCGGGTATGGCCGCTATTACTGCTGCCATTCAAACCATTGCTGAAGCGGGCGATAACATCGTTTCAGTGGCGAAGTTGTACGGCGGGACGTACAACCTGTTTGCCCATACCTTGCCGCGCCAAGGCTTGGAAGTGCGTTTTGCGCCGCATGATGACATTGCTGCATTGGAGCAGTTGATTGATAGCAAAACCAAGGCGGTATTTTGTGAAAGCATTGGTAATCCAGCCGGCAATATCGTTGATATTCAAGCACTGGCCGATGCCGCACACCGCCATGGCGTACCGTTGATTGTCGATAACACTGTGGCCACGCCGGCGCTGTGCCGTCCATTTGAGCACGGTGCTGATATTGTTGTGCATGCGCTGACTAAGTACATGGGTGGTCACGGCACCACCATCGCTGGCGCGATTGTTGATTCAGGTAAGTTTCCATGGGCTGAGCATAAAGAGCGTTTCCCACTATTAAATACACCTGATGTGTCGTACCACGGTGTGGTGTATACCGAAGCCTTTGGTCCTGCCGCCTTTATAGGCCGCTGCCGTGTCGTGCCGTTACGTAACATGGGCGCTGCGCTTTCACCTTTTAATGCCTTTTTAATTATGCAAGGCATGGAAACATTGTCTTTGCGTATGGAGCGCCATTGTGAGAATGCACAAAAGGTCGCTGAGTTTTTAGCCGCCCATGAACAAGTTGAATGGGTCCAGTACGCCGGTTTACCGAGTCACCCGGATCACGCGTTAGCGCAAAAATACATGGGCGGTAAGCCGTCATCAATTTTGTGCTTTGGCATTAAAGGTGGCCAAGCGACTGGCGCTAAATTTATTGACGCCCTGCAATTATTCTACCGCTTAGTCAACATTGGTGATGCAAAATCATTGGCGTGCCATCCAGCGACCACGACGCACCGCCAACTGACTGAAGAAGAAATGGCTAAGGCGGGTGTGAGTTTGGATTTGATTCGCCTATCGATAGGTATTGAGCATATTGATGATATTTTGGCTGATTTGACTCAAGCGCTCGACGCTGCTCGTTAATGGCTTCCAGTGCGTCAACGAGTGTGCCGTTGGCGTACTGTTTTTTGGTCTTTATAAGGAATGCACATTTATGCAACATATTATGGTTGCCCACGACCTGAGTGCAGAGGCAGCAATCGCCTTGCAACGAGGCGTGCAGTTGGCCAAGCAGCATCAAGCGCGCTTGAGTGTCCTCTACGTTTTAGAAAATCATTTGCCGATGGCTGTTTTAGAAAAGCAGATGCTGGCCGCCGATGCTTTGCTGAGTCAGCAGCTTGAAAACTGTCATGCTGCAAACGCACAGATTCTGATTAAAGTGGGACGCCCTGCGCAGACCATCGTTGCGGCGCAGCAAGCGCACAGTGTCGACTTTCTTGTGATGGGCGATCATCACCAAGACTCGCCTGAGTATTTTTCCGGAACAACCTTAGAGCGTGTTTTACAGCGCAGCGCAGTGCCGGTGCTGTTAGCTGTTGAGCCCGCAGTGACTGAGTATCAACATGCTTTGGTGCCGCTCGATTTTTCTTTGTGTGCTTGTCATGCCTTGCATCATGTCTTTAAGTTGCTGCCACATCACGCCACAATTCATGCCTTACATGTTTTGGAAATGGCTGAAGTGCATGGTGGTGATAGCGACTCAGAAATCACTTGGCAAAACTCGCTGTTCGATCAGTTAGTGCAGGATGAGCGTGCAAAGTTACCTGAGGCTGGTCCGCAAATCAGTCATGAATTGCGTCAAGGTGAGTTACATAATTGTTTGACTCAAGTGATTGCTGAGCAAAAACCACAGATCTTAGCCATCGGTAAACACGGTCGCGGTATTTTGGCAGACGCACTGCTTGGCAGTTTGGCGCAATACTTTTTAGAGCACCCGCCTTGCGATGTGTTGGTAGTGAAGTGAAGCGTGGTAGTACAGTACGACTGTAAAAGACAAAATAATTCTAAAATAACACTATGATTTAACCGTAGCTGACTGGGTTAATATCAGTAAAGAGGTCTTCTATGTACAGTAAAATTCTTATCGCCCATGATTTAAGTAAGGAAGCAGATGTGGCTCTGCAGCGCGCTATTCAATTGGCCCAACAGCACCAAGCGCAGCTCAGTATTTTGCATGTAGTGGAAGACTCTCCATCCAAGCAGACTTTTATTGATCTACAAAAAAAACTTGAATTGCAATTGCGTGAGCGTCTGCCGGCTGGGCATGCCGCGCCAGTCTTTGTGTATATCAAACATGGCAAAGTGGCTGATGTGGTTTTGAGTTTTTTACAGGATTCCCTGTACAGTTTACTGGTGCTGGGTCAGCACCATAAGGCGCGTCCTGAATTGTTTAAGGGCAGCAATCTTGAGCGTATTGCTCGCGACTGTACGATTCCAGTTTTATTGGCCGTCAATACCGATGCGCGGCCGTACCGTGAGGCTGTGGTCGCTTTAGATTCCTCTCTGATTTCATGCAAAGCCTTGCATGCCGCCTACCGGTTACTCCCGAATGATGCAGGCTTGCATGCCATCAATATTTTTAATCCAGGGCCGAAAGTGAAGCTTGATCGGGTGGAGAAATACTTAGCCACCCAGCGCAGTTTAATTGAGCAAATGCTTGAAGATGAGATTGCTCAGTTGCCTACAGATGGGCCTAAGGTTTCGCATGAAGTGATTCATGGTGTGTTGGCGGGTAATTTGGATAAAGAACTGGTGAGTCGCCGTCGCAGTCCTTTATTACTGGCTTTGGGTCGGCACAATCGCAGTTTGCTCGCGCAGAAATTGCTGGGTAGCTTGGCCATCCATTACTTACGTAAGCCACCTTGTGATGTGCTTGTGGTTGCCTAAACGGCTCAGGCTGAGTGCTTGATTACAGGGGCGGCAGCTGAGTCTTGGGCTCAGTTGTAATCCTTTAACATTCTGTTAAACGCCTCGCGTAATACTTTTTCTGTGGTTTGCGCATGTTCATTACTGCTGACTTGGCTTTGCGTTTGCCAGATTATTTGGGCGGTTTGTGCATCAGTAAAAGTGAGCGTGAGCTGTTGGTAATACTCAGTGTACGAACGCGGTGTGATTGGGAAGTTAACGCCAATACCTGAGTAGCGGTAGCGGTCATTGTAAGGGTAGCCACCACCCAAGCCATAACCGTACTGAGCTGATGGCGCGTTCTGGTAATCCTGTCTAATGCGTTGGCTGTGCTGGCTGCTGAGTTGGATTCTGAGCTGGCAAGGCGTGTCTGTAGAGGCCGGTCGAAAACCAAACTGTTCCAACTGCTCAGTTAGAACCTGGCGTTCTACGCTTTGCAAAGCGCTGCTGGGACTGAAGTTTTGCCGCTGCTCCTGCCAGCACCAGTATGTGTAAGTTCTTGTATCGATTGCTGGAGGGTAAGCGCTCGCATCGAAATGTGTTGCTGCAGCAACAGGGGCAGGTGGCTGCGGCAAACTTTCAGCCTGGTAAGGGTTGCTGGCTTGGCAGCCTAGCAAGAAGAGTGTTGCTGTGCCCAAAAGTAGATAACGCAGCATGCAATGCCTCCAGAGAGACTGGATTGAGTTTCAGTCTACTGCGATCGAGCGTGGCTGGCAAAGCCAATGCAGATAGCGGCCTAAACCCGCTAAGGCAGGGTGGCGGCGATAGCTCAGTTCGGTACTGAGTAATTCTTCGGGAGCAATTTTTTGACGAAATTGCACTGGCATATAATCATGAAAAACTCGAATACCACTGCGCTGCTGAATTTGCCAGAGAGGTTCGACGCTAGCGGCCAGTTCGCGAGGATCCAGCGGTTGCTGCGGAGTTAAACCGCCTGCGTCACCGGTGAAACGCTGCTGACTGAGTTTACGCAGATTGCCTTTAAGCAGATTTTGTAAGATCAACCCATCTTTATTGTAAAAAGCCAGCGAGAGCCAGCCGTCTTCCGCTGTGAGGTGGTGCAGTGCCGTTAAAATAGCGCTCGGCTCAGCCAGCCACTCCAGTACCGCATGGCATAAAACCAAATCATAAGGGCGATGTTCTTGCTCAGCAAACTTTTGCCAGTCGGCATGGATAAAGGTTGCTTGGCACTGCGCCTCGCTGAAACGCTGTTGCGCCGCTTCTAGCATTGCCAGCGCCGGCTCAACTAAAGTGACCTGATGCCCTTGCTGTGCCAGCCATAAGGCCATATGACCAAGACCTGCGCCGATGTCGAGCACACGTAATGGCCGCTGTGGCAACACTTCATTGAGGTCAGTCTGCAATACGGCTAAACGTATGGCACCTTTATTACTGCCATAAATTTTCTGCGCAAAACGAAGCGCAAGATCGTCAAAATGTTGGTCTTGCATAGCCGTTCTCTTTAATGAATGCCGCGCACTGTAGCAAGGAGGGCTGCAGGACAGCAAACAAAAGACTGCTGCTGGCCACCCATCTGCCATCAGTTGCCCACTAAAGTCCGAGTGCAGGGAATAGAGAGCGCTTCTCTTTTGGTTTGTCTTTGAGTGGGCATTCTGGGCGCACACCAAAGTCCTCTTTTGCACAGGGACGTACGCGGCGCTTATCACTTAAAGTGCTTTGCCGTAAATGAAACGGTTGTGAAGGTGTACGTTCTAGCACTGCGCCTTGTTGGTTGATGATTTCAACAGCCAATTGGTGGGTGCCGCGATCCATTTCATCGAGCGGGAATACGGGGCTGCGACTCGGCTCAGCGATAGGCTTGCCGTCTAAGATAAGGCGGTACTGATGACCTTCAAGCAGCGCCGGCTCACTGCTGACTGTGACGATAAGTTTGCGATCATTAGCACGCAGTGTGGCATTGGGTTCAGGTATCAAAATACGTAGCACTTGGTATTGCACGGCTAAGGGCTCTGGGTCGACTTGATAAACAGGCGGTGGTTGCATCGCTGGCGGTGGTGCTATTTGATTGGGTGGAGCGATGTTGATGATTTCAGTACGTTGGTTTGTGGGCGGTTTATCAGTAAAAACCCGCTCCCCATTCGCATCAATGTAGGTGTACACCGCTGCCGAGACCAGCTGGGTGGCGCACAATAACAGTGCGCCTAATAAATAAGTCAGTTTCATGGTGCAGAGCGAGGCGTCGGTTTGGGGCGCAAAGCGGGACTGCCAGTGTGGACGCGCTGCACCGTGATGGTTTGCTCGGCACTGCTTTGCAGGACGTGATCATTCGCCAGTACTTGTACCGCGAGGCGATGCTCGCCGCGCTCTAAGTTATCAACTGGCAAGCTGGTTGAGGTGCTGGCCGGGCCATACGCTTGGCCGTCAATCAGCAGTTGCAAACGGTGTTGTTTGGCCAGTTTGGGCGTGATCTCAACCTGCAGGGTAAAACTGCCATTGTTAGCACGCAGCGCTTCGTCGTCAGGTAATTCGCTGAGCAGCAGCTGCGTATAAGGTGCGGTGAGCGTTGTTGACGCATCGTCATCTTTAGGCGTATGAGTGACTGGTTTTTTCACTGTTGGCGCAGGCAGACTGTTGGTGATGTTCAATTCGACACTGCTTGCATCCACGCCTAAGGGTGGTTGATCGGTAAATACACGGTTACCCTTGGCATCAGTGTATTGATAAATCTGTGCAGTGGCAGGTAATGCTGCGGCAAGCAAAACTGCGGCAAATATCAAGCGCATAACAGACTCCTTCTGGTGGGTGCTGAAGCGTTACATGCTCAGCCTGCTTAGGCAAGTACTTCACTAGCAAGCTGTGCAAAAGAGCACGCAATCAATGGTGGTTGAAAAACTTTATCAGTGCACAATTAAAAACTGAACTGTTAGTCTGTGCTGGGTACAATAGAAAACCCTATGTTTGATTGTTTTTTGCGGTTTATTGCATGGTTTATGTCGCTATTTTTTCCGAATACTGTGCGTTAGGGGCTAGCGCTAGGGGCAGGCAACAGTCAAAATAGCACGCTAAATTTATCTTACGCGTCTCGCCCTCGGTTTTGACACACTCCTTGTCTTGCCGAGACAGGAATGTGGCGAGCGCACTGCCCGGAAGCCTGTTGCTGGGCGGGCACCTCGTTTATGAAGTCTTGGAGACCATGATGTCAAAGTCGCTCGAACTGATACAAAAACACAATGCAAAATGGATTGATTTGCGTTTCACTGATATCGGTGGGCAACAGCACCATATCACCATGCCTGCGCGTGATGCTGATGATGACTTTTTCGAGCAAGGCAAGATGTTTGACGGCTCCTCGATGGCGGGCTGGAAAGGTATTGAAGCCTCTGACATGATTTTGTTGCCAGACGACAGTACTGCAGTGATGGATCCTTTTACCCAAGAACCTACCTTGATTTTAGTCTGCGACGTGATAGAACCATCGACCATGCAAGGTTACGATCGTGACCCGCGGGCGATTGCCTCACGTGCCGAAGAGTATTTAAAGTCGACAGGGATTGGCGATACCGTCTTTGTTGGCCCTGAGCCTGAGTTTTTCATTTTTGATCAGGTCAAATTTAAGTCTGATATGTCAGGCTCAATGTTCAAAATCTATTCTGAACAAGCGGCCTGGAACAGTGATGCGGATATTGAAGGTGGCAATAAAGGCCACCGTGTTGGTGTCAAAGGCGGTTATATGCCAACTCCGCCAAATGATTATGACCATGAAATTCGTACAGCAATGTGTAATGCGCTGGAAGAAATGGGTCAGTTTGTTGAGGTGCATCACCACGAAGTAGCGACTGCAGGTCAGAACGAAATTGGTACTCGCTTCAATACATTAGTTGCTAAGGCCGACGAAGTGCAGGCGTTAAAATACGTTGTGCATAACGTGGCGGACGCCTATGGCCGTACAGCAACCTTTATGCCTAAGCCTTTGTTTGGTGATAACGGTTCAGGCATGCACGTGCATATGTCGATTGCGGCGGGTGGCAAAAACACTTTCTCTGGTGAAGGCTATGCCGGTTTGTCTGATAATGCCCTGTATTTTGTTGGCGGTATCATCAAGCATGGTAAAGCCTTGAATGCGCTGACCAATCCATCAACTAACTCGTACAAGCGCTTAGTTCCAGGATTTGAAGCGCCGGTCATGCTCGCCTACTCGGCACGTAACCGTTCAGCCTCAATTCGTATTCCTTATGTCACCAGCCCTAAAGCGCGTCGCATTGAAGCGCGTTTCCCTGATCCATCAGCAAATCCATACTTGGCGTTTGCTGCACTGTTGATGGCGGGTCTAGATGGCATCCAAAACCGTATTCACCCGGGTGATGCGGCAGATAAAAACCTTTATGACTTACCACCGGAAGAGTCAAAGCATATCCCACAAGTATGCGGCAGCTTAAAAGAAGCCTTGGAAGCGTTAGATGCGGACCGTGAGTTCTTATTGCGCGGAGGCGTGTTCAGCAATGAGTTTTTAGACGCCTTTATTGCGTTGAAAGCCGAAGAAGAGCTGCGAGTACGTACTTTTGTCCATCCTTTAGAATATGAGCTGTATTACAGCTGTTAAGGCCAATAGGGCACAGTGAGCCAGGTGTTGTACTGTTTAGAGTGCAGCACCTGTTTACTTTTTGAGCATTTTCCGGATAAAGCTGCTATCATTTGCGCCCATTTTTGCGGTTGCTTTGGTAACCCATCTTAGCGACCTGTTTGCACCATGAAATTAATTCTAAAATCTTTTGCTGAAATCACCATTAAAAGCCGACCTGTGCGTCGGCAATTTATGCGTCAATTGGGCAAAAACATCCGCAGCGTACTGCGCGATCTTGACTCCAATGTCAGGGTTGAGGGCGAGTGGGATAATTTAGAGTTATTCACTGCAATTGCAGATCCTGCACAGCTGCAAGAGCTGTATGCGCGCTTACGTTGCACACCGGGTATTTCACATTTTTTCCAAGTCTTAGAGTATCCGCTGGGTGATTTTGATCAGATTGTGCAG
The DNA here is from genome assembly GCA_048266525.1 of Pseudomonas sp. Lineage (GTDB taxonomy): Bacteria > Pseudomonadota > Gammaproteobacteria > Pseudomonadales > Pseudomonadaceae > Denitrificimonas. Next base: position 22,656 of record JBLWZG010000003.1, read on the forward strand.
CACTGCAAAGCTCACTATGCCGAGCTGTTGAAGAGCCGTACCTTTTCAGTGCGTTGCAAACGAGCAGGTAAACACACTTTTTCTTCAATGGATGTTGAGCGCTATGTGGGCAGTCAATTGCGTCAGCAATGTGGCGCCGCAGGCATTGATTTGCGCAACCCCGATGTTGAAGTGCGCTTTGAAATTCGCCACGATAAATTATTTATTGAATACGAGCGTCACCAAGGTATCGGTGGCTATCCACTGGGTACGGTTGAGCAGGCGCTGGTATTAATGTCAGGTGGTTTTGACTCTACTGTCGCCGCCTATCAAATGATGCGCCGTGGTGTGTTAACCCATTTTTGTTTTTTCAATTTGGGTGGCCGTGCTCACGAGCTAGGCGTAAAAGAAGTGGCGCACTACTTATGGAAAAAGTATGGCAGCTCGCATCGAGTGCTCTTTATTAGTGTGCCCTTTGAAGAAGTGCTCGGCGATATTTTAGAACATGTCGATGATAGTCACATGGGTGTTGTGCTCAAACGTATGATGCTGAAAGCTGCTGATGCCATCGCTGAAGATTTGCAACTGGACACTTTGGTCACTGGCGAAGCGATTTCACAGGTTGCCAGTCAGACGCTGACGAATCTGGCAGTGATTGATAAAACCACTGATAAGCTGGTTTTGCGTCCTCTAATTACCGAACATAAACAAGATATTATTCGAACGGCTGTTGAAATTGGTACAGCTGAGTTTGCTGAGAATATGCCGGAATATTGCGGTGTGATTTCGGTGAACCCCAAGACCAAAGCTAAGCTGGGTCGTGTTGTGCATGAAGAAGCACATTTAGATCCAAGTATTTTGCAGCGTGCCATTGAACGCACCTCCATGGTCACTATGGACAAGGTTCTTAATGAGCTGGGTAAAGATCTTCAGGTGGAGCACTTAAGTCAGGCGTTACCAGGACAGATAGTGATAGATATCCGTCATCCTGACCAAGTTGAAGATCAGCCATTAATCTTGGATGGTATTGAGCACGTTGCTGTGCCCTTTTATGCGATTAATAGCCGTTTTAAAGAATTTGATCCAAATCGCCAATATCTACTGTATTGCGATCAAGGTATGATGAGTAAATTACATGCTCATCACTTGTTGCATGAAGGTTATGCAAATGTCCGCGTGTACCGTCCTGACCCAGTGCAGCGGCCGCGCGCAAGCAGTCACGCATGATTAGATACTTGTTATGGGTGTGTTTGTGGAGCTGTGTGGCCATGCCGCAGCAGTTACGCCCACCAGACTGACAAACCCTTGTTACTTACGATACATCTGACGCGCTTTGCGTGCAGCCTACATATTTTACTCGAGATAAGCTTGTGATTGAGAATCTACGCAACATTGCCATTATCGCCCACGTTGACCATGGTAAAACCACCTTGGTTGACGCCCTTTTACGCGCCTCGGGCACTCTTGACCGTAAAGAGCTCGACTCTGACCGTGTGATGGACTCTAACGATCAAGAAAAAGAGCGCGGAATTACTATTCTGGCAAAAAACACCGCCATTAAATGGCACGACTACAACATTAATATCGTGGATACCCCAGGCCACGCTGACTTCGGTGGTGAAGTTGAGCGTGTAATGAGCATGGTCGACTGCGTATTGCTAGTGGTTGACTCCATTGATGGGCCAATGCCACAAACACGTTTTGTAACGCAAAAAGCGTTCCAATCAGGTTTGAACCCTATTGTTGTGATTAACAAAGTTGACCGTCCTGGCGCACGTCCTGACTGGGTGGTTGACCAAGTGTTTGATTTGTTTGATAACTTGGGTGCAACTGAAGATCAGCTTGATTTCCCAATCGTTTACACCAGTGCTTTGAATGGTACTTCAGGGTTAGATCCGGCAGAAATGACGGATAACATGGATGTATTGTTCCAGTCTGTGATTGATTTTGTTAAGCCACCAAAAGTGGACTTAGATGGCCCATTCCAGATGCAAATCTCGGCGTTGGACTACAACAACTTTCTCGGGGTTATCGGTATTGGTCGTATTACCCGGGGTCGTATCAAAGCCAACAGCCCAGTGACGTCGATTGATGCTGAAGGTAAGCGCCGTAACGGTCGTATCCTCAAGCTGATGGGGCACCACGGTCTGCACCGCGTTGAAGTTGAAGAAGCACAGGCTGGAGATATTGTGTGTGTCAGTGGTTTTGAGCCATTGTTTATTTCTGACACTTTGTGTGACCAGCAACACGTTGAAGCACTACCGCCATTAAGTGTGGATGAGCCAACTGTGAGTATGACTTTCCAAGTAAACGACTCTCCGTTTGCTGGTAAAGAAGGTAAGTTCGTCACCAGCCGCAACCTGAAAGAGCGTCTGGAAAAAGAATTGCTGCACAACGTAGCACTGCGCGTTGAGCAGGGCGATGACGTGGACAAGTTTAAAGTATCGGGTCGTGGTGAATTACACCTGTCAGTACTGATCGAAACCATGCGCCGTGAAGGTTACGAGCTGGGTATTTCGCGTCCAGAAGTTGTGATCAAAGAAGTTGATGGCGTTAAGCAAGAACCGTACGAAAACGTCATTCTAGATATCGAAGAGCAGCACCAAGGTTCAATCATGGAGCAGTTTGGTCTGCGCCGTGGTGAGCTGACCAATATGGTCCCGGACGGTAAGGGTCGTATTCGTCTTGAGTACACTGTGCCTTCACGTGGTTTGATCGGTTTCCGTAACCAGTTTATGACCATGACTTCTGGTACTGGTATTTTGACCGGTATGTTCAGTCACTACGGCCCAATCAAAACGGGTGAAGTAACCAGCCGCCAGCAGGGCGTATTGGTCTCTATGGCGACCGGTAAAGCATTAACTTACTCGCTAGAAACGCTGCAAGAGCGCGGTAAGCTATTCTTATCACCGGGTGAAGAAATTTACGAAGGCCAGTTGGCCGGTATCCACAGTCGTGACAACGATCTGGCGATTAACCCAACTAAAGCCAAAAAACTCGACAACATGCGTGTAACCGGTAAAGAAGAAACCACCGCATTGGTTCCGCCAATCCGTTTCTCTCTTGAGCAAGCGCTTGAGTTCATCGAAGACGATGAGCTGGTTGAAGTAACGCCGAAGTCAATTCGTCTGCGTAAAAAGTATCTGACTGAAAACGATCGTAAGCGTCATGGTCGTAACAAAGTCTAATTTGCTTTAGCTGTAGCCAAAACCCGCACCGGCAACGTTGCGGGTTTTTTAATGGCTGTTGAATAATTCTGAAGTTAATAACTCGCTGCGACAACAGCCATGCTGACTCAATACGTCAGCATGGCTTGGGTGTTGGAGTGAGCTTGAATTGGTAGGCATGTTGTCCTTATGTAAATAAGGCGCCCTAATGGGCGCCTTATTCTTAATCGCCCCAGCGTCCGGGTGAATAGGAGAACACTGGTAAAGAGAGCTTCCAACGAATCGCGGCAAGGCGTAAAGCCAAACCAAAGCTGAATGAGGCAAGGGTATTAGTATCGTCAGAAACACCGAGTGATTTTAAGTACAAATACACAATAGCGGTAACCATCGAGACGCTGGCGTAGAGTTCATGGCGCAGCACTTGAGGTGTGCGGTTGCACATAATGTCGCGCAAAATGCCGCCGAAAATACCAGTAGTAATCCCCGCCATAATCACCACCGGAGTTTCGTAGCCAAGCTTAAGGGCAACATTGCAACCGATGATAGTAAAGGCCACTAAGCCCATCGCATCGAGGATCAAAAAAATCTGGTTGAGCTTGTGCATAAAGCGCGCAACCAGCATGGTCGCTAGGCCTGAACCGATGGTTAGATAGATATAGGGAGGGTGCTGGGTCCAGGTCACAGGGTAGTTGCCCAGCAGCATGTCACGCACAGTGCCACCACCAAGGGCGGTGATAAAAGCGATCAGAGCGACCCCGAATAGATCCATATTGCGTCGTCCAGCGGCAAGTGCTCCGGACATGGCTTCGGCAGTAATAGCAATCAGATAGATATAGGTAAGCACGCAGGACTCCTGCTGACAGTAACGCCTCTCCCTCTGTCCTGTGTACCTGAGAGTTTACGCAGCAGTTTGCCGCTTGCCCCTTCGGTGGATTGCCTCAAGCAATCGCTCTCCAGTTGGCGAATCTAAGTTGTTTCGCAGTACATGAGCCTGAGCGTTTATGGGAGTTTGCGCCTTCGGCGGAGCAGAGTTGTAATCCGCTCTCTCTCCTGCGAGGGGGCATTATACGATGTGTGTTTAGATAAAGACGAATAATTTATCCTGTATTGACTGTGCTGCTGCTTAATATGTTGCTTGCTTTGATAAAGCAACAGTCATAGGCCGCTAATACCGACGCTATTTAAGCGCAGGACTATTAAAGACATAAGGGTAGATTTTCTCAGCAACCGCTTGATAGCCGGCGTCACCGAAGTCGCTGCTAAATGCTTGTACGCTGAGCTGGCCTTCAATCCAATAGGGTTGCCACATTTCGCCTAAGGCAACGCCGCCCTCGCTGGTGACATAGACCATTTGGTTGGAGGGCGGTGGTGGGACATGGATGCAGGCACCAAAGTAAGGCACCAGCAAAAACTCAGTGACTCGACTGTTGTCGTCAATCGTTAACGGCACAATATAGCCTGGCAACTTTATGGCAATACCATCGAGCTCAGGAACTACCGGTGCGTTTGGGTATTGTTGCGCAGCGGCAGGGCCGCTTTCCTCAGCCAGTACGTCAGCCAGTTGATTAAGATCATGTAGCGCAGTGGGTGGCGGCAAGGGTGGCGCATCTGCAGGAACCATTTCTTCCCAACGCAGCGTGCGTAACTCGCTGGCGTAGGCAAAATTAAGGCTACATGCCAGTAAAATTAAACAAAAAAACCTAGCCATAAAAGATTCACCCAAGTTGATTAATTCGCTAAAGCCATTGGTTATAAACGAATATTTAAGCCATCTGCCAGTGATTGCCGGTAGGCGCGCCAAGCCGGTATTGCACCGATCAATACGCCTGCTGCGAGTACTGCACCGAGTAACTGCCATTCATGCACTGTTGGCGCTGAAAAAGCCAAGTACAAACCATAGTGACTCTGCAGTGGCGCTTGGGCAATGGCAATGCCGAGGTAGAGAAATGCCACGCCAGCCAGTATGCCAACAAAAGCTAAAGTGAAGGCTTCGAGAATCAGCAAGCTGGCAATATGCCAAGGACGCGCGCCAACCGAACGCAAAATAGCCATCTCACGACGGCGCTCATTTAGGCTGGTTAAAATAGCGGTGAGCATACCGATAAGGCCTGTCAACACCACAAATAGCGATACAACGAAAAGCGCCTTTTCTGCCGTGCCCATCAAACTCCAGAGCTCTTGCAATGCCACACCGGGTAAAATCGCCAGTAACGGCTCGCCGCGCCACTGGTTGATTTCACGCTGTACAGCAAAGGTCGCCATGCGGCTTTTCAAGCCGACCAGCATGGCGGTGATTTCTTTGGGTTGCAGATCCATTTGTAGCGCTTGCGCGGCGCTTATTTTTTGCCGGCCATAAGCTGGAGCGCCATGCTGCCAGTCAATATGCAGGGCTTCCATTCCCGCGAGCGCAATGTGTAGTGTGTGATCCACTGGGGTGCCAGTGCGCTGTAAAATGCCGACAACAGTGAAGGGTTTGTCATCGTGCTTGACCAAGCTGACAGTGGCGACCCCATGCGCTAAGACCAACTCTTGTCCTAACTTATAATCTAAGGCATTGGCCACTTCTGCACCAAGCACCACTTCAAAGGGCGCTTGGTCAGTAAAAAATCGGCCTTGCGCTAAAGCTAGGTGTTTTTTGCGGCTGTACTGATAATGATTAAAGTAATCTTCCGAGGTTCCCAGTACTCGATAGCCATGGTGGGAATCACCCAATGACAACGGCACTGCCCATTGTACTTGCGGATGCTGGGCAAAGTGCTCAAAGCTGGTCCAGCGAATGTTGTTGGTGGCATTACCAATTCTGAACACTGAGTAAAGCAGCAAGTTAACTGAGCCGGAGCGTGCGCCAACAATTAAATCCGTTGATCTGATGGTGCTGGCAAAACTGCTGCGTGCTTCGGTACGTACCCGTTCTACGGCGAGCAGTAAGGCCATCGACAAGGCAATCGCAAAGATGGTCAGTAAGGCGGTAAAGCGTCGATTGTTGAGACTGCGCAAAGCGATTCGCAGGAGATGCATGCTAAACCTCCTGCTCGCGCAGCGTGCGGTTGAGTTGGCTTAGATCGATACTGCGATCAAATAATGTCGCCAAGGATTGATCATGACTAACAAATAATAAACTGGCATCGGCCGCTGCGCATTCGCTAAACAACAACTGCAAAAATGCTTCACGGCTGTCGGCGTCGAGCGCTGAGGTTGGTTCATCAGCGATGACCAGTTCTGGCTGGCCGATCAATGCACGCGCTGCAGCGACACGCTGTTGCTGTCCGATGGATAACTCCCCTGCTTGCTTGCTATGCAATTGATGGGCTAAACCCAGTTGCTGCAACAAGGCTTGCGCCGCTGCCTCGATGCTACCGTGCCGTATGCTGGCGCGCTGTTTGCGTAGCTTGGAAAACTGACAAGGCAGCACAACGTTATCCATCACGGATAAAAACGGCAGGAGATTAAACTGCTGAAATATAAAGCCGCTGTGATCAACGCGAAAACGGTCACGTGCGCTGGCGCTGAGCTGACTTAGGTCTTGCCCTAATAACTTGATACAGCCACTTTGTGGGAGCTGCACGCCACCTAATAAGCCCAGCAACGTGGTTTTGCCACTCCCCGAGGGGCCTTTCAAAAACACGCGCTGCTGCGGCTGCACAGTAAATTCTGCGATATCTAACAGCAGATCCTGCTTAGGCCAAGCAAAGCGCAGGTCCTGCAGTTCAATGATCGGGGTGTGCTGTGGCATGGCTCATCTCTGCGCTACAAGGTTCAGTGAGTGATGCAAATCATTAAGCAGCTACCTTACCAGCTCAATATCGACTGCTGCGCGGACAGTTCGATGCCGCGCTGTTGCTCGTCAGTAACCAGTTGCACTTGGATTTTTTCAGTATGTGGAAACTGGGTAAAAAAGTCTGACAGATCAATACTGTTTAACGCCGTCGGCACGCTGCAGTGATAATGGTAATGCGCAGTAATGTTGCTGTGCTGATGCTCTGAAATATCTGCTGCAGGCTGTGCTTCATGCTGATGGTCATGCTCATCACGATTGACCAGTAAGTCGTTGTCAACGGATGTTGAAGTCAGTGTGCATTTTGCTGCGCTATTTAACCCAAATAACAGCGCTGGATTATGCAATGTTTTTTGTGCTGTTTCGACCACCTGCTGATCGCTATTGCTGTTTGGTCGATGTTCAAAGCCTAGGATATTCATTGCTGGACTGGCCAGTTGTAATTCAAGCTTCTGCTCTTCGAGCGCTACATTAAGGCTGGCTAAACCATGGATGTGGGCATCCAGACTGTGCGCATGGTTATCGGCCAATGCTGCAAGGGGCAAGGTGAGCGTGGCAAAAATGACAGAGTAAGTCAGACGCATGATAAAACTCCAGATTTGTTTAAATAAAAGTTATAATATAACTTTACGTTTCTGAAGGGCAGGTGACAAGTACCTGAGTACCCGCAGCTTAGGTAAAGTTGCATTGACAGCAGCTTAAGTCACATTGTAAGAAAGTTTTTTTTCAAAAAAGCGCATTTTTTTCTATCGCAAAGATACCTCACACTGATAAAGTCGGATGGTTTTGAACCACGACCGTAAGCGTACGGTTTGCAGAGGCTTATATATGTCCCAAACTCTTGATGCGTTTTTATCCCATATAAAACAACGTGACCCTGATCAGCCTGAGTTTCATCAGGCGGTAGAAGAAGTGCTGCGCACTTTATGGCCGTTCCTTGAGGATAACCCGCACTATATGAAGGCGGGTATCATTGAACGTATGGTTGAGCCTGAGCGAGTGATTTTATTTCGCATACCTTGGGTAGATGATACCGGTAAGGTGCATGTCAATCGCGGTTATCGCGTGCAAATGAATAGTGCGATAGGCCCGTATAAAGGCGGCTTACGTTTCCATCCTTCGGTCAATCTAGGTGTTTTAAAGTTCTTAGCCTTTGAGCAAGTCTTTAAAAACTCATTGACCTCACTGCCGATGGGCGGTGGCAAAGGTGGCTCAGACTTTGATCCTAAAGGTAAAACAGATAACGAAGTGATGCGCTTCTGTCAGTCCTTTATGACTGAACTGTTCCGTCACATTGGCCATAACCTTGATGTCCCAGCTGGAGATATTGGTGTTGGTGCGCGTGAGATCGGTTATATGTTTGGCCAGTACAAGCGTCTTGCCAATGAGTTTACCTCGGTATTGACCGGTAAAGGTATGACTTATGGCGGCAGCTTAATTCGTCCAGAAGCCACAGGTTATGGCTGCGTATACTTTGCTGAAGAAATGCTGAAAAGCGTTAAACGTCGCATTGAAGGTCAGCGTGTTGCGATTTCTGGCTCGGGCAACGTGGCTCAGTATGCTGCGCAAAAGGTCATTGAGTTAGGCGGTAAAGTGATTTCTTTATCAGACTCAGGCGGTACCTTGTACATGGAAGAGGGTATGGACAGTGAACACTGGAAGTACCTGATGGATCTGAAAAATATCCGTCGTGGTCGTATCGAAGAAATGGCTCAACATTTTGCTTTGCAGTACTTCCCTGGGCAGCGCCCATGGGGTCTGCAGTGTGATATTGCTTTGCCATGCGCAACGCAAAATGAGCTGACCATTGATGATGCACGCAGTTTGATCAAAAACGGATGTATCTGTGTTGCTGAAGGCGCAAACATGCCGTCTACGCTGGATGCTGTTGATCTGTTTATTGAGCAAGGTATTTTGTATGCACCAGGTAAGGCGTCTAACGCTGGTGGCGTGGCGGTGAGCGGTCTAGAAATGAGTCAGAACGCGATGCGTTTACTTTGGACCGATGGTGAGGTGGATGCCAAATTGCACAGTATTATGCAAAACATTCACACCGCTTGCGTTCATTACGGTATGGAAAACGGTAAGGTTAACTATGTGAAAGGCGCCAATATTGCAGGTTTCGTTAAGGTGGCTGATGCCATGTTAGCCCAAGGTATTGTGTAAACTTTAATCACTGAGTTTTACCTGTTAAGCAATGCCCTGTTGAGCGATCGCAGGGCATTTTTTGTGCGCTGTATTTAGGCTTGAATTGAATACGGCTCACCAATAGTTTGTCTTAGGTTAAACTATTCACGGTTGGCTTGATTGATATCAGTACTTTGCCAAGGCGCTCTCCTTATCATCATACAAATAGCTCTATGCTCAATACTTGGTCTATGTTTTTAGAAGAGGTGGTTATGACAGCAGTTGATCCGCGTATGCGTCTACAAGCACTGGCTATTGAGTACGCTACTCGTGCCGAAGCGATTGAGCGTGACTTGTCACGTACTCATGCCCAGAGCTTTTCTGAGCAGGCGACAGAACGCCAGAATGATATGGTTTTGCAAGGCTTATTGGTTGACGCTCGAGCCAGCGTCAAAGAAGTTCAACAAGCTATTGAGCGTTTAGATGCAGGTACTTATGGCGAATGTGAAAAATGTGGCGAGCCAATCAGTACAGCACGCCTTGATGCTTTGCCATCGACGCCATTTTGTATTAACTGCGCTGACTAACTTTTCTGCTGATTGCGATAAAGCTGCATGCCGAGCAGGTCTAAAAACGTTATCACTGTCATAGGCGTATCGCTAACGATGTGATAAGCCTCGCCATGGAAGGCGTTGCGTAGTAGTCAAGTTGTTGTTCTGCACCGATACTGCTCCTTTTAATCGTTTTTTAATGCCTTGCTGTTACGGTCTCTTTCAGAGTATCTAAGTGCTAAATCCACACTTGTTTTAACTTCTTCCTTGCAGTGGGCTATCCTGCAGGGCCAAAATGCGCCGTTCACTTCGCGGCGTGGCCGCTAGCTGCAAGGAATTCTAATGCCTGGTCCAACTGTTACTGCACTGCGTTTATCACCCGAGCAATTGACGCGCACTTTTAATAAGCCGTTTAGCTTTGCTACCACCGCCGAGTTGCAACCGTTACAAGGTGTGCTAGGACAGGCGCGAGCTGTGCAAGCATTGCAGTTTGGCGTGTCGATGCCGCGTGCAGGTTATAACGTGTTTGTCATGGGTGAGTCAGGTACCGGTCGATTTTCCTATGTGCGTCGTTATTTGAATGAGCAGGCCAAGCAGCGGCCAACGCCAGCGGACTGGCTCTACGTGAACCATTTTGATGAGATGCGTGAACCGCACGCCTTACAGCTTCCACCGGGTGAAGGCAGTTGCTTCTGTGCCGATATCAGTGTGTTGCTGGATAACTTACTGGCGACTTTCCCCGCCGTGTTTGAGACGCCTGCTTGGCAGCAGAAAAAAAGCGCCATTGATCGCATCTTTAATCGCCGCTACGACTTAGCGCTGGATACCGTAGAAAAGCTTGCCTTAGAAAAAAATATTGCGTTGTACCGCGACAGCACCAATATTGCTTTTACCCCAATGTTTGATGGTAAAGCCTTGGATGAAGCCGAGTTTGCCCAGCGTCCAGACAGTGAGCGCGAACAGTTTCATCAGGATATTGCGGTGCTTGAGGAGCAGCTGAATAAGGAGCTTTCCAGCTTGCCGCTGTGGAAGCGCGAATCGAGCAATCAGTTACGCCAGCTCAATGAAGAAACCATCGCACTGGCTTTAGAGCCGTTACTCTCTCCGCTGGCACAAAAATATGCTGAGCACCCTTGCGTGGTGGCTTACTTGCAAGCCATGCACACTAATTTACTAAAAACTGTGGTCGAGCAATTGGTCGATGAGGACCACAGTGACTCATTGGCACGTAAGTTACTGGAAGAGCAATACAGTCCTAATTTAGTGATTGGCCATACCCCAGAAGAAGGAGCGCCGGTCGTTTTTGAATCGCATCCAACCTACGACAATTTGTTTGGACGTATTGAGTACAGTACCGACCAAGGTGCTTTGTACACCAGTTATCGTCAGCTACGTCCGGGTGCTTTACACCGTGCCAATGGCGGCTATTTGATTTTAGAAGCAGAAAAGCTGCTCTCAGAACCTTTTGTCTGGGAAGCGTTGAAACGCGCACTGCATTCTCGGCAATTAAAAATGGAATCACCTTTGGTTGAGCTGGGTCGTTTAGCCACCGCCACCTTGACTCCACAAGTGATTCCCTTGCAGGTTAAAGTCGTAGTGATTGGTTCGCGTGATTTGTATTACGCCTTGCAAGAACTTGATCCGGACTTCCAAGAAATGTTTCGTGTGCTGGTCGATTTTGATGAAGACATTCCGCTGACCGATGAGACTCTGCAGCACTTTGCCCAATTGCTTTGTGCGCGCACTACGGAAGAACAAATGGCACCATTAAGCGCGGCGGCAGTGTTACGTTTAGTGCGTTATAGCAGCCGTTTAGCCGAGCACCAAGAGCGTCTTTCTGCGAGCTTAGCGGACTTGTTTCAGGTTGTCAGTGAGGCAGACTTTTTACGCCATAACGCAGGCCTTGCCATTATCGATGAGCAGCATGTCCAGCAAGCGATTGAAGCTAAGGTGACACGCACCGGTAGAGTTTGTGCGCGGATCTTAGACGACATGTTGTCTGGAGTTATTTTGATTGATAGTCAGGGCGCTGCGGTGGGCAAGTGCAACGGTCTGACGGTGCTAGCGGTCGGCGACACCGCTTTTGGTATGCCAGCACGTATTTCCGCTTCGGTTTATCCCGGTGCCAGCGGCATTGTTGATATTGAACGGGAAGTCAGTTTAGGGCAATCCATCCACTCGAAAGGCGTGATGATCCTTACAGGCTATCTGGGCAGCCGCTATGCACAAGAGTTTCCGCTGGCCATTTCTGCCAGTATCGCGCTTGAGCAATCTTATGGTTATGTCGATGGCGATAGTGCTTCATTGGGCGAAGTCTGTGCGTTAATTTCGGCTTTATCGCGCGCTCCCTTGAAACAGTCATTTGCTATTACGGGCTCGATCAATCAATTTGGTGAAGTGCAGGCGGTTGGCGGCGTAAATGAAAAGATTGAAGGCTTCTTCCGCTTATGCCAAGCCCGAGGCTTAACCGGCGAGCAGGGCGTTATTATCCCGCAGTCCAATATTATTAACTTGTTATTGGCTGATGAAGTGATTGACGCTGTGCGCGCTGGACAGTTCCAGATCTATGCTGTGGATCATGTTGATCAGGCGTTAGTCCTGTTAAGCGGTGAGGAAGCCGGTTGTGCCGATCAAAATAATGTGTTCCCTGAAGGCTCGATTAATGCGCGCGTGGTAGAACGCTTGCGTAGCATTGCTGAGCTGGATATGGACAGTGATGAGAGCAAGTCGGCTGACAGCAGTTCAGTAACACCCTAGTCGACACTGTAAAAGGTACAGTTGTGCACAAGGTTATCCACAGGTTTGAGCGAGCGGTAACTGCTGGCTTAAATCTGTTTTTATGGTTATTCCTTTATATAACAATATCTTGCGTTACTTTCTTGGTGTGGTTTGTGCGCTTATCAGATATTTGATAAAGCATACACAGAGTTATCCACAGAATGATCTAGGTCACTATGCCGCAGTGATTGTGCCTGCAAGGTTAGCTTTAGAATCGTGGAAGGCCTAACATCCCTTTATTCAGTACTTGATCAGTTTTGGCTAAGGGGATTTGATCTATGACCGCTACAGCGTTTCGTTCCGAGCATGATTTATTGGGTTCGCTGCCTGTGCCGCAGGATGCTTATTACGGCATCCAGACCTTGCGCGCCATGCATAATTTTCATCTGACCGGCGTGCCTTTATCGCATTACCCTAATTTTGTCTGTGCGTTAGCAATGGTTAAACAGGCTGCGGCGGATGCTAACCATCAGCTTGGTTATTTAAACGATAAAAAACATGCTGCGATTGCCAATGCTTGCACGCAATTGATTGAGGGTAAGCATCACGATCAGTTTATCGTCGATATGATCCAAGGCGGAGCGGGCACGTCAACCAACATGAATGCCAATGAGGTGATTGCCAACTTAGCGCTGGAGTCGATGGGTAAAGAAAAAGGCGAGTATAGTTTTTTACACCCCAATAATGACGTGAATATGGCGCAGTCCACTAACGATGCTTACCCAACTGCGATTCGTGTTGGCTTGTTGTTAGGTCATAATGATTTATTAGTCAGTTTAGAACGCTTGATTGAAGCCTTTGCTGATAAAGGGAATGAGTTTTCGCATGTGTTAAAAATGGGGCGCACGCAGCTGCAAGATGCTGTACCTATGACCTTGGGCCAAGAATTTAAAGCATTCTCGGTGAACTTGAGCACTGACTTAGCGCGCCTGAAGAGCTTAGCCAATGATTTGTTCACTTCGGTCAATCTTGGTGGTACTGCAATTGGTACAGGTATTAACGCTGACCCACGTTATCAGGGTATCGCCGTAGAGCGTTTAGCGGCTATTTGCGGCTATCCGATTAAAGCTGCTCCCGATTTGATTGAAGCAACCTCAGATATGGGCTCGTTTGTCTTGTTCTCCGCTATGCTAAAACGCACAGCAATTAAGCTCTCAAAAATCTGTAATGATTTGCGCTTATTATCGAGCGGTCCGCGTACCGGTATTAATGAGATCAATCTACCCGCGCGTCAGCCGGGCAGCTCAATTATGCCAGGCAAAGTCAATCCAGTGATTCCAGAAGCTGTCAGTCAGGTGGCGTACGAAGTGATTGGTAATGACTTATCGCTTACTTTGGCTGCAGAAGCAGGGCAGTTGCAACTCAATGTGATGGAACCGTTAATTGCGTGGAAGATGTTTGATTCGATTCGCCTGCTGCGCCGTGCCATGGATATGCTGCGCGAACATTGTATTGTCGGTATCACCGCCAATGAGGAGCGCTGCCGTAGTTTGGTCGAGCATTCGATTGGTTTGATTACCGCGCTTAACCCATATATTGGCTATGACAATGCCACACGTATTGCTAAGCAAGCACTGGAAACGGGTTGTGGTGTTTTGGAATTGGTGCGTGCAGAGCAGTTGCTTGATGATGAGCTGTTGGCCGATATTTTGCGTCCAGAGCACATGATTGCACCACGCTTAGTGCCCCTTAAGGAGTAAGCTTAATGTGCCGAGCTGTTTAATACAGTCTGATGCTAAACTTATAGTGGTTTTAAGGGCATGCAGCATCATTATTTAGGTTGTCAGCATATTGTGAAAAAGCAGCTCAGTGCCTTGCTAACACCATTGGCTAGTGCTCTAACGCAAAACACGAGGCTTATCAGGTAAGTTTCGCGTTTTGCGTTTAAACAGCGCAGCAAAGTCACTGGGCAGGTGAAGTGGGTTTTCTAAATAGCAGGAAAAGACTAAACACCAGCATAACAATAAAGCTCACCATACTCAGTTCGGCCAAGTTAAAGCCAAGCAATGTCCAGTTCACTTCGGCACAGTCGGCAGTGCCATGCAGCATTTTTGCGATGATATCTTGTAGGGGAAATGCTTCTAGCATGAACTCAAGAGGTGGTAGGCAAGAAGGTAACTGATCTTTTGGTAAACCTTGTAGCCATATTTGTCGACCTGCAGTAGCAATGCCGAAACTTGCAGCCAGCGCGGCCAGTACCGCATAGACCCGCTGCCCACAGAGTGCAGGGTTGTGCACTGTCGCCACCAGGCAGGCCACTGCAAACATTAGCACGGCTACACGTTGCACATGGCACAGCGGACAAGGCACCAAGCCGACAATATGCTCTAAGTACAATGCGATCGCCAGCAGTCCTATGCAGCCTAGCAATGCCAATAAAAATAACTGGCGGGTAGAGGGTGTTCGCATTGCAACTCCTAGCTTTAGCTTTAGGTTAAAAGCCAAACATGTCACTCAGTTATATGTTTAAGACAATGTTTAGGCCATACATTCACAGCCAGCCGTATGTTTCTTGGGTAATGGCTATTGGCTAGCTGCTTTCGATGTATTGTAACGGCTAAACACTGTTTTTTTGTAGTGCTGGCTGCGCTAATACAGGCAAAGATTGCTCTAATAATTGGAAACTTTCAGCAAATAATGCATTGCTGCGTTGAACGTCGCCTAAGTGACTGAGTAGTCGAGCAAGTTCCGCGCAAGTGTGCGCCTGTCTACTCAGCTTTAAACTGCTCTCGAAGTAGTCTCGTGCTTTACCCCAGAGTTGATTGCGTATGCTTAAACGGCCGAGTGTGCGTAGTAAAATAGGGTTATTAGGTGCGTGTTTAAGCCAGCTTTCAGCCTCTTGCAGTTGCCGTACCGCGTCTTTAGCTAAGGTGCGACCATACAGCTCGAGTAACTGATCATCTAGGCCATTTTTTAGCGCATGACGCAGCAACGATTCGGCTTGCTCTTGAGCATTGAGGCGCAGCAATTCAGTGGCATAAGAGGCAACCAAGTGCTGATCATTTTTTAGTTTGTTTGAGAGTCCTTGCCATGCTGTTTCAAGTGCTTGCAGAGCACTTTGCGGGTCTTGTTTCGCGTCACAGGCTGACGCCAGTCGTCCAGCCCATGCTTGATATTCAATGGCTTGCAATTGCTCAGCGCTGAGGCGTTTGCATTTACGCAAAGCAGGTAACAGACCAATTAATGCTGACCATTCTTGGCGCTGACGCAAGAGTGCTTGTAAGCGTAACAAGACTTCTGGATGTTGCGGGTGCAAGTCATGCATGGCTTGCAGGGTTTCTTGCGCGCCGGCATCATCGGCGCGCTGCAATTGTAAGTCGGCATGCGCTAGAGCAATCGCGACTTCGGCTGAAGGTTGCTTGATGAGTGCTTGTTCCAGTAGTTGGTCGGCTTCGTCACTGTAACCCAGTTTTTCTGCAGCGGTGGCGGCGCCAAGTAAATACACCAAAGGTTTCGCTTCGCCCTGCGCGGCGCGGCGCAAATGACGTAAAGCGTTTTTCCAGTGTCCTTGGGCGAGGTCTAAGATGCCTTGCTCTGCGGCTTGGCGTAAACGACGCCCTTGATTGCGACGTGACCAAGGGTTGATTAAGCCACTGGAAATCAGTGTCATTTTGATCAGCGTGCGCACACCATAAAGTACTGCGAAGAGGGCTGTGAGCACCGCTAAGAACACCCAAAGGCTTGATTCGTAACGAAACGATTTCCAAGTAATCAATACATAACCCGTATGTTCTGCGATAAACATGCCTAAAGCCGCCGCACCAGCCACGACTATGAGCAAAATAAGATAGGTGCGCTTCATCATCAGTTTGACTCCTCTGGGTTGGCTTCTTGAGGGGTCGAGCGGGTATTAATATAAGCTTGTAAAGTGATTAGGGCAGCATTTAGGTCGGGTAACTGCTGGCTGACTTCTTGTTCTTGTAACTCACTGAGTTGCGCTCGTAAGCCGCTGACGCTTGGATCTTTAGCACTGAAGTGTGCATCTAAAATGCCCAATGCTTGCTTGAGTGCTTGTTGGTAGACTTCGGTTGCGCCATTGAGAGCCGCCCATTGTGCTTGCTCTAGGGCTAAACCTAACGCTAAACGAACTTGAGTCAGGCTTTGGCCGGCGAGTAGCGGTTGCACGCGCTCGCTAGCGTTAAAGTCAATGCGCACATAGCGCGTAATCTGCTCCCACCATTGTGCCCAGCGTCCGGCGCCATCACCTGATGCAACCTGCGCTTGCTGACCTTGTCCTGGGACAAACTCGGGGGCAAGATGAGTGAGTGCACTGGCCTGCTGATGCAAAGCGCCTAGGCGGACAAATAAACCCGTGCGGTCTAAAGTGCCGCTACTTTGTAAAGCAGAAATACTTTTAGCCAGTTGTTCGCGTGCAGCGAACGCCGCTGGATCATCTTGCTCCATTAAAATTTGATCCGCTGCTTGTAATAAAAAGCGTGCGCTGTTGGTGTCGTGTAATGCACTTAAACGCAAGCTGGCCATGCGCAGTAAGTGCTCAGCTTCAGCTAAGCGCCAATCTTGGCGGCTGGCACCTAAAACGGTTTCTAAACGCTGCGCCAGTCGTTGTTGCTCCGCTTGTACGTTAGCCAGTAGCTCACGGCCTTGTTGCAGTTGGCTAGCCGACGGCATCTGCGCCAATGCTTTGCTAAGCTGTTGTTCGCGCTCGGCCAAGTCTGTTGTTTGACTGCGCATGTTTGACAACTGTTGTTGCTGTTGCGCGCTTAAGTCACTGGCTGCTTGAATCTGGAGTACGCTCCAAGCTCCAGCGCCCAAGCCACCCAAGCCAAACAGCAGGGCTAAGATTGCTAAGCCTTTGCCTGATGAATGTGCTGGCTGTTTAGCACTGTGCTGTTGTGCGGTAGCAGCGTAAGAGTCATCTGGCTTTACCGCATCGCTTGTCGCATTGCTATCGGCGCTAACTTTTGCTGTCTCTGAAGATTGGCTCATAATTAAGTCCTTATACTGATGGTGCTGTATGCGTGTGCAAGGCGTTTAATACAGCCTGATTACTGGCGCCGCGACAATCAATTACATGCTGAGCGCCGAGCTCTTGGGCGATTTTTGCAACGCGTGGGCTCGGCACAAATACTGTTAAAGAGGCTAAAGTTGGCCAGGCCTCTCCAGCTAATTCAATTAAGTGACGTAATCCTTGTTCGCTGCTGACAACAAGGCCGTTGAGTTGTTCTTGTTGGATGCGCGTCACCAATGTCCCGCTAGGATAAACAGGTAAGCGCCGCTGATAAAGTGCTAAAAAGTCAACCTGTACACCACGCTGTTTTAATTGTTCCGCGAGGAAGTCACGGCCGACGTCAGCGCGCATAATTAATATGCGTGGCTCTGGGGTATTGATGACGTCTAAAAACTTCGGTAAGGCGAGTAAGGCTTCACTGTCATCGCCCTGTTCTGGCCAGCTGACGCTGAGACCATAGTCGGCCAGAATCTGTCCGGTGCCCGCACCAACAGTGAACCAATGTTGTTCAGCAAGCGGTTGTGGCCAGTATTGATCAAGGCGTTGTAAGCCTAATACGGCGGCAGGTTTGCTGACGACAATCACTGCGCTGTAGCGATCAAGGTTAAGCATCAGTGAGCGCTGCGCGGGTGTTTCTGGCAGCGCATGTATTTCTAACAGCGGTAAGCTGCTGCTATAAATCTGCTGCTCAGCCAATAACGCAGCAAGGACTGCGCTGTCAGCCGTTGGCCGAGTGATCAGTACACGCCATGGCTTCACGTTACTGGCGTCTCTTCAGCGTATAAAGCAGCCAGGATTTCTCCTGCACCCTGTGCGAGTAAATCTTCGGCGACGGCAATACCTAAAGCTTCAGCATCATTTTTATGGGCGCGCTGTTCGGCACGCAACAGTCTAGAAGCATCGGGTTGGCCAACAAAGCCGCGCAGCCATAGTTGCTCACCTTCTAATACTGCATAGCAAGCAATCGGAACTTGGCAGCCACCGTTGAGATGTTTGTTTAGCGCCCGCTCCGCCGTGACTCGCGCGGCAGTGTCAGCATGGTGTAATGGTTTTAATAAAGCATGAATCTCGCTGTCATCGCTGCGGCACTCGATACCTACTGCACCTTGTCCGCCAGCCGGTAAGCTGTTGCTGACATCGAGACTGCTACGAATGCGCTCAGCAAAGCCTAAGCGTAATAAGCCTGCAGCGGCGAGAATGATAGCGTCGTATTCACCTGCATCTAATTTTGCTAAACGCGTATTGACGTTGCCGCGTAAAAAATTAATTTGTAAATCAGGACGCTGCGCGAGCAACTGGGCTTGGCGGCGCAGGCTTGAGGTGCCAACGATACTGCCTTGAGGTAGTTCCTCTAAACTGGCGTAGCGATTGGATACAAAAGCATCACGCGGGTCTTCACGTTCACAGACGCAGTACAGGCCTAAACCTTCAGGGAAGGCCATTGGGACATCTTTCATGGAGTGCACTGCAATGTCTGCTTCTTTGGTAAGCAAAGCCGTTTCTAACTCTTTGACAAATAGACCTTTGCCGCCAATTTTTGATAAAGGCGAATCCAACAATTGGTCACCACGGCTGACCATCGGCACTAGGGTGACAGTAAGGTGCGGGTGAGCGGCCTCTAGTTCAGCTTTGACGAACTCTGCTTGCCATAGTGCTAAAGCACTTTTGCGGGTAGCGATACGAATTTCACGAATAGATTGATCAGTTGCAGACATAGTTATGATCCAAAATTATAAATACATATGTGATGGATGATAACAGGCACTGCTCGGGCGTGCCTCATGTGGTGAGTCAAGTTTTCAAAATGAACTAGAGTTTATCCATTAATTTGCGTACTGCCGCAACGTGGCGGCGACTGACCGTGAGCGGCTCTACTAAGTCGCGCAAGTACAGTTCATAGTAGCCGTTAGGGTTGCGTTGCAAGCGCTCGATCTGTGCGCGGCTGACTAAGGCATTGCGGTGAATACGCACAAAGCGTTCGCCAAACTCATCTTCAAGCGATTTTAATGATTCATCCAATAAGGTTTCGCCGTGAAGATGGCGCAAAGTGACATACTTGTTGTCGGCTAAAAAATGAATCACATGCTCAAGAGGAATCAGTTCAATGCCCCTATGGGTGCGTGCGCTGAGATGGCTGCGCGGCGCGTTGATGGCATGCGGTGCTCTTGATAATGCAGCCAGTTGCACACGATTAAGGCGCTGGGCTTTGTCTAAGGCTGCAGCTAATTGTTCCGCGCGTATTGGTTTAACCAAATAACCGATAGCGCTGACATCAAAAGCTTGCAGGGCAAACTCATCATGTGCGGTGCAGAAAATCACTGCAGGTGCGTCACTGTACTCGCACAGTTGTGCTGCCACCTGTAAGCCGTCTAAACCAGGCATGCCAATATCCAGCAGCAGCACGTCAGGTTTCAAGCGCTCAACGAGTTCTAACGCTTCATGACCGTTTTCTGCACAAGGTTGCAATAGGCTGCAATGTGCAATGTTTTTAACCAGCCGAGTTAGGCGTTCGCGAGCTAAAGGCTCATCATCAGCGATTAAGATCTTCATCTTGTTGAGGCGCCTCAGTTGAGGGTCTTGAGCAGGGATAGCTCAGACTTGTAGTGTAGCGATCAAGTTGGTGTTGAATGGTTAGGCGTGCTGTCGTACCAAATAAAGCCTTTAAACGATCCTCGATATTATTCAAGGCTAAGCGGGTTCCGCGAGGATTGCTCAAGTGCTCGCTGTGCATAAAAGGATTGCTGACTTGAAGCTTTAATACCTCTTTTAGGTAAGTGGCATTGATCTCAATGCAGCCCCCCTGAATGCTAGGCTGAATACCATAAATTACTGCATTCTCTAATAAAGGTTGCAGGGTTAAATGGGGTATTGGCAAGTCATTGGGTACATCCTCAACATTCCAGATCACTTGTAGACGCTTGCCTAGCCGATATTGTTCAATCGATAAGTATTGTTTTGCTAACGCCAGCTCATCGCGCCAGGTGGATAAGGCATTGGGCTTGGCTAAGCTGGCGCGGAATAAATCAGACAGATCAAGTACCGCATGCTCGGCTTTATCCGGGTTTGAACCAATTAAACTGGCAATGCTATTCAGGCTATTGAATAAAAAATGTGGGTGAATCCGTGCCTGTAATGCTTGTAAGCGCGCTTGCAGTTCAGCTTGCTGCTGCCGTCGCCATTGCCCCTGTAAGTAGAAATAACGCAGCAATAAAGCACACATAATCAAACTGATTAAGGCGTGACGAAGGTATAGCTGGCTGCTGGCTTCGCGAGACAATTCTTCAGTGAGGTAAAAGTGCTCTGCGACCGCAGTACACAACATGGTCAGGCAGAGCACCAGCAAGCAAATAATCAACACGGCAACTTTTGCGGCTCGCTTTGCTAGAAAAGGCCGAGCATTGCAAATGGCTGCGGCTGATAACAACACAATCCATTGGACAAATAACGAGGTTAAGGCTAAACGCGTCCAGTCAAAGCCTGCGGTAATCGGCTCGGCTAACACCAGCACAAAAACCAATAACTCAGCCAATAAAACCAGTCCGAGCAATGCTTCTGCTTGGCACAGTTCAGGGACAAAAAAGTCATCCGTTAGTGAGGTGTTGCGTTTAGATGTCTTCATTCTTGCAGTGTCACCTGTTGCGCTAGCACGCGGCAAGTGCTGGCGCGCTGAAAAGCCATGAAATGTGAGCTGATCGGACATCAACTGCAGCGTACGGTTTCTCCCTCGTTTTCACTGCTGCTGGCAACCCGTAAGCGGCCTTGGCGATTGAGGACCAGTTGCCAGCTGATGCGTTGTTTATGGCAGCTATAAAAGCGCCCATTGCCGGTTGGGCTATTGCCATTGGGGTGGAACTGGATCTTGTGTTGAAAACCACTCCATTGTAAGCGTTTTTTAGCAGGGTCTAAGCGAGTTATATGTAAAGGGGTGGTGTGTTTGGATTCGCGCACTAACCAGCCCTCTGACCAGTCATTGTGACAAGCGATGCCGTCTCGGCTGCCACACAACTCAACCTGTACCCTATGGGTGACCGCATGGGTTCGCGCCTTATGTATCGCTCGGGTAATCTGCTCTTGTAGTGCTTGTTGCTGATTGGCTTCGATGAAGTCTTGCAATGCTGGCACTGCAACTTGAGCAAAAATTGCCAACAAAGCCAGCACAATCAACATTTCCACTAAGGTAAAAGCGTGTTGCTTGCTCATAAACATACAGCCTCCGTGCTGCAATCTATTCGTCCATGAATGGTTAAAGTTGTAGTCTAAGAAATAGCTTTAGGCAAATTACAGTTGGCACTTGGGCGTTACAGTTAATAGTTAGGGAAGCACTGATTAATTACGTCATTGCGAGGAGCGACGCGACGCGGCAATCGCTAACGTGTTGATACATAAAGCTGATTGGATTGCTTCGCTACGCTCGCAATGACATTTTTTGATTTATTCAGCATCTCCTTAGGTAAAATATCTTGGGTTTAATAAAGAGGGCTTGAAAATGACTGAGACTATTATTGTTCCTTGTGCGCACTGCGCCACGCTAAACCGCATCCCCAGTGCTAAACGGCAAGCGCAACCGCAATGTGGTTCGTGCAAGCAAGCAGTTTTTATCAATCAGCCATTTGCTTTGGATGCCACTACTTTTAAGCAGCAGAGTAAAGGTGATATTCCCTTGCTGGTTGATGTCTGGGCCAGTTGGTGTGGACCTTGCCGACAATTTGCGCCGACTTTTAGTCAAGCCGCAGAGCAGCTGAGTGGTCAGTGCCGTTTTGGTAAGCTCGACAGTGAAGCGCACCCAGCGCTATCAGGAGAGTTAGGTATCCGTTCGATACCAAGTTTATTGCTGTTTCGTAACGGTCAAGAGATCGCCAGACAAAGTGGGGCTTTGCCTTTAACGCAATTATTGAGCTGGCTCAAGCAACATGGCGTACATAATTGAGACAGTGACGGCATAAGCACGCTTCATCCTGTTATTATGTGCGCATCTTTTATTGTTTAGCTGGGCAGGTTCAATGAGCAAGGAAAAAACCAATCAGTCGTGGGGCGGCCGTTTTAGCGAGCCGGTTGATGCTTTTGTCGCGCGCTTTACCGCCTCGGTCGATTTTGATCAGCGCCTTTATCGCCATGACATCATGGGCTCGATTGCCCACGCAACGATGTTGGCTAAGGTTGGTGTATTAACCAATGACGAGCGCGATACGGTGATTGCAGGCTTACAGGCGATTGAAAAAGAAATCGAAGCCGGTCAGTTTGTTTGGAGCACTGAGCTTGAAGATGTGCACATGAACATCGAAGCGCGTCTCACCGAACAGGTGGGTATTGTTGGTAAGAAACTGCACACCGGTCGCAGTCGTAACGATCAAGTGGCTACCGATATTCGCTTGTGGCTGCGCGATGAAATTGATTTGATTTTGTCGCAGTTAACCCGTCTGCAAGAAGGTTTGTTGGGTTTGGCGCAAGAACATGCTGAAACCATTATGCCGGGCTTTACTCACCTGCAAACTGCACAGCCAGTGACTTTTGGTCACCACATGCTGGCCTGGTTTGAAATGCTCTCGCGTGATTATGAGCGCTTAGTCGATTGCCGTAAGCGCACCAACCGTATGCCATTGGGCAGTGCAGCATTGGCCGGTACTACCTACCCGATTGACCGTGAAATGACCTGTGAACTGCTGGGTTTTGAAGCGGTTTCTGGCAATTCCTTAGATGGCGTCTCCGATCGTGACTTTGCTATCGAATTTTGCGCTGCGGCCAGTATTGCGATGATGCACTTATCGCGCTTCTCTGAAGAGTTGGTGCTGTGGACTTCAGCGCAGTTCCAGTTTATTGATTTGCCTGATCGCTTCTGCACCGGCAGCTCGATTATGCCGCAAAAGAAAAACCCTGATGTACCAGAGCTGGTGCGCGGTAAAAGTGGTCGTGTATTTGGCGCCCTAATGGGTTTGTTAACTTTGATGAAAGGCCAACCTTTGGCCTACAACAAAGATAACCAAGAAGATAAAGAACCCTTGTTTGATGCAGCTGACACCTTGCGCGACAGTCTGCGTGCGTTTGCCGATATGGTGCCAGCCATTGTGCCTAAGCAAGAGATGATGCGCGAAGCGGCGCTGCGTGGCTTCTCTACCGCGACAGACCTGGCTGATTACTTGGTTGGTAAAGGTTTGCCGTTCCGAGACTGTCATGAAATTGTTGGTCATGCCGTCGGTTATGGCGTGAAAACCGGTAAAGATTTAGCGCAAATGAGCTTGACTGAACTGCAGCAATTCAGCAGCCATATTGCTGATGATGTGTTTGAGGTGTTGACCTTAGAAGGCTCAGTCAACGCGCGTAACCATATCGGCGGCACTGCCCCTGCGCAAGTACGTGCTGCCGTGCAGCGTGGTCGTGATTTATTAAACAATCGTTAATGCTGGCCTGCAACATATCAGCGAGGAGGTAACAGAGTGACTGATCAACCGAGAGATGCACGTTTTAAAGTATCGGCAGACCGCTCTTCAGCCAGTCGCAAGATACGTTATGTGGAAACCAATCAAGGCGATGCCGATGATTGCACTTTGTGTCAGCTCGATGAGCACGACACGTTAGTGGATGAAACTGTTGTGGAAGCTGTGACAGAACTGCCAGACAGCGCTGCAGCAGATGCTGGCGTTGATGAAGATGAAGAACAGTTTGTTGAAGAACGTTTGCTTGAAGCGATTGAAAACCAGTTGGCCGCCCAGCAGCCGCCAGCAGTGCAAGCGGTGCTCAATAAACTGACTTTAGTCGGGCATACACGCGAAGATATTGTGCAGATGATGGCGCAAGTTTTAGCGTGGCAAATTAGTGAAATGTTGGAGGCAGACCATGCCTTTGATATGGAAGCTTATGAACGTGCATTACGTACACTACCGCAACTGCCTGATGCCTCCTAAGATGCACAGCAGTTGCTCCGCAAGCTCTTTATTAGCTAAACCATAGGTGGAGATACAATATGTCTTGGACCCCTGAGATCGTCGCGGAACTGGAAGTCTTATGTTTATATAACTTAGACAGCACACAAGAAGGTATTAAAGTGCACAGCAGTGCTGGCGCAGAGCGTGTTGCGGCAACCCAGCGTTTATTTGAAAAAGGTCTGATCAGTCAAGACGACGGCGGTTTTTTAACCAGCTTGGGTCTTGAGGCCGCAGCACATGCACAAGCGGTGTTGACTGTTTTAACAGTCGACTAGTACGGCTGCTCGGTCATGGTTGAGATATGCTTAAAAATTGACGAAGGCATTGATCGTAAAGATTTAAGCCGTCTGCGTAACCGATTTTTAAGTGTCAACCGTGACCGTTTGCTGCGTGCAAACCTTAAACAATCAACACGTCAGCAATGTGTTCTGCGTTTAATCCCTTTATTGTTGCATGTGAATCATCCCTTGCTGCCTGGTTATGTCTCTGGTGCAACGCCAGCAGGTCTGAGTTGCTATGAGCCTAGCGCTGAGTTGATTCAGGAGGCACAAGGTTTAGCCCGTTCCTTTGTCTACAAGCCACCACGTGGTTACCAGGTTGAGCAACCTCTGCATGGGTTGTTTTTAATGGGCAGTTTGGGTTCTGTCGCCTATGCAGAAAAAAGTGATATGGATTTCTGGTTGTGCCATAGCGCAGAGTTAACCCCTCGGCAACTGCAAGAATTACGCAAAAAATGCGATTTAATACAAGACTGGGCTGCCAGTCTCGGCGCGCAAATCTATCTGTTTTTAATTGAGCCGCATCAGTTTGCTCAAGGCAGTGATGACGAAAAACAGCTGTCTTTAGATGACTGCGGTACTACGCAACACTATTTATTGTTGGATGAGTTTTATCGCACGGCTATCTGGTTGGCTGGACGAACGCCGCTGTGGTGGTGGGTGCCTGTGGAAGAAGAGCATCGCTATGCTGAATATTGTCAGATTTTATTAGCAAAACGCTTTGTGCGCAGTGAGGATGTGATTGATCTTGGCTGTTTAGCGCATATTCCTGCCAGTGAGTTTGTCGGTGCAGGCATGTGGCAGTTGTATAAGGGCATTGAATCGCCCTACAAATCATTGCTGAAATTACTGTTGATTGAGGTGTACGCAGCCGAACATCCAAAAGTTGAATGTTTAAGCCTCAGTTTTAAACGTGCTATTTATGCCAATCAGCTCGACAGCGATGAGGTGGATGCATACGTCATGCTGTACCGGCGTTTAGAGCGCTATTTACTCGAACGCAATGAGTTGGAACGGCTGGAGTTAGTGCGTCGCTGCTTTTATCTTAAAGTGGGTAAGCGACTGACCTTGAGCCGCACTCCGCGCGAAAAAAGCTGGCAGCGTGTTTTGCTGGAAAAACTGACCCAGAGCTGGGGTTGGAGTGACACATTGCTGGCTAATCTCGACCGCCGCAATCAATGGAAGATCGTACAAACCCAGCAAGAGCGCCGATTGTTAGTGAACGAACTGATGTACAGCTATCGCTTTTTAAGCCAGTTCGCGCGCCAGATGCAGGTCATGCAAGCGGTGAATGCGCGCGACTTAGCAGTGTTAGGCCGTCGTTTATACGCAGCCTTTGAGCGCAAAGCAGGCAAAGTTGAGTATTTGAATCCTGGTATTGCTCCTGACTTATCTGAAGACACCTTGACCTTGGTGCAGTGCGCCAATAGCGACTCTGAACAAGCCTCTTGGGGCTTGTATCGTGGCAGCTTGGCGGGTCAGGAATGGCAGGATCACTCGCCGTTAAAGCGCGCTAAAGAGTTGCTCAGCGTGCTGGCTTGGGCACATTTAAATGGCCTGATTGATGAGTCTTCACGGCTGTCTTTGATCAGCATGGACAGTGATTTAAGCGAACTTGAGCTCAATGGTATTTTAAAAAGTTTACGACGCACCCTCAGCTTACCTTTTAGCGCGGTTGATGAAGAAACGTTGTTGGCTGCGAGTTATCCGCAAAAAGTGTTGTTGCTGGTCAATGTTGGTATTGATCCATTGCCTAAGCACAGTCAAGCCAATGTTCATATGGCCAGCCAGCAGGTGGACGCCTTGGGTTTTTCTGGGTTGCGGGAAAACTTGGTATTAAGCATTGATCAGATCACCTTAAACAGTTGGAATGAGTTGTTGGTCAGTCGCTTTACCGGTAGTAACGCATTGCTGCAGTGTTTGACTGGACTTTTGAATGACAGCGCAGGGCAAACTGACTTGCCGCAGATTCAGGTGAATTGTTTCTGTCGTAATCGCGCGGCATCAATTGTACAGCGTGTCGAACAGGTGATTGCGCAAGTGTTCTCAAGTACCTACTTAGCCAATGACAGCCGTTATTTACTGCAAATCGAGCAGCAGTACCATGTTTTAGAATGGCGCGCAGGCCGCGCTGGGTATATGTCCTTTGTCGATGTTGCAGAGCTGGCTGAGTACTTGTCACAAGAGCAGGCCCAGTTCATTCGTTGGCGCGTCGATGAATATGCTCTGCAAGGTCACGCCTTGAAGTTTATCTTGCCGGTCGGGCGCGCCGATGCGGTACAGGTATTTTATCGTGTACATGGTCAGCACGCGCAGATTTATGTGTTAGATGAGCGCAACGGCTTCTGGCAGCATCAGCAACCTTTTGTGGACGAGCAAAGGTTATTGATGCCTTTACAGCGTTTCCTAAGCTCATTGCTGTATCGCCAGACGATTACGGAAAGCTTCGCTGAGTCGCACGCTGTCGTGGCGCCGTTGAGTATCAATTATCACCGTATTTATCCAGATGGCACGGGTAACCCACAATTGATTGAGCGTCGCCAGTGGCGTGATAGTGCGCTGGAGCATACTTTTTATGCCGTGCAGGTGATTTATGAACAAGATGGTACACACACCCTATATTGCAATCACCAAGAGTTTTCTGAGTTGGAGTACGGCGCTAAGTTGTACCATTATGTGGCACGCTACATTTTAGGCATGCGCCGCACCGCCGAGCGTTACCCTTGCTATATCACCGATATTGATCTGTCAAAAGTATTGCCGCATGACAGCGTGCAAACGGTGCATTTTTTACAGCGTAAAACAGTCTTAGAGCGGCGTTTGAATGAAGCTCTACAGCGCTTGTAGAGCTTGGCTGAATGTGCAGAATCGGCGCGGGTGAAACCCTTACAAGGTGTATTCTTGTTGTGCTTCAGGTTGATATTCAACGCGTTTTAAAGTCAGCTTAAGCACCTTACCTTTGGGTGTTTGCCATTCAATCGTTTGCCCAGCACTCAAGCCTAATAGCGCCGTACCAATCGGAGCTAAAATTGACACATTGCCTTCAATCCCAGCCTGCTCTGGGTAGACCAAAGTCAGTTGATACTCGCTGCCACTGTTTTCTTCATAGCAGTGGGCTTTAGAGTTCATGGTGACAATATCGTTGGCAATTTCTGTGTGGCCAACAAGATTTGCCCGCCCCAGCTCCGCTTCCAACGCTTCTGCAGCAGCGTCATAATCGTCGAGGTTATCGAGCATTTGCTCAAGACGTTGCATGTCTAAGCGAGTGACGGTGATTGCGGGTTTGTTGCTCATGGTATGTATTGCACTCCTAGTCTAGGGTTTTGTATCGTAAGTAAAAAAGACAAAACCCCGCCGAATGACGAGGTTTTGAGTTACTGGTTTTTTCTATAACAGTTGTATGCAACCTATCACAGTCATTTAAATAAACAAGAGCAGCTAAAGAAAAATCTGCTGGTCTGCGACTGAATTACAAACTGCTTAAGTCAAAGGTCTGTTGAGTGTGCGTGTGCAAAATCTCACTGAGCATATCGTTTAAGGTGCGCTGATTACTGTCGCAGCGCCACTCTTGTACTTGCAGGTCAAAGTCAAAGTGGAAACCGCCACTGCGATCAGCGAGCCAGAGTTGCGTCAGGGGCTCTTGACGACTAAGAATCAGCTGCGCATTGTTTGCAAAGGTTAAAGTTAAAATGCCCGCGCTATTTTCAATATCAATATCAGCATCGCTGTCATCAATGATGTCTTCAAGATTTCTTTGTGTACGATCCACAAGGTCGTGGAACTGACTATTGGAAAGGCTCATTACGAGCTCCTTTATATTTTTAATGCCTAAATAAGGTGTGTTAATAAAACAGGCCGTATGGATAGGCCATAATACGTCTTTTTCAGCACTATCCTAGTGTTACGCATCGATCTGCGCATAGGCAAGATTATGAGGGGTCGGTATACTCAATGCATTCTTAGTTTTGATGAAGGGTTTGCTATGAAGCGTATTGTGCTTCCATTTATTGTACTGTCAGTCATGCTAATGGGCTTAACCGCCTGTGGTCAAAAGGGTCCTCTGTACCATCCTGATGATGAAAAAGCCGCTCATGAGCACCGTAAAGACCGTTACGAACTTTAATGGAGGTGGCTATGCAAGCATTTACCTATCAACAGGGTGAGCTGCACGCAGAAAATATTGCGTTATCAGCGATTGCCAAGCAGTTCGGCACGCCCACTTATGTTTATTCGCGCGCTCACATTGAAGCGCAGTACCGCAGTTATACCGAGGCTTTGCAAGGTGTCGAGCACTTAGTGTGTTTTGCGGTAAAAGCCAATTCCAATATCGCGGTGTTAAATATTCTGGCGCGATTAGGTGCAGGTTTTGACATCGTATCGCTGGGTGAGCTGGAGCGCGTCTTGGCCGCGGGCGGCCTGCCTGAGCGCATGGTTTTTTCTGGTGTAGGTAAAACCCGTGAAGAAATGCAGCGTGCACTGGAAGTTGGCGTGCATTGTTTTAACATCGAGTCTGTTGATGAGCTTAATCGTCTACAAGACGTGGCGGCGCAGCTTGGTGTTATTGCGCCAGTGTCTTTGCGAGTTAACCCAGATGTTGATGCCGGCACCCACCCTTATATTTCCACTGGCTTAAAAGACAATAAGTTTGGTATTGATATCAATATTGCTGAATCGGTTTATCTGCATGCTGCGGTGTTAAGCAATATTGCGATTAAAGGCGTGGATTGCCACATTGGTTCGCAGCTGACCACCCTTGAGCCATTTTTAGACGCGCTGGATCGATTGTTACTGCTGGTTGATCGCTTAGCCAAGCATGGCATCAAAATTCACCACTTAGATCTCGGTGGTGGTTTGGGTGTCCGTTATCAAGATGAGCAGCCGCCCTGTGCGGGTGAGTATATGGCGGCGGTGCGTGAGCGTGTGGCGGGTCGTGATTTAGCTTTAGTGTTTGAACCCGGCCGCTACATCGTTGCCAATGCTGGCGTGCTGTTAACCCAAGTTGAGTACCTCAAACACACTGAGCACAAAGACTTTGCCATTGTTGATGCGGCAATGAACGATTTGATTCGCCCAGCCTTGTATCAGGCATGGATGGATGTGCAGGCAGTCAAGCCGCGCGTTGGCCTGCCACGTTGTTACGACATTGTCGGACCCGTGTGTGAAACCGGTGATTTCTTAGCCAAAGAGCGCGATCTAACCTTAGCTGCAGGCGATCTGTTGGCGGTGTGTTCAGCCGGCGCTTACGGTTTCGTGATGAGCTCAAACTATAATAGCCGTGGCCGTGCCGCTGAAGTGGTGGTCGATGGTGAGCAAGCCTATTTAGTGCGTCGACGTGAGACAGTCGAAGAGCTGTATGCTCTCGAAAGCTTACTGCCGGAGTCATAGGATGCTGCTGCGTTTTAGCAAAATGCATGGTTTGGGCAATGATTTGATGATTATTGACCTGATCAGTCAGCATGCTTATATCCAGCCGCAGCACATTCGTACTTGGGCTGATCGTCGTCAAGGCGTGGGCTTTTTGCGCTTAGCGCTGATTGAGGTGCCGCAGCATCCTGATAATGATTTTAGTTGTCGTGTTTTTGATAACGATGGTGCTGAAGTGGATTGGCTGGCCAGTGATGTCTGCTGTGTTGCTCGCTTAGTGGCCGATAAACGCCTTATTGCTAAAGCGCAGATGCGTATTGAGCTGCGCCATGCCGTATTGGATGTAGAAGTGCATGCGGACGGTTCAGTCTCGCTACCTATGTCACAGCCTGAATTACTGTCTGAGCGTATTGATGTATGCGCTGACCTTATTGCGCAAGATACTGCTGCACAGTGGTTGTTTGAGCATGCTTTTAATATGCTGTCGATGCAAGGCTTACATGCCGTTTTGCGGGTTAAGCAGCTTGCTCACACGCCGCAGGCTGAACTGGCGGCTTATTTAGAGCAGCAGCAGCGTTTACCGCGCAGCGCCAGTCTTAGCCTAGTACAGGTGGATGCAGTCGATCATTTGAAAATAGCGACATGGCAATTAGGGCAAGGTGCTATGCAGGGTTTTCAGCATGGTTTTTGTGCAGCTGCACTATGCGCCATTAAGCAGAAATGGGTGGGTACGCATGTCCAGGTCGAGTGTGCAAGCAGTCAAGCAAGAGCTTGGTTGCAGCACAGTGATTCAACACAGCCAGTTTATTTTACGGGTTCTGCAACCCGTGTTTATGAAGGACAGATACGTCTATGAGTAGTCCACAACACCTTGCTGTTATCACTGAAGACCAAGTAGTTGCCTATTTAAAAGATAATCCAGGGTTTTTTATTGATCAGGATGATCTGCTCGCGCAGTTACGTATTCCGCATATGCGCGGCACTACGATTTCTTTGGTTGAGCGTCAGGTGGCTGTGTTACGCGAGCGCAATATTGATATGCGTAACCGTTTAGCGCATTTAATGGATGTGGCGCGCGATAACGACCGATTGTTTGAGAAAACTAAACGACTGACCTTAGAAATGCTGGATGCGCAAACCCTCGATGAGTTGATTGGCGTGGTTGATGACAGTTTACGTCATGCTTTTAAGGTGCCTTTTGTTGGTTTAACCCTGTTCAGTGAGGGTGAGCTGAGTGTCGGTCGTAGTCAGACGTTAAAGTCAGCACAGCAGCAGATTAGTGGTTTATTGGCAGGTGGCAAAGCCATATGCGGTGTACTGCGTGGATCTGAGTTGGAGTTTTTGTTCGGTAAAGAGCAAGCCGTGAAAATCAAATCAGCGGCTGTTGTGACCCTCGAACACAACGGTGTACACGGTGTGTTAGCAGTCGGTAGCGATGATCAACAGCATTACAGCAACTCAGTTGATACCTTGTTTTTAAGTTACTTAGCTGATGTGCTGGCGCGATTGTTACCGACCATGCTGGCGTCATTGCGTTCGGTTAAATAAGTCCGAATCAGATGGGGTGCAGCATGCAGGTACAATTAGCCGCTTACCTTGAGTACTTGAATGCTGAGCGGCAAGTGTCGGCGCACACACTCAACGCCTACCACAGTGATTTGCTTAAAGTTGTAGATTTTGCCAAACAGCAGGCTTTGACCCGCTGGCATGATCTACAAGTGGCTCACCTACGTCAGTTGGTGGCTGAGTTGCATCATGCTGGTTTAGCAGGTCGCAGTATTGCCCGCTTGCTTTCCGCGGTGCGTGGACTGTATGCCTATTTGCTGCGCGAAGGTTTATGCAGGCACGATCCGGCTGCGGGTATCCGCCCACCGAAAGGGCCGCGCAAACTGCCTAAAGTTCTCGATGTTGATCGTGCCCAGCAGTTGCTCGATAGCCCAGTTGCCGATGATTTTTCTGCTTGTCGTGATCATGCCATTTTAGAGTTGCTGTATTCCTCAGGTTTGCGGCTATCCGAGTTGGTGGGCTTGAATCTGCCTGATTTGGATTTGCCGCAAGGTTTGGTTTTAGTGCTTGGTAAAGGTAATAAGCAGCGGATATTGCCAGTCGGCAGTAAAGCTATTGCTGCAATACAGCATTGGCTGCTGGTTCGTGAGCAAGCTAAACCACAAGATCAGGCGCTATTTGTTGGTGTGCGTGGTCGTCGTATGAGCCCGCAGTTGGTGCGCGAGCGGGTTCGCCAGGCAGGCGCGCGCGACCTTGGTCAGCATCTTCATCCGCACATGCTCAGGCATTCTTTTGCCAGTCATATACTGGAGTCTTCGCATGACTTACGTGCAGTGCAAGAATTGCTTGGGCATGCTGATATCAGTACGACGCAAATTTATACCCATCTTGATTTTCAACATTTGGCGCAGGTCTATGATCAAGCGCATCCCCGAGCGAGGCGTAAACCAACCGAATGAGTATTCGTTTAATTACCTTTGATTTGGATGATACGTTGTGGTCAGTCCAGCCGGTGATTCGTGCGGCGGATGATTCTTTACGTGTTTGGTTGGCGGATCATGCGACCCGCTTAGATGCCTTAACTTCTGAGCGTTTGCAGCAGCTGCGTGCTGAGGTGGTGCAGCAGCAACCTGAGCTTGATCGTCGTGTCAGTGAGTTGCGTTATCAAGTTTTGTTGCGTGCTTTGTTGCAATCAGGTTATGCCCTGGTTGAGGCGCAAGAGATCGCTGAGCAGGCGTTTCAGGTGTTTTTAGCGGCACGGCAGAATGTTGAGTTGTTTGCTGATGTGTTGCCCACTTTAGAGCAATTGCGCAGCCGTTATATGTTGGCGGCGCTGAGCAATGGTAATGCTGATGTGCGCCGAGTGGGGCTTGGCGGGTATTTTTCCTTTGCCTTAAATGCCGATATGCTCGGTGTGGCTAAGCCTGAGCCACAGGTTTTTTTAGCGGCGTTGGCACGTGCGCAAGTTAAGCCTGCGCATAGTGTTCATATTGGTGATCATCCGCAGGATGATATTTTTGGTGCGCAGCAAGTGGGTATGCGTACGGTTTGGTTTAATCCCGAACAAAAAATATGGATGGGTGGGTGCGAACCAGATGCGCAAATCAGTCAAATTTCAGAGCTGCCGGATGTGCTTAAACGTTTTGATCAGTGAGTGGATTGTCCGTATCAAATACAGGTCTGAAGCGCCGTATCGAACTCTGTATGAGCTGGCCATGCCAGCGACAACGTCTTAATTCGAAGCACAGCATGCGCAGACTGAAGGCATTTTAGCAATACAAAGTTGCCAGAACGATAGGCGTATGCCGCACCTTATTAGTCTCGCTTTTCCCTCAACGAGGCATCCTGCCTCGATTCGGGCGCTCGCCATCCTTGGCTCGCTCGTCGCGACACCAACAAGGGGCTCATTGATCAACACTGTTGTGTGCGAATCTGGCACATGACGCATTTAAAGCCATTATTTTGCCAAGTTGAACCCTGTATGAGCTGGCCATGTCAGCGACAACGTCTTAATTCGAAGTACGACATGCGCTGGGTGAATATATTTTAAAGTATATTGATGCCTAAGTGCGTGAATGACGATTCTTCCATCAATAAAAACCTCAGTACAATTAAAAACGCCCGAATTAACGGGCGTTTGCTTGGCTCAGTCAATGCTGTGCTTAGTTTTTCATCTGCGCAAAAGCCTTCTCAGCAGCGTCCAGAGTGATTTTCATTTCGGTATCACCCAGAGCAATTGAGCTAAAACCTGCTTCGAAGGCACTTGGTGCTAAGTACACACCGCCTTCCAGCATCAAGTGGAAGAATTGCTTGAAGTGCTCAATGTTGCAGTTGGTAGCATCTTCGAAGCGGGTGATGTCTTTACGCTCAGTGAAGAATAGACCAAACATGCCACCTGCTTGCGTGGTGGTGAATGGAATACCAGCAGCATCAGCGCGCTCCTGCAAGCCTTGTAGCAAGCGTGCCGTGTACTCTGTGAGTTCATCGTGAAAGCCAGGGCGGCTAATCAGCTTCAGCGTGGTTAAACCAGCCGCCATCGCTAAAGGATTGCCTGACAAAGTACCAGCCTGGTAGACAGGACCCAGCGGCGCAATGTGCGACATAATTTCTTTCTTGCCACCGAAGCAACCTACTGGCATACCGCCGCCGATAATTTTACCGAAGGTTGTTAAGTCTGGGGTGATGCCATACAAACCTTGCGCACCGCCAAGAGAAACACGGAAACCAGTCATCACTTCATCAAAAATTAAAACCACGCCGTGCTTGTCGCACTGCTCACGTAAACCTTCTAAGAAGCCAGGCACAGGCGGCACGCAATTCATATTGCCAGCGACTGGCTCAACAATGATGCAGGCAATATCATTGCCGTGTTCAGCAAGGTAGCTGGCTACTGCATCAATGTCGTTGAATGGCAAAGTAATAGTGTGTTTAGCAAAGGCTGCAGGTACACCTGGAGAGCTAGGAACGCCCAAGGTCAGTGCGCCAGACCCCGCTTTAACTAATAAACTGTCGGAGTGACCGTGGTAGCAGCCTTCAAATTTGATAATGCTATCGCGACCGGTATAGCCGCGCGCTAAACGAATCGCACTCATAGTGGCTTCGGTGCCAGAACTGGTCATACGCACCATATCCATCGAAGGCACGATGCTGCAAATTAGATCAGCCATCTCAACTTCTAGTGCAGTGGGTGCACCGTAAGAGAGGCCGTGCTCGAGCTGCGCACGTACGGCAGCAATCACATCGGGGTGGCTGTGGCCAAGAATCATCGGGCCCCATGAGCCGATATAATCCACATAACGCTTATCGTCTTCATCGGTGACATAAGCACCTGCCGCATGCTTAAAGAATAGTGGCGTACCACCCACACCGGCAAAGGCACGAACTGGCGAGTTAACACCACCAGGAATGTGCTGCTGGGCTTGTTCAAAAAGAGATGCTGAACGTGACATTAGAAACCTCATCTAAGAAAAGCAGTGAGCCTGTCGCTGCAAAAAATTAATCAGTAAAGAGCGCACTAAAAGCACGCGCCCGTTGTTCCACTGCGGCCGTCGAGTCGGCTGCAAATAATCCATGAATAACGGCAAGCATGGCTGCGCCATGTTCGATCAGTACGCGGCCATTTTCTAAAGTAATTCCGCCAATAGCGACGATCGGCTGCTGAAACTGTTGTGCCTGCTGAAGCAATTGAGTGGTAGCTAACACACTGCCCGGTTTGGTCTGCGAGTTATAAAAGCGGCCAAAAGCAATATAGTCCACTTGTTGCTCAAGCGCTTGTGCTGCAAGTTCTAGCTGCGCGTGGCAGGTCGCGCCGATAATAGCCTCTGCACCAAGTTGCTGGCGCGCACTGATTAAACAGCCATCGGCTTGGCCGAGGTGTAAACCAACGCCTAATTGCGCCGCCAAATCAACATCATCGTTGATGATGAATTGCGCTTGGTAGCTTTGGCACAGCGCCTGCAGCGCCTCTGCTTCAGCCAAGCGACGCGCTGTATCGGTCGACTTATCACGGTATTGCAGTAGTTTAGCCCCGCCTCGCAGCGCCGCCTCACAGTAAGGCAGTAAACGTCCATCGGCCAGCAGTGTTGAGTCGGTAATGGCGTATAAGCCCCGCAGTGGCTGCGCTTTATCATTCATGGGCGGCAGAAATCCAAGGGTAAACGACGTGGAATATATTGACCGCGACCAGGTGCTTCAGCGTCACGTAAGGTACGCCAAGTGTAGTTCAAGGCAAACTCAACCGCGCTAACGAGTTCTTGTCCTAAAGCGAGGCGACCTGCTAAGGCGCTGGCTAAGGTGCAGCCGGAACCATGGTATTCGCCAGGTAAGCGCGCGCAGGTAAAAGTATGAGACCTGCCGTTTGCGCAATACAAGCGGTTATGCACTTGGCTTTCATCACCATGGCCGCCAGTAATCAAAAGATTTGTGCAGTGCTTGAGCAGTACTGCTGCGCATTCGTCAGCGCTACCCTCAGGTAACTCAGCGAGAATCTGCGCTTCAGGTAGATTCGGTGTCACGATAGTCGCAAGAGGCATCAGCTTTGCGCGTAAAGCATAGCCAACTTCATCTTTGCCTAATGCGCCACCACCGCCAGCACGTAGCACTGGGTCGCAGACAAAAGGGGTATCAGGCAATTGTTGAATAATTTGCGCAACCGTATCAACCATCTCTAGTGAGCCAAGCATGCCGAGCTTAATGGCAGAAACAGGGAGGTCTTGTAAAATCGCCTGTGCTTGCGCGATCACCCAATCATGTTCAAGGATCTTAAAGTCGCTGACATTCACTGTGTCTTGAATGGTCAGAGCGGTAATGACTGGGGTGGCATGACAGTTTTGTGCGATCAGCGCTTCAATATCGGCTTGCAAGCCAGCGCCGCCGACAGGGTCGTGACCTGATAAGCACAATACGGAAGGGCGTGAGGTATAAATATTCATAATTTGCAGTTTACCATGAATGCAATGAGCGCTGCTGTTGCTCTGTCAGCGCTCTGACCAATAATTTAAGCCAATGTGTTCGATGTTTGTGTATGTTTAGATCTGTTGCTCAGACTGTTCATTCGGCCCTTGTGACTCAGCGTCTAACCAACGCTGAGCACGTGCTTGAGCCATTTTAAAGTTACTCACATATGACAGTTTGTGATGCTCTAAGCGAATACCTGCACGGCGCATTTTGTGGCGAACTTTAGCTGATGTACCTAAAAATATAATACCGATATTATTCTTTTGGTAATCCACCAGCACATTACTCAAAGCAGCCAGTGCCGTCATATCTAGCATCGGTACGGCACGCAGGTCGATGATCACTACCCGTATTTCTGGATTGAACTTGCGCAATACACTTAATGCTTTTTCTGCTGCACCAAAAAACAATGGGCCACGAATTGCGTATACCGCAACAGAGTCTGGTAAGTCTGCGGCGTCGTGTTGATCACGCGACACAGTGGCGGTGTCGGTGAGGTCGCTCATGCTCTTAATAAACAAGCCGGCTGCTAGTAATAAACCAACGCCTACAGCAAGCACCATATCAAATAGTACTGTGAGCGACAGACAGGTGAGTAAAACCAGTACATCATTGCGTGGCGCAATGCGTAAGGTGTGCAGCACATGCTTAGGTTCGCTCATATTCCATGCCACCATCAGCAGTAATGCTGCAAGTGCAGCCATTGGTAAATGGCTGAATATCGGTGCTAAAAACAGCATTGCCAATAGCACAACACCAGCATGAATAATTGCCGCAATCGGTGAAAATGCTCCGGCACGTACGTTAGCGGCGCTGCGGGCAATGGCTGCAGTGGCAGTGATACCGCCAAACATAGGCGCGAAAATATTACCTAAACCTTGCCCAAGTAATTCACCATTTGGATCATGTTTAGTGCCCGCCATGCCGTCTGCTACAACAGCGCAAAGCAGTGATTCAATCGCGCCCAGCATGGCAATGGCAAATGCTGGGGCTAATAGATGTCTAAATAACTCAAAGGAAAGCAAGAGAGGCTTACCGTCTGGCCCAGAAAACTCCCAAGGCCACATAAAAGAAGGTAGGAACGGAGGAATGCCTGGATGGCTGACACCGTCGACTACATAACTAAAGCGCTGGCCTAAGGTTGCTACGGTTATATCGGCATTATTTAAAGCCAGTCCAACGAAGCTACCTACAGTTAAAGCAACCAGGTGGCCGGGAATTTTCGGTACAAAGCGTGGCCAGATGATTAATACTGCAAGCGTGACTGCGGCAACCAGTGTATCGCCGAGATGAATGCTTGGGAAGGCGCTGGCAAGTGCGGTAATTTGTTCAATGTAGTTAGCAGAAGGTTCGATATTTTCTAAACCAAAAGCATCTTTGACTTGCAGTGTTGCAATCACCACGCCAATCCCAGCAGTAAAGCCGAGGGTGACAGGGTAAGGAATAAACTGCAATAACGCGCCGGCCCGTAGAAGAGCCATGGCAATTAAGATAACTCCGGCCATTGCTGTGCACAGTAATAGTCCGCCAACGCCAAATTGTTGGGTGATGGGTAATAAAATCACCACAAAGGCAGCGGTCGGGCCTGAAACGTTAAAGCGTGAGCCGCCGGTAAGAGCGATCAGTGAGCCACCAATCAAGACCGTATATAAACCGTGCTGGGGTGCTACACCTACCGCAATAGCTAAGGCCATCGCTAGAGGGATGGCGATAATGCCAACAGTTAACCCTGCGCTAATATCGCCTTTTAAAGAACTGAGAGAGTAGCCGGCTGCAAAAGCTTGGCGTAAAGCAGAAAATAATGGTGGTAGGTACATGATGGCTCCACAAGTGAATGCCAACTCATTATAGACCCATGTGCATCTATGAATGCTAAGGAAGCGCTGATTAATTGCCTGCGTTGTTATGCTGGTATTGAAAATTGCTCACAATGCTCATTTTCTGGTTAAAGACTGTGTTTTTCGCTGATTTGATTTGCTAAGGCTCTTGGAATCAGTTTTGAGCTGAGACTCCAATGGGGTGCGCCAAGTCTCGACTGCCGCGCTCTTGTGTTGGAGTGTGCGCTTAATTAAGCTAGGCAATCACGCGAGCAAGCTAGATAAGCGAACTGAAAAACACTGCTGATAATTAAAGAATACCTGCGGTTGACGAATTGAATGACCATCAATACAGCATTTAATAAAGTAAAGAAGTATTAAGCGGTTGCTTTTTTTCTCTTAACAGTCATAATTACGCGCTGTTTTGTGGGCAATGCCTAGCCCAGTGCAAAACAGAAGGCGAAATGATGCATTTGCCGAACTTAGAGCCATAGCAGACGTGATAGACCCGAGCCCCCGAAGTAGCGTCTGTCATATGAGCTTACTTTGACTTGTCAAAGACAATACTATTCATTAGGATTTGCCGTCTATTTTGAAGACGGCCCTGAGGCCATAGCGAATGAAAACTTTTACAGCAAAAAATGAAACGGTACAGCGCGACTGGTATGTCGTCGACGCTGCAGGCCAGACTCTGGGTCGTTTGGCCACTGAGATTGCTAGCCGTTTGCGCGGAAAGCACAAGCCTGAGTATACTCCGCACGTTGATACCGGCGATTACATCGTTGTTATTAATGCTGAGCAGGTACGTGTTACTGGTAATAAAACATCAGATAAAATCTACTACTCACACACTGGTTTTCCTGGTGGTATCAAGGAAATCAGCTTTGAGAAGTTGATTGCTAAAGCACCTGAACGCGTTCTAGAAGCAGCTGTTAAAGGCATGCTTCCAAGAAATCCGCTGGGCCGCGACATGTATCGCAAGCTGAAAGTGTATGCAGGTACAAACCACCCGCACGCTGCACAGCAGCCCCAAGAACTTAAGATTTAACGGGATAGTTGATTATGTCGGCGACTCAAAATTACGGCACTGGCCGTCGCAAGACTGCAACCGCACGCGTTTTTTTACGTCCGGGTACAGGTAGCATTTCTATTAATAACCGCACACTAGAGAATTTCTTTGCGCGTGAGACTGCACGAATGATGGTTCGTCAGCCGCTTGAGCTAACTGATACTCTAGAAAAATTTGACATCATGGTCACTGTTGCTGGTGGCGGTGCAAGTGGTCAGGCAGGTGCAATTCGTCACGGTATTACACGTGCCTTGATGGACTACGACGAAACTTTACGTCCAGAGTTGCGTAAAGCTGGCTTTGTAACGCGTGATGCGCGTGAAGTTGAGCGTAAGAAAGTTGGTCTACGTAAAGCACGTAAGCGTCCTCAGTACTCTAAGCGCTGATCGATTCTTGCTGCAGAAGAACGCCCGTTTCCGCAAGGACTCAGGGCGTTTTTTATATCTGGTTTGCTCTGCGGCAATCTGTCATAGCTAGATTACCGTTGATTTGCAGGATAATTAAGTGGATTAGTACAGGTGTTAAACTTGTCAAAATGGCGCTATTTCTTTACCATTTGTAAAATTCAAGAATGTAAGTAGCTTTTTTCTTATTACAAGGCCTGACAACAGGCTACATAGCTGATGGGAGACGACTTAATGAGCAATGACGGCGTGAATGCGGGCCGACGTCGCTTTCTAGTAGCAGCCACCTCTGTGGTGGGTGCAGCTGGAGCGGCTGGGGCAGCGATCCCGTTCTTGGGGTCCTGGGCTCCAAGTGCGAGGGCGAAAGCCGCGGGAGCACCGGTGCGAGTCAATATAGGCAAGATTGAACCAGGTCAGCAGATTGTTGCTGAGTGGCGTGGTCAGCCTGTTTTTGTATTGCACCGTACAGCGGAAATTATGGAAGGACTGAAGAAAATTGAGTCTAGCCTTGCTGATCCGGAGTCGAAACAATCAGAACAACCGACCTATGTGGATGTTGAAGAGCGCTCAATTAAACCTGAGCTGTTGATTGTCCTCGGCGTATGTACGCACCTAGGTTGTGCGCCAACCTTTAGACCAGAAGTCGCTCCTGCAGATTTAGGTCCTGAGTGGGTCGGCGGTTACTTCTGTGCATGTCATGGCTCACGTTATGACCTTGCTGGACGTGTCTATAAGTCACAGCCCGCACCTTTGAATTTGCCGGTTCCACCGCACTCTTACGAGACGGACAGTATTGTCGTTATTGGTATTGATGAGGAGGCCGTCTGATGAGTAAGTTTATGGAGTGGGTGGATGCGCGTTTCCCTGCTACAAAAATGTGGGAAGACCATCTAGCCAAATATTACGCACCAAAAAACTTCAACTTCTATTACTTCTTCGGCTCTCTTGCTTTGTTAGTGCTGGTTAACCAGTTGCTAACCGGTATTTGGTTGACCATGAGCTATGAGCCATCTGCAGAAGGTGCGTTTGCTTCTGTTGAATACATCATGCGTGATGTGGAATACGGTTGGATCTTGCGCTATCTGCACTCTACCGGTGCCTCAGCGTTCTTTATTGTGGTTTACATGCACATGTTCCGCGGCCTGCTTTATGGTTCTTACCAGAAGCCGCGTGAACTGGTTTGGGTCTTCGGTATGCTAATCTACTTAGCATTGATGGCTGAAGCGTTCATGGGCTACTTGCTGCCATGGGGTCAGATGTCCTATTGGGGAGCTCAGGTGATTATTTCACTGTTTGGTGCGATTCCAGTGATTGGTGCTGACCTGACTGAGTGGATCCGTGGTGACTATCTGATTTCAGGTATTACCCTTAACCGCTTCTTCGCCTTGCACGTAGTGGCTGTACCTATTGTTCTGTTAGCGCTGGTTGTTTTACACATCTTGGCACTGCATGAGGTGGGTTCAAACAACCCTGACGGCGTTGATATCAAGAAGTTAAAAGATGAAAATGGTGTGCCTTTAGACGGTATTCCTTTCCATCCTTACTACACAGTTAAAGATATTGTTGGCGTTATCGTGTTCTTGTTTGTGTTCTGCTTTATCGTGTTCTTCTTCCCAGAAATGGGTGGATACTTCCTTGAGAAGCCTAACTTCGAACAAGCTAACGCGCTGAAAACACCTGACCATATTGCTCCAGTTTGGTATTTCACTCCGTTCTACGCCATTTTGCGTGCAGTGCCTGATAAATTAATGGGCGTTGTGGCAATGGGTGGTTCGATTGCGGTGTTGTTTGTATTGCCTTGGTTGGATCGTAGTCCAGTTAAATCAATGCGTTACAAAGGCTGGTTGAGCAAAATTTGGTTACTCGTATTCTGCATTAGCTTTGTGATTCTTGGTGTTTTAGGTGTATTGGCACCAACTCCAGAGCGCACATTGGTTGCACGAATCTGTACTGTTATTTACTTCGCTTACTTCATTCTGATGCCTTTCTATACCAGAATGGAAAAGACTAAACCGGTTCCGGAAAGGGTGACTGGCTAATGAAAAAGCAAATTGCTGCGTTAATTTTGGCTGCAATCCCTATGTTTGGTTTTGCTGCTGGCGGCGCCTATCCATTGGATAGCGTCTCAATTGATCTCACCGATAAAGCAGCTCTGCAAGATGGCGCGAAAACTTTCGTGAACTATTGCATGGGTTGCCACGGTGCTAAGTTCCAGCGTTATGAGCGTGTTGCGAATGACTTGGGCATCAGTGAAGAATTGATGATGAAGAACTTGGTCCTCACGGATGCTAAGTTTGGTGATCACATGAAATCCAGTATGACTGATGCAGACGCGAAGAAATGGTTCGGTGCTGCGCCACCTGACTTGACTCTTGTATCGCGCGTTCGTGGTGCCGATTGGTTATACACCTACATGCGTACTTTCTATGTTGATCCAGCGCGCCCGTATGGTGTTAACAATAAAGTCTTCCCGTTAGTCGGTATGCCTAACGTCCTTGTGAGCTTGCAAGGCCGCCAAGAAATTGGTTGCAAGCAAGTTCAGATGGAGGAAAACGGCGCCAAAGTGTTTGATCCATTGACAGGTGTCGCTGTGACACATGAACAATGTGATCAGTTAACTGTTGTGCCTAATACAGGCACGCTGAATGAAGCTGAATTTGACGAGAAAATTAAAAATCTTGTTACTTTCCTCGAATACTCAGCAAACCCTGTTAAGCTCAAGAGCCAGCGCATCGGAACATATGTACTGTTGTTCCTTGCCTTCTTCTTTGTATTCGCTTACTTCTTGAAGCGTGAATACTGGAAAGATGTGCATTGACACTCAGCAGTATGATGACCGAGTGACGCACGCGCCCAAATGGGCGCGTGCGTTTTTCTGCTTTATGCATATTTACTAGTGAAGGAGAGAAGC
The DNA here is from genome assembly GCA_048266525.1 of Pseudomonas sp. Classification (GTDB taxonomy): domain Bacteria; phylum Pseudomonadota; class Gammaproteobacteria; order Pseudomonadales; family Pseudomonadaceae; genus Denitrificimonas. The sequence continues at coordinate 65,227 of JBLWZG010000003.1, forward strand.
AATGTCTGCCCCCAATAAGTTGGGCTGTTATTCTGATCCGAGCTGCCAATACTCACATCGTGTGCGTTTGGTCTTGGCTGAGAAGGCAGTAACTGCTGAAATCATGGATGTAACCAATGGCGAATGCCCAGAGTACTTAGCAGAGGTTAATCCTTATGCAACAGTACCTACCTTGGTTGATCGTGATTTAGCACTGTACGATTCTACCGTCATTCTTGAATACCTTGATGAGCGCTATCCGCATCCACCGTTATTGCCGGTATACCCCGTTGCACGTGCGAATACGCGTATGTTGTCCTACCGTGTGCAGCGCGACTGGTGCGCTCAAGCGGATTTGATTTTAGATAAACGCAGCAAAGACACTGCTCGTACTAAAGCACGTAAAGAACTGCGCGAAAGCCTCACGGGTGTTGCGCCTGTGTTTGCCAGCATGAAGTTTTTTATGAGTGAAGATTTCAGCCTTGTTGATTGCTATTTATTACCGCTTTTATGGCGTTTGCCTGCACTCGGAATTGAATTGCCGAAAGCTGCACAACCGTTATTGGATTATATGGAGCGCAATTTTGCTCGTGAAGCCTTTCAGGCGAGCTTGTCTGAGGCTGAGCGTTTAATGCGACCTTAATCGTTAGGAGCTGAGCATGAACTCAAGTCGTCCTTACATGTTGCGTGCTCTCTATGAGTGGATTGTTGATAACGATTGCACGCCCTATCTTTTGGTTGATGCCAACCATGCTAATGTCAAAGTGCCGCCAGGCTATGCAGCAGATGGGCAGATCGTGCTCAATATAGCGCCTGCTGCTATGCGTCACTTTGCGATGAATAATCAGGCAATAAGCTTTGAGGCGCGCTTCTCGGGTGTGCCATTTTCGCTGTATGTGCCGATCACCGCAGTACTGGCTATTTATGCGCGAGAAAACGGTCAAGGCATGTTTTTTGATGCGCAGTCTGATGTGCTAAGTGATGATGAGAGCGTATCAGACAGCTCTAGCACTGAGCCGGTAACGACTTTGCACGCCGTATCAGCTGATTCAACAGAGCAAGATGCGGAGAGCGCAGAGCGTGATGATGAGCCGCCGACACCGCCTGCCGGTGGGCGTCCGAGTTTACGGGTCGTAAAGTAATAGGATGTATACGTGTTGGTTACAGTCCTTGCTGTGTTGACTGCAACCAACCTATATCGGTTTGCTTCAGCTGTATTCTTGCTTAACCCTCAGTCAATATATTCAAATAGGCGTACGATTTTTTGTACGCCGCTGACGTCTTGTACCACTGATGTTGCCCGTTGTGCTTCAGCGCGGCTAATGATTCCAAGCAGATACACCACACCATTCTCCGTAACTACCTTTACTTTTGAGGCGGGGACATCGTTGTAAGACAGCATGCGTGTCTTAATGCTGGTGGTGAGTAATGCATCGTTACTGCGAACCAAGCCTGATGTTGGTTGGGTGACTTGCAGCTCGTTATGAATTTTTTTAGCGCTAAGTACTGACTTTGCCGCTTTGTCCGCTAGCTCTTTGAGCTCAGCACGTGGCGTTTGTCCAGTGACTAAGACGATACCGTTGTAACTGGTGACTACGATATGCGATGTGCTAGTAGATAAGTCAATGTGTGCATCTTTAATCGCGCGCGCCACTTCCGGGCCTGTAAATTGGTCATCAATTTTGTTGCCAAAACTACGTGCTCCGCAGGCGCTGAGGATTATAGCTAATAAACCGATGGTAAGAACTTGGCGGATCATTCTTCGCTCCCGAACAGTTGATGGTCAATTAAATCGCATAAGCAATGAATTACAAGCAGATGCACTTCTTGTACCCGTGCGGTAACACTGGAGGGCACGCGTATTTCAACATCATCAGGCAGTAACAACGGTGCAATCTGACCGCCATCACGACCTGTCAATGCAACCACATGCATATTGCGATCATGCGCTGCGTGGATGGCTTGTATAACGTTAGCAGAATTACCGCTGGTGGAAATAGCAAGAAGGATATCGCCTGATTGGCCTAATGCTCGAATCTGCTTAGAGAATACTTCTTCGTAACTGTAGTCATTGGCAATCGAGGTAATAGTAGAGCTGTCGGTGGTTAGCGCGATCGCAGGTAAACTTGGACGCTCACGCTCAAAACGATTGAGCATTTCTGAAGAGAAGTGCTGTGCATCGCCGGCCGAACCACCGTTACCACAGGCAAGAATCTTTCCTTCGTTTAGCAAGGAGCTGACGATCAGTAAACTTGCGCTTTCAATAGCGGGTGGCAAGGCTATTAAAGCCTGCTGTTTGGTTTCAATGCTGGCTTGAAACATGTGTTGTATACGTGGTTGCATAGGATCAGCCTTTATTAAAAATATAATTCAGTTTCAAATGCGTCTTGAATCCAGTTCATCATAAACGCCTGCGTCGCGTCAGGGTGTGCAGTAATGACATCAAAGCGACAAGGATGTTCTAACCAGTGTGGATGCTCAGTTAAATACTGTTCGACGCTCTTCATCAGTTTATGGCGTTTATGTTGATCAATGCTATCAAGTGCGCCACCGAAGTGGGCGTGCTTTCGATAGCGTACTTCGACAAAGACTAGGGTGTCATGTTCGAGCATGATCAAATCGATCTCTCCGAACTGACACGACCAGTTGCTGGTGATATGCGTTAAACCTGCTTTTTCTAAATAGTCTAAAGCATAGCGCTCAGCAGCTTCACCGGTTTTCATTGTTTCAGTCAATTTGGCTTTCAGTTAATGGCTCAATCTTGCCATCATTAAATATCGCCCAATAGAGTAAACGTTCGACCCGTTGTTGTGCGTTGAGTTGTAAATTGCCGGTTAAGCCTGCAGAACTGCTGTTGGGGAGTGCGCGCAATTGCTGTAACTGGCTGGCCAGCTGATAAGCATCAGCGCCCATTGCATAAAAGCGACCTAAGCTGCCCAGCGCTTGCGGCCACTGGTAAGTGATTTGCTGACGCGTTGGGTTATCGGTTTCTAGGAACCAAGGGATTTCAGTGAATTGTAGGCCATTGAGTTCTGGGTAGATTTCAGCTGTTCCAGGATTCACCGCCGAGGTGGCGTAAATGGGGACGTCGCCTGCGTACTGGAACGCTAGCGTTGGTTTGATTTGACGGGCTTGCTGTGGTGTAGCTGCCAAGAAAATAAAATCAATATCTTGGCGGCGGGCAGGTTGGGCCGCTACCTTTGTGCCTAAAGTGTTTTGCAGTTGTTTCGCGCGTTGCTCGCTTGCGCGCAACTGAAACAACTCTGCAATTTGCCCTGCTAACTCGACAGGCTGGTCAATACGCTGCGAGGCAATCATGTCACCGCCAAGCGCCTCCCATTGTTCAGTGAAGGCAGCCAAAATGCGGTTGCCCCATTCATTTTGCGGGACTAACGCTGCAGCACGACGCATCCCATCCTGCCATGCGCGTTGAGCGGCTAAACGTGCTTCATCTTCAGCCGCCAAGCCGTATTGGAACAGCTCGCTTGGGCCATTTTGATGTGTGTCAGCGTAGTTGAGTGCTAAGGTTGTAATCGGTAGCTGGGCACGGCTGGCTAATTGACGAATCAACGTCTTATCCCAAGGGCCAACGACTAATTCTACACCCTCCGCATTGGCCTGCTGATAAAAAGCATCCATTGAATCAATTGTGCTGCTGTCGTAGATACGAATAGCTGGTACTGCTTGGCCATTGCTTTGCGCAAGGTAGTGCGCAGCAAAAAAACCGTTACGTAGGGCGTCTACAACATTTTGATTAGGGTCTTTAGACGGTAACAGGAGCGCTAGCGTTTGAATGCTCTGTGCTTGTAATTGTTGTAATTGCTGCAGCGCTGCAGGAAGCTGCTTAGCGGCTGGATGTTGTGGGTTGCTGGCAATCCATTGGTTGATACTGGCTTGTTGTTGGCTCAGTGAGGCGGACGCTTTACTGAGGTTAACCAGCTCAAGCCAGCCCGCGAGGTCATCGTCACCACTGACATCCAGCTCGGTGCGCGGTAAGGCGCTGAGCAACGTCCAAATGGTTTGATGGTTATCAAAAGCACTTTGCCCTTCGAGTAACGGCGCAATATAGATGCGTTCGCGCGCAGCGGCCAAAGGTTTTCCGTTGTCTTGTAATGCTTGTGCGCGAACCAACTGACTGCGTGTTTGTTGCTCAATCGGCATTTCACTTAAACGTAAAAAGCTCGAGTGCTCTAGTGCTTTTAAGGCGCTCTTGGGCTGTTGGCGGGCGAGGGCCAGTTCAGCTTCTAAGGTTTTGGCAAAGATAAATTGCGCAGGTGTGGCGTGATTTGTATCGATGCTTTCTAGAATTTTACGGGCGCGCAAGGGTTGTTTCTGCTGCCAAGCTAGATCAGCAGCGGCGAGATATAAACCGACTGCTTGGTTATCGTTTTTTTTCCCGGCCTGTTCGAGCAGTTTGTCTAAATCGTTATATTTATTGGGAGGTAATTGTCCGATGTTGCTGCTTGGCGTGCTCGAGCAAGCCACCAGTAAAGCCAATAAAACAAAGGTTGAGAGCGCGCGTAGCTGGGTTTTCATAGACAAGCAATCCAAGCACAATAAAATGAATAGCACGATTGTACCCAAGCGTGGGCATTGGTGCGATCTTGTCATGCGAAATCGGGCTACAATAGTGCTTTATTTTCAATCTTTGGAGTGATTTGTGAGTGCATCCACACCTCAGCTGAATGGGCTTGGCACGTTGTATGTGGTCGCCACTCCCATTGGTAATCTTGATGACATCAGTGCCCGTGCCTTGCGGGTTTTAACTCAGGTCAGTTTGATCGCAGCAGAAGACACGCGCCATTCCTCCCGTTTACTCCAGCACTTTGGTATTCGCACACCTTTGGCTGCTTGCCATGAGCATAATGAGCGCGAAGAAGGCGGTCGTTTTATTGCCTGTTTATTGGCCGGTGAAGATGTTGCCTTGATTTCTGATGCGGGTACTCCACTGATTTCTGATCCGGGCTATCACTTAGTACGCCAAGCACGTGCCGCTCAAATAGCAGTTGTGCCGGTGCCAGGCGCCTGTGCTTTGATTGCTGGCTTGTCTGCCGCAGGCTTACCCTCCGATCGTTTTGTCTTTGAGGGTTTTTTGCCTGCCAAACAAGCCGCACGCTGCACTCGGTTGACTGCGGTAAAGCATGATCCACGTACTTTGATTTTTTATGAAGCACCGCATCGTATCTTGGAGAGCGTGGCAGATATGTGTCAGGTGTTTGGTCCTGAGCGCCCAGCAGTGTTGGCTCGCGAATTGACTAAAACCTTTGAAACGATCAAAGACTTACCCTTACAGGCGCTGCATGATTGGATTGCTGCGGATACCAACCAGCAGCGCGGTGAATCTGTGTTGCTTATATCGGGCTATCAAGAGCCGAGTGATGCTCCCGAAGTGTCTGTTGAAACGCAGCGCGTGCTGCAGGTGTTGATGGCTGAATTACCGCCCAAACGTGCCGCTGCATTAGCCGCAGAAATTACCGGTGCACGTAAAAAAGCGCTGTATCAATGGGCGTTAGACAACAAGCCTGCTTAGAGGCAGTTGGCTAAAGTGTACGGACGCTAAGCCATGCTTGAGTAACTGACGAATATTGGCATGGTCGCTGCCATCAGGCGTTGCCAACACCTGTTGATAGTGCTCAGCAAAAGCGAGTAAGGCATCTTCAGTACTCAGTTGCTCAAGCAAAGCTAAACCTAATATTTTGCAAGAGCCTGGATTACTGCCGGCGGAGTTATGTAAGCCTGCATTATCAAAGTCGCAGGCTGTGTAATGGTAATGACGGTCAATAAAAGTCAGCGTATCAGCAAAACGATGCTCTGGCTGTTTAATGGCGTGCAGAAACTCAGTCAGGGTCATCGCTTATGCTGCACGGTGCGCAGTTAAAGTAATGGATACCGACTCAGAAAAGCGTAATGCATGCGGCTTATCAACTTCAACTTCAGCGTAGCGCACTTGTTCATGACGCATCACAGTATCTAATACGTCTTGGGTGAGTCGCTCAAGTAAGGCAAAGCGGTTCTCTTCAACATATTGAATGATTTCCTTTGTGATGGTGCGATAGTTCAAAGCATGATTGATGTGGTTAATTTGTACGGCATCTTCAGCCGGATAGAATAGGGTGACGTTGATTAAAATATCTTGTTTGTTACGTATTTCATCTTCATTGATACCAATGTAGGTGCGTAAACGCAGATTTTTAATGCGAATGCGCGCCATGCCCGGTTCTAAGCGTGCCATAGATTAGTGACTCCGAATAAGTTGCAAAAATTCTTGACGAGTGGTGCCTGAGTTACGGAACGCACCCAACATAGCTGAGGAGGTCATCACTGAGTTTTGTTTTTCGACGCCACGCATCATCATGCACATATGTTTGGCTTCAATGACTACTGCGACGCCAGCTGCACCGGTTACTGTCTGCACAGCATCAGCAATTTGACGGGTTAGGTTTTCTTGAATTTGTAAGCGGCGAGCGTACATATCAACAATGCGTGCAACTTTTGATAGGCCAAGGACTTTACCGGTTGGGATATAGGCAACATGTGCTTTACCAATAAAAGGTAGCATATGGTGCTCACATAACGAGTATAGCTCGATATCACGCACGATCACCATTTCATCACTGGATGACTCAAACAGCGCGCCATTGACAATTTCATTAAGGTTTTTTGCATAGCCGTTGCATAGGTATTGCATCGCTTTAGCGGCGCGTTTAGGCGTATCAACTAAGCCTTCACGCTGCGGATTTTCTCCGAGTCCAACTAAAATCTCATGGTAGTGTTTGCTTAAGTCATCACACATTGTCAGCTCTCCAAGCCTTGCATCATTTGAGATGCCGGCCACCATTAACAGTAAGGGTTGTGCCTGTTAGATAAGGCGTATCGAGTAAATAACGTATGCTTTGGTAAATAACTTCTGGGCCAGGCACAGTGCCTATTACAGATTTGGCCATTGCACGACGTTGGTAGTCTTCATCGTCATCGGGGTGCAGCATAATTAATGCAGGAGCTAGAGAATTCACCTTAATATGCGGCCCTAAGCGTGCCGCAAAGGAGAGGGTGAGGTTGTCCATTCCAGCTTTGCTGGCACTGTAAGCTGTGCGCTTAGCACTGCCCTTGCGAATTACGTCATCAGTGATGTGAATGATATCAGCCTGGTTAGACTGCATCAGTAAAGGTGCGCACTGCTGGTTGATTAAGTAAGGGGCAAGTACATGCACATTGATCATTTGGCTAAAAGCCTCTGCATCATGGCCATCTTCTGCTATCCATAGCGAAGCATTATGGATAATGGCGCGTAAGCTCGGTGTGATTGCTTTGAGTTCGGCGATAAAGGCTAAAATACCTTGCTCGCTAGCAAAGTCAGCTTGAATACAGATCACACCAAGTTCACGCAGTTGCGCCACTTCCGCGCGCTCTTGACGGTAACTGATAATCAAAGCTTGCCCAGCAGCTAAAAAGCGCTGCACACAATGCAGCCCTAGGCGTTGACTGGCGCCTGTTAGCAAAATGGGAGCGTTCTCGCTCATCAGTACTCCTTATCCTAATCAGTTCGAAGCAGCCTTGCTTTATATCAAGAAGGCAGCGCTAAAGTTGAGTAAAGTTATACTAGAGTGAGGTTTTGTACAACCTATAAAGACTAGGTGAATAGCCTTTATTACAGTTTTATGGTTTCTTGTTATGATGAAATTTATTCAAGGTTTTTCAAAATACTTAACTTGGTTTACTGATGAGGCGCTTGCAGAGTATGACGATGAATGTGGTGATTATTTCTGGCACTGTTTTTGGCGCAGCAGAAAATGTAGCGCATCATGCAGCTGAGCTATTGGCTGAGGCAGGGCTGAATGTGACCTATAAACCGCGTCTGAACTACCCTGAACTGCTTGCGCTTGAACCAGACGTATTGTTGTTTGTGACTTCCACTACTGGGATGGGCGAGCTACCAGAAAACCTACAGCCGCTGGTCAATGCGATGCGTGAAGACCCGTTAACCTGGAATGGCGTGTTGGGTGCGGTGATTGGTTTGGGCGATGCTTGCTACGGTGAAGATTTTTGTGCCGGTGGCGAAGCGATTCGTGAGCTCTATGCTGAACTGGCTATAGTTGAGCTGCAAGATATGTTGCGTCTGGATGCGAGTGAAACGGTAAGCCCTGAGCGTGATGCTGAAGCTTGGTTGGCTGAGTTGGCTGCTGGCTTAACCGTATAGGTGATGTCGTGAAAAAATCCTTGCATGCCCCAGCTAAGTCTCGTGCGCGCTCATCCTTCGCGCATCACAGCAAAACCAAGCCCAGACAGGCTGCGGCTGAACCAGCTAAGCCGCGCTTGTTGATGCTAAATAAACCTTATGATGTTTTGACTCAATTCACTGATGGGCAAGGGCGCGCCACGTTAAAGGATTATGTGTCGGTTGCGCATGTCTACCCTGCCGGTCGTTTAGATCGAGACAGTGAAGGCTTAGTGTTACTGACCAACAGTGGCCGTCTGCAGGCTCGGATCGCCGATCCACAGTATAAATTGCGCAAGGTATATTGGGTGCAAGTTGAGGGGCTGCCGCACGAGGAGCAATTACAGCGTTTGCGTGAGGGTGTTGAATTAAACGACGGTTTAACCGCACCGGCACTGGCTGAACAGATTGCTGAACCGAAATTGTGGCCGCGTACACCGCCCGTGCGTGAGCGTAAGCAGATACCTACCGCGTGGTTACAGCTGACCATCTGCGAAGGGCGTAACCGCCAAGTTCGGCGAATGACTGCTGCGGTGGGTTTGCCCACCCTGCGTTTAGTGCGGGTGCAAATTGGTGATTGGTGTTTAGCCGATTTGCCCAGCGGAGAGTGGCGTGAGCTTGAGATAGCCAGTGAGTGTGTCTAATCCGTCTATGTTGAGAGTTGGGCCGCCTTGATGAGCTGCCCATGTTTGATAAAAACCCAATTTAGTATTCCGCAACAATCACTTCAACGCTTTTATTGACCACTTCGCGCCATGCTTTGATGGTGTCAAGGGTGCTGTCGTTATCATGCTCGCGAATGGTCGCGGCTAACGCGTTAAACCATAGGGTATACAGCTCTGGGCGGATGTTCATGCCTTTGCGTGAGTGTGAGCAGCCAAGCGCTTTAAGTTTGGTGCCTGGCATGCCCCGCGCGTACAGCACTACATTTAAAATGCCTTGGCGCAGCAATAATTTTTGTGCTGGCATATTGGTGTTGGCAAATTTATCGCGTACTTCTGGCGAGCTGGCCAAGAAATGAGTATAAAACGTATCGAAAAAACCATCGCTTGCACAGCAACGTCCGTAGCTTTGCATAACGATATCTGTAGCTTTCATTCAGTGTGTCCTTGGAGAGAAGTCTTAAGGGTAGGTGCTGGGGATCCATTGAGCGGTTATGCGCATTCAAAATATACAGACAAGCGTGTTATAAGCCTTTAACCGCAATCACGATGGTTTTGATCAGAAAGCCCAGTACGCCAAGGCCCAAAGCAAAAAATAAAACGGCAGTACCATAACGGCCTGCTTTTGATTTTTTGGCTAAGTCCCAAACGATAAAAGCCATAAACAGTATCAAACCGCCAACCAAAACGGTCATCATGATTTCTTCGAATACTTCAGTTTCCATGGTGATCCCACATCGCTGTTACAGGCGTTAACCGCCTGTTAATGATACGCGGCAATCAGCAGCGCTTGGTTTGATCGGTGATCATTAGCGATGATATTGTACGCCAAAAAACCACTAATGTAAGGCTGTAGGGCTGCTCGAGCGGGGAGTCATGCACTTAGACCTTTTTATATAAGTTGCCTAGGCTTGCTCGGTTACAGCTGTAAATGTGCCAGCGGCAAAGCCGTTGAGAGCTGTACATGATTGAGTACAAAGCTCGAGCGCACACTGGTGACCCCTTCAATACGGGTCAGCTTTTCCAGTAAGAATTTTTGATAATGATCCATGTCGGGGACTATCACTTTAAGTTGGTAGTCGGCGTCCATGCCTGTAATGAGGCTGCATTCCAATACTTCGGGCCACTGACAAATATGTGTTTGGAAGTTCTCAAAACGCTCTGGGGTGTGACGATCCATGCCAATGAGCACGTAAGCGGTTAAAGTCAGCCCTAGTTTTTTGCGATCGAGTAACGCCACTTGTTTGCGAATGTAACCCTCATCTTCAAGAGTTTTCACCCGTCTAGAGCAAGGTGAGGCGGATAAGCCAATGCGTTCAGCCAGTTCTTGATTGGAGAGGCGTGCGTCCTGCTGTAATTCATGCAAAATGCGCAAGTCGTAGCGGTCAAGTTTTTCCATATTTACCTCTTTTTTGATTTATCTTTGTTTGCTTGTGTTTTATCTTGACTTAAATTTTTCATAATTTCTATTTTAAAGATGAATTATTGCTATCTTTATTCTTTTTGTGCTTACTTCGCAATTTTTAACCGGCGAATGTTTTGTACAATAAGACCACGTTCACAGCTTGTATTGCATTGATGCCCACTCGCGCAGTCTTTATCGAGAATGCACGGTTAAAAACACCTTACCAGGCGTTTTTTTAGCAAGTTCGAATACCTCACCCGGTGTTCGATTGAACCAACAGCACAACTGTTGCAAAGGGCCGCACTAAAGGAGCATCTGCAAAGATTGCTCCTTTTTTGTTTGTCAGCCCATTTCTCCTGGTTCTGGGAGCGCGGGCTGCTGGCCCGCAGGTTTCTATTGCCAGCACATATCTCCTACTGTTGGGAGTGCGGGCCGCTGGCTCGCAGGTTTCTATTGCTCTGAGTGATCGCTCAAGACCGGCGCGGCTGCTGTTTGCTAACTGAGATGAATAAGTCTTACGACTCTGCAATAATCGCTATCTGCTTTTTCTCAGTCAGCAACATAGAGGGCGTAAAATGAGTGCTTTTCATGATTTAACACTCGCAGCACTGGACGGTACAGCGCTGCCATTGGCACAGTTTAAAGGTCGTTTATTGTTGGTTGTGAATGTTGCTTCAGAATGTGGTTTAACCCAGCAATATATCGGCCTACAAGCACTGTACGAGCGTTATAAAGAACAAGGTTTTAGCATTTTAGGCGTGCCCTGTAATCAGTTCGGTAAGCAAGAGCCAGGCAGTGCGCAAGAAATTCAGGCTTTTTGTACTGAGCGTTTTGCTGTGACCTTTCCCTTAACCGAGAAATTGCAGGTCAATGGTGCGAGCAATCATCCGCTGTACCGCTTGCTGGCCGGTGAGGGCGCAGAGTTTCCAGGTGACATCACTTGGAATTTTGAGAAGTTTTTAGTTGATGGTGAGGGGCGTGTCGTGGCGCGCTTTTCTCCGCGCACTGAACCTGATGATCTGCAGTTGCTGCAAGCGATTGATCAGGCGCTCGCCGAGTAGGCGAGCTGAGCTCAAACTCTGGTGATTAAAAAAGGAGGTCTAGACCTCCTTTTTGTATTTTCGCTAAGCGTTTTAGCTTATTGACCAAACACGCCAAAGGTTAAACGGTTCAACCAGCTGCGTTTAGGTTGTTCATCGTTGATCGCTGTGCGTACGCTGTCTGGAATATCTTCCTCGGCATTTTCATACTGACGAATCACATCCTTACTGGCCTGTGTCTCTTGAGGGCGTAGTTCCTGATTGCTGCCAATGAAACCTAAGGTTGCTTTACTGAGCCATGAGCGGTTATCAAGGTCTTTTTCGCGTGGCTTAAAACTACCACCAGCCAAGCTTGGGTGATCAGGGTAGTTCAATTGTAGTGTTTTTAAGCTGCTTTCAGCTAAATCGTTAAGCGCTAAATGCTGATAGGACTCAGTCATGATTGCCAAACCATCACCCACTGCTGGGGTTTCCTGAAAGTTTTCCACGATATAGCGACCACGGTTAAGTGCTGCTACATAGGATTGGCGTTTGAGGTAGTAGTGGGCAACGTGCACCTCATAAGCGGCTAATAAATTGCGCAAGTAAATCATGCGTTGTTTTGCATCAGGCGCATAACGGCTATTGGGGTAGCGATTGGTTAATTGCGAAAACTCATTATAAGAATCGCGCGCCGCACCTGGGTCGCGCTGGGTCATGTCCAGCGGCAAGAAACGCGCTAATAAGCCGCGGTCTTGATCAAAGGAGGCCAAACCTTTCATGTAATAGGCGTAATCAACATTGGCATGCTGGGGATGCAAGCGAATGAAGCGATCTGCTGAAGCGCGGACGGCTTCTGGTTCCATATTCTTGTAATAGGCATAAATCAGCTCTAATTGTGCTTGTTCAGCATAACGGCCAAACGGGTAGCGTGATTCTAAAGCTTTGAGTTTGCTGACCGCCGCCGAGTAGCTGTTTTTATCGAGGTCGGTTTGCGCTTGTTGATAGAGCGCGGTTTCGCTTAAGTTTTCATCGATTCCCTTGGACGCACAGGCGCCTAATAAGGTAAAAAGAGCGATAAATAGCAGGTGCCTTAGATGCATGATTGAGTACGCCGGTAAACGGTCGGCTGACTTGCAGTGAGCCGTCCTGTTATAGTGAACACCCCAAATCAAGATTTGGGGCAAATAATGCTGTATTTAACCACAAGCGTGCGCTTGAAACCAAAGCCTACGCATTCTCTGTTGATGAGTATGCCAACAAATACGAACGAAACAATTCAATTATACGCAAAAGTTCCGACTGAATTGGGTGGCCAACGCTTGGATCAGGTTGCTGCACAGTTATTTCCGGAGCATTCCCGCTCACGTTTGACTGCTTGGATCAAAGAAAACCGATTGACGGTTGATGGCCAGCAAATGCGTCCGCGCGATACCGTTTACAGCGGTTCGCAGCTGCACTTGACTGCTGAGCGTGAAGCTCAGGGTGATTGGGTCGCGCAAGATATCCCGTTGGATATCGTCTATGAAGATGAGCATATTTTAGTCTTAAACAAACCGGCTGATTTAGTTGTGCACCCGGCTGCCGGACATCCTGATGGCACGTTATTAAATGCGCTGCTGTTTCATGTGCCCGGTTTAATTGACGTGCCACGGGCTGGTATTGTGCACCGCTTGGATAAAGACACCACGGGCTTAATGGTGGTGGCGAAAACCCTAGAGGCGCACACCAGTTTGGTTGATCAACTGCAAGCGCGCAGCGTTGGTCGGACCTATGAAGCCATTGTGATTGGCGTGATTACCTCTGGAGCCACCATTGATGCGCCGATTGGTCGCCATGGCCAACAGCGTCAGCGCATGGCAGTGATTGAGAGTGGAAAGCCTGCGGTCAGTCATTACCGCGTTTTAGAGCGCTTTCGTTCACATACGCACACCCGGGTGATGTTGGAAACGGGACGTACGCACCAAATTCGAGTGCATATGACTCATGTCGGTTTTCCACTTGTGGGTGATCCGGCGTATGGCGGACGTTTCCGTATTCCGCCAGCGATTAACCCAACTTTACTGGAAACCCTGAAAAGTTTTCCACGCCAAGCCTTGCATGCGCGCTTTTTAGAGCTTGAGCATCCCATTACTGGTAAACGTATGAAGTGGGAAGCGCCGTTGCCAGATGATTTTGTCTGGTTGCTGACCTTGTTGCGACAAGATCGCGAGGCTTTTGTCGGTTGACTTCTACGCCTGAGACTTGGCCATTCGACTGGCTTGTCCCTGATTGGCCCGCACCGGACAATGTGCGCGCCTGTGTTACCACACGCAGTTGTGGTGACAGTGCTGAGCCGTTTGCTGCGTTTAACCTTGGCGAGCATGTCGGTGATGCGCTGGCGCAGGTGCAACGCAACCGTCAATATCTGGCGGATAGATTTGGCTGTCGCCCCACTTGGCTCAATCAAGTGCACGGTAATCGGGTGGTCACGGCGGATGCCGAACGGGTCTTAGAGGCGGATGCCAGTGTCACCCGTGAGGTCGGTCTTGCTTGCTGTATTATGAGTGCCGATTGTTTGCCCGTGTTGTTTACTGATCAAGCCGGCTCTTGCGTGGCTGCTGCACATGCCGGCTGGCGTAGTTTGCTGTCAGGAGTGTTGGAAAATACGGTCGCAGCGATGCAGGTTACTCCATCGCAGATTATGGCTTGGTTAGGGCCGGCCATTGGCGTGGATGCTTTTGAAGTTGGCGCAGATGTGCGCGATGCCTTTATTTTGCATAATCCTGTCACCGAGCAGGCTTTTGTGCCCAGTCTTAATCCAGGGCGCTGGATGGCCGACATATATCAATTGGCGCGCTTGCGCTTAGCTGCTTGTGGTGTCACTGCCGTGTACGGTGGCGGTCTATGCACGATCAAAGATCCGCGTTTTTACTCCTACCGTCGCCAACCCGTGACAGGTCGTTTTGCCAGCTTGATCTGGTTGGCTGACTAAGTTCTGCATTGTTTGCCTTGAGTGTTTTCCAGTGGCCGCGCGCCACATTCCTTTGTACTATTTTAGAAACTCAACCTTTTGGTTGATGTTGTGCTATCACTGTTACTTTATGTTGTCACCTGCCAATAAGAACACACAGGTGCCGACATGCTACAGACGCGTATTCTGCCTTCTGCTAAGAATGCACATGCCTCCCCGTTATTGATCAAAAGTTTATTGTTGTCTGGGGTGCGCTACGAGAAAAACCGAGAAATCGTTTACCGTGACCAATTGCGTTACAACTATGCCACTTTTGTTGAGCGCATCGCGCGACTGGCCAATGTCCTCAGCGAGATGGGAGTTAAGGCTGGCGATACCGTCGCGGTGATGGATTGGGACAGTCACCGCTATCTGGAATGTATGTTTGCCGTGCCCATGTTGGGTGCTGTGTTGCACACCATTAATGTGCGCTTATCGCCCGAACAAATTCTCTACACCATGAACCATGCTGATGACCGCTTTGTCTTGGTCAACAGTGATTTTGCGCCTTTGTACGCTGGATTGGCAGGGTCTCTGACAACGGTTGAGCGCACCTTGTTGCTCAGTGATGCCGGCGCCTCAGCGGTTGAGTTGCCTGATTGTGTCGGTGAATATGAGGCGTTGCTGGCCGCGGCACAGCCCAGCTATTGCTTTGCTGATTTTGATGAAAACTCCGTTGCTACCACCTTTTATACCACCGGCACCACCGGCAACCCTAAAGGCGTTTACTTCACCCATCGGCAGTTGGTGTTACACACGTTAGCCATGGCCTCAGTGATTGGCAGTGTGGACAGTGTGCGTTTATGCGGTACGGACGATGTGTACATGCCAATTACTCCAATGTTCCATGTGCATGCCTGGGGTATGCCCTATGTCGCGACTATGTTGGGTCTCAAGCAAGTCTATCCAGGCCGTTATGATCCAGAGTTGCTGATTGAGTTGTGGCAGCGCGAAAAAGTGACATTCTCGCATTGCGTACCCACCATTGTGCAAATGCTACTGAATGCAAAAGCTGCGCAAGGTAAACACTTTAATGGCTGGAAGTTGATTATTGGTGGCAGTGCGCTGCCGCGAGGCTTGTATGAGTCGGCGGCGGCGCAAGGCATTCAGTTGACGGCCGCTTATGGCATGTCAGAAACCTGTCCGTTAATTTCTTGTGCCATGCTTAATGATCAGTTGCAAGAAGCCAGTGAGGATGAGCAGATCACTTACCGGATTAAAGCGGGTATTCCTGTGCCGCTGGTTGAGGCGGCTTTAATCGATGAAGAGGGTAACTTTCTACTACACAACGGCGAACAACAGGGAGAGTTGGTCTTGCGTGCGCCTTGGTTGACGCAGAGTTATTTCCGTGAGCCCGAACAAGGTGATGCGCTATGGGCAAGTGGCTGGATGCACACAGGCGATGTGGCCACTATTTGTCAAATGGGCTTTATCGAGATTCGCGATCGGATCAAAGATGTGATCAAAACAGGAGGTGAGTGGGTGTCATCCCTAGAGCTGGAAGATTTGATCAGTCGCCACCCGTTGGTCCAGGAAGCGGCGGTGATTGGTGTGCCAGATCCACAGTGGGGTGAGCGGCCTTTTGTGATGTTGGTCACACGTTCAGGTGAACCGCTGGATGCGCGTGATATTAAAGAGCATCTTAAGCCCTTCGTGGAGCGTGGCGAGCTGAGCAAATGGGCTGTACCCACGCAGGTAGCAGTTGTTACTGAAATACCCAGAACCAGTGTTGGGAAGTTGGATAAGAAGCGTATTCGTCACGAGTTGGCGCAGGCACCAGCAGACAGTTCGTTATTTCTTTCGACCCTGTAAGTGGCGAGCAGCCTGACGTGCAAATATGACTTATGGGTCATAGGCTTAGTTGGCATACTTGCTGCTTTAGGTTATAGATACAAAGTCTACAAGAGCTTTAAAGCCGCCGAGTCAGAGCGGTTCACAAGGTAAATCAATCTTTTGGTTGAGACCCTTTGAAAAATGGTTGGTTATACTGCCAACAGCCAAAATAACATACGGAGTTGCATCAATGACTAAAACAAACCAGCAATTATGGCGCATGGCAAAGTTGCCATTGGCCGTGAGCTTAGCTTCAGTGTTGGCTACGCCAGCCTTTGCAATCAATTTTAATCTGGGTGAAGTTGAGGGTTCGTTTGACTCATCTTTGTCTGTTGGTGCCAGTTGGTCGACAGCTAAACGCGATATGGATTTTATCGGTAACGCCAACGGCGGAACGGGCTATACGCAAACCGGGGATGATGGTCGTTTAAATTTTCAGCGCGGTAAAACTTTCTCGCAGATTTTCAAAGGTTTGCATGACTTAGAGTTAAAGTACAAAGACACTGGTGTCTTTTTACGTGGTAAATATTGGTACGATGCCGAGCTACAAGATGGCAATCGCTCATGGAAAGATATTAGTAACAATGGCCGTAAAGAAGGAGCTAAAACCCGCGGTATTGAGTTGTTAGATGCGTTCGTGTATCACAATTATGCGATTGCGGATCAGCCAGGTACTGTGCGACTGGGTAAGCAAGTGGTCAGTTGGGGTGAAAGTACTTTTATCATGAACTCCATCAACTCGATTAACCCGATTGATGTGTCTGCATTCCGCCGACCTGGCGCAGAGCTGAAAGAAGGTCTGATTCCCGTCAATATGTTCTTTGTTTCACAGAACTTGACTGATCAGCTGTCGATGGAAGCCTTTTATCAGCTGAGCTGGAAGCAAACCGTAGTGGATAACTGCGGTACGTTCTTCTCTGGTGCAGATGTGGCTGCTGATGGTTGTAATGATAATTATAATATTTTAAGTGCCAAACAAAGAGACGATATTATTGCTGCAGGAGCCCAGATTGATTATTTAAATACACTGACCTCAGGTTATTATCCTGAGTTATCAGAGCTAGGTATTAATGTTGGACGAGAAGGTATAATGGTTCCGCGTGGTAAAGATAATAAAGCTGGCGATAGCGGTCAGTGGGGTATGGCATTACGCTGGCTTGGTGACAACACTGAGTACGGTGCATACTTTATGAATTACCATAGTCGTACACCTTTTGCTAGCTACCAGAACTTAGATTTGGACACTTTGCAGAATCTTGCTGGATTGGCTGCATTACCTTCGCCAGGTCCTGGATTACCAGCTGGAGTTGCTTTAGCTGGAGGGCTACTTGCACCCGCGTTATTAAGTAACGGTAGCTACTATATGGACTATCCAGAAGATATCCGCTTATATGGCCTAAGTTTTTCTACTACTTTACCCACAGGTACAGCATGGCAAGGAGAAGTAAGTTATCGTCCAAATATGCCAGTGCAAATTAACGCCACTGATATGACCGGTAAGCTAGCTGAAGGCATTGGTGCTAGTTTAGGTGGTGCGATAGCTGCGGGTGGGTCTGCTACTGTTCCGGGGCGAGAACTCTTGGGTGCGGCATTCGCTCAAGCAGGTATGGGGCATCGTGGCTATAACCGTAAGGAAGTTACACAAATACAAACTACTTTTACTCACTTTTTTGACCAAGTGCTTGGTGCTAGTCGAGCAACTGTGGTTGGTGAAGTAGGCTTAACTCATGTCGGTGGTATAGAGAGTAAAGATGATATTCGCTATGGCCGTGATGTTATTTATGGCAATAAAGATGTTGGTGGTCGTCATGGCTACGTAACTTCTAACTCATGGGGCTACCGTGTGCGCGGTATCTTAGATTATAGCGACGTATTTGCTGGTATTAACTTGCACCCGAACATGGCTTTCTCGCATGACGTTGATGGCTATGGCCCGAACGGTCAGTTTAACGAAGGCGCTAAAGCGATTAGCTTTGGTCTCGACGCGGACTACCAGAACACCTACACCGCGGCGCTGTCATACACCAACTTCTTTGATGGTCGTTATAACACTATGACCGATCGTGACTTCGTTTCGATGAGTGTTGGCGTAAACTTCTAATCACTGCGTGCGGTGCTGAATGTTTAGCATCGCACATTGTGTGTCTCCCAATTTATCTTCACTTTTAGGAAGACTGAAATAATGAAAACAAATAAAAGCATGATGCAGGCGGGTACAGCGTTTTTGTTGTCAATGTTTGCTGCAAGTGTAATCGCTGCAGTATCTCCAGATGAAGCAGCAAAATTAGGTACGAGTTTAACTCCGTTCGGCGCAGAAAAAGCCGGTAATGCTGACGGCACTATCCCAGAGTGGACTGGTGGTTTGTCGACCAACGCTGCTGCAGTGGATGGCAATGGTTTTTTAGGTAACCCGTTTGCTGGCGAAAAACCACTGTTTACCATTACTGCGCAAAACGTTGATCAATATAAAGACAAGCTGACTCCTGGCCAGTTGGCGATGTTCAAACGTTATCCTGATACCTACCGTATGCCGGTGTATACCACCCATCGCTCAGTGGCTATGCCTGCTGAAGTGGTGGAAGCAACAAAAGCTAACGCACTCAATACAAATATGGTGCAAAACGGTAACGGTCTAGAAAAGTTCACCGTGGCTAATGCTTTCCCTATTCCCAAAAACGGTCTAGAAGTGATTTGGAACCACATTACACGTTACCGTGGTGGTAGTGTTAAACGCTTAGTGACTCAAGCAACCCCACAAACCAATGGTTCATACTCGCTAGTGTATTTTAATGATGAGTTTGTGTTTCCGAACAAACTTAAAGACTACGATGCTAGCAAGCCAAGTAATATCCTGTTTTACTTCAAGCAGAAAGTTACGGCGCCTTCACGCTTAGCGGGTAACGTGTTGTTGGTTCACGAAACTCTTGATCAGATTAAAGAGCCGCGTATGGCGTGGTTGTATAACGCTGGTCAGCGTCGTGTGCGTCGTGCGCCACAAGTATCTTATGATGGTCCAGGTACAGCGGCTGATGGCTTGCGTACTTCAGACAACCTAGATATGTACAACGGTGCGCCTGATCGTTACGAGTGGAAACTCAATGGTAAGAAAGAGGTGTACATTTCTTACAACAACTACGAGTTGGATTCACCAAAGCTTAAGTATGATGACATCATTAAAGCCGGTCACATCAATCAAGATTTAACTCGTTATGAGCTACACCGCGTATGGCATGTAACTGCAACCCTGAAAACAGGTGAGCGTCATATCTATGCAAAACGTGACTTCTACATTGATGAAGATTCTTGGCAAGCAGCAGCCATCGACCATTACGATGGCCGTGGCAACTTATGGCGTGTAGCAGAAGCGCATGCGCTGCAGTACTACAATAAGCAAGTACCTTGGTACTCATTAGAAGCTTTGTATGACCTGCAATCAGGTCGTTACTTAGCGCTGGGTATGAAGAACGAAGAGAAGCAATCCTATGAGTTTGGCTCTGTTGCCACCTCAGGTGAGTTCACTCCTTCTGCACTGCGTCAATCGGGTGTGCGTTAAGCACTGGCTGCACGGCGTTATCTAACAAGGTAACGCTAAGTTAATAAAAAAGCCAAGCAGGTTTACTTGCTTGGCTTTTTTATGTCTATTTTTTAGCATAAAGCTGAGTGGCAAGTGCTGTGGAGAATATGGCAGATAAAAAAAGACCCGCACAAGTGCGGGTCAAAACCGTGTTTAGCCTGATGAGGAGATAACTTAAAAAACCGACCTGTTGATTCTTTAGTTACCAGCTGATCTTGCGACCAGTGAAGCTAATGATAATTATTCTTATTATTAAGTCAAGCGCTTCAACCTAACTTTGTAAAAATAGAGCGCACACTAGGCGCTAAAGATTAATCTGCAGCCTACTTAACAGCGTTTCTGGCTGCGTTATAAGCGCACAGCAGTGTGTTAAGCTACGCGCCTGTTTGATCATGAGTTGTGTGTGGTTATGAGTAAAAGTGAGAATCCAATTTTCAAGGTGATTTTTATCAACCAAGGCCAGGTCTTTGAAATGTATGCGAAAGCCATTTATCAAAGTGATCTCTGGGGCTTTTTAGAGGTTGAAGAGTTTGTCTTTGGTGAGCGCACTCAAGTGGTGGTTGACCCCAGTGAAGAGAAACTGAAAGCGCAGTTTGAAGGTGTGATTCGCAGTTATGTACCGATGCATGCCATTGTGCGTATCGATGAAGTTGAGCGCTTGGGTGTGGCACGCATCAGTGAAGCAGCAGTGGGTAATGTCATGACGTTCCCGATGCCCGTGCCCACCAAGTAATAGAGTGTTTTCTAGGTGAGCGTGTTGCGGATAAGTAATCAAAACTCGCCTAAACTGTGCTTAGGCGATATTTATCAGTCAATGCGCGGGACCCTGTTATAAATAAATCAGTTAGGCTCAATGCCTTCATGGCTTTCACCGGCAATCGGTTGCTGCTTAATGCTGGGTTTGACTGCAGGAAAGTTTGCCGAAGCGTAGCGCACAACTAACACAGAAAATGCCAGCAGTAGAATAGCGCCAGACACGTAAACAACGCCCATATCTGGACGGTGATGATGGGATATGTCAGAAATCATCAAGCGCGTTAGTGCTGTAATAGCGACATAGATTAAAAAGCGCACGGGCATGTGGTTGGTTTTGAAGTAAATGCCAACCATGGCACCAAGTTCAAGATAGATAAATAACAGCAAAATATCATCAATTGATGCGGCGCCTTTGCCAAGCATTTCGAGGACGGTAAGCACCGCAGCCCAAGCCGTGATGCCGCCAATCACGAAGAGTGCCAGGTAATGAAAAGCTTCGACTAGAAGATTGCCCACTGATTCCGCGTAGCTATGCAAGTGCGCACGTGTTTTTTCAGCCCAATTGTCTTTCAAAAGTTTCTGCTCCTTAAGTCGAGTTGCGAGCATAGCAAACTTCAGATTTTTATAAAATAAATGTAGCGTCTAAGAGTTAAGTGGCGCGAGCAGCGCTGCAATGCTGGATTCATCTAAGCCGTCACTGACGCTGGCGCCGCCATCCAGAATACTGCTGGCAAGCTCTGCTTTATGCTGTTGCAGATGTTGGATTTTTTCTTCAACGCTGCCGCGAGCAATTAGTTTATAGATAAAAACCGGCTTAGTTTGTCCGATGCGATAAGCACGGTCACTGGCTTGCACCTCACTGGCAGGATTCCACCAAGGATCAACATGGATAACGGTATCGGCTGCGGTTAAGTTCAAGCCAACTCCGCCAGCTTTTAGGCTGATTAGAAATACAGGCACTTCTTCGGCTTGGAAGCGTTGCACTGGGCTACGTCGATCGCGGGTCTGGCCGGTCAGTTGCACATAAGAAATGTGCGCAGCATCAAGCTCATCGGCAATTAAAGCCAGCATGCTAGTGAATTGTGAGAAGACCAAAATACGCCTTCCGGCCGCGGTAAAACTGCGCAGCATTTCAATTAAATGCTGCATCTTTGCCGAGTCTTTGCTGCTGTATTGCGTAGCATCGTCAGCGCTGAGTAAGCGTAAATCACAGCACACTTGGCGCAGGCGCAGTAATGCTTCCAAGACAACAATATGACTTCGTCCTATACCCAGTCGCTGGATTTCCTCGCGGACTTTTTTGTCCATGGCGAGACGCAGAGATTCGTAGCGATCGCGTTGAGCGCTAGTAAGGTCAATGAATTGGGTGATCTCGGTTTTTGCTGGCAGATCGCGTGCCACTTGCTCTTTACTACGCCTTAAAATGAAGGGTTTGAGGCGACCTTGCAAATGCGCTAAACGTTGTTCGTCAGCATGTTGCTCAATGGGGGTGCGGTATTGGCGAGTAAAACTTTTATTGTCGCCGAGCCAGCCGGGCATAAGGAAGTTAAACAACGACCAGAGCTCGCCTAAATTATTTTCTAAAGGCGTACCGGTTAAGCATAGACGCTGCTGTGCACGTAATTGAGAAGCGCAGATGGCAGCTTTGCTGCGTGGGTTTTTAATCGTTTGTGCTTCATCGAGAATCACGATGTGCCACTCATGTGCCAATAGCTGTTCGCTATCACGTGATAGCAGCGCATAGGTACTGATAACAATGTCGACTTCAGTGATTTGCGCAAATAGTGCATGACGTTGCTGCCCATGTAAGGACAGTACTTTTAGTTGTGGCGTAAAGCGTGCGGCTTCATCCTGCCAGTTAGCTATCAGGCTGGTTGGCATAATGATCAGCGCTGGATGTTGCAGGCGTTGAGCATTTTTCTCGCTGAGAATATGCGCCAAGCTTTGCAAGGTTTTACCCAAGCCCATATCGTCAGCCAAAATACCGCCCATACCAAGGTGCATTAAATTTTGCAGCCAAGTTAAGCCTTCATGCTGATAGGCGCGTAAGTTGGCATTTAAACCTGCGGGGATAGGGCTTAAGCTTTGTAAAGGGTGTGATAAGCGTTCGGCTAAGGCTTGGATGGCTGCGCCACCTTGCCAATCGATACCCTTGGCTTGCAGTTGCATTAAACGAGCAGCTTCTTGGCGCGGTAAGCGCAGTTTATGATCCGCACTGAGAGCTTCTTGCAGATACAGTTCGCCCAAGCTGCTCAGCACTGCGCGGATGCGTGCATAAGGTAGTGCCACGCGTTTACCAAGTTTGCCCACATGCACCAGCACAACGTCATTATCATCACGCTGCGCCAAGTATGCTTGATCAAGCAATTTGGGTGACTGGCGAATCAGTTGTAATAAAATTGGCAGCAAGCTGATAACTTTTCCCTCAACCTCAATGCCCAGTTCTAAGGAAAACCAGTCGAGGGTTGGGGACTCTTCAATGGCTGCATACCAGTGATCAATGCTGAGTAGGTTGAATTGAAACTCTGGCAGCATCAGCGTGCGCCAACCTTGTTCGCGCAGCTTGGATAAAGGTTGCTGCATAAAGGTTAACCAAGCCGCCTCGCTGGCCAATTCATAAGCATCGCCAGCACTATCGGGTACAGCATCACTGCGGCGTAATGATATTTGCCAGCCGAGTTTCTTCAGCTGCTCTCGGCATTGCTGTTCAAAGTCTAAATCACGAGTGATACGCAGGCGCTGATAAGGACCTGTAGTGGCTAAGAAATCAGGCGTCGATTTGCCACTGCAGAGATGGCCTTGATAGTCGAATGCTAGCGCGGCGCGATGCTGTACTTGGCTTTGCATACGAGCGCTGCGTGCGTCAAAACGATTGAGTGACAGGCTACCAAAAGTAAGCTGTGGGATGGGTGGCTGCACAGGCGCATCGAAAATCTGCAGCGCTGGCACACTTTGATTTTGACTTAGCGTACTTAGCGTAATGGGCTCATTGGGCAAGCTGAGGGGCGGTTTACCCTGTTGCTGCATGTCTTCAAGAGTAAGCAAGGCGGCAACCACATGCTTGCAGTTATAACCCACGTAGCATGAGCAGCGACCATTAATATCGTAATAACTGTTTTTATTTACTAACGTTATCGTTTGTAAGTAGGTTTGCCCTGCTGAACCTTTGCATTGTGCGGTCAGCGTGCTGTCTTGTCGTTGTAAGACGCTGCTGCGGCCTTGCTCTGCATAACGTTGGCCGCGTTGAAAGTCGCCAAGCGCTATGGCTTGGCGCCATTGCGCGCACTGCAGATGTTCGATGTCGAGAGTCTTAGGCATAGGCAGGTTAGGTATGAGTCGACCCAATAGTATGGCACAAGCCAATCAGCTGTTGTGCTTAAGACTGTGCAGGGTAAAATTACTTGGATTATTCACCTTAAAGCATGTGTAGTGGGTTACTTGTATGACTGTTGCAGTGATTCAGATGGTGTCCGGCGACAACATCGCCGCCAACCTTGCTTGTGCCCGCCGTTTGCTAGAGCAGGCGGCCATGCAGGGCGCACGCTTAGCGGTGCTCCCTGAGAACTTTGCGGCAATGGGGCAGATGAATCCTGCAGCTATTGCAAGCCTTGAAGCGCAGCAGCACGGCCCCATCTTAACTTGGTTAGCGCAAGCTGCTCGCGAGCTGGGTGTGTGGATCGTTGGCGGGAGTGTGCCGTTGTTCCCTGCAGGGCGCACTGAGGGTAAACCCTGTGCCAGTTCTTTGTTGTTCAATGAGCACGGGGAGTGTGTTGCACGTTACGATAAATTGCATTTGTTTGACGCTGCTGTGGCTGACCCACAAGGCCGCTATAAAGAATCAGAGCGCTACAGCGCCGGACAAAAGTGTACTGTAGTGGACACGCCGGTTGGCCGCTTAGGCATGACAATCTGTTACGATTTGCGCTTTGCAGAGTTGTACAGTGCATTGCGTGATGCTGGCGCTGAATTGATCAGTGTGCCCTCGGCGTTTACCGCATTGACTGGCGCAGCACATTGGCAGACGTTGTTACGTGCGCGTGCGATTGAAACACAATGTTTAATTCTGGCTGCCAATCAGGGCGGCATGCATGGGGAAGGGCGTGAAACCTACGGTCATTCGGCGATTATTGATGCTTGGGGTACGGTGTTAACTGAGTTGCCAGCCGGTGCAGGTTGTTTGACCCATGTATTTCCGCGGGCTGAACAAGCGCTGATCCGCCAACGAATGCCAATCTGGCAACACAAACGATTTACTGTCGCGCAGTTATCGCGCACAGACACAGAGGACAGACAATGAGTGATTTGTTAGCCAGCGCCAGTTCGGTGTTATTGAGCCCAACGGGCTTGGGCATCGAGCAGTTATCCAGTGTGTTCAGCGAGTTAGCTGGGCCAGGTATTGATGCGGCGGATTTGTATTTTGAAAACCGTATCTCTGAAGCCTGGGTGTTGGAAGAAGGTATTGTTAAGGAAGGCAGTTTTAGCCTTGACCAAGGGGTCGGCGTGCGCGCTTTGGCTGGAGAGAAAACCGGTTTTTCTTACAGTAATGCCTTGACCTTGCCGGCACTGTTGCAAGCGGCGCAAGCCTCGCGCAGCATTGCGCAGGCCGGTCAGCAGGTACAGCCAGTAGCGATTCAGTCGGTAGCCCATATGCCCTTGTATCCGGCAGATAATCCACTCGAGGTGATCAGTCGCGAAGAAAAAGTAGCATTGTTGAAACGCATTGATCTGGCAACCCGTGCGCTGGATCCGCGTATTTGTCAGGTCACCGTGAGTTTAACCGGTTCTTGGCAGCACGTTTTAGTGGCCACTTTAGATGGCCGCTTAGCTGCTGATGTGCGGCCGCTGGTGCGTTTTAATGTCAGTGTGATCATTGAGCATAATGGCCGGCGTGAGCGTGGCAGTGCCGGTGGTGGTGGGCGTACCGATTACCGTTATTTCCTCGAGCAAGAGCGTGCTATGGACTTTGCTCGCGAGGCGGTGCGCCAGGCGCAAGTCAATCTTGACGCGATTGCTGCACCAGCCGGTATGTTGCCTGTGGTGCTTGGTCCAGGCTGGAGTGGGGTGTTGTTGCACGAAGCTGTTGGGCATGGTTTAGAGGGTGATTTCAATCGTAAAGGCAGTTCCGCCTACAGCGGTAAAGTCGGTCAGCAAGTGGCATCGTCACTGTGCACCATTGTTGATGATGGCACCTTGCTCGGGCGACGCGGCTCGTTAAGTATGGATGATGAAGGCACGCCCAGTCAGTGCAATACCTTGATCGAAAATGGTGTGCTGCGCGGCTACATGCAAGACAGCATGAATGCGCGCTTAATGGGCGTGGCGCCGACCGGTAATGGCCGTCGTGAGTCCTACGCGCATGTGCCGATGCCGCGTATGACCAACACCTATATGTTGGCTGGTGAAAGTGATCCAGAAGAAATTATTGGTTCGGTCAAGCGTGGTATCTATTGTGCCAACTTAGGTGGCGGACAAGTCGATATCACCAGCGGCAAGTTTGTGTTCTCCACCAGTGAAGCGTACTTGATTGAAAACGGCAAAATTACTGCCCCAGTTAAAGGCGCGACCTTGATTGGCAATGGCCCAGAAGCGATGCGTCAAGTGTCCATGGTGGGTAATGATTTACAGTTGGACACTGGTGTTGGCGTCTGTGGTAAAGCTGGGCAATCGGTACCCGTTGGTGTGGGTCAGCCAACCTTAAAGATTGATGGGATTACCGTGGGCGGAACAGGCAACTAAGTGTGTCTTCAACCTATCCGTTGCTGATGCGGCGGATAGGTTGAAGCGGGTAAAATCACTTTAAACCCAAACGCTGCTCATCTAAGTCGCGCAGGTATTTGAAGATTTTACGTGAGGCAGTGGGTGCTTTATTACGCGCCAATTCGTGTTGTGCATGGCGAATTAAGCTGCGCAAATGCTGAATGTCCGTTGTAGGGTAGTCTTCAATAAAGCTTTGTAAGGCACTGTCGCCTTCAGCGATCAAGCGGTTACGCCAGCGCTCCAGTGAATGAAAGCGGTCATTGTATTCACGGGTTTGACTGTCGAGCAGATTGACTGGCTGCATAATGGCGTCAATGTCGTGATTGCGCAGCAACTTGCCTAGAAACTGCGAATGGCGTTTACGGGCAATGTGTGAGGTATGTTTACAGGTTTCATCCAGTGCTCTGCGCAGCTCATCACTGAGTGGCATTTTGTTTAGGATGTCGGGTTTGAGGTCAGAAAGACGTAAGCCCATCTCTTGCAGAGCCAGCATTTCACGCTTGACTTGTGATTTGCTTTTTTCTTCGTCCAGTGAGTCGTCGATATAGTCAGACATAGCGGTGTTCCAATCAATTAGGACACCATGATAACAGAGCAAGCCTGATACTTTACTAGGGTCTTGTGAAAATGCTTTGGAGTAACTATGAGTGTAAGTGAAAGTGTCGGTCCACAAGCGTTACCGGAATTAAAAAATCAGGTGGCTAAAATACTTGCCGCAGCCAAGCAGCAAGGGGCCAGTGCCTGCGAAGTGTCTGTTTCGCTGCAGCAAGGTTTATCCACCAGTGTGCGTCAGCGCGAAGTGGAGACGGTTGAGTTTAACCGTGACCAAGGTTTTTCTATCACTGTGTATCACGGTCAGCAAAAGGGCTCAGCCAGTACCACAGTGGCAGGTGATGCGGCGATTAGCGAAACTGTTGCGGCTGCATTGGCCATTGCTAAATATGCATCGCCCGATGAGTTTGCCGGTTTAGCCGATGAGCAGTTGATGGCGCGAGATTTTCCTGAGCTGGATTTATGGCATCCGTGGGACCTGAGCCCCGCGCAAGCGATTGACTTGGCGTTGGAATGTGAGGCAGCTGCATTTGCAACCGACCCACGCATCAGTAACGCCGATGGTACCAGTGTCAACAGTGATGTCGGTTGCACGGTATACGGTAATAGCCATGGCTTGATTGCCGGTTATGCGGGGACGCGACACAGTGTCAGCTGTGTGATGATTGCTGAGGCTGACGGGCAAATGCAGCGTGATTACTGGTATGACTACGGTCGTCGTGGCGAATTGCTGACAGATGCCGCAACCATTGGTCGGATTGCTGCTGAGCGCACAGTCAGCCGCTTAGGTGCGCGTTCAGTTCCAACTTGCGATGTCCCAGTGCTGTTTGCTGCTGAGTTAGCTGGCGGTTTATTTGGCAGCTTATTGGGTGCGATTGCCGGTGGAAATCAATATCGTAATTCTTCATTTTTAGTGGGTGCATTGGGGCAAACTTTATTCCCTGAATGGCTGACTCTGGATGAACGCCCACTGCTAAAAGGCGGGCTCTCCAGTAGCGCGCTCGATGGTGATGGTCTCGCTACCTATGCTAAGTCGTTTATTGAAAACGGCGTGCTGAGCAATTATATGTTGAGCACCTATTCAGGACGTAAGTTAGGCATGCCAAGCACGGCCAATGCTGGCGGTGCGCGCAATGTGTTTGTCAGCCATGGTGATGAGGACCAAGGCGCATTGTTGAAAAAAATGGGGCGTGGTTTGCTGGTCACTGAACTGATGGGCCAAGGCTTAAATATGGTCACCGGTGATTACTCCCGCGGTGCCGGCGGTTATTGGGTCGAGCATGGCGAAATCCAATTCCCCGTACAAGAGGTCACGATTGCCGGCAATATGCGCGATATGTTTAAGCAGATTGTGGCAGTCGGTAATGATCTGGATCGCCGCGGCAGTATTTGTACCGGTTCGGTATTGATTGAGCGGATGAAAGTGGCGGGCAGTTAAGCTTTGCTCATTAAGCTGCAGCAGCTGAGCTCTGCAGCTTAAAAGCTTATTCTGGTGAGACGAAATTTAAGCTGTAGTTCACCACACCACCGCTCGGCTCAAGAATCTCTAAGGCAATATGAATGGGAGTTTGCTGCGGCATCTGCTGTTGTCCTGCCAACTCACCTGCCAGATATTCTTGCGGCTTAAATAGACGATGGGCTACAGGTTGGCCCTGCTGATCAGAAAAAGTGAACTCCAGTAATGGAAAGGGCTGACTGAAAGGTGCTCGGTTGTAAATAATCGCATCCACCAATAAAGCGCCGCTAAACTCTGGGTGACTGCGCACGATCAAATTGCTGCTTTTAATCTGTTGTATGTCAACTTTAGACGGCAGCTGACAGTTTATCACTGGGCAGACCATGGCCAGCCAAGGACGGGTCGTATCATGGCGTGCGAGCTGGGCAAAGTTGTGATAAGTGTATTGCCCGAGTAAAAGCAGTAGCGTGCAACTATTTAAAACAGCCCAAGCCAACCAGCGTTTCCACGGACTTTTTTTGGGCTGCCAATCAAGACGCAAAGGCCCATCATTAAAGCTGGGTAATTGGCCGCCCATCGGTAGCGGTTCCATGTGCACGGGTTGTTGTTTGACTTGAAACTGCGCTGCGCTGCTCGGGATTGCTGGTTCAGCGGATGGCGCTGGGTTCGCTTGCTCAGGCTTGGCGCTGCTTAACTGTGCCACAGGCTCGTGCGCGAGGAGTTCATCACACCAGTCATTGAGCGCCACACTGCGGCTGTCATCGAATGCGTCGTCCAGCGGCGCAGGGTTTTCTTGCCGAATGTCTTGTTGTGTTCGCTCACTGGATAGCACGTTATTGCGTTGTTGCTCTTCTTGAGCTAATCGTGCCAATTCCGCATCTAAATCGAGATCGTCCAAGTCGCCCAAGTCCATATCATCATGAATCATCAAGGTTTTTTCAGACGTCTGCAGTGCTGTGGGCGGCGCTGCTTTGATTACGGTTGGTGCTGGAGTTACAGCTTGCGCTGCTGCTTCTTTATTGAGCTGGCTGGCCGCATTAAATACTTGTAAACACGCACCACAGCGCACCGATCCGCGTGCTGCACTCAATTGACTGTGCTTTAAGCGAAAATGGGTTTGGCAATAGGGGCACTGTGTGGTGAAGGTTTCGTTCATAGCAAGTCAGGTTCAAATGGAACATAGGTGCGCTGCAGTCTAACTGATGTATTCCATTAAACTGCAGTGACTGTATCGCATTATGGGTTAAAGGCGTACACCTGAAATGCACACCCAGCCATCTTTTTCTGCAGTGGGGTCTAAGCGAAAGGCTGCACTGTAAGCATCACGTACCTCTTGTGCTTGCTCGGCTAAAATGCCAGATAAAGCAATACGGCCGCCAGTGCGGGTATGGCCAATCAGCTGCGGCGCCAGTTGCACCAGAGGGCCGGCTAAAATATTGGCCAGTACTACATCAAACTGTCCAGCAGGCATATTTTGCGGCAAATACACCCGTAAATCGTCTGGGTCAATCGCGTTACGGTTGGCGTTATCCCGAGTTGCTTCCAGGGCTTGGCTGTCAATGTCAGTGCAGATCAGCTGCTTGGCGCCGAGCAGTTTTGCCGCAATTGCAAGAATCCCTGAGCCGCAACCAAAATCCAGCACATTACAATTTTCCAGTGGCTGGCCATCGAGCCATTCAAGGCATAACGCGGTGGTGGGGTGGGTGCCCGTCCCAAAAGCTAAACCGGGATCGAGCAGCAAATTCACAGCGTCAGGCTCAGGTGCTGCATGCCAGCTGGGTACAATCCATAAACGTTGGCCAAAACGCATGGGATGAAAGTTATCCATCCAGCTGCGCTCCCAATCTTGGTCTTCAATACGTTCGATGTGCAGCTCTGGGGTGTTGGCACCGCCAAGTAATTGGATGTGCTGACGCAGCTGCTCTGCAGTCACCACGTCTTCAAAGAGCGCCAGTAAATGGGTATGCGTCCAGAGTGGGGTGGTACCTAAGTCAGGCTCGTAAATGGGTTGATCTTCACCGTCCATAAAGGTCACTGAGACCGCTCCCATCTCCAATAGAGTGTCCTCCCATGGCGCAGCTTGGTCAGGTTGAATCGCTAAACGTACTTGTAACCAGGGCATAAAAACCTCAAAACGGGTGCAGTAATCTGCGAAAGTTAAACGTTTAAAGTATTGCTGCGGTATTGGTTTTCTACCGGCATGGCGTACTGCATGATCAAATATGAGCGATGTTCTCTTGGGCACGCGTCTAAGCGGCGTTGCCAATGTTGCTCAGCATTGAGGATTTCTGGTGCGGTAAACACCTCTTTGATATCAGGAACCGCAAGGCTGCGATCGCGCTGCTCCCACATGCTCCAAGCAAGATAGTGCACAGGGAATAAGCGGTAATCATGCCAAATGTGCTGGTCAACTAATTGTGCCAACTGCTTGGTGTCAGTAAAACCTGTGCTTAATACTGGGCAAAAGTGCACATGTACGCGACCCTTATAACCGGTGATTCCTTGCACAATACTGGCATCATCTTCACCTTGTTGTTTTTTGTACTCGCCGGTCGTGGCACGGATATAGAGTTCACGTGCTTTGGCAATATCGCAGGGATCATATTCATAACTGATCGCCACAGGGGTGAGCTGTAAAGAAGCAATCACGGCTTGAAAGTCTTCATCTTTGCGTGACAGGTGAAACATTTTTAAGATTGCGCTTTCGGTGCGATCATCCCCATCTTTAGCGCGACCTTCTGCTTGAGCGATCCAAATCGATTCATGATCGTTCAAAATCGAATGGTTGATATAGGCGGACAGCAGTTGAAAGGCCGCCAGTTTTTCCCGGCGATTGGTCAGTGAGCGGTGCACAATAAAGCTCTTATTGATGCGCATTAAGTCACTGACAAAGGGGCGCTGTAATAAATTATCGCCAATCGCAATGCGCGGGGTGGTCAGTTTCGCTTGGAACAGTGCGTAATTGACAAAGGCAGGGTCCATGACAATGTCGCGGTGGTTGGCTAAGTACAGGTGCGGTTT
Organism: Pseudomonas sp.; assembly: GCA_048266525.1. Classification (GTDB taxonomy): domain Bacteria; phylum Pseudomonadota; class Gammaproteobacteria; order Pseudomonadales; family Pseudomonadaceae; genus Denitrificimonas. The sequence goes on from JBLWZG010000003.1 coordinate 96,448, forward strand.
GCCGGTTTGCAGATGCTCAATCCCTGAAAAGCTGATGCCATCAGTGACCTGGCTGATGCTGCGCTCGACATAGGTTTCGATCCGTTCTTGTAATGCGGCAACGCTCTTGATTTTGCTCAGTTCGTGACGTAATTTCCAGGCAATCAACGGGCGTAATAAGCAATCAAAATAACGTGAGGCCGTAGGGAAACGGTATTGGGTGATCATGGATAAGAAATCTGTATCAGCCAGTAAACGCTGCAATACTGCCGCCACTTCGTTGTCATGATAAGGGCGAATGCTGTCAAATTGATCCATGATGCTCTCTTATTGGGATGCGGTGCAGGGCTTAGTGCGCTGTCGGGTCTAATAATTAGGCTATTATACCCGTAATTATTGCAGGCTTGCAGAGGAGATCTAAGGTGCAAAGGATTCATGAGCCTGTTGATTTGATCGAGGCGCAAATGCTGATCAGTATGCTGCACAGTGAGGGCGTTCGTGTGCATTTGCAGGGGGCTGACTTGATTGGCGGCATGGGCGAGCTGCCTGCATTAGGCTTGCTTGCTCTGTTGGTGGATAATCAGCAGGCCAGTTATGCTCGTCAGTTGATTGACAGTTATCAGCAGGCAACACCTCTCGCCGAAACGAATCAAGCGCTACTGGATGATCCGCAGGGTTTTCTAGAATGTTAAAAGAGAGTCAATGATGTCAGGACGTTACGCGCTTTTTAACTGGCCAGAGGCATTCGCGCAGTTGCCAGGGTTCCCACAGCAGATGCGTGCACACTGGAATCTGGCACCAAAAACGCAAGTGCTGATGCTCTATCAGAAGCAGGAACAACGGCATGCAGCTTTAGCGCTATGGGGCTTTACTTCGGCATGGATGACTGATTTAACTCGCGCTGTTGCGCATGCACGGGTTGAGACAGTGAGTGGCTTGCCTATGTTTCAAAACGCTTGGCGCAGCCAGCGCTGTTTATTGCCAGCCAATGGTTTTTTTGAGTGGCGCGGTGTGCAACGCAAACAACCTTTTTGGCTAAGTACGCCAGAACCAGTGCTGTATTTTGCCGGGCTGTGGGAGCTGTATAGCGTACCTGGTCGTGATTATTACAGTGTGGCAATGCTCACGCAGCAGGCAGCACATTTGCGCCGTCCAGTCATTCTCAATGAAGCTCAGCAACAGGTTTGGCTAAACCCATGCAGTAGTGATGCACAATTGCATGAAGTGCTGAGTGCAGCGCAACGGGTGCAACTGCATGAGCGCCGCGTCAGCACTTTGATTAATGATCCGTTAGTTGATGGTCCGCAGTGTCTGAGTGCGGGCTAAAGGGTTGATCCTTTAAGCCGCTAGTCGGTTAGCACTCTTCGCTGAAGTAATCAGCGATCAAGGCTTGTAAGGCGATCAAGGCTTGCTCAGCCTGCTCACCTTCAGCGCTAATGTGCAGCTGAGTGCCTTTGCTGGCGGCAAGCATCATTACTGAGAGAATGTTTTTGCCATTACACAAGCTGCTCGAATCACGCCCAACACTGACTGTGCAAGGAAAAGAATTGGCGACGGAGACAAACTTGGCCGCGGCTCTGGCGTGTAAGCCAAGTTTGTTAATGATGGTAACTTGGCAGCTAGGCATGCGGTTTCTCGTCGATACGCACAGCATCGCGGTGTCTGATTTGTACATTGTTTAAGGCTTTGCGCAGCGTTTCACCAAGACGTTGTGCCATATACACCGAACGGTGTTGGCCGCCGGTGCAACCAATTGCAACAGTGACATAAGCTCGGTTGCTGGCGGCAAAGCGAGGTAGCCATTTGGCGAGATAGCTGTGAATATCCGCATACATCTCTTCCACATCTGGCTGATCATTTAAGTAATCAATGATTGGCTGATCAAGTCCACAATAGGCGCGCAAGTCAGGTTTCCAATAGGGGTTGGGTAAACAGCGAATATCAAACACCACATCGGCATCAACCGGCACGCCACGCTTAAAGCCAAAGGATTCAATTAGAAAAGCGGTGCCAGGCTCTGGTTTATCCAATAAGCGCAGCTTAATACTGTCGCGCAACTGATAAAGATTTAGATGCGAGGTATCAATGGTTAGATCAGCCAAGTCGGTGATGGGTGATAGCAGTGCCTTCTCATCACGAATGGCTTCGGATAAGGAACGAGAATCATTGGTTAAAGGGTGTCGTCTGCGTGTTTCAGAAAAGCGTTTTAATAGGGTTTCATCATCGGCATCTAAATACAGAACGTCGCACGCAATATGACGCTCGCGCAGACCGGCCAAAAGCTCTGGGAAACGCTCCAGCTGATTGGGCAGGTTGCGCGCATCAATGGACACCGCGATTTGTGGGTAGACCAGTTCCGTGGCAAGCAAGGTGCGCTCAGCCAGTTCTGGCAGTAGCATGGCGGGTAGGTTGTCGATGCAATAAAAATCGTTATCTTCCAAAATATCTAGTGCGGTGCTTTTGCCCGAACCGGAACGGCCACTTACGATAATTATACGCATGTCAGCAAACCTCTAAAGTTGTGCGTTGAGAACTGCTTGATACAGTGCTTCATCACTGGGTGCGTTACGCAGTCGTTCACGCACGTCGTCTTGCTCAAAAATACCAGCGATCTGGCGCAATAACTCTAGGTGTTCATCAGTTGCTGCTTCAGGCACCAGCAGCACAAATAATAAGTCGACCGGCTCACCATCAATGGCATCGAAATCAACCGCAGCTTCAAGGTGCAAGACTGCACTGATCGGTGCGTTACAACCAATCAGGCGGCAATGTGGGATCGCAATACCATTGCCAAAACCTGTTGAGCCAAGCTTTTCGCGTGCGACCAAGCTTTCAAACAGAATATCTTCATCGATTTCAGGTTGGTTGCTGGCAATCAGGTGGGCAATGTACTCTAAGACGCGTTTTTTGCTGCCTCCCGGCACGTTCACTTTAGAACGGGCCGGGGTCAGGATATGCTCTAATCGAATCATGTGGTTATTAGCGTTCAAGCGCGCCTTTTTGACGATCCAGCTGTTTTTCCTTATGTTTAATCAGTTGACGGTCCAGTTTGTCAACCAGCAAATCAATGGCGGCATACATATCATCATGCTCTGCGTTAGCAATGATTTCGCCGCCTGCAATCAGCAAGGTCGCATCAATTTTTTGTTTAACTTTTTCTACGCCGAGCGTGACACGAATACTGGTGATTTTGTCAAAATGACGCTCGAGTTTGGTGAACTTGCCATTAATGTATTCACGAAGTGCTTCAGTAATATCCAGTTGATGACCGGTGATGGTGATTTGCATACTGTTCTCCTTAGATTCACTGCTTAGTGCGGTGTAAGCAGGATTGTAACGCCTGCGTAAATTAAGTGTTACTGACCAATGTCTATAATAGCTGCTTTCGATCAGTAGAAGAGGCAATTCCGAGCGACTCGCGGTATTTAGCGATGGTGCGCCGTGCCACTTGAATCCCTTGCTCTTCCAGTAGACCAGCGATTTTACTGTCACTCAATGGTTTTTTAGGGTTTTCTGCGGCCACCAGCTTTTCAATGATCGCGCGAATGGCCGTTGAAGAGCATTCGCCGCCTTGCGCGGTGTTAACATGGCTAGAGAAAAAATACTTTAATTCAAAGATTCCTCGTGGTGTATGCATGTATTTCTGTGTGGTGACGCGTGAGATGGTCGACTCATGCATGCCCACGGCCTCAGCAATTTCTGCAAGAACTAAGGGTTTCATTGCTTCAGGTCCGTAGTCAAAAAAGCCACGTTGATGGTCGAGAATTTTGCTTGCTACCTTCATTAAGGTTTCATTGCGGCTTTGTAGGCTTTTGATGAACCAGCGCGCTTCTTGCAGTTGGGTGCGCATGAAGGTGTTGTCAGCGCTGTTATCCGCACGGCGGATAAAGCTCGCATAGTGCGAGTTGACAGTGAGACGGGGTGCGATGTCAGGGTTGAGTTCAACAATCCAACGGTTGTTCGCTTTACGTACAATCACATCAGGAACAATGTACTCAGGTTCCTTGCTTTCAATTAGCGAGCCTGGGCGAGGGTTGAGACTTTGGATCAGTTGGACAATTTCTTTTAAAGCTTCTTCTTTGATACGCATACGTCGCATCAGCTGGTTGTAGTCGCGACTGCCTAGAAGGGCTAAATATTCAGTGCATAATTTTTTTGCTTGTGCCAACCAAGGGGTGTCCTTGGCTAGCGTATTGAGTTGCAACAACAAGCACTCACTCAGATCACGCGCAGCGATACCCGTTGGTTCGAACTGTTGCACACGCTTGAGCACCATCTCCACTTCATCCATTTCGATGTGCTGCATCGGATCGAAGGCTTCGAGGATTTCTTCCAGTGACTCTTGTAAATAACCGTCCTCACCAATGCTATCAATGATAACTGTGGCAATCATGCGGTCATTATCTGACATTTTTGCAAGGTTGAGTTGCCAGAGTAAGTGCGACTGCAGATCAAGCCCTACTGAGGTGGTGCTGGTAAAATCCCACTCTTCAGTGTTGGAGCTGGGTAAGTTGCTGGCGCTGGTTTGATAAATGTCTTCCCACGATGTATCAATTTCTAATTCGCTGGGAATCTGCTCGTTCCACTCATTGCCATCGGCCAAGTTGTCCGCGCTATTGGGTGCTTCTTGGGTGCTGCTGTGCTCAGGGGTAGCCGTGTAGTCAGAGCCTTCATCGTTTGACGCAGACGTGCTGCTGTCATTATCCCCTTCTTCTTGGCGTTCAAGCATTGGGTTGCTTTCTAGGGCTTCTTGGATTTCTTCTTGCAAATCCAAGGTCGACATCTGCAATAAGCGAATGGCTTGTTGCAGTTGCGGGGTCATGGTCAGGTGTTGACCCATTTTTAAAACGAGTGAGGCTTTCATAATGGCAGGGCATAACTCCTAATCATCAATGCGCCACGGCATGGCGTCTAGCAAGATATATGCCTGATTTTTTCGTGTTTGCCTAGACTTGACAAGCGGTTGATGTTGATAAATTACATATTGCGTAGAAATGGGTGACGGCTATCTTGGTTAAAAATCGCCGCAAGAGGGCCTTATAAGCGGAACTCTTCACCTAGGTAGACATCTTTAACCAATTGGTTTGCTAAGATGCTGTTGGGTTCACCGGCAGCGATAATTTGCCCGTCACTGACAATATAGGCTGTCTCACAAATATCTAAAGTTTCACGTACGTTGTGGTCAGTGATTAAAACGCCGATACCCTTGTCTTTTAAATGGTGAATGATTTGTTTGATATCACCTACAGAAATAGGGTCAACACCGGCAAAAGGCTCATCCAGCAGAATAAATTTAGGGTTGGTGGCTAAGGCGCGGGCGATTTCAACCCGGCGTCGTTCACCACCCGATAAGCTCATGCCAAGGTTATTGCGCAGATGGGTAATGTTGAACTCTTGCAGCAAATCATCGAGGGCTTGCAGGCGAGCAGTGCGATCAAGCTCTTTGCGTAACTCTAAAATAGCTAGAATATTATCGGCTACACTCAGTTTGCGAAAAATAGAGGCTTCTTGCGGTAAATAGCCAATGCCTGCGCGTGCACGACCATGCATGGGTTGGAAGCTGATATCAATTTGGTCAATAAAAATTGTACCTTTATCCGCTTTGACCAAGCCAACAATCATATAAAAGCAGGTGGTTTTACCGGCTCCATTGGGACCCAATAAACCGACCACTTGCCCGCTCTGAATGGAGACACTAACGTCATGTACCACCTTACGACCTTTATAGGATTTGGCTAGATTTTTAGCAATTAAGGTGCTGCTCATGGCGCGCTGGACTCTGTTTTGTTTTTAGGTTGGATAACCATGTTGATCCGTGGTGACGGTGTGGTAATGGTGCCTTGCTTGCCGCGACCTGCAGTGACAATTTGTTGTTGCGTGTCGTAAACGATTTTTTCGCCGCGAAAGGTGTTGCCTTGTTGAATCACTTTTGCCTGATCGATAATGATGATTTTTTCATTATTGGCAAAGTATTGAATGGTTAAGCCATAGGCCTGCACGATGTCTTTATCGGTTGAGGGTTGTTGTTCGTAGTAGGCAGGCTTGCCGACTGAAGTGAATACCTCAATATCACCTGCTTTATTCAGGGTGATAGTAACCGTATCTCCAGTGATTTTAAGGGTGCCTTGGGTAATGATTACATCGCCACGATAAATCGCGACACCACGCTTATCGTCCATTTCAGCACTGTCAGCTTGGACATTAATCGGCTGATTACTGTCCGTTGGTAAGGCCTGAGCCAGCCCGCTGAACATGCTGAAACCTGTGGCAATAAGAAAAACAGTTGTGCTAGCGAACTTCATGTCGGCCTCTCACGTTAGAAAGTAAATGCATTTTACTTTCGTTCAAATAGGTTTGCATGCCAACGCCGGTTGTTACACCGTTGGCTGCTTCAATTTTTACCGCAAGCTTGGTATGAGCATACTCAGTTTCCGGCACATAAGTCAGTTGTTCTGTCGTTAGGATCGTTGGACGTCCCTGCTCATCAGTGCGCTCGATACGAACATTTTCAATCAATTCAACTTCTTTGCCTTCAGGGCTGACTTCACTGCGCTCGCTAGAAATATGCCAAGGCAGGCCAGAGCCACGAAACAGCAATAAATCAGGCTGCAATAATAACGTAATATCATCGTCTTGCCTGTGTTCGATGCGCGGGCTTGTCAATTCATATTGAACGCTCCCTGCATCAGTAAATTGTAGAGTTTGGGTACCATAGGCAAAAAAGTCGATGGTTTTTTGCGTTTGACTACTGCTCTGTTGATCTCCAGATGTAGAGCTGTTGATATTCCAATAGCCGAGCGCAGCCACCAGCAGAGCGAAAGGGAAAAAGAATAAAGCAAGCCGTAGGTTGGCGGACATAGATACAACCGTAAATGAGTTATAAATAAGCGTTTTGCGCTGCGCTGAGAGTGTCTTGTGCTGCCATAATGAACTCACAAAGCTCACGCGCCGCACCTTCTCCGCCATGCAGAGCTGTTACAGCATGCGCGTGCTGACGAACAAAGGGGTTGGCGTTAGCTACCGCCACACCCAAAGTAACGCAGCGAATGGCGGCTAAGTCAGGTAAATCATCGCCCAAATAGGCAACAGCATCATAAGAAAGTTGCAGTGTGGCCAATAATTCATCCAGCGCGATACGTTTGTCTTCGCGGCCTTGAATCAGGTGTTTGATGCCCAAGTTGTTCGCACGACGTTCAACGATGCTTGAGGTGCGCCCGGTAATGATGGCGACCTGGATTCCAGAGTTCATCAGCATTTTAATGCCTTGACCATCGAGGGTGCTGAAGGCTTTAGCTTCGCTGCCGTCAGCTAAAAAATATAATTTTCCGTCAGTCAGTACGCCATCGACATCCAAGACCAATAAGCGAACATTGCGTGCTCGCTCGACTAAATCGATATTGCTCAGGGTCAGCATTACATGACCCCTGCGCGTAATAAATCATGCATATTGAGTGCCCCAATGGCTTTATTGTCCTCGTTGACCACGGGCAGTGAACTGATTTTGTGGTCTTCCATGATTTTTAACGCTTCGGCTGCCAGCATCTCGGGGCGTGCTGTTTTACCACCATGGGTCATCAGGTCGTCAATATTAGCCTCGCGCACGTCAATGCCTTTGTCTAGGGCACGACGTAAATCGCCGTCGGTAAAAATACCCGCTAACCTTTGATCGGGCGCTAGGACGAGCGTCATGCCTAAACCTTTTTGGGTCATCTCCAATAAGGTGGTGCGCAGCGATGCGCCTTGTGCGACTGCAGGCAATGCATCGCCGCTGTGCATCACATGCTCAACTTTCAGCAGTAAGCGTCGACCCAAAGCGCCGCCGGGGTGTGAAAAAGCAAAATCTTCTGGAGTAAAACCGCGTGCTTCCAACAAGGCAATAGCCAAGGCATCACCGAGTACCAGGGTCACAGTGGTTGATGAGGTTGGCGCTAGATTGAGCGGGCAGGCCTCTTGTTCAACATGGGTATCTAAATTGGCTTGCGCCGCCGCTGCTAAGGCTGAATCAGGGTTGCCAGTCATGCTGATGAGGGTAATGCCGAGGCGCTTAATCAGCGGTAATAATGTGATGATCTCATTGGTGGTGCCTGAATTAGACAGTGCTAATACCACGTCATCACGGGTAATCATGCCCATGTCACCGTGACTGGCCTCTGCGGGGTGGACAAAAAAAGCAGGAGTGCCGGTACTCGCCAGTGTCGCGGCAATTTTGTGAGCAATGTGCCCAGACTTGCCCATGCCAACCACCACCACACGACCTTTGCAAGCCAGAATCAATTCGCAGGCTTTGACAAAGCTGTCGTCTATTCGCGCCAATAAACTACTGATCGCTTGTTGTTCGAGGCTGATGGTGCGCTTTGCTGAGGCAATAAGAGCTTGAGATGAAGGCATGGTGATGTATTCTTCAACATAAAAAATAATTATACGTCAGATTAACCGCGAACTCACCCGTCTGATCACTCAGCGATTGTGCCGGTAGAGGCGCGGTGTCATGTAGATATCAAATTGTGTCTCGAGGTCCTCTAAAATTTGTTGTGCATTCTGCGCATGCTTAGAAACAATAAATGTGGCGGGAGTGCTGTGAACTTTGACGTAAGGCAGTGATAGCTCGTCTATGCCAAGTTTTTTCTGGGCGTCACGCATGGGTTCAACGTAATCAAATAGGTAGTCGCCGCGATTGCGGGTCAGCATAGCTATTGCAGAGGTATGTTGGCTGGTGCGGGTTAAAGTTAGATTGAGCGAGCTGTCTGTAAGCCACTGTGTAACGGGTGCCCAGTAGCTGTAGCCGCCAATTAAGATGATTTTTTTACCTTTAAGATCATCGGGTAAGCGCGGTGGTTTTGCGCCTGGGCGATAAAACACGCCAAGGGTTATCTCGCCGAGACTTCTGGTGCCTTCCAGGGTGTGTCCAACCAGTTCGGGTTTATTGGGTGCGCCAAGCCATAGATCAATATCTCCTGAAATCAACTGGCCGTACACGCGTGCCGAAGGTAAGGCTTTAAACTCAACGTCATAGCCTGCGTTGGTTAGTAATATCCGACCAAAATCTAGAATATAGCCAGCAGGGTTGTTTGAACTGTCTGTGTAAGAGGCTGGGGGGAACTCATAATAACCTACAGTAACCAGTTTTCTTGAGTGCGCGCTGGTAATAAAAGTGCTAAACACAAGAGTGGTTAATAATATTGCACGTATGTATTTCATCGCACTACCCCCCTTACTCACTTGGCTGTAACTGTTTTAGCATAGCGCATAATTGCGGCGAGCACGTTTTTTCCTGACGATAGTGATAGCTGTGCACATTTTTTAGATTGCAGCGTTTTTTACGTGCTATCGAGTGTTAACTTATTCGAGAGTCTACCCCGTAAACGTTATAGAATGCCTGATACGCCTATTCAGGCCGCTTAGATTTAAGGTAGAGAGTTCATGTCTTTTACATACTTGGGGTTGATGCCTGCATTGTTGGCTAATTTGCAGCAGCTAGGTTATCAGCAGCCCACCGCGGTTCAACAGCAGGCGATTGCCCCGGTTTTGGCGGGTAAAGATGTGCTAGCGGCCGCGCAAACCGGAACTGGAAAAACAGCCGCATTTACTTTGCCAGTCCTGCAGTTACTACTGACTCAGGGTGAAAAAGTCACCTCTAACTGCGTGCGCACGTTGGTATTGGTGCCAACTCGCGAGTTGGCTGAGCAGGTGCATGAATCGATTCGTCACTATCTCGGTGAATTACCCTTACGCACTGCAGTTGCCTATGGCGGCGTCAGCATTAATCCGCAAATGATGAATTTGCGCCGCGGTGTTGATGTGCTGGTGGCAACGCCAGGGCGTTTATTGGATTTGTATCAGCAAAATGCTGTGCGTTTCCATCAAATGCGAGTACTGGTGCTGGATGAAGCGGACCGTATGTTGGACTTGGGTTTCGCTGAAGAATTGAACGCGCTATTTTCTGTGATGCCGCGCGAACGCCAAACCTTATTATTTTCTGCAACTTTTTCGGGTCCGATTCGTACCTTGGCCGGTAAGTTGCTGATTGATCCGGTACGTATTGATGTCACCCCGAAACATTCCGCAGCAGAGACAGTGAAGCAATACCTGTTGGTGGTGGATAAAAAAGACAAAACAGAATTGCTTTTGCATTTATTGAGCAGTCGGCAATGGGGACAGGTTTTAGTCTTTGTGCGTACGCGCAAAGGTGCCGAGTCGCTGCATAAAAAACTTATGGCAGCGCAGGTGACGGCCGATGCAATTCATGGCGACAAAACGCAACCGGCACGCTTACGTGCGCTGCAAGACTTTAAAAAAGGCCGAGTGCAAGTGCTGGTGGCTACCGATGTGGCAGCACGCGGCTTAGATATTGAGCAGTTACCGCACGTGGTGAACTTTGATTTACCTAACGTGGCGCAAGATTATGTGCACCGCATTGGCCGTACCGGCCGTGCCGGACTAAGTGGTGAGGCGATCTCTTTAGTCAGCGCTGATGAGTTGGATGAGTTAATTGCCATTGAAGAGTTAATGGGTATTAATTTACAGCGCTTTGATGAGCCTGATTTTTATGCAGAACACCGTTTGCCAGAAACGATGTTGGGTGTGGGTAGTATCAAAAAGCCGAAGAAACCAAAAAAGAATAAAGCCTCTGCGGGCGGTAATATTCATTTGGGCGATGAATTTCCAGTCAACAGTAAACCGCAAATCGTCGCTATTCGGCCAGCGCCTCGTTTAGCTGTGCCGAGTCGTCATAAGCCTAAACCGAGTAATGCTAAGCCACGCTAAGTGTGCGTGAACACTGCTGAGCTTTGCCGGGTTTACGCAGTTTTAGTTGCTGTTTAGCAGATGCCTGCTATAGGTGTAGCAGAGCAGTAATCAGTCGATGACTGCTTGTAATAATTGCTGGCAATCTATGGCGTGAAAATCGGTCAGTTCAGGCCATAGATTCTCTGCTGTATTGACTTGTACTGCATAAGAACCAGCCGCTTGTGCGGTTTTTAAGTCCATCTGGAAATCACCGACCATCACCATCTCCTGCGGTTTAACTTGCCAGTGTGCTGCAATCAAGAGCAAGCCGTCTGGATCGGGTTTTGGAATGGCTTGCTCACGACCAAGTACCCATTGTGGTGCGAAATAGTCAGCAATACCGACCGCATTTAGCGTGAGCAGTGCCAGTTCTTGCGTATTGCGCGTCAGAATGGCGAGATTGCATTGGCGTTCATGCAGGTGTTTTAGCAGCTCAACTGCTCCCGGTGCCGGCTGTGCCTTGAGTGCGAGTTGGCGCTCATACTCAAGCAGCCATGCATGTTTTTGCACGGCTTCAGGGCTGGGCAGTGAGGCAAGATGACCTAAAATGTCGGCATGCGTAGGGATCTCTAGCATGCGCCGAATGTACAGGAAGTCATGCACCGCAATGGTTAAGGTGCCATCCATATCAAACACCCAGTGTCTGCAGTCACGTAAATAAGAGGGCATGGCTTAACCCATAATATCCTTGTGCTGCCAATCGCCACGGTCGCGGGTCAAACCTTCTTGCGCCACCGAGGCGACTAAACGGCCATCGCGGGTGTAAATGCTGCCGCGAGCAAAGCCGCGAGAATTGCCTGACCATGGGCTATCCATTGAGTAGAGCAGCCAATCATCTAAGCGTACTTCTTCGTGAAACCAAATGGAGTGGTCGAGACTGGCGACTTGCATTTGCGGCTGCCAAATAGAGGCGCCGTGAGGTAGCAATGAGGTGGTTAACAGACCGAAATCTGAGGCATAGGCGAGCAAGTATTTATGCAGAGCAGGCGAGTCCGGCAACGTGGATGCGGCTTTGAACCATACTTGCTTGATCGGCGCGCTGATTGCTGGATTGAGCGGATCCAAAACCTGTACTGGGCGCGTTTCAATGGCCTTGGCGCGTAGCATCTTTTCACGCTTTTCTTGGCTGAGAGCCTTAGCTAAGTGTGGCGAGAGTTCTTCTTCAGGGATCAAGTCTTCAGGCTGAGGTACTTTTGGCATCTCAGTTTGGTGACGAAAGCCTTCTTCTTGCTGATGGAAAGAGGCGCTGCAAGTGAAAATAGTTTGACCATTTTGGATCGCCGTGACGCGGCGAGTGCTAAAGCTACCGCCATCCCGCACCCGTTCAACTTGATAGATGACCGGTTTTTTTGCATCACCAGCGCGCAGGAAATAGCCATGCAACGAGTTGGCTTGGCGCGTGCTATCAACTGTTTGGCTGGCGGCTGAAAGGGCCTGCCCCAGCACTTGGCCACCAAATAACTGGCGGAAACCTAAGTCTTGGCTGGCGCCGCGAAAGAGGTTTTCTTCAATGGTTTCCATGCTCAATAGCGACACTAGTTGGTCAAGAATTGAATTCATTAGCTTCCTCGTGAGGGCTTGCAGATAGATGCGGTTAATCGAGTTATTGTGTGTTTGGTCAGTGATATTAAAGATTTTTTCAGCTTTTGTCGGCTATCTATATTACTGGGCTGGTATTCTTTTACTTTTAATCTTCAATAAAGGCATCCGCTTTATGTTAGGTTCTCAGCATAACTCAATGGCAGCCCCTGTTTGTATTATCGGTGGCGGTCCTGCTGGGTTAATGGCGGCTGAAGTGCTCGCGCAAGCAGGGCATAGCGTACAGATTTTTGATGCGATGCCGTCTCTTGGGCGTAAATTTTTGCTGGCGGGTATCGGCGGCCTGAACATCACGCACAGTGAAGATAAAACGACTTTTATCCAGCGCTACAGTGCGCAAACAGACTGGGTTGAGCATTGGTTGACAGAGTTTGACGCAGAAGCGGTACGCCATTGGGTGCATGGCTTAGGTATTGAAACCTTTGTTGGCAGCTCAGGTCGCGTCTTCCCTAAAGAAATGAAAGCTGCGCCTTTATTGCGCGCTTGGCTGCAGCGCCTGCGCAGGCTGGGGGTGAAAATCCATACACGCAGCCGTTGGTTGGGTTGGGATGAGCAAGGTGCATTACGCATTGAAACAGCGAGCGGTGAGCAAGCAGTTGCAGCCCGTGCTGTCTTATTGGCGCTGGGTGGCGGCAGTTGGCCGCGTTTAGGCTCGGATGCCGCTTGGATACCTATATTAGAGCAGCGTGGTGTTGCGGTAACCTCATTAGAGGCAAGTAATTGTGGTTTTGATGTTGCTGGCTGGAGTGCGTTGCTGCTAAATAAGTGGCTGGCCGCGCCAGTGAAAAATTGTGCATTGCGTGTGGCTGGCGGCAGTTTTCGTCAAGGCGAATGGATGCTTACCGCAACAGGTGTGGAGGGCAGTCTGGTGTATGCGTTGTCGGCAGAAATTCGTCAGCAGATTGCCGCGCAAGGGGATTGCGTGCTGGAGATGGATTGTTTGCCGCATAAAACCTACGCAGAAGTGCTTACGGCATTACACCGGCCGCGAGGTAAAAAAACCTTAACCAAGCATTTACAGCAACAGTTGGGTTTGGAAGGTCTGAAAGTTGCCTTGCTGCGCGAGTGCGCACCTGCCGAGTGTTTTAATGACATGGCGCAGTTGGCCGCTGTGATCAAAGCCTTGCCAATCCGGTTATTACGCGCCAGACCCATCGCCGAAGCAATCAGTACGGCTGGCGGGGTTAAAGCGCAGATGCTGAACCATAACTTGATGCTCAAGCCGTTGCCCGGAGTGTTTTGCGCCGGCGAAATGCTCGATTGGGATGCGCCGACTGGCGGATACTTATTAACCGCCTGTTTAGCCAGCGGCTTTGCCGCTGGGCATGGCATGCTGCGTTGGTTGGCGAGCAGTGAATCGTTAGAGCGTGTGACTGAGTAAACTTTTCATGGTAAAGGCTTGCGGTGCTGGTTAATGCACCGTACTCTTCGCGGCGGAGAGTCGATCGGACAGTCGCTGTTGCATTACTTCGGTAATGTGAGGGAGGAAAGTCCGGGCTCCATAGGGCGAAGTGCCAGGTAACGCCTGGGAGGCGCGAGCCTACGGAAAGTGCCGCAGAAAATAACCGCCTAAGCACGCAAGTGCCGGTAAGGGTGAAAAGGTGCGGTAAGAGCGCACCGCACGGCTGGTAACAGTCCGTGGCTAGGTAAACCCCACTTGGAGCAAGACCAAATAGGAGTCCATTGGCGTGGCCCGCGCTGGACTCGGGTAGGTTGCTTGAGGTCGTCAGTGATGGCGATCCTAGAGGAATGACTGTTCACGACAAAACCCGGCTTACAGATCGACTCTCCACTTCTTTTTCTGCCTAACGACCGTTGGTCAGAGCAAAAACGACATCCCTTCTTAATGCTTCACTTTAACTTCATAGGTTAAGGCGTTCATCTGTATGCGGTTGCCTGATAGATGTAGTTTTCGATCCTGTATTTATTTTAATAACTGCGTCTAAGTTCAAGAAATATAAAAGGTTTTCTGTGTTTATCGCTTGACGGTGGGGGGCTCGGATTTCTATAGTGTGCATAAGTGGCATGAAGTGGGAAAAAGTGGGTTTTTTCATGGAGATGTCAAATAATAAAGGTGCACACTCGTGTTTCGTGGATCCAGCGCTATTAATCTTGACGCCAAAGGGCGCCTTGCGATGCCGAGTCGGTATCGGGAGGAGCTTATTGAGCGCTGCGATGGACAGTTGGTCATTACGATCGACTTAGCGGATCCGTGTCTGTGTATTTATCCTTTGCCGGACTGGGAAAAAATTGAAGCCCAGCTCAGCCAAATGCCTTCTCTGCGCCCAGAAACTCGCCAGCTTAATCGGCTGCTGATTGGGAGTGCGGTGGATTTGGAGCTCGATAGCAGTGGTCGACTACTGATTCCCTCGCGTTTACGCGAACAAGCTGGACTCACCAAGCAAGTGATGCTGGTGGGGCAACTGAATAAGTTTCAGTTGTGGGATGAAGATAAGTGGAATGTGCTACTCACTAGCGATTTGCAGGACATTAAAAACCCTGATCATCTGCCTGAAGAATTAATGAATCTGGTTTTATAATTATGCGCGAACAGTTTAGTCATATCACGGTATTGCTTGATGAGGCGGTGAACGCTCTCGCAGTACGTCCGGCTGGCTGTTATGTCGATGGCACCTTTGGTCGCGGTGGCCACAGTCGTTTAATCCTTCAGCAGTTAGATAAGTCCGGTAAGTTGCTGGGTTTTGATAAAGACCCCTTAGCCATTGCTACGGGCCTCGAGTTACAGCAGCAAGACCCACGCTTCTCGATTGTGCAGCGCAGTTTTGCAGAAATGGATGCAGAGTTGCAGCAGCGCCAATTGCTGACCGCAGTTGATGGCGTGCTATTGGATCTTGGCGTGTCTTCGCCCCAGTTAGATGATGCAGAGCGTGGCTTTAGTTTTATGCATGATGGCCCGTTAGATATGCGCATGAACCCCGCAGAAGGTATCAGCGCTGCGCAGTGGGTGGCTGAGGTCAGTGCTGAAGAAATGGCGCGCGTGTTTAAGGAGTACGGTGAAGAGCGTTTTGCTAAGCGTATGGCCAATGCCGTAGTGGCGCGTCGCCAGTTGCAGCCTTTTACCCGTACTGCGGACTTAGCTGCGGTATTAACTGAAGCCAACCCAGCTTGGGAAAAAGGTAAAAATCCTGCAACCCGGGCTTTTCAGGGTATGCGCATTCATTTAAACAATGAACTCGCCGATTTAGAGCAAGGTCTTGAAGCGGCGTTGGCGTCATTAAAAGTCGGTGGCCGTTTGGTGGTGATCAGCTTTCATTCGTTGGAAGACCGCATTGTTAAGCAGTTTATGCGTCGTCTAGCCAAGGGTGAGGCTGATCAGATGCCGCGTCACTTACCCATTATTCCAGAGAAATTTGACCCTGTTATTAAAATCATCGGTAAACCGCAGTACGCCGGTGCAGACGAATTAAAAGCCAATCCTCGAGCGCGCAGTGCCGTGATGCGCGTGGCGGAGAGATTACGTTGAGTAAGTTGTACGCAAAACCACTACCGCGCTTAAGCGGTATTTTGCTTTTTCTGTTCGCTTTAAATTTAGTGACGGCGATTAGTGTTGCTTATGCTGCGCATAACAGCCGTAAATATTTAAATGAGTTGTTTGAGGCCACGCAAATTCGCGACCGTACACAGGCGGAATGGGGACGCTTCATTCTTGAGCAGAGCACCTGGACAGCACATAACCGCATTGAAAGCTTAGCTGTACAACAGTTAGGAATGCACATTCCTGAGCCAGGTGCGATACGGATGGTGAGCCAATGATCGGTTTACAAGGCATTACTTATCCAGCGCGCTTTCGCATTATTCTGTTCTTCTTGTTTACGATGGGCGCAGCTATTGCTGCGCGAATTGTGTATTTGCATATTTTCCATCATGAATTTTTAGCCGAACAAGGTAATGCACGGGCACTGCGCAATATTCCAATTCCTGCGCATCGCGGCGTGATTACTGATCGCAATGGTGAGCCGTTAGCGGTGAGTACTCCGGTGTTGACCTTGTGGGCTAATCCCAAAGAATTGCTGGCTGCTAAAGCACGCTGGGATGAATTGGCGTTAGCGCTTGAGTTGCCTAAAGCTGAACTGATCAAACGTATTGAAAACAATGCTGCACGCGACTTTATGTATTTAGCCCGTGGTTTAACACCCGAGCATGGCCAAGGTGTATTGGAGCGTAAAATTAGTGGTGTTTATGGTAAAGAAGAGTTTCGTCGTTTTTATCCGGCTGGCGAAGTAGCTGCGCATCTAGTAGGTTTCACTAATATTGACGAGCATGGCCAAGAAGGCATTGAGTTGGCTTTTGATGAGTGGCTGACCGGCGTGCCAGGCAAGCGCCAAGTGATTAAAGATCGTCGTGGCGATCTGATTCGTGATTTGCAAGTGAAAGAAAACGCCAAACCTGGCAAGCAGTTGGCGTTATCAATTGATTTACGTCTGCAGTATTTAGCGCACCGTGAGTTGCGTAATGCCCTGCTTGAGTTTGAAGCCAAGGCTGGCTCGCTGGTGATGATTGATGTTCGTACAGGCGAAATTTTAGCCATGGTCAATCATCCAACCTTTAATCCTAATAATCGCCGGCACTTGACCCCACAAGCGATGCGTAACCGCGCCATGATTGATGTGTTTGAGCCTGGCTCTACGGTTAAACCCTTTTCAATTGCTGCTGCTTTGGGTACCGGGCGTTGGACGCCTGAATCGACCGTTGATACCGGTAATGGCACTTTTAAAATTGGTCGCTATACCATCCGCGATGTGTCACGTGGTGGTTTGCTGGACTTAACCGGTGTACTGAAAAAATCCAGCAACGTGGCGATCAGTAAAATTGCCTTAGATATTGGTGCGCTCCCAGTCTACAACATGATGCAAAGTGTGGGTTTCGGTGCTGATACCGGTTTGAGTTTTCCTGGTGAGCGTGTCGGACAGTTACCGATGCACCGTAAATGGGGGCAAGCAGAAACAGCGACCTTGGCTTATGGCTATGGCTTATCGGTCACCGCTGTGCAGTTGGCGCACGCCTACGCCGTATTAGGCAATCAAGGACGTAATGTGCCTTTATCACTACTGCGCCAAGACCAAACGGTTGCAGCTGGCGAGCAAGTGATTGATCCTGAAATTACCAGTCAAGTGATGAGCATGTTGCAGGCCGTGGTGGAAGAAGTCGGCGGTGGCGGTGCGCGTGCGCAAGTGCCGGGTTATCACGTTGGTGGCAAAAGTGGTACAGCAAAAAAACTGGCGACTGGTGGCGGCTATACCGAGAGCTCTTACCGTTCATTGTTTGCCGGTGTCGCACCTATTGATAATCCACGGGTTGCCGCGGTGGTGGTGATTGATGAGCCGAGTAAAGGCGGTTATTACGGCGGCTTGGTGGCGGCACCGGTGTTTGGTCGGGTGATGGCTGGCGCACTGCGCATGCTCAATGTACGTCCAGATAATTTACCAACCGAGACGCCAACCGCAGTGGTTGGCACTACGCAAGGAGGGCGCGGCTAATGGCAATGCCTCTTAACCAATTGTTCGCGCAAGCCCCCAGCTCGACGCTGATTCGTGAATTGACCTTGGACAGCCGCAAGGTGCGTCCTGGTGATTTGTTTTTAGCCGTAGACGGCAATCAGCAAGATGGTCGTGATTACATTGGTGATGCCATTGCTCGCGGTGCAGCAGCAGTTGCCTATGAAGCAGGCGATGCCCTGCCAATGCATGACAGTGAGGCCTTGCTGTTGCCCGTCCATGGCCTACAAGCGCAAATTTCTGAAATTGCGGGGCGCTTTTATGGTGAGCCAAGTCGTGCTATGCGTGTTGTAGCAGTAACCGGTACCAATGGCAAAACCAGTGTCACCCAGTTGCTGGCGCAAGCTTTAGATATGCTCGATCAGCCTTGTGGTTTGATTGGTACTTTAGGTTGCGGTTTTTATGGCAACTTAGTCAGCGGGCAGTTCACCACACCGGACCCATTAGCGGTTCAGGCCACGTTAGCTGATCTGAAAAACGCTGGGGCAAAAGCGGTAGCGATGGAAGTCTCTTCCCATGGCTTGGCGCAGTATCGTATTGCCGCAGTTAAAGTTGCAGTGGCGGTGTTAACCAACTTGACCCGTGACCATCTTGATTACCATGGTTCGATGCAAGCTTATGCCGAAACTAAGGCGCGTTTGTTTAGTTGGCCTGATTTGCGTGCAACTGTTTTAAATATTGATGATGCCTTTGGCCGCGAGCTTGCTGCAAAAAACCATGCGGCCCGTTTGATTACCTATAGTTTGACGGACGCCAGCGCCACTGTGTACTGCCGCAATGTTCGCTTCAGTGCGGCTGGCATTCAAGCGGAAGTGGTCACTGCACAGGGTGAAGGTAATTTATCCAGCCCGCTGATTGGTCGTTTTAATTTAAGTAATTTATTGGCCGTTATTGGCGCTTTACTGGGTTTGGATTACTCGATTAAGCAAGCCTTAACCTTGATCCCTTTGTTGCAAGGTCCTGCTGGACGTATGCAAGTTTTAGGTGGGCAACAGCAGCCGCTGGTGGTGGTCGATTATGCGCACACGCCTGACGCCTTAGAGCAAGTGTTGGGTGCTTTGCGTCCGCATGTTGCGCCTGATGGGCGCTTGCTCTGTTTGTTTGGTTGCGGCGGTGATCGCGACGCCGGCAAGCGCCCGTTAATGGCTGAAGTAGTGGGCCGTTTAGCTGATGCCGCAGTGGTCACCGATGATAATCCACGCAGCGAAGATCCGGCCAATATTCGTGCTGAGGTGCTGAGTGGTTTTAGCGCTGATGCGGCCGTTACTGAAGTGGCCGGTCGCGCCGCGGCCATTGCACACATCATTGCTCAGGCACGGCGTGAAGATGTCGTCGTGTTGGCCGGCAAAGGCCATGAAGATTACCAAGAAATAAAACAAGTGCGTCAGCATTTTTCTGATATCGAGCAAGCACAGCAGGCGTTAGCTGCATGGCAGGTGGACAATGTTTAAATCACTGCAATTAAGCCAGCTGCTCACACCGCTTAATGCTTGCTTAGTTGGTGCTGATGTTGAGTTTAGTACGCTGAGTACGGACAGTCGCAAAGTCACAACAGGTCAGCTGTTTGTCGCGTTGCGCGGTGAATTTTTTGACGGCCATAGCTATTTAGCCGATGTGGCTAAACGTGGTGCAGTGGCTGCTGTTGTGGAAGAAATTACTGCTGATTTAGCCATCCCGCAGTTACATGTTGCTGATACGCGGATTGCTTTGGGACAAATTGCTTTGCTTAATCGTCAGCAATTCACCGGTAAGACGGCTGCAGTTACTGGTTCCAGCGGCAAAACTACAGTTAAAGAAATGCTGGCCAGTATCTGTCGCAGTGCTTTAGGGGCAACTGCAGTATTGGCCACACGTGGCAACCTTAATAATGAGCTTGGCGTACCCTTCACTTTGCTGGAGCTTAATGCTCAGCATCGCGCTGCAGTTGTGGAATTGGGTGCCTCGCGTCTTGGCGAAATTGCTTATACCGCAGCGCTGACCCAGCCTATGGTGGCAGTAATCAGCAATGCTGGCATGGCGCATGCTGGCGAATTTGGTGGTCCTGAGCAAATTATTTTAGCCAAAGGTGAGATTCTTGATGGCTTGGCTGCTGAGCATACTGCCGTCCTCAATCTTGATGACGGCGCTTTTGCGCAATGGCGTGCGCGTAACACGGTGTGTCAGGTACTGAGTTTTTCCACCAGTAATCCTGCCGCTGCAGTCTATGCTAGCGCGATAAACAGTAATGCACAGGGGCGTATGGGCTTTAACCTACACGGCGTGGCGGGTGAGTGTTTTATTCAGCTGGCTGTGATGGGTTTGCATAACGTCAGCAATGCCTTAGCTGCTGCGGCTGCGGCGCATGCTTTAGGTTTTTCTTTGGCAGACATCAAGCAAGGCTTGGAGAGCATGAGCGCCATCTCTGGACGTAGTGTGGTGCATGAATGTGCCAATCATGTGCAGTTGATTGATGACAGCTACAACGCCAACCCTGCGTCGATTCGTGCGGCGATTGATGTGCTGGAAAACATGCCCGGTCAGCGCGTTTTAGTGTTGGGTGATATGGCTGAGTTGGGTGCATGGGCAGAACAGGAACATGCCCAGATTGGTGCCTATGCCAATGGCAAAGTGGATGCGGTTTATGCCGTGGGACCACTGATGCAGCATGCGATTGCACAATATTGTGGCGTATCAGGGCACTTTTTAGAACAAAACAGTCTGATCGAGGCACTGCTGACCCAGATTAGTGGTCCAGCAACACTTTTAATTAAAGGTTCACGCAGTGCCGCAATGGAACATGTTGTGAATGCGCTGCGTACGGGTTTAGGGGAAACAATCTAATGTTACTTTTACTGGCGGAGTACCTACAGCAGTACTACAAAGGCTTTGCGGTCTTTCAGTACCTGACTCTGCGCGGGATTTTTGGTGTGCTCACCGCTTTAGTGATGTCATTGTGGCTCGGTCCAAAAATGATCCGTACTTTGCGTAATTTGCAAATTGGCCAATCGGTGCGCACTGATGGGCCGCAATCGCATCTGTCTAAGTCCGGCACACCCACCATGGGCGGCGCATTGATTTTAGCTTCAATCACTATTAGTACCTTGCTGTGGGCTGACCTGAGTAATCGCTATGTTTGGATTGTCTTGCTGGTGACTGTGCTGTTTGGTGCCATTGGCTGGGTTGATGATTACCGTAAAGTGGTTGAGAAAAACTCACGTGGTCTGCCAGGTCGTTGGAAGTATTTCTGGCAGTCCGTATTTGGTTTGGCCGCAGCGCTGGTGCTGTATTTCACTGCACAAACGCCAGGTGAAACAGCTCTGATTGTGCCGTTCTTAAAAGATATCAGTATTCCATTAGGTGCAGGTTTTATTGTCCTGACCTATTTAGTAATTGTGGGTACCAGTAACGCCGTCAATTTGACTGACGGTCTAGATGGATTAGCGATTTTGCCAACGGTTTTGGTGGGTGGCGCGTTGGGTATTTTTGCCTATCTTTCAGGTCACGTCAGTTTTGCCCAGTATCTGTTTATTCCTTATGTGCCAGGTGTTGGAGAGTTGATTATTTTCTGCGGCGCATTGGTTGGCGCAGGCTTAGGCTTTTTATGGTTCAACACTTATCCAGCCCAAGTCTTTATGGGTGACGTCGGTGCGCTAGCCTTGGGCGCTGCGCTCGGCACTGTAGCTGTGGTAGTGCGTCAAGAAATTGTCCTGTTCATTATGGGCGGTGTGTTTGTCGTCGAAACCTTGTCGGTGGTGATTCAAGTGGCTTCGTTTAAGTTAACCGGTAAGCGTGTTTTCCGGATGGCACCGATCCACCATCATTTTGAATTAAAAGGCTGGCCAGAGCCGCGTGTGATCGTGCGCTTCTGGATCATCACTGTGGTTCTCGTATTGGTGGGACTTGCCACCTTGAAACTGAGATAAGTTAGGTGAATAACATGGAACAGCACACACAGGTCGTGGTCGGCCTGGGCAAAAGTGGCATGTCTTTGGTGCGTTTTTTAGCGCGCCACGGGCAGTCTTTTGCCGTCGCTGATAGCCGTGAGCATCCACCCGAACTGGCTCGGTTACAGCATGAGTATCCAGAAGTGACGGTGCACTGTGGACCTTTATCAGCGGATCTATTAAGCACTGTGCAGATACTCTATGTCAGTCCTGGTCTAGCGCTAAGTACGCCAGCCATTCAGGCAGCGATTGCCAGTGGTGTAACAATTTCAGGCGATATTGATCTGTTTGCGCAGCACGCCCGTGCGCCAATTGTTGCCATTACCGGTTCCAATGCGAAAAGCACTGTCACCACCTTGGTCGGTCAGATGTTTGCTGCGGCGGGCTTCAAGGTTGCGGTTGGCGGCAACTTAGGCGTGCCAGCGCTTGATTTGCTCGATGATGCTGTGGATGTGTATGTCATGGAACTCTCTAGTTTTCAGCTGGAAACCACCGCGCATCTGCAAGCGCGTGTTGCGGTCTGCTTGAATATCAGTGAAGACCACATGGACCGTTATGCTGATCTAAAGGGTTATATTGCGGCCAAACAACGTGTCTTTAACCATGCACAAACCGTGGTGATCAATCGCGATGATGCTGCTTCACAGCCGCCGCACACAGACGCTGCTGTGATCAGTTTTGGCCTATCTGTGCCTGGCTCTGGTGAGTTTGGCCTGCGTGAGCACAACACTGAAACCTACTTAGCCTATGGCGATCAATTGTTACTGCCAGTGAGTCAGTTGAAAATTCGTGGCAGTCATAACCAAGCTAATGCATTGGCTGCACTCGCCATTGGCACCGCAATGAACGTGCCGATGGCACCGATGCTGTCGGCTTTGCAAGCCTTTCCTGGGCTTGAGCATCGCTGCCAATGGCTGCGCACGGTGCAAGGTGTCCAGTGGTACAACGATTCTAAAGCGACCAACGTTGGCGCGGCCTTAGCAGCTATTGAGGGCCTCGGTGCGGGCAATCCAGGCAAGTTGGTACTGATCGCTGGCGGTGATGGCAAAGGCGCAGATTTTTCCAGCTTACAGGCACCAGTGGCGCAGTATTGTCGTGCAGTTGTTGTATTAGGACGGGATGCACAGCGTGTCGCTGATGCGTTGGCGGGCACTGTGAAAATTGAACACGTGGCCACTTTACCAGAGGCTGTGCTTAAAGCCGCGCAGCTCGCCGAGTCGGGTGATTCAGTGTTATTGGCACCAGCTTGCGCCAGCTTGGATATGTTTAAAAGCTTTGAAGAGCGTGGTGAGTTGTTCGCCCAAGCTGTCGGGAGGTTGTTATGAGCCTACTTGATATGCTGTCGCTGCCGTCACCTTGGCGTCATAACAACCAAGTGGATATCGACTTTCCATTGTTGACTGCTTGCGCGTTATTGATGGGCATCGGTTTGGTGATGATTGCTTCGGCATCTGCCTCCGTTGCAGAAATTAACAACGGTAATACTTACCATTATTTCATCCGTCACTTGGTGTATATCGTGCTGGCCTTAATTGCTGGTGCTTTCACTCTATTTATACCCATGTCGATGTGGGAGCGTTACAGCGGTTGGCTATTGGCGCTGGCCTTGGTTTTACTGGTGCTGGTGTTGATTCCTGGAATTGGTCGCGAAGTGAATGGCTCCAAGCGCTGGTTAGGTGCAGGTATTTTTAATATTCAGCCGTCTGAATTGGCCAAGTTGTTTATGGTTGTTTTCATTGCTGGTTATTTGGTGCGTCGCAAAGAACAAGTGCAGCGGCAATTTTTTGGACTGTTTAAGCCTTTAGTGATCTTGGCGATCATGGGTGCATTACTGATGCAAGAGCCCGACTTTGGCGCCACAGTAGTGATGGCTGGCAGTATCATTGTGATGTTCTTTTTAGGCGGCGTGGGCTTGCGGGTGTCTGTACCTTTGCTGGGTATTTTAGTCGGCTCATTATGGTACCTGATGCGTTTTGAAAGTTACCGGATGGCGCGCTTAACTAACTTTACCAACCCATGGCAAGACCAATACGGCAGCGGCTATCAGTTGACCCAAGCCTTGATCAGCTTCGGTCGTGGTGAGTGGTTGGGGCTGGGTTTGGGCAACAGTATCCAAAAGCAATTCTTTTTACCGGAAGCACACACCGACTTTGTTTTTTCAGTCTTGGCAGAAGAACTTGGCATGCTCGGTGCGCTGCTGACTTTGGCACTCTTTATGTTTGTTAGCGTGCGCGCTTTATACATCGGCGTTTGGGCTGAGCAAGCAAAAAAATATTACAGCGCTTATGTGGCCTATGGTTTGGCTCTGCTGTGGATTGCACAAGTGGTGATTAATTTAGGGGTGAATACCGGGTTATTGCCGACCAAAGGTCTGACCTTGCCGTTTATCAGTTATGGCGGTAGCTCGTTGGTGGTGTGCTGCATCAGCTTGGCAATTCTGCTGCGTATTGAGTGGGAGCGCCGCACTTTGCTGCTGTCCACCGACTCGATGAGCAAAGCGCAAATTGCTGCGATGGCCAAGGGGGTGCGTGATGCGCGGTAATATTTTAATTATGGCGGCAGGCACCGGTGGTCATGTGTTTCCCGCTTTAGCCTGTGCTGAAGAGTTTAAGGTGCGTGGTTATACAGTGCATTGGCTGGGCGCGGGCCGTGGCATTGAGAATGAATTGGTGCCTGAAGCTGGTTTTACGTTGCACACCTTAAAAGTGGATGGTTTGCGTGGTAAAGGTTTTGCCGCATTACTGACCGCGCCTTTTAAATTGCTGGCCGCTTTATGGCAAGCCAAACGCTTAATGCGTGAACTGCAGCCTGTCTGTGTATTAGGGTTGGGTGGGTACGTCACCGGTCCTGGCGGTCTTGCCGCAAAAATGGCAGGTGTTCCGCTGGTGATTCATGAGCAAAACGCTGTGGTTGGAACTGCCAATCATTTGCTCTCAAGTTTTGCTACACGAGTGTGTGAAGCCTTCCCTAACACCTTTAGCAAACGCAAAAACTGTGTAACCACCGGTAACCCAGTGCGTGCGTCGTTGTTTTTAGAAACCCCACGCAATGGTCTAGAAGGACGTGCGGTTAATTTATTAGTACTGGGCGGCAGTTTAGGTGCTGAGCCGCTGAACAAATTATTGCCGGCAGCGCTGGCTCAGTTGCCTGCTGAGTTGCGTCCGCAGGTGACCCATCAAGCCGGACGCAATAATGATCAAGTGACCCGTGAACGCTATCAAGCCGCTGCGGTTGAAGCACAAGTGGTGCCGTTTATTAGTGATATGTCGCGTGCCTATGCTTGGGCTGATTTAGTGGTGTGCCGTGCTGGTGCATTGACGGTGAGTGAGTTGGCCGCGGCGGGTTTGGCATCATTTTTAGTGCCACTGCCGCATGCCATTGATGATCACCAAACCCGCAATGCAGAATTTTTGGCAAAACAAGGCGCTGCCGTCTTGTTGCCGCAATATACGACTGATGCAGACCGTTTAGCTGCACAGTTTAAAGAGGTACTGATGGACAAGCAACGCATTAAAACCATGGGCGCACAAGCGCGCGTATTGGCGCAGCCCAATGCTACACAGCAAGTCGTCGCTGTGTGTTTGGAGGTGGCCCGTGGTTGATTTATTACAACCGACATCAGCAGAAATGCGCCGCATGCGCCGTATTCGTCGCATCCATTTTATTGGTATCGGTGGGACTGGCATGTGCGGCATCGCCGAGGTGTTACGCAACCTTGGTTATGATGTCTCAGGCTCAGATCTTAAACCGTCAGCGGTGACCGAGCGTTTGCAAGAGTTAGGCGTGAATGTGGTGTTCGGTCATCATCCTGAAAACGTTGAACATGCTGATGTGTTGGTGGTGTCGAGTGCGATTAACCCATCCAACCCAGAAGTGGCGCGTGGTCTAGAGCGTCGTATTCCAGTCGTACCACGTGCGGAAATGCTCGCTGAATTGATGCGTTATCGCCATGGAATTGCGGTAGCGGGTACGCACGGGAAAACCACCACCACCAGTTTGTTAGCCTCAGTGTTTGCTGCGGCAGGTCTTGATCCGACTTTTGTAATTGGTGGTCGCCTGAATGCGGCGGGCAGTAATGCTCAGCTCGGTGGTGGTTGCTACCTGATTGCTGAAGCTGATGAAAGTGACGCAAGCTTCTTACATTTGCAGCCAATGGTGTCAGTGGTCACCAATATTGATGCTGACCATATGAGCACTTATGGCGGCGACTTTAATAAGTTAAAGAAAACCTTTGTCGATTTTTTACACAATCTACCTTTTTATGGTTTAGCCGTGCTCTGCGTGGATGATCCGTCCGTGCGTGAAATTGCTAAACAAGTGAAGCGTCCGATGATTACTTACGGGTTCTCTGATGATGCCGACTTACGCGCAATCAATGTCAGCCAAGTGGGCATGCGCACAGCATTTACCGTATTACGCAAAGGTCGTGAGCCGCTTGATGTGTCGGTGAACATGCCGGGTAAGCACAATGTCTTGAATGCTTTGGCGACCATTGCTATTGCCACCGATGAAGGTATTTCTGACGCTGCGATTATTGCAGGTTTGTCCGGCTTTGAAGGTGTGGGTCGTCGCTTTCAAGTGTACGGACAATTGCAAGTAGACGGCGGCGAAGTGATGCTGGTGGATGATTACGGTCACCATCCAAGTGAAGTAGCAGCGGTAATTAAAGCTGTACATGACGGTTGGCCGGGTCGTCGTTTAGTGATGGTCTATCAGCCGCATCGCTATTCACGCACCCGTGATTTATATGAAGATTTTGTCCAAGTGCTGGGTGAAACCGGAGTGCTGTTGCTGTTGGAAGTCTATCCAGCTGGCGAGGAGCCGATCCCTGGCGCCGACAGTCGCCAGCTGTGTCACAGCATTCGCCAACGTGGCCGTTTAGATCCGCTGTATGTTGAGCGCGGTACTGACCTTGCGCCGTTACTCAAGCCCTTGCTGCGCCCTAACGATATTTTACTCTGCCAAGGCGCCGGTGATGTCGGTGGTATTGCCCCGCAGTTAATTAAGCATCCTTTGTTTGCTGCGCGTTCGCTGGAGGCTGAAGTATGAATCAGTCGTTTGATGTTGCCGCTTTCGGTCGTGTTGCCGTGCTCTATGGCGGCCGTAGTGCAGAGCGTGAAGTCTCACTGAAGTCAGGTGCGGCGGTTTTAGCCGCATTACAAGAAGCCGGTGTCGATGCGTTTGCCATTGATGTCGGAGATGATTTACTCAAGCGCTTATGCGAGCAGCCGATTGATCGCGCCTTTATTGTGCTGCACGGTCGCGGCGGCGAAGACGGTACCGTACAAGGCTTATTAGAGTGCGCAGGCATTCCTTATACCGGCAGCGGTGTGCTGGCCTCTGCGCTAGCTATGGATAAGCTGCGCACCAAACAGATTTGGCAGAGTGTTGGTTTACCGACGCCACGTCACGCCGCTTTAGTGACTGCAGAAGATTGTCATGTGGCTGCTGAGCAGCTCGGTTTTCCGTTAATTGTTAAGCCAGCCAGCGAAGGTTCAAGCATTGGTATGGCTAAGGTTGACGATTTAGCAACCTTACTTGCAGCTTGGCAAGACGCTCGACAGTTTGATGCACAAGTCTTGGTTGAGCAGTGGATTTCGGGTCCTGAGTTCACCATCGCGATGTTGGCCGGCGAAGTGTTGCCACCGATTCGCTTAGGTACCAGTCACGCGTTCTATGACTACGAAGCCAAGTATCACTCAAACGACACTCAGTATCAGATTCCTTGTGGTTTGGCCGCAGAAAAAGAAGCTGAGCTGCGCGATTTAACAGCACGTGCTTGCCAAAGCTTAGGTGTCACCGGTTGGGGGCGTGCTGATGTGATGCAAGATGCGCAAGGTCAGTTCTGGTTATTGGAAGTTAACACTGTGCCGGGCATGACCGACCACAGCTTAGTGCCGATGGCAGCCCGTGCTGCAGGTTTAGATTTCACTGCATTAGTGCTGACCATTTTGGCCGGTACTTTACAGCTGGGAGGTTAGGCTCATGAGTCGTGTACTGCTGCACAATAAGACAGCTGCTCAACGTGGAGCGTCGCGCCAAGCGCCTGCTCGCGGAGCGCGTCGTGCTGCCGTACAGAAAGCGCCGCGTCAGTGGCCAAAGCCAAACTGGACCCTGCTCAGCCGACTGTTGCTAGCTGCGTTGTTGCTGGCGCTGCTATTGAGTGCTGATCGGGTTTGGCAACTGTTGCAACCGCATGTTAATCCGCCAATCTCGACTATTCGGGTATTGGGCGAGTTGAGTGCAGTCAACCAGCAAGCGGTGCAAAAAGAGTTGATGCCCTACAGTGCTGATTTATTTTTGTCGGTTGATATTGCTGCGGTACGTAATGCTTTAGAAAAACTACCTTGGATTGCCCATGCTGAAGTCAGCCGGATTTGGCCAGACCAGTTGCAAGTGATAGTGCAAGAAGAATTACCTGTGGCGCGCTGGGGTGAAAGTGCTTTACTCAGTACCCAAGGCCATTTATTTACCGTGTTGGATGTGCAAGCACATGCCAACTTACCGCACTTGTCAGGTCCCAAGCATGCGCAGCAACGTGTGATGCAGCAGTACCTGACGTTTAGCCAAGCCTTACGGCCTTTGGGTTATTCGGTAAAACAGTTAGAAATGCGTGAGCGTGGCAGTTGGTTTGTGACTACCCAAACAGGCCTGCAATTGTTGTTTGGTCGTGATCATTTGGTTGAGAAAATGCGTCGTTTTGCTGTGGTTTATGAAAAAGAATTGAAAGAGCAGATTGATAAAATTGAACGGGTTGATTTGCGCTATGCCAACGGTTTGGCTGTGGCGTGGCGCGCACCGACAGCAAGTGAAACTACAGCGGTGGTGGCACAGTGAAGGAGAAAAAATTAATGGCAAATGAAAATAACCACAACATGATTGTTGGTCTTGATATAGGCACGTCCAAGGTTGTGGCGTTGGTTGCCGAAGTGACTCCTGACGGTGAATTGAACATTGTTGGGATCGGTACGCACCCAACCCGTGGCTTGAAGAAAGGCGTAGTGATTAATATCGAATCGACGGTGCAATCCGTGCAGCGTGCGATTGAAGAAGCACAGCTCATGGCCGACTGTCATATCCACTCTGTGTTTGTTGGTATTGCAGGCAGCCATATTCGTAGTCAGAACTCTGATGGCACCGTGGCGATTCGTGATCGTGAAGTCAGTCGTGCTGATTTAGAGCGAGTGCTGGATGCAGCGCAAGCGGTTGCAATTCCTTCTGATCAAAAAGTGCTGCATACCTTGCCGCAAGATTACGTGATTGATAAGCAAGAAGGCGTGCGTGAGCCACTGGGAATGTCCGGTGTGCGTTTAGAAGCACGTGTCCATGTGGTGACCTGCGCCATTAATGCTTCACAAAATATTGAAAAGTGTGTGCGTCGCTGTGGTTTGGAAATTGAAGATGTGATTCTTGAGCAGCTCGCTTCAGCCAATGCCGTCTTGACCGAAGACGAGAAAGAGCTGGGTGTGTGCTTGGTGGATATCGGTGGAGGTACGTCAGATATTGCGATCTTCACTGAGGGTGCGATTCGTCACACTGCGGTGATCCCGATTGCCGGAGATCAAGTCACCAACGACATCGCTATGGCCCTGCGCACACCGACCCAATACGCTGAAGAAATTAAAATTCGCTACGCCTGTGCGCTGGCTAAATTAGCCGGCCCTGGCGAGACGATTAAAGTGCCAAGCGTGGGCGACCGTCCACCGCGTGAGTTATCCCGTCAAGCCTTAGCTGAGGTGGTCGAGCCACGTTATGACGAGCTGTTTACCTTGATTTTGTCGGAGCTGCGTCGCAGTGGCTACGAAGACATGATTCCTGCCGGAATTGTACTGACCGGCGGCACTGCAAAAATGGAGGGCGCGGTCGAGTTGGCTGAAGAAATTTTCCATATGCCAGTGCGTTTAGGCACGCCTTACGGCATTAAAGGTATCGGTGATGTAGTGCGTAACCCAATCTATTCAACCGCGGTTGGTTTATTGGTGTACGGGCTACGTAAACAAGCAGATGGCGCAATCATGGCAGGAAAAAGCCATGAGCAAACAGAAGATAAAACAGCAGTGTTTGGCAAGATCAAGCGCTGGCTGCAAAACCAATTGTAATGAATAAAACTGGCGAAAGCTGGACTATAACGAGAAGGGTAGGAGAGTTACTATGTTTGAATTAGTTGATCAGACTCCGCAGAGCGCTGTGATAAAAGTAATTGGTGTCGGTGGTGGCGGTGGTAATGCTGTCAATCACATGGTGGCCAATAACATTGAAGGCGTTGAGTTTATTTGCGCCAATACCGATGCTCAGGCATTGCGTGATATTACTGCGCGTACCGTGCTGCAATTAGGCACCAACGTCACTAAAGGCCTTGGTGCTGGCACCAACCCAGAAGTCGGTCGTAAGGCTGCAGAAGAAGATCGTGAACGCATTGCAGAAGTATTGCAAGGCACCGATATGGTCTTTATCACCACAGGTATGGGTGGTGGTACCGGTACTGGCGCTGCGCCAATCATTGCCCAAGTCGCTAAAGAAATGGGTATTTTGACGGTTGCCGTAGTCACTCGTCCGTTCCCTTTTGAAGGCAAGCGTCGTCTGCAAATTGCTGATGAAGGTATTCGTTTGCTGGCTGAGCATGTTGATTCATTGATTACTATTCCTAATGAAAAACTGCTGACCATCCTCGGTAAAGACGCCAGCTTGCTGTCTGCCTTTGCTAAAGCTGATGATGTGCTAGCTGGTGCTGTGCGCGGTATTTCCGACATCATCAAGCGTCCCGGCATGATTAACGTTGACTTTGCTGACGTTAAAACGGTGATGAGCGAAATGGGCATGGCGATGATGGGCACTGGTTGTGCCAGCGGTCCGAACCGTGCGCGTGAAGCCACTGAAGAAGCGATTCGTAACCCATTGCTTGATGACGTTAACCTTAATGGTGCACGTGGTATCTTGGTTAATATCACTGCCGGTCCTGACTTGTCACTGGGCGAATACGCTGAAGTGGGTAACATCATTGAAGCCTTTGCTTCCGACGAAGCGATGGTTAAAGTTGGTACTGTGATTGATCCAGATATGCGTGATGAGTTGCACGTGACTGTAGTCGCGACAGGCTTAGATCCACGCATGGAAAAACCAGTCAAGGTGGTGGATAACACCAACACTTTAAAAGTGGCGGCAGCGATGCCAGCGATGACTGCCGCTCTAGATGAAGCGAAGGAAGTCAATTATAACCATTACGACCGACCAGTAACGCAGCGTCGTGCCAGTGCTGCTGCAGCGACTGCCAGTAAGCCGAGCAACCAAGAAGAGATGGATTACTTGGATATTCCTGCGTTTTTACGACGCCAAGCAGACTGATAAGGATTGGATATTGCGAGTTAGTTTCGTTATTGGCGCAGCATCTGTTAAGATGCTGCGCATTATTGAAAACTATTCGCAACCAGTATAGCAGCGGCTTAAGTCATGATTAGACAACGCACCTTGAAAAATATTATCCGTGCCACTGGTATCGGTTTGCACTCAGGCGAGAAGGTTTACCTGACTTTGCGCCCGGCAGCAGTGGATACGGGTATAGTGTTTCGCCGTATGGATTTAGATCCTGTGGTGGAAATACCAGCTCTAGCAAAAAACGTCGGTGAGACCACCATGTCAACAACGCTGGTCAAAGGCGATGTTAAAGTGGATACGGTCGAACACTTGTTATCGGCCATGGCCGGTTTAGGCATTGATAACGCTTATGTTGAGCTTTCTGCTTCAGAAGTACCGATCATGGATGGTAGTGCTGGGCCTTTTGTATTTTTAATTCAGTCTGCTGGATTAGAAGAGCAAGATGCGCCGAAAGAATTCATTCGTATTTTACGTGAAGTAACAGTTGAGGACGGTGAGAAGCGTGCTACTTTTGTACCTTTTGAAGGTTTTAAAGTGGGCTTTGAAATTGACTTCGACCACCCAGTGTTTGAAGGGCGTACACAAACGGCGTGCGTGGATTTTTCCAGCACCTCGTTTGTCAAAGAAGTCAGTCGTGCGCGCACCTTTGGCTTTATGCGTGACATTGAGTTCTTGCGTACCAACAATCTCGCTTTAGGGGGCAGTGTCGATAACGCAATCGTTGTTGATGAAAACTCAGTCCTCAATGAAGATGGTTTACGTTACGAAGATGAATTCGTGAAGCATAAAATCCTTGATGCTATCGGCGATTTATATTTGCTAGGGAAAAGTTTGATTGGTGAGTTCCGCGGCTATAAGTCGGGACATGCTTTGAATAACTTATTGCTGAGAACCCTACTTGAGCAGCCTGATGCTTGGGAAGTGGTGACCTTTGCAGATTCCAGTTTGGCTCCTATTTCCTATATGCGCCCTGCGGCGGCGGTGTAGGTCAATCGTTAAAACTTTAAACCACCCTCTTTGGGTGGTTTTTTTTGAGTTTTAGATTTACAGCAAGCAGCCTATTTCTTGGCTTATCATTAATATTGATTATTGCTGGTCATTGAAATCAATAATGCTTTAGCTTGCAGCGCATCTCACCTACTCTGAGGACAACGCCTTAGCACCCTGGTACCTTTGGAGGATTTCATGGATTTTTCTTATAGCGAAAAAACCCAAGCGTTACGCAAGCAACTGACTGATTTTATGGATCAACATATTGTGCCGCGCATCGGTGCATGGCAGCAGGAAGTGGCTGCCGGTGTTTACCCTGTTTCATTTATGGAAGATTTAAAAGCTTTAGCTCGCTCGGAAGGCTTATGGAACCTGTTCTTACCGTCTTTGCAAGAGGGTGAGCCGGGCCAAGGTTTAACTAATCTTGAGTACGCACCCTTGGCAGAAATCATGGGTCGAGTCAGTTGGGCCTCTGAAGTGTTCAACTGTAATGCTCCCGACACCGGCAACATGGAGCTACTGCACATGTTTGCTACGCCTGAGCAACGCGAGAAATGGCTCCATCCCTTGCTTGAAGGGCAAATTCGTTCTGCATTTGCCATGACTGAGCCGGATGTCGGCTCCTCAGATGCCAGCAATATTCAGACCTTGATCCGTCGTGAAGGCGATGAGTATGTAATCAATGGTCGTAAGTGGTTTATTACCAATGCTTCGCACCCCAATTGCACCTTTATGATTGTGATGGGTAAAACTGATCCAGATGGCGATGCTAAGCGCCAACAAAGCATGGTCATAGTGCCAATGGACACTCTAGGAGTGACCGTTGAGCGCAATATTCCTGTGATGAATCACATTGCTCCAGAAGGCCACTGTGAAATCGTTCTGCGTAATGTACGAGTGCCTGTAGCCAACTTATTGGCTAAAGAAGGTGACGGTTTTATGATGGCGCAAGCACGCTTAGGCCCAGGTCGCGTCCACCACTGCATGCGCTCGATTGGTATGGCTGAGCTTGCTTTAGAACTGATGGTGGAGCGTTCACAAGAGCGTAAAACCTTTGGTCGCTACCTACACCAGCATGGCAGTGTTGCGGAGTGGATTGCACGCTCACGTATGGAAATTGAACAGGCGCGCTTGCTGGTCTTGAAAACAGCATGGATGATTGATGAAGTCGGTGCTCGTGTAGCGCGTAAAGAGATTTCAATGATTAAAGCTGTAGTACCGACCATGCATTTGAACGTGGTTGATCGAGCAATCCAAGTGTTTGGTGCAATGGGACTTACCCCTGACTCACCCTTAGCTGACTTGTGGATTGGCGGTCGCTGCTTGCGTTTTGCTGATGGCCCAGATGAAGTGCATCTGCGTAGCATTGCACGTATGGAATTACAAGAAAGTGAAGCAAGACGTGGGCATACTGCTGCCTATCTGACGCCACCAGAGCGCAGCTAACCCTATAGGGTTAAACACAAAAAAGCCCTGCAGTATGCGGGGCTTTTGTTTTAGCGCGTCTAATACAGCGCTTGCGACTTAATTAATACAATGGCGTTGGCTCTTCGCCATCCTCAGGTAATTTAGTCTTCCAGCCTTTATTGCCCGGCAGAATTACGTTAAGCAGCAGTGCGATCACCGCACATAAGGAAATGCCCGATAAAGTGAAATCTCCACTGCCAATGCTCATGCCGCCAATTCCAAATACTAGGGTGACTGAGACGATTATTAAGTTACGGGCTTCGGATAAATCAACTTGGTTGCGGATTAAAGTGTTGAGGCCTACCACAGCAATAGAGCCAAATAACAAACATAAAATACCGCCCATTACCGGTACTGGGATACTTTGCAGTGCGGCCCCGAACTTACCGATAAAGGCTAATGCAATGGCGAAGCCTGCTGCCCAAGTCATAATCTTTGGATTGTAGTTCTTGGTCAGCATTACTGCGCCGGTGACTTCAGCGTAAGTGGTGTTTGGTGGGCCGCCAAACAAGCCTGCGGTGCTGGTGGCTAAGCCATCGCCCAACAAGGTACGGTGCAAGCCTGGTTGTTTAATGTAGTTTTGCCCAGTCACGCTGCCAATCGCTATTACCCCACCAATATGCTCGATGGCTGGCGCTAAGGCCACTGGCAACATGAACAAAATTGCTCCGAGGTGAAACTCTGGCGCAACAAAAGCCGGTAAAGCGAACCACGGCGCGAGGGCAATCGCTTCAGTGCTGACTTCACCTAAGATAACCGCGAGCATGCAGCCAACGATAATGCCGGCAAGGATTGGCACTAAACGAAACAGGCCACGACCTAAGGTAGCAACAGCAAGGGTTGTCACCAGCGCGGACATTGAAATGATCATTGCTGTGGAGTAAGCGATCAGCTGCGTAGCACCATCGCCAGATTTACCCATCGCCATATTCACTGCTACCGGTGACAACGCCAAGCCAATGCACATGATCACTGGTGCAATCACCACCGGCGGTAGCAGTTTGTCGATAAAGCCGGTGCCTTTCATTCGTACCGCAGCGCTGAGCAGTACATAGACCATCCCGGATGCCATAATTGCACCGAGTACCGCCGGTAAACCAAAGTTGGTTTTGGCGTATAAAATTGGTGCAATAAAAGCAAAGCTTGAGGCAACAAATACTGGAACTTGACGCTGAGTCACCAGTTGAAAGACTAAGGTTCCGATACCCGCGGTGAATAGAGCAACGTTAGGGTCCATACCAGTGATCAACGGCATTAATACCAGCGCACCGAAGGCAACAAAGAGCATTTGTGCGCCAGCTAAAGCTTGTTTCCAAACCGGCTCAGGAGGATGAAGATGCATCAATCAGCTCTCCTTTTGCTTGGTACCAAAAATCTTATCACCAGCATCGCCTAAGCCCGGCACGATATAACTGTTGCTGTCTAAACCTTGATCAATCGCTGCGGTATAAATCTCGACATCAGGGTGCGCATTGTTAACGGCCTTGATACCTTCTGGAGCAGCAACTAAAACCATTGCGCGAATTTCTTTGCAGCCAGCTTTTTTAAGCAAGTCGATGGTGGCGATCATTGAATTGCCGGTGGCCAGCATTGGGTCAATGATTAAAGACAAGCGTGACGGCATGTCGGGCGCCAGTTTTTCTAAATAGGTGTGGGCTTTGAGTGTGGTTTCGTTACGAACCACACCCACAGCACTGACCTTGGCACTGGGTAGAAGGTTTAGCACGCCTTCAAGCATGCCAATTCCTGCGCGTAAAATCGGTACTACAGTGATTTTTTTACCAGCAATTTTTTCAACTTCAACCACGCCGCTCCATCCGTCAATTGCATGGGTTTCTAAGGGTAAGTCTTTGGTTGCTTCATAAGTGAGTAAGGTGCCGAGTTCTTGGGCAAGCTCGCGAAAATTTTTGGTGCTGATATCAGCGCGACGCATTAGACCAAGTTTGTGGCGGATCAGAGGGTGACGGATTTCATGGGCGGACATGAAAAGCTCCAAAAGCTAAAAAGTAGGTGCCTAGATTAAACGAAATCCAGCCTAAACGGCACTTTGTTTGCGATCAATACTTGCCCTAAGTCGTCTGTAGCAGTACCTTTTGCGCCTTAATTGTTTAACAAAGAGCTCTGAGATGTCTGCAAACCTTGAACATATCCAGCAAGTTATGGCTGAGGCCGATGTTTTATTCACCGCTGAGCAAGTACAAGCGGCGGTTGATCTTGTGGCCGAGCAGATCAATCAGCAGCTGTGTAATAGCAATCCGGTGGTGTTTTGTGTGATGAATGGCGGTTTGATTTTCGCAGGTAATTTACTGACCAAATTAACCTTTCCTTTAGAGCAGTCATATTTGCACGCCAGTCGTTATCGTAACCAGACCAGCGGTGGTGAACTGTTTTGGAAGGCCAAGCCAGAAATTTCTTTTATGGATCGTGAAGTCTTAATCATCGACGATATTCTCGATGAAGGGCATACGCTGTCGGCGATTATTGAGTTTTGTCAGCGTGCCGGTGCCAGTAAAGTGTACACAGCGGTGTTGGTTGATAAAGTGCATGATCGTAAAGCTTGTGCTGACTTAAAAGCTAACTTTGTTGGTTTGCACTGTGAGGACCGTTATATTTTCGGTTATGGCATGGATTACAAAGGTTACTGGCGTAATGCGGCCGCCATTTATGCGGTTAAAGGTATGTGATCACACAGCTTTTATGGTTTTCTGGTGTGCTGCGCTAAACGTTGCATGGCTTCGCGCAGAGTCGGATCACTGATGGCCTGCGCGCTGGCGTTGATCACCTGTCCGATCTGTTCTGAAAATTCAATGTTACGCGCCGGTGCTTTGTCAGGTTGCATGGGTGGGCGGACCTTAATCTGAATACGCAGTACTTGGCTAAACTCGGGGACTTGTTGCAACTGCTGCAGCAAACGCTTTTGTTGATAACGCAAACGCGTAGCCCAATGTCCGTTGGTGACAATCAGGGTGAGTGTTGTCTCCTGCACGGAGGCTAAGTAGCAATGCTCGCGCGCAGCAGGCTGTAAATATTGGTTCAGCAACTGTTGTAGGCGATCAATGTTTTGCGCACGTTGTACTAAACGCTGTAATGCGCTGTTGTCTTGCAGCAGTTGTGTGGTTTGTTGCGCTTTAATAGAACGGTTGCTCATCAATGACCTCACAAAACAGCTCGCTCGGATCTTGGCGAGTAGATTTTTCAATGCTTGCTTGAAATGTGTATGCTCTGGCACCACCTTGTAAAGGCAGTATAGCTCACAAAAAAACAGTGATTGTGGCTGAACAGCGTATATTTATGATGCTCGACGAGCAGCTTGTTGATGAAGGCTACTTTATTCGACAGTAAATACGGGTAGAATGGTTTTTTTTGTGCGGGTGAGTGCTATTTGGCTTACGCGCCTTCACCCCCCCAAAAATGGAAACGTTATTAATTATGTTTGCGCCTTTATTCAGAAAACTCCTTGGAAGCAAGAATGATCGTGAAGTCAAACGCATGTACAAAATGGTTAATACCGTTAATGCGCTTGAAGAGCAGATGGTGTCTCTATCTGACGAGCAATTAAAAGCTAAAACTAACGAGTTTCGCGAACGTTTAACCGGTGGTGAAAGCTTAAATAAACTCTTGCCTGAAGCCTTTGCTGTGGTCCGTGAGGCTGGTAAGCGCGTGATGGGTATGCGTCACTTTGATGTGCAGTTGATCGGTGGACAAACCTTGCACCAAGGTAAGATTGCTGAGATGCGCACCGGTGAAGGTAAAACTTTAGTGGCAACGCTCGCGGTTTACTTAAATGCTCTGCCTGCCAAAGGCGTGCATGTGGTGACAGTCAACGACTATCTTGCGCGTCGCGATGCGAACTGGATGCGTCCTTTGTATGAGTTTTTAGGGCTCAGAGTGGGTGTTGTTGTACCTTTTCAGGATCCCGAAGAAAAACGTGCAGCCTATGCCTGTGATATCACTTACGGTACCAATAACGAGTTTGGTTTCGATTATTTACGCGACAATATGGCGTTCAGTATCGAAGATAAATTCCAGCGCGAACTGCACTTTGCCGTGATCGATGAAGTGGACTCGATCTTAATTGATGAAGCACGTACGCCGCTAATTATTTCAGGGCAAGCCGAAGACAGCTCTGAGTTGTACAAAAAAATTAATCTGATTATTCCAACCCTTAAACGTCAACTTGAAGATGAAGAAGGCGAAGTGTTGGAAGCAGGGCACTACACCATTGATGAGAAAACCCGCCAAGTAGAACTCAATGAAGCCGGCCATCAATATATTGAAGAAAAGCTGACTGAGCTGGGTTTGTTGGCTGAAGATGAATCTTTGTACTCGGCCAGCAACCTCAGTCTGTTGACCCACGTTAACGCAGGTTTGCGTGCGCATAAGCTGTTTCACCGCAACGTTGAATACATTGTGCAAGAAGGGCAAGTGGTGCTGGTGGATGAGCACACAGGTCGCACCATGCCAGGTCGTCGTCTGTCGGAAGGCTTGCACCAAGCCATTGAAGCTAAAGAGGGTGTGCATATTCAGCCTGAGAGCCAAACCTTGGCTTCCACTACCTTCCAGAATTATTTTCGTTTGTATGAAAAGCTGTCGGGTATGACAGGTACAGCCGACACTGAAGCCTTTGAGTTCCGTCAGATTTATGGTTTGGATGTGACGGTGATTCCAACGCATCGCCCAGTTGCGCGTAAAGATTTCAATGACCTAGTGTTCTTAACCGCACCAGAAAAGTACGCGGCAATTATTACTGATATCCGTGAGTGCCAAGAGCAAGGTCGCCCAGTGTTGGTGGGTACCGCATCGATTGAAAGCTCTGAGTATGTTTCCAATGTGCTGAAGGCTGAAGGTATTGAGCATAAAGTGCTTAACGCTAAGCATCACGATTTAGAAGCGGACATTATTGCGCAAGCCGGCCGTCCGGGGTCAGTTACCATTGCCACGAATATGGCCGGCCGTGGTACCGATATTGTCTTGGGCGGTAGTTGGGAAGCTGAAGTTGCGGTGCTGGATAACCCAAGTCCTGAGCAAATTGCTGATATTAAAGCCGCTTGGCAAAAGAGCCACCAGCAGGTGATTGAAGCCGGTGGTTTGCACGTGATTGCTACTGAGCGTCATGAGTCGCGCCGGATTGATAACCAGCTGCGTGGCCGCTCTGGTCGTCAAGGTGACCCAGGTTCAACCCGTTTTTACTTGTCTTTAGAAGATAATCTGATGCGTATTTTCGCTTCAGATCGCGTGAAAAACTTTATGAAAGCGCTAGGCATGAAAGAAGGCGAGGCCATCGAGCATCGCATGGTCAGCAATGCCATCGAAAAAGCGCAGCGTAAGGTTGAAGGCCGTAACTTTGATATGCGTAAGCAGTTGCTTGAGTACGATGACGTTGCCAATGAGCAGCGTAAAGTCATCTACCACATGCGCAATAGTTTGCTGGCAGCGACTGATGTGGGTGACATTGTTGCTGAGTTTAGACATGAAGTGCTCAGCAACACCATTGAGCAGTTTATTCCGCCGCAATCATTGCCTGAACAGTGGAATATTGCTGAACTTGAACAAGCGATTGCTGAAGAGTTTGGTGCACAGTTACCCATTCAAGAGTGGCTGGATAGCGATGATTCTTTGTTCGAAGACACCTTGCGCGAGCGGATTAACGCAGAGGTGATTGCCGTTTATACCGATAAAGAAGAACTGGTTGGCGCAGAGGGTTTACGCAGTTTTGAAAAGCAAATTATTCTGCGTGTGCTGGATGATTTGTGGAAAGAGCACTTGGCCGCGATGGATCACTTGCGTCACGGTATTCACTTGCGCGGCTATGCGCAAAAGAATCCAAAGCAAGAGTACAAGCGTGAATCCTTTAACTTGTTCCGTGAACTACTGGATTCGATTAAACGTGATTCGATTCGCGTCTTATCGAACGTACAAATTCGTAAAGAAGATCCAGAGGAAGAAGAGGCACGTTTACGTCAGCAGGCGCAGGCCATGGCGCAGCGCATGCAATTCCAGCACGAAGAAGCTGCAGGTTTTGACGATGAGCAGCCAGACAGCGACGCAGTTGAGCCAGCAGCGCCATTAACGCAAGTGCGCAATGAAGTGAAAATTGGCCGTAACGAACCTTGTACTTGCGGTTCTGGCAAAAAATACAAACATTGCTGTGGCCGTATCAGTTAATGTTTTAAAGTGGTAAGAGTATAAGTTTTACGCCGTACCAGATGTTTTCTGCGTACGGCGTTTCTTTTCGCGCGCAGCGCATTTGATTAGCGGGAGAATTGTCATGGCGGTTGGCTTAGGTGAATTACCAGTAATGCACCCAGTTGCAGGTTTTGAGTTGGGTATTGCCAGTGCCGGCATTAAAAAGCCAGGCCGTCGCGATGTTGTCCTCATGCGTTGTGCTGAGGGTAGTACAGTGGCCGGCGTTTACACACAGAATGCTTTTTGCGCAGCGCCGGTGTTGCTATGTAAGCAGCGCATGCAATCGAGTCCGCGTTACTTGGTGGTCAATACCGGTAATGCCAATGCGGCCACTGGTGAGCTTGGCTTACAGGCGGCTAACGCAGTATGCCAAGAGTTGGCGGGTTTGCTAGCTTGCCCAATTGAGCAGGTATTACCCTTTTCCACTGGGGTGATTGGCGAGCCTTTGCCGGTGGCGAAAATTGTTGCCGCCTTGCCGGCTGCTATCAGTGATTTAGCTGAAGAAAATTGGGCTTTAGCGGCTGAAGGCATTATGACCACTGATACTTTACCGAAAGGTGCCAGTGTCCAGTTTCAGCATAATGGCGTGACCGTAACAGTGACGGGCATCAGCAAAGGAGCAGGCATGATTCGCCCGAATATGGCGACGATGCTTGGTTATATTGCGACCGACGCGGCAGTCAGTCAGGAGATTTTGCAAAACATTTTGCATGATGCGGCGAATAAGTCTTTTAACCGCATCACCATTGATGGCGACACTTCAACCAATGACTCCTGCATTCTGGTGGCCACCGGTAAAGCTGCGCTAACGCCGATTACCGAGGCGCAAGGTGAGTTGTATGAAGCATTGCGTGAGGCCATTAATAAGGTTGCCATGCAGTTGGCGCAAGCCATTGTGCGAGACGGTGAAGGCGCGACTAAATTTGTTACCGTGCACGTCCAAGGCGGCGCCAATCAGCAAGAATGTTTGGATGTGGCCTATGCGGTTGCACATTCACCTTTGATCAAAACAGCACTCTTTGCGTCTGACCCAAACTGGGGTCGAATTGTTGCCGCCATTGGCTATGCTGGGGTGAAAGATCTCAATACCGAACAGGTCAATGTGTATTTGAATGATGTGTGCATTGTTGCCCAGGGTGGTCGTGCGCAGGCTTATACCGAAGAGCAAGGTGCAGCGGTGATGCAGCAAGCGGAGATCCTGATTCGTATTGAATTAGAGCGCGGCGGCAGTAGTGAAACCATTTGGACTACTGATCTTTCTCATGAGTATGTGCGTATCAATGCTGAATACCGCTCCTAAGGGTGTTTTGCTGCTGGAGTTGTGGGCATGACTAAGCGTGTGCATGTAGTGGCCGCAGTGATCCGTGATGCTGCGCAGCAGATTCTACTGGCGCTGCGTCCCCGTGCTAAGCATATGGGCGGTCTCTGGGAGTTTCCTGGTGGTAAGTGTGAGGTTGGCGAAAGCCCGCAACAGGCGCTTAAGCGTGAATTGCAGGAAGAGTTGGGGATTGTCATCGCCAATCCTCAACCGCTGATTCAGGTGCGCCATGACTATCCTGATCTGCATGTACTTTTAGATGTCTATGCGGTGCATGAGTTTAGCGGTACAGCGCATGGTGCTGAGGGACAGGAAGTGAGCTGGGTTGCGCCCAGTGCTTTGTCTGACTATCAGTTTCCAGCTGCCAATCGCAGTATTGTCACTGCTGCGCGCTTGCCCAATAGGTATTTTATTACCCCAGAGCAGCTCACCTCGGAGCAACTCTATGCTGGCGCTGAGCAAGCGCTTGCAGTGGGCTGTCAGTTGTTGCAGTTGCGCGCAGCACACTTGCCAGTAGCCGAGTACAAAACCCTAGCGCGGCGCTTACAGGGGCTGTGCGCCGGGCGCGCGCAGTTGATGCTAAAGGGTGATTTGGCCTGGCAGGCAGAGTTTGCTGATGCAGGTTGGCATTTAACCGCGCAACAATTGCGTGGGTTGGCGGGGCTGCAGCGTCCGTTGGCGACCGGCCGCCTACTGGCGGCGTCCTGTCATAATGCGCAAGAGCTCGCTTTGGCCACAGCTTTGCAGGTTGATTTTGTTACGCTGTCGCCCATTTTAGCCACGCAAACTCATCCAGATGCCGAGCCTTTGGGTTGGCCTGCGGCGCAGGCGTTACTGGGTCAGTTTAATGCACCGGCCTTCCTGCTCGGTGGTTTAACTGAGCAGGATATTGAGCGTGCTAGAGCTATCGGTGGGCAAGGTGTGGCGGCCATTCGTGGTTTCTGGCCAAAGGCTTTATAGCGGTTTTTCTGCCGCTTGCCAGTGGATTTCAGCGCAGCCTTGGTATTGTGTGATCAGCCGAGCGGCAACAAACAGCAGGTCGGATAAGCGGTTAATATAACCAAGTATTTCGGGACGTAAGCCTTCGCTGCTGTGCAATGCCTGGCAGCGCCGCTCGGCGTTACGCGCACTACTACGGCACATATGGGCTTGCGCAATCAAGCGTGAGCCGCCCGGTAGAATAAACTCTTTGAGCGGTCCAACTTGCACATTCCAAGCATCAATGGTCTGTTCGATGCGGGTGATTTCATCGGCGTGCAGTGCTTGATATTCAGGCATGGCAAGTTCGCCGCCCATATCAAAGATGCGGTGTTGACAGGGTGTAAGCGCGGTAATGATTGCTTCGAGCTTGGGTGCGGCGCTCAGTTGATCCTGCAGTTCAGCCAACAATAAACCCAGCGAACTATTGAACTCATCCAGCGCGCCAATGGCTTCAATGCGTGGGTGGCTTTTGTTGACGCGGCGGCCATCGGCAAGGCCGGTTTGCCCGTCATCACCAGTGCGTGTATAAATTTTACTGAGACGATAACCCATACTGATAATCTCCGTATGTAGGTCGTTAGCTAATCGGTAAGCCCCGCATCGATAAAGCGGCTTGTAGCTGTGCATGCAGCGCATGCAGGGCAGGAGTGGGGCATTCTAGCGCGATGCTTTGCGCACAAGCAAAGCCTGTCATGTAGCTGATTTCTGTGCGGCGCTTGTTGTGCACATCTTGACGCATGGACGATGAGTTGGCTGCTGTCCGTTGAATCACCTGCCAAACCTGCTCATTTAGATTGTGCGCTGCCACAGATTGTTGTGCGGCGTGCAAGAGCGTTTCGAGCTCATTACAGAGTGTATTGATCACCGCCGCATGCTCAGTCAGGTTGCCATTGCTGCAATCATGAATCACGGTCAGTGGATTGATCGCACAGTTAATGGCCAGCTTGCGCCACAGTGTAGTGGATATCTGCGAAGTCCAGCGGCAATGAATTTGTGCGCCTTGGAGGTTTTCAATCAGTGCTTGCGGCTCTGGGTTGTTATTTAAACTGCCCAGCCAAATCTCACCTCGACCGGCAAAGACTGAATGAAAGGGTTGCGCTAAAAAAGCGCCTTCTGTGCTGGAAGCAGCAATGCATGGCGTGTTAGGTAGCAATGCCTGTACCGCTTGCTGACTGCCTAAGCCATTTTGTAATAAGACCACCCGACTGTCTTTGTTAAGGCGCTGCGCCACCTGTTGAATGGCGGCTGCGGCATCGTAAGCTTTGCAGGCGAGGAGTAAATGGCTGATCGGCTCTGTGCTGGATGGCAACTCGGCAGGGATGGGGTAAACAGTTGTTTCTGTTGAATCTGCAGTGCTGATGCGCACCGTTCCGTTGTGACGGTAGCGGGCGAGCGTATCGGTATTGCGCAAAATTAAGGTCACGGATTGACCTGCTGCGGCGAAACGAGCAGCCCATAAACAACCTAGGCTACCGGCGCCTTGGATATGCCAGTGCATCTGCTTATTGCTGTCGTTGAGCGGTGATGCGTGCAGACTCAATGCGTCCGTTGACGTAAGAGTTTGGCAGGTTTTTTGTGGCTAAATTGATCAATTGATCGGCTGTGGCGGGTAAGGCTTTGGCACTCAGCCCAACCATGCTGATACCTGTTTTGATATTGATAAAGCCCTCGCTGGTTTTAAATGATTTCACATTCAGGCCGTCGTAGAGCCGTTTAAAACTTGCTGGGGTGTATTCTTGCTGCTCATCCAATAATGCGATCAGGGCAAAGTGGTTACCATCTAAGCGC
Source organism: Pseudomonas sp. (assembly GCA_048266525.1). GTDB lineage: Bacteria > Pseudomonadota > Gammaproteobacteria > Pseudomonadales > Pseudomonadaceae > Denitrificimonas. Next base: position 140,352 of record JBLWZG010000003.1, read on the forward strand.
ACGACAACATCCAGCGGTCGTACCAGTTGTTGTAAGCGTCTTGCAGCCGAGCACAACAACTCTTTATGGACTTGGCGACCAAACTGTTGGGATAAACTGGCCATGTTCTCAATGCCAATCAGTAAGTAGCAAAGAGTGCCGCCGCGCGATTCCAGTTGGCGCAGATTGCTCGCGAGCATTTGCTTTAGGTAGCGCAAGTTGCCAAGCCCGGTGAGAGGGTCTATTTGGTTGCGAGATTCAAGAGAAATAATGTTGCGGGTCAGTAACTGTTTTTCTTTTAATAAACGAATCAGGGTGTTGTATAAGCGGTCGGCCGCAAAAACACGTGGAACCAGCTGCTCATTCATCGCCGTCTTGCTGATGAAATCATCCACACCACGATCAAAAGCTTCCGCTAGGGCGTTGTCCCCTTCTTTGCCGGTCAGCAAAATAACATAGGTATAATGATCTTTTTGTTCGTCGTGTTGGCGTATACGTGCAGTCAGTTCTAAGCCATCCATTTCTGGCATCAACCAGTCTGCAAGAATAATGCCGGCAGGTCGTTCATCTTGGAGCTTGAGCGCTTCTGCTGCACTGCTAGCAAAACGAATGTCGGTATAGCCTGCTTGGTTTAATGCGCGGCCTATCATGACACTGGAAAACTTGGCATCATCTACAACAAGAATGCTTAGCAGGGGGTTTGGCATAGCTGAACCACTTATGGGTAGAACTGAATGGATGTGTTGTAAATTGGACTCTTTATAATGGTGGCACATTGGAATGGCAAGTATTCTTGTGTGCAGTTGTGATTAAAGTGTTTTTATTTCTATATAAAATAAATTTGGAGGGTAGCGATGCCATCTTTTGATGTGGTTTCTGAGTTGGATGCGCATGAGTTAACGAATGCAATTGATAATGCTGCAAAAGAGCTTGAGCGTCGTTACGACTTGCGCGGTAAAGCCAGTTTTGAGTTTAAAGATAAAACCGTCACCTTGACCGCTGAAGCTGATTTTATGCTTGAGCAGTTGATTGAGATTCTAAAGCTGTCGTTAGTCAAGCGTAAAATTGATGTGCAGTGCCTAGAATACAAAGATGCCTATGGCTCGGGCAAAGTAGTTAAGCAAGAGGTGGTCTTGCGCGAAGGTATTGATAAAGAATTGGCTAAGAAAATTGTCGCTGCAGTTAAGGATGCTAAGTTAAAAGTGCAAGCGTCTATTCAGGGCGATCAGGTGCGGATCACAGGTAAGAAACGGGATGACTTACAAGAAGCCATCGCTTTACTGCGTGCTAAGGAATTCGGTATGCCGTTGCAATTTAATAACTTCAGAGATTAAAACCTTTGTTGCTCAGTGTTGCTAGCTGGATTGAGTTACAAAAAAGCCCGCTAATTTGCGGGCTTTTTTGCCGGTTAACGCAGTTTTAGCAAACGATCAGAACGCTCTTGCGTTTGCGCGTACAGTTCAGCATTGGTTTCCAGTTCTTTTAGTGGCGCGGGGAATATCGCAGCAATTTTTTCTGACCAAGCCGGTGAGGCACTTTGCTCTGGGAAGCAACGCTTGAGCAGGTCCAGCATGATCGATACAGTGACTGATGCTCCCGGCGAAGCACCGAGTAACGCAGCCAGTGAGCCGTCTGCAGAGCTGACCAGTTCTGTACCAAACTGCAGCACGCCGCCTTTCTTAGCATCTTTTTTGATGATCTGTACCCGTTGGCCAGCAATTTCGAGTTTCCAATCTGCAGGATCGAGCTGCGGGTAGAAACGACGTAACGAATCTAAGCGTTGCTCCATCGATTGCATCACTTCACTGATCAGATAACGGGTCAGATCCATATTGTCGCGACCTACTGCCAGCATCGGTAAGATATTGCTAAAGCGAACGGATAAAGGAAGATCTAAAAATGAGCCACGCTTGAGGAACTTAGTGGTGAAACCTGCATAAGGCCCAAAGAGTAGAGATTTTTTACCGTCAATCACACGTGTATCTAAGTGCGGTACGGACATGGGTGGTGAGCCTACTGCCGCTAAGCTGTATACTTTGGCTTGATGCTGCTCAACCACATCAGGCTTATCGCAACGCAGCCATTGGCCGCTCACTGGGAATCCACCGTAGCCTTTGCCTTCAGGAATGCCTGACATCTGCAGCAAAGGTAAAGCGGCCCCGCCGGCGCCTAAAAATACAAAGCGTGACGTCACTTCACGGCGTTGGCCAGTAACGAGATTTTTGATGCTAACTTGCCAGCCAGCAGCGACACGCTTCAGACCTACAACTTTGCTTTTGTAGTGCAGCGTGCAGTTGTCTTGCTTGCTTAAATAACTTAATAACTGAAGGGTTAGCGCGCCAAAGTTAACGTCGGTACCGTTAGCGATGTACGTGGCGGCCATGGATTCATTATCCTGACGCTCTGCCATCATCAGCGGCATCCACTGAGCCATCACACTTTTATCTGTGGTGAACTGCATCTCTTTAAATGCATGATGTTGCTGCATAATTTCAGCACGTTTTTTTAGAAAGGCAACATTTTCTTCGCCTTGCACAAAACTGAGATGAGGGATGGGGTGTATGAAAGTATCTGGGTCGCCAAAGGTGCCGGTTTCGAGCAGGTGAGCCCAGAACTGTTTGGACTCTTCAAACATCGCGTTGATATTGATTGCTTTATGAATATCAATCGAGCCGTCATCAGCCTGTGGTGTGTAGTTTAACTCACACAAACCGGCATGACCGGTACCGGCATTGTTCCATGGGTTGGAGCTTTCCATTGCTCCGTCTTCCATCTGCTCAATCAGTTCTAAGCGAAGGCTTGGATCCAGCTCTTTTAACATCACTGCTAAAGTAGAGCTCATGATACCGGCTCCCACCAGTAAAACATCCAAGTGTGCGTGATTATCTTGCGCCATCAGTGTGTCTCCATAATGCAGCTGTTAGGCTATGCAGAAGAGAAGAACCGCAGTGAGCCTTGTTAAGGTTTAGATTATTGCGAAATAGTCAATGCTTTAACCGCTGCAAGGAGGAGGGCTGTTGGTGCATGGAATTGTAAACGCCAAACTATTCATTGCTTGCCACACTCTTGTGAAGTTGTGAAACAGTTTTCCCGCCATCTTTTGGAGTAGCGGATCTTTAAAATGTTTTTACCGCGGACGCTCAAGCAGGCTGCGCGTGAATGGTGCACGAATCAACAACAGTGCAGAATTTTTCGCTCAACACCTTTGTGCGCCTTAAAAATAGGGCACTCGACAACCTTTACTGAGGACATTTGGAACCTTCGCCTGTACGAAAAAGCTCCAAAACCTTGGTGTCGTGGACAGTTGGGTTGCAATTATAGCGATGAAATTAGAAAAAACGATCATCTATGCAAAATTTCTTTAGTCGAAAGGTTTCATAAAATGTGTCTAAAGTATCACCTGCCAAGGAGATTCTAGGGTAATTGAAGTCTGACCCTTTATACTCTGTCAGACTGCAGTGCTGGCTTAAACATTGTAAAATTCAAATTTATGCTTTCAAGGAATTAAAACTATGATGCGTTATCTGTTTGCGAGTTTGGCGATTGTAGCCAGTATGGGTTTGGCTGGTTGTGGTTTGAGCCCGCAATATTTAACCCCTGAGCCGCGCTTCACAGGTCAATTGGCCAGAGTAGGGCAAGGGCAGCCCGTTGTTGTGCGTGTTTCTGATGCGCGTACTTCACAAGTTATTGGCACACGCGGTGGTCTGTATGCCCACAGCAGTGCCATCACGGTTAACAGTCAGGCGTTTTTGCCGCGCTTACAGGCCGAAACCGACGCCGCGGTGCGCATGCTGGGCTTTACGCCTATGCAACAAGGATCTGGCGAGGCGCAATTGAACCTAAAGTTAATTGGTCTGAGTTATAAAAGTGTCGCCGGCGGCGGCGTGATTAAAGATGCGCAATTAAATGCTGTGTATGCATTGGAAGTGCAAAACGGTACGCGTCGCTACAACGGCCGTTATGCAGCCAATCTCACTCAGGGTTATGCCAAAGCACCAAACGAGCAGGCCAATAATGAGCTGGTCAGCAAGGTGTTGAGTGAAGGGTTGCAGCGCGTGTTTAACGACCCTGCGATTGGTCAGTTGCTCGCACAATAGTCGTTGCATCGTACAGATTGCAGGCTGGCGCTTGTCCGCTAGAACCAATAATTGAAGTCAATGTGGCTGTTGTAGAGGGATGTGTTTTGATACATACAATGCCGCCGGCTATTTTCCTGATGGGGCCGACCGCGTCAGGAAAAACTGATCTTGCCTTGCAGCTGGCCGATGCTTTGCCATGTGAAATAATCAGCGTTGATTCAGCGCTGATCTATCGCACCATGGATATTGGTAGCGCAAAACCAAGCGCCGCGATTTTGCAGCAATACCCGCATCACTTGATCGATATCCTCGATCCGGTACAGAGCTATTCAGCGGCGCAGTTTCGTGATGACGCGCTGCAGGCCATGGCAGAGATTACCTCGCGTGGTCGGATCCCTTTGTTGGTGGGCGGCACCATGCTGTATTTCAAAGCGCTTACTGAAGGTTTGGCAGCCATGCCGTCAGCTGATCCAGTGGTGCGCGCACGCCTCGAGCAGCAGGCCGCAAGCGAGGGTTGGGCGGCGCTTCATGCCCAATTGCAGCGGATTGATCCTGTCTCTGCGCTGCGGATTCATCCAAACGACCCACAGCGACTGCTGCGCGCGCTAGAGGTTTGGCATATCAGCGGGCAAACCATGACGCAACTGCGCGCCCAGCAAGACCTAGAAAAACAGCAATTACTCGCATCTAACAGTGCGCATTTGCCGTACAATGTCGCCACTTTTGCAATTGCACCGCAGCAGCGCAGTGTTTTGCATGAGCGTATTGCTCAACGATTTCATCTGATGCTGGAACAAGGCTTTCTCGCTGAGGTCGAAGCATTGCGTCAACGTGGCGATTTACACATTGACTTACCATCAATACGCGCAGTCGGTTACCGGCAAGCCTGGGCTTATCTTGATGGTGATTATGCTTATGAAGAAATGATTGAGCGCGGTATTATTGCGACGCGGCAATTGGCTAAGCGGCAGTTTACCTGGTTGCGTAGTTGGAAAGATGTTGAATGGTTGGATTCTTTATCGACTCAGACATTGAATCAGGCCTTGAAAAAGCTTAAGCAGCTCTCCATATAGAGATGGTTGAGTCGTATTTTAGTTTGTCAGTGTTAAGATCACCTAACAGACTGTTATTTAATTAAATGGAGTACATCACATGTCAAAAGGGCACACGCTACAAGACCCTTACTTAAACCTCTTGCGTAAAGAGCGCGTACCGGTATCGATTTATTTGGTCAACGGTATCAAGCTGCAAGGACAAATTGAGTCGTTTGACCAATTCGTTATTTTGCTGAAAAACACAGTCAGTCAAATGGTTTACAAACACGCTATTTCAACAGTTGTGCCGGGCCGCCCAGTGCGCTTGCCGACTGACGATGACGCTGTGGATACTGAGCTGGACAACGCTTAGTGGGAGACTATTTTGATCATTGAGCACCCTCAGCAAGGTGAGCGCGCCATCCTTGTGCATTTGGATGGCCACGCACCCGATGTGCGCGAAGATCCTTATGAGTTTCAAGAGCTTGCCGTCTCTGCGGGCGCCACAATTGCGCGCTTTGTCAGTGTCTCACGACACCAGCCAACAGCGCGTTTTTTAATTGGCTCCGGCAAAGTTGAAGAGTTACGCCAATTGGTGCTGGCAGAAAAAGCTGATTTGGTGATTTTTAATCATGCTTTGACGCCGAGCCAAGAGCGTAATTTACAGCGCGAGTTAGATTGTCGAGTATTGGACCGCATTGGTTTGATCTTGGATATTTTTGCCCAGCGTGCGCAAACCTATGAAGGCAAGTTGCAGGTTGAGTTGGCCCAGCTTGAACACATCAGTACACGCTTAGTGCACAGTCGTACCGATTTAAGCCGTCAGCAAGGTGGTATTGGGCTTCGAGGTCCGGGTGAAACTCAGCTTGAGTCCGATCGACGCTTGCTGCGTGTTCGCGTGCGCCAGATTAAAAGTCGCTTAGAAAAAGTGCGCAATCAGCGCCAATTAGCACGGCGCAGCCGTCAGCGTGCTGATATGCCAGGGATTTCCTTGGTCGGTTATACCAATACTGGCAAATCAACCTTGTTTAACTTACTGACTGAATCCAAGGTGTATGCGGCTGACCAGTTGTTTGCCACGCTCGACCCCACAGTTCGGCGTATCGAAATACCTAATCTTGGCGCAGCTACTTTAGCTGATACGGTGGGCTTCATTCGTCACTTGCCACACAAGCTGGTTGAGGCGTTTCGGGCGACCTTAGAAGAATCTGCCAACGCTGATTTGCTTCTGCATGTGATCGATGCCAGCTCGCCAGAGCGTGATGAGCAAATCAAGCAAGTGCTGACAGTGCTACAAGAAATTAACGCTGATGATGTGCGCATCCTTGAGGTCTATAACAAGATTGACCTGATGGATAACATTGAGCCGCACATTCAACGAAATGAACAGGGTGTGCCACAGCGTGTATGGTTGTCGGCGGCGGGGCGGCAAGGCATTGATTTACTGCAGCAGGCGATTGCTGAGCTGTTGGAAGAAGAAATATATGTTGCTACAGTGCGCCTCACTCAAGAACACAGCCGTTTGCGTGGCAAGTTATTTGATTTGAATGCTGTGCAGCAAGAAACTCATGTTGAGGATGGTGCTAGCGTATTAAAACTGCGCGTGGCCAAGGTTGAAATGGATAAGCTCTTGAGTCGTGAAGGGATAAGCCCTGCCGACTTTTTTACACAATATGCCGAGCGTTGATCGCGATAAACTGCGCAACTGAACACTGTGATGGTTGCGTTGATTAATTAAAATATAGTGCACTCTTATGTGCATTTTGCCTTTCAAATAGATGGAGAACACTATGGCCTGGAATGAGCCCGGTGGTAACTCGAATAATCAGGATCCTTGGGGTGACCGCAAACGCGGTGGCCAGAAACAGGGTCCGCCGGATCTGGATGAAGCCTTGCGTAAACTGCAAGATAATCTAAAAAGCCTATTTGGTGGTCCGAAGAAACCTGGGTCAAAAAGCTCTGGTGGTGGTTTCGGTTTAGTTGCGGTAGTGCTTGCCGTACTCGCGGCAATGTGGCTGTACACAGCGGTGTACTCGCTCGATGAACAAGAGCAGGCCGTTATTTTGCGTTTGGGTAAATACCACGAAACAGTCGGTCCAGGTCTGAACATTTACTTCCCGCCGATGGATCGTAAGTACGAGCAAAACGTCACGCGTGAACGTGCTTATACTCGCCAAGGTCCGATGCTGACTGAAGATGAAAATATCATCGAAGTGCCATTAACTGTGCAGTACAAAATCAGCAGTTTAGAAGATTATGTGCTGAATGTTGATGAGCCAGAGGTGAGTTTGCAGCAAGCCACTGAAAGTGCGCTGCGCCATGTCGTTGGTTCTACAGCGATGGATCAGGTGCTCACTGAAGGTCGTGAAGTGTTAGCGGTTGAAGTGAAAGAGCGCTTGCAGCGATTTGTTGATACTTACCGTACCGGTATTACCGTTACTCAAGTCAACGTACAAAACGCCCAAGCCCCGCGTGAAGTGCAAGAGTCGTTTGACGATGTCATTCGTGCGCGTGAAGATGAGCAGCGCGAAAAAAACCAAGCTGAAACCTATGCTAATGGTGTGATTCCAGAAGCGCGTGGTCAGGCTCAGCGTTTACGTGAAGAAGCCAATGGTTACCGTGATGCAACCATCTCGCGTGCCGAGGGTGAAGCTGACCGCTTTACTAAGTTGGTCACTGAATACCGTAAAGCACCGGAAGTCACGCGTCAGCGTTTGTATCTGGAAACCATGCAAGAAGTGCTCAGCAACACCAGCAAAGTATTGCTAACTGGCGATAAAGGTCAAAATAGCATGCTGTATTTACCCTTGGATAAAATGCTGGAAGGGCGCAATGCTGCATCACCGAAAACCACCAGCACGACGACAGGGAGCAGTAACAGTGCTTCTGACAACAGTGTTCGCTTAAGTAGCGATGCGCTGTCTCGTGATCTACGTGCCAGAGGTAGCCGCTAATGAGTAATAAATCGACATTCGTATTGATTGTAGGTGCGGTAATTGCACTGGTGGCTTGGAACAGTTTTTATATTGTCCAGCAAACAGAGCGTGCAGTACTGCTGCAATTCGGAAAGGTAGAGCAAGCGAATGTGCAGCCTGGTCTGCATGTGAAAATTCCTTATATCAACCAAGTGCGCAAGTTTGATGCGCGTCTGTTGACCCTTGATGCCCCGACTCAGCGTTTTCTAACGCTAGAGAAAAAAGCCGTGATGGTGGATGCTTTCGCTAAATGGCGTGTGGCTGATGCAGACCATTACTACACCGCTACCTCAGGCATTAAGCAGGTGGCTGATGAGCGTTTGGCGCGACGTCTTGAGTCGGGTTTACGTGATCAGTTTGGTAAGCGCACCTTGCATGAGGTGGTCAGTGGCCAGCGTGATGAGTTGATGGCTGATATCACAGCATCGCTGGACCGCATGGCGCGTAAAGAACTAGGCATTGAAGTCATTGATGTGCGGGTTAAGTCGATTGACTTACCGAAAGAAGTCAACCTCAGTGTGTTTGAGCGTATGAGCTCCGAGCGTGCTCGTGAAGCCCGTGAGCACCGCGCTAAAGGTCAAGAGTTGGCAGAAGGTATTCGTGCCGATGCCGATCGTCAGCGTCGTGTTTTGCTGGCTGAAGCTTACCGTGAAGCTGAAGAGATTCGAGGTGAGGGTGATGCTAAGGCCACTGCAATTTACGCTAAAGCTTACGGTATGGATCAAGAGTTTTATGCGTTTTACCGTAGCTTAATGGCGTATCGCGAGAGCTTTGCTGACAAAAGCGATATTATGGTGCTATCGCCAGATAACGATTTTTTCAAGTATATGGAACAAGTTAAACCCTGACTTGAGTAAGCAGCACAGGCTACTTTTGTAGTGGCGTGTGCTGTTTCAGCAAGGGCATTGCTAGCTTTGCTAAAAGACTAGAAGTGTCGGGCGAAAAGCGACAGGCATGCACAGAATGATCTGTGGTATCATGCGGCAGCCGGGAAACTCCCGGCTTTTTTGCGCCTGTGGTCATGTAAAATGCCCAGCAGGCAACTGTATTTATAATGAGGAAAGGCGCAATGGCAACGGTAGACCGCTGGCTGCTGCCAGATGGCATTGAAGAAGTACTGCCGCCGCAAGCGGCGCAGATTGAAGCATCTCGTCGACACGTACTGGATATGTTCCAGGCTTGGGGCTATGAGTTTGTTGTCACCCCGCATATCGAGTTTTTAGAGTCGTTATTAACCGGTGCTGGGCAAAAACTTGATCTGCGTACTTTTAAAGTGACCGACCCACAGTCAGGTCATCTGATGGGCTTTCGCGCGGATATCACTCCGCAAGTCGCACGTATGGATGCGCATAGCTTGCGCCGTGAAGGTCCGTCACGTTTGTGCTATGCCGGTAGTGTTGTGCATGCCCGTCCTCGTTCTTTGTCGCGCTCGCGCAGTCCTATTCAGCTTGGTGCTGAGTTGTACGGCGACGCCAGCCCAGCGGCAGATATTGAAGTCATTAGTTTGATGTTGGCGACACTGGAGCACGCTGAAATTGCCGACATCCATATGGATTTAGGCCATGTTGGCGTTTATCGTGGTTTAGCGCGCGCGGCTGATTTATCAGATGAGTTGGAAGCGCAGGTGTTTGATGCATTACAGCGTAAGGCTGTCGATGAAGTGGCCGCGCTAACTGAGCAACTGCCTAAAGATCTCGCGTTAATGCTCAATGAGCTCAGCCATTTATGTGGTGGTCGCGAAGTGCTGGATCAGGCGAAAACTGTTTTAGCGGCTGCGCCGAGCAATGTCTTAGCCGCGCTTGATCAGCTGATTGTGATTGCTGATGCATTGATGTTGCGTTACCCGCACTTGCCATTTTATTTTGATTTAGGTGAGTTGCGCGGTTACCACTACCATACCGGAGTAGTCTTTGCGGCATTTGTGCCAGGTGTCGGTCAGTCCATCGCCCAAGGCGGACGTTATGATGATATTGGCGCAGTCTTCGGTCGTGCCCGTCCAGCCACAGGTTTTTCTACAGATTTAAAAACACTGGTCACACTTGGCCAGCGCCAAGCGGCTGTTTTAGCCAGTGGAATTTGGGCACCAGTCGGTGCTCAGGCTGATTTATGGCAAGCAATTTGTGCGTTACGTAATAAAGGTCAACGTGTTGTGCAAGCGCTACCAGGCCAGACTGTTAGCGATGCTGAGCAAGCCAGTTGCGATCGTCAGTTAGTCGAGAATTCTTCAGGTTGGCAGGTTCAACCTTTATAAATTTACGCCGCATTTGCGGTTATGTTTTGTCGGTACTGCCGACCTCCTATTTGCGCGAAGAGGGCAAGGGTTATGGGTAAAAATGTTGTCATTTTAGGCACTCAATGGGGTGATGAAGGCAAGGGCAAGATCGTTGACTTGTTGACTGATCAAGCTGCTGCTGTAGTGCGCTTCCAAGGTGGCCATAATGCCGGTCACACCTTAGTGATTGATGGTGAAAAAACCGTACTGCATCTGATTCCATCGGGTATTTTGCGTGACAATGTTGAATGCTTGATCGGTAACGGTGTGGTGGTTGCGCCTGATGCGTTGCTGCGCGAAATCACTAAGCTCGAAGAGAAAGGCGTACCTGTACGTGAGCGCTTACGCATCAGCCCGGCGTGCACCTTGATCCTGCCATACCACGTTGCCCTCGATCAGGCGCGCGAAGTCGCCCGTAGCGAAGGCAAGATCGGTACCACCGGACGCGGTATTGGTCCAGCCTACGAAGATAAAGTCGCGCGTCGCGGTTTACGCATTGGTGATTTGTTTAATGCGGAGCGTTTTGCGGTCAAGCTGCGTGAAGTGTTAGAGCAGCACAACTTTATGCTTGAGCATTTCTATAAAGTTGAGCCGGTTGATTTCCAGAAAACTCTGGATGAAGCCCTGAGCTACGCTGAAATTCTCAAGCCCTTAATGATCGACGTCACGGCACGCTTGCATACCCTGCGTAAGCAAGGTGCGCGCATTATGTTTGAAGGCGCACAGGGTTCATTACTGGATATCGATCACGGTACTTACCCTTACGTGACCAGTTCCAGCACCACCGCTGGCGGTACCGCAACAGGTTCAGGTTTTGGTCCTTTGTACTTGGATTACATCTTGGGTATCACCAAGGCTTACACCACTCGTGTAGGCTCAGGCCCATTCCCAACTGAATTGTTTGATGCAATCGGTGGGCACTTGGCAGAAAAAGGCCATGAGTTTGGTTCAACCACCGGCCGTGCGCGTCGTTGCGGTTGGTTTGATGCGGTGATTCTGCGTCGCACTTCAGAAATCAACAGCATCTCAGGTATTTGCTTAACGAAGCTGGACGTATTGGACGGTTTAGAAACAGTAAAAATCTGTGTTGCCTATAAAAACGCAGCCGGTGAAGAAATTGAAGCACCCAGCGACGCTGACAGCTATGACGGTTTAGTGCCTGTGTATGAGGAAATGCCAGGCTGGAGCGAATCCACCATCGGTGTTACCAGTCTTGAGCAGTTGCCAGCCAATGCTTTGGCGTATGTGAAGCGCATCGAAGCGCTGATTGGTACGCCAATTGATATCGTTTCTACCGGTCCAGACCGTAACGAAACCATTGTCTTGCGTCATCCTTACGAGGCGTAATAGCGCTGTTGTCTGCCAGGCTTATGCGTTTTAAGCTTGGCAGAGTCGTAAACAAAAAACCGACCTTAGTGTCGGTTTTTTTATTTGAGCTCGCCCAGACGTGGCAGTTTCTGGTCTTTTTCAGACAGCAAAGGGTTATCGAAAGGCCAAGCAATATTCACATCAGGATCGTTCCAGATAATCCCAGCTTCATCTGTTGGGTCATACAGTTCTGTACATTTGTAATGAAAGTCAGCTTCGTCACTGAGCACACAAAAGCCATGGGCGTAGCCCGGTGGAATCCACAGTTGCAGATGATTTTCGTCGCTGAGTACAGTTGCGACGTATTGACCAAAGGTTGCTGAGTGCGGATTGATATCCACAGCGACATCAAACACTGAGCCACGACTGACACTGACCAACTTGCCTTGCGGGCGTTTGCGCTGAAAATGCAAACCACGCAACACACCACGCTGTGAGCGCGAGTGGTTGTCTTGCACAAAAGCTTGCGTGATACCTGCCTTGGCGTAACGCTCAGTTTGAAAACTTTCTAAAAAGAAACCGCGCGCGTCGCCGAACGCTTTAGGTTCTATGATGAGCACGCCGGGCAGCGCTGTCGTGGTGATCTTCATTTCAAATCGCCTGATGCTGGATTGTGTGCTGTAGCACTTTCATCGGCTAAGCGTAATAGGTATTGACCGTAGCCCGTCTTATCTAAGGTTTTACCGCGAGCCTTAAGTTGCTGTTGATTAATCCAGCCATTGCGGTAAGCGATTTCTTCTAGGCATGCGATTTTTAAACCTTGGCGTGTTTCAATGGTTTGCACGTAGTGCCCAGCTTCCATTAACGAGTCGTGGGTGCCGGTATCCAGCCAGGCAAAACCGCGACCGAGTAGTGCTACCTGTAAGTTGCCGCGCTGCAAGTAGGCGTTATTCAGATCAGTGATTTCCAGTTCGCCACGCGCTGAAGGCTTAATTTGCTTGGCCATGGCCACCACGTCATTGTCGTAAAAATACAAACCCGTGATGGCGTAGTTTGATTTGGGTTTGACTGGTTTTTCCTCAATAGAAAGCGCCTGACCTGTTGCCGAGAACTCAACGACACCAAAGCGCTCTGGGTCGATCACATGATAGCCAAACACTGTTGCGCCGACACGCTGCTCAATGGCGCGCTTGAGCATTCTAGTAAAACCATCGCCGTAGAAAATATTGTCACCTAAAATCAGGCAGACATGGCTATCAGCAATAAAGTCTTCGGCAATGATAAAAGCCTGGGCAAGACCATCTGGAGAGGGTTGTTCGGCATAGCTCAGCTCAACGCCAAACTGACTGCCGTCACCGAGTAACTTCTTGAAATTGGGTAAGTCATCAGGTGTCGAGATGATCAGGATTTGACGAATACCGGCCAGCATCAGCACCGACAGCGGATAGTAAATCATCGGTTTGTCGTAAATCGGGAGCAACTGCTTGGAGACGCCCAGAGTAATGGGGTGTAAACGCGAACCAGAGCCACCGGCTAAAATAATGCCTTTGGTGACATGCGCAGTCATTGCTGTGCTCCTAAACGTTCACGTTGATAGCTGCCATCTTGTACGCGTTGGCACCAAGCTTGGTTGTCTAAATACCATTGCACGGTTTTTCGTAGACCTGACTCAAAGGTTTCTGCAGGTACCCAGCCTAACTCGTTTTGGATTTTGCTGGCATCAATGGCATAGCGACGGTCATGGCCTGGGCGATCGGCCACATGGCTCAGTAAGCTGGCATAGCTGGTCAGTGGCGAGCCGTCTGCTGCGGTTAAATGACGCTCAGTTGGCGGCGCTAATTCATCCAGTAACGAGCAAATGGTGCGCACTACTTCGATGTTTTGTTTCTCATTGTGCCCGCCGATGTTATAGGTCTCGCCAATCTGGCCTTGGCGCACCACTGTATAGAGCGCGCATGCGTGATCTTCGACATACAGCCAGTCACGAATCTGGTCGCCAGGGCCATAAATGGGCAGCTGCTTACCTTCTAATGCATTGAGAATCACCAATGGGATAAGCTTTTCTGGGAAATGATAAGGCCCATAATTGTTCGAACAATTGGTGATAATCGTTGGCAAACCATAGGTGCGTTGCCAAGCGCGAACTAAATGGTCGGAGCTGGCTTTGCTGGCGGAGTAGGGTGAGCTTGGCGCGTAGGCGGTTGCTTCGGTGAATAAAGGTAAACCTTGTTGCCCTTGTCGGTCGGCCTTTGGGCCGATGTGTTGGACTGAAGCTAGGCCTACAGGATGCTCATCATTGGGATGCGGCAAATCGCCGTACACTTCGTCGGTGCTGATGTGATGAAAGCGAAAAGCCTGTTTGCGTTGATTGTCGAGGCTATTCCAATAGGCGCGCGCAGCTTCGAGTAGCTGATAGGTGCCAACAATATTGGTTTGAATAAACTCCGCTGGGCCATCAATTGAGCGGTCAACGTGAGACTCAGCAGCAAGGTGCATTACCGCATCAGGCTGGTGTTCGGCAAATACGTTATCTAGCGCTGCTCGGTCGCAAATATCGATCTGCTCAAAACGATAACGCGGATTGGCACTGACTGTGCTGAGTGACTCTAGGTTACCTGCATAGGTCAGTTTATCGACGTTGACCACAGCGTCTTGGCTGTGTTGAATGATATGGCGAATTACCGCAGAGCCAATAAAACCAGCACCGCCGGTTATCAAAAGTTTCATCCTGTATTCCTTACTCGATGAGGAACCGAGTGTTGTGCTGTTAGCCGTCGCGCTCATCTTTCCATGGTGCTTGTAAATAGCGACTGTAATTAAAGGTTTCTAACCATTCTGGTTTAAACACAACAAAGGCGGTGACCGCCATGCCATTAATAAAAGCTTCGGGGAAGGCCACCAGAAGCAGCATGCCAAGAAAATCTTCCAGCTCCTGGGGGAACTCATAAATCCCGTTGCCCCACAGCAATAGGCTACCGCTGATAATACAGAGTGTGGCAGTTAAAGCAGCAGGGAAAAAACCAGAAAAAAAGATGTACATGAATAAGTTGTTGGGCTGTAAGCGTTCAATGCCTTTGGCGCAGCAATGCGTCACTAATGCAGGCAGAACGATCAGTAACAAGCCGTTGATGCCAAGGACGCTGAACTCTTGCTTACCAAGGGTTAGTAGTGCCAGTTGTGCAATACAGCCCGCCAGAATTGCCAATGGCCAATCAAGCAGCAAGGTGACTGCGGTTATACCAATAAAATGAAAGGATAAGCCGCTGGGGAAATCGCGCCTTAATAACCACAGCGCGCACAGTACCAGCACCGTGCCAAACAGTAGGTGCTGACGACGGTTGTCGCTAAACAGCTCGACCCAAGGTGCACGCCACATCGCATAAAGGAGGATCGGCCCATAGACTAGCCAACCCCAGAGTAACGACGTTTCATTTAATAACATGCTTGCAATCATGCTTTGACCTGCTGCAATTTTAAGACACTTGCCTAATTTAAACTAAGGTTACTTTAGCAGACTTGTGCGCTGGGGCAGATAAGCACGGATTAAAAGCCTGATAAAACGACTAAATCTATGATTAGACATTGCAGCACTGTGGACTTTGTACGCTTTGAGGTAAACTTCCCCTTCTTTATGAATTAACGCGACAGTTCAATGCCTACAACTTTTCATGAAATCCCTGCAGAACGCCCAAATACACCGTTGTTAGACCGTGCGCTAACGCCGAAAGAATTACGCCGTCTATCGGAAGCTGAATTGGTGACTTTGGCCGATGAGTTGCGCTTATTCTTAATGTGGAGCGTAGGGCAGACCGGCGGGCATTTTGCTGCGGGCTTAGGCGTTATTGAATTAACCGTGGCTTTGCATTATGTGTTTGATACGCCCGATGACCGTCTGGTGTGGGACGTGGGTCATCAAGCCTATCCGCATAAAATCTTAACCGGTCGCCGTGAACAGATGCTCAGTTTGCGTCAGAAAGATGGCATTGCTGCATTTCCGCGCCGTTGTGAAAGTGAGTACGATACTTTTGGTGTTGGCCACTCCAGCACCTCAATCAGTGCCGCTTTAGGCATGGCGATTGCCGCAAAATTACAAGGCAGTCGTCGTAAAAGTGTTGCGGTGATCGGTGATGGTGCGATGACTGCTGGTATGGCGTTTGAAGCACTCAACCATGCGCCTGAAACAGGCGCGGATATGTTGGTTATTCTGAATGATAACGACATGTCGATCTCAAATAATGTCGGTGGTTTGTCCAATCACCTTGCGAAAATTTTAACCAGTCGCACCTATTCGACGATGCGTGAAGGCAGTAAAAAAATTCTTTCGCGCTTGCCAGGTGCTTGGGAAATTGCCCGTAAAACTGAAGAGCACGCTAAAGGTATATTTGCTCCAGGCATCATGTTTGAAGAGTTGGGCTGGAATTATATTGGCCCAATCGACGGGCATGATTTGCCCACGCTATTGACCACCTTGCGCAATATGCGTGAGCTGGAAGGTCCGCAGTTTCTGCATGTGGTGACTAAAAAAGGTAAAGGCTTTGCGCCAGCTGAGCTTGATCCGATTGCTTATCACGCGATGACCAAAAAAGCGGCTTCACCTAGCAAACCCAGTGGTCCGCGCTATGCTCGCGTATTTGGCCAGTGGTTGTGTGATATGGCAGCACATGATGAGCGTTTGCTAGGCATTACTCCGGCGATGAAAGAAGGCTCGGATATGATTGCTTTCAGCCAGCAGTATCCTCAGCGTTACTTTGATGTAGCGATTGCCGAGCAGCACGCGGTGACCTTGGCTGCAGGTATGGCCTGTGAAGGGGCCAAACCGGTGGTGGCGATTTATTCAACCTTTTTGCAGCGTGCCTATGATCAGCTGATCCATGATGTGGCGGTACAAAACTTAGATGTCTTGTTTGCTGTGGATCGCGCCGGTTTAGTTGGTGAAGATGGCCCGACCCATGCGGGTAGCTTTGATCTGTCTTACTTGCGCTGTATCCCCAAAATGGTGGTCATGACGCCCAGCGATGAAAACGAATTGCGCTTGTTATTAAATACTGGTTATCACCATGTGGGTCCTGCTGCCGTGCGTTATCCGCGCGGTACTGGCCCGAATGCCCAGATCAGTGCAAGTTTAGACGCTGTGCCGTTGGGTAAAGGTGTCGTGCGTCGTGAAGGTCAGGGTGTGGCGTTCTTGGTGTTTGGTGTGCAGCTGAGCGCAGCTTTAGATGCGGCAGAGCAACTGGATGCCACTGTTGTGGATATGCGCTTTGTTAAACCACTGGATGAAGCGTTAATTCAAGATTTGGCGGCCGAGCATAGCTTGTTTGTCACTATTGAAGAAAATGCGGTCATGGGCGGCGCGGGCAGTGCTATCGGTGAGTTTTTAGCCGCCAAGCAACTGAACGTACCGTTATTGCAACTCGGTTTGCCTGATCTGTATGTAGAACATGCCCAGCCTGCACAAATGCTAGCTGAATGCGGTCTAGATGCCGCAGGGATTTTGCAAGCAGTACAGCAGCGTTTAGCTTGATCGCGCTGGCTACACTCTTTGTACCCGCGCGCCACTGTACGAACCAAATATTGTACGAGCGGGCCATGCCCGCGATTGCACTCCCTGTACGCATAGTCCTATCACCGTTTTCTTCACCGAACTCACCCTGAACCTAATTCGGGTGCAGCGCTACCCATTGCCGCACCGGTCAGATTCGCAGTACCACACGCGCTTGAATATTAGTGTTTTAGCCAATCGAGTCGACACAAAATCTGCCCTGTGAATCCCTGTAAGTAACCCACTTTACCTAGACTGATTATGGTCGGGCAGTGGTGGTTTAAGGTTTTGGCGATGCTTGGGTTTTGCCTAAAACTTGACCCTTGGCGCATAGGCGTCTATTGTTCGCGCACTTTGATTCTGCAAGGTGCGCTGGATTAGCCCAGCCTGAAAAGGGAAGTTAAGAGGTTCTGCCTGCTTACGCTGCCCCCGCAACGGTACACGACGCGCTGTAAGCGCACGTTTGTTCGATAACCACTGGCTTAAATGCTGGGAAGGTGAACAGATGAATTCGTTAGCCCGTAGACCTGCCTTATGGATTTCGACGGGTGTTGCGGAGGGCTTCACCGTCAAGTGCTGCCTGCCGTCTAGCATTTCGGCGCAAGCGCTTGTTTCTGCCCTCCTCAAAAGTGTTTTTATTTTTGAGGATTTAACCTAAATGAAATTGTCCCGCCTCGCGCTTGCTATAGCGCTGTTGCCTGCAGCTCAGTTGTATGCAGCTGTTGATAAAAATGAAGATGCTTTAAAGCTTTCGAGCACAGTCATCACTGCCAACCGTATTGCTCAAGAAGACGTGCGTGCCACTTATGCCTCTGAAGTGCATAACTCTGACGATATTAAAAATTCTGCTGCCATTAATCTGTATGACTACTTAGGTCGTTTTAGTTCAGTAAATGTGATGCCGAATTATGGCAATCCTTATCAGCAGGCATTGGATATGCGTGGTTATGGCATTAGTGATGGTTACCAGAATATTGTGGTGACGATTAACGGCCGTCGACTCAACAATATTGATATGCAACCGCAATTGCTAAGTAGTATTCCGCTTAGCAGCATTGAGCGTATCGAAATTATTAAAGGCAGTGGTTCCGTAGCGCAGGGTGATGGTGCTATGGCAGGTATTATTAATATTGTCACTAAAGATCAAACTGGCGCTGATATCAGTATTGCTGCAGGTAGTGATGGTTATTCTACAAGCAGTATCAGTGCTGGATTGAGTGAAGATTTATTTGCTCTACAGTTTTTAGCTGATAACAGTAAGAGTGATGGTCTGCGTAAAAAAGACGCTAATGGTAAAACTGATGAGTCTGATGCAGACAACCTATCCGTTAATCTGAAGGTCTTTCCCGTTGATGGTTTAGAGTTGCGAGTGGGTAAAGACCGTACTCGAATTGACACTATTTATGGCAATTCGCTTACAAAAAGAAAGTTTAATAAAAAACCTTCTCAAAATAGCACCCTTAATGCTAAGTATAATGAGCAAGAGTTCAAAACAGACACAAATCGCCTGGGCGCTCGATATCAAGTTAATGAGTTGCTGTCATTTGATATTGATTATGCTGTCGAAAAGAAACAATCTGATTTCATAACATATAATTCCCTTTATAAATATGATTATCGCTCTACTGACTTATCAAGCCAGCTTGCTATTGATAACTTGATACTGACTGCGGGTGCGCAGTTATTTGATGGTGAGCGCAAATCATCAGGATCGATCACGAACAAAGACAATCAGGGTGTGTATCTACAAGGTATTTATACGCTAGGTAATACGACATTTAGTGCTGGTACACGTCACGAGAAGGTTAAATATAAGCACAAGGGTACAGATGAACTCAAAGCTGACCATTCATTAGATGCTTGGGATGTTGGTATTAATCATCAGTACAACCAAGAGTTGAGTATATTTGCCAACTTAAATCAAGGCTTCCAAGCACCAGATATTGATCGGTTTTTCAGCTCAGTTTATGATCCAAGCACGTATGAGATTATAGGTACTGAGTTTAATAGCTTCATAAAGCCTGCAAAAAGTAAAACACTGAATATTGGTTTTAATCATGTAACTGAGCGTAATAAACTCAAGGCCACAAGTTTTTATTCTAAACTTGAGGATGAGATTTATATGGTTCCTGTTACTTTTAAGAATACAAATATCGACAAATCTTACAAATATGGTTTAGAAGTGCAGGATAGCTTCCAGGTGACTTCGGAGCTATTGGCCAGAGCTAACTATGCTTGGACACGTGCGAAAATTGATAAGGAAGATGTGGGTAATGGTGCTTATAACGGTAAGAAGTTGCCAGGTGTTTCTGAGCACAGTATTACAGCAGGTATTGATTACCGAGTAGTGAAAGATGGTACGTTAAGTTTGACACAAAACTGGCGCAGCCGTGCGTATGCTGCTAATGACTTTGAAAACAACCTTAACCAAAAACAAAAAGCTTATAACACCACTGATCTTGGTTATTCGCATAAAATCGATAAGTTCACCTTGTTTGCTCAAGTGAATAACGTTTTTGATAAGAAAAACGGCTTGTGGGTAGGAGATGATGCAATTTATCCGGTTAACTTTACTCGAGTCTGGTATGCAGGAGTTCGAGCATCATTTTAAGTAACAGATTGAGCCCTCTCAGGGCTCAATTACCTGTGAGCGATAATACTGTCAATTACCAACGCGACGGCTAGTCCGCTCAACCAAGCAAAACCAGAAGCACTGCATGCATCTAGCGAGTAGCAGTGAACTGATAGCTCTATCGCGGGTATGACCCGCTCCTACCCCCCTTGAAAAAAGTGCAGTGGCGGAGCTATTTACGTTCCAGCAGCACACCACTTTCCATATGATCCGTCCACGGAAACTGATCAAATAATGCGCATTTGACAATGCGATGGGTATCACTGAGCTGGCGAATATTCTCCGCTAAGGTTTCTGGGTTACACGAAATATACAAAATTCGATCAAAACGGCGCACCAACTCACAGGTATCGCTGTCCATACCCGCACGCGGTGGATCAACAAACACCGTGCCAAACTGATAGCTGTCCAAATCAATATTAGCGAGACGACGAAACTCGCGCACACCATTCAATGCCTGGGTCAATTCTTCGGCAGACAAACGTACTAACTCAATATTGTCGATCTGATTGTCGGCTAAGTTTGCCAGCGCCGCATTCACCGAGCTTTTACTGATTTCTGTGGCTAACACCTTACGTACTCGGGTTGACAGCGGCAGAGTGAAATTACCATTGCCGCAATACAGTTCGAGTAAATCATTCTCTTGTTCGCCGAGTGCCTCGTAGGCCCAGTTGAGCATGTGCGTATTGACTGCACCGTTGGGCTGAGTAAATGCGCCCTCAGGCTGACGATAGCTGAACACACGCCCACCTACGGTTAGCTCTTCGATGACGTAATCGCGACCAATCACTGAGCGCTTGCCCCGTGATCGACCAATAATACTGACATGTAATTCGGTCGCCAGTTGTTCAGCCACCACTTGCCATGCCTCATCCAGAGGGCGGTGATAGCACAAAGTAATCAGCGCTTCACCTGACAAAGTGGTTAAAAACTCAACCTGAAACAGTCGCTCAGATAGCGCTTGGTTGTTGCTCCATGCTTCTTTTAAGCGCGGCATCAACTGATTGATGCGCTCACTGGCAATCGGGAAATCCTCAACAAAAATAGGTGTACGGTTATCACCTGGAGCAAACATCGCATAAAAACGCTGATCACCTTCGCGCCACAAACGGAACTCAGCGCGTAGACGGTAGTGCTGCTCGGCAGAGGCAAACACCTGCAGCTCTGGCGCATTAAACTCACTGAGTAAGGCTTGCAGGCGTCGTTTCTTAGTCTGTAGTTGTTGCAAATAAGCGTCTGGAGAATAGTCAGAGTGTGGCATCAGGCAAAGAAACCCAGTTTAATGATGAAAAGGGTGGATAAAATCCACATGGCACTGTTGAGGTCTTTCCAGCGACCGCTCAGCAGTTTAATTGCCGTCCAGCTGATAAAGCCAAAGGCGATACCGTTGGCAATTGAGAACGTTAGCGGCATAGCTAATGCTGCCACCACAACAGGTGCTGCGACGGTGAGGTCATCCCAATCGATTGTGGCTAAGCCTCCGGTCATTAATACCGCGACAAAAAATAATGCTGGTGCAGTGGCGTAGGCCGGTATCGCAGAAGCCAAAGGCGCAAAAAACAGGCTGAGCAAAAACAGGGCTGCGACGACGCAGGCGGTTAACCCGGTGCGTCCACCAACGGCGATACCTGCTGCCGACTCGACAAAGCTTGTCGTGGTCGATGTGCCCATGCAAGCGCCGGCCATGGTCGCCGTACTGTCAGCCAATAAAGCGCGACCTAGACGCGGCATGTTGCCGTCTTTATCGATAAGGTTTGCGCGTTGTGCCACGCCAATTAACGTGCCAGAGGTATCAAATAAATCAACAAACAAAAACGCAAAAATAACGCTGACCAAGCCCACATCAAGAGCCCCAGCAATATCCAGTTGCAGCAATGTCGGCATCATGCTCGGAGGCATGCTGACAAAGCCTTGGATCTGGGAAAAGCCTAATCCAATCGATAAGCCGCTGACCAGCAGAATGCCGATCATCACCGCACCAGTGATTTGTCGATACGCCAGCGCGACAATCACAGCAAAGCCCACGGCGGCCAAAATCGGTGCTGGTTGGGCTAAGTCGCCAAGGGCGACCAAGGTGTCGGGGTTACCTACAACGATGCCAGCATTTTTTAACGCAATCAGCGCGAGGAATAAACCAATGCCTGCGCTAATGGCTGAGCGCAGTGGCATCGGGATGCTATTAATGATCCACTCGCGGATTTTGAAAATTGACATGGCAAAGAATAAAAAACCGGAGATAAATACTGCACCTAAACCGACTTGCCATGAATAGCCCATGGTGCCAACAACGGTATAAGTGAAGAAGGCATTGAGCCCCATGCCTGGTGCAAGTGCAATGGGGTAGTTGGCCAACATGCCCATAATGGCTGAACCAATTGCACCGGCTAAACAAGTGGCGACAAACACCGCGCCGTGATCCATGCCAATTTCCGCCAGCATGTTGGGGTTGACGAAGAGGATGTAAGCCATGGTTAGAAAGGTGGTTATGCCGGCCAATACTTCTGTGCGGAATGTGGTGTTATTGGCTTGGAGCTGGAAGAGTTTTTCAAGCATGGAGTGGGCTGCCTGCAAAAATGCGAATAATAACAGCCTATGCCTGATAATGCAGGTCACTCTAAGGGTTTTATAGCAGTGCTTGTTGAGTGTGCGACTCGGATTGCATGGGTCAACCAGCCGCTGTTGAGATTAGCGGCTGCTGGTGGGCAAAGAAAAGAGTTAGGATTTAAGTTTACTACGCAAACTAGTGATTTCTTTATTCATTAAATCGATGCGTCGCGCCATGCTTTCAATCAGGCTGTGTGCGATGCGTGGATTGCTGCGCATGAGGTTAAGAAATTGATCTTTAGGAATAACCATAACAGTGCAGGGTTCGCTGGCAATTACTGTTGCTGTGCGTCGTTCTTCAGTGAAGACCGCCATTGCACCAAAAATTTCATCTTTCTCAACATCACCGACTTTTTCACCGTTAACCCAAGCTTCAGCATGACCTTCGATAATAATAAAGACGTGCTCGGCAATATCACCTTGGTTAATCAGCTCTTCACCGGCAGCAAAACTTTGAAAGCCAGTGGAAGGTCTTATTTCAGGTTGTTTAAGACGTGCTAAAGCATCCGTAAATAATGCTGAGTGGCCTAGCAAATACAAAGTGAAGAGTTCTTGTCGTTCATCACAGCTGGCAATATGTTTGAACACCTCACGTCGAGAGTAAGGTGTTAAGCGTATATTTTCTTCACTGCTGTATTGGCATACGGGTAAGTCCAAACCTTGGCGCAGCCCCAGTAAATCACCTTCTTGCAGGTAAAAAATCGGCTGGTTATCCACTAAAGAATGGATCAATCCACTTTCAATCAGGAATAGTTGGTTATCAATGAGTTCGGCTGCTAAATTACTACTTTGCGTAACCTCGATGCAGTCGCCGCAGGGCTGTAAACCTTCAAGTATCTGGCGGGGAATAGACTGCAGACGACTTATCAACTTGTCGGCATACGCCGGTTGCTCACCCAGTAAATACATAAAAAAATTCCTAAACCAACGACGTGAAACGCTATGTGTTAAAACACTAGTCTGCAGTGCAGATGAAGTAAATCAATATATCTGCAGACTGTGAGCTGGTGCAATGTGTGTCAGCGTATTGTTCGTGTTGCCTTTACTTTGCTCGACAGCGCAAGCGCGTTCCTGTTGTCAGGGACATTACAATTTCTTCAGCAGGCAGCTCATCAGCAAAAAAACAGCCAGAAATATTCGCGCGATTGATACTGGCTCCTTCTAAAAGTGTCTGGCGAAAATCAATGCCGCGTAAATCACAGCTGCGAAAGTAGGCGTTTCGAAAGTCAATTCCCTTAGCGTCTAGCCCGCGCAAGTTTACACCTCGTAAGTCTGCGTCTTGTAGGTCAAGTGGCTCAGCACTGATATATCGCGCTTTTTGCTTATTAAAACTTTCGATGTTCTCGTCTGCGAGTAATTGAAAAAGAGGGTGATCAAGTTTTCTTGGGCGGCTCATGGCAACTCTCCGTTAAGCTGCAGCGGGCTTTTAGTATAGGCATTATTTTTGCGTATTATGCAAACATGTGATTTCTGCTGAATGTGAACTGAGCCCCTTTGTTTGGTTTGCTCTATATGAGAACTGTACGCATAATTGTTTGGGTCTAAATTAATCAAGAGGGGCCTGGCGAATGGAGCCCTTAAATGCAATACCTTACGTCACGGTCGTGCAACTCTCGGACAGCCACTTGTTTGCCGAGCCAAGCGGTCGTTTATTAGGTATGGAAACAGATGATAGCCTGCAGCAAGTGATCAGCGCGGTCGTGGCTGAACAATCGAATATCGATTTGTTATTGTGTACGGGTGATATTTCCCAGGATGGCTCAATCGCCTCTTATCAGCGTTTTGCTGAGATGGTTGAAATACTCAACACGCCAATGCGTTGGTTCGCCGGCAATCATGATGAGCGTTTAGTGTTGCAGGACGTTTGTGCGAGCACCGATCGACTGGATTCTGTATATGACCTTGGCGCATGGCGGGTGGTACTGCTCGACTCGTCTGTGGCCAATAAAGTGTATGGCGAGTTAGCAAATGAACAGCTCGAGATTTTAGAGCAGGCGCTATTAAGTGCAGGCAAACGTCATGTCTTAATTGCTTTGCACCACCACCCTGTACCAATCAATAGTCGTTGGATGGATAAGATCGGCCTGCATAATGCTGCCGATATGTTGTCAATGATCAGTCGATACGACAATGTCAAAGCGGTGATTTGGGGGCATGTGCACCAAGAAATTGATCAGCAGATTGATGGAATACGCTGGTTGGCAGCGCCTTCGACCTGCGTACAGTTTGCCCCGTTGAGCGAAGATTTTGCAGTGGATGATAAAGCGCCAGGATATCGTTGGTTGCGTCTATATGAGGATGGCCAGCTGCAAACAGCTGTGTCTCGTGTAGAAAGTATTGATTTTGAAATTGATTACAGCGTTAAAGGGTATTGAGTCCTTTATCCTATTTAAGCATGGATATTTTCTAACTTTAATTGACTCACTGCGCACTCGTTCAGACATGCTGGTATTCTAATCTTCTGTATTTAGTGTGTAGTTTTTTATGCGTAATAGTCCATCTGTTGTTTACATTCATGGTTTTAATAGTTCACCCGCTTCGCTGAAAGCACAGCAGTTGCGCCATGCTTGGCGGCAACTTGGTTTGCCTGATGAGCAGTTGTTGATACCTGAGTTGCATCATTATCCAGAGCGAGCAGTGACTCAGTTGCAAGTCGCCATCGAGCAACTTGAGCAGCCCGTGCTGGTGGGTAGCTCCTTGGGTGGTTATTACGCCACCTACTTAGCGCAACAGCATCATTTAAAAGCACTGCTGATTAATCCGGCAGTACGTCCTCATCATCTGTTTGACGGTTTCTTTACTGAACAAGAAAACCTTTATAGTGGTGAACGCTGGCAGCTTACCGAGTCGCATTTGCATGGGCTGGCTGCATTAGAAGTTGTGCCACCTAAGGATGCTGAGCGTTTTTGTGTCTGGCTGCAAAGTGGTGATGAAACGCTAGACTACTGTTTGGCTGAACAGTATTATCACGGCTGCTCTGTGCACGTTGAACAGGGCGGTGACCACGGTTTTCAGCGTTTTGCTGAGCATTTTCCTGAATTGTTTGCTTTTGTTGGTGTTGATGCTTCAACCCTGCAAAAACTCGATCTTTCTGCTTTTGAGTAATCACATTACCCATGACTAATTCGACCTATACCGCTGATGCCATTGAGGTTCTATCGGGGTTAGATCCGGTGCGTAAGCGCCCTGGAATGTACACCGATACCACGCGCCCAAACCATCTCGCCCAAGAAGTGATTGATAACAGTGTCGATGAGGCGCTGGCCGGGCATGCACGCAATGTTCAGGTTATTTTGCACACCGATCAATCCCTTGAAGTGATTGATGATGGACGTGGCATGCCGGTCGATATTCACCCAGAAGAAGGCATTCCTGGGGTCGAGTTAATTTTTACCCGTTTGCATGCCGGTGGTAAGTTTTCCAGTAAAAATTATGAGTTTTCTGGTGGTTTGCACGGTGTCGGTATTTCTGTCGTCAACGCACTGTCAACGCTAGTAGAAGTGCGTGTGCGGCGTGACGGTCAAGAGCACCAAATGACCTTTCGTGATGGCTTTAAAGCCAGTGAACTTGAGGTGATTGGCACCGTTGGTAAGCGCAATAGCGGTACCAGTATTCGTTTTTGGCCTGATCCCAAGTATTTTGATACCAATAAATTTTCAGTCAGTCGTCTTAAGCATATTTTAAAAGCGAAGGCGGTGTTGTGCCCGGGTTTGACGGTTAGATTTGAAGATAAAAATAACAATGAGCAAATCACTTGGTTTTATGAAGATGGCTTGCGTTCCTATCTAACCGATGCGGTGGCTGAGTGTATTAGCCTGCCGCAAGAGCCATTTTGTGGGCAGTTTGCCGCGAAAACTGAGCGAGTGGATTGGGCGGTACTGTGGCTGCCTGAAGGCGGTGAGCTGATTCAAGAAAGCTATGTCAACTTGATTCCGACTGCGCAAGGCGGCACTCACGTCAATGGCTTTCGCCAAGGTTTGCTGGATGCTTTACGCGATTTCTGTGAGTTCCGTAATTTATTGCCGCGCGGCGTAAAGCTGGCACCTGAAGACATTTGGGAACGCATTAGCTTTGTCTTGTCGATGAAAATGCAGGAACCGCAGTTTTCTGGACAAACTAAAGAGCGCTTATCTTCACGCACTGCCGCAGGTTTTGTGGCCGGCGTAGTCAAAGATGCCTTCAGCTTATGGCTCAATGCCAACTCAGAACTGGGCTTGCAGCTAGCCGAACTGGCTATCAGCCATGCGGGGCGACGTTTAAAAGCAGGTCGCAAGGTTGAGCGCAAACGCATCACCCAGGGGCCAGCGCTGCCGGGCAAACTTGCTGATTGCGCAGGCCAAGATCCGATGCGCGGCGAGTTATTTTTAGTGGAAGGGGACTCGGCTGGCGGCAGTGCTAAACAAGCGCGCGATAAAGAGTTTCAAGCGATTATGCCTTTGCGCGGCAAAATTCTTAACACTTGGGAAGTTGATGGCAGCGTGGTGCTGGGCTCACAAGAGGTGCACGACATCGCTGTGGCGATTGGTGTGGATCCAGGTTCTGCGGATATTAGCCAGTTGCGCTACGGAAAAATCTGTATTTTGGCGGATGCCGACTCCGATGGTTTGCACATTGCCACACTGCTTTGTGCTTTGTTTATGCGCCACTTCCGACCTTTGGTCGAAGCAGGACATATCTATGTCGCAATGCCGCCGCTGTACCGCGTGGATATTGGTAAAGAGGTGCATTATGCGCTGGACGAGGATGAACTCAATAGCATTCTTGAGCGTCTGCAAACCGAGAAAAAGCGCGGCAAACCACAGGTCACACGCTTTAAAGGTCTGGGTGAGATGAACCCGCCGCAGTTGCGTGAAACCACTATGGACCCTAATACCCGTCGCTTAGTGCAGTTGACCCTCGATGATTACAACGGTACGCAAGAACTGATGGATATGCTGTTGGCGAAAAAGCGTGCCAGCGACCGTAAAGCTTGGCTAGAAAGCAAAGGTGATTTGGCTGAGGTGCAAGTTTAATGCGCTGCTTAGCCCCAATGACTGCTGTTTTGACTACACAATTATTCGATAGAGGCGATGCATGACACAACTTGTTGATTTAAGCCTTGAGGGCGTTGAGCGCCGCTCGATGGCCGAGTTTACCGAGCAAGCCTATTTAAATTACTCCATGTACGTGATCATGGATCGCGCTTTGCCGCACATTGGTGATGGACTAAAACCAGTGCAGCGCCGCATTGTCTATGCCATGAGTGAGCTGGGATTAGACGCTGACTCTAAGCATAAAAAATCGGCACGTACCGTTGGTGACGTGTTAGGTAAGTTCCACCCACACGGTGACATCGCTTGCTATGAAGCGATGGTGTTGATGGCGCAACCGTTTAGCTATCGTTATCCGTTAGTCGACGGGCAGGGCAACTGGGGTGCGCCAGATGATCCGAAATCCTTTGCTGCGATGCGTTATACCGAAGCACGTTTAGCCCGTTATTCAGAAGTACTGCTAACTGAGTTAGGCCAAGGCACGGTTGATTGGATTCCAAACTTTGACGGCACTATGAATGAGCCTGCGGTGTTGCCTGCGCGCTTGCCGAATTTGTTACTCAATGGCACCACAGGGATTGCCGTGGGTATGGCCACCGATGTGCCGCCGCATAACCTGCGTGAAGTAGCCGCGGCCTGCGTACTGTTGTTGGATCAGCCCAAAGCCACCTTGGAAGATATTTGTGAGCATATTCAAGGCCCTGATTATCCAACCGATGCGGAAATCATTACCCCGCGCGCGGATATTCTAAAAATCTATCAAACCGGCCGTGGTTCTGTGCGCATGCGTGCAATTTACCGTGTCGATGATGGTGATGTGGTGGTCACGGCATTGCCACACCAAGTCTCTGGGGCGAAGGTGATCGAGCAAATCGCTGCACAAATGCAGGCGAAAAAGCTGCCGATGGTGGCTGATCTGCGCGATGAGTCAGATCACGAAAACCCTTGTCGCATTGTGATTATTCCGCGCTCCAATCGTGTCGACCCGGCGGAGTTGATGCAGCATTTATTTGCCACCACCGATTTAGAGTCGAGTTATCGGGTCAACACTAATGTGATTGGTCTTGATGGTCGTCCGCAAGTCAAAGACTTGCGCAGCCTGCTGATTGAGTGGTTGGTGTTTCGTGTGGAAACTGTACGCAAACGTCTGCAATTTCGTCTTGATCGGGTGGAAAAACGCCTGCATTTATTAGAAGGCTTGTTGATTGCCTTTTTGAATTTGGATGAAGTGATTGAGATCATCCGCACTGAAGAACACCCAAAAGCAGTGTTAATGCAGCGCTTTGCTATCAGTGAGACGCAGGCCGATTACATTCTTGATACGCGCTTGCGTCAATTAGCGCGCCTTGAAGAAATGAAAATCCGTGGCGAACAAGACGAACTGGCCAAAGAGCAAGCGCAGTTACAAGCACTACTCGGTAGTGAAACTAAGCTAAAGAATTTGGTACGCAAGGAGTTGATCGCCGATGCGAAAACCTATGGTGATGATCGTCGTTCACCTTTGGTTGAGCGCGGTGAAGCTAAAGCATTGTCTGAAACTGATTTACTGCCGACTGAGCCGGTCACTGTAGTGATGTCTGAACAAGGTTGGGTGCGCAGCGCGAAAGGTCATGATATTGATCCAGCCGGCTTGTCTTATAAAGCCGGTGACGGCTTTAAACAAGCAGTGCAGGGACGCTCGAACCAATTTGTGGTGTTCCTTGATAGCACCGGGCGCAGCTATTCCTTACCCGCGCACACCTTGCCGGCCGCACGCGGTCAAGGCGAGCCATTATCAGGGCGATTAGCCCCGCCGGCTGGCGCGACCTTTGAGTGCTTGCTGATGCCCAGCGATGAGCAGTTGATGGTGATTGCCTCGGATGCTGGCTATGGTTTTGTGGTCAAAGGCGAAGACATGCAGGCAAAAAATAAAGCCGGTAAAGCTTTAATTACCTTACCAAATGCTGCGTGCGTGTTACCGCCGAAAATGCTCAATAGCTTTGCGGACGATTGGTTGGCAGCCGTGACCAACGAAGGTCGTTTATTGGTGTTTAAGGTTTCTGATTTACCGCAGTTGAGTAAAGGTAAAGGCAATAAATTGATTGGCATTCCAACTGATCGAGCGGCTAAGCGTGAAGAATTGCTGGTGGATTTTGCTATATTACCGCCGCAAGGTAACTTGGTGCTGATTGCTGGTAAACGTACTCTGTCGCTTAAGTTCAGCGATCTTGAACACTATCAAGGTGAGCGCGGCCGGCGTGGTAATAAGTTACCAAGAGGCTTTCAACGGGTGGACGGATTACGTGTTGAGTCTTAAAGTGAACTGAGTCGCGCAAAGATCGAGCCCTTGTTTATGACGCTGTCTCGTAGCTGTTAAAGGATAATCAGATGAACAAGACAGCAGTATTAAAGTGGGATCAGAGCAGTGAAATAGCGCAGTTGCAGGTCACAGGCTGTTGGACTTTAGAGCAGCGCAAGCCTGACTTGCATGACGTTTGGCGTCAGGCCGGGCGCTTACCTGAACATTTGGTGGTTAAGGTTGATGTTGCCGCGTGGGACAGCAGTCTGCTGGCTTTATTGCGTCGTTTACAGCGTTTGGCTGCAGAACAACAGGTTAAGCTGGATTTGCTGGGTTTGCCTGATGGCGTGGCACGTTTACTAGAAATGGCGGCCAGTTCCTCGACCCAAGCTCAAGAGAAAGCCCCGCCGATCTATGGCTGGGTTGCACGTCTGGGACTTGGTACGCTAGCTGTAAGCAGCGCGGTGAGCAGCTCTTGTGTTTTTATTGGTGAGGTGGTTCAAGCTATTGGCCGTCTGGTAGCGGGCAAGGCGCGGATGCGCATGAGCGATTTCTGGATGGCATTACAACAGTGTGGCCCTGGTGCTTTACCTATTGTAGCTTTGATTGCCAGCCTAATTGGTTTGATTTTAGCCTTTGTCGGTGCCGCGCAACTGCAGGCCTTTGGTGCGCAGCTGTATATTGCCAATATGGTCTCGATCGGCATGACTCGTGAAATGGGCGCGTTGATGACGGCCGTGATCATGGCCGGTCGCACCGGTGCTGCTTATGCTGCGGAACTGGGCAGTATGCAGGCCAATGAAGAAATTGATGCGCTAAAAACCTTTGGCTTTCCACCCTTGGAGTTCTTGGTTTTGCCGCGCTTATTAGCGCTGCTGCTGAGCATGCCGCTGCTAACCGTATTTGCTGATGCACTAGGGATTTTTGGTGGTTTCATCATTGGTGCGGGCTTGTTTGATATTTCTGCGGCGCAATACATCAATCAAAGTTTAGAAATGCTGACACTGACCGACTTTTTAATTGGCTTATTTAAAAGTCTAGTCTTTGCCGTGCTGATTGGATTGATTGGCTGTTATTACGGTTTATCTTGCGGGCGCAATGCTCAAGCGGTCGGTCAGGCCACCACCAATGCGGTAGTGAGCATTATTGTTGCATTGGTGGTCAGTGATGCGGTAATTACCCTCATTTGCACGCAGTTGGGGATCTAAGCATGAGTGAAGGCGTATTGGTTGCCGACAACCTGAGTGCCGGTTATGGCTCGTTAGTGATTCAGCGTGATCTCAATTTCAGTATCAAACAAGGCGAAGTCTTTGTGATTATGGGCGGGAGTGGTTGCGGGAAAAGCACACTATTGCGCCATCTGATCGGTTTGCAAGCGCCCTTGGCTGGGCGTGTACTGTTTCAAGGTGAAGACTTTTGGGCGCGCGATGCTGACAGTCGCGCCAACTTACAGCAACATTTTGGCGTGCTGTATCAAAATGGCGCGCTGTGGGGTGGAATGACCTTAAGAGACAATATTTGTTTGCCGCTCAGCACTTGGCGGCCTGAATTAAGTAAAGCAGATTTAGATGAATTGGCCGCCATCAAGCTGGCGCTGGTTGGCTTGTCTGGATGTGCTGCGTTGTATCCCGCTGAGTTGTCGGGTGGCATGCGTAAGCGTGCAGCTTTAGCGCGCGCCTTGGCTTTAGACCCGCAAGTGCTGTTTTTTGATGAGCCTTCAGCAGGGCTAGATCCATTAAGCTCGATGGCTTTAGATGAGTTGATTTTGCAACTGCGTGATAGTCTTGGTTCAAGCATCGTTCTGGTCACCCATGAGTTACCCAGCATTTATGCCGTCGCTGATACCTGTTTGTTTTTAGATAACCAAACCCGTACGCAAATTGCTTTAGGGCCGTTAGCCGAGTTACTAAAGCATGGCCCAGAAACGGTGCAGCGTTTTTTACGACGCGGTGAAGCAGCACAACACGAGGTGAAAAATGACTGAATCACGCAAGCCTTTTTTTATAGGTGCGTTTTTACTCAGTGGCGTGGTGTTACTGGCGGCAGGCTTATTAGTGCTGAGTCGTGACAGTTTGCTGAGTCGACCGGTTGAATATGTGGTCTATTTTACCGGTGCGCTAGATGGTTTGGATGTCGGCGCTGATGTCACTTATCGTGGCGTGAAAGTGGGTAATGTGCGGCAGATTCATTTGTCCTATGACTC
The DNA here is from genome assembly GCA_048266525.1 of Pseudomonas sp. Taxonomy (GTDB): domain Bacteria; phylum Pseudomonadota; class Gammaproteobacteria; order Pseudomonadales; family Pseudomonadaceae; genus Denitrificimonas. The sequence goes on from JBLWZG010000003.1 coordinate 172,285, forward strand.
TAAGTTAAATGATGTGGTGATGCCGGTTACGCTTCGAATCAACTCGGAAAGTGCGCGCAGTAGAAATAAAGAGCGTGGTTTTGATCATTCGATTGAACGCTTAATTGAGCGCGGTTTGCGCGCACAATTACAAACCCCAAGCTTATTAACCGGCAAGGCCATTGTTGCATTGGATTTCTTTCCTGGTCAGCTTGGCTATATTCGTGAACCACACATCATTGATTTACCCGCTATTCCAACAGTGCCATCGCGCATTGACCAAATTGCCGATGTACTACGAGACTTGGCTAAAGGATTTAAAGAGATGCCCCTCAAAGAAACCCTAGAGGCTGCCAATAAAACCTTGCTGGCATTCGAGCGTTTAGCTTCTGCGCCGGAAACTCAGGCTGGGTTGCACAGCTTGAGTGCTTCTTTGGCGAACTTTGAGAAAATCAGCCAGCAATTACAACAACGCCTGCCTGGAATGTTGGATAATGTGCAAGATGGCAGTGTAGAGCTTAAACACGCATTGGTTGATGTGCGACATGCCGCGCAGAGCGCTCGGGATGCTTTGCAGCAAATGGACGGCATGGTCAGCGACAGTCGTCGCAGCTTAGGGCCTCAGTCAGAATTACAATACGAGCTGCTGCAATCCTTACAGGATCTTGGGCAGGCCAGTAAAGCACTGCAGCGCACCGCGGAAAGTTTAGAGCAGCAGCCGCAATCGATAATATTTGGTAAGAAACGGTGAAAAGATGAAACATTTGATGCGCTTACCTGCGGGGCTAGCCATGACGGGAGTTTTATTATTCGGCTCTGTTGGCTGTAGCATTGCACCACCGGCCACGTTTTATCAATTACAGCCGTCGGTGACGGAAGTCGCCAGTCGTGAAAATAATGTCACTGTGCTGTTAGGGCCGCTGCGTGTAGCCGATTACTTGCAACGCGAGAATGTGCTGCAACGCGAACCTGACGGCAGTTTAAGCTTGAGCCAAACAGCGCGTTGGGCTGGTAGTTTGCAAGATGATATTGGCCAGTTACTGCTGCGCCAAATCTCCATGCAGCTGGGCAGTAGTCGTATCTCGCTGTACCCGGATCGTGTCGGCATAGAGGCGCAGGCACAAGTAGTATTAAGCATTGGCCGTTTAGACTCGGGTGTCAGTCAGCCTGCAGTATTAGAGGCTCAGTGGCGCTTGCTCGATGGCAAGGGCAGTTTGAAAAATAGCCGTGTGCTGCGTTTTGAAGAAGCGCATAACGGTCAGATTAGCGATCAAGTGCGCGCGCAAAGTACGTTGCTTGGGCAGCTCTCCAAGCAGCTTGTGCATGCACTGCAGGAGACCTTTCCTGAGCAGACGATCAATAAAAATGTACGCAAGTCACCAGCACCGGTTGCAGCAAAAAAGCCGGCCAACGAGAAAGTTGAATCGATCAATATTCCCGTCGTTGAGCCAGTGCGCGAGCTGGAAGTGTATCGCTTTTAAATGGTTTTCTTGCCAGCATCACCCATCAGGCGATTGTTTAACTGGCTGATGGGTAATGCTGCTAGCCTAATCGGTTAAGCGCTTTTCTAAAACTTTACGCTAGAGCGGTAATCAGCTTGGGCTGTTTTTTTGCAGTTGATGCAGCTGGTTTTGCAGTAAAGCCGGGTAAGGGTTGAGTAGTGACTCGACGCAACTGGCATCATAGGGTTTGGCAATCACACGGGTACGAGAGCAGGCTTCAATACTGCTGTGCTCTGCAAGAGTATTACTCAGTAATACTAGATTGCGGCTGTATTGACTGAGCTCGAGGGCGGCTTGTGCGCTCTTACTGAGTAACAACTCACCCAATGAGGCCTCTTTGATCAGGGGGCCTTCGCTGAGTCCTAATTGGATATGTAGAGCAACGCCGCTGTCGGCAACTTCGATTTGCAGGGCGTGACCAAAAGCACGTAACAGTTCGGCGCAGCATAAAGCATTGCGAGGGTATTGTGGATGCTCAGAATGAAAGCTGATCAAGCTGCGTCCGTCTGCCAAGGTATGCAGCTGACCACCATAAAGTAAGGTCGACTGCTCTACGGCATAGCGATATTTTTTTAATAAGCCGCCTAAACGCTCTTGTGGAAGCTGGCGCAATTGTTCAAGGTTGCCAAATTCAACGGCTAAAATAGTGGTGCGCTCTTCGCGTTTTTGTGGCGCATGTGGGCGCACACTGTCTAAGCTGCTCAGAGGAATGGTGTCGAGATTTGCATGATAATTGAAGCTGTTGTCATCCTCTGCCTCGGGCGTGCTGGTTGTCCCTTTGTTTGGCAGCGTTGTCAGTTGCTCCTCGAATGCTAATGGTTCTAAGGTTGGAATCTCGTCCTGCTGTGTATCTAAAATAAAATAGTCGTTAAGCTGGCGTGCGAGTAAGCCAATTTCATCAGGGCGCTGTGCATAGGGTGCTGGCGGTACAGGGTTGATTAACCAGTTGCTTAAATGTTGTAAAGGCAGTGCAACGGAGCGGCCTAAGTGTGCCGATAAAAAAATAGCCAGGATCAGTAGGATTGCACCTAAAACAGCTGCACTTTGCAGGCTGTTGAATAGAGGCTCACGCAATTTGTGCATGTCAATATGCAGGTGCAATGACCCTGTAATGACATTTTGGAATGTCAGTTGTTCTGAATAAAAACCTTGCTCGGCTTGGTTGGCTTTGGGGCGCAAGCCTGCTTCTGCTAAGACACGGTTTTCCACGCTGTAAATCGCCGCATGTTTAACATAGGGGTTGCTTAGCAATTCGCGTAATAACACGGCAAGACTCAATCCGTCATTGGCGGATAATGCGCTTTGCGCGGTGAGACTGGTCTGTTTTAGCAGGCTTTGCCCTAATGCATCCGCTTGTTGTTGAATTGACCATTTGAGCTGGGTGTGCATCAGCAAGGTAAACGCAAGCAGGCAGATGATCAGGGTTAACGCTGTATAACCGGTGATGCGCGAAGCAATACTGACGCGTCTCAGTGGGGCAGAGTCGAGCGACATAGACAAAAAGTTCCAGTTAAAATAATCAGGGTATAAAGCGCCAATTAATAGGCATTCGCCGAGGCAACAACGGCAAAGTATAACGGGCGTAAGTTATAGAACAAGTAAAAGGACTGCACGTAATGCGATTAAATGGCTAGAATGCCTATTTTTATTTGCGGAGAAAGCACCGTGCGTGAAATTGTCCTGATTAACATCACAGGTGAAGACCGTCCGGGGTTAACTGCTGCGATTACCGGTGTATTGGCTAACAGCGGTGTAAATATTTTAGATATTGGCCAAGCTGTTATTCATAATACCCTGTCCTTTGGTATTTTGGTTGAGATCCCTAGTACCGAGCAGGCTTCAGCAGTGCTGAAAGATATTCTTTTCACCAGCTATAAGCTGGATCAGCAGGTGCGTTTTACCCCCGTCTCAGAAGAAGATTATCAGCAGTGGGTGGCAGGGCAAGGTAAGACGCGTTACATCGTGACCTTATTAACGCGCCAAGTCACTGCCGAGCAACTGCAGCGTGTCAGTTCAATTACTGCACAGTATGGCTTAAATATTGATCATATCGACCGACTGTCCGGACGTATGCCTTTAGATACACCTGCCAGCCAAGGCAAAGGCTGTATTGAGTTTTCTGTACGTGGCGAGCCGGCTGATGCAGCAGCTTTACGTGCTGAGTTTTTAAGTGTGGCGCAAGAGTTGAATGTTGATATCGCTTTCCAGCGTGACACGGTTTTCCGTCGTAACCGTCGTCTTGCTGTATTTGACATGGACTCGACACTGATTGAAGCTGAAGTGATTGATGAGTTAGCTAAAGCAGCAGGGGTTGGTGCGCAAGTGGCTGAGATCACTGAGCGAGCTATGCAAGGCGAACTGGATTTTAAAGCCAGTTTTAAAGAGCGTTTAGCTTTGCTTGAAGGCCTATCAGAAGAGGTGCTGGCCGAGATTGGCGCCTCATTGCGTCTGACTGAAGGTGCCGAAATGCTATTCACTGAGCTCAAACGTTTGGGGTATAAAACAGCGATCCTGTCCGGTGGCTTTACCTATTTTGCCAAACAACTGCAAGCACGTTTAGGCATTGACTATGTTTACGCAAACGAATTAGAAATTGTTAATGGCAAACTAACCGGTCGGGCCATTGAGCCGATTGTGGATGCACAACGTAAAGCTGATTTGCTGCGTGAGTTGACTGTAAAAGAAGGTTTGCGCTTAGAACAGACGATAGCTGTAGGAGATGGGGCGAATGACTTGCCGATGCTTGGATTGGCTGGGTTGGGTGTTGCGTTTCGAGCGAAACCGCTGGTTAAACAGTCGGCTCGTCAAGCCATTTCAACCTTGGGCCTAGACGGTATTTTGTACTTGCTAGGCTACCGTGATCGCGAAGGCACGGATACAGATGAGTAAATAAGGCGAAGAAGAATAGGCCCGTGCTAGTGCAGCACACGGGCCTGTGTTTTAGATTAAGACAAACTGGCTAAGGCGCTACGACTGAAAGGTAAAATCTCTTCTTGGCGATTATCCCGTACTTTCGCTGCCCAGTTTGGGTCAACCAGTAACGCGCGTCCCACTGCAACCAAATCAAACTCTTCTGCACCAAAGCGAGCCAACAACCCATCTAAGCTAGCAGGCTGCGCGATTTCTTTAGTATTGGTCATGAAACTGGTGAACTCGCTGCCATCAAGCCCCACGCTACCAACAGTAATGGTAGGTTTGCCGGTCAGTTGACGAGTCCAGCCAGCAAGGTTGAGTTCGGACTCAGCAAACTCAGGCTCCCAGAAACGACGTGTTGAGCAGTGGAAAATATCCACGCCAGCATCGCTTAAAGGTTGCAGAAAGGCTTTTAGCTCTTCTGGGGTCTGCGCTAGACGTGCAGTGTAATCCTGCTGTTTCCATTGTGAGAAGCGAAAGACAATCGGAAAATCAGGACCAACCGCTGCGCGGACAGCTTGGATGACTTCTACCGCAAAACGACCACGTTTGGCCATGCTGCCGCCGTAGTTATCGGTACGCTGGTTGCTGCCTTCCCAGAAAAACTGATCAATTAAGTAGCCGTGAGCGCCATGGATTTCAACGCCGTCCATACCGATGGCTTGTGCATCTTTAGCCGCTTGAGCAAAGGCTGCAACCACTTCATCGATGTCAGCTTGGCTCATGCCATGCACTATTTTTTTACCGTCTTTATTCTTCTCCATCGGCCCGTAACCAGGAACACTAGCATCTGGCTCGGTACCTAAGCGACGGACGTTACCCACATGCCAAAGTTGCGGCATGATTTTACCGCCAGCGGCATGCACTGCATCGACTACTTTCTTCCAGCCAGCTAAGGCATCTTCGCCGTAAAAACGCGGCACATTTGGATAGCCGTTGGAGGCGCAGTGATTGACTGTGGTGCCTTCAGTGATAATCAAACCTACGCCAGCGGCTGCACGTTTGCGGTAATACTCAACCACCAGCGGATTAGGAACGCCACCTGGAGAAAAAGAGCGGGTCATTGGCGCCATGACAATGCGTGTTGGCAGGCTTACAGGTCCGATTTGAAAGGGTTTAAATAACTGTTGTGCGTTGTTCATTAAAAGCTCCGCAATGATTGTCGAGCAAAGTGATGTGACCGTATTGTTTTATCAGTCAATAATAGCGTCTGTTTTGTATCTTTAGTCACAATATACTCTTTAGGCGTGACTTAAGTCATTGCAAAGGTATCAGAAGTATCACCAGAAAAGCCACGCTCTAATTTGATTCTTAGTGTTAAGTCAGTTTTTGAATCGGCAAACTTCAAAGCTTCGCTAAGGCTGATTCGTCCTTCGCTGTAGAGGACATATAACTGTTGGTCAAAGGTCTGTAAGCCTTGCTCTTGCGAGCGCGCAATTGCGCTTTTTAATTCATCGAGTTGATCTCGCATAATCAGGTCTTTGATGTAAGGAGTGCCGAGCATCAGTTCAATGGCTGCTACGCGTTTTTGCTCAATGCCTGGGATCAAGCGTTGCCCGACAATGGCCACGAGGTTTTGCGAGACATCCGCTAAGACTTGACGGCGTGCATCTTCAGGAAAAAATCGCGCAATCCGCTCGAGAGCATGAGTGGTGCTGGTGGCGTGCAAAGTGGCGACGCATAAGTGGCCGGTTTCTGCATAGTGCAAGGCATGTTGCATAGTGTCGAGGTCGCGAATCTCACCAATCATGATAACATCGGGCGCTTCACGTAAGGCGTTATGCAGGGCTGAGGCAAAGCTGTGGGTATCCAAACCCCCTTCGCGCTGGTTGACCACTGATTGTTTGTGTTTATGCAAAAATTCAATGGGGTCTTCAATGCATAAAATATGTCCACCAGCATGGGTGTTGCGGTAATCCAGCATGGCCGCCAAGGTGGTCGACTTACCTGAACCCGCCGCTCCGGTAACTAAAATTAGGCCGCGACTGAGCATCGATAAACGCTCTAACATCACCGGTAAGCCGAGCGTAGTGAAGTCTGGAATCACACTTTTAATGTGCCGGATAACCATGGAGACTTCGCCGCGCTGATAGAACACATTGACCCGAAAGCGTCCAGAGTTTTGTACGCCCACGGCAAGGTTCATTTCTAAATCGCGCTCAAAGTCGGTGATTTGTTTCTGTGTCATCAATTGATAGGCCATTTGTTGCACCGATGAAACCGGTAGGGCTTGCTTGCCAATCGAACGAGAAACGCCTTCTACTTTCATTTGCGGTACTGCTCCGACACTAAAATACATGTCTGAACCGCCCTGTTCGTAGAGCAAGTTCAGGTAAGGAAATACATCGTAAGCAGACATTGCAGGCCCTTCATATTATAAAAGTTTAAACGTGCTGTTGTGATTTAGGCGGGGTATAGAAAAGCATGATATTAGCCTGATCATTGCTTATAAAGTAGAGCTAAAGCGTTTTTTGAGCAGCGCAGTGCTTGCTTAATGTGGTTTTGTGCATTCTCCTCTAGGCCGAGGCTGCTGTGCCTTGTAGAGGTTTTTAAATGGCATTTTGTTCATTTTCTGGCGCAGATTTTGACTTTTATTAGATTCTGACGAGTCAGTCACGCGGTTATCCGCTAAAATGCGCGGCTTTGTATGGTCTCTTTGTATGGTCTCTTTGTATGGCGGCCAATATTTTTATAATGATTAAGGTCTAAACTATGTCACAACAAGCTAGCCAGTTTCTCCCCTCGTACTTGGATCCAGAAAACCCAGGTCCTTGGGCTGTTTTTCTTGAGCAAGTGGAACGGGTTACGCCATATATGGGCGAGTTAAGTAAGTGGGTCAATACACTCAAGCATCCAGAGCGTAGTCTACTTGTTGATGTGCCGGTGCGTTTGGATGATGGTAGCATTGCTCACTTTGAAGGCTACCGCGTGCAGCACAGTCTCAACCGCGGGCCTGGTAAAGGTGGGGTGCGTTATCACCAAGATGTCACTTTATCTGAAGTGATGGCCTTATCTGCCTGGATGTCGGTGAAAACTGCGGTGGTAGGTTTGCCTTTTGGTGGCGCTAAAGGTGGTATACGTGTTGATCCACGTAAATACTCACAAGCTGAAATGGAACGTATCACTCGCCGTTATACCCATGAGATCGGCTCAATCATCGGCGTTAATAAAGATATCCCTGGTCCTGATGTCAACACCAATGCGCAAACCATGGCGTGGATGATGGACACCTATTCGATGCATGCAGGCGCAACCCAGCCGGGCATTGTCACCGGCAAGCCGATTGCCTTGGGCGGTAGTTTAGGACGGGTTGAAGCCACTGGCCGTGGTGTGTTTATTGTTGGTGTGGCAGCGGCTAAAGATGCAGGGATTGATCTGACTGGTGCGCGTATCAGCATTCAAGGTTTTGGTAATGTGGGCGGTACTGCTGCGCGATTGTTCAATGAGGTTGGTGCGATCGTGGTTGCCGTACAAGACCATACCGGCACAATTTATGATCCTAAGGGACTGAATGTTGAAGCGCTTCTGACGCATGTTAAGCAAACGGGTGGTGTGGGTGGCGCTGCCAATACCACTGCGATTGCAGCCGATGAGTTTTGGGCGATAGAAACAGATATTTTGATTCCGGCTGCTTTAGAAGGGCAGATCACCAAGCACAATGCCGATGCCGTTCGTGCACGAATTATCGTTGAAGGTGCCAATGGTCCAACCACACCGGATGCCGATGATATTCTCAGCCAAAAAGGCATCGTGATTGTGCCCGATGTGCTAGCCAATGCCGGTGGTGTGACCGTTAGCTATTTTGAGTGGGTGCAGAACGCGTCAAGCTTTTACTGGAGTGTTGAGGAAATTAATCAGCGCCTAGAGAAGATTATGCTGGATGCTTATCACGCGCTCACGGCAACAGCTTCACAGCACGATGTCTCTTTACGTACCGCCGCTTTTATCACGGCTTGCACGCATATTTTGCAAGCACGTGAGTTACGCGGTTTGTACCCGTGATGGACTAATACAATGTGAACTCAATAAAAAGGCCTTCATCATGAAGGCCTTTTTTTGTTGCAGGATTTTAATCAGTTGCGTTCGTCTGGAAGCGCAGCAATCACGTCTTCAGCTTGTAAGCCTTTATCGCGATCCATCACGGTGAACTCAACACGTTGGCCTTCGACCAAGACGCGATGACCTTCGCCGCGAATCGCGCGAAAGTGTACAAAAATATCATCACCGGAATCACGAGAAATAAAACCAAAACCTTTTGAGGTGTTAAACCATTTCACTGTGCCGGTCTCACGGTCACTGAGGTCTTGCGACAGTGGTGCGCTTTTCGTGCTGACTTTACGCAGGTTCAACGCCAAGTGTATGACCACCGCGGCAAGTAATGTTGCAAGACTAAATAAAGCGTTTTCCCCTGTGCCGCTGAGGAGGAAGACTGCCTGCATTGCCGTTGCTACAACGATTAAAGCAGACACGACAGCTTGCAATTGACGACGCCCACCACGTGCCCATGCTGGTAATACAGGAGCAATTAATAAGTTGGCTAAGGCAAATGAAGCAAGGAGTAAAGCAGATTGAGGGTTTTGGCTGGCGAAGATCAGAGAAAGAAGCAGGGCACCGACACCAGTAAATAAATGAACAATTTTTAACATATGCAAAGGACTCACCTTGATAAGAAGCGCGATAGATAAAAAGACCGACTACAAGTACAACTGACCCTATGAGCCAAGTTGTTGTCGTGCCTCAGCAGTACAGGATAAAAATCTTGACCACTGTCTTTGTATTAAACAGCAAACGCAGCGATGACTCAAACAACTAAAGTCGAGATTGGAAAAGTGTCGTGTTAACACTGTGAACAATCTGACAAAAGCTGTGGCTGCTGCGCAGCCATTATGCGTAAGCGATCTTTCCTCTGCTTGCAGGATTTTAGTGTGGCGTAATAACGGCCGTATTAGAACGGCCATAGCCGTTAGCGCGCTTAGGCTATATAATCAAGGTTTTCTGCGATACCTTCGCGTTGATGCGGCTGCATGCTGTAGTGCCGCTTAACCGGTGTCGGTTATTTCACATTTTCTAGGAAGCGAACGCCATCATGATGCGCAGCCACTATTGCGGACACTTAAACGAATCCCTGAACGGGCAAACCGTTACTCTTTGCGGTTGGGTACACCGTCGTCGTGACCACGGTGGGGTGATTTTCCTTGATATCCGTGATCGTGAAGGTTTGGCTCAGGTTGTTTTTAATCCAGAGCAGGCCCAGGTTTTTGCCACTGCTGACCGTGTACGCAGCGAATATGTGGTTAAAGTCACAGGTGTGGTTAATCCGCGCCCAGATGGCGCAGTCAATCCTAATATGCCCAGCGGCGCCATTGAAGTGATTGCCACTGATTTAGAAGTGCTGAACCAAGCGGAAACCACACCTTTCCCATTGCATGAGCATTCGGATGTCGGTGAAGAAACCCGTTTGCGTTATCGCTTTATCGACTTGCGTCGCCCTGAAATGGCCGCCAAATTAAAGTTGCGTTCACGCGTGACCACCAGCATTCGTCGTTATTTAGATGACAATGGTTTTCTGGATGTGGAAACACCGATTCTGACCCGTGCTACCCCTGAAGGTGCTCGCGACTATTTAGTGCCCAGTCGCACCCACGCCGGCAGTTTCTTTGCGTTGCCGCAATCGCCGCAGTTGTTTAAACAGTTGTTGATGGTGGCCGGTGTTGACCGTTACTACCAAATTGCCAAGTGCTTCCGTGATGAAGACTTGCGCGCCGACCGTCAGCCCGAATTCACTCAGATTGATATTGAAACCAGCTTTATGGATGAGGCGGACATTATGTCCATCACCGAAACCATGGTGCGTCAGCTGTTTAAAGATGTGCTGGATGTCGAGTTTGCTGAGTTCCCGCACATGACTTATGCAGAAGCGATGCGTCGCTTCGGCTCGGATAAACCCGACTTGCGTATTCCGTTGGAGTTAGTGGATATCGCAGATCAGCTCACTGAAGTTGATTTTAAAGTCTTTAGTGGCCCTGCTAATGATCCAAAAGGCCGTGTCGCAGCATTGCGTGTACCCGGTCAAGGCAGCATGGCGCGCGGTAAAATTGATGAATACACCAAGTACGTGAGCAACTACGGCGCGCGTGGCTTGGCTTACATTAAAGTCAATGAGCGCGCAAAAGGCGCGGAAGGTTTACAGTCGCCGATTGTTAAATTTATTCCAGAAGACAACCTCAATACTATTCTGGATCGCGTTGGCGCAGTCGATGGCGATATCGTCTTCTTCGGTGCCGATAAAGCGCAGATTGTCAGCGATGCACTGGGCGCACTGCGGATTCGTTTAGGTCACGACTTAGACTTGCTGACTTGCCAGTGGGCACCGATGTGGGTGGTTGATTTCCCCATGTTTGAAAGCAACGATGATGGCTCACTTACAGCGATTCACCACCCCTTCACTGCGCCCAAATGCTCGCCTGAAGAATTGCGCGCCAATCCAAGCGTTGCGCTGTCACGTGCCTACGATATGGTGCTCAATGGTACTGAGTTGGGCGGTGGTTCAATTCGTATTCATGACCGTACCATGCAACAAACCGTATTTGAGATTCTCGGCATTGAAGCAGCCGAGCAGCAAGAGAAGTTTGGCTTCTTGCTTGATGCACTGAAATACGGCGCACCACCACACGGTGGTTTGGCCTTCGGTCTGGACCGTTTAGTGATGCTGATGACCGGCTCGCAGTCGATTCGTGAAGTGATTGCTTTCCCGAAAACACAGAGCGCAGCCTGCGTGATGACCCAAGCGCCAGGTGCGGTTGATGCCACGGCATTACGTGATTTGCACATCCGCTTGCGTGAGCAGCCCAAGGCTGAGTAATAGAATATTGAGTGACGTTGTGCTGTGCTGCAGGAGGCTTAAACCACCTGGTAGCACAGGCTCACACAGCGTGTGGTTTTCGACAGTACAGAGATAAAAACGGGAGTTGTTATGGCTGGGCATTCCAAGTGGGCAAATATCAAGCACCGCAAAGAGCGTCAAGATAATAAGCGCGGTAAGATTTTTACGAAATTAATTCGTGAATTGACGGTTGCAGCAAAACAAGGCGGTATTCCTGCCGACAACCCTCGCTTACGTTTAGCCGTTGATAAAGCATTGGCTGCAAATATGACCCGTGACACCATCGACCGTGCCATCGCTCGTGGTGTGGGGGGAGCTGATGGCGACAACGTAGAAGAGTTGGTGTACGAAGGTTATGCGCCTAATGGTGTCGCGGTATTTGTTGAGACCATGACTGACAACCGTAACCGTACCGCTGCTGAGATTCGTCACGCTTTTAATAAGTACGGCGGCAACCTTGGTACCGATGGTTCTGTGGCGTATTTGTTTGAGCGCAAAGGACAGATTTGCTATGCGCCAGGCGTCGATGAAGAAGCTTTGATGGATGCAGCGCTCGAGCTTGGTGCAGATGATATCCTGATCAATGATGATGGTTCGATTGAAGTGTTAACCACCTTTGTCGACTTTATCTCGGTCAGCGAAGCGTTAACTGCCGCAGGTTTTGTCGCAGAAGAAGCAGAAGTGACTATGATTCCAACTATGACCGCTGAGCTGGACTTGGACGGCGCGGAAAAAGTGATGCGCCTGATTGATGCTTTGGAAGATTTAGATGATGTGCAGAACGTCTATTCCAATGCTGAAATTCCAGATGAGGTGATGGCGCAGCTGTAGAGGGTGTTTTATCCTGTTGTTCAATAAACCTCTGGTTGCTTGTCTGACAAGCCCAGAGGTTTTTTATTTGTGTGCAGTCTCGGCGCACACTGAATACACTGCATTAACCTGCTAATAAAGGCTGTCAAGATGACACTTATTTTAGGCATTGATCCAGGCTCGAGAATTACCGGCTACGGCATCATTCGTGATACCGGACGCGGCTGTGAGTATGTTGCTTCGGGTTGTATCCGCACCGGCAGCGGTGAACTACCCGAGCGCCTCAATGCAGTATTTGCTGGGGTCAGTGAAATTATTCAGACCTATCAGCCAGTGACCATGGGCATTGAGCAAGTGTTTATGGCACGCAATGCTGATTCGGCGCTTAAGCTCGGGCAAGCCCGTGGTGCTGCGATTGTGGCTGGGATGCAGGCGAACTTACCGGTATCTGAATACAGCGCCACTCAAGTGAAATCTGCAATTGCCGGCAGTGGTCGCGCCGCTAAAGAGCAAGTGCAAATGATGGTGATGCACTTGTTAAAGCTCACCCAAAAACCACAAATTGATGCTTCCGATGCGCTAGCAATTGCGTTATGCCATGCTCATCATCGACAGACGTTACTACCGCATGGCTTATCCGCAGCGAAGTTGCGCGGCGGTCGCTTGAGTCTCTAAGCTGCATCTGTACAGCCCTATTGAGATATTTAATCGCGCGAGTGACAGAGCAGCTTATACAAAAGACTGTCACGGGCGACAAACTCTACTTTGCTTGGTGCTGATTTGCCGTTGTGTGGCACTTGCAACTGCTCAGCGCTTGTGCAGTTGAGTACATAGGGCTGGCTTTCTAAACGCTCAATATAATCGTTGATAAACTCATAACGGATGTATTCAACCAGCCACTCGCCATCTTGGCGAGTCCCTCTGACTTTACCGTCAAGCACTACGAAGGATGACACAGAAGGCAAGACGTAGCTCCAAGGTCGAAAGAAATTGCTAGCTCGACCCTGCTCAATAATCACCGATTGTGCTGGGAGTTGGCCGCGTTTTAAGGAAAACCAATTGTAATCGTAATAGGCTAAATAACCGAGCATGCCGATACCTGCGCAAACAGGAATAATCCATGAAGGGAGTTTATTACGACTGAGTTTTCTAAGGGCAAAAGCAAAAGCCCCCACGCATAAACCGATAATAAAAACTGCAAGCAAATGCCAAATCATACACAGTACTCTAGATAAAAAAGAGGGCCTCCATAAGGACGCCCTCTTGGTCGTTAATCACCCATCAGTCATTCAACAGTAGGACCATTGCCGTGTTACGGATAACGAACACTTTCCACCATTTTTTGGATTTCTGCTGAAGGCTCTTCTGTTGCGTAGGATACAGAGATTGCAACGATGAAGTTGATCAATGCGCCGATGCAACCAATTGACAGTGGGGAGATGCCCATGATCCAGAACTCAGGTGTATTCGGGAAAGTGTTAGTTCCCGGAATAAAGAACCAACCCAAGTACATAAAGATATAGCAAATGGTAAACAGTGCACCAATGCTCATACCGGCTACGGCGCCTTTCGCGTTAATCCGCTTGAAGAAAATACCCATCATCAGCGTTGGGAAAATGGAGGAAGCCGCCATTCCAAACGCGAGAGCCACCGTTTGCGCGGCGAACCCTGGCGGATTAATCCCCAGCCATGTGGCTATCAAGATCGCCCCCACCATAGAAATGCGTGCCGCGAGCATTTCTGCTTTATCGGAAATTTGCGGGAATAGAGTATTTTTAATCAGATCATGACTGACTGCGGAGGAGATGGCCAAGAGCAAGCCCGATGCCGTGGACAGCGCCGCAGCAATACCACCAGCGGCCATCAGGCCGACGATCCAGCCTGGCATGTTACCAATTTCTGGCAGTGCCAAAACCAAGATGTCGTTGTTGATGGTTAACTCGTTCCCTTCCCAGCCACGCTGCACAGCCGTTGTTTCATTAAAGGTGGTGTTTTTATCGTTGTAGTACTGAATACGACCGTCGTTGTTTTTGTCTTCGAAAGTCAGTAAACCTGTATGCTCCCACTTCTCAAACCACTCAGGGCGTTCAGCATAAACCAACGAATCTTCAGATGTCTCGCTAGGGTAAATGGCATCAAGTAGGTTCAAACGAGCCATACCTGCCAATGGTGGAGCAGTGGTGTAGAACAGGGCGATAAACACCAGAGCCCAGCCTGCAGACCAGCGTGCGTCAGAGATTTTCGGCACAGTAAAGAAGCGGATAATCACATGCGGTAAACCAGCAGTACCCACCATCAAGGTGAGGGTAAACAGGAACATATTCCACTTGTTTTCTACGTCAGCAGTGTAATCTTGGAAACCAAGGTCACGCACCACAGCATTAAGCTTATGCAATAAAGGCTCACTTGTGCCCACCACGTCACCAACAAAACCCACTTGCGGTAAAAAGTGCCCCGTCATCTGTAAAGACAGATAAACAGCTGGAATGGTGAACGCCAAGATCAACACGATGTACTGTGCCACTTGAGTGTAAGTCACCCCTTTCATGCCGCCCAATACCGCGTAAAAGAACACGACAATTGCCGAGATAATCAGCCCCATAGTGCTACTCACTTCTAAGAAGCGCGCAAATGCAACACCAGCACCGGTCATTTGACCAATTACGTAGGTCAAGGAAATCATAATCAAGCACACCACGGCAACTAAGCGCGCAGCTTTACTGTCATAACGTGAGCCGACAAAATCGGGTACCGTATATTTACCGAAGCGGCGCAGGTAAGGCGCCAGTAAAGTAGCTAAGAGTACGTAGCCACCGGTCCAGCCGAGGATAAAGGACGAGTTAACGTAGCCGACTGAAATCAGACCGGCCACCGAGATAAAAGACGCAGCAGACAGCCAGTCCGCCGCTGTTGCCATACCGTTCAGCACTGGGTGTACTTCACCACCAGCGATATAGAACTCGCGAGTAGATTTAGCACGTGCCCAAATCGCAATCCAGGTATAGATTCCGAAGGAGCCGGCAACAAACAGCATGTTGATCATGAATTGACTCATGGGCTACTCCTCCAGACCAAATTTTTTATCGAGTTTGTTCATTTTCCACGCATAGAAAAAGATCAAACAGACAAATGTATAAATTGAGCCTTGCTGGGCAAACCAGAAGCCCACATCTGCACCACCGATGTGAATACCCATCAGCCAGGGACGTAAAAGCATGCCAAAACCGTAGGAAACGGTGGCCCAGATACAGAGGGTGATCATAATAAGCCGCAAGTTTGCCGCCCAGTACGCCTTATTTCTTTCTTCTTTAGATTCAGTCATAACAACTGCTCTCCCATTATTGTATTTATAATATGGATAGTTCTCAGAGCTGAGAAATATACGTCTACTACTATGCTTAAAATAAAGTAAAACGGAAGATGGGACTTTGGTATAGTTTTTGTTGTAAATAAATAATATCAATTAAAACAATAGCTTAGTAATTTTATATATATTTATCAGGAATATTATGTTTCAATACAACCAACGTATAAGGTTTTATTTTTAATAAAAATTAAATTATTTGAAGAAATGAGTTATTGGGGTTTTTAATCCGGTTTTAATTTTTTATTTTAGTAATGTGTTTTTTTAAATAATTTTTTTATTGGTTTGTTTTTTATTTTTATAATGATTTATATACAGTCAATTTGAGCTGGATTTATTGATGGGTGGCGCTTGAAATACAGCTTGGCGACCACATTATATAAAGCATAAGAGTGAGTCCGGTTGTATAGTCATAAGAGAAGCCGACTCACGGTATTAACTATGAGGATTAGCACCTATGCGTATCGATCGTTTTACCAGTCAATTGCAACTGGCCCTGTCTGACGCTCAATCATTAGCGATTGGGCATGACCATGCATCAGTAGAGCCGTTGCATTTGATGTCAGCATTATTAGACCAGCAAGGTGGTGCTATTCGGCCGCTCTTGATGCAGGTCGGTTTTGACCTAAAAAGCTTACGCGAAGCTTTAAGCAAAGGTCTGGATCAGTTGGCGAAATTGCAAAACCCCACTGGCGATATGAGCATGTCGCAAGAGCTGGCACGCTTGCTGAATCAGGCAGATCGCTTGTCTCAGCAAAAAGGTGATCAGTATATTTCCAGCGAGCTGGTGTTGCTGGCGGCGATGGATGCCAATACCAGCTTAGGCAAGATTCTTTTAGCACAAGGGGTAAGCCGTCAGTCATTGGAAAACGCCATTACCAACTTACGTGGTGGTGATAACGTTAATGACCCTAATGCTGAGCAGTCGCGTCAAGCATTGGAGAAGTACACCATTGATTTAACCAAGCGCGCTGAAGAAGGCAAGCTGGACCCAGTGATTGGTCGTGATGAAGAGATTCGCCGTACCATTCAGGTGTTACAGCGCCGCACAAAAAATAACCCGGTATTAATTGGTGAGCCAGGCGTGGGTAAAACGGCGATCGCCGAGGGTTTAGCGCAGCGCATTATTAACGGCGAAGTGCCCGATGGTTTAAAAAGTAAACGCCTGTTGTCATTGGACATGGGTGCGCTGATTGCCGGGGCTAAATACCGTGGTGAGTTTGAAGAGCGTTTAAAGAGCTTGCTCAATGAGGTGGCCAAACAAGAAGGCCAGATCATTCTATTTATTGATGAACTGCATACCATGGTCGGCGCGGGTAAAGGCGAAGGCGCGATGGATGCCGGCAATATGCTCAAGCCTGCGCTGGCGCGCGGTGAGTTGCACTGTGTCGGCGCGACCACGCTGGATGAGTACCGTCAATACATTGAAAAAGATGCAGCGCTGGAACGTCGTTTCCAGAAAGTGCAGGTCGATGAGCCGACTGAAGAAGATACCATTGCCATTTTGCGCGGCCTCAAAGAACGCTATGAAGTGCACCATGGGGTGACAGTTACGGATGGCGCGATTATCGCTGCGGCGAAACTCTCGCATCGCTACATTACCGATCGCCAGTTGCCGGATAAAGCCATCGATTTGATCGATGAAGCGGCCAGTATGATTCGCATGGAAATTGACTCTAAACCTGAGGCCTTGGATCGTTTAGACCGTCGTTTAATTCAGTTGAAAATTGAGCGTGAAGCGCTGAAAAAAGAAGATGATGCCGCCACTAAAAAGCGTTTAGAAAAACTGCAGGATGAGATCACTGAGCTTGAGCGAGAGTACGCTGACCTTGAAGAAATTTGGAAAGCGGAAAAGTCAGAAGTGCAAGGTTCAGCTCAGCTGCAACAAAAAATTGAGCAGGCCCGTCAAGAGATGGAGCTGGCGCGGCGTAAAGGTGATTTAAATCGTACTGCTGAATTGCAGTATGGCGTGATTCCAGACTTAGAACGCAGCCTGGAAATGGTTGATCAAAACAGTAAAGTTGAAAATCAACTGTTGCGTAATAAAGTCACCGACGAAGAAATTGCCGAAGTGGTTTCTAAGTGGACTGGGATTCCTGTGTCGAAAATGCTAGAAGGTGAGCGCGACAAGCTGCTGAAAATGGAAAACCTACTGCACACTCGAGTGATTGGCCAAAATGAAGCAGTGACGGCAGTGTCGAACGCGGTACGTCGTTCGCGCGCAGGGTTATCTGACCCTGATCGTCCAAGTGGCTCATTCTTGTTTTTAGGCCCAACCGGTGTGGGTAAAACAGAACTGTGTAAAGCCTTGGCTGAGTTTTTGTTTGACACGGAAGATGCATTAATCCGTATTGATATGTCGGAGTTTATGGAGAAGCACTCGGTGGCGCGCTTAATTGGTGCACCGCCAGGCTATGTGGGTTACGAGGAAGGCGGTTACTTAACTGAAGCCGTACGTCGTAAGCCTTACTCTGTGGTGTTGATGGATGAAGTGGAGAAAGCCCACCCCGATGTGTTTAACGTATTGCTGCAAGTGCTGGATGACGGTCGCTTAACCGACAGCCAAGGACGTACGGTAGATTTCCGTAATACCGTGGTGGTGATGACCTCAAACTTAGGTTCAGTGCAGATCCAAGAATTAATGGGCGATCGTGAGGCGCAACGCGCAGCGGTGATGGATGCAGTGAGCACACATTTCCGTCCTGAGTTCATCAATCGGATTGATGAGTTAGTGATTTTTGAGCCGCTGGGCACTGAACAGATCGCAGGTATCGCTGATATCCAACTAGGTCGTTTACGTCAGCGACTTGCTGAGCGTGAGTTGCACTTTGAGTTGACCCCAGATGCCTTAGAGAAATTGGTTGCTGAGGGTTATGATCCAATCTATGGTGCACGACCTTTGAAACGGGCGATTCAGCGTTGGATTGAAAACCCCTTGGCGCAACAAATCCTTTCGGGCGAATTTGAACCCGGAACAACCATTCATGCGCTGGTTGAAGACGATGAAATTGTCTTTAAGTAACAGCGCCTGACCAACAAAAAACGCAGCCTTAGGGTTGCGTTTTTTGTTTAAGCACTAGTCCACTGCCAAGCTCTTGCGTGCAACCTCCAGTCGCCGCGTGCGTGCGCTGCTCGCGATGTCTAGCACGGCTTTATCACGCTGCCAGACCTGTGTTGTCGCGCGGCTAGAACACTGCTGCAACGCTTGATTAATCGGCGCTTGCAGGCCTGCAAATTGCGCTAACGCAGCAGCGAGTAACAGGTGGCTGCTGGCCTCCCGAGAAGGTTGTTGTAGGGTTTCCTTAAGGGCCGCCAGTACGGCGATCAGTTGCAGTTGCAGAGGCTGTGGCCAATGATCGAGCAGGCTTTGTCCATACAACCAAGCGCACATTGCAGCCAAAACATGAGCGTCTTCTAAGGTGCGAAAGGGTTTGCTGTAATCCTGCCAACCATCACCGGGCAAAGCTTGGCCTGAGGCTTGGTTGAACTGTACTGCGCAGTGAGGAATGTCGGTAAGCATATTTAACGCAGGGCCTGTATGCAGAGTGACATTGGGCTGATCTGTGGCCAATAAGACGGCAGTCAGCTGCGTGTCTGTTGTAAAGGCCTCTTGGCGGGCGAGGACAATCAACCATTGTGCAGCGTGACCTGCAATCACAAAGTCTTTTTGTCCAGTGATTTGCCCGTTGCACAGTTGCGTATGTATATCTTGCGCTTTACTTGAACGTTGCTCCGTCATGCAGAATGCACCAAGGCCCAATGGCGCCTGCGGTAGAAGCGCGCGTAACGCCGCTTGATAACCGGCAAGGAAGGCCAAACCTGGGGTTGCTGCTAAGCGGCCACCGAGGATTGCCAATTCAGTAGTATCGGCTTCTGTTGTCTGCTCAGTCAGCGCATTAAACCAAGCCGTTGGTTGCGTGTAAGTTGAGCGGGGTACGGGGCCAAGTAATCTAGACCAGAGCATGCAGTGTCCTTAACAATCGATGGAAGTTGCTTAAGCTGAGCAACAGCCGTGTCCTAAAGGGTTCTGCAGCAGTTGCGTCGCTGATGATACTGCAGGATCAGTACAAAGGTGCAGGATAAACCTGCTAAACTGCGCGCCCTGTATTGTTGAGAGTTAAGTTATGCCACATGCAGTAGCGCGTTTGCGAGATGAGCGACTGGCTCGAAGTAAAAAGCCTTTCTTAGCGCGGGGAGCACACTTAGTTCGTTGCCCGCGTTGCCGTGTCGGTATTCGTTATTGCATGTGTGCTTGGCAACCGGATGTCACAGCGCACAGCGCGGTGTGTTTGTTAATGTACGATGCTGAACCCCTTAAACCGACCAATACCGGCTGGTTGATTGCCGATGTGGTGGCGGACACCTTTGCCTTCTGTTGGTCGCGCACTGAGGTGGATGACAGAATACTGGCGCTCTTGGCGGATCCGCAATGGCAGCCTTATGTGGTCTTTCCTGATGAGTATGTGGCGCCTGAACGAGTGGTTTATGATCTGGCTGTGAATGAGTTGAACAGTGCCGGCAAGCGACCACTCTTTGTTGTGCTTGATGGCACTTGGACCGAGGCGCGTAAAATGTTTCGCAAATCGGCGTACCTGGTTGATTTGCCGGTTCTTAGCTTGCGGCCTGAAGCGATTTCTCGCTACCGCTTGCGCCGCTCAACCCGTGAAGAGCATTTGTGTACCGCCGAGGTGACAGCTTTGTGTTTGCATTTGGCTGCAGACATTGAGGCTGCGCAAGCTTTAGAGCTGTGGTTTGCCCGCTTTAGCCGACATTATTTGGCGGGGCGTAAGCCACCATCGGTCGCTGAGCAGCAGGCACTTGCCAACGGCACGGCGTTTTAAGCCTGGGGTGTAAAACTGATCAGCGCCTGAGAGTGTCTCGAGTATTGTTCGCGGTGATCAGCAACGTGCCTGACTGCTGCCGACCACCTGTTGCAACACCTCTTGCAGCTTTGCTAGCTCAATTGGTTTGGCTAAATGACCATCCATTCCCGACTGACGTACCCGTTGCTGGTGTTCTTGTAGAACGTGTGCAGATAGCGCAAAGATGGGTAAGCGTTTGAGCCCCAGTTCTGCTTCATCGGCGCGGCGTTGTTGTGCTGCACTAAAGCCATCCATAACCGGCATTTGGCAATCCATTAAGACCAAGTCGTATTCTTTTAGACGCATCATGTCTAGCGCCATTTGCCCATTGCTGGCGACTTCAATAGTGGCACCTAATTTACTGAGCAAGCCACTGATGACTTTAACCGAAATTACATTGTCTTCAGCAATGAGAATATTTTTGCCATGCAAACTCATGCTGCCTGCGCTGGCTTTGGCATTGCCGTGCAGCGCGTTGATGAGGGTGGTTTTTAATGTTGAGCCACTCAGTGGTTTCATCAAAACAAAGGCAATTCCAGCATTGCGCGCGGCAACCATGTCGGTATCACTGCTGCTGGTGAGCATAATTAAGAGCGTGTCTTTAGCGAGCAAAGGGTCTTCTTTGACCCGTACTGCGAGTTGCATGGCCTTGGCTTTTTGGCTGTTTTCACTAATAAGGATCGCAGCAAAGCTCTGCTGTTGATTGGCTTGGTTGCGTAAAAAAGCCATCGCATCAATGGCTGAAGATCGGGTTGCAACGCGCATTCCCCACTCACTGCATTGTTGGGCAAGAACCTTTTGATACAGGGGGTTGCTGTCAATAATTAAAATAGGCTGGTTGTGTAAGATGCTTTCATCTTGGCTGCTGGTCGGTGGTGTATCGGCTGGATTAAATGGAATACTGAAAACAAACTGATTGCCTTGTGGGCTGGAATGGATCTGTAAGCGGCTGTCCATCAGGCTTAATAATTGATTAGCAATGATGATGCCTAAATTACCGCCAATAAATGAAGTGCTGAGTAAATCCTTGCTATGCAGTTGGGTCGTGCTAAGGATATGGCGTTCTTCATCACTTAATGCAGTGCCGTTATCTTGCATGCTGAATACCAGCCGTGAACCTTCTCTGTGATGTTCAACTGTTGTGCTGAGTAACACTTTGCCTTGCTGGGTGCGTTGAAATGCGTTTTTTAAAATGCTCAGAAGGATTTGGCGTAAGCGAACCGGGTCGCCGATTAAGGTGTCAGGCGCTTGTGGCTGTAAAAATACGGTAAAGTCGACCTGCTGTTCTTGCGCTGTCTGCTGAAACGACTGGGTGCATTCTTGCAGCAGGCCAGCCAAGTTGAACTGCGAGCTGCCCAGGACAATTTCTTTTGACTCAAGACGCGAAATATCCAGTATTTCATTGATCAGGGTGAGTAACTCATTACCGGAACCTTGAATGGTTTGAGCATAGTCACGCTGCTTGGACGAGAGCGGTGTATCGAGCAGCAGTGCGGTCATGCCCAAAACGCCGCTTAAAGGTGTGCGTATTTCATGGCTAATTTTGGCCAGTAACTCTGACTTTGCTCGCTGCTCGGCTTGTTCTGCAAGTTGTTGCCGAGACTGGCGGGTGTTTTTACTCAACAATGCATAATGGCTTTTACTCAGTCCGGTGCTGAGTGTAAGCCCAGCCAATGCTGCGCCAATCAGAACAATCCAGTTGGCCAAGCTGGGTGATATGTGCGCCTCGTTACTGAACGCCGGCCAAGCCGTAATCAGACTGACAAACAAAATACTAAAACCCAGCAGCAAGGTGCCGGCTGAAGAAAATGTGTGTTGGTACAATTGCCGTGTTGTCCCGATTAACACCACGGCAGAACTGATTAATAGAGAATAGGTTAGTAAATGTGCATAGCTGGCGCTCAGTATCAGTAGGGCGATTGCGCCAATACACAGCACTATCATATGCCAAGTTATTTGCTGCTTTAAGCGAGTAAAAGCGGCTTGATTGGGCAGCCAGTACAAGCACAAAGCATGCAAAAACAGCATGCACAAGACAATCGGTGCATAAATAAAATCGCTCGTGAAATTGACAAAAAAAGTACTGGGCGCAGCCAAGATGCCAGCTAAGAAAAATAAGAAAAGCAGCAAGAGGCTGAGGGCGATAGCTAAGAGTAGGTTGCTGGTGAATCGCGTATAAGCATAACGAATGAGGTTATAAATAATCGTACAGAACGTACAACCGATGAAGCAGCCGGCAAGTAATGGCAGTTGACTGCTGATCATAAACGTATGCAGAACAGGCTCGGCTGCAGGGCTGAGCTTGGCGACATTATCGAGATTAAACAGTGCAGCGTAATAGCGCGGCACGCTGATCAGCATAAATAACCAGCCAAACATTAAGCTGGCGAGTAAGGCGGCGGTTAGGCGAATAGGATTCACGTCAGTACTTAGCGCCTCAGTTGTGCTGAAAGACTCTCCACAGGTTTGAGTCCATGAAGAGTCTTAGTGCTGGCTAACTGTTATTGCTGCTCGCGAGCAATGGCGCGATAGCCAATGTCTTTACGGTAAAAGCTGCCTTCCCAACTGATTTTTTCAGCCAGTTTATAGGCATTGGCTTGCGCCTCGGCAACGCTGTCACCTATCGCTGTGGCGCAGAGTACACGGCCACCGGTGTTGATGATTTTACCGTCTTTGAGACTGCTGCCGGCGTGGAATACTTTGCCCTCTAACTGCGCTGCGGCATCTAAGCCTTTAATCTCATGGCCAGCGCTGTAGTCGGCAGGGTAACCGCCGGAGGCAATCACCACGCCTAAACTTGGACGTGGATCCCATTGTGCTTCCACCTTGTCTAGGGCTTTGGCCAGCGCAGCTTCAATCAGCAGCACTAGGCTGGACTCTAAGCGCAATAAAATCGGCTGAGTTTCAGGATCGCCAAAACGGCAGTTGTACTCAATGATTTTTGGCGTGCCATCTTTATCAATCATCAGTCCAGCATACAAAAAGCCGGTGTACACATTACCTTCAGCCGCCATACCGCGTACGGTTGGATAAATAATTTCATCCAGCACCCGCTGATGCACGGCATCGGTGACCACAGGGGCAGGGGAGTAAGCGCCCATGCCCCCGGTATTCGGCCCGGTGTCGCCATCGCCCACGCGTTTATGATCTTGGCTGGTGGCCATGGGTAACACGTTTTCACCATCGACCATGACGATAAAACTGGCTTCTTCACCGTCCAAAAACTCTTCGATGACTACACGCGAACCCGCATCACCAAAAGCATTGCCGGCCAGCATATCAATTACTGCAGCTTCGGCCTCAGCCAAGGTCATGGCGACAATCACGCCTTTTCCTGCGGCTAAACCATCGGCTTTAATCACAATCGGCGCACCTTGCTCACGCAAGTAAGCCAAAGCGGGCTCAACTTCGGTGAAGTTGGCATAGCGACCGGTTGGGATGTTGTGGCGCGCTAAGAAATCTTTAGTGAAAGCTTTTGAGCCTTCCAGTTGCGCGGCAGCGGCGGTTGGACCATAGATGTCTAAATTACGCTCGCGAAAGGTATCCACCACACCGGCAACCAGTGGCGCTTCCGGACCAACAATCGTCAGATACACATTGTTTTGTTCGGCGAAATCGGCCAGTTGATCAATCGCAAGCACATCAATCGCCACGTTTTCGCACTTAGCTTCAGTGGCACTGCCGGCATTGCCGGGTGCGATAAAAACTTTAGTCACGCGCGGGTCTTGTGCCACTTTCCAAGCCAATGCGTGTTCGCGTCCGCCATTACCGATAATTAAAATATTCATAGAAAACGGTCCTTTAAAGAGCAATTAATGGCGAAAGTGACGCATGCCGGTAAACACCATAGCAATGTCAGCTTCATCGGCTGCAGCAATCACTTCAGCGTCACGCATTGAGCCACCAGGCTGAATCACTGCACGAATACCCACTTTCGCCGCGTTATCTAAACCGTCGCGGAAAGGGAAGAACGCATCCGAGGCCATCACCGCACCAGCCACTTGTAAGCCTGCCTGTTCAGCTTTAATTGCAGCAATGCGTGCTGAGTTAACCCGGCTCATTTGACCTGCGCCAACACCGATCGTCTGACGGTTTTTCGCATAGATAATGGCGTTGGATTTAACGAACTTAGCGACTTTCCAAGCAAAGATTAAATCGTGGATTTCTTGCTCAGTCGGTGCGCGGCGCGTCACGACTTTGAGGTCTGCAGCAGTGATCATCTGAATGTCACGGCTTTGCACTAATAAACCGCCATTGACGCGTTTGAAATCCCAGTCAGCACTGCGTTCGGCGGGCCATTGACCGCACTCGAGTAAGCGCACATTGGCTTTACTGGCCACCACATCGCGCGCCGCTTGGCTGATGCTTGGGGCAATGATCACTTCAACAAACTGGCGATCAACAATGGCTTGCGCAGTCGCAGCGTCTAACTCGCGGTTAAACGCAATAATTCCGCCAAAGGCTGATTCGCTGTCGGTGACGTAAGCTAAGTCATACGCCTTACGGATGCCGCCTTCTTCGTCAGTGGCAACGGCTACACCGCAAGGGTTGGCGTGTTTTACAATCACGCAGGCGGGTTTGACAAAGCTTTTCACGCACTCAAGGGCCGCGTCAGTATCAGCCACGTTGTTAAACGACAACTCTTTACCTTGCAACTGCACAGCGCTGGCAACGCTGGCTTCTTGTGGCTGAGCTTCGGTGTAAAACGCGGCACTTTGGTGCGGGTTCTCACCGTAGCGCATGTCTTGCGCTTTAATAAACTGGGTATTGAAGGTCTTCGGGAAGGTGGTGCGTTGCTGCGTGCTAAGGGTTTGTGCAGACTGATCAATAGTGCCTAAATAGTTAGCGATCATGCCGTCGTAGGCAGCGGTATGCTCAAAAGCTTTGAGGGCGAGGCTGAAACGCTGCGCGTAGCTTAAACCGCCGTCTTTTAGACTTGCAAGAATATCAGCGTAGTCGCCAGCATTGACCACAATGGCGACATCTTTATGATTCTTCGCTGCGCTGCGCACCATGGTAGGCCCGCCGATATCAATGTTTTCAATCGCGTCAGGCAAGGTGCAGCCGGGCTTGGCGACTGTGGCGGCAAATGGATAGAGGTTAACTGCGACTAAATCAATGGGCTTGATGCCGTGTTCAGCCATGATCGCTGCATCAATGTCGCGACGACCAAGAATGCCACCGTGGATTTTTGGATGCAGGGTTTTTACCCGACCATCCATCATCTCTGCAAAGCCGGTGTAGTCCGCCACTTCGATCGCTGGGATGGCATTATCTTTTAACAATTTGAAGGTGCCACCGGTGGATAGAATTTCTACGCCTAAGGCGTCTAGCGCTTGGGCAAATTCAACAATACCTGTTTTATCAGAAACACTGATTAAAGCGCGACGAATAGGCGTTTTTGAAGTGTGGTCAGTCATTAGATTTCCTAGCTGTAAACGGCAAACTGCACGAGCTCTGTTTGAATGAGGTGTGCGAGGGTTATATTTTAAAGAAGATTGTACTGTTTGAGTTTTTTGCGCAGCGTACCGCGATTCAGGCCCAGCATTTCAGAGGCACGGGTTTGGTTGCCCTGCACATGCTGCATGACTGAGGCAAATAAAGGCGCCTCAACTTCACTCAGGACTAAATTGTAGACATCATTAACCTGTGCGCCATCTAAGTGGGCAAAGTAATCATGCAGAGTTTTTTCAACGCAGGCTCGTAGCGTTAAGTAGTCTGTGCTGTTGAGTGTGGCAAGCGGCATAGTATTTTTTGTCACAGTAAATATCTCATGGCTGATCGTCTTTATCTTTGGGATTATGCAGCGTCTTTTAGGCCGAGCCCGCGAAGATGATTAAAAAAGAATTGAATCTGGTCTTTTTGTGCATTTTCACAGTCAAGCTGATTAAACGTTGTACGAAATTGTTGCGCCTCAGGCAGTTTAGCTAGATACCAGTGCGTATGTTTTCGAGCGATACGTATACCCATCGGCTGCCCATAAAATTCATGTAGCAGCGTAATGTGTTCAAGCAGAATCAGTTCGAGTGCTGCGAGGCTGATTGCTGGTAAATGCTCACCGGTTTTCAAGAAATGATTGATTTCATTGAAAATCCATGGTCGCCCTTGTGCTGCTCGGCCAATCAATAAACCATCGGCACCAGTATGTTTGAGTACCTGTTGGGCTTTTAATGGGCTATCAATATCACCGTTGGCAAATACAGGGATTGATACAGATTGCTTAATGAGTGCAATAGTATCGTATTCAGCGTCGCCGTTGTAGCGATCTGCACGTGTGCGGCCATGTACCGCAAGCGCATTGATGCCAGATTGTTCGGCAATCTGTGCAATTGTTACCCCGTTTTTGTGCTCGCGATCCCAGCCTGTGCGGATTTTCAAGGTGACTGGTACAGCAACCGCAGCGCGCACAGCGTGTAAGATTTCTACGACCAGCGCCTCGTCTTTCAGCAGTGCAGAACCTGCGGCTTTGTTGCAGACTTTTTTAGCCGGGCAACCCATATTGATATCAATAATCTGTGCGCCAAGCTCGACGCATTGACGTGCGGCATCAGCGAGCATCTGTGCATCAGCCCCTGCAATTTGTACCGAGCGTGGTTCAGGATCAGTATCCGTCAATAAGCGCAAACTGGATTTACGACTCGACCACAGGCGGGTATCGCTGGTGAGCATTTCCGATACGGTCAGCCCTGCACCAAAGCGCGCGCAGAGTTGCCGTTGCGGACGATCAGTGACACCGGCCATAGGAGCAAGAATCAGGTTGTTAGCGAGAGTGTAAGAACCAATACGAACCGTCGACATGGACTTTCCGGCCTGCGTGTTGCTTAAGAGAAATAGAGTTAATTGAAGCGCGCCTATGATACCTGCTCTGGTGCGGGGGATAAAGCAACAGGCCATTGCCGCGATGAGTGGGTAGTCTTTGCGTCCATCAGCAGTAAGCTGCATCTTTTAAAGCAAAGGCTCGGTGCTTAAACCCGAGCTTGACTGCTGTTCATGACCTGCAAGGCGTAAAGCTACAGCTCCTCACCTGAGGAAAAGTCATAGTTCATCGCTTGGCTGGGGCCCTGTAAATAATGGCCTTGAATATAGTTGACGCCGGCCTGCCAGAGTACTGATAAGACGCTGGCGCTCTCGACGAATGGCACAATGCTTTGTTTGGCTTGGGCGTGTAGGGCCGCTAAGGTTTGCTTGAGTGCCTCTTGGTTTTCAACCAGACCAAGCTCTTTAGTGAAAGAACCATCAATTTTGACAAAATCAATATCAAGATGCTTGAGTGTGTTGAATGGATTAAGGGTGCAGCCAAACTGACCTAAAGCCACTTGACAGTGCAACTCATGCAGGCCTTGTGTGAGTTGTTTGGCTTGTTTTAAGTAAGCCACCGCATCTGTTTCGCGTATTTGTAAAATAATTGAATCAGCCGGTAAGCGCGAGGCCTTCAGGGCAACACTTAGCCAAGGTAGTAGACTTGGGTCTTGAATGCTGGCGTTGGATAAGTGAATGAAAAAGCGGGTCTTATGGCCTTTGTTACGATGTTCAGTGAGCAGCTTAATGGAGTTGAGCAACACCCAGCGATCAATTTTTTCCGCAAAGCCCGCTGCGATTGCAGCATTGATGAAGTCATTAGGTGGCACTTCTTCACCTTGCTGATTGACCAAGCGTAGCAATACTTCGTACAGCTCGTCGGTATCGCCACGTAGGCTAATAATGGGTTGGAAGAGTAATTTAAAGCTGTTTTTTTCCAGTGCCTGCTGCAGTAACGCGATAATATCGCCACGATTGGCTGCTGCAGCCAACTCGTCCGCCGGGTTATAAATGATTAGAGTATTGGCTTGGGCTGCTTCATCGGCACAGGTGTGTGCACGCTTTAATACGTCAGCTGCTTTTGAGGTTTTCTCGTTGAGGCCTGCTGCGCCGATGGTGAGGCTAGTTTGTGCGGTACGGCCGTTGATATCAAATAATTGCGTTTCAATTTTCTTCATCAAGGCCAGTAATTCTGTCTGGCTTTGTTCTGGAGAGATGTCAGGTATCAGGGCTGTAAAAACATCGTCAGCAAAGCGTGCAAGGTGTGCACCTTGACTCAGTTGCTGGCGCAATATATTTGCCATGTCAGCAAGTAATAAATCAATCCCAGCAATGCCGTGCTCAGTTTGTAAGGTCGCATAGTGATTGATCTTAATATAGGCCAATGTTGACGGCTGGCCATTTTTAACCGCACGCTCTGCCGCATTGTCTAACAGCTCTAAGAAATGCTGGCGGTTATACAGTCCTGTGACAATATCTTGGCTGGTAATTTCTCGGAGTTTTTCTTCGAGGTCAGAATTGTCTTGGATAACTCGGATAACCGCTTGTACGCAAGGTTCACCATCATAATAGGCCGGTGAAAAACTGATTCTTGCTTGAAAATTATTAGCCGATGCTGTGACACCTGTGCATGTGAGTTCGGCTTGGCCTCCTTCACTGCGGTAGTGTTTTAAGAAGTCTTTAAAGCTTTGCTGATCCTGTGTTGCAATCAAATCAATCATTGGCATGCCTTCCATTTCATCATGGTCGACATAACCAAAGAGTTGTAGATAGGCTCGGTTAGCATACACATGCATGCCGTCATGCACGTAAGCAATGGCATCAACCGAACTATCTAAGAGCAACTGACAGCGCTTTTCTGCTTCACGTAATGCCACTTCAGCGGCTCGACGTTCACGGCGCTCATCAAGATTGGCCAGTTCGCGCTGGGCAACTAAAACGAGCAGTTCATCTTCGTGTAACGGAACCGAATCTTGCGCACCAATCTCTAGTATTTCTGCGCGAGTATCTGCTGAATGGTCTTTGCTAAGCTGGATAAAAGAAATATCACGTGCGGTACGCTGAATGGTTTGCAGGGCAGTCAGTGGTTCTAAGTTATCGCAGCTGGGCGCAGCAATGCATAAATCCCAAGTGTTCTTCAATGCTTCATTAAGATCTTCTAATGAAGTCACACGATGAACGCGTGTGGCATGGCCTGCATTTCGGAAAAGGCTGACGATACGTTCTGCTTCATTCTGTGAGTCTTCTAAAATGAGTAAACGAATAGTTTTTCTATCAGTAACCATAAGTACCATCAGAGTGCCTAGCGCACATATTTAAGCCAATGAATATAAGCAAATTTACAGCGACTTCCAAAGTGAGTCAAAGTCTTCGGAGTGCGCGGGTTCGCTGTGTGGTGGTTGTGCCGTAGGGTTGACGGCTTGTGTGGGTACTGGCGTTGCTAGTCGGTATTCAAACTGACTGATGCTGCCGGTATGAATTGAACGTTTGGTCAGGGTTGCCCGCAGTTCTTTGCCGTATTGATTGATGGCAACCTTATGTCCTTCTTGGAAAGGAATACGCGGAGCAATAACGCTAGCAGGACGAGATAAAGCAGGAATCTCAGGTACCAGTAATGCACGCAAAAATTGACTGGGCTGACCATTACCACGCAATAACTGCAAGCCGCAGGGCTGTGCGTTAGGGGCAATCAACTCAATGCCGATTTGCGTGCTAATGGTACCTGCTTGGCGAATCCAGCGAATTACGGCGGTGACCCAAGCTTTCTTTTGTGTTTCGCGCAAGGCGATGATTTCACCAGCTTGTAGCTGAGTCGGCACGTCATCACTGATCGATAAACAATAGCCGCCAGGACTGTGGTTGATGATGGCCAAAGTATAAGTCGGGTAGGAGGGCGTCATCGATGCCGTGGAGCTCAAGGGTTCTTCTGCGCTGCTTTTTTCGCTCTTTGTAACGGCTTCATATTCAATAAAGTTGGTCAGCAGTGGGTCGCTCTCTGGAACGGCCTCAGCATCCAGTGCGTTAGCCCAAATATCAGGGGTGCTGTTGTCTGTTTTGTATTCGGCAACAGCGGATTGTTTGAGTTGGATGGTTTGCTCAAATGCTTCCTGATTGGCGAGGTAGTAGTGTACGGCACTCATACCTAAACAAATTTCTAAGATACCTTTGCTGCTGGTGCGCTGAAAATCGCGCTTGGCAATGTTGCCCCAAGCGCTGCAGAGCTGGGCCAGTAAGGTGCTGGGCATGCTCTCAGGCACACTGATTTTTGATATTAGTGCGACTTTTTCAGCGGGTTGCTGATGTTCAATCAATGCTGCGGCTAGGTTTTGTGTGTCAAAACCGAGTAAAGCTTGCCCGTTCGCTTCAGCCATGAGTTCTTTATAGCGCGGCGGTGCATCACTGTGTAAGTTGACTACAAATAAGCTGCTGGGTAAGTCGGCATTTTGTATGGTCGCGAGATGGCACCAGCTTGGCAGCACATTGGCTAAGATGGCAATGTCGTTTTGACGCATTTGATTGATGCGTGAGCAGCTTAGTAATAGAGCACAGCTGTATGCGGCTTCCACGTTTTGTTCTGCAATGGAATCGAGTAAGTCATCGCGAATTTCGACCGTATGCAGATTGTGCTTGCGCGCCAACAGATAGACCTGATGCAGCTCAAACCATAGATTGGGTGGCGTTGGATAATAGAGTTGGCAGGCACGCACCAATGAGGCAAACAAACTGTGCATGATGCGCTGCAGTGCTAAGGCTAACACTGAGCTGCGCTGGGTAAAGGATTCGGCGATGACTAATTTATAGCCGACAGTTAAATGGTTTTGTAGGGCCTGGCACAGGTTAGCGACTTTTTTGGCGCGTTCATCCATCATCACTGAGTTATTTAAAAAGTGCTTTTCGAGTTGAGTGTTGACAAAAAACACTTCGGGGCGCAGCAATTCAATCAGTTGAATACGATTATCTGCGGGTGTTTTGAAATTATTCAGCTCGGTCAGCGCTTTGTATAGAAGGCGCGCCATTTCACCGACATTGGCTTTTGGTAAGTTCTGAATCCACACTTTCAACTCACGCACTGTCGGCTTACAGAATGACAACTCGGTCAATTCTGGCACAGGTGTACGTAGCGGTGATTTTTTAGTTTGTGTATCCATCAGGCATTCCAGTTTAACCGGTGGCAAATGTGTGCAATTGTATCAGCATGGACAGATGGCAGTATGCTACCTGAGTATGTTCTCTGCTATAAAAGGCTAATGCTAAATTTCTAAAGCGAGACATTGTCCCATTTTTATTGGGCTTGCTTCAGAGAGTTCATCGTTCCAGTTCACATGATTGTCAGCGAATAAGACAATCGCGGTTGATCCCAGTTTAAAACGACCCATTTCAGCACCTTTGGTCAAAGTAATGGGCTGTCTACCTTGCTCTGAATAGTCAAAACAACGCAGTTGGCGTAAAGGTGGGGTGATCAGCCCAGCCCAGACTGTTTCGATGCTTGCAACAATCATAGCACCGACTAATACAACCGCCATAGGGCCGCGCTCTGTGTCAAAAATACAGGCTACACGCTCATTGCGTGCAAAAAGTTCAGGAACAGCGGCCGCGGTGGTTTGGTTCACTGAGAATAAACGGCCGGGGATATACACCATTTCGCGCAGCGTACCAGTTAAGGGCATATGCACCCGGTGGTAATCTTTGGGTGATAAGTAAACCGTGGCAAAACTGCCGCCCATAAAAGGCGCAGCACGCTGGGCGTCACCTCCAAGCAGTTCTAGTAGGCTAAAACTGTGGCCTTTGGCTTGAAAAATACGACCATGCTCTATTGCGCCGAGCTGGCTGATGGCGCCATCAGCCGGACTTAATACAGCATTAGGCGTTGTATCCAGAGGGCGGGCGTCAGCTTTTAGAGCGCGGGTGAAAAAGTCATTAAAATGTAAGTAGGCGCTGGGGTGTTCAAACTGTGCCTCACTCATGTTGACCTGGTAGCGTTTGATAAACCAAGTGATCAAAGGGTTCTTAAACCAAGCTGCTTGACACTGCGCAAGGCAACCAATTAGGCGCGATAACCTATGATGCGGCAAGACATACTGAAAGAAAATAAATACGCGTTGCTTGATGTCCATGTATCGGGCCCTTTGAATTCAATGATTGAGTGAAAAACACATTCGTTGGTCTTGGTGCTGTGTTGTATTAAGCACATACTAATCAGTAATGCCGAGCATTGCACGGTAACTCAAACCGCAAGCAGTGCTGTTATATTTTAAAGTTATTATCCCTTACGTGAGCTAAAGAGTAATAAGGTTCGCTCAATGCATTCTAAGGTCTTCTTAAAGCCTTGTACGGCAAGCGGGTGTAAATCTTGTGTCAATTGGTCTGCAGCGATCAGCATTACCACGCGCTGACCATTTGACACTGAAGCGAGAAGCCAATGGCAAGGTTTAAATAGTGCACTCAGCTCAGACGGTGTTTGCGCTATGATTTGCGCGGTGTTTTTGTCAGTGATGGCCAGATGTGTGGGCTGCTTTAATAAATGCTCCAACACTGGGGTTCTGACAAGAGCAAAAGTGTTGGGCAGTTTATCTGCTTTAAATCCATGAGTGTGGCTTACTTGAACATGTTCCAGCTGCCGATCCAGCAGCAAGATGCATATTCTGCGCATGCCGCAGGCTTGCAAGGCTAGACTGATTTTTTGAATGATTTGCAAGGTATTGCTAAAGGGTGATGGCGAGCGCAAGAGTTCTGCGCAATGGGTGCGCCACAGTGTCAAGTCTTCACTGTTTGGAGGGGGAGTCTTAATGGCTGTGGTGGTTTGACGTAAACGTTGAGTTTCCCAAGGCCATAACAGCGCTTGTGCGGGTAGCCAAAGGTCACGATGCCTTTGTAGGCGTGCATGATTTACCGCAAGTTGATGGGTGCTGTTTTGTACCTCATCAAGTGGCTGCTTTAAATACAGACTGATCAGGCGTTGCCAGCGGACACATTGTTCGCTGCCCCAGGAGTTATGTGCGGCCATAACCAAGCCACAGGTGAAGACTATCGTATTAGCGGGGCGATTAAGCCAGTTGTTCAGGGCTGGTAGTTGATCAAGTTTTTGTTGTTGTAATAGAGGTTGCTCGAATTGTCTTGCGATATGAAACGCACGCACCAGTTGCTGCGGGTTATCATGCAATAGACGGTAGCCTTCGATGATCCAGAGCGGCAGTTTCCAGTGCTCTGCCAAACCTAAGCAGAGTTCTGTTAGAGGCATGCCGATTAAGTCACGCTCAACCTGTTCGGCAGGTTCGTTATCACCGAGCACGCGACGCTCCCATTCGGTGAAGAGCTGAGGGTAGCGGGTGAGCAGGGGCCATGTGGGTGATAAGAATAATAAGCTGCCCCAGTGTATCTCCTGCCATAAGCGCGCCATGCGCTTAGTGAATAGGCCAACAGCTTGTATATTCAGGTGTTGACCCAGCAGCCACACTTGTCGCAATGGTAAAGGGATGTCTGTTTCTTCGTCATCTTGCAAGCTTTTAAGAAGATTGCCGCAGCGTTCTATGCCAATGCGTGATATTGCATTTTCAAGAGTTTGAACAGGTTCGGCGAGTCTGCTGTGACCTCGGTTTGCTTCGCGAATGATAATAAAGGCGATGGTTGGTGCTTGGCTAATCGTTTGTGCGATATCACGTAAAGATTTACTCGGGCTTTGTAAGGCGAGCAGAGCTTGCACACGATGGGCTTTGTAGACAGGCAGACGCGTATTATCAAGGCGCGCTATCCACTGATTTAAAGCAATATTTTGAGGTACAATATTGGACATAAATATTCAGCCTGTAGACTGACCCCCGCAGGACATTAGTAACAGCATAGTAACCAATATTTGCAAAGGCTGTTATTCTTTAGGTGATTTTGGAACGAGTGCGGCCTCTCTTATGGTAAAAATAATCGGGATCATTGTTGTTTTTGCGAGTGTCTTATCTGGATACGTCTTATCGCATGGAAAAATCGCAGCCATTATTCAGCCTTTTGAGGTGTTGATTATTGGTGGTGCAGCACTGGGTGCTTTCTTACAAGCTAACCCGGGCAGCACCTTTATGCAGGTGTTTAAAAAATCACTGAGCATGTTCAGCAATCGCTTTACCAAGACGTTATATTTAGATGTGCTGAAGATGCTGTACGAAGTGCTGAATAAGAGTCGTCGCGAAGGCATGATGTCGATTGAAGCCGATATTGAAGACCCTGCTGCCAGCCCCATTTTTAGTAAATACCCCGCCTTGCTCAAAGATCAGCGTATGACTGAGTTTGTCTGTGATTACTTGCGCATTATGTCGACTGGTAATATGGCACCGCACGAATTTGAAGGTCTGTTTGATATGGAGTTGACCAGCTTAAAAGAAGACCTTGATCATCCAGGTCATGCGGTAACCAGTATTGCCGATGGCTTGCCAGGCTTTGGTATTGTGGCCGCTGTATTGGGTATTGTAGTGACCATGTCGATGCTCGGTGAGGCTGAACAGTCTGCTTTAGGTCAGCACGTTGGCGCAGCACTGGTGGGGACCTTTTTAGGTATTTTAGCAGCCTATGGTTTCTTTGGCCCGCTGGCGACCAGTTTGGCCCATGATGCCAAAGAAGAGCTGAATTTGTTTGAAGCGATTAAGGCGACCTTGGTGGCTTCGGCGTCAGGCATGCCGCCTAGTTTAGCCGTAGAGTTTGGCCGTAAGGTTTTATATGGCGCGCATCGACCAACATTTGTTGAGTTGGAGCAAGCTGTGCGAGGCGGCTAATACCCATGGATAACAATCAACCGATTATTGTTAAGCGCGTCAAGAAAATTGCCGCAGGCCACCATGGTGGCGCTTGGAAAATTGCTTTTGCTGACTTTGCTGTGGCGATGATGGCGTTTTTCTTGGTGATGTGGTTGATGTCATCGGCAACCCCAGAGCAGAAAAAGGCCATTTCTGGTTATTTTCAAGATCCCATAGGTTTCTCCGAGAGTGCCAGCCCTTATGTGATTGACTTGGGTGGTACACCGACACCTGCACCGGATAAAACTTTAAATCCGGAGGTCAACGAACAAATCACTCCCGGGCAGCAGCCGCTGAATGAGCAGCAGGCCGAGGAGTTGCACGAACAGCTTGAGCGTGAGCGGTTAGATATTCTGTTGGTTGAGTTGCAGCGTAAAATTAACGATGACGTCAATTTGCAGCCGTATAAAGACCAAATATTGATGGACGTTTCACGTGATGGTTTGCGTATTCAAATCACCGATACCGCTAATCGGCCGATGTTTGATTTGGGTAGTGCACGTTTGCAGCCTTACTTTGAAGATATTTTGTATTTAATGGCAGATACGATCCGTGCTGTGCCGAACAAGATCAGTATTGGTGGGCATACCGATGCCAAACCTTATGCAGGTAACAGTGATTTTGGTAACTGGGAGTTGTCCGCCAGTCGCGCCAATGCTGCACGCCGTGCGCTTAGTGCCGGCGGTTTAGATGATGAAAAGATTGCCCGGGTGGCCGGTTATGCATCCTCGGCTTTGTTTGATCGTGATGATCCTTACAGTCCAAGTAATCGACGTATTGATATTTTAGTGCTTACTACGCGTGCGTTGCAGGCCATGGGCAGTGAGTCAGAAGCAGTGCCTGCGGATTCTGCAGATGCGCCTGAAATAGAGTCAAATGCTGCAGCAACCGAGGCAGCAGAGAAGGCCAGCACCGGCAAGCTTGTGCGTGAAAAGCTTAATGTGTTTGAAGAAGGTGTTTTGCAGTTTGATGATCTAGAAAACTAAGCCGATTCAGCGCAGCCTTACTGATTACTTCAATAAAGCTGCGTAAAAGCTAGTAATGCTCGCTGTTAATCCCGCTGATAATGTGTTTAAAACTGGCGAGACGCTGGGGGTTGATTTTGCCCGCCTCTACTGCCGCAAGTAATGCGCAACCTGGTTCATGCTCGTGACTGCAGTTGCGAAAGCGGCAATGCCCTAAGAACTCTTGAAACTCAATAAAGCCTGCTTCAACGTCAGTCACGCTAACGTGGCCTAAGCCGAATTCGCGAATACCAGGTGAGTCAATCAAATCACCACCGGCAGGAAAGTGGAATAGGCGTGCGGTGGTGGTGGTGTGTGTACCTTTGCCGGTCAGCACAGACAAAGGCCCAACACGGGTGTCGGTGTCGGGCAGCAAACAGTTCACCAGTGACGATTTGCCAACCCCTGACTGGCCAACAAATACGCTGACTTGATCGTTGAGTTGCTGTTGCAGCTTAAGCAAACCATCGCCGGAATAAGCGGAGACCTCAAGTAGTGGATAGCCGAGGCTATGGTAGGTTTCGAGCAGGTTGTGTACTCGAGAGCTGCCGCTGGGGTCAAGTAAATCCGTTTTGTTGAGCAGCAATAACGGCTTAATGCCGGCATGCTCGGCAGCGATGATGTAGCGGTCAATTAAGTTAGCATGCGGCTCTGGTAATGGCGCAAATACAATTACGATCAAGTCAACGTTAGCTGCAACGGGCTTGAGCTGGCCGCGTGAATCAGGGCGGCGCAGTTCACTATGGCGCGACAGTTGCGCGACGATCACGCCAAGACCTTGATTGCCGGGGCGCCATACCACGCGGTCGCCAGTGACAAGGGCTGGTAGGTTGGCACGTAAGTAGCAACGGTAGGTTTGTCCGACGAGTTCAGGCGCTTCAGCTTCGACTTCGACTTGTACACCAAAGTGGGCAATCACTAATCCATGTTGCTCAGGGCCTAAATCGCCGCCCTCAAGTTCCTCGAGAGTGCGCTCTTCGCGTTTAGCAGCGCGGGCAAGGCGTTCGTCTTGGATTTTATTAACGCGCCAGCCTTGGCGGCGATTTAATGTACGTTTGGCCATATAACACTCATCGGGAGAAGCGCTTCAATAAGCGGGCTTACTAGAGTCAGCCACGCTACGTTTGTCAGTTTATGTCAGTTTATGTCAGTTTATGCTGATGCCGCGTTGGATGCGCCAAGCGCGTGCGGCAATCACAAATAAAGTAATGGCTGTTAAGGGAACCACGTAGCCAAGCATGGCATGGGCGAAAGTGGATGCAAAATCCTCACCGTTGCTTTGCATAATTAGATATGCGGTGTAGGCGATGTAATAGCCTAAAAACAAAGCGCCTTCCCAGCGGTTGATGCGGTAGCCGGCAAAGAAAATTGGCAAACAAGCCACCATCACAGCCAGCATCACCGGGAAGTCGAAAGCAATCGCGCTACTGGCAACCGCAATGCTCTGCGGCGAGACTAAGCCTGCTAAACCCAGCACAGCCAGCAAGTTGAACAGATTGCTGCCGACGATATTGCCCACAGCAATATCGCGCTCGCCTTTCCATGCGGCAAGCAGTGATGTGGCTAATTCAGGGAGGGATGTGCCTGCGGCAATAATGGTTAGGCCAATCACAAGCTCAGATAAGCCTAAGGCTTGCGCTAAGCTGACAGCGCCGCTGACCAGTAAGTTTGAGCCGGCCACCAATAATACTAAGCCAACTAAAATGTAAGCCGTGTTGATGAGCCAAGCAAAGCGGTGAGGGTTGATTTGAGTGCTGTACTCGTCATCAATCTCTAAGGCTTTTCCGGCTTTCCATGCCTTGAGACTGCTGATAATTAAGTAGCTGGTGTAGCTGATAATACAGGCAAATAAAATAAAACCATCAAGGCGACTGTAACTGCCGTCCATGGCTAACAACCAGGCTAGAAAGCCTGCGGCAATCATGAGTGGCACATCTAAACGGACTAATTGGCGCGACACCAATAGTGGGGTGATTAAAGCTGATAAACCAAGAATAAACAGTACGTTAAAAATATTGCTGCCAATCACGTTGCCAATGGCAATATCGCCTTGGCCGAGAAAGGCGGACTGAGTGCTAACGGCCATTTCTGGAGCGCTGGTGCCAAAAGCAACCACAGTCAGACCGATGATCAGTGGTGAAATGCCGAAACGGGCGGCTAAGCGCGCCGCACCACGCACTAAAACCTCAGCGCCAATCACTAAAAGAATAAAACCGCCAATTAAATAAACAAGCATCAGGGGGGACATCAAATTGCTCCGTACGGTGTACTGGTAAATTAGGCGTAGAGTAGCAGGTTGTTAGCGCTGCGTGATGCAAAGTTGAGTGCTTTTTAACGCTCAATCTGCAAGCGTACGGGGGCTACACCCCGCTTGATCATGTCGATTTTTACTGCGGCAGCGCGCGATAAATCAATGATGCGGCCTTTGCTGTAAGGGCCGCGGTCATTGATGCGCACGGTGACGCTTTTATTGTTGAGTGTGTTGGTCACTTTGACCTGTGTGCCAAACGGCAGAGTGCGGTGTGCGGCAGTCAGCGCGTTTTGGTTAAAGCGTTCACCGCTCGCCGTTTTTCTACCATGGTGTTGCGCGCCATACCAGGAGGCTTGACCGCTGACGCCAGCGTCTTGGCTTGTGCGCTGTGATGAGCAGGCGCTCAATAAAAGTAGAGCAGCAAAGAGAAAATACAGACGCATAAGGTATTCCTTGAGCAGAGATTGGTGAGCGCCACACCAAGCTGAGGTTGCCCGTCAGCTTGGTGTGGATCACAGGTTACTGAGCAAGCTTTTGCTTGAGTAACTCATTGACCTGCTGCGGGTTCGCTTTGCCTTTTGATGCGCGCATGGCTTGACCAACAAAGAAGCCAAACATTTTTTCACGCTTGTTTTCATCGCTGGTGCGGTACTGTTCGACTTGCTCGGCGTTGGCGGCGAGTACTTCATCGAGCATGGCTTCGATCGCGCCACTGTCTGTGACCTGCTTGAGGCCGCGTTGTTCAATAATTTGATCAGCGTCGCCCTCACCTGCTGCCATTGCTTCAAATACCATTTTCGCGATCTTGCCGGAAATAGTGTTGTCTTTAATGCGCACCAGCATGCCGCCAAGTTGTTCTGCGCTGACCGGTGATTGAGTGATATCGAGGTTTTCTTTGTTGAGTAAGCTCGACAGTTCACCCATCACCCAGTTGGTCGCTAATTTAGCGTCGGCACAGGTTTTTTCCACGGCTTCAAAGTAATTGGCCATTTCACGGCTGGCGGATAAAACGCTGGCGTCATAGGTGGATAAGCCAAAATCTTGCTCGAAACGCTCGCGTTTTTGCGTTGGCAGTTCCGGTAGCTCCTTACGTAAGCTATCCAACATTTCACGTGGAATGTGTACGGGTAACAAATCTGGGCAAGGGAAGTAACGGTAGTCGTTGGCTTCTTCTTTGCTGCGCATGGAGCGCGTTTCATCTTTGTTAGGGTCGTACAAACGGGTTTCTTGGGTGACTTTACCGCCATCTTCAATCAATTCAATTTGGCGTTGAATCTCATGATTGATGGCGCGCTCGATAAAGCGAAAGGAGTTGACGTTCTTGATTTCAGTGCGCGTCCCCAGCTTGGTTTGGCCTTTAGGGCGTACCGACACGTTACAGTCGCAACGGAATGAGCCTTCAGCCATGTTGCCGTCACAGATATTTAAGTAACGCACTAAGGTATGAATGGCTTTGGCATAGGCCACCGCTTCTTTAGCGTTGCTTAACTCTGGCTCAGAAACGATTTCCAGTAGCGGGGTGCCTGCGCGGTTAAGGTCAATCCCAGTCATGCCGCTAAAGTCTTCATGAAGACTTTTACCGGCATCTTCTTCAAGGTGTGCGCGGGTGATGCCCACACGTTTGATGCTGCCATCTTCTAGAGCAATATCTAAATGACCAAGACCCACAATCGGATCATCCATCTGACTGGTTTGATAGCCTTTTGGTAGATCGGGGTAAAAGTAGTTTTTACGGGCAAAAATATTGTATTCAGCGATGTGCGCATCCACTGCTAAGCCAAACATACAGGCCATACGCACTGCTTCTGCGTTGAGTACCGGCAAAGTGCCAGGCATTGCCAAGTCAATTAGACTGGCTTGAGTGTTGGGCTCTGAACCAAAGGTGGTTGAGCTGCCGGAGAATATTTTAGTCTTAGTTGCGAGCTGTGCGTGGATTTCCAGCCCGATCACGGTTTCCCATTGCATGTGAGTCGTCCTCAGAATCCGGCTGGCGTGCGAGCGTGCCAATCAGTATGTTGTTGAAATTGATGTGCAACTTGCAGCAGACGTGCTTCTTGGAAGTACGGCGCGAGCAGCTGTACGCCGACCGGTAAACCATCAATCATGCCAGCAGGCATGGAAAGGCCTGGAATCCCGGCAAGGTTGGCGGGTACTGTATAAATATCTTCTAAATACGCGGCGACCGGGTCATTGATCTTGCTGCCGAGTAACCAAGGTAAGTTTGGCGTGGTTGGGCCTAAAATCAAATCGACATCTTTAAAGGCACTGACAAAATCATTTTTAATTAAGCGGCGAATTTTCTGTGCTTTTAAATAGTACGCATCGTAGTAACCGGTTGATAGCGCATAAGTGCCGATCATGATGCGGCGTTTGACTTCTTTGCCAAAGGCTTCATCGCGCGAGCGCAAGTACAGGTCTTCAAGGTTCTGTGGGTTCTCGCAGCGGTGACCAAAACGCACGCCATCAAAGCGCGCTAAGTTGGTCGAAGCTTCTGCAGAGGCAATTACATAGTAGGCCGGTACGGCGTGTGGCAGGCTGGGTAAGCTGATATCGACAAAGCTGACGCCAAGCTGTTTGAGTTGTTCAATACTGTGGTTGACGACATCGCCGATGCGGCTGTCGAGGTCGCTGCTAAAATATTCTTTCGGCAAACCAATGCGCAAACCTTGCAGTGGCAGGCTTAAGGCTGCCGCATATTCATCAACCGGTTGTTGTGCACTGGTTGAATCACGCTCATCAAAGCCTGCAGTGTTCTGCAGTAGTAGGGCGCAGTCTTCTGCGTTGTGCGCTAAAAAACCGGCTTGATCGAGACTTGATGCATAGGCAATCATGCCCCAGCGCGAGAGACGACCGTAGGTGGGTTTGATGCCTGTTAGGCCAGTGAATGCGGCCGGTTGACGAATAGAACCACCGCTGTCGCTGCCCGTGCTGGCTGGGACTAAACGCGCCGCAACTGCTACAGCGCTACCGCTGGATGAGCCACCTGGAATACGTTGAGTGTCCCATGGGTTCTTACTTGGGCCGTAAAAGCTGGTTTCACCAGAGGAGCCCATGGCGAACTCGTCCATATTCAGCTTGCCTAAGCTGATGCAGCCCGCTTTGTTAAGTTTATCGACCACTGTGGCGGTGTAGGGCGCGACAAAATTATTGAGGGTTTTCGACGCGCAACTGGTGCGTACGCCTTCAGTACAAAACAAATCTTTATGGGCAATGGGCAGGCCGAGCAGTGGTGCATTGATGCCGGTGCTGCGTAATTCATCTGCCGCATCGGCTTGTTGTAAGGCAGCTTCTTTGCTGACGCTAATAAAACTATTGAGCTGTGGGTCGAGTTGCTCAATGCGTGACAAAAAGTGCGAGGTGAGTTCGTGCACGGAAAACTGCTTGGATGCCAGCGCTTTCGAAATATCAGCTAGGGTAAGTTGATGCATGGTAAATGAGTCCTTAATCGATGACTTTGGGTACCAGATACAAGCCGTTTTCTACTGCCGGAGCGAGGGCTTGATAGTCATCGCGGTGATTGCTTTCAGTCACTGTATCAGGGCGTAAGCGTTGATTGGCTTCTAGTGGATTGGCGAGTGGCGTAATGCCGTCAGTATTGACTGCTTGCATCGCATTGATCATATCAATCACGGCATTTAAGGATGCAGTGCTGCTATTTATTTGTGCTTCATCAAGCCCTAGTCGTGCCAAGTGAGCCAGTTTTTCCACGTCGCAGCGTTCAAGCGCCATGTAAAGATCTCCTAAAAGTGTAGACGAGATGATTAAATCAGTAACAAAGGAACAATAATGCCGCTGATGTATCTATAAGTCTGTAAAATCATGCGAGTGTATAGAAAATACTAATCTATCACAGTGCGTACCTTGCTCAAAAGGTCGATGATTGTTAGAGTTTCCCACTATTTTTTCATCAGCGTTTCTATTGCGCGTCACCTAGGGTTATTCATCCCATGTTTAAAAAATTACGCGGCATGTTTTCCAGTGATTTATCCATCGATTTAGGGACTGCTAATACCCTTATTTATGTACGTGATCGCGGTATTGTATTAGATGAACCATCGGTTGTTGCGATTCGCACGCGCGGTAATCAAAAAAGTGTTGTGGCGGTAGGAACCGATGCTAAGCGTATGCTGGGTCGTACACCTGGCAATATTTGTGCAATTCGCCCAATGAAAGATGGTGTGATTGCCGACTTTAGTGTCTGTGAAAAA
Source organism: Pseudomonas sp. (assembly GCA_048266525.1). Classification (GTDB taxonomy): domain Bacteria; phylum Pseudomonadota; class Gammaproteobacteria; order Pseudomonadales; family Pseudomonadaceae; genus Denitrificimonas. The sequence goes on from JBLWZG010000003.1 coordinate 214,634, forward strand.
ATGCTGCAGTATTTTATTAATAAAGTGCACGAGAACAGTTTTTTACAACCCAGCCCGCGTGTGCTGATTTGTGTCCCGTGTAAGTCCACGCAAGTTGAACGTCGGGCGATCCGTGAATCAGCCTTAGGAGCGGGTGCGCGCGAAGTGTTTTTGATTGAAGAACCAATGGCCGCAGCAATCGGTGCGGGTTTACCAGTTGATGAAGCGCGCGGTTCTATGGTGGTGGATATCGGTGGCGGCACCACAGAAATTGCTCTGATCTCGCTCAATGGTGTGGTTTACGCGGAATCAGTTCGAGTTGGCGGTGATCGCTTTGATGAAGCAATTATCACCTATGTGCGCCGTAACTACGGCAGCCTAATTGGTGAGTCGACGGCTGAACGCATCAAGCAAGAAATTGGTTGTGCGTTCCCAGGTGGCGAGCTACTTGAGTTTGATGTGCGTGGGCGTAATCTAGCCGAAGGTGTGCCGCGCAGCTTTACCTTGAATTCTGATGAAGTGCTGGAGGCGCTGCAAGAATCCTTAGCTGCGATTGTGCAGGCGGTAAAAAGTGCGCTGGAGCAATCGCCACCTGAGCTGGCCTCTGACATCGCTGAACGTGGTTTGGTGTTAACTGGTGGTGGTGCGTTGTTGCGTGATATGGATAAGTTGCTTGCGCAAGAAACCGGCCTGCCAGTGATTGTTGCCGAAAACCCGAAAAACTGTGTTGCTCTGGGTGGTGGTAAAGCTTTAGAAATGATGGATCGTAATTCAATGGATTTATTGTCCGCTGAATAAAATGTTTTCTGTCGCCCGCGAGTCGCTCAATGCAGCGTTTAATCGTTTATTTAAATGTGGAAGACTTTATAATTCCATCCATATTTAGGTCGCTGGGGAAATAACATTAAGCCATTATTTGCTAAAAAAACTGCGCTCAGTACGCGGTTTCTTATCTTAGCCTGTTGCTCTGTTGCCCTGATGTTGGTTGATGCACGCCTTGATGTGCTCAAGCCGGTTCGTAGTGGCTTGGGTATGGTGCTGACGCCTTTGTATTGGCTGGGTGATTTGCCAGTGCGTGGCTGGAATGCTACGCAGCAGATGTTCAGTAGCCGCACCGACTTGCTCTCTGAAAACGAACAGCTGCGCGCTGAAACATTGCTGATGCAACGTCGCTTACAGAAGCTGGCCATCTTAACCGAACAAAATGTCCGCTTGCGCGAGCTGCTTAATTCCTCTGCTTTGATCGATGATCGAGTTTTAGTTGCTGAGTTAATAGGTGTGGACCCCAACCCCTACACCCATCGTGTTCTAATTAATAAAGGCAGCAGCAGCGGTGTTACCTTAGGTCAACCTGTGCTAGATGCGCGTGGGGTGATGGGGCAAGTGATCGAAGTCATGCCTTACACTTCTAGGGTTTTATTGATTACCGATAGCAATCACAGTGTGCCGGTGCAAGTGAATCGCAACGGCTTACGTGCCATCGCCAGTGGTACGGGCAATTTGGAATCCATTGAGCTGCGTTATGTCACTGATACTTCAGATATCCGTGAGGGTGACTTGTTGGTGACCTCAGGCATGGGGCAGCGTTTTCCGGTGGGCTATCCAGTGGCTGTGGTGACCAATATCGAACGCAATACTGGGCAGCCTTTTGCCCGTGTTGAAGCTGTGCCGGCGGCGACACTGAACCGCAGTCGTTATTTGTTGTTGGTGTTCAGTGACAGTAAAAACACCACGCAAGCCTTGGATGACACTGTGAAAAATGCGCTAGATGATGCGGCACAGTTGCTCAAAGCCACTGAATCGTCTGCGCTGGAGTCTGAGCAATGAGTGGTCATTCCAGTAAAATAACCTTAGTCATCTGGCTGACATTGGTTGCAGCCTTGTTATTCTCCGTCGTGCCGATGCCTGAGAAAATGGAAATCGGTCGTCCGTTATGGCTGGCTTTAGTGCTGACGTTTTGGGCAATTTATTTTCCGCAGAATATTGGTGTGATTACAGCTTGGTGTGTCGGTATTGCGCAAGATGTGTTGTATGGGACCACATTTGGTCAACATGCCTTGGCGTTGGTCATTATTGTCTTCTTAGTCTTAACCTTGCAGCAGCGTCTTAAGGTTTTCCCCTTATGGCAGCAGTCCTGTGCGTTACTGGTGATCTATGGGTTAGCGCAGTTGGTGTTGCTATGGTTAAGCACGCTGTCGGGCATGCGCCCGGAAATAAATTACTATGCTTGGCCGGTATTAATCAGTTGCCTGTTATGGCCTTGGTTGTATTTGTTTTTGATTAATATTAAACGCTTACGCGGCTTTCGCTAATTCTCCTGGTCTGTCATGACATGCTGTGTGTGTTGCCAGCGCCGTGTGGTGGCTTAACGATCGAAAAGACCTTTTGTAAGTAATCAGTGTGCTTTTTAGCTAGATGATGGATAACAATATAGTCGTCAGCGCTGTAGTGTATTGGTTTTGTTGAAGAGACACGGCATATTGCAGTATCCGTACCGCGCTGCATGAAGCAGCCTAGCCGTGTACATCCATGCCTTAGACTGAGAACGCTATGAGTGAAGAAATTCTAATCAATATTACGCCAATGGAATCACGTGTTGCTGTGGTTGAAAACGGCGTTTTACAAGAAGTTCATGTTGAGCGTACCCAGCGCCGTGGGATTGTTGGCAATATCTATAAAGGCAAGATTGTACGGGTGCTGCCGGGTATGCAAGCGGCCTTTGTCGATATTGGTTTGTCACGCGCTGCATTTATCCATGCCGCCGATATTATGGCGCGTGAGGGCATGACCGGTGAGGGTATCAGTGGTTTAGTGCATGAAGGCCAAGCGCTTGTCGTTCAAGTCACGAAAGATCCGATTGGCAGTAAAGGCGCACGCCTGACCACCAACTTATCAATTCCATCACGCTACTTGGTCTACATGCCAAGTAGCAGTCATATTGGTGTGTCGCTGAAAATTGAAGAAGAAGCTGAGCGTGAGCGCTTAAAGCAAGCGGTGACGGAATGTCTCGCCAGTGAAGGCCTTGAAGATAAAGGCGGCTTTATTATACGTACGGCCACAGAAGGTGCTGATATGTCGGCGATCATGCTGGACATTCGTTATTTACACCGACTCTGGGAACAAGTACGCGAGCAGATGCAGGTGTGTGCAGCGCCCGCAGTGATCTATGAAGAGCTTTCATTGCCATTGCGTACTTTGCGAGACTTGGCTGCTGAGCATACCGAAAAAGTGCGTATTGATTCGCGCGAAACCTTACAAAAAGCATTGCAGTTTGTCGGTGAGTTGATGCCTGAAATTGCTGATCGAGTCGAGCACTATCCGGGCGAGCGTCCTATTTTTGATCTGTACGGGATTGATGACGAAATTCAAAAAGCCTTAGAACGTAAAGTGCCGCTCAAATCTGGTGGGCATTTGGTTATTGATCCGACTGAGGCAATGACCACCATTGATGTCAATACTGGGGCGTTTGTTGGTCATCGTAACTTGGAAGAAACAGTCTTTAAGACTAACCTTGAAGCGGCTTTAACCATTGCCCGCCAGCTACGCCTGCGTAATGTCGGTGGCATTATTATTATTGATTTTATTGATATGGAAGACGAAGAGCATCGTCGCCAAGTCTTACGTACTTTAGAGCGTCAGCTTGAGCGTGATTACGCTAAAACCAATATTATCGGGATCACTGAGTTGGGCTTGGTGCAAATGACCCGCAAGCGTACCCGAGAGAGTTTGGCGCAAGTGCTTTGTGAGCCCTGTTCTACATGCCAAGGGCGCGGACGCGTACGCAGCGCAGAAACCATATGCTATGAAATCTTCCGTGAGATTTTGCGTGAAGCCCGCGCTTTTGAAGCTGATGGTTATATGGTTTTGGCCAGTCAAAGTGTGGTTGATCGCCTGCTTGATGAAGAATCTGCCAATGTGGCTGATTTAGAGTCGTTTATTGGTCATCCGATTCGCTTTCAAGTCGAAACCATGTATTCACAAGAACAATACGATGTTGTCTTGCTGTAATGCCGATCATCATTAAGGTGCACGCATGCTAGCTTTTTTGCGCTTTTTCAATACGCTGCTGCGCTGGAGTTTATTGGGCATCGCAAGCCTGCTGATTTTCGCTGCTTTATATGTCAGTGTCGGTCGTCAATTCACCCCTTTGATTGCTGAATATCGTTTGCAAGTTGAGCATGAATTGCAACAGCGTTTACAGCAAGATATTCATATTAAGCAGCTGCAAGGCACCTGGAGTGGCTTTTCGCCACGACTGGAAGTACGTGATGTTTCAATTGGCAGTGGCACTGAGCAGTTGCTGTTGGACGAACTGCATATTCAGCCTGATGTTTTAGCCAGTTTATTGGCGCGCGAGCTGCGCTTAAAAGAAGTGACATTGATTGGCCTGCAAATCTCTGTAGAAGAACTGCAGCCGCAGCAATGGAGCGTGCAAGGCGTGCAGCTAGATAGCGCCGAGCAGGCGGTATTTAAGCTCAATGATTGGCTGGCTAAGTTACAACAAGTGGCGCAACTCAGTCTGATCAATAGCCGCGTGGTTGTGCAAGCCTACGGTAACGAGCCGTTGGCGTTGAAGTATGCAGGTTTCACGCTAAGTCGGGTCGGTGCAGAACAGCATTTAGCGGTGCGTGCAGTGTTGCCGGACGGGGAAACTTTGCAGTTGAGTGCGCAAGGGCGTTTAATTGGGCAAGATTGGCGGCAAAGTCAGATCAATGTCTATTTAAAAACACCCAGCAGCAATCTGTCGCAATGGTTGCCTAAAGCCCTGGTTGATGAATGGCAGTTGGCGCAGTTTCGCATCGGCGGTGAGTTATGGTTACAAGCCCAGCACGGGCGTATCTACAGTGCTGCGATTGATCTGCGTGAGGTGGTGCTAGATTTCCAAGTGGCAGACGCTGAAGCACTGCATTTGCAAAGCACTACTGTACAAGGTTTCTACCAAGACGATGGTGAGCAGAAAGTGGCTTGGCTTGAGCAGTTTGCTTGGCAGGCCAATGAACGTTTACAGGGTGATTGGCCGCTACTGGTCAGCTATCAAAATCAGGATACGCCCACTTGGCAGTTGGCCTTAAAGTCGCTGGAACTGACTGACGTGCATTATTTGGTTGAGCGTACAATACCTTTATCGTCTGTTGCGGCCGATGTATTGCAGAGCCTGCAACCACAAGGCAGCTTGAGTCATGTCAATCTGCAGTGGCAACCTGAACAAGCCAAAGAACACCGCTTAGCTTTTGCCGCAAATATGCAGCAGGTGGGTTTTTCCAGCTGGCATGATGTTCCGGCTGCAACACATATCAGCGGGCAAATTTCCGGAGGTTTAACCCAAGGGCAATTACGCCTTGCCAGTGATAATGGCTTCAGTCTGCATTTGGCGCGTATCTTTGCTGCACCATGGCAGTATCAGCGCGCACATGCACAGTTGTTATGGCAGTTTGATGAGCAGGGTTTTACTTTGCGTAGCCCTTATTTACAGGTCACCGGTGAAGAGGGTGAGATAGGCGGTGATTTCCTAATCCGCCTACTGAGTGATCCTGCCGAAGAAGACTATATGGATTTGCGTGTAGGTTTGCGTGATGGCGATGCCCGCTTTACTGCGAAGTATTTACCCAGTTTAGTGCCGACCTTTAGTGATGGATTAGAGCATTGGCTGACCACCGCCATCCAAGCCGGGCATGTGAATCAAGGCTACTTTCAATATCAGGGTTCTCTGAATAAAGGTGCCGCTCCAGAAGCGCGCTCAATCAGCCTGTATTTTGATGTGCGCGAGGCTGAGCTGGCCTACCAACCTGGCTGGCCTGCATTGACGCACGCCTCTGGCGAAGTGCTTATTGAGGACAGTGGGGTACGTATTCGGATTGATAAAGGCAAAATCCTCAATTCTGCAGTAACCGCAGCCTATGCTGAGATTGAGCATCACAGCGGTCAAGTGCCTGTGTTGCAGTTGCAGGCCGATATTCACAGCAGCGTTGTCGATGGCTTGCATATTTTGCAACAGACCCCGCTGGCCAAAACGGCAGATACCTTTGCGGGCTGGTACGGCGTAGGTGTGCTGCCGGTAACTTTGGCTTTAGCCGTACCTTTGCAAGCTGCTGCGCCAGCCGATATTAATGTGCAGCTGCAGGCGCATGATGCTGTGTTAAATATGCCCAATCTTAATCTTGAGCTGCGTGGCTTGCGTGGCGATTTCATCTTTAACAATCAGCGCGGGCTCAGTGCGAAAACTGTCAGCGGCCAATTTTTAGGCCAGCATTTTGCAGGCAGTATTGAAGCGCAAGGTCGCGAAGGCAAATTACGCACGCACATTGACGTGCAAGGTCTGATGCCTATTGCAACTCTGACCCGTAGGGCAAAGATCAAGCAAGCCTTGCCGGTGTCAGGCATCTTGCCCTATCGCTTGCGTTTGCTACTGGAAGGTGATGACAGTCAATTGCGTATTGATTCCAGCTTACTTGGCGTGACAGTTGATTTGCCTGCACCTTTTGGCAAGTCTGCTGAGCAGCAAAGCTATGCTGATTGGCGAATGACGCTTGCAGGCAAAGAGCGGCGTTACTGGCTGGATTATGCTGATCAGTTAAGTTTGAATTTGGCCGCTGCGAGCGATGATATATTGGCTGGTCGCGCGGAAATACGAATTGGTGGTGGGCTGGCGCGTTTACCCACTCAAGCGGGCTTGCACGTGCGTGGTCGTTTAAACGATGTTGCGCTGGAGCCGTGGCAAGCAGTGATGCAGCGTTATGCTGGCGCGGCAACTCAGCAGCAGAGTGTCTTGAAAAAAGTGCAGTTGCAGGTCAAGCGTCTGCATGGCATGGGCTTGCATGCTGAGGATATAAAAATGCTTTGGCAGGCGGGTAATGACAGCGCATGGCAGCTTAATCTAGACAGTGCGCAAGTTAAAGGCAATATCGCTGTAACTGAGACAGCCCAGCCCATGTTGGTGCACCTTGCACATCTGTATTTTCCCAAGACTTTGCAGGCTGACCGCGAGTCGCCGAGCCTTGATGTGTTGCTGGATTTTGATATGCGCAGCATCCCAGCAATGAATGTAAAGATTGATGCACTCTATCATGGTTCAGAGCATTTTGGTGCGTGGTCATTTAATGCGCGGCCCAAGCCGCGCGGAGTCAGTTTTACTCAGCTTGATTTGTCGTTAAAAGGGCTCAAAGTTGCAGGTCAGCTGGATTGGGAGAAAATCAGCGGCCAGGTGCGTACGCACTATACGGGTCGTATCAGCGGTGGCAATGCCAGCGAGATTCTGCTGGCTTGGGGCTATGCGCCAAGTATTAGCAGCGATAAGTTTCGCGTTGATACTTCGGTGCATTGGCCCGGCTCCCCGGCAGGGCTGAGCCTAAGCAACATCAGTGGCAATATGGATGTGAGCTTGCGTAAAGGGCAACTGGTCTCTGTGGATGGCAGTGCGCAAGCGTTACGCGTGTTTGGTTTATTGAACTTTGACTCCATTGGGCGGCGCTTGCGCTTGGATTTTTCGGATTTGATTGATAAAGGTTTGGCGTATGACCGGATTAAGGGTGAGTTGCTGATTGATCGTGGCGTTTACCGAACAAATAAAACGCTTAACCTGGAAGGGCCTTCCAGTAATTTAGAGTTAAAAGGGCAGCTGGACTTGGCTCAGCAGCAAATCAACGCCACGCTTGAGGTCGCTTTACCTTTGACCAATAACCTACCCCTTGCGGCTATTGCTGTGGGGGCTCCTGCTATTGGTGGAGCTTTATTTATTGTTGATCGCTTGATTGGCGATCGCGTAGCGCGTTTTGCTAGCGTTAAATATTACATTTCTGGTCAGTGGCAAAATCCAACAATTTCATTGAGTAAAGAATCTGCTAAAAAGTAGGCAGCATGATTTATGCACGCTGCGCTACGGGTATGGCACGCTGTGCACTGTCTAAGATTTTGCGTGCATGCACTAAAGATTCTTCGGTTAGGTCTATGCCGCCCAGCATCCGAGCCAGCTCTTCTACCCGTTGATTGTCACTCAATAAGCTCACCGCTGTGTTGGTTTGTTTGTGTTTGCGCTCTTTATGCACAAATAAGTGTTGGTGCCCTTGCGCTGCTACTTGTGGTAGATGGGTGACGGTCAGCACTTGGCCTGACTCGCCGAGCTGGCGTAATAGTTGACCTACAACTTCAGCAGTTGGCCCTCCAATGCCGACGTCAACCTCATCAAAGACTAAGGTCGGTACGCGGGAGGTTTGTGCAGTGATCACCTGAATCGCCAAACTAATACGTGATAACTCGCCACCTGAAGCGACTTTGGCAAGACTGCGCAATGGTTGACCTGGATTGGCGCTGACTAAAAACTCAACGCTTTCTAAGCCATGTAAGGTGGGTGTGCTAGCGCTGCTAGGTTGCAGGTCAACGCTAAATTGCCCACCTGGCATGCCTAGAATTTGCAGCTGTTGCATGACGGCACTGCTGAGTTTTTTGGCTGCGCTGGCGCGACGTTTAGTCAGTGTTTGTGCTTTGGCTTGGTACTCTTCTTGTAAGAGTGCACTTGCTTGTTGTAGATGTGCGAGATTTGCATCATCGGTATCCAGCGCGGCTAATTCTTCCGACAGCTGGGATTGAAGAGCATGCAGTTGTTCGGGCTGCACGCGGTGTTTGCGGGCTAACGTATAAATGGCATCAAGGCGTTGCTCTAGCCATTGCTGGCGCTGTGGGTCTGCATCAAAGTGGTCAATAAAGTGATTAAAGTCGCCGATGGCTTCTTCGATCTGGATGTGCGCACTGGCTAGCAGTTCGGTGGCCTGTGCAAATGCCTGTGGGGCGGCAGAAATGGCACGTGCGCGTTGCAGTAAGCTGGCTAAAGTGTCCAATACATTGCCGCTATCGTTTTCACTGCAGGCGTCAATGATGTGGCGGCACGTATCCAATAGGCTTTCTGAGTTACTCAGGCTTTTGTGTTCTTGCTCTAACTGTTCAAGCTCGTCTTTATCAAGAGCCAGTGTTTCCAGTTCTTCGAGCTGATAGGTTAAGAGCTGGCGACGCGCGCGTTGTTGTTCATCGCTGGCGCTGAGCTTTTCTAATTGTTGCTGGGTGCAGCGCCAACGCTGGGCAATGCTTTGCACGGCGCGGGTCAGTTCTGTAGCGCCGGCAAACTCATCTAATAAGCGGCGATGGGTGTCGGTTTTTAGCAGTGACTGGTGCTCATGCTGGCTGTGAATATCGATCAGCAGCTCGCCCAGCGCTTTTAAATCAGCTTGTGGGCAAGGGGTGCCGTTGATATAGGCGCGCGAGCGGCCTTCTGGGGTAATTACGCGGCGTAAAATACATTGCGCCTCATTGTCGAGGTCACGCTCTTTGAGCCATTGCTGTGCCTCCGGAATGCGCGACACATCAAAGCTGCTGAGGATATCGGCTTTATCAGCGCCGGGACGCACCACGCTACTGTCTGTGCGAGCGCCAAGTGTTAAGCTCAGTGCATCGAGCATGATGGATTTGCCAGCACCGGTTTCTCCGGTGATCACACTCATACCGTCTTGTAATTCAAGATCAAGGTGTTCAACGATGGCGTAGTTTTGGACAGAGATATGTATCAGCATGGTTGCAACTCCCGTTTGTGCTGTTCATTTATACAGTTAAATAAATAGTATTTTCAAGTGTTAAAGCTAGAGTTTTTTCACTGGGTGTCGAAAAACCGATCAATGGCGCTACTGGTTTTCAGTCATCGCGGCTGCTTTTCAGGGTTCTAGCGCAGAGCACGGCGTTACAGTAGAGCAACTAAATACGAAATTGACTCTTGAAGTTCGGCTGATGAGCCCCATATAGCAGGCATAGCACAGGCATAACGCCTGTTATTTGATCGTAAAGGAGGGTGCCATGACTGACGAGCAAACTTTAGATGAGCAAGCGTCTGAGATGAATGCAGAGCAGCAGGCCACAACAGACCCAGTCGATGCAGCGCAACAGCGTATTGCTGAACTGGAAGATCAGTTGGCGGGAGCTCAAGAAAATGCATTGCGTGCAGCGGCTGAGGCGCAAAATATTCGTCGCCGTGCCGAGCAAGACATTGAAAAAGCACATAAATTTGCTTTGGAAAAATTTGCTACAGATTTGCTCGCTGTGCTTGACAGTCTTGAGCGTGGTCTTGAGGTGTCTGACCCTACGGACGAAAGCATTCGCCCAATGCGCGAAGGTATGCAGTTGACCTATAAGCTCTTTCTAGACACCTTGAAACGCTTTCAGGTTGAGCGTGTCGACCCGCAAGGTGAACCGTTCAATCCTGAGCAGCATCAGGCAATGGCGATGGAAGAAAGCATTCATGCTGAACCCAATAGCGTCTTAAAAGTGTTCCAGTGTGGCTATGTGATGAATGGTCGATTGCTGCGCCCAGCAATGGTTGTGGTCAGCAAGGCGCCAACTGAGCCACCAGTAAAAATCGATGAGCAGGCTTGAATTTTTCAGTGACAGCCCCATCTAGTTAAATAAGTAATTAAACACTATTCAGTCCGGCGTGACGCTGTGAATGAGACAGAATTAAGGAGATTTAAAATGGGTAGAATTATCGGTATTGACTTGGGTACTACCAACTCATGTGTTTCTGTAATGGAAAACGGCGTTGCAAAAATTATTGAGAACGCCGAGGGTGGCCGTACCACACCATCCATCATTGCTTACACCAATGATGGCGAGATCCTTGTCGGTCAAGCCGCTAAGCGACAGTCGGTTACCAACCCGCACAACACGCTGTATGCGGTTAAGCGTTTGATTGGTCGTCGCTTTGACGAAGATGTTGTTCAAAAAGATATCAAAATGGTGCCTTACAAAATTGTCAAAGCAGACAATGGTGATGCATGGGTTGAAGTAAAGGGCGAAAAAATGGCGCCGCCGCAAATTTCTGCGGAAGTCCTGAAAAAAATGAAAAAGACTGCCGAAGATTACTTAGGTGAGCCTGTCACCGAAGCGGTTGTCACTGTACCTGCGTACTTTAATGACAGTCAGCGTCAAGCCACTAAAGATGCGGGTCGTATTGCCGGTCTTGATGTGAAACGTATTATTAACGAGCCAACCGCAGCAGCTCTGGCTTACGGTATGGATAAAGCCAAAGGCGACCACACAGTTATTGTGTATGACTTGGGTGGTGGTACCTTTGACGTTTCCGTGATTGAAATTGCTGAGGTCGATGGCGAGCACCAGTTTGAAGTATTGGCCACTAATGGTGATACCTTCTTAGGTGGTGAAGACTTCGATAACATGCTGATTAATGATCTGGTTGATCAGTTTAAGAAAGACAGCGGTTTTGACCTGAAGAACGATCCATTGGCCATGCAGCGTCTAAAAGAAGCAGCAGAGAAAGCTAAGATTGAACTGTCTTCAGCGCAGCAAACCGATGTTAACTTGCCGTACATCACCGCTGACGCAAGTGGTCCTAAGCACCTGAATATTGTGATTACTCGCGCTAAGCTGGAAGGCTTGGTGGGTGACTTGGTTCAGCGCACCCTTGAGCCATGCCGTGTTGCTCTGAAAGATGCGGGTATCGATGTTGGCGCAATCAATGATGTAATTTTGGTGGGCGGTCAAACCCGTATGCCACTGGTACAAAAAACCGTTGCAGACTTCTTCAAGAAAGAAGCACGTCGCGATGTGAACCCTGATGAAGCGGTAGCTATGGGTGCGGCGATTCAAGGTGCGGTGTTGTCTGGTGATGTAAAAGATGTTCTGTTGCTTGATGTGAGCCCGCTGACCCTTGGTATTGAAACCATGGGTGGTGTCATGACCGCATTGATTGAGAAGAACACCACGATTCCAACCAAGAAATCACAAGTGTTCTCAACCGCTGACGACAATCAAAACGCAGTGACTATTCATGTTCTGCAAGGTGAGCGCAAGCAAGCGGCAGCAAACAAATCACTGGGTCGTTTTGACTTGGCTGACATTCCGCCAGCGCCACGTGGTGTCCCACAAATTGAAGTGACTTTTGACATTGATGCTAACGGTATTCTTAACGTGTCGGCGAAAGACAAAGCCACAGGTAAAGAGCAGTCCATCGTCATCAAAGCCAACTCAGGCTTGAGTGATGAAGAGATTGAGCAAATGGTGCGTGATGCTGAAGCGAACTTAGAAGAAGATCGCAAGTTCGAAGAGCTGGCAACAGCGCGCAACCAAGGGGATCAGCTGGTCCACGCCACACGTAAAATGCTGACTGAAGCGGCTGATAAAGTCACTGAAGAAGAAAAAACTGCCATTGAAGCCGCTGTGGCTGAGCTGGAGACAGCTATCAAAGGTGATGATAAGGCTGCAATTGATGCAAAAGTTGAAGCGCTTTCACAGGTCAGCGCCCCAGTCACCCAGAAAATGTATGCCGAGCAAGCCCAGCAAGCTGAGCCTTCAGCAGACTCAGCTCAGACTTCTGACGCTGATGATGTGGTGGATGCAGAGTTTGAAGAGGTTAAGGATACTGATACTAAGTAATCCTTTAAGGCTAAGCCCTGCAGATCCGCTTAGGCGAATGCAGCAGTGATTCACCACGCGGGACTAGCTCCCGCGTTGGTGTGTCTGGCAGATGAGAATCCGGAGTTAAAAAAGTTATGGCAAAGCGTGATTTTTACGAAGTACTCGGCGTGGAGCGCGGCGCGAGTGAGGCGGAGCTGAAAAAAGCTTATCGCCGCCTAGCAATGAAATTTCACCCGGACCGTAATCCGGATGACAAAGACGCAGAAGAGAAGTTTAAAGAAGCCAATGAGGCCTACGAAGTGTTATCGGACGCCGATAAGCGTGCAGCCTATGATCGTCATGGTCACGCTGGTGTTGACCCGCAAATGGGTGGCGGCGGCTTTGGTGGCGGCGGCAACTTCTCCGATGTGTTCGGTGATGTGTTCAGTGATTTTTTTGGCGGTGGCGGCGGTGGCCGTGGTGGCCCACAGCGTGGTAGCGATTTGCGCTATACCATGGAGCTGGACCTTGAAGAGGCCGTGCGTGGCACCACTGTCAGTATTCGTGTACCTACCTTAGCGGATTGTAAAACCTGTAAAGGCAGTGGCGCGAAAAAAGGTACCAGCCCAGTGACTTGTACAACCTGTAACGGTATGGGTCAAGTGCGCATGCAGCAAGGCTTCTTTGCTGTGCAGCAGACCTGTCCGCGTTGTCATGGTGCAGGAAAAATGGTGACTGATCCATGCGGTGATTGCCGTGGACAGGGTCGCGTTGAAGAAGAAAAAACCTTATCAGTTAAAGTGCCGGCTGGGGTGGATACCGGTGATCGAATTCGCTTAAGTGGCGAGGGTGAGGCGGGTACCTTAAATGGTCCAGCAGGCGATCTATACGTGGTGGTCAATGTGCGCCCCCATCCGATTTTCCAGCGTGATGGCCGTGACTTGTATTGTGAAGTACCGATTAGCTTTGCTGATGCGGCGTTGGGTGGCGAATTAGAAGTACCAACCTTAAATGGTCGAGTAAAACTGAAAATTCCAGAAGGCACGCAAACCAATAAGCTGTTCCGCTTGCGTGGTAAAGGTGTAACGCCAGTGCGTGGTGGTGGTGTGGGTGACTTGATGTGCCGCGTTGCTGTAGAAACGCCGGTAAAACTGAATAAGCGCCAGCGTGAGTTGCTGGAAGAGTTCCGTGCTTCGTTGCAAGGTGATGCTTCACATTCACCACGTGAAAGCAGTTGGTTTGAGGGTGTAAAACGCTTCTTTGGCGATTTGTAATCTGTGCGAGCGGGCTATGGCGCTGTAGAGTAATGCAGCGCCTTAGCGCTTAACCTTAAATAAGCGGGGAATAAAATCAATGCTTCGAGTTGCAGTGGTAGGTGCCGCAGGGCGTATGGGTAAAACATTGATTGAGGCGGTACGTGCGGTGCCTGCTTTGCAATTAACTGCCGCGATTGACCGTCCAGAAAGTACCCTGCTTGGTGCAGATGTTGGTGAGTTGGCTGGTGTTGGTCGCATTGGTATCAATCTGGTCAGTGATTTATCGAGTGTGCTGGATCAGTTCGATGTGTTGATCGATTTCACTCATCCCACCGTGACGTTAAGTAATCTGGCAATTTGTCGTCAAGCTGGTAAAGCGATGGTGATCGGCACCACCGGCTTTAGTGAAGCCGAGCGTCAACTGCTCAAGGATGCTGGGCAAGAGATTGCTATCGTTTTTGCGGCGAACTTTAGTATTGGCGTGAATCTATGCTTAAAGTTGTTGGATACCGCTGCGCGTATTTTGGGCGATGATGCTGATATTGAAATCATTGAGGCGCACCACCGGCATAAAGTCGATGCGCCATCCGGTACGGCGTTGTGTATGGGTGAGGTGGTTGCTGCCGCTTTAGGGCGTAATTTAACTGAGGTTGCCGTCTATGGTCGTGAAGGGCAGACTGGCGCGCGCCAGCGTGAAACCATTGGTTTTGCCACCGTGCGTGCAGGTGATGTAGTCGGTGATCATACGGTGTTGTTTGCTGCCGATGGCGAGCGGGTAGAAATTACCCATAAAGCATCCAGCCGTATGACCTTTGCTAAAGGCGCGGTGCGCTCTGTGCAGTGGTTAGAAGGCCGGCCGGCCGGTCTTTATGACATGCAGGATGTGTTGGCGTTACGTTGATCGGTTTGATTGCTTCCGATTTTAGAAAAAAACCAGTACAATCTCTTTTTAGTGTATCCACTAGAAGTGCGCCCAGATGAATGACTTAAAAGCGGAATGATGTCAACACACGTCATTCCGCTTTTTTGCGAAAAAAAGTGCACATAACAGTCTTATTTACGGGAGGTCTTCTTGACTAAGCCAGCCATACTCGCCCTTGCTGACGGCAGCATTTTTCGCGGCGAAGCCATTGGAATTGACGGTCAAACCGTTGGTGAGGTGGTCTTTAACACTGCCATGACCGGCTATCAGGAAATTCTTACAGACCCATCCTATGCTCGCCAGATGGTTGCGTTAACCTATCCGCATATTGGTAATACCGGCACCACGCCTGAAGACGCTGAGTCAAATCGCGTTTGGGCTGCCGGCTTGATTATTCGCGATTTACCGCTGCTGTCGAGTAGCTGGCGCGATAAAAAGCCTCTGGGCGAATACTTAAAAGACAACAAAATCGTTGCGATCGCAGGTATTGATACCCGTCGTTTGACTCGCATCTTGCGTGATAAAGGTGCGCAAGGCGGTTGTATTTTGGCTGGTGAGGATGCCACTGAAGAGCGTGCGCTGGAGTTGGCGCGTGGATTTGCTGGTTTGCAAGGTCTTGATTTAGCGCAAGAGGTATCCACCGATACAATCTATGAGTGGCGTTCAGCACCATGGCAGTTGCTTACCGATAGCCATCCGGAAATTCAAGCAGGCCAATTACCTTACCATGTGGTCGTCTATGACTACGGTGTGAAGCGCAATATCCTGCGCGTATTGGTTGCGCGCGGCTGCCGACTGACTGTAGTACCAGCACAAACGCCAGCCAGTGAAGTCCTAGCCTTGAATCCTGATGGGGTGTTTCTTTCCAATGGTCCTGGTGATCCAGAGCCGTGCGATTATGCTATCGCTGCGATTAAAGAGATCTTAACCACAGACATTCCGGTCTTTGGTATTTGCTTAGGCCATCAGTTGCTCGCGTTAGCATCAGGTGCGCGCACTATGAAAATGGTCAACGGTCATCATGGCGCCAATCATCCAGTGCAGGACTTGAAAAGCGGTATGGTGATGATCACCAGTCAAAACCACGGTTTTGCGGTGGATAAAACCAGTCTGCCTGAGAACGTGAAAGCAACCCATGAGTCTTTGTTTGATCAGACTTTACAGGGTATTGAGCGCACTGATAAGGAAGCCTTTGGTTTTCAGGGGCACCCTGAAGCAAGCCCAGGACCTAATGATGTCAGCTCTTTATTTGACCGCTTTGTTGCCAGCATGGCAGCCCGTCGCTAAGGGATAGTCGTTATGTTGCCAAGCTTGGGGATCACTGATCTTTGGACCTATGTCCTCGGCACAGTGTTTGTTGTGTTGTTGCCTGGACCAAACTCTTTGTTTGTTCTGGCGACAGCCGCCCAGCGTGGTATTGCTTCGGGCTACCAAGCTGCGTGTGGTGTGTTTCTTGGTGACACAGTATTGATGTTGCTGTCAGCAGTGGGTATTGCCTCTTTGTTACGCACTGAGCCAATGTTCTTTCTTGCTCTGAAATATCTTGGTGCGGCCTATCTGTGTTGGCTTGGTGTCAATATGCTACGTTCAGCGTGGCGCTCCATGCACAACAGCGGGCTCACTGCTGAAGAGATTGAACAGCAAAAACCTGCGCAAAAACCTTTGCGTAAGGCATTTTTGCTGAGCATCTCCAACCCGAAAGCGATTTTGTTCTTTGTTTCATTTTTTATTCAATTCGTCGATCCAGGTTACGCCCATCCTGGCTTATCGTTTCTAGTACTAGGCTTAATTCTGCAGTTGATTAGCGGGATTTATCTGAGTGTACTTATTTTTACCGGCGCCCGATTAGCCCACTGGTTTCGTCAGCGACAACGCTTGGCCAACGGTGCGCTAACTGGAGTAGGCGCCATGTTCGTCGGCTTTGGCGTGAAGCTGGCCACCGCAACCCTGTCCTAATATTACGAGAATCCCATGCCAAAACGCACAGACATTAAAAGCATCCTCATCATCGGCGCTGGTCCAATTGTTATTGGTCAAGCGTGTGAATTTGACTACTCTGGCGCGCAGGCGTGTAAGGCGTTGCGCGAAGAAGGTTACCGAGTCATTTTGGTCAACTCAAACCCTGCTACGATCATGACTGATCCAGCGATGGCTGATGCGACCTATATCGAGCCGATCAAATGGCAGACCGTCGCCAAAATCATTGAGAAAGAGCGCCCAGATGCTCTGCTGCCGACGATGGGTGGGCAAACTGCATTGAACTGTGCGCTCGATTTAGAGCGTGAAGGTGTGCTTGAGAAGTTTGGTGTAGAAATGATTGGTGCCAATGCCGACACCATTGATAAAGCTGAAGACCGTTCGCGTTTTGACCAAGCCATGCGTTCAATTAACTTGGCCTGTCCGCGCTCAGGTATCGCGCACAGCATGGAAGAGGCGTACAAAGTTCAAAGCGAAGTCGGCTTCCCGTGCATTATTCGCCCAAGCTTTACTATGGGTGGCACTGGCGGTGGTATTGCTTACAACCGTGAAGAGTTTGAAGAGATTTGTACCCGTGGTCTTGATCTGTCACCGACTAAAGAACTGCTGATTGATGAGTCTTTGATCGGCTGGAAAGAGTTCGAGATGGAAGTGGTACGCGACAAAAATGACAACTGCATTATTGTCTGCTCCATCGAAAACTTTGACCCCATGGGCGTGCACACCGGCGATTCTATTACCGTAGCGCCGGCACAGACTTTGACTGACAAAGAGTATCAAATCATGCGCGACGCCTCGTTGGCCGTGATGCGTGAAATTGGTGTTGTCAGCGGTGGCTCGAACGTACAGTTTGGTATAGACCCAAAAGATGGTCGTATGGTGGTGATTGAGATGAACCCGCGGGTATCACGTTCATCCGCGTTGGCATCCAAAGCCACAGGTTTCCCGATCGCTAAAATCGCGGCAAAACTGGCAGTTGGTTATACCCTTGATGAGTTGGATAACGATATCACTGGCGGTCGCACCCCGGCATCCTTTGAGCCATCGATTGACTATGTTGTGACTAAGATTCCGCGCTTTACCTTTGAGAAGTTCCCCAAAGCGGATGCGCGTTTAACCACGCAGATGAAATCTGTGGGAGAGGTGATGGCCATTGGTCGTACCTTCCAGGAATCGCTACAGAAAGCTTTGCGTGGTTTGGAAGTAGGCGTTAATGGTCTTGACCCCATTCTTGATCTGAAAAATCCAGAAGCGGCCAGCATTATTCGCCGTGAACTGACGGTGCCGGGTGCTGATCGGATTTGGTATGTGGCTGATGCCATGCGTTTTGGTATGACCCGTGATGAAATTTATGAGTTGACCAAGATTGATCATTGGTTCCTGGTGCAAATGGAAGACTTAGTACAGGAAGCTGAGCGTCTAAAAACCGTTGGTTTGGCAGAAATTGATGCCGCGCAAATGTTTAAGCTCAAGCGCAAAGGTTTCAGTGATGCACGTTTAGCTTCATTGCTAGGTGTTTCCGAGAAAAATATTCGTAGCCGCCGGCATCAGCTGAATGTTTTCCCAGTATATAAGCGCGTGGATACCTGTGCTGGAGAGTTCGCCACTGACACGGCTTACATGTATTCAACTTATGAAGAAGAGTGTGAAGCTAACCCAAGCACGCGTGAAAAAATCATGATTCTCGGTGGTGGCCCGAATCGTATTGGTCAGGGTATCGAGTTTGACTATTGCTGTGTACACGCGGCACTGGCGATGCGAGAAGATGGTTATGAAACCATCATGGTTAACTGTAACCCAGAGACAGTTTCCACTGACTATGACACCTCTGATCGCCTGTATTTTGAGCCGGTGACCTTAGAAGACGTACTGGAAATCGTCCGTGTGGAAAAACCGATTGGCGTGATCGTGCAGTACGGTGGGCAGACCCCATTGAAAATCTGCCGCGAGCTAGAAGCAGCTGGTGTGCCGATCATTGGTACCAGTCCAGATGCGATTGACCGCGCCGAAGACCGTGAGCGCTTCCAGCAAATGGTGCAGCGTTTGGGTCTATTGCAGCCGCAAAACGCAACAGCGCGCAGTGAAGAAGAAGCCATTGCTGCTTCAAAAGAAATTGGTTACCCGTTGGTAGTTCGTCCATCCTATGTTTTGGGTGGTCGTGCCATGGAAATCGTTTATGACGAAGAAGAGCTCAAACGCTATATGCGTGAGGCGGTGCAAGTCTCTAATGATAGTCCAGTGTTGCTCGATCACTTCCTCAACAGTGCAATCGAAGTGGATGTTGATGCGGTCTGCGATGGTGAAATCGTGGTGATTGGCGCCATCATGCAACACATTGAGCAAGCTGGTGTGCACTCAGGTGATTCAGCCTGTTCATTGCCACCATACTCGCTGCCTGCGCATATCCAAGATCAGATTCGTGATCAGGTCCGTCGCATGGCACTAGAGTTGGGTGTGCTTGGCTTGATGAACGTGCAAATGGCAGTGCAGGGTGAAGATATTTACGTGATTGAAGTCAACCCACGTGCTTCACGTACCGTGCCTTTTGTATCGAAATGTATTGGTGAGTCCTTGGCTAAAGTTGCTGCACGAGTAATGGCAGGCAAAACCCTTACCGAACTGAATTTCACTAAAGAGATCATACCGCCCTTCTTTAGTGTTAAAGAAGCGGTGTTTCCATTTGCTAAATTCCCAGGTGTTGATACGATCCTTGGGCCGGAGATGAAATCGACCGGTGAGGTGATGGGTGTGGGTGATAGCTTCGCTGAAGCCTTTGCCAAAGCGCAAATGGGGGCCGGTGAAGTGTTGCCGACCAGTGGTTGTGCCTTTATTAGTGTGCGTGAAGAAGATAAGCCTTTCGCTGCTGACTTGGCTCGTGACTTGATTGGTTTGGGCTTCACTATTGTCGCCACTACAGGCACTGCAAAACTCATTGAGGCAGCCGGCTTAGCCGTGCGCCGTGTGAATAAAGTCACCGAAGGACGTCCGCACATTGTTGATATGATCAAAAATGATGAGGTGACCTTAGTGATTAATACTACCGAGGGACGTCAGTCTATTGCTGACTCCTACTCGATTCGACGAAACGCTCTGCAACGCAAAATTTACTTCACCACAACCTTCGCGGGTGGTCAGGCAGTTTGCGAGGCGCTTAAGTTTGGTCCAGAAAAGACTGTGCGTCGCTTGCAGGACTTGCATGCAGGAATTAATGCGTGACTAAATTTCCAATGACAATCCAAGGCGCTCGCGCCTTGGAAGAAGAACTTAAATATTTAAAAACAGTATTGCGTCCACAGATCACCGCGGCGATTGCCACTGCGCGTGAGTTAGGCGACTTAAAAGAAAACGCTGAATACCATGCTGCGCGTGAGCAGCAAGGTATGAGCGAAGCGCGCATTCGTGATATTGAAGGCCGCCTTTCTGGTGCACAGATTATTGATGTGATCACCATTCCCTATACCGGAAAGGTGTTTTTCGGTACCACTGTTGAAATTGCTAACGTTGAAACAGACGAGGCTGTCACCTATCAGATTGTTGGTGAAGATGAAGCAGACCTTAAGCAAGGCAAAATCTCGGTGACTTCGCCTATTGCTCGCGCTTTGGTGGGTAAGGAAGAGGGGGATGTGGTGGTTGTGCAAACACCGGGTGGTTTAATTGAGTACGAAATCATCGAGGTGCGCCATATCTGATCGGCGTTCATTCAAGGCCGGCGCTTACACTTGGCAGTTGGCGCAAGTGTTTTGGGTGGGTGGCATTTGGATGATGCACTTTGTTTTATTGAAAGTATTGGAAAAACTTGGCTTTGCCAGTTTGTTGGTGCAAGAGGTCGCGCAATATACGCGGCCTCTACTTATCGGTTTAGCATTGGTGTGTGTGCTGCTGCAGTTTTGTGTGCTCATGCAAACAATGCCGTTCAAGCAGTTGCTCAAAGACATCCGTGGTCAATTATTGCTCGGCGTTATACTGCTCGGCAGTAGTTTTTTTATAACCAGAGCGTTCTGGCCAACAGCGCAATATTGGTTAGTTTATAGTTATTTGGCTGTAGGGATGTGCGGCTTGCTCTTGGTGTTACAGCCGATTCCTGGACGTCAAGCTCAGCCGTGAAGCAGAGATGTAACATCCAGGTTCTGGCGCGTAGCAATTAAGCGTTGTAGCGTAAGATGTTGGACAGGTGTTTATTTGGTTGTGCATTTTTACGATAAACCAGCGCAACTTTACCGATGCTTTGTACCAAAATGCAGCTGCTTTTTTGGCACAAATCATCAATGATCGCTTTGCGGTCTTCGCGCTCGCCAAGGCGCAGTTGAATCTTGATCAGTTCGTGATCGTTTAGTGCACGATCCAGCTCAGCCAGCACGTTTTCGGTTAAGCCGTTATCGGCGATGGTAACAATCGGCTTTAGGTGATGGCCGATGGATTTAAACTGTTTCTTTTGCTCTTGTGTGAGCGACATAATCGACCTCTGAGTCGTAACATGAATGAAGGTGGCTAGTTTACCTGACCTAAAGCTTAAGAGGTATTCTGTGGCTCGATCTAAAAGCAGTTCGCGTTGGTTAAAAGAACATTTTGATGATCCATTTGTAAAAATGGCGCAAAAAGATGGCTACCGCTCGCGTGCCAGCTATAAATTATTAGAAGTTCAAGAAAAAGACCGTATTTTGCGTCCTGGGATGACCGTGATTGATTTAGGCAGTGCCCCAGGTGGTTGGTCGCAAGTGACCAGTCGTGTGATTGGAGACAAAGGCACCTTGATTGCTTCGGATATTTTGCCGATGGCGGCGATTGCTGACGTGACCTTTATTGAAGGTGACTTCACGGAAGAGCGGGTGTTCAACCAGATCATGGATGCGGTAGGAAATAATCCAGTAGACCTTGTTATTTCCGATATGGCCCCCAATATGAGTGGGGTAAGGACTGCTGATCAAGCAGCAGCCATGTATTTATGTGAGCTGGCCTTGGATTTGGCGTCTAAGGTACTGCGCCCCGGAGGCGACTTTTTAATTAAAGTATTTCACGGTGAAGGTTTCGATGCGTATTTGCGTGATGTACGCAGTCGTTTTGAGAAAATACAGATGCGCAAACCTGCTTCATCACGAGACCGTTCACGAGAGCAGTATTTGTTAGCACGTGGTATGCGTGCCTTGGATGAAGATGTTTAAATGTATTGTTACAGGACAAACACACGCAGTGCGTCAATGTGTAGTAAGTTTGTTATATGTAATTGACGTATGTGTTGCGGTTTCTGCAGCAGAGGGTAAATATAAGTGAACGATATGACTAAAAACCTACTTTTGTGGTTAGTTATCGCTGCTGTCCTAGTGACCGTAATGAACAACTTTTCCTCGCAAAGTGAAACAGGCAAGCTTAATTACAGTGCCTTTATCGAAGAAGTGAAGACCGGTCGAGTCCAGCAAGTAACAGTTGATGGCTTCATTATTACCGGTATGCGCAGTGATGGCAGTACATTTGAAACCGTGCGCCCAGCGATTCAAGACAGTGGTTTGATGGGTG
Source organism: Pseudomonas sp. (assembly GCA_048266525.1). Lineage (GTDB taxonomy): Bacteria > Pseudomonadota > Gammaproteobacteria > Pseudomonadales > Pseudomonadaceae > Denitrificimonas. Next base: position 236,666 of record JBLWZG010000003.1, read on the forward strand.
ACTTGCTGGAGCATAATGTTAGCGTTGTCGGTAAGCAGCCCGAGCAGCAAAGCATGTGGATGCAGCTGCTGGTGGCGAGTTTCCCTATTCTGATTATTTTAGCTGTTGTGATGTTCTTTATGCGTCAGATGCAAGGCGGTGCTGGCGGTAAAGGCGGGCCTATGAGCTTTGGTAAAAGCAAAGCGCGCTTAATGGCAGAAGATCAAATTAAAACCACACTGGCTGACGTGGCGGGCTGTGATGAAGCCAAAGAAGAAGTCGGTGAGATTGTTGAGTTTTTGCGCGATCCGAGCCGCTTTCAACGCTTAGGCGGCAAGATTCCGCGTGGCGTATTGATGGTTGGTCAGCCTGGTACCGGTAAAACCTTGCTGGCGAAAGCCATTGCTGGTGAAGCAAAAGTGCCGTTCTTTACCATTTCCGGTTCTGACTTCGTGGAAATGTTCGTCGGTGTGGGTGCCTCGCGGGTGCGCGATATGTTTGAACAAGCAAAGAAACACGCACCTTGCATTATTTTTATTGATGAGATTGATGCGGTCGGTCGTCACCGTGGTGCCGGTATGGGCGGTGGTAACGACGAGCGCGAGCAAACCCTGAACCAGTTATTGGTTGAGATGGATGGCTTTGAAGACAATGATGGCGTGATTGTGATCGCGGCAACCAACCGTCCTGATGTACTTGACCCCGCTCTATTGCGTCCAGGTCGCTTTGATCGTCAGGTTGTGGTCGGTTTGCCAGATATTCGTGGTCGTGAGCAAATTCTAGACGTGCACATGCGTAAAGTACCGATTCATGATGATGTTGATGCTGCCGTGATTGCCCGCGGCACACCTGGCTTCTCAGGAGCGGATTTGGCCAATTTGGTTAACGAAGCGGCGTTATTTGCGGCGCGTTCTGACAGTCGTTTAGTGACGATGAAAGAGTTTGAGTTGGCTAAAGACAAAATCATGATGGGTGCAGAGCGTAAATCCATGGTCATGTCTGAGAAAGAAAAGCTCAACACTGCCTACCATGAAGCAGGCCATGCGATTGTTGGCCGCTTAGTGCCAGAGCATGATCCAGTGTATAAAGTGTCCATTATCCCGCGCGGCCGCGCCTTGGGTGTGACAATGTTCTTGCCTGAGGAAGATCGCTATAGCTTGTCTAAGCGTGGCTTGATCAGTCAAATTTGTTCGCTGTACGGTGGTCGAATCGCCGAAGAGATGACACTTGGTTTTGATGGTGTTACCACTGGAGCATCAAACGATATTATGCGTGCTACGCAGTTAGCACGAAATATGGTAACAAAGTGGGGTTTGTCAGAGAAACTCGGCCCATTGATGTATGCCGAAGAAGAAAATGAAAGCTATCTGGGTCGTTCAGGGGGTGGTTCAGCTAATGTGTCGGGCGAAACCGCTAAACTGATTGACCAAGAAATTCGTGACATTATCGATCAATGCTACGCCACTGCTAAACAGCTGCTGCTGGATAACCGCGATAAACTTGAGCAGATGGCGATGGCGTTGATGAAGTATGAAACCATTGATAGTGATCAGATTGATGACATCATGAGTGGTCGCGAGCCGCGCGAACCAAAAGACTGGACGGGTGGTGGCTCAACCGGAAAACCTGTTCAGGCAGCTGAAGCAAAATCAGAGACTAAAGCGCCTGAAGAAAGGCCTGAAGCGCCGATTGGCGGGCCAGCCGGCGAGCATTAATAGTTAGGCTAACGGGCGCTCTTCAGCGCCCGTTTCAATAGACCAGAAAGGCACACTATGCACGTCATTGCATACCCTCGTTTACGCTGCGGTAAACATCAGCTTGATCTCACGCATGCCCATGTCATGGGTATTCTCAATGTCACGCCTGATTCGTTTTCTGACGGAGGGCGCTACATCTCGCTTGAACTTGCTTTGCAGCGTGCGCATGAAATGGTGGCTGCAGGTGCCAGTATTATTGATATTGGTGGTGAGTCAACGCGCCCTGGCGCTGGGACTGTCAGTGCGCAACAAGAGCTTGATCGGGTTGCGCCATTGGTTGAGAGGATTGCGGCTGAATGCGATGTGATTATTTCGGTAGACACTTCTACGCCTGCGGTGATTCGAGAGTCAGCTAGGCTGGGTGCAGGATTGATTAATGATGTACGCGCTTTGCAGCGTGATGGCGCTTTAGATGCGGCAGCGGCAACCCATTTGCCTGTTTGTTTGATGCATATGCGCGGCGAGCCGCAAACCATGCAAGATCAACCTTTCTATACCGATGTGGCAGCAGAAGTTGCTGGTTTTTTACAGGAGCGTATGGCTGCTTGTGTTGCCGCAGGCATTGCCGCTGAGCGAATATTGCTTGATCCGGGCTTTGGTTTTGCCAAAAACACCCAGCATAATTATGAACTATTTAAGCGTCTGCCAGAGTTGTTAAGTTTGCAGCGGCCGCTTTTGATTGGCGTGTCACGCAAAAGTATGATCGGCAATATTTTACAGCAGCCGGTCGATCAACGTTTATATGGCAGTTTGGCTTTGGCGGTCATGGCGCTCGAGCGCGGCGCTAAAATTTTACGAGTGCATGATGTGGCGGCGACCATGGATGCACTAAAAATCTTTAATGCGGTGCAAGACGCTGCAAAGGAATAATAAGACAATGACAAAAAAATACTTTGGTACGGATGGTATTCGTGGTCGCGTTGGTACTCATCCCATTACTCCCGAATTTATGCTTAAGCTTGGCTGGGCCGCAGGTATGGCTTTTCGTAAGCAAGGCAAGTGCCGAATTTTGATCGGTAAAGACACGCGTATCTCAGGCTATATGTTTGAATCAGCATTGCAGGCGGGTTTGTCTGCTGCGGGCGCAGATGTGATGTTGCTTGGCCCGATGCCAACGCCAGCAGTAGCTTATCTGGCGCGTACTTTTCATGCTGATGCCGGTATTGTCATCAGTGCGTCGCACAATCCGCATTATGATAATGGTATTAAGTTTTTTTCTGGCCGAGGCACCAAGTTGCCTGATGCGCTGGAATTGATGATTGAAGAATTGCTGGATACGCCGATGACTGTGGTGGAGTCTGAGCAGCTTGGTAAAGCATCGCGGGTTAATGATGCGGCAGGCCGTTATATTGAGTTTTGCAAAAGTAGTGTGCCAACCAGCACTGATTTTTCTGGTTTGAAAATTGTGCTCGATTGCGCCCATGGTGCTACATATAAAGTCGCGCCGAGTGTGTTTAGTGAGTTAGGTGCGGAAGTGGTGACCACGGCAGCTCAGCCAGATGGTTTAAATATCAATGCTGGTGTGGGTTCAACTAGCTTAGGGCCGCTACAAAAAGCAGTGGTTGAGCACGGTGCTGATTTGGGTATTGCCTTTGATGGTGATGGCGATCGCGTGCAAATGGTCGACCATACTGGCGCAGTCGTTGATGGCGATGAGTTGCTGTACATCATTGCTACTGATATTCAAGAACGTGATCGTTTGCCGGAAGGCACTGGCGTGGTCGGTACTTTGATGAGTAATCTTGGTCTTGAGTTAGCGTTAAAAGAGCGCGAGATACCCTTTGTTCGCGCTAAAGTCGGTGACCGCTATGTGATGGCGGAAATGCAAGAGCGCAAATGGGTGCTTGGTGGCGAAAACTCAGGACATATTCTCTGTGCGCAGCATGCCACCACAGGCGATGCGATTATTGCTGCTTTGCAGGTGCTGTTAGCTTTGCGCCGCCGCGGCCAAAGTCTAGCCAAAGAGCGTTTGACTTGGAAAAAACTGCCGCAGGTGCTGATTAATGTGCGCTTTGCTGGTGATGCTGATCCAGTGAATCATCCGCAAGTGCAAGCGGCTTGTGATGAAGTAACTGCGGCGATGGCTGGGCGCGGACGGGTTTTGCTGCGCAAATCAGGTACCGAACCTTTGGTGCGCGTGATGGTTGAGGGTGATGACGAGTCTGTTGTGATGCGCCATGCGCAGCGCTTGGCTGATGTTGTTAAAACGGTATGTGCTTGATTCTACTTGCATGTTTATATGTGCTTAAGTAAAATCTGCGCCCACTTTGAGCGAAGAGGTATGACATGCGTCGCCCATTGGTAGCTGGTAATTGGAAAATGCATGGCACTCGTGCAAGTATCGCAACGCTGGTTGCTGAGTTATCAGCACAAGCCATGCCTGCTGACGTTGATGTTGCGGTTTTTCCAGGTTTGATTCACTTGCAAACTGTGCTTGCTGCTTTGGCTGATCACGCTATTGTCGTTGGCTCGCAAGACTGTGCGGTGCAGGTGGAAGAGGGCGCGCTGACTGGCGAGACCTCTGCTTTGCAGTTGCAGGATCTAGGTTGTTCCATGGTGATTGTGGGGCATTCTGAGAGAAGACAGTTGCAAGAAGAAAATGATGGTGTAATATGCCGCAAGTTTATTGCAGCGCAAGCCGCCGGATTAACACCTATCCTTTGTGTAGGTGAGACGCTAGCGGAGCGTGAAGCAGGGTTGGCTTTAGCTACTGTGCAAAAACAAGTGGATGCAATATTGCTTGAGTTGGGTGTTGATGTGTTGAGTCATGCGGTGATTGCTTATGAGCCCATTTGGGCTATAGGTACCGGATTGACAGCCTCCCCAGAGCAAGCGCAAGAAATACATGCACAAATACGTGCACATGTGGCAAAATACAGCGCGTCAATTGCCCAAGCGTTACGTATTGTTTACGGTGGCAGTGTTAAAGCCGCTAATGCTGCTGAGTTGTTTGCTCAAGCAGATATCGATGGGGGGTTAGTAGGCGGAGCCTCCCTCAATGCAGATGAATTTAGTGCGATCTGTCGCGCTGCGGGAAACTAAAATGCTGGAAACAGTCATAATTATTGTCCACCTAGTGGTTGCGATTGGTGTTGTAGGTTTTGTTCTGATTCAGCAGGGCAAAGGTGCAGATACTGGTGCTTCATTTGGTTCAGGCGCTTCAGGTACTGTGTTTGGATCGCAAGGCTCAAGCAGTTTTTTAAGCCGTTTTACTGCTATTTTAGCGGCTGTGTTTTTTGCTACAAGTTTGGGCTTGGCGTTTTACGCTAAAGATCGAGCTACAACCATCACTCAATTAGGTTTGCCTGATCCTGCAGTGTTGGAAGTAAAGCCTCAGGAGCAACCTTTGCTGGAAGACATTCCTCAAGTTGAAAGCAAAGCGACTGAAGCAACAGAAAGTGATGTACCTGCTGTAGAGTAATTTTGCCGAGGTGGTGGAATTGGTAGACACGCTACCTTGAGGTGGTAGTGGCCATAGGCTGTAGGGGTTCGAGTCCCCTTCTCGGTACCAATAGTACAAGATCGCCTGCTATACGCAGGCGATCTTGTTTGTGGCTTGCTTGACTGGGGCGCGTTAGAGTTGTATTATTCGGCCTCACGTTATGGTTTGTGCTTTTTTATAGTGCAGATGGGCGTCAAAGATTGCTTTTAAAAGCCCCTAGTAAGGGGCTTTTTATTAGGTCTCACAGAAATATTTTCAAATTTTGGATGGGCGTTATGCCCATTTTTCATTTCTACAGCATGCATTGGAGGTCGGATGACGAGCAAGCTGGAACAGTTGCAGGACATATTGACGCCGGTGATTGAAGCGTTAGGTTATAAGTGCTGGGGAATTGAGTATGTTTCTCAGGGCCGTCATTCAGTACTGCGTGTCTTTATTGATCATGACGATGGTATTTTGATTAATGATTGCGAAATTGTCAGTCGTCAGTTAAGTGCTGTGTTGGATGTTGAAGATCCAATCAGTTCTGAGTACACACTGGAAGTTTCTTCGCCAGGTATGGATCGCCCACTTTTTACCTTGGAGCAATTTGCTGCATTTGTGGGTGAGCAGGTAAAAATTAGATTACGTTCTCCGGTGGAAGAGCGCCGCAATTTCCAAGGGCTGATTCGATCAGTCGAAGATCAAGATGTGGTTATTCAGGTAGATGAGTACGAATACTTGCTGCCAATCGATCTGATTGAAAAAGCGAACATACTTCCGAACTTTGAATAAAAATACGGACTCCGCAACGTTTACAGTTTGCGAAAGGCGAGGCATGCGATGAGCAAAGAAATTTTACTGGTTGTTGAATCAGTCTCTAACGAAAAAGGCGTACCGCCAGCGGTTATTTTTGAAGCCTTAGAGTTGGCACTAGCAACCGCAACTAAGAAAAACTATGAAGACGAAGTTGATCTGCGTGTCGCGATTGATCGACACAGCGGTGATTATGAAACCTTCCGTCGCTGGACGGTGGTTGAAGAAGTTGACTTTGATGACCCTGCGCATCAGATGACGATCGATATGGCTGAAAAGCGTATGGAGAATCCGTCTGTTGGTGATGTGCTGGAAGAAAAAATTGAATCGATTGCGTTTGGCCGTATTGCTGCACAAACTGCAAAACAAGTAATCGTACAAAAAGTACGTGAAGCTGAGCGTGCGCAAATTGTTGAAGCGTACCGTAGTAAGCTGGGTCAAATTATTTTTGGTACAGTAAAAAAGGTTACACGAGACAGCATTATTGTTGACTTGGGTAATAACGCTGAAGCGATTTTGGCTCGCGAAGACATTATTCCGCGTGAGACTTTTCGTGTGGGTGCGCGTGTGCGTGCACTTTTGCAAGATATTCGCTCAGAAAACCGTGGCCCGCAGTTAGTGCTGTCACGTACTGCGCCAGAAATGATTATGGAACTGTTTAATATTGAAGTCCCAGAAATCTCTGAAGGTTTAATCGAAATTATGGCAGCCGCCCGTGACCCGGGTTCGCGTGCTAAAATAGCAGTACGTTCAAAAGATAAACGTATTGATCCACAGGGTGCTTGTATTGGTATGCGTGGTTCACGCGTGCAAGCAGTCTCTGGTGAGTTAGGCGGTGAGCGTGTTGATATTGTGCTGTGGGATGATAATCCTGCGCAGTTTGTCATTAGCGCTATGTCACCGGCTGAAGTTGTGGCAATCATCGTTGATGAAGACACCCACACTATGGACATTGCGGTGGCTGAAGAGAACCTCGCGCAAGCCATTGGTCGTGGCGGTCAAAACGTACGCCTTGCTTCACAGTTGACCGGTTGGACTTTAAACGTGATGAGCCAAGAAGAAATTCAGGCGCGTCAGCAAGAAGAAACCGGTGATATCGTACAGTTATTTGTCCGTGATCTTGAAATTGACGAAGACCTTGCACAGGTTCTGGTTGACGAAGGCTTCACCAGTTTGGATGAAGTAGCCTACGTGCCTATGGAAGAGATGCTCAATATTGATGACTTTGATGAAGATCTAGTCAATGAACTGCGCACTCGTGCCAAAAACTGTCTATTGTCTCGTGCGATTGCTACTGAAGAAAAATTGGCTGGTGTTCAGCCGCAACAAGATTTGCTCGACTTAACGGGCATGAGTAAAGAGCTGGCTGTAGAGCTGGCTGTCCGTGGAGTGCTCTGTCGCGAAGATCTCGCTGAGCAGTCTATTGATGATTTGCTCGACATCGAAGGCATGACTGAAGATCGTGCCGGCAAGCTGATCATGGCCGCCCGCGCCCACTGGTTTGAATAAGCACATTGCGGCTTGAGGAGAGAAGTTCATGACGCAAGTCACGGTGAAAGAACTGGCTAAAGCAGTTAACACGCCAGTAGAAAGCCTATTGCAACAAATGCATGAGGCAGGTCTTGCGCACACGAGTGCAGACCAAAAAGTAAGTGATACTGAAAAACAAACACTTTTAACGTTTTTAGAAAAAGGTGCCGGCAGTAAAGCCGATGGTTCTAAGAAAATTACTTTGCAACGCAAAACCACGACAACATTGCGCGCGCCTGGTAGCAAAACGATCAGTGTTGAAGTACGTAAAAAGAAAACTTTTGTAAAGCGCAGCCCTGAAGAGATTGAGGCTGAAAAGCAAAAAGATCTTGCCAAGTTGAAGGCTGAGCAGAAAACCCAAGAGCCAGAGCCGAAAGCGGCCGAGCCCGTTGCCGCTCCTGTTGTTGTAAAAGCTGCGCCTGTTGCTGCTGAGCCTGCTCCAGTACTGGTTGCGGCAGAAGTAGTAGAAGCCCCCGTCGTGCCTGTTGACATTAACTTACCTGAGGTTGACGTCGTCGCGCCGGTACCTGAGCGTAAGAAAGAAGAAGTACGTCGTCCGGCCAAGCGTACCGACGATGATGATCGCCGCGATCGTAAAGCGGCTGCTCCACGTCCTGCAGCTAAAGGTAAAGTGGTTCGTGATGATGACGAGCAAGCGCGCCGTGGTGGGCGTAACCGTGGGAAAAGCAAAAAACGCACGAATCAACATGGCTTTACCAACCCAGCTGGCCCGATTGTGCGTGACGTACAAATTGGCGAGACCATTACCGTTGCTGAATTGGCAGCGCAGATGTCAGTTAAAGGCGTCGAAGTGGTTAAGTTTATGTTTAAACTTGGCTCGCCCGTCACCATTAACCAAGTGCTAGATCAAGATACTGCAGTATTGATTGCTGAAGAGCTAGGTCATCGCGTGACTCGCGTCAGTGATAACATGATTGAAGAGCAGTTTGCTGAATCATTGAAAATTGATGATGGGCAAAGCTTCCACCGTGCGCCTGTGGTGACGGTTATGGGTCACGTTGACCACGGCAAAACCTCCTTGCTCGACTATATTCGTCGTGCCAAAGTGGCGACCGGTGAAGCGGGTGGTATCACTCAGCACATTGGTGCTTATCATGTTAAAACGGAAGGCGGCATGATTACCTTCCTCGATACACCAGGTCACGCTGCGTTTACCGCAATGCGTGCACGTGGTGCGCAAGCGACTGATATCGTGATTCTGGTAGTGGCGGCCGATGATGGCGTGATGCCGCAAACCATTGAAGGTATTCAGCATGCGAAAGCAGCTGGTGTACCTTTGATCGTCGCGGTGAACAAAATTGATAAGCCTGATGCTGATACTGATCGCATTAAAAATGATCTTGCAGCCCATGATGTTATTCCGGAAGAGTGGGGCGGTGATACGCAGTTTGTTCATGTATCAGCGAAAGTGGGTACGGGTATTGATACCCTGCTGGAATCTGTTTTACTGCAAGCTGAAGTGCTTGAGCTGAGCGCGACACCATCGGCTCCAGGTCGCGGTGTGGTGATTGAATCACGCCTTGATAAGGGTCGTGGTCCAGTGGCTTCTGTGTTGGTGCAGAACGGAACTTTACGCCAAGGCGACATGGTTCTGGTTGGCGTTAACTTTGGCCGTGTACGTGCCATGATGGATGAGAATGGTCAGGCGATTAAAGAAGCGGGCCCATCGATTCCTGTTGAGATCTTGGGTCTTGACGGTACACCTGAAGCTGGTGATGAAGTCACTGTCGTGGTTGATGAGCGTAAGGCGCGTGAGGTTGCTCTATTCCGTCAAGGCAAGTTCCGTGAAGTTAAACTGGCGCGTGCCCATGCTGGTAAGCTCGAGAATATCTTCGAGAATATGGGTCAGGAAGAGAAGAAAACCCTTAACATCGTTATTAAAGCTGACGTGCGCGGTACGCTGGAAGCGCTACGCGGTTCATTGTCTGAGCTGGGTAATGATGAAGTGCAAGTATGTGTTGTCGCAGGCGGTGTGGGTGGTATTACTGAAAGTGATGCCAACCTTGCCTTAGCTTCACATGCCGTGATCTTTGGTTTCAACGTGCGTGCCGATGCCGGTGCGCGTAAGATCGTTGAGCAAGAAGGCCTCGATATGCGTTACTACAACATCATTTACGACATTATCGAAGACGTCAAAAAAGCGCTTTCCGGTATGTTGGGCAGTGATGTGCGTGAAAATATCTTAGGTATTGCTGAAGTCCGTGAAGTCTTCCGTTCACCTAAGTTAGGCGCTGTTGCAGGTTGTATGGTCACTGAAGGTCTTGTGCACCGTAACCGTCCGATCCGTGTGCTGCGTGATGACGTGGTTATTTTTGAAGGCGAACTAGAGTCTCTACGTCGCTTTAAAGATGATGTCAGCGAAGTGCGCGCGGGTATGGAATGTGGTATCGGAGTGAAGAGCTACAATGACGTGAAGGCTGGTGACAAAATCGAAGTGTTCGAGAAAGTCCAGGTTGCACGTACTCTGTAATTCGTAGTCGTATAGGCAACGGCAAGTGCAATGGGTGGGGTGAATAATCCACCTAATTGAACTTGCCGTTTGCTGCTTATATGGATTAGTACAAAAATCTGCTGTTGGCAGCGCAAGGTGAATGCTATGGCGAAACAATACAGCCGCACACAACGCATTGGTGATCAGATTCAGCGTGAGCTGGCTATTCTGATCCCGCAAGAAATTAAAGATCCGCGTTTAGGCTTGATCACTATCACTGGCGTTGATGTCAGTCGTGATATTGGCCACGCGAAAGTATTTATCACGGTGATGGGCGATAACTCGCCTGAAGTGATTAAAGATAACCTGAGTGTGCTTAAAGATACTGCTGGCTATTTAAGAATGTTACTGGGTAAAGCAATGAAGTTGCGCAGCGTGCCGTCTTTGCACTTTCATTATGATGAAAGCATTACACGGGGTGCACATTTGTCAGCTTTGATTGAGCGGGCAGTGTCTGCCGATCAGCGTAATACTGAGTCAGACGGAGAGTAATCAGGTGGTGCAGCAGGTGAAGCGCAAGCGCCGCAGTGTCAGCGGTATTATTATTTTTGATAAGCCTTACGGTTTTAGCTCTAATGGTGCTTTGCAAAAAGTGCGCTGGCTGCTTAATGCTGATAAAGGTGGCCATACCGGCAGTCTGGATCCTTTAGCCACAGGCGTACTGCCATTGTGCTTTGGTGAGGCGACCAAGTTTTCGCGTTATTTGCTCGATGCCGATAAGGTTTATGAAGCGACCATGCAGTTGGGTGTGACCACCAATACTGCCGATGCCGAAGGTGAAGTGCTGGAAACTAAAGATGTCAATGTCACTGCTGCTGATATTGAAGCAGCGCTACCGCAGTTTCGAGATGTTATTGAGCAAGTGCCGCCAATGTATTCGGCGCTCAAAAAAGATGGTCAGCCGTTATACAAATTGGCTAGAGCTGGCATCACCGTTGATCGTCCTGCGCGCACTGTTACCATCAGTCACCTTGAGCTGTTGTCCTTTGAGGGCACGCAAGCGCGTATTCTGGTGGCGTGCAGCAAAGGCACTTACATTCGCAGCTTAGTCGAAGACCTTGGGGCGGTGCTAGGTTGTGGTGCGCATGTCGCGCAATTGCGCCGCACTGAGGCAGGCCCATTCGACTTGACGCATGCGGTTACCCTTGAAGAGCTTGAGCGTGCGCATGAAGAGGGTGGTCCTGAAGCACTTGATGCGTTTATGATCGCTGTGGATAGCGGACTGCAAGATTGGCCGATTGTGCATTTAACTGAACACAGTAGTTTTTTCTGGCTTAACGGTCAGCCAGTGCGGGCGCAAAACGCACCGCTTGAAGGATTAACCCGAGTTTATAACCATAACGATGAGTTTATCGGTGTGGGCGAGATAGATGATGATGGAATGGTTGCACCTAGGCGGCTAATTCGGTCACAATGAGTCAGTTTTTCAGCATACTTAAAGGTGGCTGAAAAATCATCAGGTAGGCTGTTGGCAGGCACGGTCATACCTATTTTTTTGCACGGGAATATCCCGGCCTGTCCATATTAGGAGCCCATCATGGCACTTAGCGTTGAAGATAAAGCCCAGATCATAAATGACTACAAGCAATCTGAAGGTGATACAGGTTCTCCAGAAGTGCAAGTTGCACTTTTAACCTTTAACATCAATAAGCTGCAAGGTCACTTTAAAGCCAACAAAAAGGATCACCACTCACGTCGTGGTTTGATTCATATGGTAAACCAGCGTCGTAAGTTGTTGGATTACCTTAAAGGCAAAGATCTAGGCCGTTACACGACTTTGATTGGTCGTCTGGGTCTACGTCGTTAAGACGTAAGCCGTAACGTGAAGCTGGGAGTCTGGGGCATCATGCGTAGAAATATTTGCGCGGTGCTTTGGACTTCCAGCTTTTCGCTTTTTAGGAGTTAACTGGGCCGATACCCGTGCTCTTAGCCGTTTCCCCCAAGTCAACAAAGAGAAGGAAGATACCGTGAATCCGGTTATTAAAACGTTCCAATTTGGTGAATCCACCATTACTTTAGAAACAGGCCGCGTCGCTCGCCAAGCTTCAGGTTCGGTACTGGTTAGCGTCAACAATGACGTGACCGTGTTGTGTACCGTGGTTGGTGCTAAGAAAGCTGACCCAAGCAAAGACTTTTTCCCTTTATCTGTGCATTATCAAGAAAAAACCTATGCGGCAGGTAAAATCCCTGGTGGTTTCTTCAAGCGTGAAGCGCGCCCATCTGAAAAAGAAACCCTGACTTCACGACTGATCGACCGTCCGATTCGTCCACTGTTCCCAGAAGGTTTCAGCAACGAAGTACAGGTTATTTGTACCGTTGTTTCAACCAGCAAAAAAACTGATCCAGACATCGCAGCCATGATCGGTACTTCAGCGGCTTTAGCTATTTCAGGTATTCCATTCAATGGACCTGTTGGTGCCGCGCGCGTTGCCTTCCACCCAGAAACAGGCTACTTAATCAACCCAACCTACGAGCAGCAACAAGCGTCCTGCCTCGACATGGTGGTTGCTGGTACACAAGATGCCGTCTTGATGGTTGAGTCTGAAGCGCAAGAATTGACTGAAGACCAAATGTTGGGTGCAGTATTATTTGCTCACGAAGAGTTCCAAGTGGTGATTAGCGCCATTAAGGAGCTGGTTGCAGAAGCAGGTAAGCCAACATGGGACTGGCAGCCAAAAGCTGAAAATACACCTTTATTGACTGCAATTCGCAGCCAGTTTGGTGCTGATATTTCAGAGGCCTACACCATCACCATTAAGCTTGATCGTTATGCGCGTTTAGGCGAGATTCGTGAACAAGCGGTTGCTGCGTTGGCCAGCCAAGTTGAAGGCGAAGGCCCAACGGTTGCAGAAGTTAAAGAAGCTTTCGGTGAAATTGAATACCGTATCGTGCGTGAGAATATCGTTAACGGTAAGCCACGTATTGATGGTCGCGACAGCAGCACGGTGCGTCCATTGGCGATTGAAGTGGGTGTGTTGGATAAAACCCATGGTTCAGCCTTGTTCACCCGTGGAGAAACTCAAGCTTTAGTGGTTGCGACCTTAGGTACAGCACGTGATGCGCAATTGCTAGACACCTTAGAAGGTGAAAAGCGTGATCCATTTATGTTGCATTACAACTTCCCTCCTTACTCTGTCGGTGAGTGTGGTCGTATGGGTGCAACCGGTCGTCGTGAGATCGGCCATGGTCGTTTAGCGCGTCGCAGTATCGCTGCGATGTTGCCAAACGCGGATGATTTCCCGTATACCATTCGAGTAGTCTCTGAAATCACTGAATCCAACGGCTCAAGCTCAATGGCTTCAGTCTGTGGCGCTTCATTAGCGCTGATGGACGCTGGTGTGCCAATGAAAGCCCCCGTAGCAGGTATTGCCATGGGGCTGGTTAAAGAAGGTGAGAAATTTGCTGTACTAACCGATATTTTAGGTGATGAGGATCACCTGGGTGACATGGACTTTAAAGTGGCTGGTACCGCAAAAGGCGTTACTGCGCTGCAAATGGACATTAAAATTCAGGGTATCACCGAAGAAATCATGGAGATTGCGCTTAACCAAGCTCACGCTGCGCGCATCAATATCCTTGAGCAAATGAATCAGGTGTTGGCTGTTTCACGCGCTGAACTGTCGGACAACGCGCCGACTATGATTGCGATGAAAATTGACGCAGACAAAATCCGTGACGTGATCGGTAAAGGTGGTGCAACCATTCGTGCAATTTGCGAAGAAACTGCGGCATCGATTGATATCGAAGATGACGGTTCAATCAAAATCTTTGGCTCAACCAAAGAAGCAGCAGAAGCTGCGCGTGAGCGCGTATTGAGCATCACTGCTGAAGCTGAGATTGGTAAAATCTACCACGGTAAAGTTGAGCGTATTGTTGACTTTGGTGCCTTTGTTAACATCCTGCCTGGTAAAGACGGTTTAGTGCACATCTCTATGTTGAGCGATGCTCGTGTTGAGAAAGTGACTGACATCTTGACGGAAGGCGAAATGGTTGACGTGCTGGTGCTGGACGTTGATAGCCGTGGTCGTATCAAGCTGTCGATAAAAGACGTTGCTGCGGCCAAAGCTGAGCAAGCGCCACAAGCCTAAGCTTGATGTGTTGAAAAAAGCCGCCTTGTGCGGCTTTTTTTGTGTGTCCAGCGAAGCTGGCAACCCCGTCAGTTTGAAAGCTGCCAGCCCGTTAGCGCATCTTGCCCTGTCTAATAACTGGTTTTACTAATTTGGACTGGTTAACAAAGGGCGAGTTTATGCTCTATAGTTCAGCGTTTATGCAGACTAGAAGTGAACATGAGCCGTATACGAGGCTCGAATCTATGACTCTGAGAGTGACGAAGCGAAAGCCTCTCACACAACGACATGGGGGGATTTTTATATCAGCTTGTTTAAGTTTGTTTGCTGTATGTTTAGCTACCTTTGCTGATTTGCAAGGCCTTAATTAAGCTGAGCCTGATGTTGATTTTAGCAGGCGTGCAGTCTTGCAATTGGTGAGGATGCTAGATATCGTTATGTTTGTAAATATATAGCGATTCTATACTCAACGCCGTTTATCGCATCAATCGCTTGAGAACTTTCAGTGGCATTTTGTTGATAAAAATATTTAGTATATTACTTGGCTGACGAACTGACTTAATAACAGATGGAAGATGAATGGACAGGCATGACGGAAACCCTGAAGTAGCTGACAACACATTGTTTTTTCTAATGTTTAGAGCAATTCGTGGTGTCATACGTAGCGCTGAAAGGGGTGATTTGCCGCTATTTGCTCGCACGCTTGGCTTATCGTCGGATCAGTATCAAGCCATGCAGGCGCATTATTTTCCTGAGTGTGCACTGTCTGATCAGCTTTTCCAGCCTCGTTATGCGCTAATTCAAACCAGCATGCCGCATGATTTTCCTAAAGTGCTAGATAAAATTTTAAGCTTAGCGCTTGACTCGGATGAGCGGCCGGCTAAGTTATGGCTGGCACATGCTATAGCTTCAGCCGCATACGGTGAGCAAGTGCTGTGGGAAAGCATGGAATTGGCCAATGCGCTGCAGTTACAGGGTTTATTGGCTGAGTATTTTCCTGGCTGGAGTTTGACTCAATGCGGTGTTTCAAGCTGGCAAAGGTCGTTACTCAGTTGCGCATAGTGCTGTGCTGCTGGGCTATGCAGTCCGCTGCTAAAGAGCAGCAGACATGCAGCGTTTAAATAAGATTTAGCTAATATCTAAAATTTCGCCGGTCTTGCTAAAGGCTAGAAAACTACCAATACCACCACTCTGAATGGCTTGCACCATCATTTGCAAAGGTTGCTCAGCCTGATCAGAGTTTGGTGCAATACCTCCGTGGCCTGACATGCTGCTGACAAAAACCACATCCCAGTCTTGTCCTGTCTTTTTTGACTCTTCCAGTAAAGCGCCAAAGCTATTGAGCTCTTCTGGGCTTTTATCAACACACACCACAGGAGTTAAAGTGCCACCTATACCCTGAGCAAAGTTTACTTTTTCCTGCTCAGTAGCGTCTTCTGGCAGCTCGGCTTTGGTAAAGACAAAAAGCAGTAGTTGTGGTTCTGTTTGTGATTTTGCAGCCTGTAACAGGTCATCGAAACTTTCAATAGTCATAGGTGTTCTCTAGGATTTAAGATGCTGTAGGGCTATAGATTAACCGCCACTGGCGTTCATAAAGCGCACAATTTGGACATCGCCATCACTACTAAAATGATGTTGCTTAGGCTTATTGTTCAATGCTTTATGGATACTGGCCAAGACAGGTTCATTGCTTAATGGGTAACGGCGTAGCAGCGCGAGCAAATCCAGTGAGTGCTCATTGCCAAGGCAGAGTAATAACTTGCCTTCAACCGTCAGGCGAACACGATTGCAGGTGCTGCAAAAGTTATGACTGTGCGGTGAAATAAAACCAATGCGGGTTTTCTGATGATCTTTTAAGCGCATATAACGCGCAGGACCGCCGCTGCTTTCACTGCTGTCGAGTAAGGCATAGCGCTGGGCAATGCTGTCACGAACTTGATCACTGCTAAACAATGAACGCTCACGACCGACATGGCCTAAAGGCATTTCTTCAATAAAGGTGATATCGAGTTGATTGGCGACAGCGTAATCTGTTAGTGCAAGGATTTCATCGTCATTGTGGCCTTGAATCACCACACTGTTGAGCTTTAGATTTTTAAAGCCAGCTTGACGTGCAGCTTGAATGCCATCGAGCACCTGCTGCAAGTCGCCAACGCGCGTCATGGCTTTAAATTTATCTGGGCACAACGAGTCGAGGCTGATGTTAAGACGTTTTACGCCTGCATCCGCTAGGGGTTGTGCAAACTTAGTCAGTTGTGAACCGTTGGTGGTCATCACCAGTTCATCTAAACCTGGGATAGTACTGATTTTTTCACACAGCCCAACAATACCCTTGCGGGTTAAAGGCTCACCGCCGGTCAGGCGAATTTTACGCACACCATTGGCGACAAAGAGTTCTGCGCAGCGATGAATTTCTTCGAGGGTTAGAATGCGTTGACGCGGTAAGAACGTCATGTCCTCAGCCATGCAATAGATACAGCGAAAATCACAACGGTCGGTTACTGATAACCGCACGTAATCTATTTTTCGACCAAAGCCATCAATCAATTCTGAAGACATGACGACACTCCCGTAGTGAGCTATTGCAGCAGCGGCGAATCCGCACCCTGCAACATGATGCCCTCGATTGTAGCCTCACCCACTAACATTTGCAGGTATTGGGTGACGCTTTTTTGCCAAACACGCTGGCTTAGTTGCGCAGCGATGCGCTCTTTAACCATATGGAAAGGCACCAGCTCACCTTCGACCCGCTGTTCAACCAGCACGATGTGGTAACCATAGCGAGACTCAATGGGTTGCTCAGCTAAGCCAAGCGGTAAACGTAGCAGTTGACGTTCAAACTCTGGCACAGTCTGTCCTTTGGACAGCTGACCAAGTGAACCTTGCTGCTGTTTAGAAGGGCAGGATGAATGAATCATCGCCATTTCCGCAAAGTCAGCGCCGGCCTGCAATTGCTCAATGATATTGAGCGCAATTTCACGTTGTGTGCTGCGCTCTAGATCATCTTCAGGGTCAGCAGCAATTAAAATATGCTTGGCTGACACCAGTGGCGGGGTGGTAAAGCTACGTGGGTTGTGCGCGTAGAAGGTTTCCAGTTCAGTGTCGCCAATGCTTGGTGTGCTGATTTCAGCATCGAGCAAGCAACGCGTGGTTGCTTCCTCTAAAGTTTCAGCGTCTTTCACTGTGACTTCTAAGTCGATTTCAGCAGCACGCTGCTTTAACAGCTCTTGCAGAACCAAGGCTTGTGCCGCTAGAAACACCACTTCGCGCTGTGACTCAGCAGGGTGGTATTGCATTTCTTGAGCAATCGCTGTGCTACTGATTTCGACACCATTGACGCGCACAATCGGTAAGTCCTGATTGCTGGTAGCAATCAGTAAAGGTGATGCGGCGTCTGAGGGTGTTACGGGTGCTGCGTGAGCAGCATCCGTAAACAAGGGTGTAGATGAAAGGCTCATAACGACACTCCTTAACCTTTTTGACGAACTATTTGGTAGCGACGACCAAGGTACCAAATCGGTGCGCTAACAATGTGCACTAAACGGGTGAACGGGAATAACACAAACAAGGTCATGCCAAGGAATACGTGCAGCTTATAGATAATGCCAACAGGTGCAATCGCAGCAGCCGCTTTAATTGGTTGCAAAGTTACGATGCTTTGCGCCCACTCACCTAACATGACCATTACCGAACCATCCATGTGTTGCGTTGAAGCGAAGATAGTCAGCAAGCCAAGCACCAACTGCGCCAACAAGACAAACAAAATCATAATGTCTGAGGTGCTGGAGCTGGCACGGATACGTGGGTTGTTTAAACGGCGGTTAATCAACATGACTAAGCCAATTAGGCATATAACGCCGAAAATACCACCGGACACCATGGCTAATAACTGCTTGTTTTCAGTGCTGATCAAGTGGCTGTAGACCGCATGCGGTGTTAACAAACCAACAAAGTGACCGGCGAGAACAAAAATGATTCCAACATGAAAGAAGTTGCTAGCAACGCGCATACCTTTACCGTCAAGCATTTGGCTTGAGCCGGCGCGCCAGGTGTATTGCGATAAATCGAAGCGTGCCCAGCTGCCAATTAGGCAGATGGCTAGCGCTACATAGGGGTACACGCCAAACATTAGAAGGTTAAAATTAGACATAATGTTCTCCTACACTTTGTTAGCAGCGGTAGCGTCATGGGCAAAATCTACCCAATGCAGCGGAACAGCCGATTCTTCACGAGGTTTATGCTGGGCAGTACTGCCATTGCTGACACCACAACTGGCTGCTTGACTACCGTCCATAAAGGTTACGGCTTCCTCCTCCCAGAGGGCATCAAGCGCTTCAAGGCTGTCGTCATAGACTTCTTGACTGACCTGCTCACGTACTTGTTCAATGGCTACTTCAGGCTCAAAGCCGGCGATTTGTAGCAGCGCTCTAAAGCAGGCAGCGTAGGCGCTTGGTTGTTCTTCCAAGCGCGCCGCTAAAACTGCTAATAAGTGCTCAACATCGGCTAAGCCTGCACGCGCAGTTGGCTCATCACAGTACGACAGGTATTCCAAATACAACGGAATATAGTCAGGCAGTTCTTTAACGCCGATATTAAATCCGTCGTTTTCATACTGTGCCATCAAGTCGACCATGGCTTGGCCACGATCTCTTGACTCACCGTGCACATGCTCAAACAGCAACAAGGATAAGTGACGACCACGGTTAAACAAGTTGACATAGGCTTCTTGCGCATCCATCAAATCTTGTCCAGTCAATTCATCAAGTAGCGCCTGAACAGCGTTACGCTGTTCAGGGCTGATGACACGAGTTGCTGCAATCGCTGCAGTCAACTCGTCACGGGCATCAAATACAACCTGCGTGGGGTAATCGAGCAGCAATGAGATTACCTTTAAGATTTTCATGCTTAATCCTCCCACACTTGCACGGTTTTCATCACTTCACGTTTGGTGTGTTTCTTACCACCAAACATATTGGCAGTGTCATCCTCGCCACCACCACAGCCACTACCGAAGCTGAAACCGCAACCGTTGCGCTCAGCAAAGGCATCACTCATGGCTTCTTCACGGTGTGCAGTTGGAATTACGAAACGATCTTCGTAGTCGGCAATAGCCAAGTAACGGTACATTTCATCCGCTTGCGCTTTGCTTAAGCCAACCTCTTTCAGCGCTGTTAAATCCTCAATGCCATCAACATGCTCTGCACGCTTATAAACACGCATCGCCAACAGACGTTTGAGCGCCAACTTCACGGGCTTCTCATCACCAGCGGTGAGCAGGTTCGCCAAGTAACGCAGGGGGATACGCAAGCTATCAACATCAGGTAACACGCCATTCATATTGATTTTGCCGCTTTCCGCCGCGTTTTGAATCGGTGACAGTGGCGGTACATACCAAACCATTGGCAAGGTGCGGTACTCAGGGTGCAGTGGTAATGCCAGCTTCCAATCCACTGCTAATTTATACACAGGAGATTTTTGTGCAGCAGTGATCACTGAATCTGGAATACCATCTTTGCGAGCCTGAGCAATCACTTTTGGATCGTTGGGATCCAAGAACATTGCGAGCTGCTTTGGATACAGGTCATGTTCATTGGGTGTGCTGGCCACTTCGTGGATTTTGTCTGCGTCATACAGCAGAACGCCAAGGTAGCGAATACGCCCCACACAGGTTTCCGAGCAAACAGTTGGCATACCTGCTTCAATGCGCGGGTAGCAGAAAATACATTTTTCTGACTTGCCGCTTTTCCAGTTGTAGTAGATCTTTTTGTACGGGCAGCCGCTGATGCACATGCGCCAGCCGCGGCACTTGTCTTGGTCAATCAAGACAATACCGTCTTCTTCACGTTTATAGATCGCACCACTTGGGCAAGCGGCTGCGCACGTTGGGTTGAGACAGTGCTCACACAAACGTGGCAAGTACATCATAAAGGTGTTTTCGTATTGGCCGTAAATATCCGCTTGGATACTGTCAAAGTTTTTATCTTTACGGCGTTTAGCGAATTCCGTACCGAGAATCTCTTCCCAGTTTGGACCCCATTCGATTTTTTCCATACGCTTGCCGCTGATCAGCGAGCGCGGACGAGCCACCGGCTGGTGCGCCACTTCTGGCGCGGTATGCAGGTGCTGGTAGTCAAAATCAAACGGCTCGTAGTAATCGTCAATTTCTGGCAAGTCAGGGTTAGCGAAAATATTCGCTAACACGCGGAATTTGCCGCCAATTCTTGGACGAATGGAACCGTCGCTGTTACGTACCCAGCCACCTTTCCACTTGTTTTGATTTTCCCACTCTTTGGGATAGCCAATGCCAGGCTTGGTTTCGACGTTATTGAACCAGGCGTATTCCATACCTTCGCGGCTGGTCCAAACGTTTTTACAGGTGACTGAACAGGTGTGGCATCCGATGCACTTATCGAGGTTCAGCACCATGGCAACTTGTGAGCGAATCTTCATGGCGTTCTCCTTAAAGACCTTGTGGTAATGGCTGTGGAAGATCATCGGTATTTGAGCCATCTAGCCAATCGACTTTGCTCATTTTACGTACGACAACAAACTCATCGCGGTTACAACCTACGGTACCGTAGTAGTTGAAGCCGTATGATTGTTGCGCGTAAGAACCAATCATATGGGTTGGTTTTAACACCACACGGGTAACCGAGTTGTGGTGACCACCACGGGTTTTGGTTGTTTCAGAACCCGGTACGTTAACGATACGTTCTTGGGCGTGGTACATCATCACCATGCCTTCTTTAACGCGCTGGCTGACCACCGCACGCGCGGTGAGGGCGCCGTTAGCGTTAAAGCATTCAACCCAATCGTTATCTTCAATACCGGCTTTGCGTGCGTCAATTTCCGACAGCCAAATAATTGGACCGCCGCGGCTTAAGGTCAGCATTAACAGGTTGTCAGTGTAGGTACTGTGAATCCCCCACTTCTGGTGCGGGGTAATCCAGTTTAAGACAATCTCGGTGTTACCGTTACTGTGCTTGTTTTTTACCTGATCAATGGTGCGTGTATTAATTGGCGGACGGTAGCTCATCAGCTGTTCGCCAAACGCCTGCATCCATGGGTGATCCTGATAGAACTGCTGGCGGCCCGTGATGGTGCGCCATGGGATATACTCATGCACGTTGGTGTAGCCGGCGTTGTAGCTGACATGCTCATCTTCAAGACCTGACCAAGTCGGGCTGGAGATGATTTTGCGTGGCTGCGCCTGAATGTCCTTAAAGCGAATCGACTCGTGCTCTTTACCAACAGCAAGGTGCGAGTGATCACGACCGGTAAACTCAGACAGGGCTGCCCAAGCTTTTACAGCAACATGGCCATTGGTTTCAGGAGCCAATGACAACACCACTTCAGCCGCATCAATGGCTGAATCAATATTAGGGCGACCCTTGCTGATACCTTCTTCCAGTACTTTATGGTTGAGCTGACCTAAGAAAGTGACTTCATCGTCAGTGTTCCAGCTGATGCCTTTACCACCATTGCCTTGAGTATTGAGCAATGGGCCGAGCGAAGTGAACATCTTGTAAGTGTTCGGGAAATCGCGCTCAACCACGACCATGTTAGGTGCGTTTTTACCCGGCACTAATGGCTCGCCAGAGGTTTTCCAGTCAGTACCACCGTAAGGCTGGGCTAACTCACCAGGACTGTCGTGCTGGGTTGGAATGGTCACAATGTCGTTTTCAACACCAAGATGGCCTTCAGTCAGCTCAGAGAATTTCTTCGCTACGCCTTTGAAAATATCCCAGTCAGTTCTGGATTCCCACGCTGGATCAATGGCTGCTGATAGCGGGTGAATGAACGGGTGCATATCCGAGGTGTTCATATCATCTTTTTCGTACCAAGTTGCGGTCGGTAAAACGATATCGGAGTACACGCATGTTGATGACATACGGAAATCTAGCGTAGTAACCAGGTCAATTTTGCCGATTGCTGCATCTTCAGCCCACTCGACTTCAGTTGGCTTGTAACCTGTGCTGCCGGTGTCTTCGTTCAACACCCCGTGCTTCGGTGTACCGAGTAGGTACTTGAGCATGTACTCATGACCTTTACCGGATGAACCCAGCAAGTTTGAACGCCAAACAAACATGTTGCGTGGGAAGTTCGCTGGGCTATCAGGCTGCTCACAAGCAAAGCGCAATGAGCCGTCTTGCAGTGATTTCACCACATAGTCTTTAGGATCCATGCCAGCAGCTTTGGCTTCACGGCAGATCGCTAACGGGTTGCGGTTCAATTGTGGTGCGCTAGGTAACCAGCCGCCACGTTCCGCTTGAATGTTGTAATCGAGCGCATGTTTGGGGAATTGAGACTTGTCTGCCATAGGCGAGAGAATCTCATGCATGTCCATTTTTTCATGGCGCCATTGTGAGCTGTGGTTATAGAAGAAGCTGGTACCGTTCATATGACGCGGTGGACGGCTCCAGTCCAAACCAAAGGCAACAGGTAACCAGCCGGTTTGTGGACGTAGTTTTTCTTGGCCCACATAGTGCGCCCAACCACCACCACTTTGACCGACACAGCCACACATGATCAGCATATTGATCAAGCCACGGTAGTTCATATCCATGTGGTACCAGTGGTTCATCGCCGCACCGACGATGATCATGGATTTACCCTTGGTCTTGTCAGCGTTATCAGCAAACTCACGCGCGACTTGGATAACCTTCTCACGGCTCACGCCAGTGATGGCTTCTTGCCATGCTGGGGTGCCTGGAATGTCGGCTTGGTCGTAGCTGCTTGCAACGTTTTTACCACCTAAACCACGGTCAATACCTAAGCCTGCTGCACTGATATCAAATACCGTGGCTACGCGTGCTTTGCTACCGTCAGCTAAAGTTAGCTCGCGGCTTGGAACGCGACGGAACTGTACGCCTTCACCGTCAACGTGTTGGAAATGATCGTGCAAATCGCCGCCGAAGTAGGGGAATGCCACTTCAACAGGGTTGCCTTCATCGATCAGAGATAATTGCAGTTCAACGTCTTTACCGTTGGTGCCTTCACGGGCTTCAATGTTCCACTTGCCCTTTTCATTCCAGCGGTAGCCGATTGAACCCAATGGTGAAACCAGCTCTTTAGACAGGCTGTCAAGGGCAATGGTTTTCCACTCAGGGTTGTTTTCTTGACCGAGGTTTCCGTTGAGGTCAGCTGCGCGCAAGAAGCGAGTTGGCTTAAAGCCATCTTCGTACTCTTCCAGCATCACCAGCATTGGGAAGTCGGAGTAACGGCGTACATAATCGGTGAAGTAAGCACTTGGTTTTTCCAAGTGGAACTCTTTGAAAATGACGTGACAGAAGGCTTGTGCTAAGGCGGCATCGGTACCTTGCTTAGGGTTGAGCCAGAGGTCAGTGAGCTTGGCTACTTCTGAGTAGTCAGGGGTTACTGATACAGTTTTGGCGCCCTTGTAACGTACTTCAGTGAAGAAGTGCGCATCTGGGGTACGTGTTTGCGGTACGTTTGAGCCCCAAGCAATGATGTAGTTGGAGTTGTACCAGTCGGCTGATTCTGGAACGTCAGTTTGCTCGCCCCAGACCATGGGTGAGGCCGGTGGTAAGTCACAGTACCAGTCATAGAAGCTCAAGCACACACCGCCCATTAAGGACAGGTAGCGCGAGCCAGCAGCGTAACTGATCATCGACATCGCAGGAATTGGCGAGAAGCCGACAACGCGGTCAGGGCCATACGCCTTGGTGGTATAAACGTTAGCCGCAGCAATGATTTCGTTGACTTCATCCCAGTTGGAACGAATAAAGCCGCCCAAGCCTCGCTTGCTTTTGTATGAGCGCGCCTTGGCAGGGTCTTCAACAATGCTCTGCCATGCATCAACTGGTGCTAATGATTTACGCGCGTCACGCCACAGTTGCAGTAAAGCTTTGCGCACTTTTGGGTATTTAACCCGGTTGGCGCTGTAGATATACCAGCTGTAACTGGCACCACGTGGACAGCCGCGTGGCTCGTGGTTAGGCAGGTCAGGACGGGTACGTGGATAGTCAGTCTGCTGAGTTTCCCAAGTGATGAGTCCATTTTTGACATAGATTTTCCACGAGCACGAACCCGTACAGTTCACCCCATGGGTCGAACGAACGATCTTGTCATACTGCCAGCGAGCACGATAGCCGTCTTCCCAAGCGCGGGATTCTTTACGGGTTTCGCCATGGCCGTCAGCAAATTCACCTTGTTTTCTTTTTAAAAAATGCAGTTGGTCTAAAATGCGACTCATAGTTTTTTTCCTCTTGAAAAGCTGCCGTGCAGTAAAGCTTGGCAGCTGATTGCACGCATATGTTTGTAGAAAAAGAGCGTCATTACTTACCAGCCTGCTGGTCAGCTGCGAGCGCAAGGTCTACTGATGAAACAATGTATTCTTCAGCAAATGCGCCCTCTGGCTCTTTGAGCCAGAAAAAGCAAGCGATAAAGCTTAGCAGCGCGCCCGCAGCGATAATGAAGAAGAATTGTGAAGGTGTAACAAAGGTGTACAGCGTTAGATAAAACACCGCACCGACGTTACCGTAGGCGCCGGCCATTCCTGATATTTGTCCAGTGATGCGGCGTTTGATTGAAGGGATAATGCCGAAGGTTGCCCCTTCTGCACCTTGTACAAACACGGAACACAAAATGGTAACAGCAACGGCCACGAATAGTGGCCATGTGCCACCCATTAAGCCCATCAAGGCAAAACCAATCGCGATACCAATCATATAGGCCAGCATCACAAAACGACGATTACCAAAGCGGTCAGAAACCAATCCGCCAATTGGGCGCGCGATCAGATTTACGAAAGCAAATGAGGCCGCAATCATTCCTGCGACAGTAGGGGTCAGGCCCCAAGTCATTTCAAAAAACATCGGCAACATAGACACCACAGCTAACTCAGCACCAAAGTTGGCGAAGTATGTGGAGTTCAGTGCGGCGACTGAGTTGAAGTGGTATTTGTCATCTTCTGGGACGCCCTTACGCAAAATCGGTAAGTTAACTTTAAAAATTTGGATGATTTGGTAGGTTACGATCAAGGCAATCACGCCATGGCAGACCCAAGCCCATTGCGCATCAAGATAGCCCATTCTTTCAATACGCCAGACCAGCACGGATAAAATACCGACCATTGGGATGGTCCAGATGATCAGTTTGATCATGTCGCCCCAAGTGCTGACTTCCATAGCGCTAACTTTACGTGGCTTATGATGCACAGTGCCGGCCGGGCCGTCGGTGATCGCAAACCAGTAAAACACCCCGTAAAGTGCCATCAGAATAGCTGTGCTGGCAATCGCGTAACGCCAGCCATCGTCACCGCCAAATACGTTGAGTGCGATCATCGGTAAGGTCATGGCTGCTGCTGCGGAGCCGAAGTTACCCCAGCCGGCATAAAAGCCTTCGGCAAAGCCAATGTCACGCGGCTTAAACCACATTGCGGTCATATGGATACCGACCACAAAGCTGGCACCAATGGAGCTAAGAACTAAACGTGATACCAACAACTGTGTGCGGGTTTCGCCAAAAGCAAAAGCAATGGCTGGGATGGCCATGGTGACCATTAGGATTGAGAAGACGCGGCGAGGGCCCCACTTATCCAAAGCCATTCCGACTAAAATCCGTGCAGGGATGGTGAGTGCTACGTTGGCAATGGCAAATAGACGCAAGTCATCACTGGTCAACCAGCCCACGCTTTTCAGCATGCTGGTGGCCAGCGGGGCCATATTGAACCAAACAAAGAAACAGATATAGAAAGCAATCCAAGTTAGGTGGAGTGCTTTAATTTCAGGCCTTTTGTAATGGAACAAGTCAGAAACTTTCATGTTAAGGCTCCGTCATCCATCGAGTGTTTATTGACATGATTGAATCAGCACCGGGCAAGGTGCGCGACGTGTCAGAAACGAGCTGACATCGCCAAAGGTCATGAAGTTAAACTCTTCCACCCAAGCATCCAGTGTTTTGCCGATGATATTGCTGTCGACTTTTTCACTGTGGCGTGCGATCACGAGCAGATCAGGCTGTTTGTTTTTCACTGCCTGTAGGATCATTTTGCGTGGATCCCCCTCGGCAATCAAAACTTCAGCGCTGATTCCCAGTTCGTTTAACGTTTGTGCGGCTTCGCGTAGGCCTTCGGAGAAGTCATGTTTGAACTCCAAGTAGCCCTCTTCATTAACCCCACTGGAACCCAGTACATCTTCAACAACGCCAACTAAGGTGATTTTTGGTTTTAACCCAGCGAACATCTGCAGGGTTTTTTCTAATGCTTGTTTTGCGTTTGTTGAATTGTCGTAAGCAACCATGATGTTCATCAGTAACTCCTGATATTCAAATATGCAGTACTGCTTAAGGGTTTTTTACATACGCATCTTTGCGTAAGTAGAACCACCAGTTAAGGATCAAGCACAGCGCGTAAAACACCGCAAAACCATACATCGCAACTTCTGGTGTGCCTGCTTTGATTTGCTCACCAATCACCACAGGTGCAACAAATGATCCGTAGGCAGCAATGGCTGAAGTCCATCCTAAAACAGGGCCTGCTTGTTCGCGGTTATAAATGACGCCGATGGTGCGGAAGGTTGAGCCGTTACCCACTCCAGACGCAGCAAATAGCACTAAAAACAGGGCAATAAAGGCGAAGAAATAGGTTTCTGGATGAGCAGAGCTATAAGCCAATTGCAGGGTGTAGCCAAGCGCAATAGAGGCCACAACCATGACTAAAGTGATAATTTGTGTGACTAAAGAGCCACCGACTTTATCGGAAATCCAACCGCCAATCGGACGAGTCAGTGCGCCAAGGAAAGGGCCAATCCAAGCGTAGGTCAAAGCACTCGGTGCGTTTGGGTTGGCTACACGAGTGATGGTGCCATCAGCGGCGACTTCGGTGACGTAACCAAAGATCACAGTGATCGACAGTGGTAGTGCCATTGAAAAGCCAATGAATGAGCCAAAGGTTAGGATGTATAGCACACTCATAGACCAAGTGTGTTTGTCACTAAAAATTGCAAACTGGCGCTTGATATTAGGTTTGATGCTGCCAGGGATCAGACGTAGTAAGCCCAAAGTGCTTAGCATAATCAGTGGCATGGCGATCCACATATTCAGCAGGCCAAGACCGATTGGTTCAGGTAGGTAGAGGTATAAGCCCACCACTGAAGTGATAAAGCTAATGCCATACAAACCGAAAACTTTGCTGCATGCGCCCAATACAGAGCCTGGCTCTGGGGTGATAGGCAGCAAGTTGTTCATGCCGAACCAGCTTACCGCGATCAGTGGGATTAAAAAGACTAGCCAGATCCAGCCCGCATTTTGAATCCAAGTGTCAGCACCGGCTGGGATGCGCCCGATTAAAGTGCCGCTGTCTTTCATCAATTCCATTGAGCCACCGCCCAGTGCGCCAAAGATGCCCATGGTCATCACTAAAGGAATGACGATTTGCATGGTGGTCACACCAAAGTTGCCTAAACCTGCGTTTAAGCCGAGCGCTAAACCTTGTTGGCTTTTCGGGAAAAACCCGCTGATATTGCTCATTGAACAAGCAAACTTACCGCCGCCAATTCCTGAGAGGAGAGCCAATAACTGAAATACCCATAATGGTGTATTGGTATCTTGCAATGCCATTCCCGTGCCGATTGCTGGAATCATGAGAAGTACAGAGGTGAATACAATAGTGTTGCGTCCACCTGCAATGCGGATCATAAAGGATGCAGGGATGCGGAAGGTGGCGCCCGCTAAGCCAGAGATAGCGGTTAGGGTAAATAACTCGACAGGCGTAAATGGAAAGCCAAGATTGAGCATTTGAACGGTAATAATTCCCCACATTAGCCAGATCGCAAAACCGAGTAGCAAGTTAGGGATGGATAACCATAGGTTACGATTAGCGATTTTTTTACCGGTCGATTCCCAGAATACTGGGTCTTCCACATCCCACTTTTCGATATTGTTACTCATAATATGTACTCTCCATGACACGGTTATTGCAAAAGGAGTGGCTTTGCACTGGATTGACACTCTATGGAAGCGTTGAGCAAGATTAATTGATCTATGTCAGTATCCGGGGTGGGTGAATATGTTTGATGCGCCATGTACCTACTTTTAGATATCAGTTTATTTTGTATAAAACCCTTAAAAATCAAAATGTTAGAGATATTTATTATGTCATTTTTTTAAAAAACTAGAGATTGGATATAAAGGGGTATAGGAGTAGTCTGATAACATTGGCTACTGAATAATCAGTGCAGACCATATTAAGGCAAACCCATAGGACTATCAATAACGATGGCTGAGCTACCTCGTGTGCGGTTAACTCACTCGCTGGCGGTGCGTACACTGTTGGCTTTTATCCTGATTATCGGGGTGATGCTCGCGAGTATGCTAGGCGGGATGCATCTGTCGGATTCTATTCGAGGCGATGCAGCCGCACTGAATAAGGCGGGTAGCTTGCGCATGCAGGCTTACCGTTTAGCGCTCTTGGCTAACGAAGCAGCGGTACAAGATTTGCCGGCTTATATTGCAGAGTTTGAAAATACCCTAGCGACGCCCGCGCTGATGACGGCGATTGATAAAAACACACAGCATGACCTGCCCCTAAGGTATGCGCAGGTGCAATATCAATGGCGTCAGTTAATGTTGCCTTTACTACAACAAAACCCACCGCAAAAGCGAGCTTTTCGCCTAGAGGTGCCGATTTTTGTTAATCTGCTGGATGGTTTTGTCGGCGAGCTGCAGGCTGAGTCTGAGCGCAAATTATCTTTTATTCGTGGTTTGCAAGTCAGTACATTATTTGTCACGGTGCTGATCGGTTTCATTGTTATTTTAGGTGCGCACAACACCTTGCTGATGCCTTTACAGGAACTGGTTGAATTGGCTAAAAATATTGGTCATGGCTCATTTTCTGGGCGTGTTAAGTTTGCGGCGCACAACGAGTTAGGTGTGCTGGCTGAGACGCTGAATCAAATGAGCAGCGAACTGTCGGATTTGTACGAAAATCTTGAGAATAAGGTTAATGAAAAAACTGCGGAATTACAGCGCAGCAATCGATCATTAGCCCTACTGTTTAATAGTGCACGCAGTTTGTATAAAACCAGCGCTGATCCGCTACCCAATTTAGCCGATTTGCTTGAACCGATTGAGCAAACCTTGGGCTTAGGGCCAGTTACATTGTGTTTAACTTATTCTTTAGACAATCCAAAGCAAGAAGCGCATACCGCGCTGACCTCGCAGCAACACGCACCTTCTTACTGCAAGCTGCCCAGCTGCGCGCAATGTCCGATACTGCTCAATAAAGGGCTGGTGCCTAGCGGCGCGCGCGTGATGAGTTTTGCGATCTGCACTGAGCGAGAACATCTGGGTGACTTGCGTGTTGAGGTGCCTGCTCATATGCACATGGAGGAATGGCAAGAACTGTTGCTGAATGCCTTAGCAGAGTTGTTTTCGGCATCTTTGAGTCTAAATCAACTGGGGCAAAATCAAGCACGTATTGCTTTAATGGAAGAGCGCGCAGTGATTGCTCGAGAGTTACATGACTCGCTTGCGCAAGCGTTGTCTTATCAGAAAATCCAATTGGTACGGCTTAAAAAACAAATGGCGGCCGGCTTCTCTAAAGACGATATGAATACGACCTTGACTGAAATACAGGTTGGTTTGAATACCGCTTACCGGCAGTTGCGTGAGCTTTTGGTGACTTTCCGCATTAAACTTGATACACCGGGCTTAGCCGCAGCGGTGCAAGCAACGGTGCAGGAATTTGGCCTGCACTCCGGCGTAGAAATACATCTAAGCTATGCGTTGGAACACTGTCCATTAACACCTAACGAAGAAATTCATTGTTTGCAAATTATTCGTGAAGCGCTGAGTAACGTGATTAAACATGCCCATGCAAGTCAGTGCCACTTGTCTTTACACCAAGATGCGAGCGGGCTTATCCATATCTGCATTTCTGATGATGGTATTGGTATTAGTGCGACTACGAGCCCAACAGGGCACTATGGCTTGAATATTTTAACCGAGCGTGCGCATAGCTTATCTGGAAAGATTCATATAGGTGCTTTGCAACCGGGTACGCGTGTACATGTGCAGTTTTTGCCGCAATATAAGCGCAGTCAGTTAGAGCGGGAGATTGATTTTGAGTAGCGAGAACAGTCATAGCACACGGATCATGTTGGTGGATGATCACCCTATGTTGCGCCGGGGTTTAAGTGACTTATTATCTATGGAAGATGATTTGTTACCGGTTGCGCAAGCAGGTTCAGGGCAAGAGGCGGTAGAGCTGGCGCTCATGCATGATTTGGATTTGATTTTACTCGATCTAAATATGCCAGGAATGGACGGAATTGAAACGATTCGCGCGTTACGCTGCGCCGGAGTGGATGCCCGTATCGTGATGTTTAGTGTTTCGGACGACCATGATAATGTGCTGGAAGCTTTACGCGAAGGCGCAGACGGCTATTTGTTAAAAGATATGGAGCCTGAGGAGCTGATCGAGCAAATTCGTTTGGCTGCGCAAGGCAAGTTAGCCTTAAGTGCTGAGTTGACCCAAGTGCTAGCGCAAGCTATTCGCGGTCGTTCAACAAGCAGTCAAGCACACCCGTCGATGCTGACCAAACGTGAGAAAGACGTGTTGAAACTGATTGCTAAAGGGCACAGCAATAAGATGATTGCGCGCAGTCTGGATATTGCCGAAGGCACTGTTAAAGTACATGTGAAGCGACTCCTGAACAAGCTGGGGATGCGCTCGCGTACTGAGGCGGCGGTTTGGGTAGTGGAGAATGAGCTTAATTAAAGCGAACTGTTCCAGCTTGCGTGGGTTTTAGTCTGACAACATCCAACCTGTGCCGCTCAGTGCTTTGGTAAAAAAGTGCGCAGCGCTAATCTAAGCTCACTCAGCTGACTGCTGGTGGAATCACTTTAGCTAAGGCTGCGCAATAGGCGGCACTCGGAGCGAAGGCTTGTCCACCATCTCGATATATTTTGCTAAGTTGGCGGATGTGGATGTGCACTGTTATCTTGTTTAAGCGCAGGTTTACAGCCGTCTAAGCCTGCTTTAACACAGATCTTCAACTAACCCTTAAGAGGTACTGCGCGGATTTTTATGTCTTTGCTGTGAGCTTTCAAGTATCGTTATGTTTTTAAATACATAACGCTTTGCGAGGATAGCTATGCATCAACTTAAATCCAATCATGCTCTGTTAATAAGGATTAAATATGCATTAATTGGCGTGCCATTGCTGAGTGTTGCCAGTCTTGCTCAGGCCGCAGACCATGTCCTTAACCTAGGTAATGTTATTGTTAACGGCGCAGTACATGATCAGGAAATCGCTTCTGAACAGGTGATCAGCAGTGCAGATCTGCAGCGTTTTAACCGTGACAATGTGGGTCAAGCAGTCAACATGCTGCCTGGCGTGAGTCTACGTGAAGGTGGCCCGCGTAATGAGCAAACCGTGAGTGTGCGAGGTTTTGATTCGCGCCAAGTCCCCGTCTTTCTTGATGGTATCCCGCAGTATGTGCCCTATGATGGTAATGTGGATTTAGCCCGCTTCACCACCTTTGATTTGTCTGAGATTCGTGTGGCCAAGGGGGCTGCATCGTTGTTGTATGGCCCAAACATCATGGGTGGTGCAATCAACTTAGTCACCCGTAAGCCAGTCAAAGAGCTTGAAGGTAATCTGCGTATTGGTGTGGCTACCGGCAGTGAGCGGTTGGTTGCTGCTAACGTAGGTAGCAATCAAGGGCTGTGGTATTTGCAAGCCGGCTTGTCATACCTTGAAGCGGATAGTTTTAAATTAGGACGTGGCTTTGAGGATGGTAAAGCAACACCGAGCGACACTCGTCATCGTCGTGACAATGCTTATCGTACCGATCAGAAAGGCTCGTTCAAACTGGGTTTCACGCCCAACGACACCGATGAATATGCTTTGGGTTACAGCAAGCAAGAAGGCGAGAAGGGTAACCCTGTCTATGCCGGTAAAAACACCAATGAGAGTTTACGCTACTGGCAATGGCCGACTTGGGATAAAGAAAGTATTTATTTTCTAAGCAGCACTGCGCTGGATGATAACAACACGATTAAGCTGCGTGCGTATCAAGATAAGTATGAAAATGCGTTGAGTATGTATAGCGACAGCAGCTATCAAGTGCGTGATGAGCATAGCCCCTACGATGACAAGACCTATGGTGCTGCGGTTGAGTGGGTGAATACTTCGATTGATCAGCATGAACTGCATGTGGCTGTGCATCATAAAGATGATCGTCACAATGATGGACTGAAAAAGTACCGTGATATCACTCAGTCGATTGCTGTGGAAGACATGATTACTTTGACTGATACCTGGCGTGTGCGTGTTGGGGCCAGCCATGAAGAGCGCGAAGCACGTAAAGTTTACTTGTACGATAAAGGTACAACACGCGCCAGCAATGGCTTGCTAGAAATTATTCATGACTTGAATGAAAACGTAGAAGTGTTCGCTAGCATTGCGAAGAAAACCCGCCTGCCGACTTTGAAAGATCGCTATTCAGCACGTTTGGGTCGTGCATTGCCTAATCCTGATTTAAATCCAGAAGTGGCGCGTCATGCTGAGATTGGATTGCGTGGAACGCCATGGCGAGATGCTTACGGTGAGGCAACAGTGTTTTACAGTGGCATTCGTGATGAGATACAAACAGCGACTACCAATGTGTTGGCTTGCGGTAAAAAAGGTAAAGATGCCTGTGAGCAAGCACAAAATATTGGTAAGACACGTCATCGTGGTGTTGAATTATCACTTGAGCAAAGGTTAGGTGGAAATTGGCGTCTTGGTGGCGCTTATACCTATTTAAAACGTGACAACTTGAGTGACAGCTTGGTCAAGCTGACCGACACACCAACGCACAAATTATTTGTCCATGTCAGTTGGTTGCCGACTGAGCGTCTTGAGTTGCAGGTTAATCTAGATGCTGAACCGGTCGTAAAATCAGCTACCGCGAAAGCAAAGGAACCCCTGATAGTTATCCAACCTTATCTGGTTTCGCTGTGGCCGGCTTTAAGTCGACTTATATGATTCAAGAAGGCTTAAGCATTGAGGCGGGTATACGCAACATCAATAATAAAAACTATGAATACTCTGATGGCTATCCAATGCCAGGTCGTACCTGGTTTGCTGGCGCAAGCTATAGTTTTTAATTTGAGCTGACGAAGAGGCAATCCTATGCAATTACCCGTAGCAGCAATAGTCCACTCAGGCGATGGAGATGGCGATGCTTTACTTGCTACTGTTTTGGCTGAGTGTCAGCAACAAGGCTGGCGTGTGCGCGGGTTAGTAACCCAGCAGGGTAAAGACCCTAATGGGTTGTTGCCGATGGAGTTGCGCGACCTAAATTCAGGCGAAACTTTTGTGATTTCCCAGAATTTAGGTCGCGATTCACGAGGCTGTAATTTAGATATGGGCGGTTTAGCTGAAGCCGGTAAAGTGCTGCGCCAAGCGTTGCATGAGGAGCCTGATTTGGTTTTTATTAATCGCTTTGGCTACGGTGAAACCCAGGGGCGCGGCTTGAGCCAAGAGTTTTCTCAATTGATCAGTGCAGGCATTCCTGTGCTGACCTTAGTCAGTGAAAAGTACCTTGACGGCTGGCATGCATTTTCTGCTGGACTGGCATACACCTTGCCCTTGCAGCGTGCTGCCATTGAGCAGTGGTTGGCGAGTGTTAAGCCGAGGCATCTATGAAACGCCGTGATCTATTGCAAGATGTGTTAGCTGGAGTTTTTTTATTGACGCCGCTGGCACGTGTCGTTGCTAAAACTCTGCTGGAACATAACGGTGCGCTACCTGCGCCTGCCGCGATTCAGCGTGTGTTTGCCGCGGGCCCACCTGCTGCAGTATTTTTATATGTGTTGGTACCGGAAAAGCTACTGGGTTGGCCAATGAATTTAGCGCCAGCTCAATTAGCCTTTATCCATCCAGAGCAACAACATTTACCTTTTGTTGGCCGTCTAGCGGGGCGTGGTAGTACGGTCTCCTTAGAAAGCTTATTGCTGCTTGCACCGGATGTGATTGTTGATCTGGGCAATGCCGGTGTCACCCAGCGTTCCGCGGCACAACGGCTGACCCAACAAACCGGCATCGCTACTGTGCAGATCGAAGGCTTGTTAGCCCAAACGCCACAGCAGTTACGCCAAGCAGGTGCTTTATTGGGTGGCGGTCAGCGTGCCGAAGAGCTGGCACTGTACAGTGAACAGCTGCTGGCGCGTGCGTTACGCTTTGCCAATACACGCGCGCAAAAGCCAGCTAAGCTGTATTTTGCGCGCAGTTATGATGGCTTAGAAACGGGGTTAGCAGGCTCTATTCACAGTGAAGTTCTGGAGTTGCTCGGCTGCGAAAATGTGGCGAAACAAAGTGGTCATACAGGTGTTGGCCAAGTGTCTGTTGAGCAGTTATTGACCTGGCAACCCGATTACCTACTGACTCAAGACCCAGAGTTCGTCGAGCTGGCAACGACGGCATCAGAATGGCAAAGTTTGAGTGCAGTGCAAGCAGGGCGCATCTACTGTGCGCCGAAACTACCCTTTAGTTGGCTTGATGGTCCGCCTGGGGTGAATCGTTTGTTGGGCGTGTTGTGGCTGATGGCCTTATTAGAAGGGCGCTTAGACGGGCCGCAATTAAAACAAGAAGTTGCTGAGTTTTTTAACCTTTTTTATCGCAGCCCCAATAGTTCTATGAATCTTTTCTCAGCGCTTGAGCCTACTTAGGTGTTGGATCAGCCATGCGCTATTTAATCCTGCTGTAGTAAGCCTCAGTACAGCTCATTTCTGTAAGGTTTAACCATGCCGCAAGCTGTCAGTATCGATGTTAATCGTGCGTTACCTGCCTATGTGAAAGTCATGCTGGTGTTGGCAGTGGCGATGTTGGCAGCAATTGTATTGAGCCTGTTAATCGGTAAGTTTCCGTTAAGTCTTGCTGAGTTATGCCAGGTGCTCGTTGCACGCATTAGTGCTGAACCTGTGCAAGGCAGTGCTGATACGGTGATTTGGCAGCTACGCTTACCTAGGATGCTGGCTGCTCTTTTAGTGGGAGCGAGCTTGGCAGTGGCGGGCGCAGCCTATCAAGGCATGTTTCGTAACCCTTTGGTGTCGCCGGATATTCTTGGTGTCTCAGCCGGCGCTGGCTTGGGTGCGATTTGCGCTATTTTCTTTCATTTACCAATGCTTATGGTGCAGCTGTTTGCTTTTGTCGGTGGTCTGTTTGCCGTGGCGGCTGTATATGCCTTGGCCTCTTTGGCGCGTCGGCATGATCCGGTCTTAGTCTTGGTGCTGGCTGGAATTGCTTTAGGTGCCTTACTGGGTGCAGGGATTTCTTTATTAAAAATCCTAGCGGATCCTTATACACAATTACCCACCATCACCTTTTGGCTGCTCGGAGGTTTGCACAGCGTGAGTCTGTCAGATTTAGCCTACAGTGCCCCCTTGATGTTGTTGGGTTTGACACCGTTAGTGTTGCTGCGCTGGCGCATCAATTTGCTCAGTTTAAGTGATGATGAAGCGGCCGCGCTGGGAGTGAATTTAACGCGCACACGCTTGTTATTAATTGTGGCCGCGACCCTGATGACTGCCAGTGCTGTCTCGTTTACTGGCATTATTGGCTGGGTCGGCTTAGTGATTCCGCATGTTGCGCGTTTATTGGTGGGGCCACACTTTTCACGTTTACTGCCAGTGGCCTTGCTGCTCGGTGCTACTTTTTTACTCTTAACTGATACCTTGGCGCGTACTGTGGCAGAGATTGAATTGCCGCTGGGTATTTTAACCGCCTTGGTGGGTGCGCCATTTTTTATCTATTTATTAGCCCGCGGTGATCGTACATGAAGGCTTTATTAAGCGCTCAGGCTTTAAGTATTGGCTACGGTAAAAAAGTCGTCGGTGAGCGGATTGATCTCAGCCTCTATGGCAATGAGATTTTGGCTTTACTGGGGCCCAATGGCAGTGGCAAATCAACCTTGTTTAAAACTTTATTAGGCTTATTAACGCCCTTAGCAGGGCAGGTGTTTTTACACGGGCAGCCTTTACATCAGCACTGCCGGCGCATAATTGCGCAGCAGGTAGGCTATGTGCCGCAAGCGCAAGAGGGGCAGTTCGCCTTTAATGTGCTGGATATGGTGCTAATGGGGCGCGCTGCGCATCTGGGTTTATTTGCGCACCCCTGTCAAGAGGATCAGCAGTTGGCGCTGCACACTTTATCCGAGCTTGGCATTGCCCATTTGGCCGCCTGTGCTTATCCGCATATCAGTGGTGGTGAACGGCAACTCACCTTGATTGCTCGCGCGCTATTACAGCAACCTAAAGTTTTGGTGTTAGATGAGCCAACCGCCAGTCTTGATTTTGCTAACCAGATTTTAGTGTTGGAGCAAATCCAGCGTTTACGTGCACAAGGTTTGGGCGTATTGCTGTGTACTCATCAACCCGAACATGCTTTGCAAGTGGCAGATCGTTTAGCACTATTTAAACAGGGACGTATTGAGAAAACGGGCAGCGTGACGCAGTTGGGTAGCGCGGAAAATTTAGCCTGGCTGTATAACGTCAGTATTGAACATGTCTATGCGCAATTAAAAAGAGATTTAGTGAAATGATTAAAACGATTGATTTTGGCCAGTTATACCGTGAGCATTTAGCCCGCAGTGGTCGCGTGTTTAAGCCCGCCAGTGAGTGGGATGCGAAAGCGGCCGAAATGCGTACCAAAGTGCTTGATAGCAGCTATCGTACTGAGTTTGTCAGTCGCATGCAGTACAGCGCAGACGATACGGTGCTGGATGTGGGCTGTGGTCCCGGCACCATTGGTTTAGCCTTAGCGCAGCAGGTTAAGCAGGTCTACGGCTTGGATTACAGCCAAGGCATGTTGGATGCCATGCTGGAAAACGCCACTGAGCTGCAGCTCAATAATGTCCAACCGATACTGGCTTCGTGGGAAGACGATTGGAGCGATGTGCCGGTATGTGATATTGCTGTGGTGTCGCGGGCCAGTATTGTCGCTGATATGGATGATGCACTGGATAAGCTCAATCGCCATGCGCGTAAAAAAGTCTATATGACGCAATTGGTGGGCGGACGTTTTGTCAGTCGAGAAATTGCTGAATTACTTGGTCGGGAAGACCGCAGCTTTCCGGACCATATCTATATTATGAACATGCTCTACCAGCGTAATATTTATCCAACGCTGGATTATATTGAGTCGGCCAGCCGCTTAGCTGGGGGGCGCAGTTTAGCTGAGCTGATTGATAAAGTGCGTTGGAGTTTTGGCGAGCTAAGCTGCGATGACGAAGCTAAAATTAGCGCTTGGTATCAGCGTGATCCTGAGTATGCACAGCAGGGCGGTGAGCCGATGCGCTGGGCGTTTATGAGCTGGACGCTGCCTGCAGTATAAACACACTGGAAAATATATGAATCGTGCGAAAGATTTAGCTCTTGAGCAAACATCGCTATGCTGTGCGCTGGCTGGGCTGATTGATATAGCGGTTGATCTATGCGAAGCGCTAAAGATGGTTTAAAAGAGGCGAGACATTATGGTTGATAGCACAGAGTTTGGGTTGCAGGGGCAAATCTGGATTACCGCAGGTGATCAGAGCATGGGAGGTCACGGGCGGATCCATTTACTGTCGAAAATTGCTGAGCTAGGCTCGATATCGCAAGCGGCTAAGTCGATGAAGATGAGCTATAAAGCGGCTTGGGATGCGGTGAACCAGATGAATAATCTTGCTGGTGAACCTTTACTGCACCGCGCGACAGGTGGCAAAGGTGGTGGTTCGACTATCTTGACTGAGCGCGGCCAGCAATTAATCAGCAACTTTCAACGCATTGAGCAGGTGCATCAGCGCTTTCTTGCAGAACTGAGTCAAGACACCGGCAATATTATTGATGATTTATTTGTTTTAAAGAGGCTTTCAATGAAAACGAGCGCACGTAACCAGTTTTTTGGCAGTGTAAAATCAATCCAAGCGGGTGCCACCAATGATGCGGTAGAAATTGCCATCAGCGGCGGACAAACAATTGTTGCCACCGTCACCCGGGAAAGCACCCAAGAGTTGGGTTTAAAAGTTGGCAGTGAAGTCTTCGCGCTAATCAAGGCCTCATCTATTATTTTGGTCAGTGATGCTGCAGAGGTGCGCTTCTCTGCACGTAATCAATTCACCGGCAGTGTGGCACGTGTGCAAACTGGCGCCGTCAATACTGAGGTGATCGTCACTGTTGGTGATAGCAGTTTGGCTGTGATAGTTACCAATGGCAGTGCCGAAAACTTAGCGCTCACTGAAGGTAGTGTGGTGACCGCAATCTTTAAGGCATCCAGTGTGATTGTCGGCTGCCCACTGTAACCAGTGTGCTGGCTTGATCAGTGCATAAGCGCGTTAGATTTTTAATGCGCGACAGGGAAGTCTTGCTGTAAATGATCAAGCTCAGGACGATGTAGCCATGCGATGGCTTCAACTAAATCCTCTCCCTTGGGCAATAAATGTATTTCGATGCAGCGCTTATCTTTAGCAGACTCACAGCGTTTTACTAAGCCTAGTTCGCAGCAGCGATCAACCAACATGACCGTGGCGTGATGTTTTGACTGTAACCTTGTGGATAACTCACTGACTGTGGCCCAATTGCGACCCGCAAAGCCTTTCAAATGTAATAAAAGTAGATACTGCAGCCCTGTAATACCGTGGCTTTTGCAAATGTCTTCACTGTGTTTTTGAAAGGTTCTTAAGCGAAAACGAAAATCTGAAAGGTCTTGGAAATCTTGCTTGCTCAGCCGGCTCATTTTATTGTTCCTGCAATGTTAAAATCCGCTTGTAAGCGCTGTGTGAATGGATTATAACATATACATCACGGCGTGATACATCTGGAGGTTGTCATGAACATGTCATTAGTCTTTGGCCTGCCTTTTTCTATAAAAAGCTGGTCTAAGTTGCAGCAAAAAAATCTATCGATTCCTTCGCTGGCATGGTTATTGGTGGTGCCGTTATCTTTTTTACCTCCAGTGCTTATGTACTATGCGGGAACGCACTATGACGATAGTTTTTTGCCTGGGTTTGCCGATAAGGATTGGCGGTTTATCACCACTACTCTGTTTTTAGCAGAGCTGCTGACGTTCTTTGTCATGGGATGGTTAATTCATTCTGTGCTAGAAGGGCATAAGTTAAATGTCAGCTACCATGACGCTTATCTTGTAGCCGCCATAGCACCCTTACCGCTGTGGCTGTCTTCATTAGCCTTACTGGTGCCGATGCTGCTATTTAATGTGCTGGTGGTTGCGCTGGCTCTGGTGGCCTCTACTGCTCTAGTGTATCGAGGCTGTAAAGCTTTGAGTCAAGAGGCTGGTAATGAAATGGCGAACATCTCGGCAACTTACACCATCATTGCCGCGGCCTTGTTGGCTTGGGTTTTACTCTTGGTGATTGTCTGGGCTTACTGATACGCAAGTCTGCAGCAAAGGCGCTTTCCTTGAGAGGAGAGCGCCTTTTTTTAGCCAGTAAATGTCTGTCTCACCCGCTCAGGCAATTAGCCCAGTAATTCTGAATAGGTGACAAACCGTACTAACTCGTCTTTTTGTACAGTCTGCTGCGCTTTAATTTCTACCAAGCCATCTGCCCAGCTGGCGGCAATCAGCATGGCTGAACTTTGTTTGGGATGGAGTTCAGCCTGCAGTTGTCCGTTGTCTTGTAGCACTAAGCGCGCATGCAGGTATTGCTGGCGCGCACGGGGCTTTTTCCACTCGAATGCGGCAGGAATATGTAGCGCTTGATGGCTGCAATGAGTTACACCTTGAGCGTGCAGCAGTGCCGGACGAGCAATAATTAATGCAGTGATCAAAGCGGCGGCAGGATTGCCAGGCAAACCAATCCAAGGGGTGTTGCCAACACTGCCAAAGGCTAAAGGCTTGCCGGGCTGAATGGCCACGCGCCAGAGATTGAGTTGGCCAAGCGCGCTGACCGCGTTTTTAAGATGATCTTCTTCGCCAACTGACACGCCGCCACTACTGATTAGTACATCCTGCTCGGTGCTGGCCTTGGCGAGGCAGGCGATGCTGTGTTGTAAGTCGTCAGGCATCTTTGCGTAGAGGGTGACTTGAAAGCCCAAACCCTGTAATAGTGCGTTGAGACTGTAGCTGTTGATGTCGTAAATTTGCCCTGGCTCAAGTGGCTGACCCAGCTCGCAAAGTTCATTGCCGCTGCTGATTAAACCAATCCGTAGTGGCGTGTAGACCTCGACCTCAGCGTAGCCTTGGCTGGCCAATAAACCAATTTCTTGTGCGCGCAGACGGGTGCCGGCTTCGAGTAGTAATTGTCCTTGTTGGATTTCTTCGCCACGGCGACGAATATTGCCGCCCGCTTTGCAATGATTAAACTGAATCTGCTCAGGGCTGATTGTGCAGTCTTCTTGCGCCACCACAGTGTCGGCGCCCAGCGGCACTGGTGCGCCGGTGAGAATATGCATGCACTGGCCAGCAGGTAAACTTTGCTCAGGCCTATCACCGGCAGCAATGCGGCCCGCTAAGGGTAAGCTGTTATCAGGCTGCTGCAGATCATTGGCGCGCAGAGCATAACCATCCATCGCGCTGTTATCCCATTGCGGCACGTCCACTTGCGCATACACAGGCTCAGCCAGCACGTAATTGTGAGCACTTGACAAGGCTTGCGTACGCTTGGTTTTGTTAATCTTCAGCGTGGCGGTTAATGCGCTAATGGCTTGCTCAATGCTGTGCATAGTGCCTTGTTCGCAGACTGACATTAAGGGTTTTCCTTCTCTGAGTTATGCCAACGAGCGGCGGCGGCTGTGTCGCTATCGCGACCATCCACCCAATGTGAACCTGCGCTGGTTTGTTCTTTCTTCCAAAACGGTGCGCGGGTTTTGAGGTAGTCCATAATAAATTCACAGGCCGCAAACGCAGCATCACGGTGCATGCTTGATGTGGCGACAAAGACAATCGGCTCAGCCAAGTGCAAAGCGCCAACCCGATG
Organism: Pseudomonas sp.; assembly: GCA_048266525.1. Classification (GTDB taxonomy): domain Bacteria; phylum Pseudomonadota; class Gammaproteobacteria; order Pseudomonadales; family Pseudomonadaceae; genus Denitrificimonas. The sequence continues at coordinate 277,670 of JBLWZG010000003.1, forward strand.
CAAAATGTGCGCATCAATTAATGGCCAGCGCTGCATCGCTTCATCGCGGATTTTAAGCAAAGCTTTTTCAGTCATACCCGGATAATGCTCAAGAAACAGCTCGGTAATGGCCTGGTCTTGATTGATATCACGCACATAACCGGTAAAGGTCACGACCGCGCCAACTCCGAGATCACCGGCATGCACAGCATTGAGCTCGACACCTGGGTCAAACGGCGCTGTTTGTACGCGAATGCTCATGCGCTTAGCCTCCGGTGACCATTGGGAAAAACGCCAACTCATCGCCTGCCTGCACAGGTTCTTGCAGTGAGCAGACATCTTGATTGCGGGCACACATAATGCGCGGGTCATTGAGCACTGTCCACGGCTCGCCGCGGGTGATTAAACACTGACGTACATCGTCAATGCAGTGCCAGTTTTGTTGCCATGCGAGCTGTTCAGATTCGCAGTTTAATACTTCACGGTAACGTGCTAGAAACTGTACGGTGAGCATGATAGTTGTTCTCCAAAATAAGCCATTAGCAGCTCTGCGTTGTTGGATTAAGCTGGTAGTGACCGGACTTTCCGCCGAGCTTTTCTAGCAGCTGAGTGCGTTCAATGACCATGCCGCGATCCACTGCTTTGCACATGTCGTAAATGGTCAGCGCCGCAACACTAGCGGCGGTTAAGGCCTCCATTTCCACGCCGGTTTGTCCTGATAATTTGCAGGTGGCAGTGATTTGTACTTGATCTGGCGCGTGCGCAGTTAAATGCACTTTAATGCTGGTCAGCAATAACGGATGGCACAACGGAATCAGCTCATGAGTGCGCTTGGCAGCTTGAATGCCGGCAATCCGTGCCACCGCAAAGACATCTCCTTTTGGGTGCTGGCCATCGGTAATCATCGCTAAAGTACTGGGTAACATGCGCACCCATGCTTCGGCGCTGGCTTCGCGCTGGGTGTTGGCTTTATCGGTGACGTCGACCATATTGGCCCGTCCTTGCTCATCAAGATGAGTCAGCATAATGTCTCCTGCATAGATAGTGGTTGCTGCAAAACACTCGGATCATTGAAGTTGGCCAGACGTTGCTCGTCATCGGCGCAGTGAATTGCCACAGGGTTTAATTGTAATAAGGCGTGCTTAGGACTGCGCTCGCCAGCGTCCCACAAGGCTTGTAAAACACTTTGCTGTGCTGTGGGGATGATACTAAACAGCGGTTGCCAATGCCCTTGATGTTTGAACATAGCAGGGCGTTCAGCTGCGTGCTGATAGAGCAGGCTGAGTAAGTCCAAATCAATCCGCGGTGCATCGCAAGGCAGAACTAACAGGTATGGATGACGAGCCACCTGCAAGGCGCTGAGGATACCAACAAGCGGGCCGTTAAACTCAAGGGTAGGGTCGCTCACAGTTTGATCGGCCAGTGCCTGGTAACGCTGATGGTTGCGGTTGCAGGAAATAATTAAATCATTGGTTAAGGGGCGTACCACATGCTGCATGTGCTCAATCAGAGCTTTGCCTTGCCAAGTGACCCAGCCTTTATCATGCCCACCCATCCGCTGCCCACGGCCGCCGGCAAGCAAAACAATCGAACAGTTGGAAAATAAGGGGTAGCTGGACATACAAAGCTCATTTTTTGAGGGGTTTTGTGGTATATCTTGGCGCAAATTTATCAACATAGGACATTCTATGAGCCACGTTAGCAGCCAATTTGTACCTTTGAATGTTGCTGTCTTAACCGTCAGTGATACACGTACAACAGAAACTGATACATCAGGACAATACTTGTTTGAACAACTCACCAGTGCCGGTCATAGCGTGCTTGAGCGCGTTATTCTCAAGGATAACCTATATCAAATCCGCGCGCAGGTGGCGAACTGGATTGCTAGTGACCATATTCAGGTGGTTTTGATCACCGGTGGTACCGGCTTTACCGATCGCGATAGTACACCAGAGGCGGTCAGCTGCTTGTTTGATCAGCATGTCGAAGGTTTTGGCGAGTTGTTCCGACAAATTTCCTACACCGAAATAGGTACCTCAACAATTCAGTCCAGAGCTTTGGCTGGTTTGTCTAATCACACCTTAATTTGCTGTATGCCGGGCTCAACTAACGCTTGCCGCACTGCGTGGCAGGGCATTTTAGTTGATCAGTTGGATGCCACTCACAAGCCTTGCAACTTTGTCGCGCACTTGGGCAAAAAAACGGCTTGCACAGGACGCGGGTAAAATGAGCTTGTTAAACGTCGATGCCGCGCTACAGATTTTGCTGGAACAGGCGCAAGCGGAAGACGACTTAGAGGCCGAGACCGTTACCCTTGCCGACGCCGAAAATCGCGTGCTAACCGCGCCTTTGCTGGCGCAGTTTGCCATGCCGCCATGGCCGAACAGTTCGATGGATGGCTATGCCGTGCGCAGTGCTGAGGTGCAGGCAGGACAGACGCTGTCGGTCAGTCAAAAAGTCTTTGCTGGGCATAGCCCTGAGCCATTGGCAGTAGGTACGTGCGCGCGTATTTTCACCGGCGCACCACTGCCTGAAGGTGCTGATGCTGTGGAGATGCAAGAAAATACTGAAGTGTTGGCGGATGGCCGTGTGCGTTTTTTGCAAGCTGTGCCTGTGGCCAAATTTGTCCGTCCGCGCGGTCAAGAGGCGATGCCTGGTGATCAGTTATTACCAGCGGGGATTCGCTTGGGCCCGGTGGAGTTGGCGATGGCTGCATCACTGGGTTGTGCGCAGATGAGTGTGCAGCGTCGCTTGCGCGTCGCGGTGTTGTCGACGGGCGATGAGTTAGTTGAGCCCGGTCAGCCATTAGCGGCAGGGCAAATTTATAACAGCAATCGCACCATGCTGATCCAGTGCTTGAAACGCCTTGGTTGTACGGTGGTGGATATGGGTATTTTGCCGGATGATTTATTACAGACGCGACAACGCCTAGCACAGTTGCAGGATGTTGATCTGTTGATCAGCAGTGGTGGTGTTTCAGTCGGCGAGGCGGACTATCTCGGCCAAGTCATTCGGGAAGAAGGCGACCTGCAGTTTTGGAAGTTGGCGCTCAAACCCGGTAAACCGTTTACCTTTGGCCGCTACCAAGGCACAGCGGTGATTGGTCTGCCGGGTAATCCCACCTCAAGCTTGGTCACCTTCTTATTGCTGGCACGGCCTTATATTTTAAAGCGCATGGGTGTGACCGATACAGCAGCGCAGAACTTTCTTGTGCCGGTTAACTTTGCCAGCCAAGAGGCCGGCGTGCGCCGTGAGTTTGTGCGCGTGTGTCTGCTGGACGGGCGTGCGGAAAAATACGATAACCAATGCTCCGGTATTCTACGCAGTGCTGCACAGGCGCATGGCCTTTTAGAAATTCCCGAATACACAACCTGCACTGTTGGCGATCAGTTAAGGTTTTGGCCGTTCTCTAGTTTGCTTAACTAACCTGCACTGGTGAATATCAAACCATTTTTACTGAGATAGAGCCTATCTAAGGACATCGAAAAACGTTATAGTTTTGATAATATAACGCTATCGATTGAGTGGAGCAGATGATGTTACAAAAGATATGCAAAAGTGCATTGACCGTTGCAGTGCTGACTTGTTCTGCGAGCCTGTTTGCCGCTGAAGTAACGGTATCTGCAGCAGCCAGCTTGACCAATGCCTTTAAAGATATTGCCGAGAACTTTGCAGCAGCACACCCAGAGCATACAGTGCTGCTCAATTTTGCCGGCTCAGGTGAATTGCTCCAGCAAATTGCTAAAGGTGCGCCGGTGGATGTGTTTGCTTCGGCAGATCAAGAAACGATGGATAAGGCCCAAGCGCAAGGCTTGCTCAATGACAGCAGTCGTAAAGATTTTGTGCAGAACACCTTGGTGGTGATTACCCCAGCCAACAGCAGGTTAAAGCTCGATACGCTGGAAGATTTACAGCAGCCTGCTTTACAGCGTTTAGCTATCAGTAACCCTGACAGTGTTCCGGTTGGCCGTTACAGCAAGCAGGCGTTATTGGATCGCCAGCTTTGGAAAGCCTTGACTGAAAAAATGATTAATACGCAAAACGTGCGTCAATCTTTGGATTATGTCGCTCGCGACGAAGTCGATGCTGGTTTTGTATATGCCACTGACGCGGCAATTATGGCTGAAAAGGTTAAAGTGCAGTTCACTGTACCGTTAAAAGCGGCGGTCCGCTATCCGATTGCCGTTACCAAAGAGGGTAGTGCTAAAGCGCTCAGTCAGCAGTTTATTGATTATATCTTTAGCCCTGAAAGTCAGGCTGTACTGAACCAGTACGGCTTCAGTCAGCCGTAAAGGCACACTGATATGGAAGCCGTCTGGGTTGCTTTAAGCCTGTCTTTAAAGGTGGCTGGTTGGGCGACGGCGATTAATATTGTCTTAGGCATTGGCGTTGGCTATTTTCTAGCGCGTACGCGTTTCTTTGGCCGAGACCTGCTGGATACTTTGCTGACTTTGCCAATGGTGATGCCGCCAACCGTTTTGGGCTATTACTTGCTGGTATTAGTCGGGCGCAGAAGCAGCTTTGGTACTTGGTTGTACGACAGCTTTGGTATCAATCTGATTTTTACTTGGCAGGGTGCAGTGATTGCTGCCAGCGTGGTGGCGTTTCCGTTGGTGTTTAAGCCGGCCCGTGCCGCCTTTGAAGCGGTTGATGCTGAATTAGAACAGGCGGCGCGGGTGCTTGGCGTCGCAGAAATCAGTATTTTCTTCCGTATTACTCTGCCGCTGGCATGGCGCGGTATTTTAGCCGGTGTGCTGTTGGCGTTTGCCCGCGCGTTGGGTGAGTTCGGCGCAACCTTAATGGTTGCCGGCAGTATTCCTGGGAAGACCCAAACCTTGTCGATTGCCGTCTATGAAGCTGTGCAGGCGGGTAAAGACGACACTGCTAATATGCTGGTGGTGATCACTTCGATTGTGTGTGTGGTCGTATTACTCACCGCCAGTCGTTTAGCGCCTGGGCGTGTTTCTGAGCGAGCAAGGTAAGCGCATGCTCTTAGATTTGGACATCAGCAAAACCATGCGCTCGGGTCAGCGTGAGTTTAATTTGCAGCTTAAATACGCCTCGAGCGGTAATCGCTTGGTGATTCTTGGTCCGTCGGGTTCTGGAAAAAGTTTATTGTTGCAGATGATTGCCGGCTTACTGACGCCTGATAGTGGTTACTTGAAGTTGGCTGGGCGCACGCTGTTTGATCAGCAGCAACGGATTAACTTAACCCCACAGCAGCGTCAAGTGGCATTCTTGTTTCAAAACTACGCACTCTTTCCGCACTTGAATGTGCGGCAAAATATTGCTTTTGGCTTACGGCGTGGCCTGTTTAATCCGCGGGTGAATATGCACAGTGAGAGGGTTGATTATTGGTTAGATAACTTTGGCTTAACGGCTGTGCAACAGCAAAAGCCACATCAACTCTCGGGTGGTCAACGACAGCGTACAGCGCTGGCGCGAGCCTTGATAACTGAGCCGCGCGCTTTGCTGTTGGATGAGCCTTTCTCCGCGCTGGACCCTGACTTGCGTATTCATATGCGCAACGAGTTGCGTGAATTACAAGAGTGTTTAGCAGTACCACTGATTTTAATCACCCATGATGTGGAAGATGTCAAAGCTTTTTCGGATGAAACGCTCTGCTTGAAAGACGGGCGTATCGACTCTGTTCGTCAGCAGGCAATCCTGCAAAGCGGCTGATTAAAAAGACTTTAAAAACTGTTAGTCTGATAAAAATAATAATGAAGGTGGGTTATGTCTAACAGGCTCTATTCCTTTCCGGCTGGCTATGCCGATTATCGTGCTTTAGCTGAGCAACGCTTGCCGCGGTTTTTGTTTGACTATATTGATGGTGGTGCCAGCAGCGAGTATACCTTGGCGGCTAATAGCAAGGACTTTGCCAAGCTGGTGCTACGCCAGCGCGTATTAAAAGATGTGAGTCAACTTAGCACCCGCACTGAGTTATTCGGCCAAGCACTGAGCATGCCGCTTGCCTTAGCACCATTAGGTATGGCAGGTCTAATGGCGCGTCGCGGCGAGGTTCAGGCGGCTAAAGCAGCGGCCAATGCCGGGATTCCTTTTTGTTTGTCGACCGTTGGTATTTGTGCGATAGAGGAAGTTAACACGGAGGTTCCTCGTCCAAGTTGGTTTCAACTGTATATGCTACGTGACCGTGATGTGGTCAACCACACCTTAGAGCGCGCGCAGCAGGCTGGTAGCGATACCTTATTGTTTACTGTTGATTTGCCAGTCGCCGGTATTCGTCAGCGTGATACCCGTAACGGTATGCTAGCGAACAATCGCCAAGCTAAATTAGCCAAAGCATTACAGTTGATGGCTCGCCCGCAGTGGTTATGGGATGTTGGTGTTAAAGGCAAGCCGCATAGTTTTGGCAATCTCAGTGACCAAGTCAGTAACCCTAAAGACTTACAGGCGTTTAAAGCCTGGGTTGATGCACAGTTTGACCCGAGTGTGACCTGGCAGGATCTGCAATGGGTGCGCGAACAATGGCCAGGGAAACTAATTATTAAAGGTGTCTTGGATGCAGAAGACGCTCAACAAGCTATCGACAGTGGTGCTGATGCTGTTTTGTTGTCGAATCATGGTGGCCGGCAGTTAGATAGCGTGCCTTCCACTATTTCGCAATTACCACAGATTGCCGCTGCCGTTGCTGGACAGGTACCGCTGTTATTGGACGGTGGCGTGCGTAATGGCGTTGATGTGCTCAAAGCCATTGCTTTGGGAGCTCAGGCTGTATTAATTGGTCGGCCTTGGGCTATGGCATTGGCGGGGGCGGGGCAGCAGGGTTTAGAAAACTATTTGGCTGAGTTACAACAAGAACTTGCTATTGCAATGGCTTTGTGCGGAGTGAAGCACATCAATGAGATAAATACAGATGTCTTACACAGTTCTAATCTGCAGGCTATTGTTGACTGCTAGGCCCGAGTTAGAGCTGATTTGGATAAGCCAGTCGCGTGTTTACAGCCTTGCTACCTTAAGGCATGCTTAGTCTTTTATAATGACTAAGGATTTTTTATGGGTGTCTCTACACCAACACTTGTGACATTTTCAGTTTATATCGCACTGATGCTGGGCATCGGTTTATGGGCTTGGCGCTCAACCAAGAACTTTTCTGACTACATTTTAGGTGGCCGTAGTCTCGGCAGCTTTGTTACCGCAATGTCAGCCGGTGCCTCAGACATGAGCGGCTGGTTGTTGATGGGCTTGCCCGGTGCGATCTTTGTTGCGGGTTTGTCCGAGAGCTGGATTGCCATTGGCCTGGTGACTGGGGCATGGATCAACTGGCTATTTGTTGCCGGACGTCTGCGCGTGCATACCGAATTCAATAATAATGCGCTGACTTTGCCGGACTACTTTACTCATCGCTTTGAAGATACGAGTCGAATTTTACGGATTATTTCCGCAGCGATTATTTTGCTGTTCTTTACCTTGTACTGCGCCTCTGGGGTGGTGGCCGCGGCGCGTTTATTTGAAAGCACCTTTGCTTTAGATTACGGCGTAGCACTGTGGGTGGGTGCTGCAGCTACGGTGTTATATGTGTTTATTGGTGGCTTTCTAGCGGTGAGCTGGACCGACACTGTGCAAGCCACCTTGATGATTTTTGCACTGTTGATTACCCCGGTGTTCGTGATCCTGGCTTTAGGTGATATGGGTGAGGCGTTGGCGACCATTGAACGGGTCAAGCCTGCTGCATTTAATATGTTCCACGGCTTGTCCTTTATGGCGATTATTTCCCTGTTGGGTTGGGGTTTGGGCTACTTTGGTCAGCCGCATATTTTAGTGCGCTTTATGGCGGCAAAATCCTCCGCCGCTATGCCCAATGCGCGACGCATCAGTATCGCTTGGATGATCCTGACTCTTGGCGGTGCGGTAGCGGTAGGTTTCTTTGGGATTGCCTATTTTGCTCAGCATCCAGAACTGGCCGTAGCGGTGGATGGCAACAGTGAGCGGGTGTTTATGGAACTGGCTAAGCTGCTGTTTAATCCATGGGTGGCTGGGGTGATTTTGGCCGGCGTGTTGGCTGCTGTGATGAGTACCCTAAGCTGTCAGTTATTGGTCAGCTCCAGCGCCATTACCGAGGATTTCTACAAAGGCTTTTTGCGTAAAAATGCTTCACAACAGGAGCTGGTGTGGGTTGGTCGTTTGATGGTGTTGTTGATTGCCTTGTTAGCGATTTATCTTGCTTCAGATCAAAACAGTAAAGTGCTCGACTTAGTGTCTTATGCTTGGGCAGGTTTTGGTGCCGCTTTTGGTCCGGTGGTGTTGCTCTCGGTGACTTGGCGTGGAATGACCCGCAATGGTGCTTTGGCAGGAATGTTGGTCGGTGCGCTGACAGTGGTGCTGTGGAAACAATACAGCGGGATTGATCTGTATGAAATTATTCCAGGTTTTGCCTTTGCTACTGTAGCAATTTATCTGGTGAGCATCTTAGGTAAAGGGCCCAGCACGGCCATGACTGCACGCTTTGTTGCAGCGAATAAAACCTTTTATGACGAGAAGCGTTGAATACACTCCTGCAAGCTGTGTGGCCTAGGGCAGCGCCGAGGTTGGCTATGCGTGCGCAGGATACCCCGTAATGGATGCATTGCTGGTCTGGTTGCTTCCTGCTGATCTGTCGTTGTGGGCGGTGTTGGCTTTGGTTGCGACTGCCTGCCTGACATCGGCGATGACTGCTGCACTAGGTATTGGCGGCGGCGTATTACTCTTAGCGATTATGAGTATGCTGCTGCCAGCGGCGGCGATTATTCCGTTGCATGGTTTAGTGCAGCTGGGCTCCAATGCTAATCGTGCGGCATTTACCGCTCAGCATATCCGATGGGTAACACTGTATTGGTTTGCCCCTGGGGTGTTACTGGGTGCGCTACTGGCCAGTATCATGTTGGTGGAGTTGCCACCTGCACTGTTACAGCTCAGCATTGCCTGCTTTATTTTATTGCTCTGTTGGGGGCCAACGATTCCAACACGTGCCATGGGGGCCGCGGGGACTTTTTTTGCAGCAGCTTTTAGTACTTTTCTAAGTCACTTTGTCGGAGCAACTGGGCCTTTAGTTGCTGCGTTTATCAAGCAGCAACAGCAAGGTCAGCGACAAGCCACAGTGGCAACTTTTGCTGCGGCGATGACTCTGCAACATGCGCCAAAGGCCGTGGTGTACAGTGTTGCAGGTTTTATTTTTTATGACTGGCTTGGATTAGCGTTGTTGATGATATTGGCTGGCGTGCTGGGCACTAAGTTAGGTTTAGGCTTGTTGAATAAGATTTCAGATCAGCGCTTTACGGCTATTTTTAACGGGCTGCTCACAGTCTTAGCTTTGCGTTTGCTTTGGCAAGCTTTTAGCTCGTTGATCTAATGATATGCAGAATATTGACTTGGGTGGCATGTGTTTAAGGCCTCGCCTGACTATACTCTGCGCTGATTTTCCTGCCGCGTTTCGTTCTGCATGAGATAAAAACTAAATCAATCTATTGGCTTGCGCATCACAACCAATGAAAAGGATACCCATGTTAGCCATTACCTCTGTCACAATTTTTTGGGCTTGTGCAACGCTGCTTTATATTGTTTTGACCGGTTGGCTGCTGCTGGCTTGCGTCGCCAAATACAAAGATCGCCGTATTGCGCAACCGTTGCTGACTATGCTTCAAGTGGCGGGCGTATCGGGAGTGGTGTTTTTACTCGCGTCAGTGCCGAGCTATGTTGCACGTATGGTCAACCCAGATATTTTGCCTTTTATTATGCCCTACAGTGCAGTGTTGTTTGCGGTGAGCTTTATCGTGTTGATTCTAAAGCTCGAATCCAAGCGTAGTGGCTGGTATCAGATGGCGGTGTCAGTGTTGCTGGGTGCTGGATTGACTGCTTTATTTATGCTTGCACAGCTAGCTTTGCGTAGTTCTGCGCTCATTTAAATCTAAGCGATTGCCGCCTCGCTCAAGCCATTAACTTGCAGGGACAGCACGCTAATGGCTTGAGTGCTGGGCCTAGACTAAATCTTAAACTCTTCAACCATGCTTTGCATTTTGCTGGCAAGTCTGGCTAAGTCCTCGCTGGCTGCAGCTATCTGTTGGGTGCTGGTTGCTGTTTGTTCGGTGACCTGGCTGATATTGACAATGTTGTGATTAATCTCTTCAGTCACAGCACGCTGCTCCTCAGCAGCGGTTGCGATTTGCACGTTCATCGCTGTGACGGTTTGTAGGTTTTCGGCCACGTTATTTTGCAGTTGTACGGAATGCTCAACAATTTTTACGCTTTCAATCGCATGATCACTGGCCTGTTGCATGACATCAACAGATAAGTTAACGCCTTTTTGCAAGCTGCTGATAAGGTTTTGGATTTCTAGGGTTGATTCATGTGTACTGCTGGCCAGTGAGCGAACCTCTGAAGCCACTACCGCAAAGCCGCGGCCAGCATCGCCGGCGCGCGCCGCTTCAATGGCCGCGTTGAGTGCCAGCAAGTTGGTTTGTTCTGCAATGCCGCGAATCACGTCCAGTACCTTACCAATCTTCTGACTATCATCTGCTAAACCATGCACCACCTGTGCGGCGCTTTGAATCTCTTGTTCCAAACTGCTGATATTGCTTAATGCGTCATGAATGCCGGTGGTGCTGGCTTGGCTTTGTTGCTCTGCATCCTCAGCGGCTAAGGCCGCTTGTGCTGTGTTCTGCGCAACCTCTTGTACTGTGGCGGACATTTCGTTCATGGCGACCACGGTTAAGTCAGTTTCATTGCGGTTTTGCAGCATGCCCTGATTGGTCTGTGCCGTTGTGGCGGTCAACTCTTCCGCAGTTGCTGCAACTTGGAGGGCTGACTGATGCATGTGTTTAATGATTGTTTGGAACTTTTCTAGCATCTGATTAAAAATGTGGCTGGTGCGACCAATTTCATCGGTAGAGTCGACCGGCGCACGCACAGTTAAATTATTGTTTTGTTCAATGTTCTCAATGCTTTTTTGTAACGTCAGAATTTGCTGGACGAGTTGACGCGAGAGCCAGTAGGAAAATAAACCGGCACCGATGAAGATTGCTGCGCACATGGCCAGTGTGTAGAAAAATTGTTTTTGTGCTTGCTGCAGTAATTGTGCCGTACTCTTGCCTAATTCTTGACTCAAAAAATTTGCGGTCTCATGCAGCAAGTCAATTTTTTGCGTCGACATGGCATACCAATCCGCGGCTTCGGTGGTAAATGCACCGCTGGTAGCGTTCTGAATGGCTGATTCGCGAGCATGTGCAACTTGTTCAACGATTGGGTTATTGAGTTTCGACTCAATAAAACGTTTTTGTTCAGGGTTGGCGCGGTCAATGAATTGCTTGGTGTTTAATGCTTGTTGCGCCATTAAACTGAGTAACGTGCGTAGACTGTCAAAGGAGAGCGTATCGCTGCTAAACGCAGCATTAAGAATAGCGCGCTCCATGCCTGCGTTTTCTGAAGCATATAACGCGTGAGTATAGGCCGCCGCAATATTGGAGATTTCAGCACTTGCACCAATTTGAGTGAGTATCTGCGTGGCGGCAATCAGCTTGGCATTAAGTTGGCTATAAAAATCAATCGCCTGCTGGGTGCTCAATTGCATAGATGTAATGGCGCTACGCTTTTCTGCTAGCTGTGCCAGATCATCCAGTAAGGCTTGCCATGTATTAGCAAAGGCTTGGCCGAACTCTAGTTTATTGCTGCTGCTTAAGTAGCGGTTTAGCGCACTGAGCTGTTGATCCGTTAATGCCTGTTGTTGTTGTAGTTCTTGGCTGAAACGCTGTCCGTTTGAAGCCAGAAAACTGGCGCTACGTGCGCGCTCACGTTGCAACTGTTGCAGGACGCCAGTGGCATAATCAGACAGATCGCTGAGTCGCTCCAAGCTGCTGGCAGTTTGCCAAGCGTGCAGTTGCTGGCTCATGATGAAACTGGCTAAAAAAACTAAGCCGAGTAAGGGTAGGGCTAGATTAAGAGTCAGCTTGTAACTTAACTTGAGATTTCTGAGCTGCATGTAAACACACCTATAAAGACCCACTAATATTCAAGGTTAGTATTCGGTGCATGTTCGTGCGGTACAAGCGGCAATTGGTTCAGTACCGTGCTCTATTAGCGAAACTTGATTGCAGTCATGCTTGTCGCTGCTTATTGGCGCCATGTCATGGCGCTGAATAATGCTCAATGGTCTGCGTTGTTAAGAAGGATTTATCACAAGCTTTAGATTGAACTGCAGAAACAGTCTGGGTTGTTCAGACATTTATGAATTTTAATGATCGGACTCATGATTTAAAAATATGAGCCGAGATATATAAACAACAAGAAAATTAGCAAAGGTATGACTTTTTCATACGACGCCAGCGCTGGATTCTCTATTAAGCCGATGCTTTTTATAATGCCGCAATAGCGCATTTGAGCGCTAAAGATGAGGGGTGCTTCAAGTGAAAAATAATCAACCGGTGACGCAAAAAGAATATGTAATGCGTCCTGAAAGTGCAATCATTTCTCATACTGACTCGTCGGGTAATATCACCTATGTGAATGATGATTTCGTCGAGTATGCAGGCTTTACTCGCTCTGAGCTCATTGGCAAGCCACATAGCATTATCCGTCATCCGGATATGCCGCAAGAAGCTTTTCGTGATTTGTGGGCAACACTTAAAAGCGGTCGTGCATGGCAAGGTATAATAAAAAACCGTCGTGCAAATGGAGATCATTATTGGGTTAAAGCAACAGCAACGCCTTTGCAAAACGGCGGCTATATGAGTGTGCGCTTAAAAGCCACTGGCAGAGAGATCAGAGAAGCAGAAGAACTCTATGCGCGAATGCGTGCAGGCAGCAGTGACCGGTTCCGTGGTGGCTACCATTTGCCTGGTTTTTTTGCGCGGCTTGTGCATTTTTATCATGGTATTCGTTTAGCCCCAACGGCTTTACTGCCAATGATTTTTCTCATACTGGCGACTGCGGTAACGATAGCAATAACTCATATGCAGACAAATGACCCTGCCATTCATCGCGCAATCTTTCCAATGATTTTGACGATTGCTGGTATCGGCGTTGTTTCTTTCTTTTGGCTTTACTTTGCAATGCGAGAGCAGACGCGCCGCCTTAATTTATTAAAAAGTGTCGCGATGGAAATTGGTTCGGGTAACTTGGTTGGGCCTTCTCCTATGGGCGAGGCAGACGAAATTGGCGGAGTTTTTAATGCTGTTCAAGTGATGCGAAATCACTTGCTACAAATTGCATTTGGAATGGGCCAGTCAACAAAACTACTTAACCAAAATGCTGCGGAGATGCTTGCAGCAAGTAAAGCAACCTCTGAAGGGGCTGCTACTCAATCGAGCTCCTCTGCCAGTATGGCTGCTGCACTAGAAGAACTCAGTGCTTCAATTGAACAAATTGGTGAAAGTGCGACATCGGCCTTTGCCGCATCAAGTCAGGCGGGTGAAGTGTCGCAAACTGGTGCGCAAGCTGTGTATGCAAGTACTCAAGAGATTAGCACTATTGCTGTTACAGTGAATAACTCATCAGCAAAGTTGCAAGATCTAGAGCAGTTGTCGGGCAATATTGGAAAAATTGTTTCTACAATCCACAATATTGCTGATCAAACAAACTTGCTGGCTTTGAATGCTGCTATAGAAGCCGCGCGGGCAGGTGAGCATGGTCGTGGTTTTGCTGTGGTTGCATCCGAAGTACGTGATTTAGCTGAACGAACAGCGCGCTCGACCCTAGAGATATCTGAGATGGTTTCTCAAATTCAAAAACGCACTGAAGAAGCGGTTGTTGAGATGCACGCGAGTGTTGAACAGGTTAATCAAGGTGTTACTAAAGCTGAGCAGGCAGGCAATTCAGTTGCGCAAATTGAGGATGAAACCCGTAAGGTTGTTCAGGCAACGCAAGAAATTCAGTTAATACTTAAAGAGCAGGCATTAGCTGCACGGGAAGTTGCTGAAACTGTTGAGAATATTTCTAGTTTGGCTGATAGCAATGCGGCGCAAGCGTTTCAGACGCTAGAGGCAAGTCAGAATATTCAAAATACAACGCAAGTTCTAGATAATCTCTGCAAGCAATTTAAAATGTATCCAGAGCAAAAGTAATAGACAGATAGGCACTCTTTTGTTGGCGAACGCAGGCTTAGGGGTGTCGATTACCAATGCGTTTGGACTGCTGCTGATTGCTAGGTTTACAGCTTGATTAATTACGGTGCTTTTTTATACGCAGGGGTGGGTGATCTAAGACGTTTTTGTGCTGCACAGCTCAGCAATCAAGCAATGGTGGTACAAGTACTTAATATATTGCGTGCTGGTAAAAATTTTCTTGGTTTTGCGACGTGATTATCTTGATGTTGTGCTTTTTTGTTTGCTGTAACCCTCAGGGGGTAAGGGTTACAGTATAATAATTGGTGCCCAGAAAAAGACTCGAACTTTCACGCCCTTGCGAGCACTAGCACCTGAAGCTAGCGTGTCTACCAATTCCACCACCTGGGCACTGAAAGCAATACATTTGTATTGTTTCCATGATACAACATCATTCACACAACGTTGTGGCCGCGAACTATACGGCTGACAAAAGAACTTGTAAACCCCCGTGCGCTAAAAAATCTGTTAAATTAGAGGCGCAATACGGTGAACTGAACAATTATTCATTTCACCATCTATTTTTAAAAAGCAAGGTGAATTTAATTTGACAGCCGATTGGCAATCCCTCGACCCAGAGGCCGCGCGCGAAGCGGAAAAATACGACAACCCTATTCCTAGCAGAGAGCTGATTTTGCATCACTTGGCCGAGCGCGGTGCGCCTGCAGCCCGTGAGCAATTGGCAGCGGAATTTGGTTTAACAACAGAAGAAGATATCGAGGCGTTACGCCGTCGCTTACGCGCGATGGAGCGTGATGCACAAGTGGTGTACACCCGCCGCGGTGCGTATGCACCGGTGGATAAGCTGGACTTAGTAGTTGGTCGCGTCAGTGGTCATCGTGATGGTTTTGGTTTCTTAATTCCAGATGCTGGCGGTGATGACTTATTTCTAAGTCCTACACAAATGCGCTTAGTCTTTGATGGTGATAGAGCATTAGCGCGCGTGGTGGGCTTTGATAAGCGTGGTCGTCGTGAAGGCGCGATTGCTGAAGTGGTGATGCGTGCCCATGAGTCGATTGTGGGTCGTTATAACGAAGAAAACGGTATTGGTTTTGTCTTGCCCGACAACAAAAAAATCCAGCAAGAAGTCTTAATCAGTCCTGGTCGTTCTGGTGGTGCACAAGTCGGGCAGCTGGTTGAAGTGGCGATTACCCACTGGCCAACCGCACGTTTTCAAGCGCAAGGCAATATTGTTGAAGTGTTAGGTGAGTACATGGCGCCTGGCATGGAGATTGAAGTGGCGTTGCGTAACTATGACATTCCAAATGTTTGGCCTGACGCGGTACTTAAAGATGCCAGACGTTTTAAGTCAGAAGTGGAAGAGAAAGACAAAGAAAAGCGCGTTGATTTACGCCACTTGCCCTTTGTCACCATTGATGGCGCGGATGCGCGTGACTTTGATGATGCGGTCTATTGCGAACCGCGCAGTGGCAGTGCTACGCAGTTAGTCACTGGCGGCTGGCGTTTGTATGTGGCCATTGCTGATGTTTCACACTACGTGAAAGTCGATTCTGCTCTCGATGCTGAGGCGATGATTCGCGGTAACTCAGTGTACTTCCCTGAGCGCGTGATTCCGATGCTGCCAGAAGAGTTGTCCAATGGACTGTGCTCACTCAATCCACATGTCGATCGCTTGGCGATGGTTTGTGAGATTACCTTGGCGCGCTCTGGGAAAATGATCGGCTATCAGTTTTATGAAGCAGTGATTCAGTCCCATGCACGCCTGACCTATGATGCCGTCAGTGCCATGCTAGAGCGTCCACGCAGTGCTGAAGGCAAGCAGTTATTGACTGAGCACGCGAACATTACCGGCGATCTAAAGCAGTTGTATGCAGTGTACAAAGCGCTGCAGAAGCAACGCCATGTGCGTGGTGCAATTGACTTTGAAACCCGTGAAACCCGTATCGTGTTTGGCCAAGATCGTAAAATTGCTGAGATTTTACCGACTGAACGTAATGATGCGCACAAGCTGATTGAAGAGTGCATGCTCTGCGCTAACGTGGCGATGGCGAGCTTTTTACAAGACCACGAGATGGATGGCTTGTACCGTGTGCATGATGGCCCGCCTGCGGAGAAATTAGAAAAGTTACGCGGTTTCTTAACTGAGCTAGGTCTGACGCTCAATCGTGGCAAAGGTGATCCAACGCCAAAAGATTACTTGCTATTGTTGGAGTCGGTACGTGAGCGTCCTGATTTTCAATTGATCCAAACTGTAATGCTGCGCTCGTTAAGTCAAGCTGTTTACAGTCCTGATAATCACGGCCACTTTGGTCTTAATTATGAGGCTTACACCCACTTTACTTCGCCGATTCGTCGTTACGCTGATTTACTCAATCACCGTGCAGTGCGCAGCGTGATTCGTTCGCGTAAAGAAACCGAGCACGTGCGACGTGTGGGTGCTAGCGCTATGCCAAAAGCACGTATTTATCCATACGATTTGCCAAGCTTAGAGCAGATTGGTGTGGATGTGTCGTTAACTGAGCGCCGTGCTGATGAAGCGACCCGTGATGTAGTGACGTGGCTCAAATGTGAGTTTATGTTGGATCGCGTCGGCGATACCTTTGCTGGTGTGGTCACTTCCGTTACAGGTTTTGGTCTGTTTGTTGAGCTCACCGATATTTACGTTGAGGGCTTGGTGCACGTCACTGCGTTACCGGGCGATTACTACCAGTTTGATCCATTGCACCACCGTTTAACGGGTGAGCGCAGTGGTCGCAGCTATCGCTTAGGCGATACGGTTGAGGTGATTGTTGCCCGTGTTGATCTGGACGAGCGCAAAATTGACTTTGAGATGAGTCAGGACAATAGCAACACGGATAAGCATCCAGTGTCTGCGCCAAAGAAAGGCCAGTCAGTGAAAAACGGTAAAAAAACCGATGCTGCTAAGGCTCAGGGTGCTGCTGGTGCGAAGAGTGGCCGCTCGACGAAAGATGCAGCAGTAAAAAGTAAAGCTAAAACTAAAAGTCGCAAGAGGAAAGTGGTGAGCAAGTCAACTAAGGCAGGGCATTATGAGTGATTTAGAAAGCGTCTATGGTGTGCATGCGGTTGAAGCCTTGCTACGTCACCATCCTAAGCGTGTTAAACAGCTTGTTTTAGCCGATGGCCGTAGTGATCCACGCATCCAGGTTTTACGCGAGTTAGCCGATGAGGCGCGCGTGCAAAGCAATACCATCAGCCGTCGTGAAATGGACGAGCTGGTGGATGGCGTGCATCAAGGTGTTTTAGCAAAAGTGAGTCCCAGTCAAATCTGGGGCGAGCAAATGCTTGATGAGTTGCTGGATCGCTTAGAAGTGCCGCCATTATTGTTGGTCCTTGATGGCGTGACCGATCCACATAACCTTGGCGCGTGCTTACGCACCGCTGATGCAGCCGGCGTACATGCGGTGATTATTCCTAAAGACAAATCGGCCACCCTCAACTCTACCGTGCGTAAAGTTGCCTGTGGTGCTGCGGAAGTCGTGCCTTTAGTCGCTGTAACGAATTTGGCGCGTGCGCTCGAAAAGTTGCGTCAAAAAGGCCTTTGGGTGGTAGGTACGGCAGGTGATGCAGAGCAAACCCTGTATCAGCAAGACATGACTGGCCCCTTAATCGTCGTGATGGGTGCTGAAGGCACAGGCATGCGTCGTCTCACCCGTGAGCATTGTGATTATCTGGTGCATCTACCGATGCAGGGTACAGTCAGCAGTCTTAACGTCTCTGTGGCGACCGGTGTGTGCTTGTTTGAGGCGCAGCGTCAGCGTCTTGCGCTCAAAAAATAGTGCCGTTTAGCGCGCAGAGCAGTCTTTTATTCGACTTGCCTTGCTTAGCAGTGCGCGCTTCTTTAGAATGCTGCCCCTTGCATGACAACAACTACCCTAATGGTATGTGGCATGTAAATTTTATCCACTCCTTGTCTGACTGCATTTTGCAGCAGGCTACAACCCGTAAGGAGCATCTATGCGTCATTACGAAATAGTGTTCTTGGTCCACCCGGATCAAAGCGAACAAGTCGGCGGTATGGTTGAGCGTTACACCAAACTGATCGAAGAAGATGGTGGTAAGGTTCATCGTCAAGAAGACTGGGGTCGTCGCCAGCTAGCTTACGCTATCAACGACATCCATAAAGCTCACTACATCTTGCTCAACGTTGAGTGCAGCAGCAAAGCTTTAGCAGAACTGGAAGACAGTTTCCGCTATAACGATGCGGTATTGCGTAACTTGATCATTCGTCGCGACGAAGCGGTTACTGAACAGTCTGAGATGTTGAAGGCTGAAGAGAACCGTAACGAGCGTCGTGAGCGTCGTGAACGTCCTGACACTGCTGAAGGCACCGATGAAGACGGTGACGACGACAGTGACAATGATGTTGATGAGTAATCCTAGAGCTAATTGAGGAGCCACTGTCATGGCACGTTTTTTTCGCCGCCGCAAATTCTGCCGTTTTACAGCTGAAGATGTAAAAGAAATCGATTACAAAGATTTAAATACATTGAAAGCCTACGTATCAGAAACTGGCAAGATTGTACCGAGCCGTATTACTGGCACTAAAGCTAAATATCAGCGCCAATTGTCTACTGCAATCAAACGCGCACGCTTTTTAGCTCTGCTGCCATACACCGATAGTCATAACAATTGATTTTTGGCTGTATCGGATAATGGATAGGTTAATGCATGCGTAGACTCGCTGAATTTATTATGCGAGGGCGTGTGCAAGCCATCGTAGTGATGGTGTTTGCAGCTGTTGTGCCAATGATGTTTTGGCTCAGCGCTGCTGCTGCAAGTTTAGTACTGTTACGACGCGGTTTAAATAATTCCCTTAGCGTAATTATTTGGGCTATACCGCCAGCATTGTTGTGGGTTTACCTAGATGACCCAAGACCTCTATTAGGTGTGTTAGGGGCTTTAGGTTTAGCGTATCTGCTGCGGGTCACGTCGTCTTGGTCAAAAGTCTTGCTTGCAAGTGTTTTGATTGGAGTGTTTTTTGCTTGGGCGTTGGGGCATGCATTTGCTCAGCAACTGACGGATTTAGCTGAAGAGCTGAATGCGTTAATGCCAAGTATGCTCGCAGAGCTTTACCAGCAGTTATCAGCTGATCAGTTGCTGCAGTTACAGGGCTTAATTGTGCCAGTATTAACTGGCTTGATGGCCGCGGTTCTGCAATTGCTGTGCGTGTTCAGTGTGATCCTTGCGCGTTATTGGCAAGCAGCTTTATATAACCCTGGTGGGTTTGCGCAAGAGTTCCAACAATTGCGTCTGCCAGTGGTCATCATGTTCCCCCTAGTGTTTGGTATGTTATTTGCGCCAAGCCTCGGGATACCGGCTGCAGTGTTAACGCCATTGTGCAGTGTGCCACTGATGTTCGCAGGCTTAGCCACAGTGCATGGCTTGGTCGCCAAATACCGCTCCGGTAGTTTTTGGTTGATTGGTTTATATGTTGCTATGGTGCTGTTTACGCAGTTGATTTATCCGTTGTTAGTGATACTGGCAATTTTTGATAGTGTTTTTGATTTTCGTGGTTTAAAGAATCATAAAAATGATTCTGATGCTGCGAACGGTGAACGTTGAAATTCAAGAGGTGAGACTCAAATGGAAGTCATCCTGCTAGAAAAAGTCGCAAATTTGGGCGACCTAGGCGACAAAGTAAGTGTTAAGTCCGGTTACGGTCGTAACTTTTTATTGCCACAACGCAAAGCAACTGCTGCAACAGCAGCAAACATTGCAGCTTTTGAAGCGCGTCGTGCAGAGCTTGAAAAAGCAGCTGCAGAGAAGCGTGCACAAGCAGATGCACGTGCTGCTCAACTGTCTGAGTTGGAAGTGACTATCACTGCTAACACAGGTGAAGAAGGCAAGCTATTCGGTTCTATCGGTACCCACGATATTGCTGATGCGCTGACTGCTTCAGGCGTTGCTGTGAACAAAAGCGAAATTCGCTTGCCTTACGGCACTATTCGCCAGACTGGCGAATACGACGTTACTGTGCATTTGCACACTGACGTTGAAGCTACAGTCAAATTGATTGTAGTTGCAGGCTAATCGCCCTATCGGTTAACGCAAGTTAACTGGTGCTACAAAAGGCACGTTATCTGTATAGATGCGTGCCTTTTGTTGTTTAAAAGCAGATAGAATCGAGCCTTGGCTACAAATTGAGTGTATTGCATGAGCGAAATTGACGTCCCCCAACAGTATGATTTACAGACATCTGCACTGAAAGTGCCGCCGCATTCAGTGGAAGCTGAACAATCGGTGCTGGGCGGTTTGATGCTGGATAATAACGCTTGGGAGCGCGTGCTGGATCAGGTGTCTGATGGCGATTTTTATCGACACGATCATCGCCTGATTTTCCGTGCTGTGGCGCGTTTAGCTGAGCGTAATGCACCCTTTGATGTGGTGACTTTATCTGAGCAACTGGATCAAGAAGGGCAGCTCAGTCAAGTCGGCGGTTTGGCTTACTTAGGTGAGTTGGCAAAAAACACCCCTTCTGTGGCCAATATTAAAGCCTATGCACAAATCATTCGTGAGCGGGCTACCTTACGTCAGCTGATCAGTGTCAGTAATGAAATCGCTGACAGTGCTTACGCACCGCAAGGTAAAAGCGGCAGTGACATTCTTGATGAAGCTGAACGCAAAATTTTCCAGATTGCTGAAGCAAGACCCAAAACCGGCGGACCTGTTGGCCTCAATCAGTTGTTGGCCAATGTCATCGATACCATTGATACGCTGTTTAATAGCAATGAAGCGATTACCGGTATTTCTACAGGTTTTACTGATTTAGATGAAAAAACCAGTGGTTTACAACCGGCTGACTTAATTATCGTAGCGGGTCGCCCATCGATGGGTAAAACCACCTTTGCGATGAACTTGGTAGAAAACGCTTTAATGCGTTCAGAAAAGTCTATTTTAGTTTTTTCGCTAGAGATGCCCGCGGAATCCTTAGTGATGCGTATGCTGTCTTCGCTAGGGCGCATTGATCAAACTAAAGTGCGCTCAGGTCGTCTTGATGAGGATGATTGGCCGCGCTTGACCTCGGCAGTGAATTTGCTGCAAGAACGTAAATTGTTTATTGATGACTCGGCCGGTATCAGTCCTTCTGATATGCGTGCGCGCACTCGACGCTTGGCCCGTGAGCACGGTGAGATCGGTTTAATCATGGTCGACTACCTACAATTGATGCAGATTGGCGGCAGTGGCGGGGAGAATCGTACCAACGAGATTTCGGAGATTTCTCGCTCATTAAAAGCCTTGGCTAAAGAGTTTAATTGTCCAGTGGTAGCGTTATCACAGCTGAACCGCTCGCTTGAGCAGCGTCCCAACAAGCGTCCGATCAACTCTGACTTACGTGAGTCAGGAGCGATCGAGCAAGATGCTGACGTGATTATGTTTGTCTATCGTGATGAGGTATATCACCCCGAAACGGAATACAAAGGTGTGGCAGAAGTAATTATTGGTAAGCAGCGTAACGGTCCGATTGGCACTGTGCGCTTAGCTTTCCAAGGCAAGTACACCCGTTTTGATAATTTGGCGGCGGGCAGTTATCAGTTTGAGGATGATTGATGCTCGAGCTTAGTGCATTACAACAACGCCAAGCCTGATGCGCTTGGCGTTTTTATCTGGAAAGAACAAATTAGCGAAGCGCTGCCGCCTGATTCAGACGTTCAATAAACTCAGCTGCATCCACTTCACCAACGACACGCAATTGCTCAAGCTCGTTGCCATCTTCAGCAAAGAACTGAATCACTGGCGGACCAAAGAGTTTGAATTGATTGAGCAGGGCACGGTGTTCAGCGGTGTTCTCGGTAATATCCAAACGCAGTAATTGGTAGTTACCTTGGGCAAAGAGTTCGCGTACCTGTGGGTGCTCCAGTACATTGCGTTCGATAATTTTGCAGCTGATGCACCAGTCCGCATACCAATCAACCACTGCCGGTTGACCGGCTTGCTTGGCTTGTTCTAGTTGCGCTTGCAAAGCAGTAACGGCAGTGAGGGTTTGCCATGCAGAGCCTGATGCAGGGGCGCTGCTGTTGGGCGTGTTGGCGCTGTTATTAAATACGCTGGCGTTTGTGCTGTATGGCTGACCTAGCGGCTGCAGTGGATTGGTCTGGCCCTGCAATGCGCCGAGCCAAGCCGACAGCGCATAGATCAGTAAAGCTAAACCAAGCAGTTGCGCCATTTTTTGCACTGTTGATTTTTTGCTGAACTCTAAAGTGCCAAGTTGAATGGCAACCCCAGCTGCTAGCGCTCCCCACAGCATTAAAGTGATTTGCTCAGGTAAAACACGATCAAGCAGCCACAACGCAACCGCTAAAAGCATTACACCAAAACCGTTGCGCACCGCCACCATCCAAGCGCCCGACTTGGGCAGGATTGAGCCGCCGCCAGTGGCAAATAACACCAAGGGTGAGCCCATGCCTAAGCCTAGAGCCAAGAGTTTGAGGCCGCCGCCTACAGCGTCACCGCTGGCGCTGATATACAGCAACGCCGCAGCTAAAGGTGCCGAGACGCAAGGCGAGACTAATAGGCTAGAAAACACCCCGAGTAAGGCCGCACCGAGTAAAGAGCCGCCACTGGTTTTGCTCGATAAAGTATTCAATGGACCGCTGATAAACTGCGGCAAGCGCATTTCAAACAGGCCAAACATGGCTAGGGCAAATAGCGCAAAGAACGCCGCAAAAGGCACTAACACCCATGGTGATTGCAGACGAGCTTGGATGTTCAGTTCAGCACCAAACATCCCCATTAATGCGCCTAGGAGGGCAAAGCACAGAGCCATCGACACCACATACACGCTGGATAGCGCAAAGCCACGAGTGCCGCCAATCTGGCCGCGCAGTACCACTCCAGTCAAAATTGGCAGCATAGGTAGCACACAAGGGGTGAAAGTGAGACCTAAGCCAGCGAGGAAAAATAAGGCGATTTCTTGCCACGTCCATGCCGATGACGGGCTGCTGATCGAGCTATTGAGTGCAAAGGAATGAACTTCAGGTGGATAGCATAAGCCTTTATCGGCGCAGCCTTGATAGCCAACGTCTAGGGTGTAAGGCAGATTGTCTGGATTATCGACCGGCAAAGTAATATCTAAGGTGCCGTAATACGCCTCGATATCACCAAAAAACTCATCACTACGGGCCATGCCATCAGGCAGTTGCGCATCGCCAAAACTTACGCCAGCTGTGTCTGTACTAAAGGATAGACGGTGCCGATAGAGGTAATAGCCTTGTGCGTTACTAAAACGAATCGCCACGCTGCCGTCAGAATTTTCCAGCGCCTGGACTTTAAAGGCTTGCTCAACAGGTAAGAAGTCACTGCTGTTATTGAACACGTTGCTGGTTGATGTGCTGGCTTGATCAAATAAGCCAGCATAAGCGGGGATGTGTAATAGGCAAATAAGGGTAAATAATAAAGCGCGCATAATTGACTCACATAATTCAATTGGCACCATCATAACTGAGAGGGTGTTGAAACTGCAGTATTTGACTGGCGTTGCTGCATTGTGTCACTAACTAATGTTGTGCTGCTGTGGCGAGCACTATGCGTGCTGGGCTGCGCATACAGCAGCGTTAGCTGCGGCGAATGACCCAGATGCCACTTAAAATCAGCATTAATCCGGCAATTTTGCCAAAACTAATTGGTATCTCTTTATAACCCACCCAGCTTTGATGATCGAGAAACACTGCGCTGCTTAGTTGCCCTAGGAGCACCAGCGCCATAAACAGCAGAGCACCAATGCGTGGGGCGACAAAAGCTGCAGTAAATACGAAAAATGCACCGAGTAAACCGCCAGCCCAGTGCCACCAGTGCAAGCTTTTAAAACTCGTTAAACTCACCGTATCGCGCTGCCAGAACGCCAAAATTAACAGCGCGGCAGTTCCTACGGAAAAGGAGATCGTTGCAGCATTTAAGACGCTGGACACCTCTTTGGCGAGCAGGCCATTGATTCCAGCTTGTAGGGGCATAAAGGCACCGGAAATAAATGCCATAGCCAGCAGGGCCCAGTAAATTTGCGGAGACATAAACAACCTTAGTACGCATTTATAAAACACTATAGTGCCATAAAATGCCTATTTTAAGACGTTTTGCGCCGCTACTCTGACTTTACTGAGGCGGGAAGTGTTGCAGAATACGCTGAACATAGGCACGAATTTTCGTCTCACGTACTTGTGGATTGGTGCGCTGCGTAGGTAGCACCCAGCTATCGCTGCCGCGCCAAATCAGTTTTTGTGTGCGGCTGTCTAACATGTCAATTTGTAATTTTTGCGTGGTGTAGGTGGTGTCATAGTTTTCGACTCGTATTGAAGGGCCCCAGATGCCGCCCCAGTAATCGTTTTGCATCACTTGTGAGCGTTGCTGCTGTTGCTCGGTAATCAGCCAGGCGCGCACGAGTAGCGACGCCTCATGACTTTGTCGCAAACCCTGTTGCAGCAGTTGTTGGCTGATAGCATTGCGCACTCGTTCGGCATCTAAGTCACTGCGCACTTCGGCAGATTTAGGTAAAAATTCAACGGCCGGTTCAGCCCACTGCCAACTTTGTAATGCTTGAAAGTTTTGCTCAGGCTGGTAATCCAATTCGACCAGCGCTTGGTTTTGGCAAGCGCTAAGGGCCAGTAGACTGATCAGTAATAGATAGCGACTGAACATAAAACTCTCCCAGAAAGTAGCACTTAGTGTGGTTTTAACTCGGGTTTTCGATAAGGCTCTGTTAGGATACTGCGCTTAAATTGTGTTTAATTCCACCGCCTCGTGCGGTTTTTATTGCCAATGGAGGCATGCATGTCTGAAGTAAATCTGAGCACTGATGAAGCACGAGTAAGCTATGGTATCGGTCGCCAAATGGGTGATCAACTGCGTCAAAACCCACCACCAGGTATCAGCATTGATGCAGTCATTGCCGGTTTAAGCGCTGCCTTCCAAGGCCAGCCAAGCGCTGTTTCAGGCGCAGATCTGAATGCCAGTTTTACTGTGATCCGTGAGCGTATGGAGGCAGAAGCTGAAATAAAAGCAAAAGCTGCTGCCTCTGCAGGTATTGAGTTCTTACAGGAAAACGCTAAGAAAGAAGGCGTAACCACATTGCCTTCAGGCTTGCAGTACGAAGTGATCAACAGCGGTGATGGCGCACAGCCGACGCGTGATAGCACTGTACGTACCCACTACCACGGCACGTTAATTGATGGTTCTGTGTTCGACAGTTCATATCAGCGTGGCGAGCCAGCTGAGTTTCCAGTCTCTGGCGTGATTGCTGGTTGGACTGAAGCCCTGCAATTGATGAACTGTGGCAGCAAATGGCGCTTATACGTACCAAGTGAGTTGGCCTACGGTGGCCAATCAGTCGGTAGCATTCCTGCACACAGCACTCTAGTGTTTGATGTTGAATTGCTGGACGTTGTTGCTTAAGCATCCTGTGATCACGCTGTGCCTGAGCGCGCTGTTTGGGCATAGCAGATTAAGAATAGCTCACGTACTTGCTCTTTAATCACTAAAGGCTCTGGGCTGTTTAAATCATGACTGTCGAGCACACCTTGCTCGCGCAATTCTTCTAAATCCTTCCCTTCGATTTGCACACAGACATTGCCTGTTAAGCGATTAATGATGCGCAGGTAAGGTTGTGGGCGATCCAGCCAAGCATCGATAAAGTAAGTCATAACGGTGTCCTCAAGTTGAAGCATTAAAGTTCAAATGAGAATACTTATCATTTGGTTTCAGTGCAAGATATTTGTAATTTTAAGCCCTTGACTGCAATCAAGAGAGATTGCTGGGAAGCGTTGTATTGTTTTTACGAACATCACGCATAGGAGCTTTCTGATGACAACTGCTACTCACCCATTGATTATTGATGCCCCCGAACTCGCGCAAGATTTACTAGATTTGTGTGATGATGACCCAAAATTTGCTCGCCAAGCCGATGAGTATCAGCAATTGGCTGCGCGTCTTGCCACGATCAAAAGCGGTGGCGAAACCGTGAGCGCTGAAACTGCGGAATTGCTCGAGCAACAGCGCAGTGCTTTGCAAGCCATTTTATTGCGCAAACTGACTCACCCTGCAGGCGGTTGCTGCGGCGGTTGCGGCGGTTGATGCTGGATAGATAAGGCGCTAATGGTATTGCTTGCAAAGTGCTGCAGTAGCGCCGATCTTGCTCTGATCAGCTGTTCTAGCTTGATTAGACTGTTGTGATTTTTTTATCTGAGGCAGATTCGTATTGATGTATGCGTTGACTCTGCATGGTTTTACCGCTGCTGCTTAATGTCTAGCTACGCAGTGTGTTTGCAATTATTAGATCACTGTATACAATAACAGTGTTATTAAGACCGCTTTGGTCAAGACGATTGTAAACCACGCAGCAAGTAGGGGAGCGCAGGATGGCTAAGGCCAAACGAATGTATGGTTGCACTGAGTGCGGCGCTACTTATCCAAAGTGGGCTGGGCAGTGCGGCGATTGCGGTGTCTGGAACACCTTAGTTGAAACCCTAGTTGAAGCTGATCCGCCTGGAAAAGGCCGCGCCGGTTGGGCGGGTGATCAAGCTGAACTGAAAACCTTGGCACAAGTCAGTATCGAAGAAATTCCGCGATTTTCAACCCAATCCAGTGAGCTCGACCGTGTCCTCGGTGGTGGTTTAGTGGATGGCTCGGTGGTATTGATTGGTGGTGATCCGGGTATCGGTAAATCGACCATTCTCCTGCAAACACTGTGCAATATGGCCCAGCATCTGTCTGCTTTATACGTCACTGGTGAAGAGTCGCAGCAGCAAGTTGCAATGCGCGCCCGCCGCTTAGAATTGCCGCAGGACAAGCTCAAAGTGATGACGGAAACCTGTATTGAAACCATTTTAACGGTTGCACGCCGTGAAAAACCGCGAGTGATGGTGATTGACTCAATTCAAACTATTTTCACCGAACAGTTGCAGTCCGCCCCCGGTGGTGTTGCGCAAGTGCGTGAAAGTGCTGCTTTATTGGTGCGCTACGCTAAGCAAAGTGGCACCGCGATATTCTTAGTGGGGCACGTGACCAAAGAAGGCTCATTGGCGGGTCCGCGCGTGCTTGAGCACATGGTCGATACCGTACTGTATTTTGAAGGTGAGTCAGATGGTCGTTTACGCATGCTGCGTGCGGTGAAAAACCGTTTCGGTGCAGTCAACGAATTGGGCGTGTTTGGCATGACGGATCGCGGCCTGAAAGAGGTGTCGAACCCTTCAGCGATTTTCCTCAATCGTGCGCAAGAGGCAGTCTCTGGCAGCGTAGTAATGGCCACTTGGGAAGGCTCGCGGCCGATGCTGATTGAAGTGCAAGCCTTGGTGGACACCAGCCATTTAGGTAATCCGCGGCGAGTGACGGTTGGCTTGGATCAAAATCGCTTAGCCATGTTACTTGCCGTTTTGCACCGTCATGGCGGTATCCCAACCCATGACCAAGATGTTTTTCTCAATGTGGTCGGCGGCGTTAAAGTGCTGGAAACCGCATCAGATTTGGCTTTGATGGCGGCGATTATTTCCAGCTTGCGCAACCGACCTCTGGAGCATGGCTTGTTAGTCTTTGGCGAAATCGGTTTGTCTGGTGAAATTCGTCCGGTACCCAGTGGCCAAGAGCGTCTCAAAGAAGCGGCCAAACACGGCTTTAAACGTGCGATTGTGCCTAAAGCCAATGCGCCAAGAGAAACTCTGCCAGGCTTGCAAGTGATCGCGGTGACCCGCTTAGAAGAAGCCTTGGATGCCTTGTTTGAGTAAGCGTATGGTTGAGTGCTCGCTAACATAATGTCGGTTTGCCTGTTCGAGTCAGAGGTGAAGCGCTACAATGCGCCACCTATAAAAGCCTAGGAGTTATTCTGGTGTCTGTCGTCTTTGTCGCTGCCTCCAAATTACCCACCCCGTTTGCTGAGTTCACCATGCACGGTTTCTGTGATGAAGAAACTGGTAAAGAGCATGTAGCCTTAACCTTAGGGGACATTGCTGATGGCCAGCCTGTGCTTGGCCGCTTGCATTCTGAGTGTCTTACCGGTGATGCGCTGTTCAGCTTACGCTGCGACTGTGGTGCACAACTGGAAGCGGCTTTGCGTGCCATCGCCGAAGAAGGGCGCGGCGTTTTGTTGTATTTACGCCAAGAGGGGCGTGGTATCGGTTTGCTGAATAAAATCCGCGCTTACAGTTTGCAAGATGGTGGCGCCGATACAGTAGAGGCCAATGAGCAGCTAGGCTTTGCTGCAGACTTGCGCGACTACTCCATTTGTCAGCCCATGCTTAATCACCTCGGTGTGCATTCGCTGAAACTAATGACCAATAACCCGCGTAAAGTCAGAGCAATGCAAGGCTTTGGTGTGGACATTGCGCGTCGTGTGCCATTGCAAGTAGGCCAGAACCCTTATAACAAACTCTACTTAGCAACTAAAGCGGGCAAGTTAGGACATTTGTTAGGCCGTGAGCATCAGGCTGAGCACGACTCATGAATCCTCACGAAGCACGCCGCACCTTACGCGTGTTGTGGTGGCTGCAATTAGCCGTCGCCGTGCTTCCTGTTTGGTTATTTCCCGCTGCCAGTTTTAATTTAGGACTGCAAGTCGAGTTTGTCTCGTTGCTGTTCTTTGTGGTTGCCTTGTCTTTGTTATTTCTGAATGCCAAACCTTTTCAGCGCTTTAAGCATGCGGTGATTGCCGTCGGTGTGGCGCGCGATAGCGAAGCAGAGCCTGTGGCTTGGCAGGATTTAATGCACATTCGTCTACAAGCCTTGTGGTATGCCTGTATCCCCGCGTGGTCAGCTGCTCTAGCTAAAGTGCTGGGTTTGGAAATGCCCGTGATGGTGTTATTGGCGCTGGCCAGCCCTGTGTTGTTTTGGTTGTATCGAACGCCACGCCAATTGTTATGATTGGCACACCTGCTGCGCTGCTGAGAGGCCTGTTTTTCTGATCGCCCGACGTGTTTCTGTATTGGCCCTGTTTACAGATATGTGCTGCGCTTGAGCAGTTATGTGAAGAGTTGACTGCATTTACATAATGACGCAACTCACACCATTTTTTAAGAGTGGATGTTATGACTTTTTCCTATAGCGCCCGTAGTCGCGCGATTGAACCCTTTCATGTGATGGCGCTGTTGCAGCGTGCCAATGAGCTACAAGCGGCAGGTCACGATGTGATTCATCTGGAAATTGGCGAGCCGGATTTCAATACCGCTGAGCCCATTATTCGAGCCGGACAAGCGGCCTTAGCAGCAGGTCATACGCGTTATACCGCGGCCCGTGGCTTACCTGCTTTGCGTGAAGCGATTGCTGGTTTTTACGCCAGTCGCTACAGCCTAAATATTAAACCTGAACGCATTATGATCACCCCGGGTGGCTCTGGCGCGCTGCTATTAGCCAGTGCGCTATTGGTTGATCCTGGCAAACACTGGTTGTTGGCCGATCCTGGCTATCCCTGTAATCGTCACTTTTTGCGTTTGGTTGAGGGCGATGCGCAGTTAGTGCCGGTTGGCCCTGAGGTCAATTATCAGCTCACCGCTGACTTGGTCGAGCGCTATTGGGATCAAGACAGTGTCGGTGCTTTGGTAGCGTCGCCAGCTAACCCAACTGGCACAGTGTTAAGCCGCGAAGAACTGGCTGCACTGTCGGCCGCTTTACGTGAGCGTGGCGGGCACTTAGTTGTCGATGAGATTTACCATGGACTGACTTACGGCATGGATGCACCGAGCGTTTTAGAAGTGGATAACGATGCGTTTGTCCTCAATAGTTTTTCTAAATACTTTGGCATGACCGGCTGGCGCTTGGGTTGGCTGGTTGCACCTGAGTCGGCCGTGCCTGAATTAGAAAAGCTGGCGCAAAATATTTATATCAGCGCACCGACGCTGTCACAGCACGCCGCCTTAGCCTGTTTTCAGCCTGAGACCTTGGCGATTCTCGAAGAGCGACGCGCAGAGTTTGCGACGCGCCGTGATTACTTATTGCCCGCTTTGCGTGAGTTGGGTTTTAAAATTGAAGTGGAACCGCAGGGTGCGTTTTATCTGTATGCAGATATCTCGGGTTTTGGCGGTGATGCCTTTGATTTCTGTCGACACTTTCTAGAAACCGAGCAGGTGGCGATTACTCCGGGTGTCGATTTTGGCCGCTCAAGGGCCAATCAGCATGTGCGTTTTGCCTATACGCAAAGTGTGCCGCGACTGCAGCAGGCAGTCGAACGTATTGCGCGTGGATTGGTGACATGGAAAGCCCTACATGCAATTTGAACCAGTCTTAGAAGAAGGGCGATTGCTGAAGCGTTATAAGCGTTTTTTTGCGGATATTGAATGCGCCGATGACACTCTGCTGACGGCTCATTGTGCCAATACGGGTTCGATGAAAAACTGCATGGCTGAGGGCTCGCGCGTTTGGTTCAGTCGCAATGACGATCCAAAACGTAAGCTCAAAGCGACGTGGGAGCTGGTAGAAACCCCGCATGGTCGCTTGGCCTGTATCAATACTGGGCGCGCTAATCGCTTAGTCGAAGAAGCGCTAACCTCTGGAGTCATTACTGAGCTGGCAGGTTTTACTAAGCTGCGCCGTGAAGTGAAGTATGGTGAGGAAAACAGCCGCGCTGATTTTTGTTTGATTTTTGCTACACAGCCAGTGTTTGTTGAGGTGAAAAGCGTGACCTTGGGCTTTGCTGATACCGATACCGCAGCTTTTCCTGATGCAGTCACTACACGAGGCGCCAAACATCTGCGGGAGTTAACAGCGCTGGCGCTCAGTGGTCAGCGTGCAGTGCTGATCTATTGTGTCAATCTAACGGGGATTACTGCCGTGCGCGCCGCCAAAGAAATTGATCCTGAATACGCAGCTGCACTGGCTGAGGCTAAAGCTGCAGGGGTTGAGGTGTTGGCCTACGGCACAACAATTACGCCATCTGCAATAACTGTGACGCACCCTCTGACAATCGAACCGAGCTAACCCGACCACTACACACTACTCCTGTATGAGCTGGCCATGCCTGCGGGCTTTGCCCTTGCTCTTGCACTGTGCTCATCAGAAACGCAGTGTGTGAAGACTGCTATCGCGGGTATGACCGGCTCGAACAAGGTTTGAGTATGCTGGAACGCTCATACATAATTTAAATCCCTATCAGCAACTTCTTGTCGAACTGCGAACCCTAGCGGTTTTATACTTAATTATTAGATATATTAACTATGTATAGCTGACATGCACCATTGTGTGTTGAGCGTGATAAGACGATGATAAATAAATGCGTTGTTTAATTATTTGAGTGATGCAGCTGTAAGTCTCGTCTAATTTGGACGGAAATCTAAGTGAGGAATTAATCATGACGATGCCAAAACAAATGCAAGCCATTGTTTACGGTGGCCCGGGTGTTAAGTCTTTAGATACGGTAGCTACACCGAAAATCCTGCAACCCACTGATGCGATTATCAAAATCGTAAAAACCACCATCTGCGGAACCGATCTGCATATCCTTAAAGGCGATGTACCAGCGGTGACTAAAGGTCGAATTTTAGGTCACGAAGGTATTGGCATCGTGGAAGAGGTCGGTAGCGCTGTCACCCGCTTTAAAAAAGGTGATCGCGTGTTAATTTCTTGCGTCAGCGCTTGTGGTAAATGTGGTTACTGTAAGAAACAGCTGTATGCACATTGTGAAGATGGCGGTTGGATTCTCGGTCACTTGATTGACGGTACTCAGGCTGAGTATGTACGTACACCGCATGCTGATAACAGTTTGTACCATGTGCCAGAAGGCGCTGACGAAGAAGCGCTGGTGATGCTCAGTGATATTTTGCCGACCGGTTTTGAGATTGGCGTGCTCTATGGTGCGGTGAAGCCCGGTGATACCGTAGCGATTATTGGTGCTGGCCCAATTGGTATGGCCGCGCTGTTGACCGCTCAGTTTTTCTCACCCGCCCGCTTAATCATGGTGGATATCGATGATTCACGTTTAGCCATGGCGAAAACCTTTGGTGCGACGGATGTCATTAACAGCGCAACCAGCGATGCCGTGGCAGAGTTGATGGCCATGACTAAAGACGGTATTGATGTGGTCATTGAAGCTGTTGGTATTGCTGCGACCTTTGATATTTGCCAGAGCGTTGTGCGCCCAGGTGGGCATATCGCTAACGTTGGTGTGCATGGCACCAGTGTTGATCTGCAGTTGCAAGATTTGTGGATCAAAAACATCACTCTGACCACAGGCTTGGTCAATACCAATACCACCGACATGCTGATGAAAAACGTACAGTCCGGCAAACTCAAACCTGCCGAATTGATTACTCACCGCTTTGCTTTTGCTGACTTTATGCGCGCCTATGAGGTGTTTGGCAATGCCAGCAAAGAGAAAGCGCTGAAGGTGATGATTGATAACAGCTGATGTAGCTGAATGATCAACTCAAGCCTTTTCTGCCTGAGTGGGGCGGGGAAGGTTTAGCAGTGTAAAGAGTCGTGGGCTTTATGCTCTGCAGCATGCCTGACTTTTTGGCGGCAGCTCCTGTGTTTAGGCGCTGCCGTTTTTATTTGGACTTACAATCCGAACACGTTGACGTAGAACTGTTCGCCGTCATCGGTCATTTCTACGGTGTAAGTAATAGGAGCCTTATTGGTCATCCCGGTATTACTTGCAGTAATACTCAGTTCAGCCGCGCATTCGTAAGCGCCTGTTTGCTCATTGGTAGCGGTTGTTCTTATGGCTCCCACCTCATAAGAAAATAACTCAGCAAGCTCAGCGCCCAGTTGATTATTCATTTCCTCATCAGCAATTTGCTTAACTAAATCGGTGACTTCTTCATCACCGCATTTTGGAACGGTTGGAGAGCAGCCAGACACGGCTAAAGCTGAGAAAACTAAAGGTATAAAAATTCTTTTCATGATTTTATTTCTTCTTTTTGAGTTGATAGCTCTTTAACGTCCCTGTAGCTGACATTTTAAAACTTTTACTGTTAGCTGAGAGTGCCGTCTTAATTTAATGTTGCGTTTTAACCGCGTTGGACTGGCTTTTTGATTTAGAACTTGCTGAAAAATCACTGTTAAGTAAGATCGCAAGGGTGGTAACGATACCAGAGTAATGCTGTATTTCCAGTAGCCCAGACTCCACCTTGGCCTAGCATCGGTGGAATCGGCTTTTTGATCGTTGTTATCGTCAGAGTTGGTGGTGCAACGCTTACTCTGCGATTACTCCAGTACTGGATGAGATTTAGTGCTTTTTAGTGTCGCCAGCAACTTTATCCATAATGGCAAATAACACACCGGATACTACAAAGGCCATATGAATAATGACTTTCCATTGCAAACTATTGGCGTCGGCTACGCTCATTTCAGCAGGGATATCCATAAACGACTTTAAAAGGTCGATGGCAGAAATCGCTACGATGGCACCAATCACTTTGAGCTTCAGGCCAGAAAAGTCGACTTTGCCTATCCAGTCAGGACGGTCTTTATGATCGCCAACATCAATTTTTGAAATGAAAATTTCATAGCCGCTGAAGATGATCATCAGCAATAAACTGCCTACCAGCGACATATCAACCAGTGCCAAGATACCAACAATAATATCTGCTTCAGATGCAACCAGCACATGAGTCGCCATGTGCCAAAATTCTTGAGCGAATTTTATCAGCAATAAAAAAATGCTCAGAACTAAACCTAAGTAAAAAGGCGCGAGGATCCAGCGGCTGTTAAAAATGGTTTTTTCTAAGGAGTGTTCAATCTTCTTTAGCATGCAGAGCTCTTGGGGTATGGGAAGGCGTAAATTGTAAGTGATTAGCTGCTTTTTACGGTAGGGAAAGTTTTTGCTGGCGGTGCTTGCCTTGCCATATACAGCGCAGTCTTATAATTACGAAAAACCAGATGCGGTCAGTCCAAGGCTTAGGATAATTATTGGCAAAGTAACTGCTTCGCTTGAGATAGATAGGTCGATATATGCGGGTATTTGCTATAGTCATCCAATTTTAATCGCCACCTAGCTCATAACTAAACTTAACAAGCATGCGCAATCTGTGTGCTGAATGGGGTAAGCATGAATAATACGGAACAGCAGTTTCTTAAATCACTGGATGACAAACTTTGGAAAGCCGCTGACAAGCTGCGCGCTAACCTAGATGCTGCTAACTACAAGCACGTTGTGCTTGGCTTGATCTTCCTTAAGTATGTGTCTGATGCCTTTGAAGAGCGCCAAGAACAGTTGCTTGAGCTGTTTCAAACCAATCACGACGACAATATTTATTACTTGCCCCGTGAAGACTTCGATAACGACGCTGACTACCAGCAAGCGTTGAAAGACGAGCTGGAACAGCTGGACTACTACCGCGAAGCCAACGTATTTTGGGTGCCGAAAGCGGCGCGCTGGAACACCTTAAAAGAAAAGGTCGTGCTGCCGATTAATACGGTGCTGTGGCAGGACGATGCGGGTAATGATGTAAAGCTGCGTTCGGTGTCTTGGTTGATGGACAACGCCTTAGAGGCGATCGAAAACAGTAACGCCAAGCTCAAAGGTATTCTCAACCGCATCAGCCAGTACCAATTAGATAACGACAAGCTAATTGGCCTGATCAATACCTTTTCCGACACCTCCTTTACCAAGCCCGTGTATGAAGGCGAAGTGCTGGAGCTGCAAAGCAAAGATATTCTCGGTCATGTCTACGAATATTTTCTCGGTGAGTTCGCTCTAGCCGAAGGCAAGCAGGGCGGCCAGTACTACACGCCAAAAAGTATCGTGACACTGATCGTAGAAATGCTCGAACCCTATTCCGGCCGCGTGTATGACCCGGCGATGGGCAGCGGCGGCTTTTTTGTCTCCAGCAGCAAGTTCATTGAGCAGCACGCGCAAGAGCAGCAGTACGATGCTGCCGAGCAGAAAAAACATATTTCTGTGTACGGTCAGGAATCCAACCCGACCACCTGGAAGCTGGCAGCGATGAACATGGCTATTCGTGGCATCGACTTTAACTTTGGCAAAAAGAACGCCGACACCTTCCTTGATAACCAGCACCCCGATTTGCGCGCTGACTTTGTGATGGCTAACCCGCCGTTTAACGTCAAAGATTGGTGGAGCGAATCACTGGCGGACGATGTGCGCTGGCAATACGGCACGCCGCCGAAAGGCAACGCTAACTTTGCTTGGATTCAGCACATGCTGCATCACCTCGCGCCCACCGGCAGCATGGCCTTGCTATTGGCCAACGGTTCGATGAGTTCCAATACCAATAACGAAGGCGAAATCCGCAAGCGTTTGGTGGAAGAGGATTTAGTCGAGTGCATGGTGGCTCTGCCGGGACAGCTGTTTACCAACACCCAGATTCCCGCCTGCATTTGGTTTTTAACCAAAGACAAAGCCAACGGGCTGGTGCGTAACGAGAAAAAGCGCGACCGCCGTGGTGAGCTGCTGTTTATAGATGCCCGCCAACTGGGGTATATGCGCGACCGTGTGCTGCGCGATTTCACCTCTGAAGATATAGCCAAAATCGTTGACATCTTCCATGCATGGCGCCGGGCAGGAGCCCCAGTGTCGCGTAGGCCAGGGATGGCCGAGAGCGACCTAAGAGGCAACGGCTACGAGGACGTGGCGGGTTTCTGCTATTCAGCCAGCTTGGAAGATATTAAAAAGCATGATTTTGTCCTGACCCCGGGGCGTTATGTCGGCGCAGAAGAACAAGAAGATGATGGCGAGCCCTTCGCCGATAAAATGACCCGTCTCACCAGCACCTTAAAAGAACAGTTTGCCGAATCAAGCCGACTAGAAGCCGAGATTAAAAAGAACTTAGCGGGGCTGGGTTATGCTCTCTAACAGTGCTCTTTGGCAAGAAATACAACAGGGCGAAAGCAAAACACTCGAGTTCAAACAACAGCTACCTAAAGGTGAACAGCTAGCCAAAACGCTGATTGCTTTTGCCAACACCAGCGGCGGCAAGCTGATTGTTGGCGTCGATGACGACCGCCAGATTACGGGCATTCAAGCCGATGAGTTTGAGCTGATGGATAAAATAGCCTCTATCGTGCACGAAAACTGCTTGCCCACTTTATTGCCCAGCATCTATTTAGAAACCTTAGATAATAAAACCCTAGTGATTGTTCAAGTGCATCGCGGCAGCCAATTGCCTTATTACTTAAAATCTAAGGGCCGCGAGCAGGGCACCTATGTGCGTATTGGTGCCAGTAATCGCCCAGCCAGTTTGGACATGATTCATGAGCTAGAACGCCAACGCTTAAACCAAAGTTTTGATGAGCAAATCGCTTGGGATTTTAAGCTAACCGAAATTGATATAACGCCACTAGAAAAAGCTTTTCAGCAGCGTGGCAAAGAATTAAATGAACAGCGGCTACACAACTTAAAGCTGATAAAAACAGAACACGGCATAACCCACCCAACCCACGGCTTAATTATACTGCTGGGTTTATATGAGCATGTAGAAATAAAATGCAGCCGTTTTAAAGGCACAGACATGACAGTGTTTCTGGATAAAAAAGAATACACAGGCAATCTTTTTTATCAGCTTGAACAAACCGAACTGTTTATAAAAAATCACCTGCATTTAAAGGCAGAAATTCTTGGGCTGCAGCGCACCGAAACCTATGAAATTCCTATGGCTGCGATTCGTGAAGCCTTGGTCAATGCCCTTGTTCACCGCGACTACAGTAACTTTGGCCGTGATATTAAAGTGGGCATTTATGATGATGCGCTGAATATTGTCTCCCCAGGCGGTTTGCCGCACGGCATAACATTAAACGAAGCCCTGCAAGGCCGTTCTGAAATTCGCAATAAAGTACTCGCGCGCGTGTTTAAGGCTCTAGGGTATATAGAGCAGTGGGGCAGCGGCATTGCCCGTATTCAGCAGCTATGCCAAGCAGCCAATTGCCAGCCGCCTGTTTTTAAAGAAACCGGTGATTTTTTTGATATTGAATTTTTACGCGATGTGCAACAAAGCGCTGTATCTGAGGGTGGTCAAATCAATGATGCGGCAGGTGGTCAGATAGGTGGTCAGATAGGTGGTCAGATAACCGAAAGCCAGCGTAGTGTTCTGCTGCTTATTCAAAATAAGCCACAGATTTCACGCCAAGAGCTAGCCAAAGAGCTTCAAATAAATCCCTCAGCCGTGCAGAAGCACATAGAAAACCTGAAAGCGCAGGGTGTTATCGAACGCATCGGCGGCACACGGGGTTATTGGCAGGTGAAAATATGAAACAGCAGAGTTTACGGTTTATGCAGCCATTACCAGAACAGCTTGTCGAGTCTGCCCGACTAGAAGCCGAGATTAAAAAGAACTTAGCGGGGTTGGGTTATGAGTGCTGATCTTCGTGAACTATGGTCTTCCGCTGGAGGCAATGTTCCTGATCATTGGGAATTTAAAACGATTGAAGAGCTTTTAGAGCATTCTAAATCTATTTCAGTTGGGGTTATGTATCCAGGGTCGAATTCTGAAGGTGGCATACCATTAATCAAAGTATCTGATGTTAAAAATGGTGCAATTGCTTCGCAACCAGAGTTTTGTGTTAGCAAAGCAGTTGATGAAGAATATAAGCGTACTCGTCTTAATGGCACAGAACTTTTAATAACACTTGTCGGTAACCCTGGTGATTGTGTTGTTGCAACAAATGAAATGGCTGGGTGGAATGCTGCTAGGGCATTAGCTGTTTTGAGGTTAAAAAACATTGAATTACGTGCTTGGTTACGTTATGTGCTTTTGAGTAAACCTGCAAAACATTTAATTGAAGCAAGGCTAAATACAACAGTACAAAAAACACTAAATTTAAAAGATATAAGGGAGTTAGGGGTTCCTATTCCTCCTAAAAAAGAAAGGGAAAGTATAACTGATGTAATTGATGCGATTGAGACAAAAATGCTCCTCAACCGCCAAACCAACCAAACCCTAGAGCAAATCGCCCAAGCCATTTTCAAAAGCTGGTTTGTCGACTTCGAGCCCACCCGCGCCAAAATCATCGCCAAAGAACAAGGCGCAAACCCAGCCACCCAAGAACTCGCCGCCCAAGCCATCATCTGCGGCGCATTCACACTAGAACAACTCGCCGAGGTGGAGCAGAACCTAGAAACCACCCTGCAACAAGCCATTGATAAAAAACTAAACCAATACAAGCAAACAAACCCAACCGCCCTAAACGCACAACAACTCAAAACCACCGCCGCCTTATTTCCTAATGAACTGGTGGAATCCGAATTGGGAGACGTGCCGGAGGGGTGGGCTATTAGTTCAGTTGGTGAGCATGTAAAGGTAACAAAAGGGCGCTCGTATAAGAGTGTTGAGTTAGAAGAGTCTGATACAGCATTGGTTACTCTTAAATCATTTATGCGCGGAGGCGGTTATAGAGAGGATGGTTTAAAGGCATACACTGGTGCTTATAAGCCAGAGCAGGTTGTTGAGCCTGGGGGATTAGTTATGTCACTAACTGATGTAACACAAGCGGCGGAAATTATTGGCAAGCCTGCAATAGTCACTAAAAACAATGACTTTAAAACGTTGGTGGCATCTTTAGATGTGTCTATTTTGCGACCTAAGAAAAAAGAAATGAAAGAGTATTTTTATGGCTTAATGAGCACTTATCGCTTTCATCGTTATGCTGAAAGCTTTGCTACAGGCACGACTGTTTTGCACTTGAACACTAAGGGGATTACGAGTTTTGAGTTTGCATTACCTGATTTTGAATTATGCAGGGTGTTCTCGAAAATGGTTTTACCAATGTTAGCTGTGCAACAGTCGAATATACACTTATCAAGAACTTTAGAAGAGCTACGTGATTCCTTATTGCCTAAGCTCCTCTCCGGCGAGCTTTCTATATCTGCTGCTACAGATCAAATAACCCAAGCTGAGGAAGCAATTGATGTTTAAGGTTAGCTCGCTCGATGACTTTAACCTGCTGCGCGAGTCGTCTTCGATCGAGTTTAAGTTTGCCGGTGGGCGTGATGGCAAAGGTGAACTGCCCCAGGATTTTTGGCCAACCTATAGCGTGATGGCCAATACCGATGGCGGGGTCGTTGTGCTGGGCGTGCGTGAACGCAAAGGCCGGTTTGAACTGGAAGGCATTGCCAATGTAGAAAAACTTAAAGCCGAGCTGTTTAATAATTTAAATAACACGCAAAAAATCAGCGCCAACCTGCTGAATAACCAACAGGTCTACGAGCAAGAGTTGGACGGCAAAACGTTACTCGTGATTGAAATCCCCCGAGCGCCAAGGCAATTAAAGCCCGTTCATTTAACCCGCAACCCTTTTGGCAACAGCTATTGCCGCTTAAATGAAGGCGATTACGTGCTGAACGACGAACAGGTGAAGCGCCTGCTGGCTGAGCAAGTGAACGACAGCCTGGATACCAAGATACTGAAAGGCTTTAGCTTTGCGGATCTGGATGAAGGAACCTTCCGCTCTTATCGGCAAATTTTTAGTAACCGCGAGCATACACACCCTTGGAATGATCAAAACGACGCAGAGTTTTTGCGTTTGATCGGTGGCTGGCGCAAAGACAGAGAAACAGATGACGAGGGCCTGACGCTGGCCGGCTTGCTTATGTTCGGCAAGATGGTCGCCATACAAGAAGCTTTGCCAATGTACATGCTGGACTATCAAGAACGCCCTGAGCATACCAGCAAGCAGCGCTGGTTAGACCGCATCACTCTGGATGGCATGTGGTCGGGCAATCTGTTTGATTTTTATCGCAAGGTGTATTTAAAGCTCATTGCAGATTTGAAGGTGCCGTTTCAGCTTGAACATGGTGAGCGCAAAGATGAAACCCCAGTGCATGATGCCCTGCGCGAGGCTTTGGCGAATGTTTTAGTGCATGCAGATTATTCAGAGCGTGCGTCAGTTCGTGTTATCAAGCAGGCAGATGAATTCCACTTTCGTAATCCGGGTTTAATGCGGGTGCCGGTTGCCATTGCGATACAGGGTGGTGAGCCAGACTGTCGCAATCGCACGTTGCATAAGATGTTTCGTTTGGTGGGTGTGGGTGAGCAAGCGGGCTCAGGCATTCCTATTATTCTGAAAGGCTGGAAGTCACAGCATTGGAGCCCACCTAATCTCTATGAGCTAAGAGAGCCGTACGATCAGACAGTTCTTGAACTACGCATGGTAGATTTATTTCCCCGTGATGTGATGGATGCCTTGCATGCACACTTTGGCGCTAAGTTTGCAGTGCTGGACAGCAATATGCGCTTGATACTCGCCTTGGCAAGCCTAGAAGAAACCGTTAGCCACGCCCGCTTGATAACCGCCTTGTCTGCGCACCCCGTTGAGATTACCCGCATGCTACAACAGCTGTGCCGGTCTGAGATGCTGGTGCCAGAAGGGAGTGGTAAAGGCACGGTCTACTTTTTACCTTGGCAGACATTACCCACCGCAGAGCAAGTGTTTGGGCCAAACCTACGAAGCAGCTCCGAAGGTTTGAGCGGCAGCTCCTCAGTTTTGAATGGCAGCTCCTCAGTTTTAAGCGGTAGCTCCTCAGTTTTAAGCGACAGCTCCTCAGTTTTGGAGCAGGAGCGCGATGAACATGGTTACTTACATAGCGAGCAATTGCCATTGCCGGTAATTGATGATCTAAGCGCTTTGTCGTCTGAACTACGCCAGCATTTAGATAAGTTAGCTGTTGAACCCCGCAGCAAGAAAAAAATGGATCGCGAAGCGTTTCAAAAAGTAGTGCTCGATGTTTGTGCGGGACATTATTTAACATTGCAGGCCTTAGCTGAGCTGCTCAATCGCCAGCCGGCATCGTTACGTAATGGCTATTTAACACCTATGGTGCGTGATAAAAAATTAGCCTTAGCTTTTCCAACCACACCCACTCATCAGCGACAGGCTTACTGCTTAGCTGAGTCTTTGCAGAGCCCAGAAAAAGATGATGAATTATAAGGGAATATAATGAACAAAACCCGCGTGGAAATGATTATCGAAACCCTGCGTGCTAACCCTAATAGAAAGTTTACTGCGCGGGAGTTGGCCGCTGAGTTTATTGAGCGTTATCCAGCGGAAATGGCTGAAAAGCAGAGCAACCCACGTTACGACACTAAAGAAAAATTACTGACCCAGTTGGCGGCAGAAATTGGTGGTGAGCGCACCGCGGCAGCCAAAAAGCGTTGTGCGAATGTCGCTACGCAGGATAAACCCAGACCGCGCCTGTACTTCTGGGACGCGAACCCTGAGCAAACCACAGCGCTTGATGAGGCAGAGTTAA
The DNA here is from genome assembly GCA_048266525.1 of Pseudomonas sp. GTDB lineage: Bacteria > Pseudomonadota > Gammaproteobacteria > Pseudomonadales > Pseudomonadaceae > Denitrificimonas. The sequence goes on from JBLWZG010000003.1 coordinate 318,830, forward strand.
GTACAGCAGAAAACGAGGCGGTGGAAGAACTCGATTTACCGGCGCTGACACCTAGTTACAGTGAGCAAGAGCTGTATCCCTTGCTGATTGAGTTTTTGCATAAAGAATATGGCCTTTACTGCCAACGGATTGATGAAAAGACGTCTAAAAACAGCCATGGCAACGGTGGTAATCATTGGTTGCATCCAGACGTTGTCGCCTTAGAGCCGCTTGACCAGTATTGGGATGCGGTAGTGAAAGATTGTGTGCGCTACGGTAATGACAGCTCGGTGCGACTATGGTCGTTTGAGGTGAAAAAGCAGCTGACAAAAGGTAACGTGCGACAGTGCTTTTTCCAAGCTGTTTCTAATTCCACCTGGGCAAGCTTTGGTTATTTGGTCGCTACTGGTTTGAGCAATGACGTTGAGCCTGAGCTACAAATGCTGGCTAGCTTGCATGGTATCGGCGTACTGCTATTAAATACCGAGTCTTTATTCGACAGCCAAATATTGATCCCCGCCCGCGAGCGCACCAATATTGATTGGCAGTCGGTGAATCGTATTGTCAGTGAAAACACCGACTTCCATCGTTTTGTTGAGCAGGTCGGTATTTATAGCCAAACAGGGCGTTTGGTAAAAAGCGTGTGGAATAAGTAGGCATGGAGCAGTGATGAGCAAAAAACCAATTAAGCCGTGACTATCGTTTCAAGACCAGCTCGATACGCTACAAGAGCGAGGCTTAAACGTGGATAACCAGTCTGCTGCTTTGAATTATTTAAAGCGCTTAGGTTATTACCGCTTAAGTGGTTATTGGTATCCCTTACGAGCCATTGATACTGCTGCAACACAAGCTCAAGGTCGGCCTGTGCGCTCAAGTAGCTTCGCGCCTGACAGTCAGTTTGAAGATGTGGTGAAGCTGTATGTATTTGATAAGAAGCTGCGCTTGCTCGCCCTAGATGCACTTGAGCGTATCGAAATGGCGGTGCGTGTTGATATAGCCTATTTGCTGGGCCAATACGATTCGTTGGCGCATGAAAATGCTCATTGCTTGCATGGTAATTTTTCCAAGAGAAAAATCACTAGAGGCGTTAATCAAGGAAAAACCGAGCACGAGTTGTGGCTAAGCAAATATCAGTCATTACTGCACCGCGCGCGAAGAGAGCCTTTTGTACAGCATCACCAGCAGAGCTATAAATCACTGCCAGTCTGGGTTGCTATTGAGGTATTGGACTTTGGATCGCTGTCTAAGCTGTTTTCAGGAATGAAGCATGCCGACAAGGAACAAGTCGCTCGTCATTACGGCATTGCTAGTGGCGAGGAGTTTGCAAAGTGGTTACGCAGTTTAAACTTTATCCGCAATGTCTCAGCTCATCACAGCCGCTTATGGAATATCAACGTATTAGAGTTATCCACTGCTTCTGACGATTGGCCGTCAAACATTAGAAATGCAAAGCCATTCTTTTATTTTTGTATCATGCAGCATCTGCTGAAAGTCATCTGCCCAAACTCAAGCTGGGGGCAAAGATTTAAGGATTTATTAAAAGACAGTTTTCCGACCCCAGTAAATCAGCAGTTCACTCTAAATGATTTTGGAGTGTTTGCAGGTTGGGAAGAGTGGGAGTTGTGGAATGACTAAGCAGAAATGAGAACCGACGCGTACACAGAGGTTAATCTGCGAAGAGGCGCCGGTCATATTGCGCGTAATTCTAACTGCGGCTAGAGATAAGTGCAACACAGTCGTTGATGATCAGTGTTATAAAAGACTGATTTTTGAGTGCTTAGAAATTTATAAAGAAGCTAAACTTTTAGACATTAATAGACTTATTTTAGACAAGTTACCTAATGTGTTAGACGATAAGCGGAAATAAAATAAAGGTATAAAAGTGCTACAAGCCATGCAAGATCAGGGCTTGATGGAGCTTGCAGGAAGAATGTGGCGAATGTCTAAACGCTAGAGGTTTGGACGTTTCTAAATCTGCAATGCAGCTGTTTATCAGTTATTAATGCAGTTCTTCATTAAATTTTTAACATTATTGCAGTAAGGAATAGTCATGGAAGCCAATGCCCGAAATCTTGAGCGAATCTTTGATAGCACAGTCTCCTACCAGATTCCTCTTTTTCAGCGACCTTATGTGTGGAGCGAAGACAAGAACTGGCTGCCGCTATGGGAAGATATTCAAGACCTGCTTGATCGCAATATAAGCAAGGGACGCAGCCGTGCGCATTTCCTTGGTGCGGTGGTGTTAGAGCAAATTAACAGCCATACCGGCTCAATTGAAACCCGGCAAGTGATCGATGGTCAGCAGCGCTTTACCACGCTGCAACTGTTTATGATCGCCGCACGGGATATATGCCGTGCACACAGCAATGATAAATACTTTGACCGATTCAATGACCTGGTAGCTAACAAAGAAAGCAAAGTCGATGCCTCGCACGAAGTGTTTAAAGTGTGGCCCACTAACAGTGACAGGTTTGCCTTTGAGGCGGTGCATCGAGCGGGTTCTGTTGATGCACTCAACAATGAGATGAAAGCGCAGCCTGAGCTCTACAAAGAGTCACACCAGATTATTGAAGGCTATAAGTTTTTTAGTAACAAACTGAATGATTGGCTGAGTAACCTCACTCAAGATGATAGCGAGCCTTCTGTAGAAGGCTGCTTTGAAGCACTGTGGCAGGTGATTAAAAATGACTTGAAGCTGGTGGTGATCGACTTGGATAAAGACGATGAATCCCAAGTGATTTTCGAGACATTAAATGCCCGTGGCACCCAGTTGCTGCCTGCTGATCTGATTAAGAACTACTTGTTCCGTCGCAGCCAAGCGGCTGGTGAAGATACCGAGACGCTGTATAAAAACTATTGGCAGACCTTTGATTCGGGTTACTGGCGTGAAGAAATAGCTCAGGGGCGTATTAAGCGTCCAAGAATTGATTTGTTTATGCAGCACTACCTGACTCTGATGATGCGCGAAGAAGTTAAAAGTGCGCATTTGTTTGAGTCATTTAAACACTACGTGCAAGACCTTGAAGAAAGCTCGGTCGTTGATGCGTCATCGGTAGCTGCCCACCCTAAAAACATTGAAGGGCATCTGCGCACACTGACGTTTTACGCTAAAGCATTTAAGACGTTTTCTGAACCTGAGCCGGGCTCACGCTTGGCCTTGTTTATGCGTCGCTTGGACGCGGTTGATACCGCCACGGTATATCCGTTGTTATTGCTGGCCTGCAATAAACTCTTGC
>JBLWZG010000004.1:0-59660 GCA_048266525.1 Pseudomonas sp.
CGCGGTCTGATTCTGTTGACCGGGCTATATCACTGATATGAATGTCGTAATCAATGTGAAGTGGAGCAATTAGGTTTGTGTTATTAACCCAAACTACAGCATGAGAAATCATGTGTTCCAGTGCTTTTTCAGGCTCTGGGAAGAATGAGCATGCTATTAACTGTGGCTCCTGATCCCCTAGTTGGAGTGTCAGAGTCCAGCATTTCACACCCTTGTCCCAAGTGTGAGATATTTTGCCATCAACACAGCTGAGGGCGAATGCGACAGCGAGTGCTTTTTTAGGGCAGTTAACTACCTCGACCATTTCACCGGTGGTGAGATTGGTGATGGCATAGCTATATTTTTTAGTCTGCATTGTGTTTCTCCAAGAGGCAAAAAATACAGCTCCCTGACGGAAACTGTATTTCCGCCAGGGCTAAGGTTAGTGGTTAAATAAAGTGCTCTGTCAAATCGAACTCACGAACGAACAGAGTGCCGCTTCGGTCTCTAGTTACCCAGTGGCGTTCACCGAAAAGCGCCATGTATTTGTAATAGATGCCCCATCCACTCAGGCTGTTGATTTCTACCCAAGTAAGTGGAAGCCCCTCAATGGCTTCGAGGACTGCAGCGGCATTACAAGCAACATGGACTGGAGTAATATTGGGACACGGAAACCTTGAAGGCTTTGTGCCAAAGCAACTGGAGTTTCGAGTATGGATTCCTTCAAGAAAAATCTGCTCGAAGAATTTACCTAAGAGGCCCTTCTTAACCGAGTCGGTTATGTACTGGCATCCAGCTATTAGTGTGTTTTGTGATTGTTGAGACTGCATAGTGTTTCTCCATGAAAGGCGGAAAAACACACTTCCCATAACGGAAAATGGTTTTCCGCTGAGGGGTTGGTTATGAGTGTTTTTTACAGGACGAAGAGGGTCAAACCGACTTGCGTTTTTAGTTTATTTCACGCCCATTCACGCACTGCCCAGTTACCACTAGCCAGCGCAGCTTCAGCATCAGATTCGGTTTTCCAATACTGAACACTTAGGCGGGAAATCGGACCTTCTTCTGGGCAGCATTGCCCGATGTAATACCCTGCAGCAGAGCGCAGAACTTCGATCGGGTAGGATGATGTGTCAAACTGATCTTGTTGAGCTTGAGTAGCCATGATGTTTCTCCAAAAAACAAAAAGCGGAGAAACACAGGATCCTTGCGGGATAAAGGTTTATCCGCAGGGATTAAAGGTAGGTTTAAACAACAACTCACAGGCGTGAGCACCCATTTTCATGTTGTACAGGGCTTGGGGTATGTTGTCAGTCAACGACTAACGAGACACAAATTAATCATAAAACAGTGGTCTGGAGGTGTCCAGTATCTGACTGGGTTACCGCACAGCCGGTAACTAGGGCCTAGCCCAGAAGCAGACCAGTAGTGGCGTTTTTATTCATTGCGCACTGTCTCCAATTCTAGTCGCATGTGTTCATTATATGCAGCTAGAACCCGCGACACGACAGCGCTAGGCAAGCGGCAGGAGAACATACTGCCGCACGTCTTAGAATAATATGCGACAGGTGCACTCTAGTCTCTACGCTGCCCATGCAAAACTGCGGCCGCACGGGCTGCCTTTGCGTTGAACTTCATGAAATGCTTTCGGTAGGCGTTGATGAGGCCATTGTCTTTCGTGTTCTGGCAAAGAGTAAGAATTTCCGGGCCAACGCGCCAATTTATTGTGTAGCGCGTAGCTTTGATCTCGCTCTTGGCCCTTTCGAGCAAATCAAGCGATTCTTGGGTCAGAGGCGCAGTCGTCCAGAACTCGAAATGCACCGAGATATTTTTCCAATCTTGATGCTCGTTTCTAATCCCGAAGAAGATTGGGACGTTGTGCTGCAACCAGCGCTTTACCTCACTATGCGGTGTCTGGCCATAGGGGTCATGCCCTTTGCATTCGATGAAGGTGACAGACATATCCTGTCGCTCCGCGACCACGTCCGCCTCGGCCTCGCCCATACCATTCTTGTAGATTCGGTTCAATCGTACCAAGCTAACACCGGATTTTCGCATGATTTCGGCAGCGAGGTACTCAAACAATGTTCCACGAAGCTGGTTAGACGCTCCCGTAATCTTCCCTAGCTTGCTGAACAGATCATCAAACTTTGCTGGGTCGATGGTAGATAATGTTGCCGCCTTATTCAGCACTGCCGACAGTTCCCGCAACCCTGCGGCGACTTCTTCACCAAATAGGTTTGCCGGCGTCGCCGGAATAATCCCGCTTTGCTTCAGGAGCTGAAAAGCATCGCTATTGAATTTTTCAGCGGCAAATATCTGCAAGCATGAACCTACGTTCCGAAGACTTCTCAGGGTTCGACATTTGTTGATGAAGGGCTTCACGCCCTCAATGGTGACGGAATCACCCAGATATACATCACAAACGACAAAACCTGGCTTGTCCTTGCCATCCTTGGTCGCTTTCACCATCGGCCCCAAATACGAAGGCGCGGTAAGATCCCAGGCGAACGTCCCTACACGGGGCAAGCTATCATCCTCACGAGTGGCCACCTTACCGTAACTAACAACTCCCAGTTTACGCAGCCAATCACTGACCGCCGCAAGCAGGAAACTTTCAGTTATGAGGCGTACGCGTATCATTGGCGAGAGCTGATCGTAGTACTCGTCCGCCTGCACGATAGCAATACAGTCGCCAAGACTGGGCAGCGTCACCCTTTTCAAAAGCCCCGCCTCATTGAGCCTAGTGAAGATAGTTTCAGGCGATAGGTGTTTCTGCTGCCTGATCGGGGCGCCGCAAACGATAGGGAAAAGTCGCTCTGGGACGGCTCCTCCACGTTGTCGTAACGCCGCTATAGCATTGCCGTAGGCCGTGTTGGTTTGCATCAATGCTCCAACGAGCTTCTCCCAGTAGACGGGCGAGCCAAACTGCTGCTCAAGGTACATGAACCGGGCCCTACGCGGAAACGTCACATAGCCTAGGCGTCTAACATTATCAGCAAGCCTTGAAACTCGCTTTCTAGCTGCATCAGGCGAAATCTTTAGAGTCTGGACTAGATAGTCCGCAAGTTCACTCGACAAACAAGGCCCGTGGTTCTGTAAGAAATCTTTAACCAAATCACTCATGAATTTCCACCGATGTCACACTGCGCTATTAATACCATGATTACATGGGCCACTCTGGCTTTTTGAAATGAAGTCTAATGTCATTGATTTTAAAGAGGTTTTTTAGATAAAAAAGATTAAAAAATAATCTATGTCACAGTGGTCGTGTCTTATAGAATGAATTAGCTCTCTAAAAAAGCATTTGTTGAGATATTTTTTGCCGGCCTGTTCTGGATCAACTAGTCAATAACTCGACTAGTTCTACGCAACAAAACAAGGCAATTTCAGCGCGCCATTCATACTAACAAGGTATATACTTTATTAGTACCTGGATAAAGGAGAGAAAGATGTCCAAACAAGCCGTTTTCACAATGAAACTAGAGCCAGAGTTACGCGAAAGCTTCATGGCCGAAGCCGCTGGCGAAGACCGCCCAGCTTCCCAAATTATGCGTGAACTGATGCGCGGATATATTGAGCAACGCCATCAAGCTCGCGAGTACGACGATTATCTGCGGGAAAAGGTCGAAGCCGGACGTGCGTCAATGCATGCGGGCTTAGGTCGCTCAAATGATGACGTTGAGGTTACATTCGCAGCCAAGCGTAACGCGGTGGGTCAAGCGTGATAGTTATCTGGACACCGAACGCGGAACAAGACCGGATAGATATTTGGAACTACATCGCAACGGATAACCCTGGTGCAGCGGTTCGCATGGACGCAGTTTTCAGCGATGCCGCTGCCCAGCTGTCAAGGCACCCGAAGCTCGGCAAAGCCGGTAAAATTGCTAGAACCCGCGAACTAATACCCCATGAAAACTATCGCCTTGTGTATGAAATTGACGGTGGCAAAGTTTGGGTGCTTGCTCTTGTGCATACCGCAAGGCTGTGGCCAGCAGTGAAATAGTTTTTCCATTACTGCATTCTTTCCAGCTCAATATGCAGCTGGTGATAATGGTTGCTCAAAGCTCTTAGCACCCCAAGCGTGACCAAGGCATCTACTTTTGCACTATGCGCTTCTCCAGGCCACGACACATCAGCTGCGTCAGCGGCATTGGCGAGAGAAATGGTTCCATATCGGTTAGTAGCTCCAAACGCCTGTACAGACAACTCCATAGCGCAGCGGATGCTTAGCGTATTTAGCCAGGCGTCGTCGGTTTCGAAAGCTTGAGAGGTGCTGCGAAGCATACCCAGGTCAAAATCTGAATTGTAAATGACAACGGTTTGGCCGGTCAGAAGTGTTTGGAGGCTATCAACTATTTCAGGCCACTGAGGGCATTCTGCCAAATCATCAAGGCTGATACCGTGCACTTCTTCCGCTTTGGGATTGATCGGCACGCTTGGTGAAATTCGTTGCTCATAACAAACTCTGCCACTTGCATCACACACAGCTATTTCGATGATTTGATCGTTGTTGCCCAGTCCTGTTGTCTCGGTGTCCAGCACATAGCAGTCCTGATCCAGCCAGTTTGCTGCACACTTACCAGCTTGAGCCAAACCGCTTTCTAATTTTGACATGATGCCCAGTCGCTTTGCTGCCCTCTTTTGCTTTTCGGAACGACCAGCCTTAATCGGTCGCATCGGAACACAATCAGCGATGCGATATACACCAAACTCACCGCCGTAACCGTTCTTGTAATAGGTGACTGGCTCAACTCCTGGCTTTGGCTTCATTCGGAATTCGTCGCGTAAGCGCCCTTTGGAAAAGCAGCGATCTTGCTCGATGGCTGCCGCACGTAATGTCTCCAACTCTTCATTCATTGCATAACCTACTAGCAGGAAAATCCATAATTCAATCGTTTTTTAAGCGGGGTTCGCTTGTTCTTCACCGCCCAGTGTTTCGAGTAACTGCGGAATGAATTCACGAAAAGTAAGCATCATCAGAACAAAGCTGGCATCAAACTGACCAGCTGCATCATCTCCGCCATCCTGCTCGGCTTGGGTCTGCAGTAATTCTTCAAAACGCAGGCGCTTGATGGCCAGCTTGTTGTCCAGCACAAAAGACAACTTATCTTCCCAAGCAAGTGACAGCAGGCTGGCCACCTTGCCAACAGCCAGGTGATTTTGAATTTCCTCACTAGACAGATCCTCACGCTTGATCTTGATGATCCCGCCGTCCTCAGCCGTATCACGAAGTTCGCATTCATCCAGCAGAAATAAACCACCACCCACTTCGTGAGACTTCAGCCAACTTGTAAATGAGATTTCCGGGGATTGCTTCACATTGATGGGGCGTACCGGCAAGCTGCCCAGCACCTCGCGTACTGCAGAAAGCAGTTCTTCCGCACGTTTGGTGCTCGATGCGTTTACGAAAATCAAGCCAGTACTGCTGTCAATTGCAGCAAACGTCAATGTTCGACGAATAAAGGTGCGTGGTAACAATGCCTGAACAATCTCACCCTTGAGCTGATCCTTCTCTTTTTTGTAGATCTTTCGGGACTCAGCTGTTTCAATTTCAGTCACTTTCTCCCGTAGTGCATCGCGTACGACCGAACTCGGCAAAATTCGCTCTTCTTCCTGGCCTGCAATCAACATAAAACCTTGTACAACATGCACAAACGGATCCTGTGGCTTTCCTAGTGCTGGAACAAAACCATAAGTGCTAGCCACCTGGCTGCCGCAAGGGATAGCTGGTTTTTGAGCCAAAGCAGCTTCCAGGTCATCTGGCAGTAGGGTTGAGTCAGCGCTAAGGCGGTAGATCAGTAAATTGGTAAAAAACATGGGGTTATACTCCTTGGGGTGGTATGCAAAGAGTGTCGTACAAATTGAGAATGAGCTGGTTCAGTAACCCGATACTCGTGGATGAGGGTTACTGAAGAAGAAAGGGGGGGAGTGTGATGCAAGTTATGCTGCTTGAGGGGTATGGCTTGCACTAAGTGTTTTTCGAATTCGGATTGCTTTTTGTATTCGATAGGATACACTTGCGTTAGTGGAAACCGAGATTAACTATGATTGAAATTAAACGAACGCCAGAGTTTGACCGCTGGTTTAATGGACTAAAAGACGTTACCACCAAAATGCGCCTAGTTACCCGGTTGAAAAAGGTTTCGCGTGGCAATCTTGGCGATGTTCAGTCGGTTGGCGAAGGTGTAAGTGAGATGCGCGAACATTTTGGCAAAGGCTGGCGAATGTATTTTGTACAACGTGGCTCTGTCTTGGTTGTCATGTTGGGTGGGGGTGATAAGTCAACGCAGGCGCGTGATATCGTCAAAGCCATTGCTTTGTCGAAAACACTGGAGGATTGAACCATGGTTAAAATTACTGAGCTACCTACTTTTGATGCAGCCGACTACCTAGACAGTGAAGAGGCGATCACTGCCTACTTGAATGCTATTTTAGAGGCAGACGACGATGCGTTGCTGGCCGAAGCTCTTGGCGATATCGCTAAAGCACGTGGTATGACCCAGATTGCCAAAGACGCAGGTATCGGTCGTGAGTCCTTGTACAAAGCGCTGCGGGGGGGAGCCAGTCCACGCTTTGACACGATCAGCCGGGTGTTGGGCGCTCTGGGGGTAAAGTTGGTAGCGGTGCCTAAGACGACACATTAAAAATACGGGATATTTCGTGTAACAATTCGCAAATGCTCCGTAAAATAAGATGAGCCTGTTAAAAACTAAAATGTAGCTCATGTGTAATGGATAGATTAGAACTCCAATAGAGCACCTATTCTTCGGAGGTAATCTTCACCCAGTAGCATTGGACGATAGCGTACATTTTCCAATAGATGGTCAGCATGGCCTGCGAGAACTTCTCCGTAGCCTTCTTTTGTTTTATTGATTACTGCATAGGTCGTAGGAAGAGTAAAGTCCAAAATCTCGCATGTAGGGAGCGTTAACCATGCATGAATATTAAGCTGGGGTTTAGAGATCCCGCTCTTGATTAACCCTTTCATTTGTTCTTCTGTGTGCTCAAAAATTGTTTCTTCACCTGTAGAAACATAACCTATTGTGTAGGTCAGCTCAGTTCCAAAATAACTGCTAAGTGCTGGCAGTATACGTGCGTGGTATGATAGGCATTGAGCAGCGATTTCCTCAGCAGGGGGCGTGCCTATAGCACCTCTGATAATTTCAGGAATTTCCTGAAGAGCTTGGGCACTCAGTAATAGACCTTTTTGTGGTTTGAAAATTGGTGTTTTTAATTGAAGTCTTGCCGCTCGTGCGATTGCCTCGTTCATCTCATTTAAGTAGCTCATATTCAGCACCTGCTTATTAAGTAAAAGAGCTATTAGGCCGTAGAGGGAGTTCGCTTTCAAGTGTGGTTTTTTAGCTCGTATGTGATTTTTTGGCTGGCACGGATTGCCTTTTGGCCTTTTGTTTTTCCCTGCAAACAAACCCTTTCAGGGTAGCCCCTTTGCCCTTAATCCCCCTTCCATTAATCCCTTAAAGCCATTTTCCCTTTACCCCTTTAGCGCTCTTTAGACAGGCTTTGAAGTAAGGCCACTACGGTAATCGTTTAACGGTCTATAAACTGTGAACGCCTTGACTGTATCTCAATTGAGATACAGAATAAGATTATGAATAACGAATGGAGGATACATCATGGCTCATACTTCTATGTTGCATGTTCGTGTCGATGACAAGCTGAAGGCTGAGGCGACAGAAAAACTTGCCAGCTTCGGCCTAACTATGTCTGATGCCGTCCGAATCTTGCTGACCCGCATTACTAAAGAGGGTGGGTTACCCGCTGGTCTAACGACAGATCCAGAAGCACACGATGCTTGGTTTCGAGACAAAGTGAAAGAGGCTTTGATGGATACACGACCCACAGTTACGCATAAACAAGTCATGGATGAGGCTCAAGCTTTGATCGACAAGAAACGTCATCGTGGCTGAGCTGGAATGGTCGGAACTGGCACGTATCGACTTGCTGGAGATAATAGATTATATATCAGACGATAATCTGGATGCGGCGCAGCGTGTAAAGGATGACATCGAGGAAAAGGCTAAAAAGCTGTCAACTTTCCCGAGAATGGGTCGCTTTGGCCGAGTCGAAGGAACTAGGGAGCTGATTGCCAGCGCGAATTATATTCTTGTATACGAAGAGGGTGCTCTTACTGTTCGAATACTGCGTGTGCTACATGCTGCGCAGCAATGGCCGCCATCAGCGTGAAGGTTTCGCCGCTATGAATCCTGAGTTTGACATCTCACCTGAAAAAGCTTCATTCTGATACAGTTAGCCATGGGACTTGAGGGCGGATGCCTCCCCCCGCGGACGTATGATTCAAAAAAACCTACTTTTTAGTGGGTTTTTTTGTGCCTGAGGATTAATGACTTCATTAAGGTTCTCACTCTGTTACTCCAGCCGTCAGTCTGCATGCGCCTGATACAGTTCTTCGGCTGTAGTGTATTTGTCACAACCTGCGTGTTCACACTATTAACGACTCTCTAAACCTAAGGCGACCTTATACTGCTCGAAAAGCCGCTCAGACTCGAGGAGCAGGGCGTTGAATTCGCGGTATATCGAGCGGTACTTTTCCGCTTCCTTGTGGTGCGTCATTATTTGTTTGAGCAAAGCCTCTTTGCGGGAAGCATCAGAGCATTCGTTGAGCTCCTCCTTTAAAATACACATCGTCTCTATGTCTGATATCTGGAAAGCAGCGGTTGAAACTTCAGAAAGCTGCTTCTGCCTCTGCGCCAGAGACACCCAGCGAGCGTATAAAACATCACTTTTTTAGGGCGTTGCATCACATGCCTGCGGATCAAGAACACAAGCTCCTGCTTGGCCATTTGATCCAGTATATCTTTGCTCATAAGGGCATGGGCCCTGTCATATGGGTGATTTGTTCAGGCTCAGGCAATCGGTTCGAACACTGAGTCAGCACAATCATTTTCGCCACAGCGGATTTTTAAATTAGGCTTGCCCCAGACTTGGGTTGTGCATCTTGGGCAGCGGTACTTCACACGATTACTACGATTTTCAGCGGTTGGAGGCGATAGCAATTCCGACAATTCGGGTGCTTGCCCTAGGTCAGGTTCAGATTGATCCAGTAAGGCTGTCTCACTAGCTGCCGCCAGCGACTCTGAAAGTGCGGCCATAATCGCTGCGGTAACATTCAATTGCGCCTTATGTGGCACCCTAGGCGGAAACCGGTCGATCCAGGACACTTGAAAGCCAGCGGCCAATAGTTTGTCAGTAGCCTGCATGAACAAGCCGCCCTCGATCGCGTAATCAGCCATCTTTTCACCAGTGCGAGAACCACCTGGTTTGCCAGTGCTCGACGGCATTAGGCCAATATGCTCCATTTTGTCCGCCCACTCTTCGTTGGTTGGTTCGACGGCCACGACGACCTGCCTGTGGGCGCTTGAAAGCGTCGCCGCGTTTCTGGTGTTGGCGTCGGCATCCAGCGCAATGCCCAGAAAGGCCAGTGCTGCACAGATGTGCTCGCGAATGAACGCATTGTGTTCACCGACACCCGTCGCGCTCTCCATCCATTGTTGGCCGCTTTCCAGCGTCAGGCGCTGGAAAGCGCAGTTGCAGTTCTGAGTTCGCCTTGAATGGGTTGAGAGGGATGGTTTCATTGCTCATGGTCAAACTCCTTACTGGGTTGAGTGCCCACTCGGGCGGTCAAACGATCAAGCCATCTGGCCGATCGTTTTGCGAAAGCGTGCTAACGACAGGAAAAACAGAACTGTGCCGATCAGTGCCAGCGCCAGGAAGGGCTGCCATACCGTCTCCAGGCCCGCGCCCCGGTAAAGGATGGCCTGGCTCAGTTCCACGAAATGGGTGGTGGGTGCGATCAGCATGATGTTCTGCACGATCTCGGGCATGCTTTCGCGGGGCGTGTCGCCGCCGGATAGCATCTGGAGCGGCAGGATGGTCAGCATCATCAGCATGCCGAACTGCGGCATGTTGCGCGCCAGGGTGGCGAGGAAGATGCCCATCGACGTGGTGGCGAACAGACTGAGCGCCGCGCCAGCGAAGAACAGTGCAATGGAACCCTCGACTGGAACGCCCAGAACGCCGCGCACCATGAGATTGAGGGACAGAAAGGAGGCGATCAGCACGACCAGGGCCATCGACCAGACCTTGGAGAGCATGATCTGCGCGGGCGTGACCGGCATCACCAGCAGGTGCTCGATGGTGCCGTGCTCTCGCTCGCGGATCAGCGCCGCGCCGGTCAGGATGATGGACAGCAGCGTGATGTGGTTGATGATCTGCACCACCGAGCCGAACCAGGCCTGCTCGAGTGCGGGGTTGAAGCGTGCGCGCAATGCCAGATCCACGGGTGGCGCGTCGGTGCCGCGGTAACGCTTGACGAACTCATTGACTTCACCGGTGAAGATCTGCTGGATATAGCCACTGCCGGTGAAGGCCTGGCTCATGCGGGTGGCGTCGACATTGAGCTGCACGGCAGGCGATCGCCCCGCCAGCACGTCGCGCTGGAAGTTGGGCGGAATAACCAGGGCGAAGGTGTACAGCCCCGCGTCCATGCCCGGGTCCACGTCCCCATAGTCGATCATGGCCGGTGGCGTGAACTGCGGGGGGTAGAAGGCCGAGGCAACCCGCTGGGACAGCGCCGAATTATCCTCGTCGACGATGGCGATGGGCGCGTTGTGCAGCGTCTCCGGCATGGACGTGGCCTTGGTGTAGACCGACGCGGTGAACACATAGACGATGAGCACAAGCATCATCGGATCGCGCCAAAGACTCCACAGCTCCTTGACACCAAGGTCGTAGATGTTGGCCAGGTTTCTTCTGCGCATCTCAACGCTCCTGCTTCTTGAGTAGCAAAACAGCCACGCCGAGAATGACCGGAACCGAAATGAGCATCGACCACAGCGGCCCCGTCAGGTCGGCCAGGCCGAGTGATTTGTTGAACACGCCACGGCTGATGGAGATCATGTGCGTGGCGGGGTAGATCTCGCCGATGAACTTGCTGGAGCCTTCAAGCGAGGACACGGGATCCCTCAGGCCGGCGAACTGGGTGGCCGGAATGATGGTGCCGATCATGGCAAAGAACATGGCGGCGATCTGGCTGCGCGTGACGGCCGAGGCGAGCAGCCCCATGCCTGTCGCGGCGAAGGAGAAGATCAGCGCGGCCAGCGTCAGGGTGAAAAAGCTGCCCTTGACCGGAACGCCAAAGACGGTGACCGCGAGCAGCGTCATCAACAGAAAGTTCACCATGGCCAGACCGACATAGGGCAGTTGCTTGCCAAGCAGAAACTCGATGCGCGTAACCGGCGTCACGTAGAGGTTGGTGATCGACCCGGTTTCTTTCTCGCGCACCACCGCCAGCGCGGTCAGCATCGCCGGCAGCATGAGCAACAACAGAGGAATCACGGCCGGTACCATGGCCGGCAGGCTCTTGACATCGGGGTTGTAGCGAAAGCGCGTCTCGACGCTCGCATTGCCGGCTGCGCTGGCGCCGCTGCGTTCGCTGGCCTGTAAGAGCAGCCAATGCTGGTTCATGCCCTGAACATAGCCTTGGACGGTTTCCGCGCGTTGCGGCATGGCGCCGTCGAGCCAGGCGCCGATCTGCACATTCTGGCCCCGCAACACGTCGCGGCTGAAGCCAGGGGGGATTTCGATGGCCAGCGACAGTTCGCCGCTGCGCATGCGTCGATCAAGGTCCTCGTAGTCGATGATCGGCGCGTGCTCGGTGAAGTAGCGCGAGCCGGCCAGGTTCAGCGTGTAGCTCTGGCTGAGCGTGGTCTGGTCGCGATCGAGCACCGCATAGCTCAAGTCCTCGACGTCCATGGTGATGCCGAAGCCGATCACGAACATCAGCAGCAGCGAACCACCCAGCGCCAGGGTGGCGCGTACCGGATCCCGCTGCAGCTCCAGGGTCTCGCGCCATAGATAGCTGAACATGCGCTGCAAGCTGAAGCCTCCAGAGCGGTGTTCAGCGGGTACCGCGGATGGCGGCTCCTCGTGATTGTCGGCCTCAGGCTGGCTGGGCGGGGCGGCTGTGCCGCCCTCGGCTTCGAGGAGGTAGCCGATGAAGGCCTCTTCAAGGGTTTTGGCGCCGCGTTTCTCGACCAGTCTGGCGGGCACGTCGCTGTCGAGCACCTTGCCGGCATGCATCATCGACATGCGGTCGCAGCGTTCGGCCTCGTTCATAAAGTGAGTGGAAATGAAGACCGTCACCCGGTCGCGCCGCGACAATTCAATAAGCAGCCGCCAGAACGCATCACGCGCCACCGGGTCGACGCCGGAGGTCGGCTCGTCGAGAATCAGCAGCTCGGGCTTGTGCACCATGGCGACCGCCAGCGACAGGCGCTGGCGTATGCCCAGAGGCAGACTGGCCGGCAGGCTGTCGATGACGTCCACCAGCCCGAAGCGCTCCACCATCTCATCGACGCGAGCAGGAATGTCCTCCGGGGACACACTGAAGAGCTTGGCGTGCAACTCCAGGTTCTGGCGTGCCGTGAGTTCACTGTAGAGCGAGAACGCTTGGGACATGTAGCCGACGCGGCGGCGGGTGTCCAGATCATGCGGGTTCACTTCATGGCCGAACAGCCAGGCCCGACCCTCGCTCGCCGGCAACAGGCCGGTAAGCATCTTCATCGTCGTGGACTTGCCGCACCCGTTGGAGCCGAGGAAGCCGAAGATTTCACCGCGCCGGATGCGGAAGGACACGCTATCGACAGCAACGAAGTCGCCAAAGCGCATGGTCAGCCCCTCGGCTTCGATGGCGATATCGTCCGCGCCGTCCTCAGGCAGAGGCGGAATGACAACCGCTTGGTGTCCGCGCTTTTTCTCTTCCGGGAGCAGGCGGATGAATGCCTCTTCCAGGTTCGGGCTGTTTGTTTTCTCCAGCAATTCCTTCGGCGTACCGGTGGCGAGGACCTTGCCGTCGTCGATGGCGGCGAGCCAGTCGAAGCGCTGTGCCTCATCCATGTAGGCGGTAGCCACGATCACGCTCATGCCGGGGCGATCGGCGCGGATGCGCTCGATCAGGTCCCAGAACTGTGCGCGCGCCAGCGGATCCACTCCGGTCGTCGGCTCATCGAGAATCAGAAAATCCGGGTCGTGAATCAGTGCGCAGCACAGGCCGAGTTTTTGCTTCATGCCCCCGGACAGCTTGCCTGCCGGGCGCTCCAGGAATTTGAACAGGCCAGTGGCCTGGGTGAGCTCATCGATCCGCTGGCGGCGTTCCGCAGAGCCATGACCGAACAGGCGCGCGAAGAATTGCAGATTCTCCTCGACCGAGAGCGTCGGATACAGGTTTTTGCCCAGTCCCTGCGGCATGTAGGCGATGCGCGGGCATACCTGCTTGCGATGGGCTTTGCTGGCCATATCGCCACCCAGCACCTCGACCGTGCCCTCCTGGATGATACGTACGCCAGCCAGCAATGAGAGCAGACTCGACTTGCCTACGCCGTCGGGGCCAATCAGGCCGACCATCCGCCCGGCGGGAATGTCCAGGTCAATGCCATCCAGGGCCATGACGTTGCCGTAACGCAAGCGCACCTGTCTGACGCTTGCAACGGTCATGGGTTGCGCACTGTGGCTCATACTTACTCCGGCACGCGAAGGGACAAGTTCTCGGGCCACTCGGCATTGGCGTCGAGCTTGATCCAGGCCACGCCGGGCAACCCGGTCTTGACCTGATTGAGGTGCTCACGCAGCAACTCCTGCGAAATCTGCGCACGCACGCGAAACATCAGTTTCTGCCGTTCGCTGGCGGTTTCCACCGTTTTGGGGGTGAACTGCGCCACACTGGCGACGAAGGAAACGGTCGCTGGAATAACAAACTCCGGCGCGGCATCCAGAATGATGCGTACCTCGGTGCCCAGCGCGACGCGGCCGGCCACGGTCTCGGGCAGGAAGAAGGTGATGTACACGTCCGACAGGTCGATCAGGTTCAGGACACGTCCGCCGGCTCCGAGCACCTCGCCAGGTTGCGCAACGCGAACCTGAACCCGTCCGTCGCGCGGGGCACGCAGTTCGCTGTCGCGGATGTCCGCTTCGATGCGATTGATGCTGGCCGTGGCAGCGGACACGCTGGACCTCGCGCCGACAAGCTGCGCCTTGGCGGCCTCAACCGCGGCGCGGGCAGCGGCGGTCTGTGCTTTGCTGGCCGCGAGCGTCGCCTGTGCGCCCCGTACGCGCGCCCGGTCATCGTCCAGCTCCTGTATCGAGGCGGCACCCTCTTGGGACAGGGTCTGCGAACGTTTCAGCCGCCGTTGCGCAGCGTCGAGCTCCGACTCGCGCTGACCGACCAGGGCCTGCGCCGCAACCACGTCGGCTTCACGCAGCGCCACCTGGGCCTGTGCTGCGGTCACCGAGTGCTCGGCCTGTTCACGCATGGCGAAGGCTTCGTCGCGCTGCGCCTCAAGCGTTTCCAGTTGCATTCTGGCCAGTGGCTGACCCGCCGCGACGAAGTCGCCTTCACGTACGAGGATGTCTTCGATACGACCGGGAAGCTTGGTGGCGATATCGATCTCGGTGGCTTCGATCCGGCCGTTGCCGCTGATGAACCCTTCGCCGGGCCCGCTGTCGGCTAGCTCCGTCCAGCCCCACCAGGCCAGCGCGATAACAACCGCTGCAGCGGCAACAACCAGGAGTTTTTTCTTGAGAGAGGATGAGACAGTCATAGGTTTCGCGTGCCTTAACGGGTTGATGGGGTGGAAGCGGGCGTCGAGGTCGCACTCTGCGCCTGGCCGGTTGCGGTGAGGGTGCCGCCGCCGAGCGCGGCATACAGCGCCACCTGACTGGATAGCAGCGCACGGCGCGCCTGTACCAGCTGTTGTCCGGCATCCAGCAAATCGCGTTGGGCGTCCAGCACCTCCAGGAAAGCGGCCGAGCCGTTGTCGTAGCGCAACTGGGCCAGCCGCGCGCGTTCGCTTTGCGCTTCCAGATTGGCCCGCTGGATCGTCAATTTCTCAGCCAGCCAGTACTTGGCGCTCAGTGCATCGGCCACCTCGCGAAAGGCCGTTTGAATGGTCTTCTCGTAGCCGGCAACGGCGATGTCGCGGCGCACTTCGCTCAGTTCCAGGTTTGCGCGCCGGCGCCCGCCATCGAAGATGGGCAGCGACAGGGTGGGCATGAAGGTCCAGGCGCGGCTGCCGGAATCGAACAGGCCGTCCAGATCGGAACTGGCCGTGCCGAAGCTGCCGGTCAGCGCAATGCGCGGCAAGAACGCCGCGCGGGCGGCCCCGATGTTGGCATCGCCAGCGCGCAATTGGTGTTCCGCGGAAATGATGTCCGGGCGGCTGACCAGCAGCTCCGAAGGCAGGCCGGCCCGCAGGTCGGCCAGCACCGTTGTTTCATCGAAGGGTGCTTTGGCGGGCAGCGGGCCAGGATCAGCGCCCACCAGCAGCGCCAGCGCGTGCAGTTGCGTGGCGCGCGCTTGCTCAAGCTGGGTCAGCAGCGCCTGAGCCTGGTTCAGCAGGGTCTGGACTTGGGTGAGATCCAGCTTCGAGGTCGAGCCGACTTCAACGCGGCGCCGGAAAATGCGGTAGGAATTCTCGCGAGTCGCGACGGTTTGACGGGCGATAGCCACACGCTCGTCAATCTCGCGCAAGCCCAGGTAACCGTCCGCCACCTGGGCGATCAGCGCCAGGTGGACGGCCTGGCGCGCAGCGTCGGTTGCCAGCCAGGTTTGCAGGGCGGCGTCCTCGAGGTTGCGGACCCGGCCCCACAGATCCAGCTCCCAGGTGCTCAACCCCACCTCGGCCCGGTACTCGCCGCCGACCTGCGATCGGCCCGACATGTTTAGATCGCCAGGGACGCGGGCGCGCCCACCTTGGGCACCGAGGCCCACGGCAGGAAATCGATCCGAGCGCTGAATGCGGAACGTAGCGCTGGCTTCCTCGACACGCAGCGCGGCCAGGCGCAGATCGCGGTTGTTTTCTAGCGCTGTCTCGATGAGGCGTTGCAGCAAGGGATCCGTGAAGTACGCCTGCCAGGCAAGTTCTCCCGCATGAGCACCCTTGGCGCCTGATTCAGGATGACCAGACCAAACCGCTGGCACCGGCGGGGGCGGAGTATCAGGAGCGGGAGCGAGCGACATGCAGCCGGTCAGTACGACGGCGCTCAGTGCCAGCGAGGCAGTGCGCAATTTGAACTCAGACAATAAAGGAAAAGCTGGAGGCATGATCACGTTCCGTACGGGGTTCGGGCTGAATAGGGCCTGGTTGTAGAGGAGTAGCCGCCCACGTACAGCGACGCGCAGGCATGTCGGTCACCAACGAACGCTGCAATCGAGCGCGACTTTGATGGCTGTTCACGCCACCTCCCTATTAATGTCTGCACTCTCGCCTCTAGCAACCGGTCGATGGGGCTCTCCTTCTTCATTTTCCGGCGTTCCGGGTTCGTATGCGTCCCTGCGAATAGTGCGCGTTATCGTACAATCAAAAGAAAACGACTGGACGGTTGCTTTTGATTGTACGTTACAATCCCGAAAACGCAACTAGCCGTTCACTAGGCACTGCACACCCGCCAGTTGGAAGTGCTCAGCCTGGGCTGACCATGCGCCCATGGTGGAACCGGTGACCAGTCCATGGGACAATCCAGTCAATTTTTGAACAGGGACCTTTGTATGCCAACCAAAAAAGACGACGTACCAGGCAAGCACCGCTATCTGTCTTCTGTGGCTAGGAGAGAGGAAATATTGGATGCGGCGTTGATCGAGTTTGCGGATCGGACATACAACGCCGTGTCGATGGAGCGCCTGGCGGAATGTGCGGGCTTATCCAAGGCAGGCATCTACGCCCACTTCAAAAGCAAGGAAGAGATTTTTCACGCCTTGCTCGAACGTGCAACCCAGCAGCTTCGCGATTTTCAGGGCTGGCTTCCGGATGAAGAACTGACGCTGCCAGAGCTGGTAGACGCCTATCTTGATCGCCTTTACGCGACGTTTGAATCCCCCGCTACGGTATCGATCTACCGATTACTTCTGACCGAAAGCGCCAGAGCACCGGAACTGGTGAAACGTTGGCATGATGAGGTAGCGCGCGGACTGCGCAGGCGAGCACAGCTCATCATCCAAGGCAACATAGACCGGGGGGTTGTTCGTCCGAGTGTCCTGACTGAGCACTTTTTCCCGCTGGCGCTCGCTCCCGCACTGCTGTGGCTGAACTCTTCGATGCTATCCAGGGGCAACCCTTCCATATCGCTGGTGCAGTTACGGGATGCACATCGGCAACTGCTGCTTGAGCTTTTGCAGCCTCGATGAGCAGGGTAAGGCAAAAATACAGGCATCTCCCTGTGCGCCTGGTGATCGGCTTTGCGGTGCTACTGCTGATTGCGTGGGGCGCACTGGCACTATGGCATCAGGTGCTGCAGCCCGCTGTTCGCTTGATCGCCCTTACGCTGTGGGCGGCTGCAGGCCTGTCGATGGTGGTGGCGCTAACAGACCTGCCCGGCCGAACCGCGCGCAATCTCACGGCAGTGTTGTTCGCATGCGCCGTCGCTGTCTTGGTGGCGTGGTGGAGCACCTTACAGCCTTCGCACCACCGCCTATGGGCTGACGATGTCGCCCAGTTGCTCGAGACCAGGGTCGACGGCGACCACGTTCACCTGAACAATGTGCGCAACTTCGAATGGCGCAGCGAAACCGACTACACGCCGCGTTGGGAGAGCCGCACATACGACCTGGCCCGCCTGCGCAGTGCCGACCTGGTACTTTCCTACTGGATGGGGCCGCACATTGCTCACACGCTGGTGTCATTCGGCTTCGATGGCGGTGAGCGGGTGGTGTTCTCGCTGGAAATCCGCAAGGAGCGCCACGAATCCTTCTCGGCGGTCGGCGGATTCTTCCGTCAGTTCGAGCAGATCCTGGTAGCCGCCGATGAGCGCGACATTGTGCGTACGCGCAGCAATGCGCGAGGCGAAGATGTTTATCTCTATCGATTGCAGATGAGTCAGGAGAATGTCCGCGCATTGTTTCTGGAGTATCTGAACGCGGCCAATGAACTACGGCGCACGCCGCGCTTTTACAACACCTTGACCAGTAACTGCACGACCATCGTATTCGAGCTGGCTCGGCTCATTGCGCCAGCGTTGCCGGCGGACTATCGCCTGCTGCTGTCCGGACACTTTGCGGAATACATCCATGACCTGCACGGATTGACGCCCGGCCATCGCTACGCAGAACTGCAGGCACTGGGGCACATCAACGAACGCGCACTGGCCTCTGACGCATCAGGAGACGACTTCTCGATGTCGATTCGACAAGGTGTGCCCGGCGTGCCGGCCGACGAGGTATCTCCATGAGGTTCCAGCAGTCTTGCCGCATGGCAGTGTGGCTCGTCATTGCCCCGCTGTTGCTGGGGGGCTGCTCGATCCTGCGTGAGTTCGGCCCAGTGGTTGAGGTTCATACACTGGATGCGGGCGAGGCCATCGAACTCAAGCGCGGCGATATCCTGACACGCGGCAAACTCAGCGATGCGACGACCCAGACCATCAGGGTAGCGGCATTGGATGCGCAGGCGTGCGCAAAACCAGTCTCAGCGAATTGCGTTGAAGCCCTGGCCGCGGTGACGGGGGTGACCACAGATCGGCGTCTGGCTGCGCTATCCGAGCTGTGGCTGGCGCAGGCACAAGCCATGAAGCCCGGATTCGAGCAGCAAGCCGCCTGGTTTGAAACCATCCGTTATGCCTACGCCTACCTCTTTCTCGGCGACCATACCCCAGGAGAGCGAGCTTTCGAGGATCGCCAGACACAGGTACGCGACTGGTATAACTATGCTGTCGAACGTGCCGCCACCGCGATGTTTGAAGTTGGGCAACAAACGCCTACGCAGTTGCCAGCGCAGCCCCACCGGGACGTTGCAGGCTGGGAATTGCACGTTGATATGCGCAACGCGCGCTTGCCGGGTAGCACGGTGGTGCTCGCCGAACTTTTGCCAGCCTCGTCCCTGTCTTTCCGCGGGCTGCGCAGCCTCTACCGGCGCGACGGTTTCGGCGCCGAGCTGGTGGCGGTCATGCCGGACGAACCCCTGACTTCCGCCCCCACCCGGGATGGTCGTCCAGCGGCCAAACGCAACCAGCAGCCTCTACCCTGGAGCGAGATGCCTGCGCCGTCCATGACGGTTCTGTTGCACCCGGATGGAGACGACCTGGACAGCGTGCTGCATACCCGCACTGTCCGTTTGACGGTGCATGACCCCTATGTGGAGTCGGCCATCATGCTGCGCGGGCAGCGCGTACCCCTGGCGGCCAATTTCACCGCTGGCTACGGCCTGTGGTTGGCTCGTGCCAAGTTCAACAAGCAGTCGCTTCGTAGCCTGCTTGGGCGCGAGGGCGGCATCGACCGCCCTCACGTCTACCTGATGCAGCCCTACGATCCGAACCGACGGATCATCGTCATGCTGCACGGACTGGCCAGCAGCCCGGAAGCCTGGGTAGAGCTCGTCAACGAAATCCTGGGCGATGAGGCGCTGCGCCAGCATTACCAGATCTGGCAGGTCTACTACCCGACCAACATGCCGATCGCATTGAACCACGCGATGATTCGCAGAGCGCTCGGGGATACGCTGGCGCATTTCGATCCTTCCGGCCAGGCGCCGGCATCGTCCGACCTTGTACTGGTGGGGCATAGCATGGGCGGGGTCATCGCACGGTTGATGGTGTCGTCAACCGATCAGTCGCTGGTGCAGTTGGCTGCTGATCACAGTCGGCTGACGCCGCAGCAGATCAAGCGCATAGATCCGATGTTGCGTTTCGAGTCCTTCCCGCATGTCAGCCGCGCCATCTTCATCGCAGCACCGCACCGGGGCACATCGGTCGCAGGTGGACGCCTGGGGCGCTGGATGGCGGGATTCATTCGCTTCCCGGTTACGGTGCTCGAAGAACTCGCCCACACTCTGGCGCCCAATGCGGCGGCCAGCAGCCACGAAAGCCTGGGGCATATCCCCAATAGCGTCGACAACCTCGACGAGAACGATCCTTTCGTGCGCGCGGCGGCGGACTTTCCCATCTCTGCCCAGGTGCGCTATCACTCGATCGTGGCCCAGGCCAATGCCGACGTGGCCCTCGATGATTCCGATGACGGTCTTGTCCCCTACCGCAGCGCACATCTTCCCGGCGCACAGTCCGAGAAAGTCATCATTTCAGGACACAGCGTGCAACAGAGCGCGGTCGCAATATTAGAGATCCAGCGTATTCTGAAAGAGGATATGACGCAGCGGGAAGAGCAGCTCACCCCGCGCTAGACAGCTGCCGCTGGCTCAGACAAGGCAGTGGACGCACACAAGGATACGGCCGTGTCCGTCGAATTGGTGTGCGTCTGACGCGAATATTCATGTCGCTATGGTCGGCACCAGCGTGGTGCGCTAGACGGCGCCCGCATGGGTGTTTGCCGGACCCTCGCAGGCAATGACGCGCGTGTTGTCGGCGATGATGGCACGCGTAGCTTACCTGAGACATTCTCACTCCCCTCCATAGCTTTGACCCGTGTATGACTTTGGCCTGTCCCGGCCGACGACAACCCTTATGGCTGCTCCGGACACAGCGAAAGGCATCGCAGAACTATTTCTGTGCGTTTTTTGACCATTCATTGATCTGTGTCAACTCAATGCTATTTAATCCTCTTTCTACAAAAAAAAACGACTGGACGGTTGTTTGCAGGCCATCTATCTTCAGTTGGCAATAATCAGTACCCACTTGTCGACTGAACGTCATAACACTCGCTTCGCAATCGCAGCCCTCAATGGGCTCACGGAGAGGAAAACCACAATGGCTGAAGAAAGCGCTTCCGCGCAAAACCTAGAGCAGGATCTGACAAGTCGCTTTCCAACGGCTTACACCATTCTGCTTTTGTTGATCGTCTTGATTGCTGCGCTGACTTGGGTCATTCCCGCCGGCAAATATGAGCGGGTCATGAATGAAGAGGTCGGCCGCGAAGTGGCTGTGCCTGGCACTTACCAAGTGGTCGAGCCCAGCCCCCAGGGATTTATGGACGTTCTGCTGGCGCCCACTGCGGGTTTTTATGATCCAGACAGCTATGTTGCCAACGCCGTGGATGTAGCGCTGTTCATACTATTTCTCGGTGGTTTTTTGGGCGTAGTGAATGCCACCGGCTCGATCGACACCGGTATTCGCAGCGCAATGCAGCGGTTGGAGGGCCGAGAGATCTGGATGATCCCGATCCTGATGACTTTGTTCGCCCTTGGCGGCACAACCTATGGCATGGCTGAAGAGACCCTGGCGTTCTATGTCATTTTGATCCCGATCATCATCGCCGCCGGCTACGATGCCGTGACGGGGGTGGCCGTGATCCTGATCGGCTCAGGCATCGGTGTATTGGGCTCGACCATCAATCCCTTTGCCACTGTCATCGCCTCCAATGCAGCCCACATTCCTTTTACCGATGGCCTGCTGCTGCGCCTAGTGCTGCTGATTGGCGGTTTGGTGATCTGTGCCGTCTATGTGATGCGCTATGCAAAACGGGTCAAGGCCGACCCTTCGCGTTCCGTCGTGGCCAAACAACGCAATGCCCACCGCACGTTGTTTCTACAGGGGCATGATGATCTGGGTGACGCCAAACTGAGCCTGACCCAGAAACTGGTACTAGTGATCTTCGCCCTGACCTTCGTGGTCATGATCTGGGGTGTTTCCTCCCAGGACTGGTGGATGGACAAGATGGGCGCTCTGTTCCTGGCCGCTGCGATCGTCGTTGGTGTTGTCGCCCGCCTGGGCGAGAAGAGGCTGGCCGGCAGCTTTGTCGATGGCGCCCGTGATCTGCTTGGCGTAGCTCTGGTCGTTGGCCTAGCGCGAGGCATCGTGGTCATCATGGAACAGGGCATGATTGCTGATACGATTTTGCACAGTGCTGAAATGCGCTTGAGCAACATGTCGGAACTGGGTTTCATCAACCTGATGTTCTGGATCGAGACGGGCATGAGCTTCCTCGTGCCTTCGTCATCCGGCCTTGCGGTACTGTCGATGCCCATTCTTGCCCCCCTGGCGGACTTTGCTAATGTCAGTCGCGACTTAGTTGTAACTGCCTATCAATCAGCCAACGGCCTGGTGAATCTGATCAACCCAACCTTCGCAGTGGTGATCGGCGGCCTGGCCATAGGGCGAGTCTCCTATGACCGCTGGCTGGTATTCATCTGGCCCTTGATGGCGATTCTGACCCTGTTTATCACCTTAGTGATCAGCATCGGTGTCTTCCTGTAATTCTCTGATAAATGAGGTTTTCACATGTCTGAACATACTCTTGGCGTTCACTCCGAAACAGGTATTTTGCGGCAGGTCATCGTTTGTCGCCCCGGTCTTGCCCATCGCAGGCTAACGCCCAGTAATTGTGATGCTCTATTGTTTGATGATGTGTTCTGGGTCAAACAGGCGCAAAAGGATCACGATGTATTCGTAAGTCTGATGCGTGCCCGAGGAGTGGAGGTGTTGGATGTCAATCAACTGCTGGCCGAGACCCTGGACATCGCCGAAGCGCGAAGCTGGATTCTCGATCATCGGATCAGCTGGAATCATATTGGCGTCGGCATGGTGTCTGATTTGCGGGCCTGGATGGACGAGCTGCCAGGGCACGTCCTGGCAGAGTTCCTGATCGGTGGCTTGCAGGTGAATGATCTGCCGTTCGATCCGAGCGGTCTGTTCGGCAACCACTTGGGGCCTTATGGCTTTATCTTACCGCCTCTGCCGAATTTTCTATTTACCCGAGACAACAGCGCCTGGATCTACGGTGGCGTCACGCTGAATCCCATGTACTGGGCCGCACGCAAGCCGGAAACGCTGCTGACGGCAGCAATCTACCAGTTTCATCCAAAATTTTCCGGCAAGGTCGAGGTGCTCTGGGGCGATCCGCTCAAGGATCATGCGCTGGCCACCCTGGAAGGCGGCGACATCATGCCGGTCGGCAATGGCACCGTGCTGGTCGGCATGGGCGAGCGCTCATCACCCCAGGCGATCGGGCAAATGGCCAATGCCCTGTTCGAGCGCGGCACGGTCGATCGCGTGGTGGCCTGCCAGATTCCCAAAAGTCGAGCGGCCATGCACCTGGATACGGTGTTCACCTTCTGCGGCGGCAATGTCGTTACCGCCTTCAAGGAAGTAGCCGATCAGATGGTCTGTTATGACCTGCGTCCCGGCACTGGCGGCAAGCACCTGACGTTCAACCAGGATCCGCGTCCGATGTTCGACGTGGTTGCGGAGGCGCTCGGTTATCAATCTCTGACCGTGATCCCTACCGGAGGGGACACGCCCGCCGAACGTGAGCGCGAGCAGTGGAATGATGGCAACAACGTACTGGCCCTGAGCCCGGGCGTCGTCATTGGCTATGACCGCAATGACGACACCAACGCTGCTCTGGAATCGGCCGGCATCGAAGTGCTGAAAGTTCCCGGCGCAGAGCTGGGCCGGGGCCGCGGCGGTGGACGCTGCATGAGCTGCCCGACCATACGCGACCCCCTCTGACAGACAAGGAGCATGGCAATGGCCTTCAACCTTAAAAGCCGACACTTTCTCACGCTGCGGGACTTCAGTCCGCGCGAAATCAGTTACCTGCTGAAACTGGCAGGCGACTTGAAAGCAGCTAAGTATACCGGCACCGAAGTGCCGCAGCTGTGTGGCAAGGAAATCGCCCTGATATTCGAAAAGGACTCCACTCGCACCCGGGTAGGCTTCGAGGTTGCGGCCTTTGATCAGGGCGCCAAGGTTACCTATCTTGGGCCGACCGGCACCCATATTGGTCACAAAGAATCGGTCAAGGACACCGCCCGAGTGCTGGGGCGCGTCTATGATGCCATCGAATACCGGGGCTTCGGCCAGGCTGTGGTCGAGGAGTTGGCCGAGTATGCTGGCGTGCCCGTCTACAACGGCTTGACGGATGAATTTCATCCTACCCAGATCCTCGCCGACTTTCTGACCATGCAGGAGCATGTGGAAAAGCCACTGCGTGACATATCCTATGTTTTCATCGGCGATGCCGCCAATAACATGGGGGATAGCCTGCTGATCGGCGGCGCTAAAATGGGCATGGACGTGCGCCTGTGCGCCCCAAAGTCCTGTTGGCCGCATGATGATATCCAACAGGAAGCCCAGCGAATCGCCAGCACCACCGGCGCGCGAATCACCATCACTGAGAATATCGACAGCGCAGTAGCCGGTGTGGATTTCGTCTATACCGATGTTTGGGTGTCGATGGGCGAGCCCGAGGAAAAATGGGCCGAGCGGATCAAGCTGTTGCTGCCCTATCAGGTCAATGCGGCACTGATGGAAAAAACCGGCAATCCGCGGGTGCGCTTCATGCATTGCCTGCCGGCCTTCCACAACACTGAAACCACGATCGGCAAGGAGATTCAGCAGAAGTACGGTATCGATGCCATGGAAGTCACCGATGAGGTCTTCGAAAGCCCCGCTTCGATCGTGTTCGATCAGGCGGAAAACCGCATGCACACCATCAAGGCGGTGCTGGTCGCCACCCTGGGAGCCTGACATGCTGGTAGTCGCAGCTTTGGGCGGCAACGCCCTATTGAAGCGCGGTGAGCCTCTGACCGCGCGCACCCAACGTGCCAATGTACGAATCGCCGCCCAAGGCTTGGCCGCTATCGTGCGGGCTGGCCACGATCTGGTCATTACCCACGGCAACGGCCCCCAGGTCGGCCTGTTGGCGTTGCAGGGTGCCGCCTACAATCCGGACGAGGCCTACCCCCTGGATATGCTGGGGGCGGAAACCGAAGGCATGATTGGTTACGTCATCGAACAGGAGCTGGAGAATGCGCTGAATCACGACCGGCCAGTAGCCACACTGCTGACCCAGGTTGTGGTGGATCAGCATGATCCGGCGTTTGATAACCCGACCAAGTTCATCGGGCCCGTGTATGAGCGGGCTGAAGCCGAATCCCGGGCGAAAACCGCCGGTTGGCATATTGCCCAAGATGGCGACAAATGGCGCAGGGTGGTGCCGTCACCCAAGCCGCTGGAAATTCCCGACATGCGGGTGATCAAGTTGCTATTGGACCAGGGCGTGGTGGTGATCTGCGCAGGTGGCGGCGGCATCCCGATACTGCGCCGTGAAGACGGTAGTACGGTGGGCATTGAGGCGGTCATCGACAAGGACGCAGCCAGCGCCCTGCTGGCGCAACAGCTCAAGGCCGATGCACTGTTGCTGCTGACCGATGTCGATGCGATCTATCGGGACTTCGGCAAGGACAACGCAGCGGCGATCAGCAGCCTGAGCGTGGAGGAGGGGCGTGCGCTCGATCTGCCGGCGGGCTCCATGGGACCCAAACTGGTCGCTGCAGCCGACTTTGCCCAATACGGAGGGTTCAGCGGCATTGGCAGACTGGAAGATGCGCTGGGTATTTTGCAGGGAAGCGCTGGCACCAGAATATTGGGAGAGGAGAGCTAGAAGTGACGGGCATCGTATGCGAACAGTGCGTCGCTGGCGCGGCTTTGGGGACGGAGGCTGCCAACCTGACTCCTACGGCCATAGAGTAGGCAGGGTTGGATGACGAATATAGTAAATGATCGTTCCAGGGAACCCCCACGGATAATCCACTGGCACACGCTGGAGCAAAACGCAGTCGAACAACAGCTGCGCACCGGCCTCAGAGGACTGTAGGATGACGAGGTACCTCCGCGGTTGGCCAAATCTGGCGTCAACCGGTTGGCATCGCCCAACCAGCTAAGTGAGAAGGACTCAAAGCATGGTATCTGAGCCGGCCAGCGCTGAATATTAAACATTCGAGATTACGCAGGGATGCTCGTGATTACGACAGTAATGTCTTGATAACACTTCGCAATACGCCAGGCGCTGCTGAGTTATCAGCTGCAACATCTGAACAGTGAGGTGGCCCTGTATCGGGCGCTGGGCGGCGGCTGGCAAGCCAACGCCCTGACACCGCAAACAACCAACAAGGAGACCTGATGAACAAGCACCTTGAACTGGCCGCCATGGCCCTGGCGGCACTGGCGAGCACTGCCCTGGCAGTGGCTCCGGTACACGCGCAAGACAGCGACAATCACGTTTCTGCCAGCGTCGGCGTTACCGGCCAGGGCGAGATGACCTGGCGGGCCAGCCTGGCCCATGACTGGGACAGGAGCTGGTGGCAGAGCGAGCGCGGCTACCTCACCGGTTACTGGGACACCGCCTACACCTATTGGGAGGGCAGCGACGCCTCGGGCGCGCACTCCCTGTCCTTCAGCCCGGTACTGGTGTATCAGTTCAACGGCGACCGTGTACGTCCTTTTGTCGAGTTCGGGATCGGCGTCTCGCTGTTCTCCTCAACCGACGTGGGCGAGCGTGACATGGGCTCGGCCTTCCATTTCGAGGATCGGCTGGGGGCTGGCGTAGTACTGCCCAGCGGCAGTCGTCTGGGCGTGCGTGCCATGCATTATTCCAACGCCGGCATCAAGAACCCGAACGACGGTATCGAAAGCTACGCCCTGTTTTACAGCCGCCCACTGTAGGCTCGGTATCTATCGACCATATCGATAGCTCGCATGCAAAATATGCGCTTTCATGATCGATACAGCTGTCCGATAATGGCGTCAGCACATCAACTTCAACTCGAGCAGCCCGACATGCCGGGCTCCACAGAGACAAGGGCATACATGAACAGAACATATCATCTGGCTATTCTGGTCGGCAGCAACCGCCGCGAGTCCATCAACCGTCAGCTGAGCGAGGCCATGGCCCGCCTGTTGCCGGCCAATATCAAGGTCAGTTATCCGCAGATCGACGACCTGCCGCTGTACAACCTCGACCTGGAAGGCGAGCGCCCGGACAGCGTGAACCGCTTCACCGATGAGATTCGTGCTGCCGACGGCGTACTCATCGTCACCCCCGAGCACAACCGCTCCCTGCCGGCGGTACTGAAAAACGCCATCGACTGGGGCTCCAAACCGATGGGCAGCAACGTCTGGTTCGACAAGCCCGTCGCCCTCACCGGCACCTCGCCGGGTGCCATCGGAACCGCGCTGGTGCAGCAACACCTGCGCCAGATCATGGGCATCCTCGGCTCGGTGGTGCTGGGCGGCGAAGCCTACGTGCAATTTCATCCCGAGTTGATTGATGCAAACGGGGATATCGGCCCGCAGAGCCGGGATTTTCTCCAGGGCTACCTGAACCGCTTCGTCACCCTCAAATGCGAAGAGCCGACAATAGCGTTATAGGTAACTGAGTTGTGCTCACTTTTTCGATCAATTCCAATCATAATCGCCAGCATGTGAAATACATATTTCAGCAAGGTTGATGAATACTGGCTCATGTTTTTCTTATGGCTTGCAAGTATATTTTTCTCATCCGCATGACGTAATGTTAGGTACGCTTGGATCGTTTTACCTGTTTTTACAGGATCCTCAACTGGGGTGGTTAGCCCTCTCACTCGCCACTCGTCTAAGTCTGCCAGTGTTGATTGAGGTGTGATCAATAACCTCAGGTGCCAGCGACTGTAAGGGATGACGCTGTGCAACGTCTTGGTAAAACGCTTAAGGTCTTTTGGGTTAGTAAATCGAATGCCAGCTCTGGATTGGCTGCTGTTGTAAATCCAGTACTGGATACACCAAAGCATTTCATCACGGTCATTACTGTATAACTGTCTCAGCTGGTTAATCGTTTTATCAACTTCATTGGCTGTCGCTTTATCTTGCACCCTAGCAGGAAGCAGGGGCATTCCAAGCGCAGTTGCTTTTAGGTCATGGGGAAATAACCGACGATTACCACGAGTAGTTCTTAAAGCTTGCAGCCACTGCGCAGTTTCAAACCAGTCTATAACCTGATTTTCTACCAGCGCATAACGAATAGTGATGACTGCTATCGAATCGCCATCCTCAATATCTTTTAAAGCACTGTAGCAATCGGTGACAGTGGCCTTGTGTCTTTTGCTAGCCTCAATACTTTCTTCAGCAACTGTATGTTCAAGCTCAGTGGCTGCATTGATTACATCGGTAGCGGATGTCAGTCTAGCAACAATCGTCAATCTTAAATATGACGGCAGCTGGATAGGGCGTTAACCCGATATCCGAACAGACGGGTTTTGGGGCAGGCTATAAAAACGCTGGGATAATGATAATTTGCTATTGTGTGCAGACATGAAAAAACCCGCCGAAGCGGGTTTTTTTGGGTTATTTTTCGTCTTGTAACTGACGTGAGGCTAGGTCTTCAAGGAATTGATCTTTCAAACCGATGTAAGCTATGAATGAAATAAATGTGAGTAACATAGCAACTGTTATTCCGAAAATCATATTATTCACTCCTCTGTGTTAGGTTTGGGGCTGACATCAATAGGCCTGCTCCTATCATTCCCAACCCCAGCTTGCGAAGATCTTCACCAGCTCCGGCAGCATTACGAACAAAACCTGCCTTTATCCAAGACAGAAACCAAAGTATTAGCATGTGTTTCTCCAATATACGGCGGAAAAACACTAACCCTGGCGGAAAAGAGCTTTCCGCCAGGGTTATTAAAGGTGTTTAGCCTTAGCAAAGGTCCATGTTGTAAACCTGGACGTGGATGTTTGTATCGGGTGTTTCAGTAACACCGTTTAGATGCTGCCATGCTTCAAACTGTGCTGTGCCCAGCTTGCGCATGATTGTGGGAGTATCGTAATTAACTGTTGGTGATACAGCAGACTGCTGCTGAAGCTGCATAACTGCTGCCTTGGCAGAGTCCAGCGCAGTTTTGCACTGAGTCAACCGAGGTGACAGGCGAGCACCGGCGCTAGCGCGAAGCTTGGCACCTTCTGCTTTACCCACGACTGCCACATCCCTTACCAGCTGAATCATTTCAGGACTCGTAAGAAAAGCAGTCAAAGTGGCTGGAGTGGTTTGGGTGTTGGTTTTTTTCTGAGACATGGTGTTTCTCCAAATAAAAAAGCGGAGAAACACAACTCCTGACGGAGAGTGATTTCTCCGCCAAGGGTAGGTAAGTTTTAACAGCAACTCATACTAATGTGGTGAGCGCCCATTTACGTGCTGCACAGGGCTTTGGGCATGTTGTCAGTCAACGACCAACGAAACATAGCCAAATCATAAAACAGGCCAGTAACTGTGTCCAGTTCAATAGGTAGTGCTGGATTTCGGCTTTCAGGTCGATGTGGAATCTCCTGATTGCTAGAGTAATCATCACAGCAAATCGTTTGCCGTAAAAATACGGAGATGGCAATGAATTACATAAAAATACGAACTGGATTATTGATTTTCAAGGAATTTAACAAATGAAGAAATTTTATTTAACGGCTGTCTGCTCTGTTGTATTGCTATCAGGCTGTGCAACTGAGGACTTTGCAGCACTAAACCAAAAGATCAGTGATGCCGCCTACGATGTGAATCGGGTTGTGTATGGTGGGCAGGTAACTCCTAACAGCGTATCAAAGACTTTTTTTGTAGACGTTGACGTTGATACTGTTGCAGCAAGAATGAAATCCTACTACGGGTTTTCGGATGCGCGTATCCAGGCTACTCCTGGAGCTTTTTACCGGATGGCAGGAAATATCGGGAAAAACACTCCACGCGACGTTTTGTGGATTAGTCTGAACAAAGAAGGGGCAAATCGAACATCAATCAAGATGACACATGACTCGGCATTTGAGCGAACACAGGCCGCGAGCTGGCGTGATGATCTGTTTGAGGGAGCTAAGGACGTTGCTGATGGGAAGCACTGGTAAGTAATACGATAAAAAGCCTGCGAATTATGCAGGCTTTTTTCATCCTAGCGTCTTAAACAACGGCAGTGCTGATCGCATTGCCTGCCTTTCCCTACCTCTTGGCAACTCTTTAGCTATCCTGAAAAACCGTAAAGCGACCGTATTCGGATACTAAAAGTGTTGCGCATGTTCTATCAGTTATGCACAGTAAGGCCTAATATTAACGCTTGCTGATAAAAGAGGTGCATCATGCAAAGCATGACAGTAGAGCAACTTCGGGCAACGGTCGGAGCCGGTGGCGTGACAGGTGTAACTCTGAAAGGGCAGGGTGGAGGCTTCTTTGTTGAAATCGCTACGCGCAGCGGTCAAGACGCCATACTAGTGAAAGCGCGGACTACCGAGCCGCGTCGCTTTGGCAATCCTACTTCGGCGCTCATTGTGTTGCGGGACGTCGGTATTGACGTTATCCAGATCGATGCCACCGACTGGAATCCCGATCAGAAGGACATGAGCCGAAGTAGGCAGAACCGTGCCGACGCCATGCGCGAAGCGCACGAAGCAGCAGCTTATAATCAGTGGTTGGCAGCCGAGATCCAAGAAGCTATTGATGATCCCCGGTCAAGCATTCCGCATGACGAGGTCATGGCTCAGATGGACGCCCGTATTGCCCGCCACATGGCAGCAAACGAGAAGCGCCCCGGCTAACTTATGGCGAAGTCAAGAAAACCTTACAGCGTTATCTGGCGACCGATTGCCGAAGCCGATTTAGACAACATCATTGACTATATCGCCCAAGACAGTCCGGCCAATGCCAAGAAATTTGGTAAGGAGCTGCGCGAGAAGACAAAGCAGCTTGCAGAGTTCCCCGGCACGGGCCGCTCGGGTCGCCCTGGCTTGCCCGACTGGTTGAGGGAGTTGGTGGCACACAAGAACTACATCATTTTTTACCGGGTGCTCGATGAATCCCGTACCGTTGAGATTTTGCGAATAAAACACACAGCGCAACAGATGCCGTGATTGCCATTGCATCGATGTTGGAAAAGGAAAATTGCTCACGGGTTACCTAGAAAGTTACTCTGGACTTTGGTGACAAAGAGTTAGCTATTCCGGTAACACTAGCTACTACAGTAGACAGTAGGGCAGTTTGCGAGGTGAGTATGAAAAATGGTTGATCCTGGTGAGGGTATATACTAGGGTCATGATTTGTTAGATTTTTCTGTATGTTTTTGAGGGTTGGGGAACATTACAATGGAACGTATATTTGAAACTCAAAGCGCGGGATATGGGCAGATGGTTCTTGGAATTGCCCGAGCTACCAAGACGAAGGTGAGTGGAGTTTTCACTGCCTTAAAGCTGCCCAAGTTTTTGGTCAGTATGCTGACTTGGGGAGTCTTGATCAGTCTCGGATTGATGCTGGCCGGTTTAATTGCTGTTGTGGCTCTTATTTATTTTGCACTTACAAGTTCAAGTCAGAGTAAGGCAGAACAATTGGCTGAGGAGTTGCGAGAAGAAGGTAGACAGGAAGCTTTGGCTAGACGGGAATACCATTTGCACTTAGGCGATACTAATGACCGCTTTTGAGATCTTTTAAGATTGATACTTTGCTTATCATTTTTAATACAAAGCCTGCAAATCGCAGGCTTTGTATGTGTATTCTAAACTCCCTCCATACCTACCGATTTTTTGCAGCTTGAGTTGCTGCTCTGGCCGCTTTTACTTTTGGATGATTCCTAGCTACGCGAGCACCAGCTCTTATTGCTGCACCCCCCGCCTTATTAGCAGCCCCGCCGACTGCACCACCGAAACCAGATCCAGACTGGCCACCAATGCTTCCAGACGCTCCACCTACAGCACCACCAACTGCAAAGCCTGCCAATAAGAACCCTTGAGCCTTCATACCTGCCCAGCCCATAACAACTAAAAACAATGCAGGCATTACCACTAGCGACCCCCACAGCACAAAGTCCGACATCCAGTAGGAGGCGCCGTGGTCTGTCCAAGGCATCATTCGTGTTGCAACAGCACCCATGCCTTGGTTCATATACAGCCCTGCGAGCAGTTTAGAATCCAACCAGCGCGATAGCTCCCAGAAAAATGTCAGAAAATGGATGGTGAACATCCCGAATGACAGCTGAAACAATGCTCCAAACGAATACCCACTCAGCACTAGGACAATAGGTATAGAAATCACCAGCACCATGTAACCTATTGCTTGAAACATCGGTAATGCTGATCGCATAGCCTGTACTTGTGCCGCCCCCTTGTCTCGCTCATTGCCAAGCGGCCCAGTACTTTGGGTGGTTCTGAGGTTGTTATACATTTCACGAGCCGAGTCAAAAGCTCCAGCGACACCTGTCTCGGTACTTGGGCCCATATTGTAAAAAGGGCTACCCATTTCCTTTGAGCGTTCGATAGCGCTCGGGCTCACGATATTCCGGATCATGCTATCAGTGCTGTTTTCTCCCCAGCGAAATAAGCTTGATGCTTTTTCGAGCAAGCCAGGCTCGATTTGAGCAGCTAAGCGAGTACGTAATCCATTCTTTGAGTCCTGCCACCAGTTTTTGCAGATTGGGTAACCGCCACCATCGCGGCCAGGAGCCAAACCTTCATCTCGATTCGCATCCCAAGGAAATAGGCGCTGGGGTGAAAGTGCACGCATGCTGTCATAGTAGCCACCGGTGTCCATAAACACTTTGGAACCAATCCAGCCTGCCTCCCACTTCGTAATCAGCCCGCTTGCGTCTGTCCAGCTTTCTGTCACATTCTTATCTCGGAATAGTTTGACACGGGCTTGTGCGTAGCATTCGTTTGTAAATTGAGCGACTTCCTCGATGAGGTTTGGATCGGCGATTCGCTGATTATCAATTTCGAACATGGTTGAACGAATATCGCCATTGCAGGGGATCGAGGCGATGGCAGTGCCGGTGATCGACTTCGATAGTAGATGAATCAAGTTAAACCAAACAGGCACGTGAGGTCTGACGTTGCCAACAGTAGAAAACTCACCACCCCATTGTGTTTTGTCGTGCTCCATTTGCGTAACACCACATGAGGTCGTTGTGTCCACCTTGATTTCCCCCAAGCTTAAAGCCGGCCAAGGAATACATGCAAACAGTATGATCACGTAAATCTGCCACATCCGGGTTTCAACGCCTTTAGTTACAGCCTCAACGTCCACACCCCCTTTTTGTCGAGCCTCTAGCATTGACTGCAGAAAAAGAATAATGATGGGTACAAGCGCAACACCACTGGCAGTCAACGCATTCCAAATGCTGTTACTAATAGCCCAGCCCAGCATGGTTAGGTAATACTCAAAATAGCTGAATGTCGTCATTCCCATGACTTATCCCTCGAAATAGCCGATATAGTTTGAGACTTCGTTTGCCAGCATAATCAGGAGGCCGTAGTTCCGGATTTTGCCTAGATACGCAACGTGCTCAAAATTGCCCTGTGCTGTGTGTCGGCGGACAAGATAAACGTAGAATGCTGTCATCCCTGAATACAGTACTACCCGCCAAACCAGCCAATGATTGGCCAGCTCAGCATTTTGCTGCAGTACAGCCATAGGATCACCGCCATTGAGCAGCAGCTGAATGGTGTACAGCAGAGCTGTAACAATGAAGGTCAAAAAGATTGCGGAAATCAGTAAATGTCTTTTGATGAGCTTGATCACGGTGTAGCCCCACGGCCCTGTTCTGCTTGCTGCAGACGATCCGGTGTTGCATCTGCTTCGAGCACCAAACCAGATTGAGCGCGTGCCGCAGCAGCGCGATTAAGTGCAGCAGTAGCAGTGTTATTGGCTAAGTCACGACGCATATCCATTTCCATTTTCATGGAATCAATTTCGGCCTGCAGGTTGGCAACTTTGTCTGATACGTGCTGTTTGGCTTCAGCTACTTTCTGAACATCAGGGTTTTGAGCGCCTGTCATCAGAAGCCTCATAAGCTGAATACCTTTCCAGGTGATATCAGCCAGTGAGATCTCAGAAAGTAGACGCTCAGACAGCACTTGACCGTCTGGGTCATCGCGAAGGGCTTCGATCACACTACGGGATACTGGCAGCATTGGTGTCGATAATTTACGCAGATCTTCTTCGGAGATTTTTTGGTTTTTGTCCAGTAGCTTAACCATCAGCGTTGCTTTTTCTTCATACACTTCGTCAGCTAGATGTAACAGTCCTGTACCTGGTTTAACTACCGCAGGGTCGCAACCATCTAGGCACGTAGTGAGCTCGGTTTCTCCTACAACCTTTTTCGCAAATTCTGCTGCTTTTTGCGGTGTGTCCCACAGCGTACAAATTGCGGCACCGTTACATTGGGCGGCAGTTATCATTGCATTTGTGTTTGCAGTCCTGCCGACTGTAGTGTTGTAAGCACGGCGTGCTATGTCTTCTGTGAGTACAAGCGGTTTTTGTCCGGATCCTCCACGCTTTTCTCCCATCCATTCAATGCCGTTTTCGGTTCCCTCGGATTCAGCTTTTTTTTCAGCTGCAACGCTGTCGCCATTGGTTGCTCGTACTGCTGACTTCATGGTTTCAGCCTTCGCGAGCGCAGCAAGGCTTGGCCCGCCATCAAGATAGGAGCTGGCCTGATCCAGAATTCCTTGACAGGACATCTTGGAACGATCGAAATCGACCCGAGCCTGTAAAACACCGTTACTGAGCAGCTCATACAGTCCTGGATTTGAGCGTTGAATCATCATCGCAGGCAGACTCATGACCGCCCCAGTTGCTGATTCAACAATGCCTCCCATAATGTTTTTAAAGCCGTCAGTTGCACCGTTAAGCTGATTCTTAATAGTCGATTGCAGATCCATGTTTCCGCACATCATGTCAGCTTTCCACTGGACACCGAGTCCAATACTAGGAGGAACTATTCGAGTGCTTGCAGCGCCGTATGCAGCACCACCTCCAAGTTCGTATCCCAGTTTGTCATTGACGGCCGTGCCCGATACTTTTTCGTAGGGCCGTTCACGAATATCAAACGCATGAGATGCTGTAGTTAATGTACTCGTAGCCAGAAGCACAGCAATAGCCAGTGATTTTAGTGTTGTGTTTGGTGTCTTTATGTTCATTGAGTGTCCTTACTGGCCAACTGAGAATAAAAATGCCCCTTTGGGCTCACAGCAGCGATAAGGCCGCCAGAGCGCGTAGGCATAGCCACCTTGTTCGTCTTGCTCTACGAGGCCGTTGGTAGGCCAAACTTCGCAGCTATTTGAGACAGAAGGGTGTAGTTGCTGCCATTTGTGAGTTGCAATATTCCCTTCTATTAGCGGGTCTTCGTAAAAGCCAGGTGGCCACCACCCATTGGATTCTTGCGCACGAGTGTTAATACTCATATAAATGTGTGGCTGACCTGTTCTAACAACAAAATCCGCTGCTCGTTGAGCCATCACTGCACCGGCTTTTCCGTCATCTCCCTGAACTAAAAATCCTTGTCGGGGGTACACAGAACCCCAACCATTCATCCCTTTCTGGATTTCTCGCCGACCAGGAATAATAGATTGTGGGTACAGCATTTCTGTTACCCCCCAGCGCCACCCCGGTACATCTAAAGTTGAAAGGTAATACGGCATGAAACCAGTCGTTGCACTGTCGCAGATGTAATCGCCCATGTTGTTGAGGACATAACCAGCAGGGTGTCCGATAACGTCAGCATTTTTGAATCTAGGAAGGTTGTCACGTTTTTTATTCGGGGTGATCAAGTTGCCGCCACCCTCTGCTCCAGGTTTTGCACTGCTGAGCGATGACATTTCAGACCAAGGGTTTGCTCCAGTATTGGCATAGCTGGAAACCACCACTTCTGGAATGTAATGCTTGACCTTCATGCTGGTTTCCACATTGCATGGATAGCACTGCAGCCAGAAGCAAACACCAACAACACTCCACTCCATACATTCGGTACTTGCTGTGGCCGTAACTATTTGTCCGGTGCTAACTGCATGGGCTGGTGTTGAAAATGCAGCACCTGTTGCTGTGACCCAGGCGAACATAATCCAGCTGCAGCAGGTGCTGAAAAAAACTTTCTTGAGAGTATTCAATTTCTTATCCTCACCAAAGAGATCGGGACATCATATTCGCCATAGCTCACCAGATACCGCTCGCCTTGAATGCGAGTTACGATGGCGGGGATATGCGTAACATTGAGACTCCATGCAAGCGACAAACCTGCGTAGGCATCCAGAAGAGCCTGCTCATCCAAGACACGCCTCAGCTGATTTCTAACCTTGTCTAACTCCTCAGGTTTCATGTTCTCGGAAAGGTCAAAGTGGCTAACCGCTTGTGTCAGCTCTTTTTCAATCCGGAGCACCTCATCCAAGTAAATAACCGGATACCCGCCGTCATCCGTGAACTCATTAGCCCGATCGGTAAACAACAGCACCTGCATGTCTGGCCTATCGGTGGCGTGTGCAAGGGTGCCTATGAGCATGGCCATACATGCCAAAAAGTTGTGTACTAGATTACGACCGCTCATAGGTAATACCTTTCTTTGTCTGAACAAGACTTTTTCAGCATTGGGTTGATAACCTCTAGGAGCAGCTCTAGAGCTTCCAAGTCCATAGGGTTTGGAGATTGCTGCAGACGCCTCACTTCTTGTAGCGAAGCAATCAGTACCGGCGTTAGCGGCACGTTGAACTCAATCTGTGCAGGCATCTTCCAGTCCTTCTGCTACGTTTACTTCTTCACTGGCTGCGTCAGTTTGGCTAGAAAACAGATGTTTCCATGGCATCGGTTGGATTCCACGTGCCCGGTCAATGTGTTCGGCAACGTGGAATGCGGCCTCAAGCTCTGAACAGTTGTGTTCTTCCATTAAGATCATTCGTTCACGTTTTTCCTCACCTTCAGTCATCGCTAAAGCTAGGAAGAGTGAGGGTGGAACAGCACGAAAAAGAAAGTCTTGGTTGCGAGACAAAACGACGCCCTCTGTGTACTTCTGGGGCTCTTTGTTAGCAGATAGCAGCAGAGCTTCCTGTGCAGGAGTTAGTTCTTTAAATCGAGCAATGTCGTTGATTTCTTGTTTGGGCATTACTAGGCAAATCCACCACTCAATCATATTGAGCATTGTTTCTGCAGAGCCAGGGAAGTCAGCCAAGTTTTGAGTCGCGAGCCAGAACCAAGCGCGTAACTTACGCCACATTTTGGTGATCTTTACAGCATAAGGCGCAACCAGCGGGTTCTTGGTGATCATGTGACCTTCGTCAGTGATCATTACGATGTCACGACCTGTGTATTGGTCGCGCTCGGCAATATTGTTGACCGTGTTCATCAGCGTTATGTAGCTGATCGCCATTTGCGCTTCGTATCCCTCACGAGCAAAAGTGGCCAGGTCAACAATGGTGACATCAGCTTCAGGCCAACTGGATCCTGCACGGTTGAACATTTCGCCATCAAAGCCTTGAGTGAAAAGTCGCATTGCAGAGGCCATGTCTCTGTATCGGGTACGCAAATCACCTTCTTCGGCATCAGCTCTACGCTCAAACGCCGCAATCACATCCTCTGTCAGAACAGGCCTGTTTTCTGTCGTACACTTTTGGGCTGCTTCCAAAATGCATGCTCGAATCGTGCTTTCATCTGCTCGGTTTAAGCGTTCTATTTCACGTAGCTCTCCACCGGTGATCATCAGTTTAGCCGTGATGGCCAGCTCGCCTAAGATGTCGCGTTCTTCATCTGTTTCTTCGGGTTCTTCGTTTACATCAATGTTTTTCTGATGTTCAGGCTCACAGAGCAGTCGCGCATCAGCAAATGGTGCCAGAGTTACTGGGGAGCCAGGTTTGAGTGAAACTTTGTTCACTGATAGACCCATCAGTTTGAAGAAATCTGCTAGTAGGCCAAATGAGTTACCAGCTTCAACAACAAATAACCGGGGGCGATATACAGCCATCAGCTGAGCCATGAGTGAGACCAATGAAGCCGACTTACCAGAGCCTGTTGGTCCGAAAATAAGCGCATGTGCATTCATCGAACGGTCAAGTCGACTGAGCGGATCAAACGTTACTGGCGCACCACCCCGGTTAAAAAAAGTAATCCCAGGGTTCCCTGTTCCTGTGGTGCGCCCCCAAAACGGGGCCAAATTAGTGAAGTGCTGGGCAAACATCAGCTTGCTGTACCACAGTTTTTTATCTAGCTGGGGCTTGAAAACCATAGGCAACCAGCGGATGTATGAGTTGCAAGGTGCAATCTCATCTGCTGGCTCTACCGGTTGTAGCCCTGCACCCAATAATTTATTTAGTAATAACACTGAGCTATCTTCCAGTGCTTTGTCAGAATCAGCTCGCAGATAAAACGCAATTGAGCCTTGGTACAGTCGGTGCTTGCTGCCCATCATGTCTTTAGCTGAGTTGATGTCATCCTGAACTTGCTCAGACTCTAGATTTTCGCCAATGGCTTTTTTTGCGAGCCGATTTAGTCGATCTTCCAGTATATCTTGGGGGGTTAACAGCATGGTGAGCGACATCATTGTGTGCTCAGGGAGCTGGTCAAACAGAGCGTTATAGCCATCGCCGGTTGCGATTTCTCCTGCAACCTGCCCAATAATGGGTGGCTTGCGGATACGGTCTACCACCATTACACGATGGGGGAGGCCGTCGAAGTACCAGTACCCCTTTTCGTGATCGCTGATGGGCTCGCTATTAAATAGTTGTTCGGCAAAATCGTGATCGAACGGCAACTCAAGTAAGCCTGTATCAGCGCTTTCGTCAGCTGTTTGTTTGTATGGGGCAGCTTTATAGAAGTCAGTTGGGCGCTCAAAGCCTTTCGGTTTTGGGTTGAAAAATGGCATGAGCCAGTTATAAAAACCTTCACCATCCAGACGCTTGGACGGCACACCTGCACCGGCCAATGCGCCTGTAAGACGCTCACAAACCTGTTCTAGCTGGTCAGTGGGTTCAACAACGAGAGATGAGTTGCTCTCACGCTCTGGAATCCAGCGATACAAACAAAGATGAACTTGTCGGCTTTTTCCGCGCCATGGTAGTTTTGTAACGCGCTTATCAAGAAAGAGTCCACCGGGTTTTGCAATAGCGACTAGGTGGTGCTCCATGAGCTCAAGATAACGTTCTGTGAAATGTGTACCGTAAGCTTTGTCACCGTCTTCTTTGCGTGCATCACGAGATTTAATGTACTGTTCCAAGTTGCCCATGTATTCAGCTGTTGAGTCAACGTCCTGGCAGAACATTTGAATCACCCAGGGACTGTCTTCAACCTCTTTAAATGAATCCTGCAGAGCATCTTCAATCATGTCTCGGACAGATTGAAGCCAGTCAGGCATTCGACCTTCGGTTCCTATTGGGCGTAATTCAAAAACAGCACCAACACTGCGGCCATCTTCTAGCAAAAAGCACTTATGATCAGACAGGTACTCCACCCAAGGAAGGTATTGGGGAAAGCCAGGGTGCTTGTCGTCATACAGCTTTTGCTCGTCAGCAATAGTTGCTCTAGTAGGCTCACCAGAAGGCTTAATATCGGCGGTTGTATTGCGCTTAAACAGAGTTAGCATCAATAGTCCTCCAGTCGCTCGCCAGGCATGGCGTACTGCACTTTGTTGTATAGTGGGAAAACAGTTGAATAACCGGGTACTGGAGCACCTTCAGAGCCAGCTAGGTGCGGATAGACGTACATAACGAGATCTGGGTTAGGCAGTCGTTTGAATTGGCTATAAATTTCATTAGCAGCAGTTCGTGTGTAGGCTTGTTGATTGGTGATATGAGAATCATCAATCGAGCGTCGCAAAACGCTACGAGCATCCATCAGGTCTTGCTGCATGCCACCACCGGCGTTACGCCAAATGTCATGCATTGTCGTTTCGCCGTGCGGAAAGGTTTTTTCTTTGTTTGTGCTGCACCCCGACACTAGGACGGCAACGGTAATTAAACTAATCAAGCCAAATGATTTCATCGTGTTCTTCATTGTGTTTAACCTTGCGTCCAAAATTTTCGTAATCGAGAGTGATTTCACGGTCAATATGTACAGCGACCTCTTGGTGGGGAGGCACATAAACAGCAGCAAATGCCTGGCCGTACATTTTTCCTACCCAATCCTGAATATCGCCGACACCTCTTTGCAAAATCGCATTGAATGCCTGATCGTTGTCAGTGATTGTGGTGCCACCGGCAGAAACCTGTACGTTGTTACCACCACTGGAGAAGATGCGGGCGATTGCAGCACCTGCTGCTGTGATCAGGCTGTTATTGGTGATGTATTCCTTGGCATTGGACTTGCGGTCCCCCGCAATGCACGGAATACCAAAGGGGTCACTGATGTAGCCAATACCACCTGTAATGCTGTTGCGGTTCTGGCTACCTGATGAACTGCGGTTACGCTGTATTTTTTCAGGCTCCGGAAGGGTGCGGATGGTGCCATCTTCAAAAATAAAGGTGATGGTTTCGACCTGACCGCGAACACAGGAAAGTGTCCAGTCACCTTGAGCTGTGCCTGACATAACAGCACCGCTAATTTCTGGTAACTCAATACCGTTGGCAGCTAAGTTGTCCTTGCCCAGCAGAACCTTGAAGGGGTAGGGGTCATTCACCGTACCGTCAACGGGAACACGGCCAATAAGCGCTGTCATGCTAATTGAACCCAACAAGGTTGAGTTTTCTGCAATTGTGAATACTGGATCCACGTTATCGTTACGGTTCTTGGCCTCTTTACTGTCGTCTGGAGAGCCTAGTGAGCTCTTTGCAGCGTGCTGCTGTTTGTCTAGGGCTGACCCGTCGAGCGGGTTTTTGAAAGAAGATGGAAAGGCGAAAGGACTGTCCTTGATGCCTCCTCGGGTATCAGTTTCAAGTCCATCACT
The DNA here is from genome assembly GCA_048266525.1 of Pseudomonas sp. Lineage (GTDB taxonomy): Bacteria > Pseudomonadota > Gammaproteobacteria > Pseudomonadales > Pseudomonadaceae > Denitrificimonas. Next base: position 40,365 of record JBLWZG010000004.1, read on the forward strand.
CGGATCTATCCAGACAATGTCAGTTTCGTTCTTGCTTTCTTCCTGTTCCAGTCCTAGACCAATTGGAAAATCGGACATACTTCCGTTGGAAACTTTGTTTTCAAGCTCAGACATCATCTGCATCATTTGGCTTGTGAGTTGCTGGGCTTCAGCTTTAACGGCATCACTTTCATTGCTGGCACGAGCGAGAGTCTGCTCCATGCGCTTTTCCCATTCACGGCTGCGATCTTCAAGATCGCGATTTGTATCAGATAACTGATTGTTTTTATCGTTAGCTGACTTGATTTGAGTACGCATGTGTCGTAACTCACCGACTAGGGTGCGCAGCGTATCCGCAGGGGTGTCACCCTCAATGCCAAGTTCACGCGCCTCTTCTTGAGTGAGCATTAACTCTGCAGCTGCGCGCTGTGCATCTGAGGGTTGGCGAGGCTGAGCAAATATGATGATCAAAATACCGATGATCAGGGCGGGAACCACAAATTTGAATAAAACATTACTTTTCATGGCTTAGCTCCTGGGTAGATTCAGGGGCCATCAAAGCCAGAGGTAAGAATTTTTCTAACCCCCCATTGCGGGTGATCATATAGGCAATAGTCGTGTCTTCTGGAGTGCCGAGCGAGCCCAGCCAAGAGTGTTGGAAAGCCACTGAATACAGATTGGCTTGCACGTCTCTAGGATCCAGCTCAACTTTACCTGCGCGTTGATGCTGGATACGCACCGCTGTCAGGGTGTAACTGCCCAGTTTAAAAGCCGCGACTGCTTCCGCTTTGACGGGTAGCATGGGTAAAATAGGCAGATTGCCTGAAACTTTGACAGGCACTTGCCTGAGTCCCGCGACCGGTTCAACTGTGCGCATTGGCGCATATAGCATCTGTGCTGCATAGCGAGTGAGTGCCACAGGTGCTGGAATACTCAGCGCTTTATTTTGTGCTTTAGCGAGTTGTTCCTTTGATTCAGTGCTGCGCTGATATTGAACGTCCCCCTCATATAGAATCCGCATTGGCTCAAGAGGCTTTCCTGCTGCCGGTACTGTGGCAATATCCAGCAGAATTAGCTCGCCTGTTTCAACATCCTGTACCTGCAGTCGTGATGGTTCAATTTCGTCAGTTGCTAGTAGATACAGGGCTCCTGATGCTGACTGGACGCGTAACTGGCCAGCAAGCTGGCTAGAAACACCCACTCGGACATTTTTATCAAGAAAAATCACCCGCTCTTGGTCTTTAACCAACGGTACAGGGATTGGCAGACGTTCCCATTGGATCAGCTCTATAGCAAAGGCTGGTGCGCAACTCAGTAGCAACCCTACAGTCATAATTCCTTTCAAATTAGACTTCATAGAGCACCTTCACCTTCAATTTCCAGTCGTTGAATTTGGCCTGCAAAACAATCCAGTGCGAGACCGTAGGGGTTCTGCTTTGGATCAACGTCATGGCGCAGAACTCGAAGCGGGTAGCGTGATGCGCTACGTTTTACGGGCTCGTTCAAAAAATACTCATCAGCGTTAAGGTCTAAATTTACAACCCATGAATTTCTTGAATCCTGGATGACTCGGTATTCAGGGTTATCAATAAATCCGCGCCCTATTAGTTCGTAGATTCCGCGAACCCTGTCCCGCAACTCGCCGGCTGTTCGACGTTTTTTAACGTCATCTTGTAATTCAGCGCGACATGAGTCTGTTAATAGGTGCCTCATTCGCTCAATATTTTTTTCATAATCAATATTGCCGTCATTGGGCCAGCGATTGAGTTGTTGATACACATAAAGCCCAAAGCCATAGACACTTTCAGGCGGAATATCCCACCACAAGCGAGTTGAGCCCGAGCGCAAATCGGGAGGAACATGCACTGTCAAATTGTCTGGAGCAGTTTTCCAGCCATAGAAAAAAGCACCGGCAACAATCGCAATCCCCACAATGGCTCCTCGCAATGTATTGATATGAGATTTTTGCTGATCAATCGTATTTTTAAACCGGCTCACAGTTATTTCTCCGAACTGGAATTGTTTGATTTGCGTTGAATATGTTTCTCATCTCGTCGAATTGACCAGGGCCCAGAGCGTAAAATTAACTCCGCTCCTTGCCCCATCGGGAAGCCCTTTTTAGCCAGTTGGTACTGGATCACACGGTAGATCCATGTGTTTGGCTTTCCGCGTTTAAATCGGCGAATCATTCCACCTCCGAACACAATCGCAATACCGGGTCCAATGAGTAAAATGGAAGCGAGTAGCGCAGTAGTCTCACCGGTCAAAGCCATTAGAAATAATCCTATGGGCAGGCCCATAGCAGCTCCTGCTCCCCCTACAAGAAACAGTTCATCCGAGGTCATACCTCTAAAAACAGTTGGGTCTCGGTCAAGACGGCCCGGCAGAAATAGCACGGTGCCGTCCGGTGCTTTTTCAAGAGATGACATACTTCGCTCCTCGCTTTATATTTGATCTAGTAAAGGGTTAACCGCCGATACCAGTCAGAGCATCAATGCCGCCCATTTTTCCGAGCATCCAGAAAACGACAACGAGCATAATTGCGCCGACCAGAGCTACCGCACCGAAATCAGTCCAAGTTTTTTTGCCTTTCTGTACTTCGCTAAATACTGCGATGGCGTAGTAAGCAACACCCAGAAAACCTAATGCTGCCACCACCAATCCTGCGAAGTTGAAACCCTGCCCGGCGGTCCCTTTTGCATCTTTTAAAAACGTATCCGTGTCAACGCCAGCAAACCCCCCGCCGGCAAAAGCAGGTGCTGTAGCGATGCTGCAGAACAACATGAGTAATGTATTGCCTGCACTGGCTTTAGCTTTTCGTAATGTTTTTAGCATTTGATTTTTCTCCAATTGATGTAAGTTTTATGTTGCAAATCTTGCAAAAAATGCAATTAGGATCATGATTAAAAGAGTCGCTCTTATATAAACGCCACCTGCTTCGCCGAAAGTAATCCTCCTCTTTACCCAGGCTTGATAAGTGTTGATTAATAGCCAGGCAGCCCAGAACAACGCGAGCGCCATTAAAAAGAGGGAGAACAGTTCGTAGAACGTTGCTGACCCGGCCCCTCCGGCGGCAGTCGTGAATGCCGCTTGTTGCTCTGCTGTCAGGCTCATTGCGAGCTCTCTGAAGTAGTAGCGTTGAGTTCACGTCTGTCACGCATGTATGAGCTGGCCATCTCCCCGTGCAGCTCCCTAGGCTGGGCGCGGTTGGGCGTCATGTAATGTTCAATGCCAAGCTGGATTTTTTTGAGATCATGCTCCAGACGCTCATAGTCGAACCAGAAGCGTTCAGTGTCGGTAGGTGTGACTTTTTCGTGGGCAGCAACAGTGATCCGCTGTGCATTTTTTACTTGCTTCAGGATGAGTGAGAGCTGTTCACGCTCGAAAACCTCACTAGCGATTGCTTGTGTGGACAGCAGGCCACTAAGAGCCACGGTGAATGCAATTTTTTTGAATCGTGAAAAATGAAAACGAGTATCCATATCAGTCGCTCCGCGCGTGTGCTGTTATGGATACCTACTTTATGCGGTTCAAAAAAAAAGACTGCAAACAACCCGATACTCGTGGCAGCGGATTAATGTGCAGTCAAAATTGGCAGTGTTTCGTGCGGTTTTTAGAGATACTTCTTGAACGTGGCAATTGTAATCACGATGGCCACACCTAACGAGATCGCACAAGGAATTAGGATTAACTGAGGATGTATGGAAATCGGGGCGGCTAGATAAAGCACCCAAGGAGCAAAGATTAACGGAACGATCATCATTTTTGCTCGGTGATAAATGAAGCTGCTTTCACGTCCAGCTCCAAACTTACGGATATCCCTTCGCATTAGTCCATCTACTGACGCCGTCATAATGCTGAGAATAAACAGAGGAATGGAAAGCACTAGAATCGACAATCGAATCATAAAGGTCATGGTGACAAACATCGTTGCTAAGATGTAGTCCTCAGCAATCAGGTAAGCGGTGGCCACGTAAGCAGCCGTACCTTTATTTGCAGCTATGACCGGTGCGTTTCGAGACAGATCGGCTAAGCCAGTTTTGACAAATAACCAATCAAATGAGGTGTCGAGAATTACGCCAATGGTTGCACCCGGTGAACTAAGGACGAGTGACTGCTTGAAACCATCATCCAGCCAGCCTAGTTCTGTATCAAGCATGTCTTTGCTATGTTTCCAACCCTCATCTGGCCACCATAGGGCGATACCAACGTATTCAATAAGCAAAGATATCACGAGAGAAATAAGTAGCAGTCCGATCACTTTCCACATCATTCTCCAGGCTTTACCGATGAAGGTTTTCGGTTCTTGGGGCTGCTGCTGTTGTACTTTTTGTTCAGCCATCAGTAATCACCATCATCCATGTCAACATGGTCATCAGTGTCGTCATCGTCATTATCATAATCGTAGTGATCATCAGTACTTTCGAAATCAGTGCCGTCCCTAGATAGAGAGTGAAATGCATCGCCTAATGACTCGAAGCCAGCTAGACCGTTTAGGCCGGCCAATGATGTGGCTGTGGTTGCACTGCTGCTACTGCTCCACCATGCTCCAGCATTTTCGTTATAATCTTTTCGCATCTGCATTGCTAATTCCTGCAGGTTGTCCGGCAGATTTTCGTCTGGATCAGGTTTTGGCAGCGGCATACGCACTTTCCAAAGCTGGCCACCCTCCTGCAGTGAGAACATCTGACCTTTAGGTAGTTTTACGATATGGGCTGGCTCTAACAGTGGCATGCTGGTGGCACTGACCCGGTCCTGTGAGCTTGACGTAAAATCTGTAGCACTGTCTGGGTCTGAGGAGTCGGTTGCACCTGATACTAGGGTGTTGGTCAGGACGTTTACCTTCTGGAGTTGTTTGGTCAGCAGTTCGGCGGTTTTGGTCTCGCGCACACGCAGCATCTGTAGTGTGTTGAAGTTACCGACTACTTGGCCAGCTTTGGCTGCATTACCAATTCGTGCCTCGATGTCACTGATGGTCTGAGTGTAAGCGGTCACCTGCATACCGGCACCACCGCCTTTGTTGATGAGAGGGATAAACTCATCGCCCATGAGTTCGTTAAATTCATCTGCATGCAAGTTGATCGGAATCTTGTCTTGGCCAGAGCCGCCCGGTACACCTTCGTCAATACCGTGCTTGTAAATGTGCCCAGCAACTGACACAAGGTCAGCAAACATTGAGTTACCAACTGCCGATGCAACCGTTGAGTCGGACATTGCATCCAACCCCACATAAACCACACCCCGTTTACGGATGATTTGCATCCAGTCAAAAATTGGGCGTGGATCTGTCATATCGAGATAGTCGGGAGCCAGAAGCTCTGCTGTTTTACCTGTTGTCAGTTTCTCAAGTAGCGGCAAAAGCGAGGCTACAATTTTGTCAAAGTACGTTCGGTCGTAGCGCACAGCTGAGCGTAAGCCATCCATCACCGGATCATAAAAGCTTGTCTGGGCGATGTACTGCTCTACGGCAACCACCCGCTTATCACGCCCCTGCATGTTCCTTGGGATATTTTTGTCGTTCAGTTTGTTTTCTATTTCTACAATGATTTCCCAAGCATTTTTATGACCTGCACGCTCAAAAGCGATATGGGCGTATTCAATAAATAGTTCGTCGATGTTTACAACGTGCCGTGCAATTTGAATGTAGTCGGGTCGGTGGCCGAGTTCGTTTAATGCCTTGGCAATGATATTTACAAAACGCCAAGCAAACTCGCGGAATGCCGCTGAGTTGCCCTCTCCAGACAGTTGGCCTGAAACCCGGCCAGCGACTTCTGAAATACGCCCAAATCGACCAATGGCGTTGTACCGAGCCGAAATCTCCGGGTAGCCCAAGTGAAATACATAAAATTCTTTTTGACGGCCTGCACGCTTGCATTCCATGTACATTCGTTTCAAAAGGTCTGCATCACCCTTGGGGTCAAACATAATTGTTACGTCACCCCGGTGGATGTCCTGTGTCACGTAAACCTCTGCAAGCCGAGTTTTTCCTACTCGTGTTGTACCAACGACAAGCGTGTGTCCAACTCGCTCAGAAAGAGGCGTGTAGGCATCTTTTTCGTTTGGTTCAACTCCGTGAATGAATGCCGAACCACCCACGGGTGGCAATGGACGGACAGGATTCCAAGGTGAATCAAGCTGCGTCAGTTTCGGGATAAATGACAGGATTGATGTTGTTCCTTCGAGCTTCTTCTCTAGAGATCGGGCTGTACGAAATAGCTTTGAAGGCTCAACAAAGTGTGCTGCCTGTGGGTCTTGGGCATCCATGAGTCGTTGGGTATGAATGCGAGTCCATTCAAATCCTTTGCCCATAAATAAAAATTTATTACTGACAGGTATTTGACTGCTGGTCATTTCATAGACTGGCAGACGTTTTAAGTTGCGGCGATACCGGAGCACATCCATGCCTTGCTTAAAGCGTATGGCTCCGATAAATCCGTAACAACCCCCAGCTGCCCAGCCCATGCTAGGAGCCAGTGCAACGGCCCAAGGTGAATGCACACACAATGCAGCTGCACCGAAGCAGGTCCATGCCGTGTAAAATTCAACGGCAGGACGCAGCTTTGACTCAAGGATATGTTTGGCCATGTTTTTGCTCCTTATTGCTCAATGCTGGTTTTAGTGATGAGCACTGGGTAGTGTTTCACGCCAATCTGTTTCGCTAAATCATCGCCGGGTACTGGTTGCAGCATCAGGTCTGGAGCTATCGCCTGCAGTTCTGCCATTGCTGCAGCGGTGGGTACATTCACAACAAGTCCTAGAGCATTAAGCTGTTTTAAAATGCTGGAGCGCTCTGAAAGCCATTGCGCAGAGAGCTTGTCGTAACCGATCATGAAAATAGGTTGCACTAGCCCGCTAGCACTAAGAGTTCTGGACTGGACTGCACCTGGCGTAAGTTGGCTAGTGACTGGAAATGCCGAAAACTGTCCTGGCTTTTGTAGGCGTATATCAGGAAGCGGTTTCACAGTCTTCTCACCTGAATCGACGCTTAAAGAATCGTAGTAACGCAGAGTAGAAACACCGCCCCGTTGTATCACCAGAGGTTTTATTTGCTCTGGAGTCTGTGGTGTTTGCGCAGTCGCAATTGTCGCCGAGGTGGCTGCAATACAGCTGGCCAGCAATAAAAATAAGCGCTTCATTTCAGAGTCTCATGTGAGTGTTTTGGGTTTATGGCTGCTAGGCGGCGCTGTACTGAGTTTTGATAACGTGCAGCGATTGGACCGCCTGCTGGGTAGTGATACAGACCCGTGGCTGTCGCCCAACTCCCTGAATTGCTGTAGTGGGTTCGCAAAAGCTTTGCAGCGACGTTGAGATTTGCGTATGGATCTAGTCCGTCACACGGAGTTCTAAATGCGTTTGGATTCCACCCGACATTGATCTGAGCAATACCCACGTCAATGTTTTTGGCATTGTGGGCCTTTAGGGCAATGTGCAGCGCGGTACATGCAGTCTGACGACTGTTGTAGTAATAGCTTTTCCCAACCACATTTAATGTCCAAGGCCACGGTCGATAACGACCTGATTTTTGTCGACGATTGGATTCTTGCGTAGCTACAGCGTAAAGCACAGTGGGTGGAATTTGGTGTGCTGCAGCAATCAGCTGATATGCGCTGGGGACAGGTTCAGCACAAACCTGTTGTGTAACAGCGCAGGCTAAGGTGCAGGCAAGGCCGGCAGCTAAATATCTATTTTTTGCCATGCCTGCCCGACTCGTTTGAAAGCAAGTGGAAGCTGCTCAGGCTTGACGGTGGCTTTGCCTGTAACCAGTTTCAGCTCATCCTTATTATGATTGAGTGTTATCTGACGACGCTGCACCTGTTGTGGTTGAATACCAACACTGGCAGCCCACTTGCGTATTGCATCATCACCCTCAGCGCCAATCACATACACATCGACTCGTTTCTGACTTGCAACAGCTTTGCTCACTGTTGCATCACACAGGGCGCAGTTTAAGCTGACAAACAGCGTGACTGGCACTTCTTGTAGTCCGCTCGCTGGAAGTTGGTGTTTGAGAAAGTCGGGCTGTTTTGGTTGAGCTTCTCCAATCAGCACGCTGTCAGGGAACTGTTCCTTAAACGCTTGGTTGTAGGCTCGCTGGTAGGCCAGCTCACCCTCCACGCGATTAAATTCAGCAATAACTTGTAGCGTTGCGTAGCGCATACGCTCGGCATCGGTTTTTGCTTCAACACCTAAAGCGGTTAAGGGATCCAAACCGGGGCTCCAGTAACCGCGCGGTCCTTCCATTATAGTTTCGTAGCGCTTCCATTCATCTGCTTTAAGCCCCCATGAACTGGCTTTTTGGGCAGCGGTAAAACTCAGCTCGACGTTAGAGGTGCTACCGCTGCTCGAAGTCTCAACCACATCGGCTTTAACTTCTTTTGTTGCAGACTGGGCTGCATGCAGGTTCGCTGAAAGGATTACTCCAAGGACAAGAGCCAGCCGTCTCATTTTTTTGCCTCATCAGTCTGGGTACTTGCGGTTTGCTTATGGGTGATGAGTTGGGCCTCGGTGTAGTCAGGGCGGACTTTGAAGCATACGCCCCGACGGGCTTCATCGACTTCAACCTGATAAGCAGGGCCTGCCAGTACTTGCAGAGCATTGCGTAGTGTTACAGGACCAATATTTTGGTGGGCTTTCGGCAAAGGGAGTTTGTACAGAGTATCAATTGCACTGCCTGGTGTAGCTGTACACAGGCTATAACCTGAGCCTGCTGCTACCTGATTCAGAGCTGTCTTTACGTTGGTATGTGGGTTAGTGGTCTGAAACTGAATAATTTGAGCCAGAAGATCGCGCTGTTCAGCGGATGGACGAGTGCTCACAATGCGGTAACGGCCTTCTCGTATGACTGGTTCGGGCTCGCTAAACGCGCCTTTAGAATAAATATCCGGAGAGAGTTGTTCTGGGTTCTTGGAGCCGCCTGGAATATAGGTGATAGTAGGCTGCGGTTGATTGCTGGCACAACCGACAACAGATACGACCACACCAGCAAAGAAAATTATTTTGAGGTTCATGCTAAACACTCCGGATAATGGGAGTTTGCATGATGTCGCTTGGGTTCTAATAAATCAGAAACAACCTGATATCCGAGTAAGCGGATTAAGTTTTTCGGCTTTGTCACAGCTGGATTGCGGTTTTGAGTATTCCGGACGGGCATAAAAAACCCGCCTGACAAATGTCATAGCGGGTTCGTTTTTGGTTAGGCAACTGATTCTTTGACTGCTTCGGGAGAAGTCTCGGATTCATCAGCTTGAGCTTGATACACAGTCTCACCGTCAATTTTAATGAAGCCAAGTCGCAATAAACGACCCTTTAAACTGACTCCAGTTTCACCCTTTTTTGCACCTGATTGGTACATAAAGGTCTCTGGGCAAATATCCCCGATGGTGAAGCTGACGAAGATTTTTTTCTCTGCTTCACTGGCAGCTTGGCAGCGACGAATCAGCTTTTCAGCTTCAGAGCCGCGCACAACGCAGTCAATGTAGGTGTATTCAACATCATCGGAAGTTCCACGTAAAGCTGCAACGGTTACAGCCATGAATGGCTGGCCTTTGCGAACAGTAACTTCACGAATGCGGTTGAGGTAACCAATTCCACGGGTGTGTAGGTCGAAAAACTTGGATTCTTGAGTGTTTTGCATGGTGTTTCTCCAAAAACAAAAGGCGGAGAAACACAGACCCCTTAACGGAAAAGTGTTTTCCGCCAAGGATAAAGGTAGGTAGAACATGAACTCACTGAGTGAGCGCCGCTTTGCGTCATGTACACGGCTTTTGGCATGTTGCTAATCAACGACTAGCTAAACATGATCATGAATTTAGCACGTACTTTAAATGCTTGCAATGCATCATAACCTGCGTTTTGCAGGCTATGATGGCTGTGTAAATAACGGGTTTTACTGCTGCTCACGTCTGCCGAACATTCGGCGGATATCGTCTGGGGTAAGCCACTGCTCTTGTGGTTGCTCTAAAGCAGCAGGAGAGAAATACGACAGTAGTTTTTTCAGGATTTTCATAGTGTTTCTCCAAGTTTGGCAGAGAAACAGCATCCAAACGGACACTGTTTATCCGCTTGTGGGTAAGTTACGGCTTTGACGTAAAATGATCTGTAGCCGGGAGGGTTGATATGGAACAAGTTCCAGTTTTTTGTCCTGACCTATGCCAGCAATCAGTTTTTTTGCTTCTTCAGTAGGCCACCACCCAAAGTCTTTTGGATGATCGGTGTAGCCCATTTGATTTTGTCTCCAGTATCGCCGGTATTCTCTGGAAAAAATTGCGACATATTGAGTCATAGTGTTCTCCAATTAAACAGAGCAGAGAACACACCCGATGCCGGAGAAGTATTCTCCGCATAGGGGTAGGGTGATTTAATTTTAGCGCTGTGCAGTATTTGGCTCAGTCCAATGAGAACAGTGTTCTGGTACAAATCGTTGGCGGTAATCCGCAAGCACATCATCAAAGTCAGATCTCAAGGCTGAGTACGAATCTTCACTTCCGTAATATCCCCAGCATGACTCTGAATCGACTACATGCCAGCTGCCATGATTGCAACGGTTAAGCGTTGCTACAACGGTGCCGTACACATCGCCATTGACCCAGGCGTTGTAAAGAGTGAGCGCTGATTCAGCCAATTCCATAGCTGCTCTGCGCCTTGCAACAACACGGATATAACGCTGTTGTTCAGACTTAGTACCTAAAGCACTGAGTTTTAGCTTTTTACCCTGCTGCTCTAGCCAAGCAAAAGCCTCGCTCCATTGTTTGAAATAGGGTGACTTCGATTTGACCCCCTGTTGATACTGACTCTCAATCAGAGCGAACCAAATCTTTTCCCCCACTTCATTGATTGTGAAATCAACAAACCCAAAGGTGTATACCTTTGCACGCCGGTCAATTTCCAGTCGCGCCTCAGAGTCTGGAATCCATACTCCAGCGCCTGAAGACGTATCCCAGCGACATTGGTTACCACTACCGGCCAAAGACCAAGAGCAACCACCGTGTTCATAGCAATCGAGTACAACTGAATCAGGATTGCCAATTGACTTGTCACGGTCAGCTCTCAGCTCGCTCCATAGCTCGCGTAACACGCGTCCTGAGAACCCAAAATCATAAATAGCTGATTGAGGGTAGTAAGAGTAATTGTTGTGGTTTTCGCGCCAATAGCGTTGAGCTCGACCCCGATAGTAATCATCGCTGAACTTTTTACAGCCAGCAGTAGCTTGGCAATAAACCTGAAATTCTTCAGAGCTTACTGCAGCTGCTACCCACCTACGCCTAAGCAATGGGTGGTCGCTAACCAGATCAGTATCAGCAGAGCCGTATTGATCCAACCCAAGCACCGAGTTGAATTCTTGGGTTTGGTCACGAGCGGTATAGATGAAACCATAGCCGTCCATATCCTCAAGAGGGTTGGAGGAGTTATGGTCATCTGACAGGTAGCCAACAACAGTTGTGTTTTCATCAATCCATTTAACAACCGGATCTTTAAAATCCATGATGCTACTTGGCTTTATGAAACCTAGAGGCTTGGACGAGCAGATTTCTTTGAAATCAAAAGATTGATTTTGCATAGTGTTTCTCCAAAAACAAAAAACGGAGAAACACAGCTCCTGACGGAGAGTGATTTCTCCGCCATGGGTAGGTAGGTTTAACATGAACTCACAATGTGAGCGCCGATTTGCATCATGTACACGGCTTGTGGCGTATTGCTGATCAACGATCGCAAGATACGCAAAAATGATAGGTCAGCTGGTAACGATTGTCTAGACGTTGGTAGTGTTAAAAGTTAAAGGATTTTTTGACCCATTTTCAGCCACTAAAAAACCCGCCGAAGCGGGTTTTTTAGTGATTTACGCAGCTACCTTATGGAGGCGCTGCAAGATCATGGGGGCAATTTCATCACCCAAAGAAATAGCTCTTTGTAGAGCTTCAATGCCTTTTTCCAAGTCGCGAATAACACCACGACCCTGAATCAGGCATTCACCGATAAAGCTGTACGCTTCTCCGGATCTGTATTCGTAGGCTGCTTTAGAAGCAATCGTAAAGGCAGCTTGCTCTTGACCAGAAAACAGTTTTGCGCCGGCAAGTAGCATCAGGTTATCAGCGGTTGGGTTTTGCTGTGCGCGGAACTCGATGAGTTCGATATCCAGATTATTCATGTCTTTTCCCCGAATTGTGAATAAATGCGGAGAAAAGACACGAGTCCCTTGCGGAGTGTTTTCTCCGCAAGGGTAGGTAAGATTTAACATCAACTCACATCGTGAGCGCCTAGTCTTTCATGATGTACGTAGGCTTGGGGCTTGTTGTCAGTCAACGACTAACGAAACAAGTCTAAAACATTATGGTAGCTGGATTATAAAGTCAAACGATATTGGTTTGTTTAACGCACAAAAAATCCCGCTGGATGACTTAGCCTTACGGCTTGATCATCCAGCGGGATTTGTATTTTTTTTGACTGGTGTATGGTCTGGCTTGATTCAGATCATAGTGTTTTTTACCTGGTCACAGGGTGGATTTTGGCTCCCCTTTAAAAGCTTTTTCCAGCATGAGACTTATAGTGACCCGTCTCAAATTCTTGTCTGTTTCCAGCAAGTCGGCGCAGATCCCTGCACAAATGGCTGCCCTTTCACCTGGGCGAGGCAATGACTGTGATGATCAAGCAAATGTTCGCACGGTTCTGTTTGGCAAAACAGTCTGAACATTTGCTGGAATCATGCTAAAGAGTAAAAAATTAACGGTGTTAACGTGGTAATAGAAACCCGGCATCACTACCCCTAGCAACGCGCTGATCTTCCCAGGTACTCAGCTTTTTTGGAGAAACACTCATGCCGTTAGGAACGAGTGTTACCGCGTTGTAGCTGACAATGCGGTCAAGCAGTTTAACGCTCTCATTATCATTCATAAAATTCTAACTGACAACACTCAGGTTGGCGGCTTGCATTACTTAGCCCTTTTTCTTGTATGCTTGCTTTGATTTTTTCTTCGGCTCAATATTTATGATGCCTTTGCATTCTGGGTATTTGCTACAGCCGAAAAAGTCTCCGTTTTTACCAGGGCGTCGCCTTGTAGGGCTGCCACATAAAGTGCAATCAGGTGTTTTTTCAACGGTTATCTTAATGTTGAACGGTTGTTGCTGATATTTGTTAACGATGCCTGCAATCCATGTTGATTGCTTGGTCACAAAGTCATCTAGGGTGAGTTCGCCTGACTCAACCATATCTAAAGCCTGCTCCCAAATGGCTGTTGTTCCTGGGTTAGAAATCGCTGCAGGGACTGCAGCAAGTAGGTCATGCGCTTCACTGGCTGCAATGAGATGACGTTTACCCTTTTGCACAAGGAGCTTTCGATCCAATAGACTTTTGATAATCCCAGCTCGGGTAGCGTTTGTTCCGATACCTGTGGTTTCCCGTAGTTTTGCTTTTAGTCTTGGGTCTGTGACATAGCGACTGACCTGTTTCATTGCTTCAATAAGTGTGCCTTCTGTAAACAGCGCGGGAGCCTTCGTTTTTTTTGCGTCAATTCTACAGTCAATCACTGGACAGGCATGACCCTCAGTAAGTTGCGGTAATTCTTGCCCAGCATCATCGTCTTTGTTGGCCAAATCGTCATCTTGGTCGTTATTTTCGTTATTCTTGAGTAAGGTGATCCGCCAGCCTGGAACCACGATTTTTTTACCCACAGCTTTCAATGTATATCGAGCAGCAGTAAATATGGCCTCGGTTTTATCGAACTCATGAGGCGGGAAAAACTGGGCTAGGTAGCGCATTTTAATAAGGTCATACACACCGCGCTCGGCTTGAGATAATTTACTCAGTTCAGCGACTTCAGCCGTTGGGATAATGCCATGGTGCGCTGTGACTTTGGCATCATTCCATGCGGGCGATTTCAGCTCCGAATTACACTGTGTCATGAGCTGGCCAAGCTGAGAGTCTGACTGGAGCATTGCCCGAAGAATTGCAGGCGCTTCACTGTGCATATTTTCTGGCAGATATCCGGTATCCACCCGAGGGTAAGTGACGATTTTGTGTGTTTCGTACAGCGATTGAACTGTGTCTAGTGTAGCTTGTGCGCCCAAACCAAATTTGCTGGAGCATATCTTTTGCAGTTCGCCCAGTTCGTAAGGTAATGGTGGTTGCTCCTTCTTGCGCTCTGTTTTCAACTGCTGCACGGTCGTCTGCGCGGCATTTCTGATCTGTTGCTCAGCCGTTATTGCATCAGCTTGATTGATGCATCGGCCAGCCTCATCAGCCAGGTCTTCTGGGCATTGCCAGCGCGCTGCAAAAACAACACCACCAGACTCAGATTGCAGGATTACGTCTAGGTCCCAGAATGGAACAGGTACAAAATTCTTGACCTGGTTCTCCCTGTCTGCAACCAGTTTAAGCGTTGGCGTTTGTACTCTGCCGACCGATAGCACGCCTTGGTAGCCTGCTCGCTGACCTAGCAATGTAAACAGTCGTGACAGATTCATTCCAATAAGCCAGTCAGCCCGTGATCGGCCCACGGCTGAATAATATAAGGATTCAGTTTCGTGGCCTGGCTTGAGCTGGCTCAGTGCTTTTTGAATGGATGCATCGTTGAGAGCAGATAACCATAGGCGTTTAATTGGACCTCGGTAGTTGCATAGGTCCACCAGCTCCCGTGCGATCATTTCACCTTCGCGATCAGCGTCGGTGGCTATGATCAGTTCTGTGGCTTTTGATAGAAGGCTTTTGACCACTTTGAACTGACTGGCAGTGGATTTCTTTACAACCAATTGCCACTCTTTGGGCACAATAGGTAATGTTTGGAGAGACCATTTTTTCAATGCCTCATCGTAGGCTTCAGGTGGTGCCGTCTCAACTAAGTGTCCAATGCACCAGGTAACAACGGAGCCAGCACCTTCGTAATAGCCGTTACCGCGCTTTGTTGCGCCAAGGCTTTTGGCGATATCGCGGCCCTGGCTAGGCTTCTCACATAGAAATAATCTCATGAATGACTCACTGGAAATACTTTAAGCGAAGGTTGACCCATTTGGCATAGAGTTTTTGTATCGTCTTCTTTTTTGTAAAATCAATAAAGCTCTATGGCTCATAGGCGTTCCGCTGACAGTTAACATGCAGGGCTATGCGGTTAAAACGCATACCTACCCCCTTGTCTTGGATTCTGTAGTTGTGGCCAAGAGCAGCGGTTCTATTGCCGGCCAATTCAAGATCGACAATAGAGAGCGCTGTGAATTTGGTAACCGTCAAAACGGAATGTCATCGTCAAAACTTGGATCAATTTCCGGGGGGTGAGCACTACCAGCAGGTGCGGCTTTATCATTCGGAGTGTTTTGCATGTAGGACGCGTACTGATTTTGCGCACGGGCATCAACACCATCACTGCCTTCACCACGAGGGTCCAGCACAATTGCCTGACCGCTTAAATCAACGACCACTTCGGTTGTATAACGTTTAATCCCTTGATCGTCAGTCCACTCCCGAGTGCGGTTTTTACCCTCGACATATATGCGGCTCCCTTTTTTTGCGTACTGCGCTATGATTTCAGCGATTTTTCCAAAGCATGTGACCCGGTGCCATTCGGTCCGCTCTTGTCTTTTACCTGTGTTTTTATCTGTCCATGACTCACCAGTTGCTAGTGAGAAGTTTGTAATTGCTGTGCCGCTTGTAGCCACATGGGTGGCTGGATCACCGCCTACATAGCCTATAAGTTGAACTTTATTAACACTAAGAGCCATCTGAAAATCCTCTTTGCAATGTATGAGTACAAGAGCTTGCAACAAGAGGTGATGTGCTGTGAGTGTTAACCCGATACTGAATTAACCGGATTAATCATTGATAGGTTGGCTTTAGTCAATGTTGAGTTACTGCGGCGGAACGGAATGAATTTTAGACAAAACGGAAATTATTCCGCCGCGAACTGTAAACCGTTTTTTATAGTGTGCGGGGTGTTGTTCCCCCCACATAACAGTATTTTTTGGTTTCCAGGGTGTTTCGGGGGGAGACAGTGCTTACTGGTGTTTAGGTGTTAAGGGCCTTAACAGTGTTAAAAGACAAAGCCCGCTGTAAAGCGGGCTTTGTGGATGGTTCAGGAAGTGAGCATAAGTCTTGTAGCTTTTACCTCACTAATGTCAATCTTGGTAGCTAAGAGGGTTGTCTGTATGCAAAAAAGGAAAAGCAGGCGCGCGCCTGATAGCTAGTAGGCTATCAAAGGACAGTAGGTTCGGGGTCGCCGTCCTCCATCACAGCATCGAGATAGGCCGTAATGTCGTCCTCGGTCTTGAGATAGTTGTAGTGGCGGCTGAATTTGACTTCCATCGTGGTCACTCCTTCTACTGCGCTGCAATGGTCTTGGCTAGGGCAATATCCCGTTTCTGACTGCTCTTGTCGCCTCCACAAAGAAACAGCACCACTAAGGGGCCGCGCCGCATAAAATAGACACGATAGCCGGGACCGTAGTCGATCCTCAGCTTTCACTTTTAATGTAATAAGTGCGCACCTTCATTTCTACTTCATTGTGTCGTTATCCAAATAGCTCGCTGTGAGTGCCAATATCTACAAATATCACGCTGTCGCCTTTATCAGATAATCGGTACACCAATAAAAAATCACCGCCAATATGTAGTTCTCTAGTTCCCGCCCATTCGGCCCCTAAAAGGCTATGGTCGAGGTACTCTGGCGGAATTGGTTGTCCAGCATAAATGATCTGCATTACAGTGACGGCAAGGTTCATATCTCGCTGTCCAGCCCGCTTGTAACGCTCCCAAGACTTTTTAAATTCGCGAGTGTAGCCCACTTGTCGAGGCAAACTGGCTCGCTTACTGCTTGGTTTTTTGGTCACTATCCAGCTCCGACATCATGTCGTCCATGTTACTAAACATGCCCTCTATTGCTTTTGCTTCTTGCAGCGCTATTTTCATTTTTGCGGATGGATGACGTTTGACCTCAAAAGGCAGCTTCTGCTCTTGAACGACTTGCTCCAAGAACAAGCGGATTGCACTGCTGACATTCAAACCGCAACCCTGCAAGACTTCTGCGGCTTCCTGCTTGAGATCAGCACTCACACGACTACGCACATCGGCATTCATAGTGGTTAACATAATAATACCTCCTCTTATCTGTACCCACATTGTAGCTACATCGTAGCTACAGTCAATATTTGTACAGGCAATTGTTATCGCTTGGTATTTTCTTATTACATTTAGAAGTGGTGCTTTCACTGCGCACTTGAACACCTAAGAGCGACCGCCGAACGGTGGTGTGTTCGTTAAATAACCCTAAATAGGGTGATCATGCTGATTATAATGTAATTCTTCAAAGACGAATCTAGGGCAAGTGAGTAATGCGTGTCTTTCAGAAACTAAGAAACCCGCTGTTAAGCGGGTTTCTTCTAGGTTTAAAAGTGCTGTAACAACTTCTAAACCGGGTAGCAGTTGTCCTGAGTGTTTACAGTGTGAACAGTTACCATCCAAGCGTCTTATTTTAAAGCGTGTCGTAGTGCTGATCACGTTCGCAAGTGGCGCATAGGGCTTGGCCTAGATCGACATCCTCACCACAGCGCTGACAGTTTCCTACATGCTCACCTAGATACTCGTTATCAAACTCGTTTTGATTATCATCCATTGTGCATTTCCAATTAGGTGTATTGGTGTTCTTCACCCGGTTCTAATTTATTGGGCGGAACGGAGTATATTTTCGACCCGACGGAATTTTTTCCGCCCGGAAACTTTGCCGCAGTTATAGTTTTTCAATTTTGTCATGTTTTGCCTGAGCTAACACTTCCAAGGCTTCGTCCATTTTTTCCTGGCACTCTCGCGCCTGCTTCGCAATAAATGTTAAGCAGCTGATTTGCATATTGGTTTGTAACCGTAGTGCTTCAAACCAATAGAGTTCCTCCAATAAATCTTCTGGAGTTTGTTTATCTTGCATTGCTTTGGCCCAGACCCCGAACCCCATGCGTTGAGCCCGGCCACGGCTACGCCATCGCAAGTGATGCGCTCCAGAAGGTGATGCTTGGGTACCGGCTTGTATTGCGAGAAGAGAGAAAGGTGGTTTGGCCCACATCTCGACAATCTCATCAATCATTGCGGCAATCCCCTCACGTGCCTCGATCATTTGCTGCTCCAAAACCACATAGTCCCCTTTACCCTTAAAAGGCTTTAAAAGGCCTTTTAGGGAGGGCGCATGTTTGACCCTGTAGTAGGGGGCTTGTTCGACATAGTCGTAGGGGGATTGTTTGGCCGTCATATTTTTTCCTTGTGTTACGTTGTTTGCTGATTATCGTTTTTGGACTGCTGCAGTTCTATGTCGCTGCTAGTAGCTTGCTCTTTGGGCTGCTCATCAAGTTTTTCAGCTTCGTCATCGTATGTTGCAGCATTGTCGCGCTGGATGTTTGGGGCAAACTCACTGCGTCTGGTTCCCTGAAGAATATCGCTTGGTGGTGTACCTAATCGCTCAAAAGCTTCTCGTGCTCTTGCATTGTTGGCCGCCATGTCGTCTCGGGTTACACCCGTGTTTTTGTAGGTTAATGCGAGTCCGAAGAGACTGCGCAATTGGTGAGCACCCTGGTCCAAAAAGCCTTCCATGTCTCGACGTGAAAGGAGACCCACGTGGTTGGCCAGAAGAATTTTACGAGCTAAGCCATCGTATGCTTCGAGCAGGAACACAGCGCGAAACCCCATGTGACTGTTACAGAACACAGGCGTTATGAATGGTTCTTGGTTCAGGTTTTCTGTGATACTGATTTGTTCAGGCACGGCTGTAATGAGTTTTTCTAGCATGGCAGATAGCTCATTCATTTCTTGCTGTGCTTGATCTAGCTTTTCTTCGATCTTGATCATCCACCAGTCTGCGTATGGATTATCTCGCGCAGCGGTTAATCTGATCATATTTGTGATTGCGAAATACTGCTGCATGCTGGGAACTGTGTAACCGGTCTTACCGGTGGGTTGACCACCTTGCCAGACCCGAAGGGCGTGATATGTGTGTAGCTTGAGTTCTATTTGGCTTCGTAGTGAACCAAGGTTCACTTTGTAGCGCTCAACGATTGCTTGCTGCTGGCTCATATATAGCTCCTATATGTAGTGTGTTTTGCATCAGCAGTGACTGATGATACGGAGCTGTTTTGTATTTTTAGGGAGTAACCCGAAACCGGCCCAAACGGATTAAGTGGGTCAAAATTAATGGCCATTAACATTGGGAGTAAACAGTGCTTTGTTAGTGTTCTAGGTGTTTTGGGGGTGAACAGTGGTTTACTGCTGTTTAGGTGTTCACGGGGTGAACAGTGGTTTACTGCTGTTTAGGTGTTCACGGGGTGAACAGTGGTTACTGCTATTTAGGTGTTCATGGGG
>JBLWZG010000004.1:59760-250668 GCA_048266525.1 Pseudomonas sp.
GGTTACTGCTATTTAGGTGTTCATGGGGTGAACAGTGGTTTACTGCTGTTTAGGTGTTCACGGGGTGAACAGTGGTTTACTGCTATTTAGGTGTTCACGGGGTGAACAGTGGTTTACTGCTGCTTAGGTGTTCATGGGGTGAACAGTGGTTACTGCTATTTAGGTGTGTTCACGGGTAAGCTATAAGTCGTACTTTTTATGGCCTATGAATATGATGTTTTCTGCATCATATTCTTTATTCAGCTTGAGTTCAGAGTCGCCCAAACTCTCCAGCTCAGTGACAAGGGTTATCATCCAAATTTCAAGAATCGCTTGGATTGTCTTTACAAACACTAAACTTATCGAGGGCGCGGCCTACTGCCGCAAATGCTTGCGTGTAGCTTTTATAAACTTTCTCACTGGGGAAAATACGATTCTCCAAGCTTATATAATCCAATATTCCGACGGAATAATAAGTCTCGTCGCCGTTACTCGTTTCAAAAACGCTGAGCTTTTCCGCTGGATTATGGCCTTTATACCGCCATAGACTCCACATTTCATCAAACTCCTGATCGCTGAAACTCATGTTTTCACGTGTTAATTTTCTCATTTTTGTTCTCCTAAGAATTGCTTGCAGTGTCTAGTGCACGAGAGGATTTTGTACTGTCCAGCAGAGCGCGCACAGCCAAATAGCCGGCTTTTCCTTCTGGTGAAAGTTCATCAATGGGGACGCGTTTAAGATCCGCGATGCCTGTCGAAGTCGAGTGTGTTGTCTGGAGGTTGGTAGCGATATGACTGGTTTCTGAGGGTTCAGAAGCTGCTTGGTTTTGGCCAGACCACAGCTTGAACTCACCTCGTTCGGCTTTGCGAACAAGACCACGTAGGTAACCAAGTGGTTTTTTAATGCCGCCTTGCTGACAGCGTGCAGCCAGTTCGTTGATCAGTTCTTGTTGCAGATCTGGCTCCTGATACTCCAGCATAGCCAAAGCTTGCCTTCGCTCGTCATCAGGAATGTGGTCATCAAGGTGTTCTGGCCACTGGATGCTTGAGTTGTGATTTTTACCTTCTGAGTCTCTGTACAGTACAGTACTAGTATATGTACTAAGTACAGTACTAGTACTGTAGTTCGGATTCCGAACTGCGTTGATTCTAGTGGCTTTGCGACCTGGTTCGGATTCCGAACTGAGGGTTGAATTATTCCGAACTGGGCTATTTTTACTGAGTTCGGATTCCGAACTGGGCTCCGAACTAGGTTTATTTGCTGAGTTCGGATTCCGAACTAGGGTGATCTTTCCGCGTTCGGAATCCGAACTGCGAGGCACTTTTTGTTGGCTTGAACTTGTGTTCTCAATTCTTTGTTGCAGAATATCAAGTCGTGTGGGGATAACGGTGCCTGCAGCTTCTGCAATTTCTTCTGCAACTTTCTCAGCGACGATTCGCACTGACTTAATGTTGTGATGTAGGTTTTTAGTCACAAGCTCAGCGTAGCCAGTGTCAATCATTTCTGCTTCCTGCACTGTCACAGGATCTTCGTGCAGTATGTACATATTGCCGACTATCCGGCCCGTACCGCTATCACGCCCCTGTGCTAATAAGCTGATCCAGCGTGTCATGCGTAGAATTGCAATGACTCTTGAAATTGTTTCCCGTGATGCTTGTTCTCCGTAGGGAGTTTGAGCCAAGTATGGTTGTAAGTCCTGGTACCTGGGTACTGAATACCCTTGCTTATCAAGCAACATTTTGAAAACGAGCCAGCCATTTCTTTCTAAAGGTGTGAGCCGGCTATCAAGTAGCAGGCGCTGGGGTACGATTTCTTGTCTCAGTCCGCTATAAACAAAACCTGCAGCTCCAGAGGAGGGTGCTTGCCCTCCGGGAGTAGGTTGATTGAGCTGAGGAATCTCAGGCCATTTTTCGGAAACAGTTCCGTCAATAGTCTGTGAGAGTGTTAGCCAGTTATCTTTGCTCATGCTAAGCATCCTCTCCTGACTGGCATTCGGCTATTTCCAGCCAGATTTGTCCCACCAAGATGTTTTGTTCTTCTGCAATTACCAGCATGAGGTCCAACTGGTTCATTTCGTCCAGTTCAGCACCACTCATGATGTTTTGGATTGAAGCTGCAGGTTCACATCCATGGCTCTTTTCAAGCTGCTGTACTAACGCGACCCAGCGCTCCCAGACAGCGTGTCTCTGTTCATTGCTAAGAGCAGGCAGGCGTCCGGTTCTTGACTGAACTTGCAAGGTACGCCGTCGCTCAGCAACTTCTGTGTGAGACAGGCCGAAAAAACTGTTCAGCATTGGTGTAGTAGCCCCGAGCTTGATTGCGCGGTTGATCAATCGCTCCAGCTCTTCGTCACGATCAATTTTGTCCAGTATTAATTCAAGAGCTCGAGGGTCTATCGACGGTTTAATCCATAAATACGGGGAACTGACCACTTTATGTAACTTGGTGGGTGCAAGGCTTTGCAGTCTTAAAACAAGATCAGGCGTAAATCCTAATGATTTACAACGCTGCATTTTCCCTTCACTGGCCTCCTGTAAGACCAGCGTGACGAGGGCTTGATTAAAAATGTAGCTTGGGACCGGAGCCACCGGTGTTATTTTGTTGTCATTTGCCATCCTGGCCGGTACTCGGCTGGATGAGGGCACAGGAGTGACCTTTGATAATGGAGTAAACTTACAATCCCTATTCATGGTTCTGCTCCTCATCAAATTGCTCTACCAGCTCTTTTTCCAAGTCAACCAGTACTCGTGCCAAGCGTATGATGCGGAAAAGCTTCACTAGCTCAGCGTCTTCCAGGCGAGCCAACCCAACATCCGCAGGGCCGTTCAAGCCGACTGTAATGTCGTAGCCGCCGATCAGGATTTGTGAGAATAGAGCGGATGAGAGTGGGATAGGTGCTTTCTCAGAAAAGCTGTCAGTTGTGCGTAGAATTGATAGCAGCATCAGCTGTACGCCTTGTGATATAGGCGTGCCATCAGTACCTAGTTTGCCAAAAATGCCAAACCCTAAACCTTCTTTTGTTGCTCCAAATCCTGTAACGCCAGTTGTCGAGCAGATATCTTTAACTAAAAGCCAGATATTGTGTCGCAGGCTCAGTGGGTCTTTTATGCGTGTCTCGATGTACCAGACATCTGAAACGCTAGAGGAAGGACCGCCTGCGGTAACAGGAATGGAGGTCAAAACCGATTCTTTGAAATCAGGCAGTTGATCACCGTTGTGCATTGCTACCTGCTGTCTTGTTCTCAAAATCGTATCGCTTTCTTGAGAAGGGGTGACAATGTGTCCGTCAATAAACGCTTCAGGGTCTATGTCTTTGTCGGATTGAGACTTTGGCTCAGCTTCAGGAATAGACTGTGAAGATCTTGCAGCTTGAGTAGCTGGCTCCCGTGTGTGCGTTGCACTGCTTGCCACAGGGGTTTCCTCTTGAGTCGGACTGACTACTTGGGTTGCTGTGTCTTCTACGTCATGATGTTCGGTATCTGATTCAACAGGGCGGGGTGGGTTTTGAGCTATGCTGGCCAGTTGCTCAACTGAGAGCGGGTTTTTGTTAACAATGCCTTCTGATGCCACCGCCAAATCTAGCTCTAGGATATTGTAGCTTTGTTCCAGCATTGCGGACATTTGCCCAATAAGCTCATCTTGAATCACCTCATAGTTATAGGAGTCCACGCCAGTGTCGTGCGCTGCTAAGACCATCAGCCAGAACTCAAAGAAATCACTGCCACTGTCGTCGTATTTGTCCCAGACTTTAGTCAGGTTGTTTTTAAGCACAATTAGCTTGGCTACTTGAGCTCTACCAAGCCCCTGCATCAATGTATTGGGCAGTGCAGGTAAAATGCTATTGACGCACTCAAGCATATTGCTAAGCAAGCTGATAGCAACAGGGTACCCGTCTTGCCTCAGCCGATCAGACAGTTTGCGCAGGGAAAGCTGCTCACTACCATGCTCTTCGTACATGGTTTTGATTTGAGCGATACCCTGAGCTTTGTCGATAAAGCTTAGCTGTCCATGCAGCTCGTTTTCAGCAAGGTGTCCGGCTAACGCGTTGATCTCTGACTGCCAAGGCTTGAAGAGGCAGTGGATACGGAAGAACTGCTCATCTTTAGTTTCACGCCACAGTTCGTTTAAGATCTCCAGTCGGGTGTTACCACCGTTTCTTATGATGTAATGATCTTCACCAGGGCGACGTGTAATGAGCGGTGGCTGATCTAGTCCACGGGCTTTAATTGATGCCTTGATCTCGTCATATAGAGGGTTGCGTGTTTTACGCGGGTTATGTTCATACGAGCTTAGCTGATCTAGGGTGACCACCATGGGTGTGTCTTGCAGGGGATCAGTGAGACGTTTGAGCGGAGCCACATTCGATGAAAAACCTTTGGCTCCCATCTGTCTTTCAATCAGCTCCTTGGTGACCTTAGTATTCATGAGTGCTGCTCCTGGTTAATAACTGAGAATGCTTTTAAAAAAACAGGTGAGCTGTGGGTTGTGTTTACTGCTTTGAGCTGTCTTGCTATAGAACCCATCACAGCAAAGCTGTCCGTTACTCCGAAAAGACAGACAACACAGCGGTTGCGCACCAGATTGCCTTGATGCTTGGTTGCGCGAATAATTTTTCGATCGTACAGATTGCTTTTGTTTTTCTGGCTTTCCAGCATGTCAATAAAGCTTGAGAAACTGCTTAAACTACACTCGACTGTGAATGTAATGATGTCTTTGCTGTTCATATCCGAACACCCTCCATGTTGGCGTAATTAAGGTCGTCAAACCGGATCTGATCTGGAATGAATGCCGTTCTGACAACGCCTGTTGGGCCGTTCCGATTTTTACCTAAAATTATTTCTGCAATGCCTTTCTCGTCCGAGTCCTCGTTGTAGTACTCATCTCGATAAATGAACATGATGAGGTCGGCATCTTGCTCAAGGGAGCCAGAGTCCCGGAGATCGCTGTTGTTTGGCCGCTTGTTGGGCCGGTTTTCAACGCTGCGGTTAAGCTGTGACAAAGCGATCACTGGGCAGTCCATTTCTTTGGATAAGGCTTTGAGACCGCCTGAAATTTCAGCAACTTCAAGATTGCGGTTTTCACGTTTCTGGGATGAGTGCATGAGCTGAAGATAATCAACCACAATGAGCCCAGGCTTCCCAAACTGCCTTGCTGCTCGGCGTGCTTTTGAACGAAGTTTTGACGGGTTCATGTGGCTGTCATCGTCGATGACTAGGCGATCGCGCAATTCGTTAATCTTAGCAACGGCTGCGGCTAATTTTGCCCAGCCTTCATCGTCAAGTTTCCCGCTTCGAAGCTTCTGCATGTTGAGCTTGCCGATTAAAGCTGCAAGCCGGTATGCAATTTGTTTTGAGGGCATTTCCAAGCTGTAGAATTGGACGGTTTGTTCTTTAGGTAATGTGTCTAAAGCTGCTTGGATGAATCTGAGACACAGACCTGTTTTTCCCATTGAAGGCCTTGCGGCAAGTATGTTGAGACCTGTAAACCAACCACCAGTAAGGTTGTTTAGGTCGATCAGTCCAGTGTCTAGGCCTAGTAAGCTGATGTTGTTTTGAACGGCGAAATCCACTTCATCAATCACCTCCAACATGACCGCCCGGAGGTCGGTAAAATTGCTGGCTGATTCGGACGAAAGCGTGAACAGCTCCCGCTCAATTTCCTCACGTACATCTTCACTGATAGCCTCTTTAGAGCTGGCTAGGCGGGTGCAATCATGGCCAATCTTGATCAGTCGTCGCAGCTGTGAGCGCTCTCGAACAATGTCGCGGTAGGCTTCAATGTTTGCAGTAGAAGGGGTGTTGAGACAGATTTCACCGACATAGGCCAAAAACTCCTGATCGCCCATCTCGCGCTGCATGGCAAGTTCGGAAATGGTTATGACATCAAAAGGCTCGCTGCGCTCAGAAAGTTCACGGATCAGTTTGAATAGCTGCCTATTGTTAAACTGAAAGAAATCCGACTCGTTAAGCACTCCGGCAATGAGGTCCCAGGTCTGGTTGTCCAGAATCAGTCCGCCTAGTACGGCGTGTTCTGCTTCGAACGAGTAGGGTGTAGATGAGGATAAATTAGTCATTCGCTACCTTCCCCAGCCTCAAACTGAGCAAGCGTAGAAGCATCGAACATGCTGTTTACTTTCTCTGGGGTCAGCTGTCGAAAGTCATCTGCCCACTCTGGGAAAAGCTCAATGGCCAGTGCAGTCATTGTTTCCAATGCTGACGGAGCTTTTCTGCCTGACGGTTTGCGTGTTTCAATTCGGTGGGCAGGCATTGAAAGACTTGCTGCGCGTCGGTACGAGGCTAGGTTGGGAACAGATGTGTCGAGTACGCGAATGCCTGAATCACCATCAAATGTGCTGTGCAGGTTTTCTGTAATCAATCGTGCATCAGTTGTGACTGCATCGGCTCTGTTGATAAAGACCTGCAACTCTGGCAGCTGAATACCCATGTATTGATAGCTACTAAGCTCATCAAACAGCGCTATGGTTCCACGCCGAAACTCACGTGCTGCGAGTAGCTCCGGGATAATTGGAGAGATTGCGGTGTCAGCTGCCAGCAGTGCCATTTCGAGCGTGACGGAGCGTGCGCCTTGGGTGTCCATGACAACCAAGTCGTAATCGTCTTTAAATGCTTCCAGTAAACGGAGAAGTCGTAGGCGACCGTCAGCAGCGTTAAGTAGCAGACTGTTCAGCTGGCCCTGATCATCATTTGACTTGATGACATGAAGGTTCGGTATGGAGGTACCGGAGATGATTTCGCTGTGGCGTGTCTCGTTGAAGCCAACGAGCTGAAATATGCCACCATCAGCTTCAGCTTCTAGGTGGAAATAACTGGACAGAGTTGGTTGAATATCTAAGTCAAGAAGCAGGACGCGCTTCCCTGCATCGGCAGCAATAGCTGCTAAGTTGACTGCTGTTGTGGTTTTACCTACGCCACCTTTAGTGGAAATAACAGCTACTTTTTTCATGACTACCTCACAGAAAGAAATCTGAGAGGTGCTTTTAAACCTGAGTATGTGAGGAGTTTTCAACCCTTAAAAAGGGGTGCTTGGCATTTTGACTTGTAATCAGTAGGTCCCGAGTTCGACTCTTGGTGCCGGCACCATATTTAAAGGCCTCGCAGAAATGCGAGGCTTTTTTTTGTCTGTCATTTAGGTTTTGCCTAGCTGGTAAGCTAATGTGTATGCAGTATCCGTGCGCAATGACTTTGAGATGGACTTATGCCTCGATTTTTTAAAGTGTGTGCTTTTTTTCTTACCCTTGGTGTTACAAGTCTAGCCTGTGCTGAGCTTGTTATTGAGGTGGCACGTGAGCGCGTTGGTCTAGTGTTGTCTGGCGGCGCGGCGCGAGGCTTGGCGCATATTGGTGTGCTTAAAGCGTTGGAAGAACAGGGCGTGGTGATTGATGCGATTGCCGGTACCAGTATGGGCGCGGTGGTAGGTGGTTTGTATGCAGCCGGCTATAGTATTGCTGAACTTGAGCAGCTGGCGACTGAGCTGGATTGGCAGCAAGCGTTATCAGATGCGCCGCCACGCGAAGATATTCCCTTTCGTCGCAAACAAGATGATCGTGATTTTTTGGTTAAGCAAAAGCTTAGTTTTCGTGATGATGGCAGCTTGGGTTTACCGTTGGGCGTCTTGCAAGGGCAGAATCTCGCAGTGTTATTAGAGAAGCTTTTTGCACGTGCCGGCGCGGTAGAGGATTTTGATGATTTACCCATTCCTTTTCGAGCTGTTGCGGCTGATATTGCCACTGGTGAAACAGTGGTGTTCTCGCGTGGTCACTTGGCTTTAGCCGTGCGTGCCAGCATGTCGATTCCCGCCGTACTAACCCCGGTTGAAGTGGATGGTCGGTTGTTGGTTGATGGTGGGATTTCGAACAATATACCGGTTGATATCGCCAGAAGCATGGGGGTTGATCGGGTTGTTGTGGTGGATATTGGCTCGCCGCTGGCCTCTACAGAATCACTGCAAACGGTCTTTAATATCCTCAATCAATCGGTTGCGTTATTAACGCGGCGTAACTCAGAAGCGCAATTGGCCACTTTGCAGCAGCAGGATATTTTAATTCAGCCTGAGTTGGCGGGTTTTGGTATCACTGATTTTGCCCGTGCTCAGGGTTTGATGGATGCTGGTTATCGTGCTGCGGACGCTTTGCAATGGCGTTTTGCCGCGTTGTCGCAGCCGCTGCAAGAGCCGCTAAGACTGCCCAGCAATCAGAAAAAGACCAAGAGCAACCCCGTGATCAGTGCCGTGCGTATTCACAACACTTCAAAGGTGGGTGATGAGGTGGTGCGTTACTACATAAGGCAGAAAATTGGTGAGCCGCTGGACATTGAACAATTGCAAAAAGATATGGGAACACTCTACGGCTTAGAGTATTTCGATCGGATAGAGTACCGTTTGCAGGCAGACGAAGACGGTAATGCGCTGATTATCAGTGCGACTGACAAACGTTCAGGCACTGATTATTTACGTTTAGGGTTAAATCTGTCCGATGATTTACGGGGTGATAGCGTTTTTAATATAGGCGCTAGTTTTCGCATGAACGGATTGAACCGCTTGGGTGGAGAATGGTTGAGTCGTGTGCAGTTGGGGGAGCATCAAGAGCTCTATACTGAGTTTTATCAGCCCTTAGATGTGGGCTCGCGCTACTTTATCTCGCCTTGGCTGCATGGTGAAGTAAGCAATATTAAGTTCATGAAAGAGCGTGATCCCATTGCTGAATACCGCTTGCAGCGTTTTCGTTACGGGGTCAATGTCGGCCGGCAAATTTCCACCAATGCAGAAATACGTCTTGGCGTGGGCTCGGGTTGGGGGAGCGCGGATGTGCGTATTGGTGAGCCTGATCTGCCTGATTTTAGTTTTAAAGAAGGTTATTACAGCCTGCAATACGCATTCGACAGCCTCGATAATGTGAACTTCCCGACACGTGGCGAAGAGTTGCGCGCTGCAGCGCTGCAGCATGCTACGGAACTCGGCTCCGACGAGCGTTATCGACAGTGGCTAATCGAGCTCAATAAGCCGTTTAATTGGGGTGCAAATACTTGGATTATTGGTGGACGCTATGCGCGCACCTTAGATGCTCAAGAGTTGGTGACTTCAAGCTATCAAATTGGTGGTGCACAACAGTTATCAGGCTATCGTGAGAATGCTTTAGCAGGTCAAAATATAAGTGTCGGACGTTTAATTTACTACCGGCGCTTAACACCGGTGCGGGCATTCTCACTAGGCTTGCCGGTGTATGCCGGTGTTTCCTTAGAGCGTGGCCGGGTTTGGAATCAGATCAACGAGTTAGACAGTGGTTACATCAACGCCATGAGCGTCTTTGTCGCAGTCGATACGCCATTAGGCCCGCTTAATTTAAGCTACGGTGTCAATGATGACGATGAAAATGCGCTGTATCTGAATTTAGGACGCAGCTTTTAAAGGTGTCATAAATGACAATGCCGCGCTGCAGTATTGTCATGCGTCGCGGCACTGACTTGCTGATTAGTCTTGTAGAGTGTTATCGCTGTTATCAAGTGCGCCTGCATCTTCAGGCTCAATCAGATGCAACCACTGCGCCAATACATACTGTGCTTGCTCTATACCAATGCGTTTGGTTGATGAAAACAGTTGAATGCTAGCGGTGTCACCCCATTTTTGCTGAATATCTCTTTGTGTTTTTAGTAGTGCTGCTTTACCGGCACCAAAAGTCAACTTATCAGCTTTCGTGAGTAAGATATGCATTGGCATGTTAATGCTAGCGGCCCAATCTAACATTAAACAATCAAAGGGTGTCAGTGGGTGACGAATATCCATCAGCAGTACCAAACCCATCAGGCTGTTGCGGCTGCCAAGGTAGGCTTCTAAGTGCTGTTGCCAGTGTAGTTTGAGGGGGATCGGTACTTTGGCGTAGCCATAGCCTGGCAAGTCAACCAAACGTCGATCTTCGTCAAGGGCGAAAAAGTTTAACAGTTGGGTGCGGCCTGGTGTTTTCGACGTGCGCGCTAAGCTGGCGCGGGTTAAAGTGTTAAGTGCGCTGGATTTGCCCGCATTGGAGCGGCCGGCAAAGGCGACTTCGTAGCCTTCATCTACAGGACACTGCTCAACACGAGCCGCGCTGGTAAGAAAGCTGGCTTGTTGGCACAAGCCGATAATGGGGTTTTTAGGCTGCATAAATTATCCAAGTGTAAGGTGCGGCAAGAGGTGTCGTTTCCGTTTTACTCTGAGCAGTATATAATGCCTAGGATTGTATGTGCGCATTGCCGTAGATCTATCTGTAAAAGGTTGTCTGTGCGGCAGATTATGGTAATGTTTGCATAATTTATAAGCGCCGAGATCAGCCAGATCAATATGAAGACTAGGCCGGTCCGGAAAAATAATTTTTAGCCGTAGTTGGAAGAGCTGATGAACAAACTATTTGTAAGTCTGTTATTGACCTTGGGCATCAGTGGTTTAGCCCATGCCGCAGGAGATGCTGCAGCAGGTCAAGGTAAAATTGCTATGTGTTCTGCCTGTCACAATGCTGATGGCAATAGCATGGTGCCAAACTTTCCAAAGCTAGCAGGTCAAGGTGAGCGTTATTTACTTAAGCAAATGCATGACATTAAGTCTGGTGCACGTCCGGTTGTGGAAATGACAGGTATGCTGGACGCCATGACTGAGCAAGATTTAGCCGACATTGCTGCTTGGTATGCCAGCCAAAAAGGTACGATTGGTGCTGCAGATCCAGCGCTTGTTGAGCATGGTGAAGCGCTTTATCGAGGTGGCAAGCTTGTTGATGGTGTGCCAGCCTGTACAGGTTGCCACTCACCTAATGGTGAGGGTCTTGATTTAGCTGTGTATCCAAAACTAAATGGTCAGCATGCTGATTATATTGCTAAACAGTTAACTGACTTCCGTGAAGGCAACCGCACTAATGACGGTGATGCTATGATCATGCGTTCGATTGCGACGAAACTGAGTAATAAAGACATTAAAGCATTATCAAGCTACATTAATGGCTTGAATTAATAGTTTAGGCTATTAACAGAACCGCCGAGGCAGCTAGCCTACTCGGCGGTTTTTTTATGTCTGCAGCTTATCCTTAGTTGCGCTGCGCGTGATGGTTATCATTCTTCTTGATCCTGATCTAGCAATAACTTCTAGTAAAGGCGCTATGCTGTAATCCATAGCACCAACGTAGGCTATTGCTGTACACAGGGGTGATACGGCAAGGCTTGGGAGAATGACTGTGAATGTAATTGATCGGCGCGAGGCACTCGCTATTACGCCTTTTTTTCGTTTAGGCTTTCGGCCTTTTTTCTTGCTGGGCAGTATCTTAGCGATGCTGGCAATTCCTTTGTGGGTCATGGCTTTAAACGGCTGGTTTGCTGATTGGCAGCCTACCGGTGGATGGCTGGCTTGGCATCGCCATGAATTGTTATTTGGCTTTGCTGCAGCGATTATTGCTGGTTTCTTGTTGACGGCGGTACAGACTTGGACAGGCTTCCCTGGCTTATCGGGTAAGCTATTAATGGTGCTTACCGCGCTTTGGCTTGCTTCGCGTTTGGCTTGGTTGGTCGGTGCGCCGGTCTGGTGCGTTATCGTTCTGGATGGTTTGTTTTTGCCGCTGGTAGCAGCGCAGATGGCGCGCAGTGTGTGGCCGGTGCGCCAGGTGCGCAATTATCCTCTAGTAGTGGTGTTGGTGTTGCTGGCTATTGCCAATGGCGTTACCTTGTATGGGGTTGCTACAGCGAACGATGTATTACAGCGTCAAGCGACAGTCGGCGGTGTCTGGTTTGTTGCTGCAATGATGAGCATGATCGGTGGCCGTGTCATTCCTTTCTTTACCCAGCGGGGTCTATTGCGTAAGGAAGGTGTTACGCCTTGGCCAAAACTTGATTGGGCTTTGCTAATAGGCACGATTTTAGTGTCAATCACTGTGATGCTTGGTTGGGCGATGGAAACAAACATCATCATAGGCATTGCTTTTGCGGCTTTAGGTGTTGGTCATTTAGTTCGCAATCTGCGTTGGTATGACGCGGGAATTTGGCGTGTACCCTTATTATGGTCATTACATTTAGCGCACGCTTGGATCGGTATTGCCTGTTTGGCTATGGCGTTATGGCACTTTTCAGTGCTAGCCAATATCAGTATTGCTGTGCATGCCTTAACTGTTGGTGCGATGGGTGGACTGATTTTAGGCATGATTGCCCGGGTTACTCTGGGCCATACGGGTCGACAACTGGCTCCGCCAAAAGTGATGACTCTAGCGTTTATGCTCTTTAACCTTGGTGCTGTATCGCGTGTGCTTTTGGTTGGTTGGGCGTATATGCCCGGTTTATGGATTGCGGCGATTTGTTGGGGATTAAGCTTTGCTATGTATGTCTGGAATTACGCACCGATGCTATGGCAAGCGCGCGTTGATGGTCATCCTGGATAGGGTTTAGGCTCGCTAAGGAAACTCAGCGCTGATTGTTATTTTAAAGCCACCTTCGGGTGGTTTTTTTTATGCACGCAATAGCTGATTTGCAACTCTACCGCACGATGATTGACTGGTTTATATAAAAATATAAATGCATACAGAGCTGTAAATATAAGGATAAAGTTGAGATAAGAGCTATTTCGCAATAGATCTTTAGTTTTAATTTCCAAGATTTTGTGTTTAGAATGAACGTATTAAGACTCTTTGCTATAAAAAAGTCACGGTGTGAATATTTTGCTGGCCTTGTATTGCAATATGCGACTTGCTGCCGCATCCTTACGCCTGAAGCGAATGATGCTTGATTACGTCACGCCCATCCATTGATGCACTCCACAGTGTTCAACCGTTTGCTGGCTTTGAGGCGCTTATAGCGACATGCCATTCGTAGTGTGTCGCCTATCATTTATAAAATTGCAGGAGATTTGCAGTGCACATTGGTGTTCCTAAAGAAACACAGGCAGGCGAAACGCGAGTAGCCGCAACCCCTGAAACGATAAAAAAACTGATCGGCCAAGGCCATAGCGTCACGGTTGCCGCAGGAGCCGGTCTTTCAGCTAGTGTTGCTGACGAAGCTTACGCAGCTGCAGGTGCAAACCTTGCGAGCCAAGAGGCTGCATTGGCTGCAGATATCGTTCTAAAAGTGGTCGCTCCTAGCGCTGCTGAACTTGAGCATATTAAGCCGCAAGCAGTTGTTGTCGGCATGCTAAACCCCTTTTGCAATGCCACCATTGCCGCTTTGAATGCGCGTCAAGTGACCGCCTTTGCTTTGGAAGCGGCGCCACGTACTTCGCGTGCACAAAGCCTTGATGTGTTGTCTTCGCAGGCCAATATTGCCGGTTACAAAGCAGTATTGTTGGCAGCGAACCACTATCCACGCTTTATGCCAATGCTGATGACTGCAGCCGGTACAGTTAAAGCTGCACGTATATTGATTTTAGGTGCAGGCGTTGCCGGTCTACAGGCGATTGCTACGGCTAAGCGTCTTGGCGCAGTGATTGAGGCGTCTGACGTGCGCCCTGCAGTAAAAGAGCAAATTGAATCCTTAGGTGCAAAATTTGTTGATGTACCTTTTATTACCGATGAAGAGCGTGAGTGTGCAGAAGGCGTCGGTGGTTATGCGCGTGCGATGCCAGCCTCATGGATGGAGCGTCAAGCTCAAGCCGTACACGAGCGTGCTAAGCAGGCTGATATTGTCATTACTACTGCGTTAATTCCAGGCCGTAAAGCGCCAGTATTGTTGCAGGCCGCAACGGTCGAAGCAATGAAACCAGGTTCTGTGGTGATTGATTTAGCTGCCGCACAAGGCGGTAACTGTCCGCTGACCGTGGCTGATCAGGTGGTTAACCATAACGGCGTCACTATCGTTGGTCATACCAACTTAGCAGCGCTGATGCCCGCCGATGCCTCTGCCTTGTATGCCCGCAACGTGCTGGATTTCTTAAAGCTGGTGATTGCCGAAGATGCCCAGTTCAAACTCAATTTAGATGATGACATCGTTGCTGCATGCTTAATGTGCCATGCC
The DNA here is from genome assembly GCA_048266525.1 of Pseudomonas sp. Lineage (GTDB taxonomy): Bacteria > Pseudomonadota > Gammaproteobacteria > Pseudomonadales > Pseudomonadaceae > Denitrificimonas. Next base: position 73,708 of record JBLWZG010000004.1, read on the forward strand.
GGTGAAGTCGTTCGTAATAACGCTTAACAGGGGATACAGAGATGGAAATTGCCGACGGTATCTATAATTTAATTATTTTTGTGCTCGCGATTTATGTGGGCTATCACGTGGTGTGGAATGTCACACCTGCATTACACACGCCTTTGATGGCAGTCACCAATGCGATTTCTGCGATTGTCATCGTGGGCGCGATGCTGGCTGCCGCGTTGACGGTAACGCCACTTGGCAAAACCATGGGCACGCTAGCCGTCGCATTGGCTGCAGTAAACGTCTTTGGTGGCTTTTTAGTGACGCGTCGCATGCTAGAAATGTTTAAGAAGAAGGCTGCAAAAGCCCCAGTGGAGAAAGGATAAGATGAGTATGAATCTAATCACGGTCTTTTATTTGATCGCGTCGGTATGTTTTATTCAGGCGCTTAAAGGCCTCTCTCATCCTACTACTTCGCGCCGCGGCAACCTGTTCGGCATGATCGGTATGGGCATTGCGGTCGTGACCACACTGGCTTTGATTATGAAGCTAAGCGTGCAGCTGGCCGATGGCGGCAGCCTTGCCCAAGGTATTGGTTATGTGTTGGTTGGTCTTTTAGTTGGTGGTACAGCCGGTACTATTATGGCTAAGCGTGTCGAAATGACTAAAATGCCTGAACTTGTCGCTTTCATGCATAGCATGATTGGTTTAGCAGCGGTGTTTATCGCGATTGCTGCCGTAGTTGAGCCGCAGTCCTTGGGTATTGTTGAGCGCATCACTGATGCCATTCCAGCGGGCAATCGTCTTGAGTTGTTCTTAGGTGCTGCAATTGGTGCGATTACCTTCTCAGGCTCGGTCATTGCTTTTGGTAAGTTGTCAGGCAAGTACAAGTTCCGCTTGTTCCAAGGCGCACCAGTATCCTTTAAAGGTCAGCACCTGATTAACTTAGCCGTTGGTTTGCTGATTATTGCTTTGGGTATCTACTACACGTTCACCGGTAATCTCACCGCGTTTGCTGTGGTTGTTGCTTTGGCATTTATTATTGGCGTACTGATCATTATCCCGATTGGTGGTGCTGATATGCCGGTTGTGGTATCGATGCTTAATAGTTATTCCGGTTGGGCTGCAGCAGGTATTGGCTTCTCACTGAACAACTCAATGCTGATTATTGCCGGTTCACTCGTAGGCTCGAGCGGTGCGATTCTCTCTTACATTATGTGTAAAGCGATGAACCGTTCGTTCTTTAATGTGATCCTCGGCGGCTTTGGTAATACCCCAGATGCAGCAGTCGGTGGCGCACAGCAAGAGCAGCGTCCAGTGAAGTCAGGCTCATCCGATGATGCAGCGTTTTTGCTGACCAATGCCGATACTGTGATTATTGTTCCAGGTTATGGTTTGGCCGTAGCGCGTGCACAACATGCCCTGATGGAGTTGGCTGAGAAGTTAACCAATCATGGTGTCACTGTTAAGTATGCGATTCACCCTGTTGCGGGTCGCATGCCGGGCCACATGAACGTGTTACTGGCTGAGGCCGAAGTGCCTTACGAGCAAGTGTTTGAGATGGATGACATCAACTCAGAGTTTGGCCAAGCTGACGTAGTCTTAGTGCTTGGAGCCAATGATGTGGTCAATCCAGCTGCTAAAACAGATCCAAACTCAGCCATCGCAGGTATGCCGATTCTTGAAGCTTACAAAGCGAAAACCGTCATCGTCAATAAGCGCTCTATGGCCAGTGGTTATGCCGGTTTGGATAACGAACTGTTCTATATGGACAAAACCATGATGGTGTTTGGTGATGCGAAGAAAGTCATTGAAGATATGGTCAAAGCGGTCGACTAAGCTATATTTATAGCGGCACAGCGTTTCAGATTTGCCCCAGACCATGTGATGTGTTCTGGGGCATTTTTTTAGGGTATGGTTAATGCGTATTATGAAACGAGGGGCAGCTTGATTAAGGTCAAGACTCAATTGCAAAAAGTGCCAGTAAATCGACCTTAGTATAGCTGTCAAAAAATCTTATAGGCATAGAATGCTATGAAGTCGTCAAAGCCTCTGAAGTGTACTGATGTGCAGTGATTGCCTCAGTTAACGCTTGGAAAAGTCTTTATTATCAAGGCTGCTATAAGACATATTTCAAAACAACAACTCTTTACAGGTGGTTGCATGAGCACTGATTTAAGTACATTTATTCGTAACAAAGCATTTTTAGATAAAGTCGTTACCGCAGAAGAAGCAGCCACATGGATCGAAGACGGCATGACCTTAGGTATGAGTGGATTCACTTTGTTTGGTGAACCAAAACTCTTCCCTAAAGCATTGGCTGAACGTGGAAAAAAAGAAAAATTCAAGATCAACCTGTTTACCGGTGCGTCAATGGGCCCAGCCGCTGACCAGTCGATGGCAGAAGCGGACATTATTAATCTGCGTGTTCCTTATCAAGGTAACCCTGTTCAGCGTAAAAAAATCAACGCAGGTGAGATTTTCTATATTGATCAGCACTTATCACATGTTGCTGAGTCGATTCGTCAAGGCACCTATCCAGGCATTGATTACGCAATTATTGAAGCAGCAGCGATCACTGAAGATGGCGATATTATCCCAACCGGTTCAGTGGGTAACTCGCCGATCTTTTTGGACACTGCCAAGCATGTGATCATTGAGCTCAATATCACTGCACCGCGTGAGTATGAAGGCATGCATGATATTTATATGCAGACTGCCGCGGGCGAAAATACTCGTGAAGCAATTCCGATGTTCGAAGTGAGCAAGCGTATCGGAACGCCGGGTATGAAAGTTGACCCTGCAAAGATCCGTGGAATTATTATTTCTAGCGAAGCTGATATTCCATCACCACTGTTTGAGCCTAACGCAGAGACTCAGCAAATTGCTGATAACTTGTTAGCATTTCTCGGTGAAGAAGTTAAAGCTGGTCGCTTAACGGAAAGTTTAGCGCCACTGCAATCCGGTGTGGGTTCAGTAGCAAACGCTGTGCTGAACGGTATGAAAACCTCAGGTTTCAAAGACATAGTGGTTGCTTCTGAAGTACTGCAAGACGGTGTTTTTGACTTGATTGATGCGGGTGTGGTGAAGTTCGCTGCAGGTACTGCATTGTCTTTATCGAAAAAGCGTGTTGAAACCTTAGGTAAAGACTTAGCTAAATACAAAGACAAGATTGTTTTCCGTCCACAAGAAATCTCAAACCACCCAGAAGTGATTCGCCGTTTAGGTATTATCTCATTCAATACGGCGTTAGAAGTTGATATTTACGGTAACGTAAACTCAACACATGTTGGCGGTACACACATGATGAACGGTATTGGTGGCTCGGGCGACTTCGCTCGCAATGCGCGCATCACTATTTTCGTGACTCAATCAACTGCTAAAGATGGCAAAATTTCAGCAATCGTACCCTTTGTTGCGCACGTTGATCACACCAATCATGATGTTGATGTGATTATCACTGAGCAAGGATATGCTGACTTACGTGGTCTTGCGCCAACTCAGGCTGCTGAGCGTATCATTGAAAACTGCATGCACCCTGATTACAAGCAGCAGGCGCGTGACTACTTAGCTGAAGCCAAAACCCGTGGCGGTCAAACACCGCACAACTTGGAAAAAGCTTTTTCATGGCACACCAACTTAGCTAAAAACGGCACCATGTTGGTTAAGTAAATCAATGCTTTGCGAGCATCTCAAGCGAGATGCTCGGTTGTTTGAGTAAGATCGATTGTTGCGTGAATAAAAAGGCAGATGTTTAAAAGCATCTGCCTTTTTTATGTATTTTACAATCTAGATTCACCGCTGTTAGGTGACTTCAATCAGTGGAATGCTGAGTTTTTCTAATAACTGTGCTTGCGCATTAATGGCACTTTGATCTTGGTTTGCTTGGGGCTTTTGGTAGCTGCCATCACTTTGTAACACCCAGGCGTGACTGTTGTCTTTGAGGTAGGTCTGTAGTTCTTTTTTGACCCGGGCGATCATTTTTTTATTGTCTAATGGAAAGCAGGTTTCAATACGTTTATCAAGATTGCGCTCCATCCAATCCGCGCTGGATAACAACAGTTGTTCATCACCTTCACTGTTTAGAAAGTAAAATACGCGGCTGTGTTCGAGTAGTTGGCCAATAATTGAGCGCACTTGAATATTATGCGAAACCCCAGGAATACCAGGGCGTAGGCAACACATACCGCGAACAATCAGATCAATTTTCACTCCTGCTTGACTGGCCTTATACAGTGCTTTGATCATGCGTGGATCGGTTAGCGCGTTGACCTTAATAATGATACGCGCCGCTTTGCCTTCGCTAGCATTGTTGGCTTCGCGGGCAATCAGATCCAGTAAGGTTTTTCTCAAAGTAAACGGCGCATGAAACAGCTTTTTCATACGCAAGGTTTTACCCATGCCAATTAACTGATTAAACAGCTTGGAAACATCTTCGCAGAGGTCAGGATCGGCTGTGAGTAGGCTGTAATCAGTGTATAAACGAGCGTTTCCGGCATGGTAGTTGCCTGTGCCTAAGTGCGCATAACGGACAAAATTGCCATTTTCGCGACGTAAAATGGAAACAATTTTGGCGTGAGTTTTGAAACCAACCACCCCATAAATGACTACCGCCCCAGCGGCTTGCAAGCGGCTGGCTAAAGCAAGATTGGACTCTTCGTCAAAGCGTGCGCGTAACTCAATGACCACAGTTACTTCTTTGCCGTTACGTGCTGCATCAACCAGCGCATCGACAATTTCAGAGTTGGCTCCGGCGCGATAGAGGGTTTGTTTAATGGCTAGAACATTAGGGTCTTTAGCTGCACCGCGCAGTAAATCAATCACGGGGGTGAATGATTCGAATGGATGATAAAGCAAAATATCTTGTTTGCTGATGGCTTGAAAAATGTTCTCGCTATTTTGCAATGCTTTAGGAATTGCCGGAGTAAAAGGTGGAAACTGTAAGTGTGGGTGGCTTTCCAGTCCGGTTACCTTAAATAGGCGGGTTAGATTGACAGGGCCATTGACTTGGTAGAGCTCAGCTGTAGATAAGCCAAATTGGTTGAGTAAAAAGTTGACTAGGTGTGAAGGGCAGGTGTCTGCCACTTCAAGACGTACCGCATCACCAAAGCGCCGTGAGTACAGCTCGCCTCGTAGCGCACGGGCTAAGTCTTCGACATCCTCTGCATCGACAGCTAAGTCAGCGTTACGTGTCAGTCTAAATTGATAACAGCCTTTCACGCTCATGCCGTGAAATAAATCATCGGCATGTGCGTGAATCATTGAGGATAAAAACACATAATTTACCCCTGCGCCGCCCACTTCCTCAGGTACCTGAATGATGCGTGGTAACAACCGTGGTGCCGGTAAAATGGCTAGACCAGAATCACGGCCAAACGCATCGATACCTTCGAGCTCAACAATAAAGTTAAGGCTTTTATTAACCAATAATGGAAACGGGTGTGTTGGATCAAGGCCGATTGGGGTGATAATCGGCGCAATCTCGTTTTCAAAATACTCTTTGACCCAGGCTTTAATTTTACTGGTCCAGCGACGGCGGCGAATAAAGTGTATTTCTTGCTTAGCCAGTTCTGGCAGCAAAATATCGTTAAGAATTTGGTATTGACGGTCAACTTGTTCATGCACCACTTCGGCTATACGCGCCAGTGCTTGATGGGGCTGTAAACCGTCAGCATCAGCTTGCTCGCGAGCAAAAGTGATTTGCTTTTTAAGCCCAGCAACGCGTATTTCAAAAAACTCGTCAAGATTGCTAGAGAAAATCAGCAAAAATTTTAGACGCTCCAATAGCGGTGTTGACTCATCCAATGCTTGCTCTAGCACGCGAATATTAAACTGCAGCTGAGAGAGTTCGCGATGAATGTATAGGCTGCTATCGTCGAGATTAGTGATTGGTGCTGTGGCAACGCAGGACTCCGTGCCGATGACACTCGCTTGTGTAGCATCAATAATTGTGGCCGCCTCACTGGCAAGCTCTGCAGTTTCTATCGGCTGCTTGTGTTCTGCGTTGCTCATAGATTCACCTCGACCAGTTAAGCGCCTTGCTGCAGCTGTCTTGCGGCATGGACAGCAAAGTAAGTAAGAATACCGTCCGCGCCGGCGCGTTTAAAGCCAACCAATGATTCCATAATAACGGCCTCACTCAACCAGCCATTTTGAATCGCTGCCATATGCATCGCGTATTCGCCGCTGACCTGATAGACAAAGGTTGGCGCTTTAAATTCATCTTTGACACGATGCAGAATATCTAAGTACGGCATGCCCGGCTTAACCATTACCATGTCTGCACCTTCGCTGAGATCGGTGGCAACTTCATGCAAAGCTTCATTGCTGTTGGCAGGGTCCATTTGGTAAGTGGATTTATTAGCTTTGCCCAAATTGGCGGCTGAGCCAACTGCATCGCGGAATGGGCCGTAGTAGGCACTCGCATATTTCGCTGAGTAGGCCATGATGCGCACATTGGTGTGGCCAGCCATTTCTAAGGCTTCACGAATCGCCTGGATACGGCCGTCCATCATGTCGGATGGAGCGACAATCTGCGCACCAGCCTCAGCATGAGAAAGTGCTTGGCGTACTAATGCATCAACAGTCTCTTCATTTAATACATAATTATTGTCGTCTAAAATACCGTCTTGACCGTGGGTGGTGAATGGGTCAAGCGCTACGTCACTGATAACTCCGAGTTCCGGAAAACGCTCGCGTAAAGCACGAATGGCGCGTTGTGCAATGCCTTCAGGATTCCATGCTTCAGCAGCGTCGAGTGATTTACTTTGCAATGGTGTGACGGGAAACAGAGCCAGGGCAGGAATTCCGAGAGCAACCCATTCCTCTGCTTCTTTGAGTAGCAGGTCAATTGACAAGCGCTCAACGCCAGGCATAGAGGGTATAGCTTCCCGACGATTGCTGCCGTCTAGGACAAAAACCGGCAGAATCAAATCGTCGACGCTCAGTTGGTTTTCACGCACTAAACGACGTGAAAAATCATCGCGACGATTGCGACGTAGTCGAGTGGCTGGGAAAATTCGATTGGCAGTATTGATACTCACAGTAGCTCCTCATCCCGTAAAGCGGGGTTGATGTAACGGTTTATAAAGCAATAGTATGACGAAAAGATCACAGATGTACGAAAGCTGTGTTATTTAGATGATACAGGTTAATTCGGGACTGAAGATCAGTTTGGATGCAGCAATCATTCGTTGAGCTGCAAATAACACTATTGCAACAGATAGAGGCTCTGCTATTATTCACATCCTGTTTTTCGTGCGGTACTCGACAATGGTGTTGGGTGGCGGCACGGTTATGTTGAGGAAACACCATGAAAGCCGATACTCACCCAAATTATGTTGAAATCAACGCTACTTGCAGCTGCGGTAACGTGATTACTACTCGTTCTACCATCGGTAAAGACATCAGCATTGATGTATGTTCCGAGTGCCACCCGTTCTATACCGGTAAACAAAAAGTGCTTGATGTTGGTGGTCGCATTGATCGCTTTAAGCAGCGTTTTGGCGGTTTTAGCGCAACAAAATAATGAGTATTTAAATGACCAATTTCAAGTCGGTCGTTGCAATGCTGAAAAAAGCGTCCCTAGTGGGCGCTTTTTTTATGGCCCTGCAAACGGGCGCGCAGGCTTCGACCACATTATGCTCAGTGAAAAAAACACTCACACAACATGCTGTGCACTCAATCATTGATGGCGATACCATTCGTTTAGCTGATGACCGCAGGGTGCGCTTGATTGGTATCAATGCGCCTGAGGTGGGTGGACGCGGCCGCAGTGCAGAGCCCTATGCGGTAAAGGCTAAACACAGATTAAGCGCCTTAATAAAAGCCAATAATGGCAAGGTTGGTTTGATTATGGGTGAGCAAAAGCGCGATCGCTACGGGCGCGTACTTGCGCATTTGTATGATCGTCATGGCGCTAATCTAGAAGCGCAGCTGGTTTCTGAGGGGTTGGCATACCATGTGGTAGTTGCCCCGAATGTCGCCTTAGCAGACTGCCTCGCCCAAGTCGAGCAGCAGGCGCGTCAGCAAGGCTTGGGGCTCTGGGTAAAGGCTCAGTTCACGCCTGTCCAGCAATTGAATACGGGTGGTTTTACCTTGCTAGAGGGGCGTATCCAAACTGTGCAGCGCAACCGCGGTGGTGTTTGGCTGGAGTTAGGGCATTCGGTGACAGTTAATATCCCAAAGAGTGCGCTGCAGTATTTTACATCTGAGCAGTTTGAACAGTGGCGAGGGCGCAAGCTAAACACCCGCGGATGGGTTTCTGAGCGTAAAGGCCAGTCGAAAAAGTATGCGAAATGGCGTGTTACGGTCAGTCATCCAAGTATGTTTGAGCTGCAGTAAGCATTTGTAACGTCTGATTTACCTTAAAGACAGGGTTGTTTCAGAGCTTTGTGCGCAGAGTGTGTCAGATACTCTTGTGGGGTTTGTCGTTCTTGAGTATGCTCCGATCTCATCAAATATATTCTTATAGTCAAGCGGAAATTGCCCATTATGTCTGATCTGAAAACAGCCGCTCTCGAATACCATGCTTCCCCACGTCCGGGGAAATTAAGTGTTGAGCTTACTAAACCTACTACAACTGCGCGCGATTTGGCTCTAGCTTATAGCCCGGGTGTGGCTGAGCCAGTGCGTGAGATCGCCCGCGACCCAGCACTTGCGTATAAATACACAGGTAAGGGTAACTTGGTTGCAGTTATTTCAGACGGTACAGCAATTTTAGGTCTGGGTAATCTTGGCCCTTTGGCTTCTAAGCCGGTTATGGAAGGTAAAGGTGTGCTATTTAAGCGTTTTGCTGGTGTCGATGTTTTTGATATAGAAGTGGATGCTGAAAGTCCACAGGCGTTTATTGATACAGTAAAGCGTATTTCTATTACTTTTGGTGGTATCAATTTAGAAGACATTAAAGCCCCTGAGTGCTTTGAAATTGAGCGTGCTTTGATTGAGCAGTGTGATATCCCAGTATTCCATGATGACCAACACGGTACGGCCATTGTAACCGCAGCCGGCATGCTCAATGCGTTAGAGATCGCCGGTAAAACATTAGAAGAAGCACGCATTGTTTGTCTTGGTGCTGGTGCAGCTGCAACGGCGTGTATGAAGCTATTAATCAGCATGGGTGCCAAAGTTGAAAACATCTTTATGGTTGACCGTAAAGGCGTCATTCACGCCGGGCGTGATGATCTGAACCAGTATAAAGCTGTCTTTGCGCATGATACCGATTGCCGTACCTTGGCTGATGCAATGGAAGGTGCTGATGTATTTGTTGGTTTGTCAGGCGCAAACCTGCTCAGTGCTGAAAACTTAGCGCGCATGGCTAAAGACCCTATTGTATTTGCTTGCTCAAATCCTGATCCAGAGATAGATCCGAAGCTTGCGCGCGAGACACGTCCTGATGTGATCATGGCAACAGGCCGTTCGGATTATCCAAATCAAGTTAATAACGTGCTGGGTTTCCCATTCATTTTCCGTGGTGCACTGGATGTCCGTGCAACTCGAATTAATGAAGAAATGAAAATTGCAGCAGTGCATGCATTACGTGATTTAGCCAAACATCCAGTCTCTAGTGCTGTTTGTGATGCTTATGGGATTGATTGTCTTGAGTTTGGCCGTGAGTACATCATTCCTAAGCCAATGGATCCACGTTTGATTACTTTAGTTTCTGATGCAGTGGCGAAAGCGGCCATTGAAAGTGGCGTAGCAACTCTGCCTTACCCTAAGCACTACCCGCTAACATCAGTCAATGAAGTGTTTGATGGTTAAGCGTTAAGCTGCAATAAAAAACCCGCAATAGGCGGGTTTTTTATTGGCTAAGGTTTGCTGTCCTGCCTATTTAAAAAAGATCAATGGGCGTTGTTTCTGCAGGTTCAAGAAAAGGGCTGTTGGGTGCTGCCCAATTGTCTTCAAATTCATCCATGGAGGGTGGTGCATCCTCGCTTTTAAATATTTCAAAATATGCATCAGGTGTGCCGGGGCGGGCAATGCGCCCGCTGATTGGGTCAATACGTAATGTCATCATGCCTGCTGGCTCGCGATGGGGTTGCTGCGGTTTGTCCTTTAAGGCGTATGCCATATAGTCAATCCAGATCGGTAAAGCCACTGTGCCGCCATATTCGTTTCTACCTAAACTTTCAGGCTGATCAAAACCTGCCCATACAGTTGTTACAATGTCACTGTTATAACCTGCGAACCAACTGTCTTTCGAGTCGTTGGTGGTGCCTGTTTTTCCTGCAATATCAGAGCGTCCTAGGCTTAATGCACGACGCCCTGTTCCGCGTTTAATCACGTCTTGAAGCATACTGGTCATAATATAAGCGGTACGTTCGTCAATAATGCGTTTGGCTTGTTGTGCGGGTTCTGGGGATGATTCAGTCAAAGCGAGTTTAGCAGATGCACTGCTACTGGTTGATGTGTTTTGAGTCGCTGGAGTGCTTGCAGGATTGGCTAGAAAAATTGTTTGCCCATCACGGTTTTCAATCCGCTCAATCAGATAGGGTTCGATTTTAAATCCGCCGTTGGCAAAAGCGGTCCAGCCCGTAGTGATTTCTAATGGTGTTAGCGTTGCTGTGCCTAGCGCTAACGATAAGTTGCGTGGTAAGTCATCTGGATTAAATCCAAATTGACTGATGTAGTCTCGAGCGTATTGCATACCGATATCTTGTAGGATTCGAATGGATACAATATTACGAGAGCGGTACAGTCCTTCGCGCACTCTGATTGGGCCGAGAAAGGTATTGTTATCATTTTTAGGGCGCCAAACAGCCTTCATTCCCGCTTCAAATATTTCTAGCGGAGCATCATTTACAATGGTAGCTGCGGTATAGCCTGCATCTAAAGCTGCGCTATACACAAAGGGCTTAAAGCTTGAGCCTGGTTGACGTTTAGCTTGAATCGCACGGTTATAATTGCTTTGCTCAAAAGATAAGCCACCGACCAGTGAGCGAATGGCGCCATTGTGTGGATCCAGTGATACCAGTGCAGCTTGTGCTTTGGGTATCTGCGCAAAACTTAACGATTGATCATCTAGGCGTTGCACTCGAATAAGATCACCAACTTTAACAATATCAGCCGGCTTTCTTGGTGACGGCCCCATGCTGCGATTGTTGATATAAGGGCGAGCCCACTGCATTGTTTTCCAGTTGACCTGCTCGTGTGAGCCGTCTGCCAGTAGCACAGTAATAGCGTCATTATCGATCTTGCTGACAATGGCGGGTAGAAACTGGCTGATACTGCGTGTTTTGGCAAGTGTTGCGCTCCATAACGGCTCGGCAATGGCTGACTGCTCCGGTTTGCGATAGCCGTGACGACGGTCGTAAGCGTTTAACCCTTTATAAATGGCGTGCTGTGCATGTTCTTGCAAGTCAGAAGGCACTGTTGTTATTACGCTATAGCCGTCTGTATAGGCTTGCCCGCCAAAGCGTCCGACCATTTCTGCGCGAGCCATTTCGGCAATGTAAGGCGAGTTAAGATCGGGAGCAGTGATATGCAAGCTTGCAGTTAGAGGCTCGGAGATGGCTTCTTGATAGGCTTGTTCAGAGATGCGACCAAGTTTTACCATGCGCCCAAGAATCCAATTGCGTCGCTCCATGCTGCGTTCTGGATTGGCAACAGGGTTAAAGCGTGAGGGTGCTTTGGGTAGTCCTGCAATCATGGCCATCTCAGCTAAGCTGATGTCGCGAATGGATTTTCCGTAATAGACTTGTGATGCTGCCTCGATGCCGTATGCACGGTTGCCTAGGTATATTTTATTTATATAAAGCTCTAGAATTTCATCTTTACTGAGTTCTCGCTCAATCTGCAAAGCCAGTAATATTTCATTGGCTTTGCGAGAAAAACTGCGTTCGCTTGACAGGAAGAAGTTTTTTGCAACTTGCATGGTTATCGTGCTGCCACCGGTTTGGATGCGACCTGTTTTTAAGATTTGAGCAGCAGCACGCACCAAACTGCCAGGGTCTACGCCATAATGATTGGCAAAGTTATCATCTTCAGCTGCAAGCAAAGCATGAATGAAATCTTTTGGGATATCGTCGAATAAAATAGGAGAACGTCTCATTTCTCCAAATTCAGCGATTAACTTTGCATCATTGCTATAGACCCGCAAAGGAATCTGTAGTTCTATACTACGTAAAGACTCGACAGATGGTAAATTGGGGCTTAGATATAAAAAAGCACCGCTCAAACCGAGAGCAAAACCAAAAACGACAGTAGTGATGGTAGCAAAGAGGAATTTCAGCAAGTGCATCAAGGCTATTAGATTCCCAAAGAGAAATAAGGATTATAAAAATTACAGCGTCTTACAATAAAACTGGGCATATTATAAGCGTTTTTAAGCAAGAGAAGCTATTTGCGCTTCCTTATCAAACGATTTTAATGTGGAACAAACCTAAACCGTACGTAAGTTACGGATGCTGATAGGAATTCTGTCGTGCTAGGGCTCTTCAAAAAGAAAGCGAATACGTTACTGGGGATCGATATTAGTTCGACTTCAGTAAAACTCATCGAACTGAGTCGCTCAGGCAGCCGCTATAAAGTAGAGGCGTATGCTGTTGAGCCACTTCCACCCAATGCAATGGTTGAAAAAAATATTGCTGAGCTTGAGGTTGTTGGGCAAGTCATCGCGCGAGTGGTGACTAAAGCTCGCACCAGCACTAAAGATGCAGCAGTTGCTGTGGCTGGCTCAGCAGTGATCACAAAGACGATAGAAATGGATGCTGGGCTTTCTGAAGATGAGCTTGAGAACCAGATTAAAATTGAAGCTGATCAATACATTCCGTATCCGCTAGAAGAAGTGGCGATTGATTTTGAAGTTCAAGGGCCTACCGCGCGCAGTCCTGAGCGAGTCAATGTGCTGCTAGCGGCTTGTCGTAAAGAGAACGTTGAAGTTCGAGAAGCAGCCTTAGCATTGGCTGGATTAAGCGCAAAAGTTGTTGAAATTGAAGCTTATTCTCTCGAACGTGCATATGGCTTACTTGCTGAGCAGCTTGGTAATGGTGAAGATGATTTAACTGTTGCAGTGGTCGATATTGGTGCGACTATGATGACCTTGACTGTTTTGCACAACGCAAAAACCATTTATACGCGTGAGCAGCTATTTGGTGGTAAGCAGTTAACTGAAGAGATTCAGCGACGTTATGGTCTTTCTATAGAAGAGGCGGGTTTAGCTAAAAAGCAAGGTGGCTTGCCCGACGATTACGAAACTGAAGTGCTCAATCCTTTTAAAGAAACAGTCGTACAGCAAGTATCACGCTCACTGCAGTTTTTTTATGCAGCAGGGCAATACAGCAGTGTAGATTATATTTTGCTGGCCGGTGGTACGTCATCGATTGTTGATTTGGATCTGTTGGTGCAGCAGAAAATTGGGACGCCAACTTTGGTGGCTAACCCATTTGCAAATATGACTATGAGTAATAAAGTCAATGCAGGTGCGCTCGCTAGTGATGCGCCGGCTCTGATGATGGCTTGTGGTTTGGCTATGAGGAGTTTTGACTGATGGCACGCATCAACTTACTTCCTTGGCGTGAACAGTTACGCGAAGAGCGCAAGCAACGCTTTTTAGTCACTTTGGCTGGCGTACTCATCGTGGCTGGTGGCATCGTGTTCTTGGCAGATCAGTATCTAAACGCTGCTATTGCGCAGCAAAATGCTCGTAATGAATTTATTCGTAATGAAATTTCTGCGCTCGATTCGCGCATTAAAGAAATCAGTGAATTGAAAACTCGGCGCCAGCAGTTGGTCGAACGTATGAAAATCATTCAAGATTTGCAAGGTAATCGCCCGATTGCCGCGCGCATTTTCGATCAACTTGTACGGACTTTGCCTGATGGCGTGTATTTTACTGACGTTAAAATGATTGGTAAGTCGATATCCATCGAAGGAGCTGCTGAGTCGAATAACTTAGTCTCAAGTTTGATGCGTAATCAAGACGCTTCTGATTGGTTGGCTGCGCCTAATTTGACCGAAGTAAAAGCAGTCAGTGCAGATAAACTGGATCAGGCGAATACGTTCAAGTTAACTGTTCAGCAAACATTACCTAAAGATCAGGATCAGCAGGGAGCACAAAAATGAGTATTGCCGACTCCTTTAAGAGCTTAGGTAAGGTCGACTTTTCGGAGTTAGATCTCAATAATATGGGCTCTTGGCCTTCTGCAGTTAAAGGATTGGCCTGTCTAGTCCTCTTAGTTGCTGTATTGGCGCTGGGTTATTTCATGCATCTAACTGACTTGCAAGATACGCTTGATCGTAATAAGTCAGAAGAAGCTACTTTAAAGGATCAGTTCACTTCTAAAGTGCGTCAAGCGGCTAATCTAGAAGAATATAAAGCGCAGATGAAACTGATGGAAGCGTCATTTGAAGCTTTGCTTCGTCAGCTCCCCAGTGACACTGAGGTACCTGGTTTGCTTGAGGATATTACCAGTGCTGGTTTGAATTCTGGCTTAGAGTTTGAAGAGATTAAATTGCTACCTGAAGTGGTTCAGCAGTTTTATATTGAACTACCCATCCAAATTAAAGTGTTCGGTACCTACCATGATCTTGCGACATTCGTCAGTGCTGTTGCAGGTATGCCGCGTATCGTAACCTTGCATGATTTCTCAATAAAGCCAGTTGCTGAGGGCAATAGCTCGAAGTTAGCAATGGATATTTTAGTAAAAACTTATCGATATAATGATCAAGGAGCGAAGAAATGAGACGCTCTCACTTTGTTTTTGCTGCATTAATCTCATTAGGACTTAGCGGTTGTGACTCTTCGAGCAGCTTTGCTGATTTGCAAGCCTTTATGGATGAGGTCAGGGCGCAGCCTAAAGGGGCAATCGAGCCAATGCCTAAAGAAGTGGTTTATGAGCCCTTTACCTATGTTGCCGCAGCATTACGCAGTCCTTTTCAGGCACCGATTAAAATTGAACTTACTAGTAACGTAAAAGGTAATAAAGACGTTAAACCTGACGAAACACGTGTTAAGCAGTTTTTAGAAAGCTTTAACATTGAAAGCTTTGTTATGGTTGGAACACTTTCAAATAACGCTAACATGTATGCTTTGCTTCGAGGTGTGGATGGCGTGCATCGCGTTCGTGTAGGTGACTATTTAGGCGGTAATCACGGTCGTATAACAGCGATCACCACGTCTGTAGTCGAAGTCATAGAAATTGTTTCTGATGGCGATGGTGGCTGGTTGGAACGGCCGCGCACTCTGGCTTTGCAGGAACGCTCTTGAGTGGGGCAGGCTATGAAAACTGACTATTGGAAAGCACAACGGAACTGGAAAATGAAAATAAAATTATCGCGTATGAGTGTTTCTGTACTGGCCGCCGTGCTTTCACCTGCACTGCTTGCTGCAAACTTACAATCCCTTGATGTTGCCACTTTGCCGGGCGATAAAGTTGAGCTTAAACTGGCTTTTGATGAACCTGTGATGGCGCCTCGAGGTTATACAATCGAGCAGCCTGCTCGAATTGCTTTAGATCTGCCTGGGGTTAAAAATAATTTAGGCACTAAAAATCGTGAGCTCGGCTCAGGCAATGCAAGAAGTGTAAGTATTGTTGAAGCACAAGATCGTATGCGTATGATTATTAACTTAGCAAGCTTGTCGCCTTACAGTACGCGTGCCGAAGGTAATAACGTATATATTGTAGTTGGTGAAGGTGTCAGTGCTGCTGCTCCAGTGGCTAATGCGCCAGTTACCAAGCCTTATGCAGCTGCAGCGCCGCAAAAAGGCATTCGTAATATCGATTTCCAGCGCGGTGATCAAGGCGAAGGCAATGTTGTTATTGAGCTAAATGATCCAAACAGCAGCCCTGATATTCAAGAGCAAGGTGGTAAAATCACTCTCACTTTTGCTAAGTCACAATTGCCGGAAGCGCTGCGTGTGCGCTTAGATGTCAAGGATTTCGCCACGCCTGTGCAGTATGTCAATGCCAGTGAATCCAATGGTAAAGTGATTATCGTTGTTGAGCCAACAGGTTTCTATGACTACTTGGCTTACCAAACGGATAATAAACTGACCTTAAGCGTTAAGCCTTTAACTCAAGATGTTTTGGAAAAACGCAAAGCTGAACGTTTTGCCTATACAGGCGAAAAATTATCGCTTAACTTCCAAGACATTGATGTGCGCTCGGTCCTACAGCTAATTGCTGACTTTACGGATTTGAATTTGGTTGCAAGTGACACTGTGCAAGGCAATATTACGTTGCGCTTACAGAATGTGCCTTGGGATCAAGCACTGGATTTAGTATTGAAAACCAAGGGCCTAGATCAGCGTAAAATTGGTAACGTGCTATTAATCGCACCGGCTGATGAAATTGCTGCACGTGAGCGTCAAGAAATGGAAGCGCAAAAGCAAATTGCTGAATTGGCTCCTTTGCGTCGCGAACTGATTCAAGTCAACTATGCTAAAGCCTCACAGATAGCGGCATTGTTCCAATCAGTGACCAGTGATCAAGGTGATGCGCGTGGATCTGTTACGGTCGACGATCGTACCAACAGTATTATTGCCTATCAGACTCAAGATAAGCTTGATGAGTTACGTCGAGTTGTAACTCAGCTTGATATTCCAGTGCGTCAGGTAATGATTGAGGCGCGTATTGTAGAAGCTAACGTTGATTACAGTAAAAGTCTTGGTGTGCGCTGGGGTGGTAATTTCTGGGCAAATGGCAGTAAATGGAACTCTTGGGGTAAGAACGGTAATTTAGGTGTTGCGGATGACCCTAATGCCAACGGTAAGCCGGGCGATGCTGACTACAGGCCTTCTGGACAAGTAGGGCGATTCCCGGGTGTTCGAGAGACACCGCTAAATAGTCCTTTTGTTGATATGGGCGTAGCTAATGCAACTGCGGGTTTGGGTATTGGCTTCATAACAAATAATGCTATTTTGGATTTGCAATTATCAGCCATGGAAAAAACCGGTAATGGTGAAGTTGTTTCGCAACCAAAAGTTGTCACCTCTGATAAAGAAACAGCAAAAATCTTGAAAGGTGCTGAAATTCCTTATCAAGAAGCCAGCTCTAGCGGTGCAACCAGCACTTCATTTAAAGAGGCTGCGTTATCTCTTGAAGTAACACCACAGATTACTCCTGATAATCGTATTATTATGGATGTCAAAGTGACTAAGGATGAGGCTGATTTTGCTAATGCGCTTAATGGTGTGCCACCGATTAAAAAGAACGAGGTCAATGCGAAAGTTTTGGTTACAGATGGTGAAACCATTGTGATTGGTGGTGTGTTCTCCAATACGCAAAGTAAGTCGGTTGATAAAGTTCCTTTCCTGGGTGATCTGCCCTTTGTAGGGCGCATCTTTAGACGTGATTTAGTTCAGGATCAAAAATCTGAGTTGCTGGTATTTATTACGCCGCGCATTTTGAATAATCAGGCCATTAAACTGAATAATTAATGCAAACACGTAACTACATACTCGTTGGCCCGATGGGCGCTGGAAAAAGCACCATCGGGCGTTTGCTTGCTAAAGAGCTCAGTTTGCCTTTCAAAGACTCTGATAAAGAGATTGAAGAGCGAACAGGGGCAAGTATTCCTTTGATCTTTGATGTGGAAGGTGAAGCCGGTTTTCGAGACAGAGAGCAAGCTGTTATCGAGGAGCTGTGTCAACAGCAAGGTTTGGTGTTGGCTACGGGGGGCGGCGCAATCTTACGAGCGGCAAACCGCCAAGCAATGCGGCTTAATGCAGTTGTTATTTATTTACATGCGTCAGTTGAACATCAGCTGGCTCGTACCGCTAGAGATCGTAACCGACCTTTATTGCAAACTGAAAATCCTGCACAAGTATTATCAGACTTACTTACCATGCGTGACCCTTTATACCGTGAAGTGGCAACCATTATTATTGAAACCGATACGCGGCCTCCACGCATGGTTGTTCAAGAAATTATGCAGTGTCTTACTAGTCATACGCATAAGTAATTTTGCCTCAGCTTATGCGTTATACTGACTAAAATTCTGAAACCTATTGCTTTTCTCAGCAGACATAGGCTTTTAAATTACTCAATTCACAACGCGAGGAATGCATGCGCACGCTTACTGTTGACTTGGCAGAACGTGGTTACCCTATTCATATAGGTGCTGGGCTTTTAACCCAAGCCCAGCTATTCGCGCCACATATCAAAGGCCGTAAAGTGGCAATTGTTAGCAATAGCACAGTAGCGCCGCTGTACTTGCAAAAGTTGCGTGAGTCGTTGAGTGACTATGCTGTGACAGAGGTTATTCTCCCTGACGGAGAGTCTTACAAAAACTGGCAAACGTTACAGTTAATATTTGATGCATTGCTGGCAGATCAGCACGATCGTCAAACAACTTTGATTGCGTTGGGTGGCGGAGTGATCGGTGATATGACAGGTTTTGCTGCTGCGTGTTATCAGCGTGGGGTCAACTTTATCCAGGTGCCAACCACTTTGCTCTCCCAAGTTGACTCATCTGTAGGTGGTAAAACCGGTATTAATCACCCGCTCGGGAAAAACATGGTGGGTGCTTTCTATCAACCTCAAGCAGTGATTATAGACATTGAGACGTTGCATACTTTACCCGCGCGTGAAATGTCTGCTGGCCTTGCAGAAGTTATTAAATATGGGCTGATTTGTGATGAGCCTTTTATGACCTGGCTAGAAGAGCATATGCCTGAGATTTGCGCATTGGATAGCGCGGCCTTAATGGAAACAATTGAGCGTTCTTGTCTTGCTAAAGCACAGGTTGTCTCAGCGGATGAGCGTGAGTCAGGTGTGCGGGCAACTTTGAATTTAGGCCATACCTTTGGTCATGCGATTGAAACTGAACAAGGTTACGGCGTGTGGTTGCATGGAGAGGCGGTTTCTGCTGGCACAGTAATGGCATTAGAGATGTCAACTCAGTTGGGTTGGTTAACAGAGCAGCAGCGTAATCGTAGTATTCGTTTGTTAGCGCGGGCAGGGCTGCCGATCGCACCTCCTAAAGAGATGACTGCTGAGACATTTTTAGCGCACATGGCTGTGGATAAAAAAGTTTTGGACGGTCAATTGCGCTTGGTTTTATTACGTGAGTTAGGTCATGCTGTAGTGACTGCAGACTATCCGGCTGCTGTTCTAGACACTGTACTCAACACTGATTACTCAATGATTATGGCTAGTATTTAAACGAATGAGAGCATCATGACTGAGTTGCATGCAGACAATGGTTTTTTAGAGTATTACAAGTTTGAACATGATCCTTTTTTAGGGCGAGGTACGAGCTTTAAGTTTTTTGCTGCCAAACGGCGCTCTGTACTGGTTGAACTTCATCATTTAGCGCGTTATAGCAAGCTGATGCTGGTGGTTACAGGGCCGCAAGGCAGTGGTAAAACAGTACTACGTCAAGCTCTGGTGGCAAGTTCTAAAGAGCCGGTTAAGAGTGTTGTTATTGCCGCTTCAGCCAGTGCCGATGCTGCCGCTATGTTGCAACAAGTAAGTGCTGCTTTAGGAATACAACATGCTGATATTGCTAGTGTATTAAAGCATATCGAGCAAATGCTGATTACCGGTCAAGAAGTGCATGTCATTGTTGATAATGCCGAATGTTTAGATGAGTCGGCATTCTTATTTTTGCAGCGTATCGCGCAAGGTGTGAATGACGCAAGCGCTAGGGTGTTTGTGTTTTCAGATTCAACAATTTGTCCATTGCTCAAGAAAGTGGCAGACAATGCTGACTTGCATCACGTTATCGCGCTAGAGCCATGGAGTGAGCAGGAAGTTAATGAGTACTTAGAGCAGCGCCTGCTTGCTGCAGGTCAGTCCCTTGATGTTTTCACAGAACAGCAATTATTGACTATTTATGCTGAGTCGCAAGGCTGGCCAGGCCGTGTAAACAGCGTGGCCAAAAGTATTTTATTAGAGAATATGCGTCCGGCCTCTGCTGTGCGCCGACCTGCTTTGGTGATTCCGTATAAGCACATAGCTATCTTAATATTATTAGCGGTTGCGCTTATTTTTGCTTGGTTTATGCAAAGTTCGGTGCCGCAAGATGGCACAGAGCTGAGCGTTGATTCTACTGTGATTGAGCCTGAGGTTACGCCTATTGAAGCAGAGGTGAATCAATCGAAAACAGTCACATTAGATTTGCCTTTGGACCGACCACTTGAGCCTGTTATGCGTGAGCCGTTAGCGCAGGCTATCAGTGCAGAAGATGAGGACGGATTGCTAGTTGGCGAGATAGAGACAGCTATAGAGCAGCCTGTTGTGGTTGCCGTTACGCAGCCCAATGAAACAGCTGTCGTCACTGAGCCAGTAGCGGTGAGCGCATCTACGCCGATTAGTACACCGCCAACAGTGCCCACGCAAAAGGCCGTAGAGACACCCAGAACCATAGCAACTGCGCCGACGCAATCGGTTGTGCAGAAGAATAAACCCGTTGTAAAGGCTCCGGTGAAACCAGCTGCGGCAAAACCAAGTGCTCCTGGGTTGTCAGGAACACCAGGAAACAGCCAGTGGTATAATCAGCAAGCGAAGTCTCGCTATACTTTACAAGTATTTGGCAGTAGCTCAGAATCCACAGCAGTCGCATTTATTAGGCAAAATAACAGCCAATATCATTACTTTAGAAAACTGCATCAAGGAAAACCTTTATTTGTGGTGACTTATGGTTCTTTCTCAGACCGAGCTTCGGCACAAGCTGCAATCAACAACTTGCCTGAGAAAATCCGTAAAGATAAACCATGGCCGCGTACATTTCTAAGCATTCAACAAGAGCTACGTTGAGAGAACTATGAATTATCGTCACGCTTACCATGCAGGCAATCACGCTGATGTGCTGAAGCACTGGGTGCTTACACGTTGCATTGCTTTGTTACAAAAAAAACCAGCACCGGTTGCTTACGTTGATACACACGCAGGTATTGGTTTATATGACTTGCAAGGTGAGGAGGCGGTTAAAACAGGCGAATGGCAAGATGGTATTGCACGCTTGTGGTCATCCCCGCATCCATTATTAGCAGAGTACTTACAGGCTGTACGTGAACTGAATACTGACGACGAACTTCGCTATTATCCGGGCTCTCCAGAATTTGCGCGCTGTTTGACTCGCAGTCAAGACCACTTGTATTTGAATGAAAAGCATCCCGAGGATGGTCAGCTGTTGAAAGAAAACATGCGCATTGATCGGCGTGTCAGTGTGCATATTGGTGAGGGTTGGTATGTGCCGCGCGCATTGTTACCTACTGCAGAGAAACGCTTGTTGATGTTGATTGATCCTCCTTTTGAAGAAGGTAATGAGCTTCAGCGTTGTGCTCAAGCACTGGATGAAACCTTGGCGCGCATGCGACAAGCCATTGTGTGCATCTGGTATCCAATTAAAGATATTGGGCAATTGCGTTCGTTTTATAGCACTTTGCAGCGCAGTGCAGCGCCAACCTTATTGCGTATTGAGCTGTATGTGAATAAACCGGACAATTCCACTCGTTTGAACGGCTCAGGTTTAATTATTTGCAATCCGCCTTGGGGATTAGAACAAGAGCTTAAGCAGTTGTTACCTTGGCTTGCTGAAACGCTGCAGCAGGATCAAGTCGGCTGGCGTTTAGATTGGTTGATTGCAGAGTGATGTTAGCAGCGATTGTATAGTGCCTTGTTTCTATGCATGTCAGCCTCCCAGTTCTGCATCAGCCCGCGAAATAAACTATCTAGCATGCAACCTGCATAGCTTGCATCAAATAGGTTTGGATCGCGCAGCCAGTCACTCAGTAAACCTAGTAACATGGCATGCAGTGCCAATGCAGCTGTCCTAGGGGTTACTGCAGGATGCAAGCGTGCGGCGGTTTTGGGCTCAGAAAAAAGCTGTTCACACAGAGCAATGAACTCATTAATAAACGCTTCATGGCGTTCTTCTGCTTCACGTAAATCATCAGTAAATTCGCAGCGACGCAACAGAATTGTGAAGATGCGTTTTTTTCGAGGATCTTGCTCCATGCTGAGCAGAGCGTCCGCACATAAATTCCGCAAGCCCAAAATTGGATTCTCAGGGTCACATTGACTGATGTGTTCAGCGATTTGTTCAGCAGGTAAGCGTACTTGATTGAGCATTTCATGGAAAAGATGGGCTTTGTTTTGGAAGTGCCAATAGACTGCGCCACGCGTTACGCCGGCCTCGCGTGCAATATGCTCAAGCGAGGTGTGTGATACGCCTTTTTTTAGAAACAGCATCTCTGCTGCAACTAAAATGGCGGTACGGGTGTTTTCTGAATCTTCTTTAGTGCGACGCATACATAGGTACAAGGGAGAATGAATGGTGACAAGTGTAACTGTTTTTAGAGCGATAGGCGGTGAGTGTGCTACATGCTCATATTAAGCAAGAGGCATGGCCATTCATTGCCATGCTATTAAGCTTGAGTCAGTAAGTGTTGTAATCTTTCACTGTATTCATCGCTGATATCAATAATATGGAAGCCTGCCCAGCAGTGTGTGCTTTCATTGGCAGCGCGCACCCACAAGCATTCTGCACCAAAAGAAAGCAGGGTAGCTAAGTGCTGATCGTGCGCAGCAAGCACACGAATTTGCCAAATGCTGTCAATATCAACAGGTTGTGGGCAAAACAACAAAAAACCATCTTCTGATATATCGACAAAACGACCAATAAATCGCCCTGTGTGCATATCATGAGCTTCCAGCTCTTGTTTGGTAGTGTGACGTGAATTTTGGCGGCGTTCGCTCATAATGACTATCCCTACCTCAGGCCTGTTTGTAATTAAGATGTTGAAGTATTTTTTGGATAGCTGTTAAAGCTCTATCCATAAATGGTGTGGCGCGATTATCCGTGACTATTCGCGCCACTCCTTGCTCCAGCTCAACAGCAAGAGTGCTTAGTGCCTTAATAGCGACACGCTGCCCCGATCGATCAACAAACATATAGTTGCGAGTTGTTGGGCTAAACCAAGACAGCTTGAGTGTGGCGGGTGGCGAATCAAACTCAAACCAGGTGCCAAAAGCAATATGTTCGAGTTGATAAGCAAATGCTTGGGCTTTTTCAGATAGATTGGTTGTGCTGTTTGTAGAGGGTAATTCAGCTTCTTCGCTCAGCATGTTGCCTAGCGGGCTTGTTGGCAGGTCAGGATTGATTTGTTCGGCTAACGCAGCTTCTCGAGCTTGTACGGCATGTTGGCAAGCCTCAATGTCGTGTAATAGTTTACGCACCATATCTGGGTGATGACTGCCAAGTAAATCAAGGCCTTTACGCATATCTTCCAATAGTGCATCGCGTAAGTCGGCAAGTGCTTTTTGCTCATCAGGATCAAGCAGAGTGCCGCTCCAAGCTAATTGTTGTGCGACTTGTGCATAACGTTGCCACTGTGGGCTGGCAGGACCGTGCCGTAAAAAAGCAAAGACCAGCACATCAATCCAAGCTTGTTCAAGAAAATTGCGAATGATACTCGGCGGTGTAAAGCGAGCCAGAGTGCTGCTGATCAGGGCTCGGGCTTGATTGCGGGCAGCAAGCAGTCTATCACGCCCCTTTGCTGCTTCAACGGCGCGTTTTTCCCGTAATTCTACGCGTTGTTTTAAAGCGTCAACGAACGTATTGAAGTCGAGCAGAAGCTCTTCAAATAATGCGCAGTCACCGTTAAATGTTTGCAATGCTTGGGTTACAGTAAATTTCATTTTTTGCTGCAGAGCGTTTTCTTCGCTGGCACCACAGTACTGCACTCCCGCTTGCGCCATGCCGTTGAGTAGCTTGCGTGCAGGGTGCTGGTGACGTGTAAATAAAGACGGGTCTTGCAAAGCAACTTGCAAATAAAGTGAATGTAAATTCGATAGGATTGTTTTGCTGGTATCAGCAAGACTGGCATCTTCAATCATAAAGTTGAATAGCATGCCAACGAGGTCGATGGTGTTGGCATGCTGCTCTGGGATCTTGTGCTCAACATCGTGATCACGCAAAGACTTTAGCTGTTCAACAAGATTGTTCTTGATGTTTTCTACAGACTGAATAACAAACTCTTGTCGGCTTTGTTCCGCTGCGATTTTTTGTAACTGAGTTAGCGAGTTGAGGAGTTGTGGCACACTATATTGGTGTGTTGAATGTTGCGACTCTAAAGATGAAATGCTGGCTATACCATCAGGCAATGCTTGCGTATGTTGCTGGCGGTAGATTGCGAGCAAACTATTAATCGTTTCAGCTTGCAGTTGAGTTGATTCTTCTCTAGCACTCTGATGGGGCTCGCCAGATTGATGGGCACTGTTATTTGTTATCAGGTTATGCGTGCTGGCTGTCTGCAGGCTGGAGTCTGCGCCTGAGCAAGTCGGCTGCTGCACCTGACTGGGGTGGTCTGTGGTCGACTCTTGTTGTGATGGCTGTTTTGCTGTTTTGCTGGTTTGACTAATGGCTTGTGTTGACGAGTACTTTAAGTTAGGCAGTACCCCGGCTTGAATAAACAATTGATTGACGGCGCTATACAGCTGATCGAGCTCGCGCATGACAAACTCTTCAAACAGCATGTATAGAATAGTCTTAATTTGTAGACTAAAAGAGCTGCTAGACAGAGCTGTGTAAAAGCTATGTGCGATCATGCTCGGCGCGAGTGGGCTGTTAGCGCCTGGTTTTTTGCCGCTGTTAATCAGGGCTAAACGCTGCTCAATACCATACAGGGCCTCCATGCAGCGTTCACTGACTTTTTTTGACATGCTGGTTATCAGCAGGCTTTCTTCAAAGTCATCATTTTTTATAAGTGAAAGGGTGTTGGCATCAATGGTCTTGATATTCTGCTCTGGTGCAGCTGTGCCATTAATAAAACTATCAAATTGATTAGTAATGCTTTGTAGAAAGGCTCGCTCAATCAGCAAGTGTTGTTTACGGACTTCGCGAATGCTTTCAAAAAACATGTCTTGTACTTGATTGTTTTCAGCTTTTTCTGCGCATTTGAATAATGTGTTGTCTGCTTGTGTAAAGGCTGCACGTACTTGCTCGGCTAAATGATTTAGCAGCAACTTGCGTACATCTTGGGTCAGGCTATTGAATTGCGGCAGTATTTTTCTATCCATGAGCGTGCCTCCAGAGCCACCGTGGTCGCTGTGAGAGTTTAAAGGAATTGGGGGGGCTAAACGAGTGCACGGTAATATCCTTGTTTAAAACCTAAGCATAGATAGATAATATCAGCATCAATGTTTAAACGTTAGCGCTTAGAGCAAGACTCTGCGTTGCAGCTAAAGCATCGCCATACGATTAGGTGCGAGCAGCAAGAATATAAACATTTATTTTGGCTAAAGAGTTGACAGGGTTGGAAATTTGCGTAGAATGTCGCACCACAGATGAGGCGAACTTCGAAAGAGTTCAAGTCAATTGTAAAGTTCCGCGATAGCTCAGTTGGTAGAGCAAATGACTGTTAATCATTGGGTCCCTGGTTCGAGTCCAGGTCGTGGAGCCATCGGGGTATAGCGCAGTCCGGTAGCGCGCCTGCTTTGGGAGCAGGATGTCGGGAGTTCGAATCCCCCTACCCCGACCATTTTTTGGGTCGTTAGCTCAGTGGTAGAGCAGTTGGCTTTTAACCAATTGGTCGTAGGTTCGAATCCCACACGACCCACCATTATATTTGCTTTTAAGTAGATATTAAGCGCTTAGTAGTTTAACTGCTAGGCGCTTTTTGGTTTCTGGCGTTTGAGAAAATCGCGGCATAACGGTTGCTGCCATTACACGAGACTCGCGCCTCAGTGCGAGTGTGAATCTCGTGCAGTTCGAGCGATTAGTTGCTTCTGGATACGATGTAATCTGCTAAATGGCGCAAATGGTCAGCGCGCTGGTCGAATTCCTTGAGCGCTTGCTGTGCCTGGTTTCTCAGTGTTTCGGCGTATTGCTTGGCTTGTTCAAGGCCGAGTAGGGCGGGGTAGGTTGGCTTGGCGTGCTCTATGTCACTGCCTTGTTGTTTACCTAGGGTCTGCGTGTCGCTGATAACATCTAAAATATCATCTTGCACTTGAAAGGCTAAGCCAATGGCTTGCGCGTACGCCGTAAGCTGTTGTAGCGCTTGTGGTGTTGCCTGATTGCTAGCGATTGCGCCCAGCTGCACACTGGCTTGAATTAGCGCTCCGGTCTTATGTTGATGCATTAATTCTAGTGTTGTTTGACTGATTGCCTTGCCAACAGAGCTTAGGTCAATGGCTTGACCGCCGACCATGCCGGCCGCTCCGGATGCTTTGGCTAGAATTTGCAACATATCAAGGCGTTGCTCACAGCTGACAGGCGACAGCGTCTCATCACACAGGGCGTCAAAGGCTAAAGACTGCAGTGCATCGCCGGTTAAGATCGCATAAGCTTCATCAAAGGCAATGTGAGTGGTTGGCTGGCCGCGTCTGAGCGCGTCATCATCCATTGCTGGTAAGTCATCGTGAACCAGTGAATAGGCGTGAATCAATTCAACCGCACAGGCTGCGCCATAGGCTTGCTTGATATCACCGCCGAGTGCTTGGCAGCTAGCAAATACCAGCAGTGGGCGAACACGTTTGCCGCCATTCATCACGCTATAGTGCATGGCGCTGTACAAGCGTTCCAACTCGGCTCGAGGTGCTTGTAAAAGTTGCTGCAGTACTGCGTCAACATGATTTTGGCATAAGCGTTGGTAATCAGCGATCAAGGCAGTGTGCTTCCGTCCAGAGGTTTTTCGATTAACGTGCCGTTTTGTTCAAGTAAAATTCGTACGCGCTGTTCGGCGTCTTGTAATGCGTTTTGGCATTCGCGCGTCAGGCCAATGCCTTGCTCAAAGGTTGCTAACGACTCTTCCAGTGATAAGTCACCGCTTTCCAGGCGCTCAACGATTGCTTGCAATTCATTCAGTGATTGCTCGAAGCTGGGTGTTTTCTTTTGGCGAGCCATAATAACCCTCGAAACCTTAGAGTGAGTGCTCAGTAAGCTTGCTCGCCTTAAAAACGATTGAGCTTATTAATGCATATGATGGCGTAAAGTATAGCAGTAGTGTTTGTTGAGCTAAATTGTTTAAGCATGCAAAGATTGGCGCAGGTCATACCTTAGCTGAACTTCGTGGTTAGTTTTGCCATGTTTTAATAATCCTTGAGGCTGTTATCGCTGTTGAAATGCGCGCTGGCAGGCTGTGCTGCTGAAAAGTAATAACCTTGTAAGCGCTGGCAACCCTGTTGGCGTAAAAACGTCGCTTGTGGTTCGGTCTCTACGCCTTCAGCAACGACTTCGAGACCAAGATGCTGGGCAATGGTTAGCACGCCTTGCACAAGCGCAATGGACTGTTTGCAGTCGGGGAGACCTAGGACAAACTCTCGATCAATTTTGACCCCGTCAAATTGGAAGCGCTTAATGTAAGTCAGCGATGAATAGCCGGTACCAAAATCGTCGAGGAACAGTAATAAACCGGCGGATTTTAGTTGTTTGAGGGTGTTTTGCACCTGTGAGCCGCTGTCGAGCAGTGAGTTTTCGGTGATTTCAAGTTCGATTAAGCGTGCGGGCGTTTGTTCTTCTTGCATGATCGTGGTCAACGAGCCGACAAGATCGGTTTGTAAAAAATCCAGTGGCGATAAATTCACCGCAATCCGCAGTGGTGTACCTTGTTTATTCCATGCTGTTGCTTGTTGGCATGCAGTGCGAAATACCCAGCGCGAAACATCGAGAATCATTCCAGTCTCTTCGAGCAACGGAATAAACTTATCAGGGCCGACTAAACCGCGTGTGCTGGAGCGCCAACGCAGTAATGCCTCCATGGCGATAGGACGGCTTGTTGCATCAATTTGTGGTTGATAAAATAACTCAAACTCATTATTGCTCAGCGCATGGCGTAGCTCTTCTGTCAGTTGTTGGCGTACCGCTGCATCAGTTGCAAGGTCTGCGTTAAAACTGACATAACCATTACGGCCAATATTTTTTGCGCGATATAAAGCGAGATCGACATGCTTGAGCAATTGCACACTGTTACCTAATGCTTGCTCACTGTGCGCCAGACCCATGCTGGCAGTAATAAACAGTTGGTACTCCAAAACCTTAAAGGGCAGTGTAAAGGCTTCAAGTAATTGCTCAGCCAATGCCTCAGCTTCAGGCAAAGACTGTCCAGGTAAGGCCACCATGAACTCGTCACCGCCAACGCGAGCGAGAATATCCTGACGCTTGGTATGGTTTTGTAAGCGGTTGGCAACAGCCTTTAGTAATTGGTCACCGATGTTATGGCCGAGCCCGTCATTCAGGTCTTGAAAGCGGTCAAGGTCAATCATGATAAGGCTTAGTTCTAAGTTTGTCTTAAGGGTTTTCTCGATATGGTTGAGTATGCTGTTACGGTTAAAGAGGCCGGTTAATACATCATAATTGGCCAAATAGTGCAGGCGTTGTTCTGAACGTTTACGTTCACTAATATCGTTGAGCAGCAGCAAAGTATAGCTTTTGTCATCGCGTGAAAATGTATTGATGACCGCCTCTGTTGTCAGATGTTTACCCTGTTGTTCGATCAGCAGTAACGCTGTGTTGCATGTGCCGCTGAGGAGCTCTTGCCACTGCTCAATGTTACTAAAGAGTTGCTGAGGGCTTTGCTTGCACAGGTCGGCTGCGCTCATATTAAACAGTTGTTGTGCGGCTGGATTGGCTTCCATGATGGTTTGTTGCTGGGTGATGACCAGTAAACCAATCGGTGCAGCATTGATCAGATTACGCAGCATTAATTCACTTTCTGCCAATGTTTTATGATTGACTTCCAGATGTTTAAGCATGTTGTTAATGTCGTTGCCGAGCAGGCTAATCTCATCATTACCATGTAAGTGGGTGCGTACCTGAAGGTTGCCGGCCGCATAACGCTGGGTAATGTTACCAATATGATTTAGACGTTTAACCACTAAGTTGAAATATAAGCGGCTCAGAATAAAGCCTAGGATAAGCAGTAACAGCAATGCTTGTGTCAGGTAAAGCCAAGCGTTTTTCGTGGTTTGTCGTAAAAAAGGCTCGAAATCAAGCTCAACTAAGAGTGCTGCAGAGGGCTCTTCGCTATGAAAGCTCATCAGATTTAAAGGGTATACAGCAAGGTAACGCTGTTTGCTGATCAGGCGCCAAGAAGGCGAATGTTTGCTGATCAGTTGATTGAGTTGTTGATCGTCCAGTTGACTGCGTAATCGAGCTTCTAAGCCTAGACGTGTGGCGACAACAGTATGCAGTTGGGTGTCAATAACAGCGGCCCAATATACGTTGGGTAAGCTGCCAAGCTCAGCCAGTTCTGTGGCCATCTCCTCGGTGCGGTTAAGGCGTAAGTGATCGTTTAAGCTGCCTTGTAACTGAATGAGCATATGGTCAGTGTAGTTACGCCATGATTTTAGTGCGTTTTTTTGGCTGATAGGCAGCTGAATCAACATCAGTAACATGGCAAAAATCAGTGAGAAGAGCACCAATAAAGCTGGAATCGACCAGCGCAAAGGATAGCGGGTTAACATGAACGGCCTGCACAAGCTGTGGGCAGTAACTTACTCGCGTCAATAGGCTGATTGATTAAACCGCTGTCTTGCATAAAAGATTGTATTTTTTCAATGATAGGTGGCAGTCGATTCTGTTTAAAGTAAAGATCGTTGAGGGCTCTATCACCCATGATAAGGCCGTTTAGGCTGAGTTTTAACGATTGCTCATCGAGGCCTAGGCGTCGATAGAGGCGTTTATCATTGCTTTCGCGGTATTCCAACCAAAGGTCAAGGCTGCTAAACCATAATGCACGTAAGCGTGCGCGAAGCTCTGGGCTGGTACGTTCGCGATTGACCACCAGAACATCAATAATCTCATCAGGTAAATCACGACTGGTGAATAACGGCACTAAACCGATTTTAGACAGCTGTGCATTTAACGAGGCATGATTGATGCTGGCATCCACTGTGCCGTTTTTTAGTGCGTCGACATGCATATGTAACGGCAGGTTTACGACTTGAATATCGTTTGCGGACAACTGGGCTTTGTTTAAAATACGCGATAAAAAATAAGCGCCTAATGTTCCGCCCTCAGCGGCAATGCGTTTGCCTTTCAGTTCATGGATGTGTTTTACGCTGGGATGCGCAAACAGAACATCGGCGCCGGCCGAAATATTAGTGATGAGTAAAACTTCAATATCGTGCCCCGTGCTTTGCAGCAAAATCGCTTCGTCCAGCGTCAGCAATGCCGCATCTAGCAAGCCGTTGTGCATGCCGCGGATGACACCGTTTGAAGTGGAGTATTCAACCAATCGTATGTTGGCTGAGGAAGTCCAGTCGAGCTCATCCGCCAGATAAATTGGCCCATAGCCAAGCCAGCGATTACTACCAATGCGCAAAGGATCTGATTCATGGCTGCAGCCGCTGATGAGGCTACAGCAGAGTATGACAAGCAAAAATAGGCGCATTGATTAAGTCCATTTGCTCAATAGAATGTTATTTTGAACTTGTGTTGATTTTTATTATATAAAAATAGATATAAACAATATTGGCTATATTTAGCACTAAAAGCCGATGGGGTACATCAGCTTTTAGATAATGCGCTATTTATTTTTTATAAGCGGCAACTGCTTTAACAATTTCTTCACGCGCAGCGGCAGCATCGCCCCAGCCTTCAACTTTAACCCATTTACCTTTTTCCAAATCTTTGTAGTTTTCAAAGAAGTGTTTGATTTGCTCAATCAACAAAGGTGGCAGGTCAGTGTATTCGTGCACATCGTTGTACAACTGAGTGATTTTTTCATGAGGAACCGCAATCAGCTTCGCATCACCGCCGGCTTCGTCAGTCATGTGTAGTATGCCAATTGGGCGCGCACGGATCACTGAGCCTGGTGCAACTGGATAAGGGGTTACTACCAATACATCTAAAGCATCGCCATCGTCAGCCAAAGTGTTTGGAATGAAACCGTAGTTGGCAGGGTAGAACATGGGTGTGGCCATAAAACGGTCAACCATCAGGTTGTCAGTTTCGGTGTCAATTTCATACTTGATGGGTGCGTGATTGGCTGGGATTTCAATCGCTACGTAGATGTCGTTAGGTACGTCTTTACCTGCTGGGATCTTGCTAAAGCTCATGTGGGTATCCAATTGGAAGAGAAAAAGTGTGGCAATTATAAGGGTATTTGTTGGTGTATACCAAGTATTGCTGCGTGCTTAAAACCTTTGCTGTGTATTGCTCTTGTGCTGAACAATCGGTTCTGTCACCGCTCAGGATTTAAAGGCGTTGTCGGTGATTTTAAAGCGGTAAAATATAGTTTCTAAAATGCTTATCTTCTAAAAAATCCGCAGACTCATACAGGCGTTTAGCTATCTCATTATTGGCATTGACTGAAACGCGCAGGCGTACAGCTTGATTGCCATGGGCTTGCTGGCTGATTTCCTGCAGTAACTTACGCGCAATATGCTGGCCGCGCGCTTCTTCGCTGACATACAGGTCATTAATTATCCAGGTTGGGCGTAAAGAAACGGAAGAGAAGCTTGGGTACACTAGGCAAAAACCTAGCAGCGTGTCTTGTTCAAAAGCCAATAAAATGATCGCTTCGTTTTTGTTCAGGCGCTCGGTTAAATACTCTCTTGAAGCTTCAGCCTGTGGCATTGCACCATACAACTCACGGTAACGGATAAACATCGGAGTCAGCTGGTCTAGATGGTCTAAGTTGGCATTGATGATGCGCATAACATCTCTCTTTTCATGTCGGGTGTTTATCTGTAGGCCAGTAATCGTGCCTGAAAAGCATGCTCGCATGCAAATGTCTCGCAGTGACTGTGCACAGCGCTGCAAGGGGTCGCTTGTGGTAATCTTGCTGGCAATTATTTGAGGTTTGTATGCATATTCATATTTTAGGCATCTGCGGCACATTTATGGGGTCTTTAGCGTTACTGGCTAAGGAGTTGGGGCATCGCGTTACCGGTTCCGATGCCAATGTCTACCCGCCAATGAGCACGCAGCTTGAAGAGCAGGGCATTGCGTTGATGCAGGGATATGCTCCTGAGCATTTAAAGCCGGCGCCAGATCTGGTGGTGGTGGGCAATGCATTATCGCGCGGTAACCCCGCGGTGGAGTATATGCTGGATGCAGGGCTGCCCTATGTTTCTGGGCCGCAGTGGTTGGCTGAGCATGTTTTGCAAGGCCGCTGGGTATTGGCTGTCGCTGGGACCCACGGCAAAACCACCACCAGTAGTATGCTGGCTTGGATCTTGGAATATGCTGGTATGCAGCCTGGGTTTTTGATTGGCGGTGTGCCGCAGAACTTTGGTGTATCAGCACGGCTCGGTGAGACAGACTTTTTTGTGGTTGAAGCCGATGAGTATGACAGTGCTTTTTTTGATAAACGTTCCAAGTGTGTGCATTACCGCCCACGTACCACTGTACTCAATAACTTAGAGTTTGATCACGCGGATATTTTCCCAGACTTAGCTGCCATTGAATTGCAGTTTCATCACTTGCTGCGCACTGTGCCGAGCAATGGTCTGGTGATTTATCCCGCGCGCGAAGCAGCGCTGCAAAGGGTGATTGATAAAGGTTGCTGGACGCCAGTGCAAACCACCGGTGCGGATGGACAGTGGCAAGCGCAGCTGCTGAAAGATGATGGCTCAGATTTTAGCGTCACCCTCGACGGCGTTGAGCAAGGCCGCGTGCAGTGGTCACTCACTGGTCTGCATAATGTCGCCAATGCGCTAGCCGCGTTAGCAGCAGCGCGGCATGTGGGCGTGACGGCGGAGCATGGCGCACAAGCGTTAGCCGAGTTTCAAAATGTTAAACGTCGTATGCAGAAGCTGGCTTGTGTGCGTGGCGTGACTGTGTATGACGACTTTGCCCATCACCCAACGGCGATTGCCAGCACCTTAGATGGTTTGCGTAAGCAGGTTGGCAAGCAGCAGATTATTGCAGTGATTGAGCCGCGCTCTAACTCGATGAAGCTGGGTGCGCATCGTGAAGGATTAGCGCCATCTACTGCGGATGCCAATCACGTATTTTGGTATGCACCAGATAACCTAGGTTGGGATTTAGCCGGCAGCGTGGCTGATGCGCCGGTACCGACCCAGGTCTGCAGCAGTTTGGCAGAGATTATCGCCGGCGTTTTAGCGTTGGCCCAGGCAGATACTCAAGTGGTGATTATGAGTAATGGTGGTTTTGGCGGGATTCATACGCAACTGATTGATGCTTTGGAGGCAAAATAATGATGGGTCCAGCGCGAGTTACTTTAGCTATGACCGGTGCATCGGGAGCGCAGTACGGTTTGCGACTGCTCGATTGTTTAGTGCAAGAAGATCGCGAAGTGCATTTCTTGATTTCCAAAGCGGCGCAACTGGTGCTGGCTACAGAAACCGATGTGTTGTTGCCGCCTAAGCCGCAAGCGATGCAGCAGTTTTTAACAGAATACACTGGCGCTGCTGCTGGACAGATACGTGTCTATGGTAAAGAAGACTGGATGTCGTCAGTGGCCTCAGGTTCTGGTGCGCCCAGCGCCATGGTGGTTGTACCTTGCTCGACCGGAACTTTGTCGGCGATTGCCAGCGGTGCTTGCAATAGCTTGATTGAGCGTGCCGCAGATGTGGTGCTAAAAGAGCGTCGTCAGCTGGTGATTGTGCCGCGTGAAGCGCCTTACTCCAGTATTCACTTAGAAAATATGTTGAAACTGTCGAATATGGGCGCAGTGATTTTGCCTGCTTCGCCAGGCTTTTATCATCAACCACAAAGCATTGATGACTTAGTTGATTTTGTTGTGGCGCGGATTCTGAATATTTTGCAAATTCCACAAGATATGTTGCCGCGCTGGGGCGAGCATCATCAAGCGGGCTGGGATGAGTAAACCACTCGGCCTCTTGCTGGTGCTTGCTTTGCTCGGCAGTGCTGGCTGTGCCAGTGTGCGCACCCTCGATGCTGCGCAAGCCGGTGCGCCAGTGATTTATTCTGGCACGCGGTTGGATTGGTACAGTTTGCAAGGCGGCTGCTATCCGATGGAGCGCTTCGGCGCTTATGCACCAAAATATGCCGCGCTTGATCTGCCTTTTAGTGCACTGCTGGATACTTTATTGTTGCCTTGGGCGCTAGCGGTTGAGCTAGGTATTGGCTTGACTGTACAGGGCGGGCGTTAACTCAAGACACAATAAATCGACGTTTGTCGCTAAGCGTTTTAGCAATGTGCGACAAATGCGCTATAATTGAGCGCTTACAATTCCTGACTGTTTCATCGACTAAGCCACGCCGTGTTGCGTGGTTTGTTATTTTTGCCGCGCTAAATAGGCGCTCAAACTTGAAGAGGCAACACTGATGAGTCCACTGGTAGGCGTGATTATGGGTTCCAAGTCCGATTGGAGCACAATGAGCCACAGCGTAGAAATGCTGGAAACCCTCGGCATTCCCTATGAAGTGCAAGTGGTATCTGCACACCGTACTCCAGACTTATTGTTCAGTTATGCCGAGCAAGCGCATCAACGTGGCCTGCAAGTAATCATTGCGGGCGCTGGCGGCGCGGCACATTTGCCGGGCATGTGTGCGGCGAAAACCCACTTGCCTGTGCTGGGCGTCCCTGTGCAGTCATCCATGCTGTCCGGGGTTGATTCTTTATTGTCGATCGTGCAAATGCCAGCCGGTGTGCCTGTGGCGACGTTATCCATCGGTAAAGCCGGTGCGGTGAATGCTGCTTTATTGGCCGCGAGTATTGTCGGTCATCAGCATCCCGAGTTTCATGTAGCGCTTAATGCCTACCGTAAAAAGCAAACACAAACCGTATTAGATAATCCAGATCCGCGAGAGGCTTAAATCATGAAAGTTGGCGTGATTGGTGGTGGTCAACTGGGACGCATGTTGGCGTTAGCCGGTACACCTTTAGGGATGCAGTTTACGTTTCTTGATCCAGCAGTGGATGCTTGCGCTGCCGCTTTAGGTGAGCACCTGCATGCAGATTACAGCTCGCCGGAGCATTTGCAGAAGCTGGCGCAATCCGTCGACTTAGTGACCTTTGAGTTTGAAAGTGTGCCAGCGGAAACCGTGGCCTACCTTGAGCAGTTTGTACCGGTGTACCCCAGTGCTAATGCACTGCGTATCGCTCGTGACCGCTGGTTTGAAAAATCCATGTTTAAACAGCTGGGTATTCCAACCACCGAGTTTGCTGATGTTTTATCGCAAGCTGATTTAGAAGCAGCCGTTGAGCACATTGGCTTGCCGGCGGTATTGAAAACTCGCACCTTAGGCTATGACGGTAAAGGTCAGAAGGTTTTGCGAGAAGCGGCGGATGTCGTCGATGCCTTTGCATATTTGGGCAATGTGCCGTGCATTTTAGAAGGCTTTGTTGCTTTTAGTGGTGAGGTTTCATTAGTGGCGGTGCGCGGTCGTGATGGCGAAGTGCAGTGCTACCCCTTAGTGCATAACATCCATAACGACGGTATTTTGCATTTATCGGTAGCCAGTGATGCGCATCCTTTACAAGCATTGGCGCAAGACTACGCCAGTCGCGTGTTACAAGAGCTGGATTACGTCGGTGTGCTGGCTTTTGAATTCTTTGAAGTGGATGGCGGTTTAAAGGCCAACGAAATTGCCCCGCGTGTCCACAACTCTGGACACTGGACTATTGAAGGTTCTGAGTGCAGTCAGTTTGAAAATCACTTGCGCGCAGTGGCTGGATTACCGTTGGGCTCTACGGCAAGTGTGGCGCATAGCGCCATGCTCAACTTTATTGGCAGCGTGCCAGAGGCGAGCAAGGTATTGGCAATTGCTGATTGCCACTTGCATGATTATTCCAAAGCGCCGAAAGCAGGGCGTAAAGTCGGTCATGCCACTTTGCGCAGTGCAACACCTCAGCGTTTACAGCAGCAAATTATTGAGCTGGAAGCGTTGCTCAAGGTCTAGGCTGAACGATTGCCTGCAGGTTAAAAGGACAGGTTATGCGCTGTTTGTGGTTGGCTTTACTGCTGTTCGTCGGTACTGCGCAAGCAGCGCTTGAAGAAACCGATTGGCTCGACTTAATGCCAGAGTCTGATCGCCAAGCGCTGCTGGATATGCCGGATATCAGCCATGACACGCCTGAGGCAGAAAGTGGCTTTTATGTGCCAGGCGGACTGCGCTCAACAGATAAAAACTTACCTGCCGTGATGTATTCCGCGCAAACCGTCGCTGCGCTGGATGGTACGAAAATCTTATTGGGTGGCTACCCAGTGCCGCTGGAAACCAATCAGCAAGGCCGTTTTGTTGAGTTCTTTTTGGTGCCCTACCCAGGCGCTTGCATTCATGTGCCGCCACCGCCGCCCAATCAAATTGTTCTCGTACGCTATGCAGACGGCATCGATTTGCCTGATATTTATGCGCCCTTATGGGTTGTGGGTCGATTGTCTATTGAAATTAATAATAACGATTTGGCCGACTCTGCTTATACAATAGCCGCTGACAAAGTAGAGTTGATCAGTGAATAGTTCAATTATGCTGTGTTATAGGCTTCAGTGATCAAGAAGGATTGAGCGTTTTTAACCCAACATGTGTTGCAACCAGAGTGTGTTTTCTAATTGTGAAAGCATCACAATTTAAAATCAGCGTCATGTATGTGATGTGAATGGATATGTCTATGCTTAAGAAAGTTTCTGTAGCTGATGTTGCGCTTGGTATGTATATCCATGAATTGTGTGGCTCATGGATGGATCATCCTTTTTGGAAAGCAGGCTTTTTGTTACAGAACCAAGCGGATTTACAAAGCCTCAGAGACAGTGCTGTCACAGAGGTTTGGATTGATACCAAGAAAGGCCTTGATCTACCTGACCATGTTGAAAGCGAAGAGCTTGAGCATGCTGCTGAACGTGCAGAAGCTTTATTGCAGGGTGCAGTGATTGGCAGTGCCGCGCCAGTTGCGATACTCGATGAAATTAAGCGTGCCTTAGATATTTGTGAGCGCTCTCGAAAAGCGGTGATCGGCATGTTCAGTGATGTGCGCATGGGTAAAGCCATTGATATCAACAGTGTCGATGGTTTGGTTGATGAAATGGCCCAGTCAGTGTTACGCAATCCTTCGGCGTTAATCAGTTTAGTGCGTTTGAAAAATGTAGATCAATACACCTATATGCATTCTGTTGCGGTCTGTGCGTTGATGATTGCATTGGCGCGTCAATTGGAATTATCTGAAGCCGAGGTCTCTGAAGCAGGTTTAGCAGGTTTAATGCATGACATCGGTAAGATGCTTATTTCCGATCAGATTCTCAATAAGCCAGGCCGACTGACAGATGAAGAGTTTGCCAAAATGCGCTTGCACCCAGTCTATGGTGCGAAGATCTTATTGAGCAATCAACCTGCCGCCAGTGCGCTGGTTTACGATGTATCCCTGCATCATCATGAAAAATATGATGGCAGCGGTTATCCTAAAAAACTGCAAGGTGAGCAAATCAGTCTGTTTGCACGGATGGCTGCAGTCTGTGATGTATATGATGCCATCACCTCTGACCGACCCTACAAAAAAGGTTGGGGACCTGCCGACTCATTGCAACGTATGGCGCAATGGCAGGGGCATTTTGATCCGAAAATTTTCCAAGCCTTTGTCCGTGCAGTGGGTATTTACCCGGTCGGCTCGTTGTTGCGCCTGAGCAGCGGGCGCTTAGCTGTGGTGATTGAGCAAAATGAACAATCCCTCTTGCGGCCTAAGGTGAAAGTGTTTTTTTCCAGTAAATCTAAAATGCCAATTGAGCAAACTGTGATTGATTTAGCCCGTAGCGATTGCCAAGAAACCATTAGTGCCCGTGAGCAAGCTGAAGAGTGGGGTTTTCGCAATCTAGATGAGCTCTGGCGCGAATGATGCCTGAGTGAGCATTAACATACGCTGTGAGTGGCTGTACCATCGCTATATTCTGAATGACTTGACCGTGAGAAAACTATGCAGCCTTTTGTAATTGCTCCATCTATTTTATCCGCCGATTTTGCTCGCTTAGGTGAAGATATTGACCGTGTTCTCGCTGCTGGCGCAGATACCGTGCATTTTGATGTGATGGATAACCATTACGTGCCTAACCTGACGATTGGTCCAATGGTCTGCACCGCGCTGCGTAAATACGGTATTACCGCGCCGATTGATGTGCATTTGATGGTCAAGCCAGTGGATCGCATTATTGGTGATTTTATTGAAGCGGGTGCCAGTTACATTACTTTTCACCCTGAAGCTTCCGAGCATGTGGATCGCTCCTTACAATTGATCAAACAAGGTGGCTGTAAAGCCGGTCTGGTATTTAATCCGGCCACGCCGTTGGACGTCCTAAAGTACGTCTTAGATAAAGTCGACATGGTGCTCTTGATGAGTGTGAACCCAGGCTTTGGTGGGCAGTCATTTATCCCCGGCACTTTGGACAAATTGCGTGAAGCACGCGAGCTGATTGATGCCAGCGGTTTGCCGATTCGCTTGCAAGTGGATGGCGGCGTGAATGTTAAAAATATCAAAGCAATTGCCCAAGCAGGGGCTGATACCTTTGTCGCTGGTTCAGCTATTTTTAATGCGCCAGATTATGCCCAAGTGATCTCTGCGATGCGTGCAGAGCTGGCAGGTGTGCAGCAGTGAAAACCTTGCTTGGTGTGTTGAACGGACAGTTGCCTAAGCTGGTCATGTTCGATCTGGATGGCACCTTAATTGACTCGGTGCCTGATTTAGCCGTAGCCACAGACAAAATGCTGTTGCAGCTAGGCCGTGCGCCAGCAGGTACGGAGAAGGTGCGCAATTGGGTCGGTAATGGTGCGCTCGTCTTAGTGCGCCGCGCTCTGGCGGATGATTTTGATCATCAAGCCATCAGCGCTGAGCAAGAGGCTGAGGCACTGGCTATTTTTATGCAAGCGTACGGCTCTGGCCATGAGTTCACTACCTTATACCCAGGTGCTTTAGACACCTTGGCATCATTACAAAAATTGGGTATTAAACTGGCTTTGGTCACCAATAAGCCTGAGGGATTTTTACCGGAGTTGTTGGCAGATACGCAGATGGCCGGTTTTTTCCAATGGATTGTCGGCGGCGATACTTTTGCCCAGAAAAAACCTGATCCCACCGGGCTGCTGTGGGTGATGCAGCAAGCCGGAGTCTCTCCCGAGCAGTGTTTGTTTGTCGGTGACTCGCGCAATGATGTCCTTGCTGCGCATGCTGCCGGCGTTGCCTGTATTGCAGTGACTTATGGCTATAACTACGGCCAGCCGATCAGTGCTGAGAATCCAGCGTTAGTGGTGGATGATCTGCGCGAACTGTTTCTGTAAGGCAGGCCGTACTTCTCCTCGTCGTACTTGAACTGGCGAGGAGACATTTCTTCGTTTCTAAAGTGCGCTGCTCAGAGATATTTCCTCTGACGACTCGGGTAAACAGCCTTAACTGCGTTCAGCTCTAAGGCCCGCTGAGATCAAAAATCTTAAGATAAAATAACCCTGCGTGTGCCTGCCGCTTTCACTGTGGCCTTGCAGGTGTATCATGCACAGCTGAAATTATGTAACTAGTTAGGGGTAAGTCGCACGTGAACAAGCCGATGAGCAGTCAGACCAGCAATCAGACGCCCGCCTCAGCCATACGCTTAACCGAATACAGCCATGGTGCTGGTTGTGGTTGCAAAATATCTCCTAAGATTCTCGATCAAATTTTAAAATCTAATCTAACTTTCCCCAGCGATGCCAATTTGCTGGTGGGTAACAGCAGTAAAGATGATGCCGCAGCCTATGATATCGGCAACAATCAGGTGATTCTCAGTACCACTGATTTCTTTATGCCGATTGCTGATGATCCCTTTGATTTTGGCCGAATCGCCGCTACCAATGCCATCAGTGATATTTATGCGATGGGTGGCAAGCCCATTATGGCCATCGCCATCCTCGGTTGGCCGGTCAATGTATTGCCGCCTGAAGTGGCCCAGCGCGTGATTGATGGTGGCCGTCAGGCCTGTGCCGAAGCGGGGATTATGCTGGCAGGTGGGCATAGCATCGATTCACCTGAGCCGATTTTTGGTCTGGCGGCGACCGGTATCGTTAATAAAGATCAGCTCAAACAAAACAATACCGCCACGGCCGGTTGCCGCTTGTATCTGACCAAACCACTGGGTGTCGGTATTTTAACCACCGCGCAGAAACAGAAGAAATTACGCAGTGAGCACGAGTTTTTAGCCCGTGATGTGATGTGCCAGATGAATAAAGTGGGTGCGCAAGTGGCTCATTTGCCTGGTGTTGAAGCCATTACCGATGTCACAGGTTTTGGTCTGATGGGGCATTTGCTGGAAGTCTGCGAAGGCAGTGGCGTCAATGCGGTGTTGTTTGAGCAAAAAATCCCACTGCTGCCACCGGTGCGTGATTACATTGCCCAAGGCTGTTTACCTGGCGGTACTACACGTAATTTTGAATCCTACGGCGATAAGCTGGCACCGTTAAGTGATGAACAGCGTGCATTGTTTTGTGATCCGCAAACCAGCGGTGGCTTATTGATTGCAGTGCAGCCTGAGCATGCCACCGCTTTAGAGCAAGTGCTCACTACTGCTGGCGTTTATGCACAATGCATTGGCGAATTAGTTGCCGCGCGTGATGATTACCGTATTGAGGTGCGGGCATGAGCCGTGCAGACACTGAAGATTTTACCCGTCTGTTTTTAACTGATACACCAATGATGGATACCC
The DNA here is from genome assembly GCA_048266525.1 of Pseudomonas sp. Taxonomy (GTDB): domain Bacteria; phylum Pseudomonadota; class Gammaproteobacteria; order Pseudomonadales; family Pseudomonadaceae; genus Denitrificimonas. The sequence goes on from JBLWZG010000004.1 coordinate 114,150, forward strand.
GTGCGCCGTTGGAATTCAGCAAAGGCGCATTTCCATATACGGTTAACCTGCCGCTCATGACCGATGATGAGCGTGCTCAAGTGGGTACCTGCTATAAGCAGCAAGGGCAAGCAGCGGCTCTCGCATTAGGTCATCAGTTGGTTGGTGATGAGATTAAACAACAGCGGATGGAGCAATGGCTGGCCTTTGCACGTGATAACCCAGAGGGCTACTTGTATTGTTTTCGTGGTGGTTTACGCAGTCAGATTGTCCAGCAGTGGATGAAAGATGCCGGTTGCGAGTATCCGCGCATTACCGGTGGTTACAAAGCCATGCGCCGTTTTTTAATTGATAGCCAAGAACAGATTGTTGCTGCCAGTCAGTTTTGTATTGTTGCTGGGCATACCGGCTGTGCGAAAACTGATTTGCTCAATAGTCTGGATAACAGCATTGATTTGGAGGGGCTTGCCCACCACCGCGGCAGCTCGTTTGGTAAGCGCCCAGAAGGGCAGCCCACCCCCATTGATTTTGAAAACAGTTTAGCAATTGCTTTATTACGTCAGCATCATGCCCGTCCCAATCAACGTATTTTGCTTGAAGATGAAAGCAAGCTGATTGGTCGCTGTGCGATTCCGTTGCAACTGCGTGAGCGCATGGCGCAGGCACCCATTGTGGTGGTGACGGCCAGCTTAGAGCAGCGTGTCGAACATAGCTTTCGTAATTATATTTTGTATAAGCTCGATGAGTGGCAGCAAGCGCTAGGTGAAGAAGCCGGCTTTGCCGCCTTTAGTCATGATCTCACGGATTCTTTGCAGCGAACGCAAAAGCGTTTAGGTGGCGCTTTGTATCAAGAGATTGATGCTCTGCTGCAGCAGGCCTTAGTCGCTCATCAGCGTGGCGATAACAGTCTGCATCGTGCCTGGATTGAGCGCATGCTCAGGGATTATTACGATCCCATGTATGACTACCAACTGGTCCATCAGCATGGCGTTCCTGAGTTCACCGGTAATGCTGCAGAGGTGCGTGAGTATTTGGCGCAATCAGCAAAAGAGTAAAAACTCGCATCTACAGGTTGCGCGTTAGCATGGCCTGCGCTAGTGTTGGCTCTTATTTCAGTCCGCACCAAGGGACCCGCTCGTGGTTGTTGATCGCAAACTATTGATAGGCACGTTACCTGCGGCATCCGGCCGTTGGCGTTGGCGCGTCTAAATTTTATTCGTCGTCAGTTTGGCGGCATTGTTTGTGTTCCCGTTTTCCCTCTTGCCACGAGGCTGATATGACCCACGAAGAGTTTTTGCGTTTAGCTGACCAAGGCTATAACCGTATTCCTTTGGCTCGCGAAACGCTGGCCGACTTTGATACGCCGCTATCAATTTATTTAAAACTTGCTGATGCACCTTACTCATACCTCTTGGAGTCCGTACAGGGCGGTGAGAAGTGGGGGCGCTTTTCGATTATTGGTTTGCCCAGCCGCACTCGTTTGCGTGTTGATGGTAAACGCGTGCGCGTGATGACTGATGAGCAGGTTGTCGAAGACCTAGAGGTTGATGACCCGCTGGCCTTTGTCGAAAGCTTTAAAGCACGCTATCAGGTGCCAACGCTGGCAGGTTTGCCACGCTTTAATGGTGGTTTAGTCGGTTATTTTGGCTATGACAGTGTGCGCTATGTTGAGCAGCGCTTAGCCCATTGCCCCAATCCTGATCCGCTCGGCACGCCTGATATTCTATTATTAGTCTCTGATGCGGTGGTGGTGTTTGATAACCTTGCCGGCAAATTGCATTTAATCGTATTGGCCGATCCAAGTCAGCCCGATGCGTACCAGCAGGGTTTAGCACAACTTGAGCAGCTTTCTGAGCAGCTACGCCAGCCCTTTACTCCACGTTTAGGTGTTGACTTAAACACGCTCGACAGCACTGAACCAGCGTTTACTTCGAGCTTCAGTCGCAGTGATTATGAGCAGGCGGTATTAACGATTAAAGACTACATCGTAGCCGGAGACTGCATGCAAGTGGTCATTTCGCAGCGCATGTCCGTGCCTTTTAGCGCAGCACCAATTGATCTGTATCGCGCGCTACGCTGCTTTAACCCCACCCCATACATGTACTTTTTTAACTTTTCTGAGTTTCATGTGGTCGGCAGTTCGCCTGAAGTATTGGTGCGGGTTGAAGATGGCTTAATTACTGTGCGACCGATTGCCGGTACGCGTCCGCGTGGTGCTACAGAAGAGCAAGATATCGCCCTTGAACATGAATTGCTGGCCGATAAAAAAGAGCTGGCCGAGCACTTGATGCTGATTGATTTGGGTCGCAATGATGTGGGGCGCGTGGCGCAAACCGGTAGCGTGAAAGTCACCGAGAAAATGATTATTGAGCGTTACTCGAACGTGATGCATATCGTGTCGAATGTCACAGGGCATTTGCGTGAAGGACTCAATTCCATGGATGCACTGCGAGCTATTTTACCTGCGGGTACCTTATCTGGCGCACCAAAAGTACGCGCCATGGAAATCATTGATCAGCTTGAGCCGATCAAACGTGGCGTGTATGGCGGCGCAGTCGGTTATTGGGCGTGGAATGGTAATATGGACACTGCAATTGCCATTCGCACTGCAGTGATTAAAGACGGCCAGTTGCATGTGCAAGCTGGAGCAGGAATTGTCGCCGACTCACAGCCAGAGTTGGAGTGGGAAGAAACCCTGAATAAGCGTCGAGCTATGTTTAAGGCTGTCGCTTTAGCTGAAAAAAGTAAGCTGTAAACCAATTGCGCATTTAATTGTGTTTGTGTTTTAACTGTAGAGGTCAATCATTATGTCGCATCGAATCAGAGTAGCCATTGCCGGTTATGGCAATTTAGGACGTGGCGTTGAAGCAGCGCTGGCACAAAACCCAGATATGCGTTTGGTGGGTGTGTTTAGTCGTCGCGATCCGGTGAGCGTCAGTTTGCTCGATAGCAGTGTGCCGGTGTACGCCATGGCCGATATTGAGCAGTACCAGGATGAAGTCGATGTGATGATTCTCTGCGGCGGTTCAAAGTCAGATTTGCCAGAGCAAGGCCCATACTTAGCGCAGTTTTTTAATACCGTCGACAGCTTTGATACCCACGCTAAAGTGCCTGAGTATTATGCCGCGCTGGACCAGTCTGCGCGTGATGCAGGACGGGTTGCGCTGTTATCAGTGGGTTGGGATCCAGGTTTGTTCTCACTGAACCGTTTGTATGGCGAAGCGATTTTGCCAGAAGGTGAAACTTATACGTTCTGGGGTAAAGGTTTAAGCCAAGGCCATTCTGATGCCGTGCGCAGAATTTCTGGAGTCAAATCAGCGGTGCAATATACCTTGCCGTCTGAGGATGCGATTGCGCGAGTACGTAATGGTGAGCAGCCACAGCTGACCACCCGTGAAAAGCACACCCGTGAGTGTTTTGTGGTGTTAGAAGACAATGCCGATGCCGATGCAGTACGTGACAGCATTGTGACCATGCCGGATTACTTCGCTGATTACGACACCGTGGTCAACTTTATTGATCAGGATACCTTCAATAAAGAACACAGCAGTATGCCGCATGGTGGTTTTGTCATTCGCAGCGGTAATACCGGTGTAGATACCAAGCAAACCATTGAGTATTCGCTGGCTTTAGGCAGTAATCCCGAGTTTACTGCCAGTGTGCTGGTGGCCTATGCGCGTGCAGTGCATCGCTTGGCGCGTTTAAACGATATTGGTGCGAAAACCGTATTTGATATTGCTCCAGGCTTGTTATCGCCGAAAAGCCCTGCGCAGTTACGTAAAGAACTGCTCTGATCTGACTGACTTGATCCCTTAAACGCCTAAGGACCACCTGCCATGCTGCTAATGATCGACAATTACGACTCTTTTACTTGGAATCTGGTGCAGTATTTTGCTGAGCTCGGTGCTGAGGTCAAAGTCGTGCGTAATGATGAATACACTGTGCCTGAATTGTTGGCCATGCAGCCTGAGCGGGTGGTGATCTCACCGGGCCCGTGCACGCCCAATGAGGCCGGTGTGTCATTAGCAGCGATTAAAGCTTTTGCTGGTTTAGTGCCAATTCTGGGGGTGTGCTTAGGCCATCAAAGTATCGGTCAGGTGTTTGGCGGCGAAGTGGTACGTGCCAGCGCGCCGATGCATGGTAAAACCAGTCCGGTCTATCACCACAATCAAGGTGTGTTCACTGGCTTGAATAACCCACTGACGGCGACTCGCTATCATTCTCTGGTGGTAGCGCCGCAAAGCTTGCCAGCGGAGTTAGTCGTCACCGCTTGGACGCAGACCGAGCAAGGTGAGCTGGAAGCCATTATGGGCGTGCAGCACCAGACGCTAAATATTGAAGGTGTACAGTTTCACCCTGAATCAATTTTGACCGAGCAAGGTCACGCCTTGTTGGCAAACTTTTTACAGCAAACGGGAGGATTGCGTTAATGGACATTAAAGAAGCGCTGAATCGAGCGGTCAGTCATCTGGATTTAAGTACAGCCGAGATGCAGTCAGTGATGCGGCAGATCATGACTGGGCAGTGCACAGATGCACAGGTTGGCGGGTTTTTAGTGGCCATGCGCATGAAAAGTGAAAGCATCGATGAGATCGTTGGTGCGGTGCAAGTGCTGCGTGAGCTCGCTGAGCCAGTCGCTATTTCCGCTGAGCACTTAGTGGATACCTGTGGCACCGGCGGCGATGGCATGAATATTTTTAATGTCTCAACCGCTGCTGCTTTTGTGGTGTCTGCAGCCGGTGGTCAAGTGGCAAAACACGGTAACCGTGCGGTTTCAGGTAAAAGCGGCAGTGCTGATTTGCTGGAAGCAGCGGGGGTTAATTTAGATTTAACTCCTGAGCAAGTCAGCCGTTGTATTGAAACTGTTGGTGTCGGTTTTATGTTTGCACCTGCACATCATGGTGCGATGCGTCATGCCAGCGGCCCGCGCCGTGAGCTTGGTCTGCGCACCTTATTTAATATCCTTGGGCCAATGAGTAATCCGGCGCAGGTTAAAAACCAAGTCATTGGTGTATTTAGTAAGCAACTGTGCCGTCCTTTGGCCGAAGTGCTGCTGCGTTTGGGCAGTGAGCATGTTTTGGTCGTGCATGCGCAAGATGGTATGGACGAAATCAGCTTGGGCGCGCCAACCTTTGTTGCTGAATTAAAAAATGGCGAGATCACTGAGTACCGCATCCAGCCAGAAGATTTTGGTATTGCCAGTCAGTCGTTAATTGGCTTAGAAGTTGAAGATGCGGCGGCCTCTTATAAACTGATTCGTGATGCATTGGGTAAACGCGAGCTGCCTTACGCGCATAAAGCTGCGGAAATGATTGCGCTCAATGCTGGCGCAGCTTTGTATGCAGCAGGCGTGGCGAACACTTTAAAAGAAGGTGTGGCGCGCGCCCATGACACCATTTACACCGGTCTGGCTCTAGAAAAATTATCAGAGCTGGTATCTTTTACTTCAGTGTTTAAGCAGGAGGCCGGTCAGGCATGAGTATTCCAACTGTTTTAGAGAAAATTGTCGCGCGTAAGCACGAAGAAGTTGCGCTGCGTAAACAAATCGTCAGCCTCAGCGAATTACACGCACAAGCGGCTCAAGCCTCTGCTCCACGTGGTTTTGCCCGAGCTTTACAGCAACAAGTGCAGAAAAAACTGCCTGCGGTGATTGCCGAAATTAAAAAAGCATCACCGAGCAAAGGTGTGTTGCGTGAAGATTTTGTCCCAGAGTGGTTGGCCAAAAGCTATGCCCAAGGTGGGGCAACCTGCTTATCGGTATTAACTGATGTCGATTTCTTCCAAGGTGCCGATCGTTATCTACAAGAAGCGCGTAATGCCTGTACGCTGCCAGTCATTCGTAAAGATTTTATGATTGATCCGTATCAGATTATTGAAGCGCGTGCCCTCGGTGCTGACTGTGTGTTGTTGATTGCGGCGTGTTTAGATGATGGATTGATGTGCGAGTTAGCCGCTGCTGCCAAAGAGGTTGGTTTGGATGTGTTGGCCGAAGTGCATGATGGCGAAGAGCTTGATCGTGTATTAACGCATTTAGATACGCCATTGGTGGGTATTAATAACCGTAACCTGCATAACTTTGAAGTGTCGCTAGAAACCACTTTGGAGCTACTGCCGCGTATTCCAGAAGAACGGTTGGTGATTACTGAAAGTGGGATTTTGCAACGCACTGATGTTGAGTTGATGGAAATTAATAACGTGCATGCGTTTTTAGTGGGCGAGGCATTTATGCGTGCGAATGATCCGGGGGTGGAGTTGAAGCGTTTGTTTTTTCCTAAGTAACACATACCAATAACCTAGTGCGACTCACTGTAGATTTGTGTGTCAGTCGCACTAGGTTATCGCTGTCTTAACCGCGTTGTATGTTACGAATTAAATAGGATAAAGCACGAGCCAAGTCTTCGGCTGCTTGCTGATTACGGACTATTGTTAGTATCGCAGTTTTCTTATCTTCGCCAAATATTACACAGCGTATGCCTTGGGCGGGGCAGGCGTAGCTGACAAAAGGGTCGGCACCAAACACATTGATACGGTTGCTGCGCACTTCCATTGCATTGTTTTGGCTGCTGCGAATTTCTTCGCGAATGATCAAGTCACCTTGCTGAGCAACGCTAACACTGTATAAAAAATCTTGTGGGTTGCTATGACCAAGCTGATAACCTGCGCGTAAAGCATGCCTTGTAAGTAGGTTGTTAAGCTCGGCGAGCAGTGCGGTACGTTCGTTTGATGTCGCATGTTGTTGTTTTAATTGGTTCAGATAATTAGCTTTTTCGCTGCTGTCTAAAGTTATGGGTTCGGCAATACTGAAAGTTGCTACGGCGATCATGCTTAAGGCTAAGTTGCGTGCTGCAAGAGTAGAGCGTGAAAAGTATTGGCGCATGTTTAAATCTCTATAAAAAGTGTTTGTCTGTGACTCAATAATACAGATATTAAGCAGAGCTTTAACGTGATCGATAAGACAAGCTTACCTCTTGCAGTAAATTAACTAAGAGCATGTAAAAGTTGTGCTACGGTTGTGATTTCGTTTGAGTCGTGAGAATTAGTTAAGAAAGGACAATGAGTTGAGTAAGCCTTGGATTTTAGGACTCACAGGCGGCATTGGCAGCGGTAAAAGTGCTGCCGCCGATGCCTTTGCGCAGTTAGGTATTGCGACGATTGATGCCGACCATGCGGCGCGTTGGGTGGTTGAGCCGAGTCGTCCGGCTTTAGCGAAAATAGTGGATCGCTTTGGTGATGCAATATTGCTTGATGATGGCCAGCTCAATCGTGCTGTTTTGCGTGAGCGTATTTTCGCTGAGCCAGCACAAAGGCAGTGGCTGGAAGCTTTATTGCATCCGCTGATCCGTGACGAAATCAGTCAGTTTCTCGCGGCGGCACAATCACCTTATGCCATTTTGGTCTCGCCTTTACTGATTGAGTCCGGCCAGTATAAAACCGTCCAGCGTATTCTGGTGGTGGATGTACCAAGTGAACTGCAGGTTGCTCGTGCGCTGCAGCGTGATCAAGTTTCTGAAGCGCAGTTGCGCGCTATTATGCAAGCGCAGTTGGATCGTGATGAGCGTTTAAAATATGCTGATGATGTGCTGTGTAATGCCGCAGATAAAGCTGCATTGCAGCGAGAAGTGTTACGTTTGCATGATTATTATTTAACTTTAACAGGAGGTCAGTTATGACTTCAGTAACAACGGTGGCCTGTCCTACGTGTGAGAAGCCTGTTGAATGGGGTGAGCAGAGTCCGTCACGTCCTTTTTGTAGTGAGCGCTGTAAGTTAATTGATTTAGGTGCTTGGGCGGCAGAAGAACACGCTATTCCAGGTGAGCCGGATTTGGATGCTATGTTTGCTGATGAGTTTAATCACTAAGAGTTTTTAGAAGCAGACACGGTATGCACCGCGTTCTCTTGTTTTTTAAAATCCAAGGCAGCGGTAATTGTATCTGCCACACCCTGCTAGTGTTGCTTTTCCCTCAATGAGGCATCCTGGCTCAATTCGGGCGCTACGCATCCATGCTCCGCTTGTCGCGACACCAGCAGGGCGCGGCTTGACCATTGGTGCTGGTTTCAAGTTCGTAGTACGGCTCTTTTAAAGCTGTGTTTTTAAAAGCAAAGGCAGCAGTAATTGTGCCTGCCACACCCTGCTAGTGTCGCTTTTCCCTCAATGAGGCATCCTGCCTCAATTCGGGCGCTGCGCATCCATGCTCCGCTTGTCGCGGCACCAGCAGGGCGTGGCTTGATCATTGATGTGGTTTTCAAGTTCGTAGCATGGCTCTTTTAAAGGTGTGTTTTAAAAGCAAAGGCAGCAGCAATTGTGTCAGCCACACCCTGCTAGTGCCGCTTTTCCCTCAATGAGGCATCCTGCCTCAATTCGGGCGCTACGCATCCATGCTCCGCTTGCCGCAGCACCAGCAGGGCGCGGCTTGACCATTGATGTGGTTTTCAAGTTCGTAGCATGGCTCTTTTAAAAGCCGGCGAGTCGTTGCAGGTTTTATTGTTGATGGGATGCTTGCTGGCTTAATGCTGCTGGAGCTCGCAGGCTCTACAAATGGTCAACGCGTGCTTCGCGGTTGCTGTGATGAGCTCGCCAAGGATGGCGAGCGCCGGAGTTGAACCCTGGATGGGTTCATCGACGGATAAACAGCAATTGCGAAGCACGCTATACACCGCACGCTCTTGTTTTTTAAAGTGAAAGGCAGCGGTTATTGTGCCCGCAGCGGCACTGACACGGCATACTTCGCACTCTCCAGTACAGCAACATAGCAATCAATGCACGGCAGGCTTGGCCGCAGTGGCTGCACCCATAAAACGCAGCAGCACATTCAGCAGTAAGCCATACAGCGGAATAAACAGCAGCAAGCTGATCAGTATTTTAACCACGTAATCAACCACCGCAATTTCAATCCAGTGCTCGGCCATAAAGGCGTTGCTGCTGTACCAAAAGGCTACCGAGAAAAACACAAAAGTATCCAGCAGATTGCCCAATACAGTTGATGCGGTTGGAGCAATCCACCATTGCTTAAGCTGGCGCAGTCGATCAAACACCTGAATATCCGCCAGTTGCCCTACTGCATAAGCGGCAAAACTCGCTAACGAGATACGCAGAACAAAAGTATTTAACACCAGCAATGCCGCGGCGCCGCGAAACGAGCCTTCTTGAAACAGCACTGAGACGACATACGAAACCAATAAGGCTGGCAGCATCACATAGGCAATCACTCGCCGTGCCGGCTGTTTACCGAGCAAACGAACAGTGAGATCGGTGGCTAGAAAAATAAAGGGAAAACTAAAAGCGCCCCATGTGGTTTGCCAACCAAACAGCTGCATAGGGAACTGCACAAGATAGTTACTGGCGATAACAATAAAAATGTGGAACGCAATCAGCGTCACCACTGCCGCCCGCTGACGGGGGCCGGTTAGAGCAAACATAAGACACCTTTTTGAATGGGGTGAGGGAACCATGAGCACCTAAGCTAGGTGTTGCGAGCGCGTATTGTACGCACAAAGGCTAGCAATATGTAGACCACACCGCTCGGTGTTGCAGTTGGCATGCCTGATTAAGCCATTGTTGAGTAGCTGCGGCTGTTATGAAATGTCGCGTGCTTGCCCTTGCTCCTCGTAAGTGATGCCGTCACGGATGTGGTACAAGCGCTTAAAGGTCGGGATGATCTTATCGTCGTGAGTGACCACAATCACCGCGGTTTGATAGTCACGGGCAATCTCATTGAGCATGCGAATCACCGTTAACGCGCGTACGCTATCTAAGGCTGCAGTGGGCTCATCGGCTAAAATCACCGGTGGACGGTTAATCAGTCCACGGGCAATGGCAATACGCTGTTGTTCACCACCGGACAGGCGCGAAGGTAAGGCTTGAGCGCGGTGCTCGACTTGCAAAACGGTCAGTAACTCTAAGGCGCGCTGCCGGGCTTCTTTATTGCTGGCGCCGGCGAGCATGGGCAGTAGCGCGACATTATCCAGCGTGGTCAGAAATGGAATCAAATAGGGCGCTTGAAAAACAAAGCCAATTTTATCGCGGCGCAGCGCGCGCAGGTCTGAGATTTTCCAAGCATTATCGTAAATTAGCTGCTCGCCCAAGTACATCTGCCCAGCACTGGGTTCGATAATTGCTCCTAAACATTTCAGCAGCGTACTTTTTCCTGAGCCCGACGGACCAATTAGACCGACCACTTCGCCCGGTGCTACCTGCATATTCACTTGCTTTAACGCATGCACAGCGGTGTCACCGCTGCCAAATAATTTACTTAATCCTGAGATTTTAATGCCATAGGCTTGCATCGAATTAACCTCCCACCGCATCTGCAGGGTTGACCCGTAGTGCGGCGTAAATCGCCACAAAACTTGCGAGAACGCACATAGATAAGACTGCAATCAGTCCGCTGATGGTGTCTTGGGTGGTCAATAACACATACTTTGGAAAAAAGGGGGCCCAGACGGTGGCGGCAATTTTGCCGACGATAAAACCAATCACACCTAAAGCTAAGGCTTGCTGGATAATCATCGCCACAATAGTTTTATTGTGGGTACCTATGAGCTTGAGTACAGCAATCTCGCGGATTTTACCCATGGTTAAGGTGTAAATAATAAAAGCCACAATGGCTGCGCTGACCACAGCTAAAATCACTAAAAACATGAGGATTTGCCGCGCCGAAGTAGCAATCAGCTTGCCGACTAAAATACCTTCCATTTGCTCACGATCGTAGACCTGCAAACGCAGCCAGCGCCGAATGTCTTCTGCGACTTGTGCTGGCTCAGCCTGTGCTTTGAGTTGTACCAGTACCGCATTGACTTGATGGTTACTTTCTTGCAATTGCAACACCTCCGCCAATACTTCAGAGTTGCGCGGGTTATTAAACACGGGGTTTTGCTGAATGCGCCGACGGTTTTGCGCAATGGCATCATTGCTTTTCAGAAACTGCGCTTGCTGAGCGTCCATTAGCGGAATAAATATCATCGGGTCGCCACTGGAGGACACCATGCGCTGGGTTAAGCCAACGATCAGATAGCTGTTGCGGCGAATGTGTACGCGCTCACCAAGCTTAAAACCACTGGCAATATCAGCCACAGCTTCATAGTGGTTTTTACTGACTTGGCGGCCGGCTAATAAACGCAGTGGCCAACCCGCAGAACCCGGTCCGGTATTGGCAATACCAGTGACTAGCGCGCGGGTGTCACCGCCGTCATGCACAACTTGCATGGTCAAGTAGGTGACGTTTGCGGCATTGGCAACACCGGGCATATTGGCCACTGTGCGCCACGTATCATCAGGTAAATTGGATGGTTCGGCGTAGGGGCCGAGCGTATCTTTTTGCACTATCCATAAGTCGGCGGCGCTGTTATCTAAGAGCACTTGTGCGTCATCGACCATGCCGCGATAGACGCCGGCCATGGTCAGCGTCACGCCAATCAGCAAGCCCAAACCAATGCCGGTAAAAACAAATTTACCCCAGGCATGCAGAATGTCGCGACCGGCTAAGCTGATCATGGTGTGTCGACCAGCTGTTCAACCTGCTGGACGCGGCTGTTGGCGGTTAAAGCTTTGCTGCTATATAACACCACCTGTTGGCCAGCGCTGAGCCCAGAGAGCACTTGCACATTACCTTTTAAGTCGCTGCGCCCTAGAGTAATGGGCTGAAAGACCGGTTGTTGCTGATCAATAAGCCACACACCTAATTGGCCATTTTGACGCATAATCGCCGCATTGCTGATCACCGGAGTACTGGTTAACTGAGGTAGTTGCACCGTCACCTCGGCCAGTTCACCAATGCTTGGAGCAGGCTGTGGCTGTTGCGTAAAGAGTACTTTTGCCCGGCGCTCCTCGGTCACTGCATCAGCCAGCCATTCGAGACGAGCCACATGGCCTGTATGCGGTTGCAGTTCTTGTGAGCGTAGAATAATTTGCGCAGGCTGCTGCTGGGCAAGGTGTTTTGAACCGGCTTGATCAAAGCGCACATCAATCCATAGTTGCTCCGGGTCAATCAACTCAAATAGGGTTTGCCCAGCCAGCACAGTGGCGCCGGGATCAATATGTCGAGCGATAATTAATCCTGACACTGGTGCGCGTAAATAGCTATCGTTGCGTAGTGCGTGCAGTGCCAGCAGTTCTGCTTGGGCGCGCAGTAATTCACTGTTGGCGCTGCGTGCTTGATTGCGAGCCAGCGTCCACTCGTGTTGTTTGGCGGCATCAATTTCTTCGCTGACGGAACGTGAGGGCAGCAGCTTGCGGTAACGCGCAGCTTGTTTGCTGCTGTAGTCTAAACGTGCTTGCGCCTCACTGAGACGTGCTTTATTGCTATCGACCAGCGCCGCTTGCGCATTGATTTTCTCATCCAGATCGACCACGTCAATAATGCCAAGAATCTCGCCAGCTTCCACCGCCGCACCGACATCAACATTTAACGTGACTGCTCGTCCAACTGTATTGCTGGCAATCCGATAGGTGTGGCGTGCCTCGACTGTGCCAATACCAAAGAGCGCAGGTTCAAGTTGGCGTTCTTGCACTTCGCTTACCACTATTTTAATTTTCGCCAGTGGTCCTGAACTCAGTACAACCCAGATAAACGCGGTTGCCAGTAATGCAATAGTGGCAAACACCGCCAGCAGTTTCTTCTGTTTAAAAAAATCGGGCATAGTTAACGGGCCTCAATTGCGCGCTGGTACAGCAGAAAAGTATCTTGCGCGGCTTGCAGCAGGGTATCGCTATTGCCTTGCACAATGCTTTGCACCACTAAGCCTTGAATGCTGCCAATAAACAGCAGGGCAGCGGCCTTTACATCCAGATCTGCAGCGAACTCTTGGTTGTCTTTACCTTGTTCTAAGGTCTGTTGCAGGCGCTGTTGGTATTGACTGAGCAAGGCATTGACCATTTTTTTAGCTGCGGTATTTTCTTTGCGCTGCAGTTCGCTAAATAACAGACGAGGCACACCGGGGTGCTCACTAATAAACTGAATGTGAGTCATAAAGGCTGCACGCAAAGACGCTGTTGCGGTTGTCTGAGCGTGCATCGCCTTATCGATACGCGCTAGCAAGCGTTGAGCCACCCAATTCATCACCGATTCTAAAATGGCTTCTTTATTCGTAAAGTGCCGAAACAGCGAGCCTTGAGTGACGCCCATATGCTTAGCAATGGCCGCGGTAGAAATCTCGCTGGGGTTTTGTTGCGCGGCCAATTCAATCACGGTCTCAACGGTAACAGCGCGGCGTTCATCGGCTGGTAAATACTTGCTGGGCGCTTGCATACACTTGCCTATAAAGAATAGTAATTGACTGCTATCTTTGCAGTGCTGTGGAGGCATTGCAATGGCAAACACCATGGCTTTTCTTAAAGTTGATTCAAAACAATTGCAGAGACTCGGCTATGGTGGAGTTTCATAAGACTGATCAAGGCTGCGCGCACGCTTGGTTGTTAAGGTGCTAATGCAAGCAGCAAAAATGCTGAATGATTTAGACAAAATGAGGAAAATAAGATGAAAAAGCATTCATTGGCATGGACTCTGGCTGGATTAGGTTTGGCAGTATCAATGAGCCTAACTGCGCTGCCGAGTATGGCTGAGGAGCATGATCACCATGATATGGACGGTGTTGAGTTGCAGCTAAATGCCGGGCAAAAGTGGCAAACTGATGTTCCTTTGCGCCAGGCTATGGGTGAAATTAGCCAAGCGCTAAACAACTCATTAGATGCTATTCATAACAATCAGTTAGATGCTGCTGGCTATGAGAGTCTCGCGGAAGAAGTGAATCAGCAAGTGGCCTATATGATTGAAAACTGTGAGTTAGAGCCCGCCGCCGATGCGCAATTGCACATTGTGATTGCTCGCTTAATGGACAGTGCGCAGCTTATACAGGGCAAGAGTGATCTGCAGGAGAAGCGTAAAGGTGCTGTGCAGATGGTTGGCGCATTAAACGATTATGCTAAGTACTTCAGCGATGCAGACTTTGTAAAACCTGTGCATTAATGCCACAAGTTTAATTGCACCTGCTGGATGCATCGATTGCTGCGTCGCCAAGTGCTCCATCGCCGTCAAAACGTAAGCGTTGGCGGCCATTGGCCGAAGCAGGTACCGCTTTCCATAGGTTTAGCCCATTGTGCGAGGGTGTCAGCATTGCCGGATTCGGCACGTAAGCGATCCACGACACAAGAGGTTTGCGTACTACTGGTATTGGGCAGGCAGCTGTGTTCAATGGCTGCCGCGTGCAACTGATCGGCCAGCTCCTGACCTAAGCGCTGATCAGTCGCGTTCTGTGGGATTTGCACATCACGCTCTGCGCTGGTCTGTGATCTGTGGTTGAGTGAATGAAAGTCGGTGTAGTCATTTGTGCAGACAGGGTGATAATGGCGTACTCATTTAAAAGGATGCTTAACGTGCAGTACGCTTTCCCGTTGCTGGCAGTACTATTTTGGTCGGTCAATACCGTGGTGAATAAAATGACGGTTGGCGTGATTTTTCCTGCCGAAGTTGGATTTTATCGCTGGTTGTTTGCCGGAGTGTTGTTTACGCCGTTTATATTGCGTTCGGTGATTCGCAACTGGACCAACATTCGTCCACATCTGTTGAAAATAGGTGTGCTGGGTGTGTTGGGCATGGCGATTTATCAAAGCCTTGCCTACTTTGCTGCGCCAAAAACCTCCGCGACCAATATGGGCATTATTTTATCGCTAATGCCGATGATGTCTTTAGGCATGGCCATTATTGCTTTAGGGCAACGTCTAACCATGGGGGCAATCGTTGGCGCAATCTGTTCGTTTTTAGGTGTGCTACTGGTGGTCAGTCATGGCGATTTGGCCAGTATCATGCGGCAAGGTATTAACATGGGCGATGCGATGATGTTGCTAGCGACTTTGGCCTATGCGCTGTACAGCACTTTATTGAAGTACTGGCAGATGGAGATTCCGGCGTTGCAGCTACTTTATTTGCAGATATTAGTGGCGATTGTGGTGTTGTTACCACTGTTCTACGTTTCGGAAAAAACAGGTTTAAACAGTGCTAACGTGCCGTTGGTGTTATTTGCCTGCGTGTTTGCGTCAATTGCAGCACCTTTGGCATGGATGCGTGCAGTGCGTTCATTGGGGCCGAGTCGCACAGCTGTGTTTTTTAATTTAATGCCGATTCTTACAATCATCATTGCTGCGTTGGTATTGTCTGAGCAACTGGCTCTTTACCATGCTTTAGGTGGTGGTTTGACCTTATTTGGGGTGCTTCTCTCTGAGCGTTGGCAGCGTCCAGTCTGTGCTGGTAAGTAACCACTCAGATGCCCTGACTGATTTGGCCGGTGCTATCGCCCTTGCTGCTGATAACGCTGTGTAGTGCTTGGGCATATTCTGTGTCTTTTTACATGAAGAGCAGCGTAGCCAGGTTTAATACACATCCTCTAGATAGCGGCCTTGGGCTTTTAGCGTAGCGAGGTCTATGCCTAAGGGTGCGATGATTATCTTGATTGCGGCTGAGACGCTATTGGCCATATCTCGGCCGCCGCAGACCAGAATCTGCGCATTGCCTTCGATGAGTTTGCGCAGTTTTTCAGCATCTAGAGCAACTTTATCTTGTACGTAGGCGCGCTCACCGCTGCGGGAGAAGACTGCGTTGAGTTCGGTTAAGCGCTGATCCTTAAGATAGGCGTTGAGCTCCGGTGCATAGAGGAAGTCCGACTCAGGTGAGCGACCGCCCCAATACAAATACATCGGACGCTGCGTCTGATTGTGGCGAATAAAACCTACCAATGGGCCAATGCCAGTGCCTGCGCCGATCAATATGACAGGTGCTTTGCCAGTGGCAGGGCGAAAATTTGCGTTGGGTTGAATAAAGGCTTCAATACGACCGCCAATCGGCAGAGTGTAAAGAAAGTTTGAGCAGACTCCATCAAGGTGCTGACGTACGCAGATTTCAAGAGTGCCGTCGATAGAGGCAGACGCCAGCGAGTAAAAACGCGCTATTGGGCTGTCGGGCGGGAAAATCCCCACGAGGTCACCCGCCTCAAAATACGGCATGCCCGTGCGTTTGTATAAGCGCTTAAGTGCTGAGCTGCTGTGCTGTTCTTTAGGTAATTTAAAACGCAGCACCGCGGTTGGTGCTTGCACAGCAATGCCGTAATCCGCACGCTCAACTAATTCCAGGGTGGTGGTTTTACGGCGCACTGGTGTATGTAGCAAATCCAGTTCGGCAACTAATGCTTTGCCAAGGGTATGCCCCCAACGATTGAACTCTTGCGTGGATTGTCGGTTGATGGTGTCGAGTGGCAACAGTTTTGGCCAGCCTTTTGCGTTTAATGCGCTTTCAACCTGTATAGCAAAGCCACAGAAATTTGGGTATTGACGCTCACCAAAGCCCAGGATGGCAGTGGCAAAGGTTGGTTGTTGAGTGATCTTTTCCAATCGTTTTAGAAATTGCTTAGCCGAAGTGGGGGCGTCACCGTCACCGTAGGTTGCGGTTAAAATCAACAGCCGTTGCGCCGCGCGATAATGGCTGGCCAGTTGATTCATTGGCGCGCTATGCACCCGATGGCCCGCTTGAACTAAAGCGTCGTGTAAGGTTTTAGCAAAGGCCCAGGTTGTATTGCTTTCGCTGCCGACAAGAATCACGCTGTCAGCCGAGTTTGCGCTACTGTTGTTGGCGAATTTGGGCTTTGAACTCTGACGTTTCCACCAAATGATAGTGCCGGTGACCGCCTGCAGCGGCATACTTAGAGCAGCCAGTCCTAGCAGCAATCCCAGCCACCACAGGCCTTCACCTGTGTGCAGCATATACATAAATTCATAGAATGCATGTGTTGCGTCATGGGGTTGATATGAGAGCCATGAGCCGCTCACCTGATCGATATAGCCAGCACCTTGCTCAGTGGTCATTGAGTACATGCCAGCAGGATCGTTAGGGTAGGGGTAAATCAGTTCACGTAAATCGTTAAAGTCGGTCGCCTTTAAGACTGCTAGTGTCTCAATAGCGGCAGGCACACCTTTGGCAACCTCTAGCGGTAATTCTGGATCAGCCTCAACACCTTCAGAGATCAGCTCAAAAGTGCCGGCCGAGAGGTAAGCGCCTGTCAGCGCTGAGAGCAGCAAGCCGACAATCGCCACGCGAGCAAAGTCGATATGTAGCCGCTGGCTGAGTGTGCCGCGCACCGGTTGCAGCAACTGACGCCATCCGCCCATCCGTGTGGCCAATAATATTGCTCCAGAAACAGCTAAGAGAATCATCAATAATGCAGTGATGCCAACGAGCGCACGGCCTGTGGTGTCAAGCAGTAGTGCGCGATGCAGGTTTTTTATCCAACGTGAGAATGCTGAAGGTTGATAGGGCGCAATGCTAGCGCCAGTGAGAGGGTCTGCTTGATCAATACCAACTTGTCCGTCACGGTTGAAGTAGACAATAAGCGTGCCTGAAGGGCTGCGCACAACCTGCTCAGCTTCTGGATAATGCAGCGCCAACTTCGCGGTTAACTCGGCGACACTGAGTGTTCCAGTGGCAGGAATGCTGGTGTTGACGCGCTCCAACGCTGGATCAAGCGATAAAATCGCTCCAGTAACACCCAGCACTATGGCAAACACCGCGGCAATCAGGCCGGGTAATGAGTGAAGTTGGCGTAGCATCTCAATTGCCTCCTTGAGTCTTCAGCATCAAAAGCTGTAGCTCAGTGATTTCACATAACCGCGACCGGCAAAGGACTTGCCTACACCATCGCTGGTCAGTGGCGCGCTGGCATCAGCACGGTTATCGCGCATGTCCTCAACCGCCGTATCCACTCGCACTTCGTAGCCTGCATCAATCAGCGCATCGGGAATATCAAGGGTGACATCGAGGGCTTTGCCACTCAGTACGCTAGCGCCGGTTACGCCATCGTATTCACTGCTGCGCAATCCACTACCGCGTGCCCAATCGGGTAGGTGTTTGTAATATTTTGCTTTTTTTCCGGCGACCCATAATGTGCGCTGGTAGGTGCCGTTGGCATCGACTAAGTAGAGTGCGAGATAAGCACCATCACCACGGTAGTTTTGCAGTTGCGTGGTGATGGTTACTTCGCGAGCTTGAGCGAGGGTTGGCAAGGTGATAATCGCTGCCATGCCCAGAATAATAGCGAGCTTTTTCATGGCTTTTCTCCGATGTTGCGTTGCTCAGTGTGTTGTGGCGTGTTGCGTTGATAAATCTGGTCTGGGACCTGCGCATGTTTGCCAAATTTAGTTTCTAATTTGCGCAGTTGCAGTGATGCAGGAAAATACTCGGCTTTGACTTTATTGCCGTTCTGATCGAAACCTTTAACCTCGTAGCAACCTTCATCCACTTTGATGCGGTTGACTGTCCAGCCTTTGGCTTCAAGCATTTGACGCAGGGTTTTTCGAGACTGCCAGTCGGCGACTGGATCATTGCAGTCGTCATCAGCCAAGGCTGTGCCAGTCATAAGTGTGGTAACAACTAGAGCGATGCTAAGTGGTGATTTTTTCATGGTGTTTCCCCAATGAGGCTTACGCTTTTATCTTAGGCTGGACACCTTAAGTTAACCTTAATTGGCTGAGTTGAATCAGAGTGCATGAGAAAGCGGTTAAGCTCAGATCGGCCGACAGCGCGGCAGAGAGTACAAACAATATTTTGTTTGTTGAATATGTAAGGGTTGGCTAAATTTGCCTTCAGCTTATTAAATAGGCAATAAACGCGTTTTTACTTTCGGGGCTGAGGAGTAGATTATTTAAAATTGCTTGGAGCCAAGCATAGAACGATGGTTGCAGAAGTAGCACATGAAGTAGATACGATTTACAGTATTTTAGGTTTTATTGATTTTATAATAAACTCTAAAACTTCTTGTAACCCTTGATTTGTCTAGCTTTGAAGGTGGTGGGCCCACACGGACTTGAACCGTGGACCAAAGGATTATGAGTCCTCTGCTCTAACCAACTGAGCTATGGGCCCCAGTTGCAGCGGCTGATTATACCGATGTGTTATCAAGACGCAAACAAAAACCCCCGAATTATCGGGGGTTGTTGGTTTTACTCATCTAGGAATGAGCGCAAGTGCTCACTGCGTGATGGGTGGCGCAGTTTGCGCAGCGCCTTGGCTTCGATTTGACGAATCCGCTCGCGGGTTACATCAAACTGTTTGCCGACTTCTTCAAGAGTATGGTCAGTATTCATATCAATACCGAAACGCATACGTAGCACTTTGGCTTCGCGTTCGGTGAGACCACCGAGTACGTCACGCGTGGCTTCTTTGAGGCTCTCAACTGTGGCGATATCGATGGGCGACTGCATCGTCGAGTCTTCGATAAAATCACCTAAATGCGAGTCTTCATCATCACCAATTGGCGTCTCCATAGAGATTGGCTCTTTGGCGATTTTCAGGACCTTGCGCACGCGATCTTCGGACATTTCCATGCGTTCGCCAAGCTCTTCAGGAGTCGGCTCACGGCCCATCTCTTGGAGCATTTGACGAGAGATGCGATTGAGTTTGTTGATGGTCTCAATCATGTGCACAGGAATACGGATGGTGCGTGCTTGGTCAGCAATCGAACGGGTAATCGCCTGACGAATCCACCAAGTTGCATAGGTTGAGAACTTGTAACCACGACGGTATTCAAACTTGTCGACGGCCTTCATCAAACCAATATTGCCTTCTTGGATTAAATCGAGGAACTGTAAACCACGGTTGGTGTACTTTTTCGCAATCGAGATCACTAAGCGCAGGTTGGCTTCGACCATTTCTTTTTTGGCGCGGCCGGCTTTGGCTTCACCGATCGACATGCGACGGTTGATGTCTTTGATTTCTGCGATGGTTAGCGAAGTCGATTCTTCTAAATCAATTAAAATCTGCTGATTACGCTGAATTTCTTCAACCAACGGTGCAAGCGCGGCAGCGTAACGTGCTTTGCCTTCGCTGAGCTTAGCTGCCCACTCCAGGTTGATTTCATTGCCTGGAAAGTGTTTTAAGAAGTCTGTACGTGGCATACGTGCATCACGCACGCAGAGCTGCATGATGGCGCGCTCTTGCATACGAACGCGCTGAAGAGCGTCGCGTACCTGTAAAACTAAGGCGTCATACTGCTTGGGCACGAGCTTGATTGGCATAAACAGTTCAGCCAATTCTTGCTGCGCAGCAATCGCTTGTTTGCTATTGCGTTTGTGCTTGAGTAAAATCTTTTCGACTTTAGCCAGTTGTTCAGCAACAGCACCGAAGCGTTGCTTGGCGATTTCTGGATCAGGACCACCGTCACCGGCTTCTTCCTCTTCCTCTTCGGTATCCTCTATCTCGTCTTCTTCTTCATCATCGCTGGCTGCTTTTTTAGCATCAGCTGCAGTGATTTTGGCAGCTGCAGGCGTTGGTTGCTCAGCAATTTCATCATCGGCATCAATGTAACCGTTAAAAATATCGGTTAAACGAGTGCCATCCGTGATAGCGCGATCAAAGCTGGTGAGGATGTCAGCCACAGTGCCAGGGAAGTGAGCAATTGCACCCATCACTTCACGGATGCCTTCCTCAATACGCTTGGCGATTTCAATTTCGCCTTCGCGGGTTAGCAATTCAACTGTACCCATTTCACGCATATACATACGGACGGGGTCAGTGGTACGGCCAATATCGGTTTCCACTGCTGCTAGGGCCGCTGCTGCTTCTTCAGCGGCTGCTTCATCGGTGTCAGCGCCGGCTAAAAGCAGAGCGTCAGCATCGGGCGCGGCTTCAGAGACATTTATTCCCATGTCATTGATCATGCGAATAATATCTTCGACCTGTTCTGGGTCAGAAATATCTTCAGGAAGGTGGTCGTTAACCTCAGCATAAGTCAGGTATCCCTGCTCGCGGCCGAGGGCAATGAGTTCTTTTAAACGAGATTGTTGTGCTTTTGCGGACATATCACCCTATCCATGAAAGGTCTGGGCCGAGCGGCAAGAAAGATGCATATTATACTGTATATAGCAGCTTAATTGCCAGTTTCGGCGGTACTTGGTGCATTGTTATGTTGTTCAAACAATGCACGCAAGTGTTGTTTTTCTTCGCTAGACAGTTGGTCAGAGCGGGCTTTGTTTAGCAGTTGCTCGATAAGTCGTTCGCGTTGACGTGATGCTAAACGAGTTATGGTGTCGAAAAACTGTTGTTCAAGGTTATCTGCATCAATTAACCATTCTTTTTCAGCCAGTACACGTAAAAGGTGACCCTGTTCGGTGCCATGCCATCGTGCAATCAATTGTAATGGACTGAGGTTGGGGCTTTTCTGCAGTGCTTCGAGTAGTGAGACGAGCAGTTGTGCGTAAAGGTCATCTTCTGCAGCAAGTTTGCTCGCGGTATCAACTTTTAAAGCTAAGTGTGGATGATGCAACAAGGTACGCAGAGCGGCCAAGTGCGGAGTTTCTACAGCGGTTTTGGCACGGTCTGATTGGCGTGCTGACGCGCTTTTACGTGGCCACGAATTGTCATTGTGGTTGGGTTGTTTAAACGACTGGGTTGGCGCATGCCTTGGCATGTCCGGATAGTCGTTTGGGTGAAATTGGTGATAGGCATCAAGCTCTGCTGACTCAGAATTATAGTCATGGCTAGCGGTCCAGTTGTGTGCTGGGGGATTATTGTCTGCCTGTGCTGCGCTCGATAAACCGGTTAGCTGGGTGAGTTTCTGGCGCATTAGCGCACGTAAATTAGCCCCTGGAATTTGCTCAATCAGTGGCGATGCAAGAGTCGCCATGTGCGCTTTGCCTTCGAGCGACTCAAGGTTTACTTCTTCAGCCAGATGAGTGAAGAAATAGGAAGTTAAAGGCACGGCTTGCTGAGTGATGCGTGCCTGAAAAGCTTCAAGGCCTTCGCTGCGAATTAAGCTGTCAGGATCTTCGCCATCCGGTACAAACAGGAAGCGCGCTTGCTGGCCGTCTTTTAAATTACTGAGGGTCGCTTGCAGTGCGCGCCAAGCCGCTTTACGGCCCGCGTTGTCGCCGTCAAAACAAAATAAAATGTTAGGTACAACGCGAAATAAGCGCTTTATATGTTCTTCGCTGGTGGCTGTGCCAAGTGTCGCTACGGCATTACGCAGGCCTTGCTGGGCGAGGGCAATCACATCCATATAACCTTCAACCACAATGATTTCATTGAGTTGACGGTTGTATTTACGCGCCTCATACAGCCCATACAGCTCTTGGCCTTTATGGAAAACTGGAGTTTCTGGTGAATTTAAATATTTGGGTTTGTCATCACCTAAAACACGGCCGCCAAAACCGATAATACGTCCGCGTGAATCGTGAATAGGAAAAATAATCCGATCACGAAAGCGGTCGTAGCAACGTTGGTTTTCTGCATTCTCAACCAGCAGGCCTGCATCAATAAGTGCTTTTTGTTGCAAGCTGTCGCCGCCTAAATGCTTGCTCAAATTGTCCCAGCCTGGCGGCGCAAAGCCTAGGGCGAAATCGCGCGCAATCACGCCAGAAACGCCTCGCTGCTTAAGGTAGTTCACCGCAGCATTTCGTTCTGGATGGCTCTTTAATGCGCTACGATAATATTCGCTTGCAGCTGTGAGTAATGCATACAGTGGTGAGTCAACAGGCTGCCGAGGTTTTTGTGGCGCGTTACTGGCTTCACGTTCAACCTCGACACCTGCGCGCTTAGCCAACTCTTCGATGGCTTCGGGGAAGTCAAGATGATCGTGATCCATGATAAAGCCCAGCGCGTTACCGCCTGCGCCACAGCCAAAACAGTAATAGAACTGTTTTTCATGATTGACGCTGAAAGAAGGGGTTTTCTCTTGGTGAAAAGGGCAGCAAGCGGTGTAGTTCTTCCCAGACTTTTTTAATTGCACGCGCGAACTGACCACTTCGACAATGTCGGTGCGGTTTAATAAGTCATCAATAAAACCTTGCGCAATTAATCCGGCCATGGAGCCTCGAAAAAGACTGTGATCATGCAGTGCGGCAGAGTGTGCCAGCGACTGCGTTGAAGAGCACTTATCCATGTGACTGTTGACTGCGCTGCAAGTTTTATCGCATTTCTATGCAATCTTGCTGCAGTGCACACTGGTGTGCTTGATTCCGTGAATCTATGTGTTATTTAACGCATATTTCATCGGGAAAAATAGGGTGTTGGAATGATTCTGCTAAAACGACAAAACCCGGACTAATCCGGGCTTTGTTATGCACTAAACCTGTTTAACTTAGTACAGGCGTTCGTGGCGACGTTGTTCGCGCTGAACTTTTTTTGCATGACGCTTTACTGCAGCGGCGGCTTTACGCTTACGCTCAGCAGTAGGCTTTTCATAAAATTCGCGACTGCGTACATCAGCAAGAACACCGGCTTTTTCGCAGGAGCGCTTGAAGCGACGCAGAGCAACGTCAAATGGTTCGTTGTCTTTAAGTTTGACAGTTGGCATCCGATTCGTACCTTCATCAATGACCGGGTGGTTTGATATGTATTCAACAAAAATACATATCGGTTTTCAAGGGTTGCGGATATTACCTGCTTTTTTTAGGAAAAGCAAAGGGGTTGCTATAAAAGCATAGATCATCGCCACCAAGCCGCTTATGATGCGTGTATATTCTTTTATTGTAAAGTTGGGCGGATAGATTAGATGCTGGTCTTGGGTTTAGAAACATCCTGCGATGAAACAGGCGTGGCCTTATACGACAGTGAACGTGGTCTTTTGGCGGATGCATTGTTTAGTCAAATTGAACTGCATCGCTTATATGGCGGTGTGGTGCCTGAGCTGGCCTCACGTGATCATATCAAGCGGATGCTGCCACTGATTGAGCAAGTGCTGGCTGATGCGCAATGCCAGCCAAGTGACATAGAAGGGATTGCCTATACGGCAGGCCCAGGCTTGGTCGGCGCCTTGTTGGTAGGGGCGTCTTGTGCGCAAGCTTTAGCCTTTGCTTGGGATATTCCTTCGATTGGCGTGCATCACATGGAAGGTCATTTGTTGGCACCAATGCTGGAAGAGAACCCTCCACAATTTCCTTTTGTCGCGCTCTTGGTCTCTGGTGGTCACACTCAGTTGGTGCGTGTCGATGGTATTGGTCAATACCGTTTGCTCGGTGAGTCGATTGATGACGCAGCAGGTGAGGCGTTTGATAAAACTGCGAAGTTAATGGGCCTGAAATACCCCGGTGGCCCTGAAATTGCGCGCCTAGCTGAACGAGGGCAGGCGGGTCGCTTTGTTTTGCCTAAGCCTATGACGGATCGGCCAGGATTGCAATTTAGCTTCAGTGGCTTAAAAACCGCAACGCTCACAGCGTGGCAGAAATGCGTTGGCGCAGGTGATGACAGCGAGCAAACCCGTGCCGATCTAGCCCATGCCTTTCAGCTTGCAGTTGTGGCCACTCTGACGATTAAATGCCAGCGCGCGCTTGAGCAAGAAAATTTAAAAACCTTAGTGATCGCCGGTGGGGTGAGTGCCAACCAAGCCTTGCGTCGCTCGCTGGAAAGTATGCTAGCGAAACGCCAGAGACAGGTGTTTTATGCGCGACCAGAGTTTTGCACGGATAATGGCGCGATGATTGCCTATGCCGGTTGTCAACGCTTAATGGCTGGGCAAAAAGAAGGTGATGCGATCAATGCGCGAGCCCGCTGGCCAATGGAAGAGCTGCCAGCGTTGGTTTAACTCTATTCTTTAAAACTACGTTCATTGCCTGCCAGTAAGTCTTTCAGATTACGACGGTGACGCCAGACTAAGAGTAAGCTGAGTACGCTCACGGGTAATAAGGCGTGCGGTTGCTGCCAAGCCAATAGTGGTAAACATAGCAGTACGCTGGCTAATGCGGCCAGTGAGCTGATGCGGGTAAGGCCAAAGGTTAGCAGCCAAACAGCCACTGCCAAGAGTGCTGCGGGTGGGTATAAACCGATCAACATGCCTGCTGTCGTGGCAACACCTTTGCCACCGCGAAAATTAAAATACAGTGGGTAAAGATGTCCAATCACGGCCGCTAAGCCCACCCACGCTTGCTGCTGTTTGCTGAAACCCAAGTAGCTGGCTAATAAAATTGGCAGTAAACCTTTGCTCAGATCGCCGAGCAGGGTCAGAATAGCCAGACGTTTACCAGCAACACGCAGCATATTGGTGGCGCCGGGATTACCAGAACCTTGCGAGCGCGGGTCGCTATTGCCGTAATAACGGCTCAGCATGATGGCAAATGAAAGCGAGCCAAGCAGATAAGCGCACACCAGTAATAACTCAAACATTTGCATGATCCAAGGCAAGCGAGTCTTGATTCTAACGAGGCAGGAGCAAAGTGGACACGGTATTTATCGAAAGTCTAGAAGTGGACACTGTTATTGGTGTCTATGACTGGGAGCGCACGATTCGCCAAAACTTATTGGTGGATGTGCAAATGGGCTGGGATAACCGCCCTTGTGCTGCAGATGATGCACTGCATTTAGCGTTAGATTACGCGGCTGTGTCAGAAAAAATTCATGACTTTGCACAAAACAGTAACTTTGAGTTGGTCGAAACTTTTGCTGAGCGTTTGGCCGTTTTGTTAATGGCTGAGTTCAATATTCCTTGGCTGCGTTTAAGAATCACTAAACCTGGAGCCGTTGCCAGTGCGCGCGGGGTTGGTGTGGAGATTGAACGCGGATGCCGTTAATTGATGTGTATTTAGGTTTAGGCAGTAATATTGAGCGAGAAGCGCATTTGTGCGCAGGGCTTGATGCGTTGCATGAGTTGTTTGGTGAGTTGAACTGCTCGCCGGTGTTTGAAAGCGAGCCGGTTGGCATTCGCAGTGATTGTTTCTTGAACATGGTGGTGCAGGTTAAAACCAGTATGCCGCTGCAAGAATTGGATCAACAGCTCAAACAGATTGAAGCACGTAATGGCCGTTATCCATTGCCGCGTAAAGGTCTGCCGCTGGATATTGATGTGTTGCTCTACGGTCAGCAAGTAGGCGTGTATGGCAGTATCACCTTGCCGCGTGCAGAAATCTTAAAAAATGCTTTTGTGCTGTGGCCGCTCGCCTTATTGGCCGGACGGGTGCAGCATCCTGTGGCGCAGCTTTCCTTTGCAGAGTTATGGCAGCAGGCGCACAT
Organism: Pseudomonas sp.; assembly: GCA_048266525.1. GTDB lineage: Bacteria > Pseudomonadota > Gammaproteobacteria > Pseudomonadales > Pseudomonadaceae > Denitrificimonas. The sequence goes on from JBLWZG010000004.1 coordinate 140,102, forward strand.
TTCTCAGCAGTTGTGGCCGACAGCCTTTAGCTGGCACGGTCAGGCACTCACGCCGCCTGCTTTGTTAAAAGCTAGTGCGGTGTAATGCTGAGTTATTTGCCAATTAACCAAGACTAATTAAACAGCCACCAGTGGGGGCAATATGCGGGTTCTAGTGTTAGGTGCAGGCGTAGTAGGGGTGACAACAGCCTATTATTTAGCGCGACAAGGTTATGAAGTGGTGGTGGTTGATCGACAGCCCAATGTGGCTGAAGAGACCAGTTTTGCCAATGCTGGACAGGTTTCTCCTGGGATTGCGTCACCTTGGGCTGCACCTGGTGTTCCACTGAAAGCATTGCAATGGTTGCTGCAGCGTCACTCCCCCTTTGCTCTGCGCTTGACTGCCGATCCCCGTCAGTATCATTGGATGTTGCAGATGCTGCGCAATTGCAGTGCTGCCCGCTATGTGGTGAATAAAGAGCGCATGATGCGTATGGCTGCATACAGTCGAGATTGTTTAGATGCGCTGCGTGTTGAAACCGGCATCGAGTATGAGGGGCGCCAACAAGGCACCACACAATTGTTCCGCACGCAGCAACAGTTTAATAGCGCCGCGCAAGACATTGCAGTGCTAGAGCGTATTGGTGTGCCATACGAGCTACTTGGGTCGACAGGTATTGCCAGTGTAGAACCGGCTTTGGCTGGCGTTGCTGACACATTGGTGGGTGCTTTACATTTGCCCAATGATCAAACCGGTGACTGCAATATGTTTACCCGTAATCTAGCGCGCATGGCGCAGGATCTTGGCGTGGAGTTTCGCTTTGGTAGTACGATTCATCATGTGCAAAGCAGTGCCGATCAAATCACCGGCGTGCAGGTTGACGCACGCTTGGAAACCGCCGATTACTATGTGATGGCGATGGGCAGTTATTCCAGGCATATGTTGGCACCGCTGGGGATTCAAATTCCTGTCTATCCTTTGAAAGGTTATTCGTTGACAGTGCCCATCAGTAATCCAAGTATGGCGCCGCAATCAACAATTCTGGATGAGTCATATAAAGTGTCGATTACCCGTTTTGATCAGCGTATTCGTATCGCAGGTATGGCTGAGGTGAGTGGTTTTAATCTTGCTCTAAATCCACGACGGCGTGAGACGCTTGAATACGTGGCGAACTTATTGTATCCAGAGGGCGGTGATCTTACTCAAGCACAATTTTGGACAGGGCTGCGCCCAGCCACGCCCGACGGCACGCCTATTGTTGGACGGACTGCGTATCGAAACTTATTCTTAAATACGGGGCACGGTACTTTAGGGTGGACCATGTCTTGTGGTTCAGCGAGTTACTTGGCCGATATGCTCAGTCAAAAAACTCCTAAAATCAGCACTGACGGTTTGGATATGTTTCGTTATAACTAAGTGTCGCAATCAGTTGGTGTTCAGTTGCAGTGGTTATTGCGCAGTGTGTAGCGGATGCGTGATTGGCAGTGATCAATAAGAACAAGGTTGATGCGAAGGGTAAGCTGTGAGCCGGTTGTGTCTTATTCACCGTTGCTTAAAATACAACCAATCCAGCCTCAGTATTGTTACATAAGTACTGAAAAACCTTACATGCGACATGTTGTTCTGTTTGCGTGAGGGCAGGGAGTGGTTATACTGTGCGCAGCTCGCTAAAGTTCGAACGCGAGAATGAATTGTAATGATAATAGAGGGTGTACCGTGAACCTGATTAAAAAAATTCTGCTGGCTCAAGCAACGGTTGTAGTCTTATGGGCAGCCAGTGCACACGCCACGACTGATGAAGACATTGCGCAACGCATCAAGCCCGTCGGTGAAGTGTGCGTGCAAGGCCAAGCATGCGCAAACGCACCTGCTCCTGCGGTAGTCGCTGAAGCTGGTGCTGTAACAACTGCTTCTGCAGGCCGCAGTGGTGATGAAATTTACAGCAAGTATTGCACTGTATGTCATGGCTCAGGATTAATGAATGCGCCTAAAACAGGTGATTCTGCTGACTGGCAAGCCCGTGCCGATGCTAAAGGCGGTATTGAGGGTATCCTGAAAACCGCGATCAGCGGTATCAATGCAATGCCACCAAAAGGCACTTGCAGCGATTGCACGGATGACGAGCTACTTGGCGCGATCAAGTCGATGTCTGGCTTATAATTTCGTTGCGTATATAAAAAGCCGCCGTAAGGCGGTTTTTTTACGGCTGCAGAACGTTTAATGATGGAAAGGAGCGTGGCGTGCTGCAAAGTTACGGTAATGGTTTAATTATTGCACTTGGCCTAATTATGGCCATTGGTGCACAAAATGCGTTTGTGCTGTCACAAGCGCTACGCCGTGAACATCATCTGTGGGTAGCCGGCGTCTGTGTATTCTTTGATGTGCTATTGGTTGCCTGCGGCGTCTTCGGGCTGGCGCAATTATTAATCAGCAGCCCTGTGCTGCTAATGATTGCACGCTGGGGCGGTGTACTATTTTTATCGTGTTATGGTGCTTTAGCACTACGCCGTGCTTTTCGTAAAAATACATTAGAGGTTGCCGCAATACGACCTGCCCAGTCATTGCAAGCGGTCGTTATGACTACCTTGGCTGTAACGTTGCTCAACCCTCATGTGTATTTAGATACCGTTTTATTGATTGGCTCGCTGGGCGCGCAACAGGATTCCCCGAGTGCTTATGTGCTCGGTGCGGCGAGTAGTTCAGTGCTGTGGTTTTTTAGTTTAGCGCTTGGTGCAGCAAAGCTCGCACCCTGGCTGGCGCGGCCTATGACTTGGCGCGTGATTGATTTTTTAGTGGCGCTGATGATGTTTAGTGTCGCCCTGCAATTACTGCTCAATGGCTAAAGCCTTATAGATACTGCGTGGATAAGCCGCACTTTGAATGCTATGATGCATGACTTAAAGCAAGTCGGAACCGCTGGCAATTGAATCAGCTGTCCGTAAAGAGGCTTGCTGATTGTGCCTCGTCTGATGTAATTGGAGAATAATCATGGCTTTTGAATTACCTGCACTTCCTTACGAAAAAAATGCCCTAGAACCGCATATCTCTGCAGAAACCCTAGATTTTCACCATGGCAAGCACCACAACGCCTATGTCGTGAACTTGAATAACTTGGTTCCAGGTACTGAGTTTGAAGGTAAAAGCTTAGAAGAAATCATTAAGACTTCAAGCGGTGGTGTATTTAACAACGCAGCACAAGTTTGGAATCATACCTTTTACTGGAATTGCTTGGCAGCCAATGCCGGCGGAGTACCGACTGGCGCTTTAGCTGATGCAATCAATGCGAAATTTGGCTCATTTGATGCATTCAAAGAAGAGTTCACTAAAACTGCAATCGGTACATTCGGTTCAGGTTGGGCATGGTTAGTGAAAAAAACTGACGGCTCTTTAGCCTTAGCCAGCACCATTGGTGCCGGTTGCCCACTGACCAGTAACGACACACCATTGTTGACCTGTGATGTTTGGGAGCACGCCTACTACATTGATTACCGTAATGCGCGTCCTAAGTACGTTGAGGCGTTCTGGAATCTAGTCAACTGGGATTTTGTTGCGAAGAACTTCGCGAACTAATTTCTGACACGGTTAAAAGCTGTTTGCCTAAAACCCTCAATCCTTATCTTCTAAGGGTTGAGGGTTTTTTGTATTTGTTTGTTTTTTGACAAGGTCTTTTATTTATGGTTTATGGAGTATGTAAAAGTTTGTTTGGTGGTACTTTAGATCTACATTATCGCTAATACAAAATAAATAAAGGCATATTGTTTGAACATAGATCGTAAACACAGCTTGTCGTTTAAGTTGCTGCGCTGGGTGCTCAGCGCTGCGTTGTTGGTTGGGTTTGTGTTTAGCCTGACCCAGATTGCTTACGATGCATACATTACGCGCAATCTGATTGAGAGTGATGCAGAACGCATTTTAGCAATGTTTAAAGACCCTTCTACGCAAGCACTGTATAGCCTTGATCATGATATGGGCCAGCAAGTGGTGGTTGGCTTACTCAAGCATGAGGCTGTGCGAAGTGCGGTGATTGGTAATGAAGGAGAGCCAGTCTTAGCTCGAGGCTCACGTGATTTGCGCCGTGTGTTGGGTCGTAATTTAACTGATGTGGTTTTCGGTCAAGAGCGTACTTATCAAACCCCCCTCGTCAGTGGCAGTGATCCAGATGAGTATTACGGTGATCTGCGCATTATTTTAGATACTGCTGTGTATGGCGAGCGCTTCCTTGCAAATGCTGCAGTAATTTTGGTGTCAGGTATTTTGCGAGCACTGGTCTTAGGTTTGGTGTTATACCTTATTTACCATGCGCTATTGACACGTCCGTTAGCAAAAATTATTCGTCATTTAGGTCGGATCAATCCCGATCGTCCCAGTGAGTACCAGTTGCCTTTATTGACTGGACATGAAAAAAATGAGCTTGGTGTGTGGACCAATAAAGTCAATCAGCTACTGGTTTCAATTGAGCGTAATACCCATTTGCGCAGGGAAGCTGAGGACAGCCTGTTATTAATGTCGCAAATCGACTTTCTCACTGGTTTGCCGAATCGACAAGAGTTGCAGTTACAACTGGATAGCATCATTGACGAGTCGCGTGAGAAACAAAAAGGTGTTGCTGTTTTATGTTTAGGCTTAGACGATTTTAAAAATATTAACGAGCAGCACAATTATCAGATTGGCGATTGGTTGCTGCAAGGTGTGGCTCAACGATTACATATTCATGCGGAGCGCGATGGCTGTTTGGCCCGTTTGGGCGGTGATCAATTTGTCATTGTCCAGCCAGGGATTAAAGATCCTGAGCAGGCAGCTGCCTTGGCGCAAAATATCTTAGATAGCTTGAAAGAACCACTCGTCATGGCGCAGGCGTTTAGTCCAGAGTTCTTGTCGGTACGCTTAAACGCCACGATTGGGATTACCTTATACCCAGACGATGGTGATAACACCGAGCTTTTATTGCAGCAAGCTGAGCAAACCATGCAACTGGCTAAACGCGGAGCGCGTAATCGTTACCAGTTCTTTATTGCAAGTATTGATATGGAGATGCGTAAGCGTCGCAGGCTGAAAAAAGAGCTTAAAGATGCGATTATCAACAATCAGTTGTATTTGGTTTATCAACCGCAAATTAACTACAACAGCAAGAAAGTCATTGGCGTAGAAGCCTTGTTACGCTGGAAGCATCCTGAGTTGGGGATGATTCCACCGGATGTTTTTATTCCACTAGCAGAACAAAGCAGCAATATTATTGAGATCGGTGAGTGGGTCTTAGATCAAGCCTGCCAGCAATTGCGCTTGTGGATTGATGAAGGCATCAGTGATTTAAGAATGGCGGTGAATTTGTCCGCTGCTCAATTGCACCACGCTGACTTGCTTCGCGTCGTTCAAACCAAGCTGGCTATGTATCACTTGCAGCCAAGCCGTTTAGAGCTAGAAGTGACCGAAACAGGTTTGATGGAAGATATTAAAGCTGCCGCGAAGAACTTACGAGGTTTGCGCGACATGGGTGTATTTGTGGCAATTGATGATTTCGGTACGGGTTACTCATCCCTAAGTTATTTAAAGACCTTATCGCTGGATAAAATTAAAATCGATAAAAGTTTTGTGCAAGATATGTTGGACAGCGAAGATAACGCCATCATTGTAAAAACCATCATCCAACTGAGTAAAAGTTTAGGCATGCAGGTGATTGCTGAAGGTGTCGAAACAATCGAGCAAGAGCAGTTTATTATTGCCTTGGGTTGTGATGAGGGGCAGGGCTATTTTTACGGTAAGCCCGCCATTCCATCGCATGTCAGCTTGCTGTTCAATAATGCTTAAGTTCTGCGCAGCCTTGCTTGCTACGGTTCAAAAGTCAGCCAAGTATTGAGCTTGTCCTTTGTGTGCAAGAACCATTCAGGGTAAACGGGTTTAAAGCTGTTTAAGTAATGGCTACCGCCGAGTTGGCGCACCTGTTGACCAATCCAGTGTGCACGTTGTTGCGTGGCTTGACTGGGCTTTCTGGCGCTACGCGTTAGAGGGCTGGGTAGGATGGCTGCTAATAGATAGGCTTGCTGATTGCTTAGGTAAGCGACGCCTGTGTTGAAATGGTACTCTGCAGCTGCCTGTGCACCAAACACACCAGGAGCCCATTCGATACTGTTTAAATACACCTCAAGAATTCGTTCTTTGCTCCAGAGCAGCTCGATCCATGCAGTAAACCACGCTTCTAGGGCTTTACGTGGCCAGCTGCGAGATGACCAAAGAAAGGTGTTTTTGGCCACTTGCTGTGAGATTGTGCTGGCGCCTCGTATACTTTTACCCTGTTGATTGTATTTAAATGCGGCACGAATCGCTTCGAGATCAAAACCGTAATGCTGAGCAAATTGTTGGTCTTCAGCCGCAATCACGGCCATTTTCAGATGATCGGGTAAGGTGTTCCAAGGTTGCCAGATACGTTCAGTGCTGTAGTTTTCTCCGGCTATGTAAGCGTCAAGTTGCCTTTCCAGCATAAGCGCGCTGTAAGGTGGATTGACCCAACGCAGCATCAATACCAGCACAATACTCAGCAGCGTTGCGCCCAGCAGTGTTCGCAAGATCAGCCGAGCGAGCTTACGAAGCATCTTAACGCTGAACAATATGCAATGTATTAGGCTGGGTAAGATAATAAGATAAAGTTTACGTAACATGGGTTTAACCTAAATAAATACACAGATGAGTATAACTAGCGTTTTAGTGCTTTTGGGAGCTTCGTATGCGTTATTGGGTTTTTATAGCAGCTGTGTTTGCTGGTTTGGCTGTGTTGTTGGGCGCGTTCGCAGCGCATGCTTTGAAAAGCACCCTAAGTGTTGAGTACCTGGCTGTATTACAGACAGCTGTGCAGTATCAGTTTATCCATGCCTTGGCATTGCTGCTGGTTGCATTATTTATGGAGCAGCGTACTACTCGAGCGCTATCACTGGCTGCGGTATTTTTTACTAGCGGTATTTTGTTGTTCTCTGGAAGTTTATATGTGTTGGTTTTGACGCCATTTAAACCTGGCTTGATTACGCCTGTGGGTGGTAGTTTGCTGGTGTTGGGTTGGATCAGCTTGGCCTGTTCTGCTTGGCGTAAAACGTAAATATTTGGTTATCGCGCGGTGAACCCGCTAAAATAACTACCCTTCGGAATTTCACGGTTGTGTTATGCATATTCAGTTGAATGGTGAAGCTTACGCATTAAGCGAAACGCTTAGTGTTGCAGGTTTGCTTGAGCATCTGCAGTTAGCAGGGCGCCGCGTTGCCGTCGAGTTAAACTTCGAAATTGTGCCACGCAGCCAGTACGAGACAACGCACCTTAAAGATGGTGATGTGCTTGAAGTCGTACATGCGATTGGCGGCGGTTAGTCAAAGCTGATCGTCTTTACTTAATTAAGAGAGACTCTAGATGAATCTTGCGCGTACAGACCACCCCTTTATTATTGCTGGAAAGACTTACTCGTCACGTTTACTCGTGGGTACGGGTAAATACAAAGACATGGAGGAAACCCGTTTAGCAATCGAAGCATCGGGTGCTGAAATTGTCACTGTGGCCGTGCGCCGTACCAATATTGGTCAGAATAAAGATGAACCCAACTTATTGGATGTCATCAGCCCAGATCGCTATACGATTTTACCCAATACAGCAGGTTGCTATGATGCCGAATCAGCCATTCGTACCTGCCGTTTAGCACGAGAGCTGCTGGGTGATCACACTCTGGTTAAGTTGGAGATTCTAGCTGACCAAAAAACTCTATTCCCCAACGTCGTAGAAACCCTCAAGGCCGCTAAAGTGTTGGTCGATGAAGGTTTTGACGTGATGGTCTACACCAGTGATGATCCAATTATTGCGCGTGAGCTGGAGGCCATTGGTTGCATCGCAGTGATGCCGTTAGCGGGATTGATTGGTACAGGCTTGGGGATTTGTAATCCATATAATCTGCGCATTATTTTGGAAGAAGCTAAGATTCCAGTGCTGGTCGATGCCGGTGTCGGCACAGCCTCTGATGCCACTATTGCGATGGAAATGGGCTGCGCTGCAGTCTTGATGAACAGTGCCATTGCTAATGCGCAACAACCGATTTTAATGGCGCAAGCGATGCGTCATGCCATTGAAGCAGGTCGTTTAGCCTACTTGGCTGGGCGTATGCCGAAAAAACTTTATGCCAGCGCTTCTTCGCCACTTGATGGCATGATTGGTTAAATACAATATTTCAGTCAATGGTGCTGCGGGTTGCAGTGCCATTGTGCATATTTAAATAGGATTCCCATGACAGACGATCTGATCACAGGTGAAGCATTGCCTGTGCGCCGCCGTGAAATTAAAAGCTATGTAATGCGTGCCGGTCGTATGACAGATGGCCAGCAACGCGGCTTAGATGAAGGCTGGCCAAAATTTGGCTTATTGTTGGCTGACGGTCCGCAAGATTTTGATCGTGTATTTGGTCGTCAAGCGCCACGCACCTTAGAAATCGGCTTTGGTATGGGGCAATCGCTGCTGGAGATGGCGCAAGCTGCGCCAGAGCAAGATTTTATTGGCATTGAAGTGCATCGTCCTGGAGTTGGTGCGCTGCTCAATGGTTTGCTCACTGAGAATATTAGCAATGTGCGCGTGTACAGTTGCGATGCACTGGAAGTGCTGAAGAACTGTATCGCGGATGCCAGTCTTGATCGCCTAATGCTGTTTTTTCCAGATCCGTGGCACAAAAGTCGCCATCATAAGCGCCGTATTGTTCAGCCAGAGTTTGCTCAGTTGGTACGCAGCAAACTAAAGGTTGGCGGTATCTTTCATTTGGCGACCGACTGGGAGCAGTATGCTGAGCATATGTTGGAGGTGTTAAATGTTGCACCGGGCTTACAGAACTTGTCCGAGGATCAGACTTGGGTGGCGCGTCCAAAAGAGCGGCCTGTCACCAAGTTTGAGCGTCGTGGTGAACGACTAGGACACGGTGTTTGGGATCTCAAATTTATACGTTTGGCAGATTGACACTGGTTTGCCGCTGAAAACACAATATTTTGCTTGAAAAGGGTTTATGCGCTTAGGATAAATCGTATAGTGATCGTATGACTCACGTAATGAATGGCTCAGAGAGGCTGACCTATAGCGTGAATCGGGTATGCATGAGTGTACATGGAAAAGGGGATTTTTATGATTAGACCGCTCACACTGATAGTGCTTAGCGTCTTAGCTTTGCATGCACAAGCTAAAGTTGATGCGGCGCAAGCAGCTCGCTTAGGACAAGATTTAACACCCTTTGGTGCGGAACGCGCAGCCAATACGACCGGTTCAATTCCTGCATGGACAGGTGGCATTACTACTCCACCAGCCGGTTACCAAGTGGGAATGCACCATTTGGATCCCTATGCGGCGGATGTGCCGTTGTTCACAGTGAATAAACAGAATATTGATCAGTATCGTGCGCAGTTACCGATCGGTACGCAAACTTTAATTGAGAATAATCCTGACTATTTCTTGCGTGTATTTCCAACTCGCCGGAGTGCTTCGGCGCCGCAGCGCATTTATGCGGCGACGCGCATTAATGCCGAGCAGGCCCAATCCATTTCAGGTGGCAATGGTGTTCAGGGTGCAGTTGCAGGCATTCCTTTTCCGCTGCCGCAGAACGGTATTGAGGCGATTTGGAATCACATCATGCGCTATCGTGGTGAGCAAATGCACTCAGTGGTCAATCATGCGGCAGTGCTCAGTAGCGGCCAGTACAGCTTGGTTAAGCGCGAACGTGATTTATTCTTTGTCTATGGCCGTGAAGGCATGACTGAGAAAGAGCTGGATAACACTTTGTTCTACTATAAATACCGAGTGATTGCGCCGTCGAGCTTGGCTGGTTCAGCCTTGGTTGTACAAGAAACCCTTGATCAAGTGTTAGCCATACGCAAAGCGTGGCGTTTCAGTCGTGGTGAGCGTCGCGTACGTCGTTTACCGATGCTAGCCTATGAATCTTTGCAACCAGATACCAGTGGCATGGCAACTGCCGACGTTGTCGATGCTTACAACGGTGCTCCCGACCGTTATGAGTGGACTTTATCCGGCAAGCAAGAAATGCTGGTACCCTATAACAGTTATGCTGTACACCAAAAAGATATTCCCTACGAAACGATCTTACAAAAGAAAACGGTCAATCCAGAGTTGCTGCGCTATGAACTGCATCGGGTTTGGGTGGTTGAGGCAAATTTACGTGTGGGCTATAGCCATCCCTATGCAAAACGACGCTTTTACATTGATGAAGACAGCTGGCAGATTTTAGCGGTTGATTTGTATGACAAAAAGGGAGAATTGATTGGCCTACAAGAAAGCCATCCAATTAATTATTATGATGTTTTATCCTTTGTCAGTACTTTAGAAACTATTTATGACTTTAAAAACAGTCGTTATTTTGTCGATGGTTTAGACAATAATGAGCCCATGTATGATTTCAATGCGATATTGCACCCTCGTGATTTCACCCCGCAAGCTTTGCGCCGCGAAGGTAATTAATCAGCCGTGAAGCAGATAAAGCTGCCAGCTACTTTGGCGGCTTTTTAGTTTCTATCCGCTAAAATACCGATCAGAATAAATGACATCAACAATACCGGTGATAGGGTGTAGTTGTTGAGGTGGCCCAGTGCATTGGTTAATAAGGGTGTGATGTAGATAATGCTTAAGCCGTAACCCACGGCGCAGACGAGAATAAAAATAAGTGTGCGGATGGCGAAGTTGAGATGGCCGATTGAGCGGCGTACCCATGTATTGATGGCTGGACCAAACAGCACTAATCCAGTTGCCATCATGCCTAAAGCAATGTCACTCAGGTGTAAGCGGGTCCATTTGGATAGCGTAATAATTAAGTCAGTCAAGATGTCCATATAAGCCTTTTATTGATTAACTGTCGTTACTGAGAAAAATTTGTAAGAGGTCATTTAAAAATAATTGGCCTTGCGCAGTGGCGGCTAAACGCCCAGCGTTTTTATCGAGTAAACCTCGCTGACGCGCCTCAGTCAGGCCATCGTGCAGTGCTTGCAAAGGTAAAGCTGTGCGCTGACTAAACAGGCTGGAGTTGACACCTTCAGTTAGGCGCAAGGCATTCATTAAGAACTCAAAGGGTAGATCTGCTGCTGCTAAGGTTGAACGGCCAGCTAAAAAGGCTTTCTCGGCATTGAGATAGTCGTTGGGCTGACGGGTTTTCCAGGTGCGCTGAATATGGCCGTATGGATCGCTGAGCTTGCCATGCGCACCTGCACCTATTCCGATGAAATCACCAAATGACCAATAGTTGAGGTTGTGCTGTGCAATAGCGTTATGGCGAGCGTAAGCCGATACTTCGTATTGGACAAAGCCATGCTGGGCCAGTAGCGCTTGACCGACTTCTTGGATATCCCAAAGCACATCGTCATCTGGCAACACGGGTGGCTTACTCCAAAACACCGTGTTGGGCTCCATGGTCAGCTGATACCAAGACAGATGGGTCGGCGCTAGATCAATCGCTGTTTGTAAGTCGGCTAGCGCTTCGTCTGCTGATTGATCCGGCAAACCGTGCATTAAGTCGAGGTTGAAATTATCAAACCCTGCTTGGCGTGCCATATCGACGGCACGTATGGCTTCTGCTGCGCAGTGAACACGGCCCAAGGCTTGTAACTTACTGTCTTGAAAACTTTGGATGCCAATCGAGAGACGATTAATCCCGAGTTTACGGTAGGCGGCAAACTTGTCTTGCTCAAAGGTGCCTGGGTTGGCTTCCAGGGTGATTTCAATCGTGGGGCTAAAGCGGATGCGTTGCTCAATACCGCGCAGCAGCGACTGCAATGCTTGTGCAGAAAATAAACTGGGGGTGCCGCCGCCAAAGAAAATGGATTCCAATTGACGGCCATGCACATGGATTAAATCCAGATCTAAGTCAGCCAACAGCGCGGCTATGTAGTCCTGCTCAGGAAGCTCTGGGGCGGCTGTATGCGAGTTAAAGTCACAATAGGGGCACTTTCGGATGCACCATGGAATATGCACATACAGCGACAGCGGCGGTAACTTATACCCGTTGTCGAGCGCGCGCTGTACGCTTAAATCTGTGGCAATCAAACTCATAATGACAGCTGTTGTTTGAGTAACTGCATGGCTTGCGCGCGGTGACTGAGCTGGTTTTTTAATGTGTCAGGTAGTTCGGCGCTGCTGCATTGCTGCTCAGCAATATAGAACAAGGGGTCATACCCAAAACCGTGCTGACCCTGTGGTGCGTGCAGAATGCGACCCCGCCAACGACCTTGGCAGATAATCGGTAGCGGGTCGTTGGCATGTTGCAGTAAGGCCAGTACGCAAATAAATTGTGCACCGCGTTGCTGATCCGGCACGCCTTGTAGTGCGCCAAGTAGCTTTTGATTATTACCTGCATCGCCACCGGTTGAGCTGTAACGCGCTGAGTAAATACCGGGCGCGCCCTGTAAATAGTCAACAGTTAAGCCCGAGTCATCGGCCAGCGCGGGTAAACCGGACAGCGTGCAAGCATTGCGGGCTTTCAAGATAGCGTTTTCGATAAAGCTTAAGCCGGTCTCTTCTGGTTCAATGTCAGTGAACTCGCTGATCGAGCGAATCAGGATGCTATCACCCAGCAAGGCTTGCAATTCGCGTAGTTTGCCGGGATTGTGGCTGGCGAGAACGAGCTCTTTCATAGGTCAGGAAACACTTCTTGGGTGAACTTTAACTGGTGGGTCTTGCCTTCGCTGTCGGTCACTTGCAGCTCGAAACGCAGGATTTCTTGGCCAGTGATAGCAAATTGGGCTAAATAATACACCGCATCACCTTCATCGATTTCTTTGAAGGTCAGGGTTTCAATTTGGCTAAGCAAATTTTTAAAGTGCCCGGTGACTGCGCCTTTTTGCCCTTTAGCATCCTTGACCATTGATACATTCAGCACCGCTTGGTTTTTACTGCGGTTTAAGCCTACGGCCTTGGCCGTGTCAGGTTGTAAAAATGTTGAGCTGAAAATATTGTAGTGTATGTCCAAAGCGCCAAAGCTTTGTTTGCGCAGCACTTCAGCCTGCACAGTGAGGACCATAAAAAAACTTAAACTTAAAGCCAGTAGATAACGCATAAAGGTGAACTCCTTCAGTTAACGCGCATTCGCGCCGGTGACACGGTAAATACCAATCTCACCGAATAAATTAGGCCAGACGCGGTTGCCAAAACTATGACGGTGTAAGCGATCGACTGCGAGACGATCAAGCACCGTCATTTGCATATCGCGGCACAGCGCTTCAAAGTCAGCAAAGGTACAAAAGTGGATGTTTGGCGTGTTGTACCAAGTGTAGGGTAAAAAGTCCGAGACCGGCATGCGACCTTTATGGGCTAAGTACCAGCGACAGCGCCAATGGCCGAAATTCGGAAATGTAATGATACAGGTGCGACCCACGCGCAGCATTTCTTGCAGAATCTTATCGGGGTAGTGGACAACTTGCAGCGCTTGGGTCATTACCACAACATCAAAGCTATTGCTGGCAAAATTGCCTAAGCCCAGATCGAGGTTTTGCTCAATTACATTGACACCTTTATCGATACAGGTCGCAATATTGTCAGGATCAATTTCTAGACCATAGCCTGTGACATTCTTATTTTCTTGTAGCCAAGATAAGAGTTCACCGTTGCCGCAACCCAAGTCCAGCACACGACTGTTGTGTGGAATCCATTGTTGAATAATGTCTAAATCTGCTCTCATTATTGCCTCAAACGCTAATGCGCTGCATGTAGCCGCGAAAAGCTTGCAGGTAACGTGGAATCGGGATCAAAAACGCATCATGACCTTGCGGGGCATCAATCTCTAAGTACGATACGTTTTTCTTTGCACCCATCAGGGCGTCTACAATCTCGCGCGAGCGAGCCGGTGAAAACCGCCAGTCAGTGGTAAATGAGATTAAATAGAAGTTGGCTTGCGCCTCGCTAAAGGTGCGCGCCAAATCACCACCATGGGCGGCGGCAGGATCAAAATAATCCAAGGCTTTGGTCATCAATAAATAGGTATTGGCATCAAAGCGGGTGGAAAACTCTTCACCTTGATAGCGTAGATAACTTTCAACTTGAAATTCGACACTATGAAAATCGTAGTTAAGGTGATCTGTTTTCAGCTCGCGACCAAATTTCTGTCCCATGGCATCGTCAGATAAATAGGTGATGTGCCCAACCATTCGGGCCAGCATTAAACCGCGTTTGGGGATATGTCCTTGCTCAACAAAGTGCCCGGCGTGAAACTCAGGGTCTGTCAGAATGGCTTGGCGCGCCACTTCATTAAACGCAATATTTTGTGCCGACAAACGGGGCGCCGCAGCAATTGAAATGCAGTGACGGATGCGCTCAGGATAGCTGATGGACCACTGCAATGCTTGCATACCACCCAGACTGCCGCCGACCACTGCAGCCCATTGCTGAATGCCTAAGCGATCGGCTAACCGTGCTTGGCTGTGCACCCAGTCTTCAACCGTGACGACAGGAAAGTCAGCACCATAAATACGCCCAGTTGCAGGGTTGCGACTGCTTGGCCCCGTAGAGCCATGGCAGCCGCCAAGATTATTTAGACTTACAACAAAAAACTTATCAGTATCTATGGGTTTGCCAGGGCCGATGCAGCTGTCCCACCAGCCGGGTTTACGATCATCCGGGTGATGGTAGCCTGCTGCGTGATGGGTGCCCGATAACGCATGACAAATGAGTACTGCATTGCTGGCCGTGGCGTTGAGCTCGCCATAGGTTTCGTAGATCAGTTCATAATGATTCAGCGTGCGGCTGCAGGCTAAGTTCAATGGCTCATCAAAACGAGCCACCTTAGGACTGACTAAACCGACTGAATCTGCAGGGAATACAGAAGACACGGCATCTCTCTCTTAAGGAAGAGATGCAGTCTAAAGAGCCTAGCCTTGCGCGGCAAGTCGTAAGCGTGAATCATCGATTTAATCTTGGCTGCTAAGCGCCGTCAGGGCTGTACTCAGCTGTACAACCTTGGCTTGGCGACGTTGTGGTGCTGGCCGACGAATCGCCCGTAACATTTCATTAGCCTGTGTTAACTGATTGCGTAATTCGTTAGTGAACTGGGTGAGCAGTTGATTGCGTTGCTGTGTGTTATGTGCAGATTGTGCCAATGCTTTGAGGCGTAAAATATGATTCTCTAATAGTTGTTTTTGTTCGAGAGTGTGCTGAATTAAGGGTGTCAGCGCTTCACTGACCCAGAGCTGAGTGGCATTGCGTAAATGGGTTTGTTGGACAACGGCTTCTTGCGCAAGGGTAGATAAAAATCGACGACTGAGTTGGTTCTGTCCACTGAGGAGGGTTTTTACATTAAGACGAAACTGATCTGCTTTTGCGTGCAGATTGTCTTGCGCGCGGCGGTAGCTTTGAACGCGCAGTTTAGGTGCTTCAACGCCGAGCATTGAGTGTTCTGTAGTGTGTCGTAGGTAAATCGCACGCACCATTTTATTTGCCATTTGCGCTTCAATTTCAAACGCATGCAAATTGTTCTCTAATGCGGCAAAGAAATCAGTGATGGCGCGATTAATGCCGAGCGTGGTCCAGCTTGCAGTCATTTGCTGTTGGGTTTTAGTAATGGTGTTTTGCAGCTGTTCTGGGTCGATGTAATTACAGAGAATTTGGCCTTGGCGGTGTAATAAGCGTTGGTTGGTTTTTAGGTTGAGCAGGCGGCGGTGGTAGGCTTGGTGTTCCACTTTGGCTTGCTCGAGTAAATTGCGTAAAACATAGGCATGACTGTGGCGCTGTTGGCTCAGTTGTTGTTGTTCGAGCGTTGCGGCTTGTAAACGCTGGCTGAGTAACTGTTGGCTTGAGTTGAGTAGGTTGAGCAGTGGCTGCACGACACTACGCTCAATGACATGCTCTTTTTGCGCAATCACATGCTCAGATAAAAAGTTCTCTAGAGTCTCGATACGGCTGTGGGCTAATAGCTGATGATCGTTGTGCACTTTGGCCTGTAATGCACTTTTTGCAGATACAGCTAAAACATGCGAAGGAGCCAAACCGAGCTGCTTTGCGGTCTGTCGCTTGATGCTTTGAATGCTATGTTCGGCAAAGGTGTCATGGTTAAGGCTGTCCCAGAGCATATCTATTTTATTCAATACAGCAAACTGAACCGCATGTTGGGCGGATTGTCTGCAGCTGACGTATTGTTGCCAAATGGCCATGTCGCTCGCGGTGACACCGGTGTCGGCTGACAATAAAAATAAAACTGCTTGCGCGCTGGGCAATAAAGACAAGGTCAGCTCAGGCTCGCTACCTAGGGCGTTCAGGCCCGGCGTATCAATAATGCGTAAGCCTTGGCGCAGTAAAGGATGATCAATATTGATCAAAGCGTGTCGCCATGCGGGAATGATCACACAATTGGCTTGTTCAGCCGCTTCCAGAGCTTCAGGTAAGAAACCCAAAGCAATGGCCTCTTCAGCTGAGACTGTTTTGTTTTGCGCGACATGGGCAAAAGCAGTAATTAAGCTGTTGGCGTCAGTTGGGTCCAGATCAATACTAAGCCAGTGCTGCGGCTCTTGCTTGAGTAGGGATAAGCAGCTGCCTAGACGGCGTGTTTCAATGGGCAGTAAACGTAGAGTGTTGGGGGTGTGCTGGTTTTCAAAAAAAATTTCTGTGGGGCACATGGTGGTGCGCCCAGCACGCGAAGGCAGTAAGCGTTGGCCAAGATTGGAGAAAAATAAACTGTTAATCAGCTCTGTTTTGCCGCGCGAGTATTCACCAACAAAGGCTAGGGTGATTTGATCAGAGCGGAGCATTTTAATGTTGTGCTCAAGCTGGCTGATCAGTTCTGCAGTGTCCAATCGATTGCACGTCAGCCAACTGCGATAGCGCATTATTTCGCGGATCAGTTCACGTTTCCAAAGCACATACTCATCAATGTATTGGTGTAGGCGTTGCATGCTCATCGAATACCTCTGAGTGACGCTAAGTGCAGCGTAAATGGTTGCTAGTATGGCGTGTGCAGGGAGATTGCAAAACAAACTGCATCACAGAGGTTGAATGTTTTTAGCCTAAGTGGGCGAATTCATTTAAATCAGGGATCTGCTGGGGTGCTTTGATACGCACTCGTTTTTGCCGACTCAGTTCGCCGCTTTCAATCTGCACCGCATGTTTGGGTACCGCAAAGGCATGGCTCAAGAACGCAATCAGTTGGTTATTGGCCTTACCATCAACGGGCGGCGCATGTAAGCGTATTTTTATTCGCTCACCATGCAAGCCGGCAAATTCATTGTGTTTGGCGCCGGGTTGCAGATGACAAAAAAGTAAAATGTCATCTGCGTCGCGGCGGGCATGGGCTGTCACAAAAATGGGCTGATCAAGGCGCGTACTTGCCCGACCAAACCGGTGCTGACCGCTAAATTACCAATCACCAAGCGTTCCAGTAGGTTGATAGTAATAAAAGCAAAGATAGGAGAAATGTCTAAACCGCCTAAATTCGGCAGCAGATTACGAATGGGTGCGAGCAATGGTTCACAGATTTGCTGGGTGAGTTGTGCGCCAGGGTTATGACTGCCAGGGGCAATCCAAGATAAAATCACACTGATAATTAAAGCAAAAAAGAAGATTTTTAGGGTCATGCCGGCTACAGCAATCAAGGTCCAAGCTAAAATCTGTGGCAGGATTTGCACAACCGGCCAACCGGCCAGTGTTAGTAAAACTATAATTAATACAAGTTGTAGAAGCAGGACTAAGACTAAGCCGGCCAAATCAATCCCCGCAACACTTGGAATGAGACGACGCAATGGTGCCAGTAAGGGTTGCGTAGCTTTTACGGTGAACTGGCAGAGTGGGTTGTAAAAGTCGGCACGAACCAGTTGCAAGATGAAACGCAGTAAAGCAACCAGCAAGTAGAGTTGGCCTAAGGTTTGGATAATGTAAATAAATGCTTCGGTGAGTCCTGACATAAAGTCCTCTTATTCACTCAGTTGTTGAGCTAATTCCTGTGAGCGTTGCGCGGCGCTGTGCACCGCAGTATTGACTAATTCAACAAAGCCACCACGTTGAAAGGCCTGGATGGCGGCTTCTGTGGTGCCGTTTGGAGATGTAACGTTTTTCCTGAGTTGCGCTGCATCTAAAGGGCTTTGGCAGGCCATATTGGCTGCGCCTTGCGCAGTATAGATTGCGAGTTGCGCGGCGGTGTCTGCTGGCAGGCCGAGTTTAACACCGGCTTGAGTCATCGCCTCAATCAGTAAAAAAAAGTAAGCCGGACCGCTACCTGAAACAGCGGTAACCGCATCAATTAAGTCCTCATTTTCAAGCCATACCGCTAAACCGACCGCCGACAGCAGCTGGAAGGCTTGGCTGCGTTGCGCTTCTGTAACCTCAGCTTTGGCGTACAAGCCGCTGACGCCTTGTTGAATTAACGCTGGCGTATTCGGCATGCAGCGCACGATCGCGTGAGAACCCAGCCACTGGCTCAAGCTGGCGCTATTAATCCCTGCAGCAATCGAAATAATTAGTTGTTTGTTGGTTAAATGTGGGGCCAGTTGCTCGCAAACAGCACGCATGATTTGTGGTTTTACCGCGAGCACAATGACATCCGCCTCGCTAATCGCAAGAGTGTTATCAGTGTAGGTGGTGATAGCAAACGCGCTTTGCAGTGCTTGCAATTGTGCGACGCCAGGATCGCTGGCACGAATGGATTCGGCGGCAACGCCTTGTTTACGTAAGCCGCCGATCAGACTGGCGGCCATATTGCCAGCGCCAATAAAAGTAATCTGTGTATCACTCACTGCTAAAAATCCTCTAATGAGCTGTAGACGCACAGCGCTTCGCGTTAAGAATGCGGCGCCATGACTAAGCAATGACGCAGATTGTGCTGTAATTCGCGAATTTGCGCAAAAGATTGCCGTTGACCTTGGTAACCTAGGCTAGCCTGCTTTGCCATTAACAAAGGTATACTGGCTTATTAAGTATGATCGGCGCCCTTGATATGCAAGGCGCTAAACCTAACCTTTACCTTATTCTTTGCTATCGTAGACATTATTTATGCCCGCCGGCATCGTACAATAATAGAACGGTATTTTTAACCGCTTGTTTGTGATTGGGGAACTCCATGGATATTACTGAACTGTTGGCTTTTAGTGCGAAACAGGGTGCATCTGACTTGCACTTATCCTCGGGCCTGCCGCCGATGATACGTGTCGACGGTGATGTGCGTCGAATTAACTTGCCGGCCATGGAGCACAAGCAAGTTCATGCGCTTATTTATGACATTATGAATGATAAGCAGCGTAAAGATTATGAAGAGTTTTTAGAAACGGATTTCTCTTTTGAAGTACCTGGGGTTGCGCGTTTTCGGGTTAACGCTTTTAACCAAAATCGCGGTGCTGCGGCTGTGTTTCGAACCATTCCTTCCAAAGTGCTGACGATGGAAGATCTTGGGCTTGGCGAGGTTTTTCGTAACATTGCCGATGTGCCGCGTGGTTTAGTTTTGGTCACAGGTCCAACTGGATCGGGCAAGTCAACCACGTTGGCCGCCATGATGGACTATCTCAACAGTACCAAGTATCAACATATTCTTACCGTTGAAGACCCTATCGAGTTTGTCCATGAATCGAAGAAGTGCTTGATTAACCAGCGTGAAGTGCATCGCGATACTCATGGCTTTAATGAGGCGTTACGGTCTGCCTTGCGTGAAGACCCGGATATTATTTTGGTGGGTGAGTTGCGTGACTTGGAAACCATCCGTTTAGCCTTGACTGCGGCAGAAACCGGCCACTTAGTGTTTGGCACCTTGCACACCACATCCGCAGCTAAGACCATCGACCGTGTGGTTGACGTCTTCCCCGGTGAAGAAAAATCTATGGTGCGCTCAATGTTGTCCGAGTCGTTACAGGCCGTGATCTCGCAAACCCTGTTAAAGAAAATTGGTGGTGGCCGCGTTGCAGCGCACGAAATCATGTTGGGTACGCCCGCGATTCGTAACCTGATCCGTGAAGACAAAGTTGCACAAATGTATTCAGCGATTCAGACCGGTGGTTCGTTAGGCATGCAGACGCTAGACAGTTGCTTAAAAAGCTTGCTGGCGAAAGGTTTAATCGGTCGCGACAGTGCACGTGAAAAAGCCAAAACGCCAGAAAATTTTTAAGCCTTAGTGACTCACCTTTAGGGTGAAATAGGATACGCCATGGAATTTGAAAAGCTTTTACGTTTAATGGTTGAGAAGGGTGGCTCGGACTTGTTTATTACAACAGGTGTCGCCCCTTCAATGAAAATCAATGGCAAAATCATGCCTGTCACCAAAACCCCTTTATCACCGGAAATGACCCGAGAAACAGTGCTGGGTGTGATGAACGAGCAGCAGCGTCGTGACTTTGCGGAAAATCTGGAGTGTAACTTTGCCATCAGTGCGCGCGGCATTGGTCGTTTTCGAGTCAGTGCATTTTATCAACGCAACCTAATTGGTATGGTGTTACGACGTATCGAAACTAACATCCCAAGTCTTGATGACTTAAAGTTGCCTGAGGTTTTGAAAAAACTGTCCATGACTAAGCGTGGCTTGGTGCTCTTTGTGGGTGCTACGGGAACAGGTAAGTCAACGTCGCTCGCGGCGATGGTTGGCCACCGTAATAAGCACAGCACCGGACATATTATTTCGATTGAAGATCCAATCGAGTTTATCCATCAACATCAAAACTGCATTGTCACGCAGCGTGAAGTGGGTATTGATACCGAGTCGTTTGAAGTTGCATTGAAAAATACCTTGCGTCAAGCACCAGATGTGATTTTGATTGGTGAGGTGCGTACCCGCGAAACCATGGATTATGCGGTGACCTTTGCCGAAACGGGACATTTGTGTCTGGCCACTTTGCACGCTAACAACGCTAACCAAGCGCTGGATCGGATTATCAACTTCTTCCCAGCTGATCGTCATCAACAAGTGTGGATGGATTTATCGCTGAACTTGCGTGCCATTGTGGCGCAACAGTTGGTGCCCACACCGGATGGTAAAGGGCGACGTGCAGTGATTGAGGTGCTGATCAATACACCGCTAGCGGCTGATTTAATTCGTCGCGGTGAAGTGCATGAGCTAAAGCCTTTAATGAAGCGTTCGACGGAGTTAGGCATGCAAACATTCGATCAAGCGCTGTATACCCTCTACTCTCAAGGTGAAATCACCTATGAAGACGCCTTGGCACATGCCGACTCATCCAATGATTTACGCTTGATGATTAAGCTTGGATCAGAGGCAGGTGGTGATAGTTTCAGCAGTATGCCATCCGGCTTATCTTTAGAGATAAATGACGAAAACCCAGGACGACAAATGCGCTAAAAGGAGAAGCAGTAAATGAACAAACAGGTGCGTGTGTGGGATGGCCCGTTAAGACTCTTCCATTGGCTGCTCGTACTCAGTGTGGTGTTTGCATTGTTTACTGGCTGGCAGGGTGGAAGTAGCTGGATTGGTTGGCATGAGCGTGCAGGTTTGCTTATTGTTGGGCTGCTGAGCTTTCGCATTCTTTGGTTAGTGTTTGGCTCAACTTATGCGCGCTTATCTACTTTAGTCTGTTCGCTGCTGGCACTGCCTAAGTACTTGCGTGGCGAGTGGCGACAGCTTGGTCATAATCCGCTGGGTGTGTTATCGGTCTTTGCCATGCTGGGTATGCTCAGTTGGCAAGTAGTCAGTGGTTTATTCAGTAATGATGGCTCTGTGTATACGGGGCCGCTGTACAGCTTGGTTAGTAGTAGTTTGAGTACAGATTTAACCCGTCTGCATAAACTGGGCATGTGGATTATTATTGGTTTAATTGTTGTGCATGTGTTGGCTATCGTGCTCCACGCGCTACTTAAAAAACATAACTTGGTGAAACCTATGTTCACCGGCAAGACCGAGCAACAACACCCTAAACAAAAAGCAGCTCAAGGGGGTCATTGGTTAGCCTTTGTTTTTGCTCTAGCGATTGCCTGTGGTGCAGTCTACCTCGCTACCGGCGAGTGGCAGAGTAAGCCACCACCAGCGCCAGCGGCCACACCTGCTTGGTAAGGCATTAGAAGGGAAGTGCAATAAAAAAGGTCGCCGATTGGCGACCTTTTTTGCATAACGCATCAAGTTAAGTTGCAAAACTTAATCGAAGCGGTATTTGTCGTGGCAAGCTTTGCAGCTGTCACCCGTTGCTGCGAAGGCTTTGGCAACGGCAACTTTATCACCCGTTGCAGCAGCGGCCGCGAGTTCGTTAGCGGCTTTATTGAACGCTATACCCACTTTGGCTACGCCTTCGCGATCAGTGAACATCTCAGGTTTTGCCCGAGTTTTCGTGTCGCCAATGCTCTTTTCAGTGCCAGGACCATACAGCGCGCCCATGCCTGAGTTTGCAGTGGCTGCGATGCTGTTGGCTGCGGCTTGTACTTGAGCTGCGTCCCAAGCCACGCTTTCATCAATCGCCATAGCTTTGATCTTGCCCATGTTCCAGCTCATAAAGCTGTAACCGGCTTTGCGGTAGTGAATTTGATCTTCTGGATCAACTTGTGCGCTAGCGCTGAGGCTGGCGGTTAAAAATAGTGCAGCGAAGCTGCCGAGCATCAGTTTTTTCATCAGGCTTTCTCCTTTGTAGCAACATGTTCCCGTTTTTATTTAGGTTGCTGCTGAGTAATGCAGTGAATGTTCCCACCGCCAAGTAAAATTTCTCGACCTGGCACCATGACAATATCGCGATCAGGAAATATATCTCGCAGTATTTTTTTTGCAACGGTATCCATTGGATCATCAAAACTCGGTGCAATAATAGCGCAATTAATGATTAAAAAGTTTATATATGATCCAGCTAGACGAATGTCGGGGGTGCGTGGCTGTGAGCCTTCTACAATATCGATGCCTGCACATTCTTGCTCAGTGGCATAAATTGGGCTGGGCAGTGGCATTTTATGAACTGTGAATGAACGGCCTTGTGCATCCTTAGCGGCAGTCAGCACCTCTAATGCCGCTCGGCAGCGCTGATAGTTGGGGTCGCTGATATCATCCGTCCAAGCCAAAATCACTTCGCTGGGACGAGCGAAACAACAGAAGTTATCAATATGGCCATCGGTTTCGTCGTTGTATAACCCTTCAGGTAGCCAGATGATGGTGCTGACATTCAGGTATTCATGTAGATAGTGCTCAATCTCTGCCTGACTTAGATGCGGATTGCGATTGCGATTGAGCAGGCATTCTTTGGTGGTTAATAGCGTACCTTCGCCATCGACATGAATGGCGCCGCCTTCTAAAACAAAGCCTTCGGTGCGGTAGCGTGGCAGATGTTCGATTGCCAATACTTTACGTGCCACTTGATCATCGCGTAACCATGGCCAATACAGGCCACCTTGTAAGCCTCCCCAAGCATTGAAGGTCCAATCGATACCGCGAGTTTGGCCTTGATCGTTGATCACGAATGTCGGTCCAGTATCACGCATCCAAGCATCATCATTGCTGATTTCAAGGATACGGATGTTGGCGTGGCTAAGACGCGCCTGCGCATTATCATATTGCCCGGCACTGACACCAATACTGACCTGCTGGTATTTCGCAATGGCGCGAGCCACTTGGCAAAACGCAGCTTGTGCAGGCTTGCCACCTAGGCGCCAATTATCGGGGCGTTCAGGCCAGATCATCCAAACCTGCTGCTGTGGCTCCCATTCTGCAGGCATACGAAAGCCGTCAGTGCGCGGTGTGCTCAAAGTCGTGCTTGGCGACATATTAAGACTCCAGATGACCATCAAGGGTTTTCAATGCACCGTACAAGTTCGGTCGGCGGTCGCGGAATATGCCCCAAGCTGTTCGCGTATGTTCAAGCTTGTCGAGATCAAAGCTGTGTAGCGCGACACCTTGATCAGCATCATTGAGCTCGGCTACTTTTTCGCCAAATTGATCGGCAATAAAAGATGCACCATAAAAGGTGATGTCGTAACCATCTTGTTCTTCGCTGCCAATTCGGTTGGAAGCAATCACAGGCGTTAAGTTAGCCCCCGCGTGGCCTTGCTGAACGCGCTGCCAGTGAGCCGATGAGGCGATTGTTGGATCATGCGGCTCGCTACCAATTGCCGTGGGGTAGAACAGCAATTCAGCACCCTGCAACGCCATGGCACGGGCACATTCTGGGAACCACTGATCCCAACAAATACCTACGCCAATTTTTGCATAACGGGTTTGCCAGACTTTAAAGCCGGTATCGCCTGGGTTGAAGTAATATTTTTCATGATAGCCTGGGCCATCTGGAATATGGCTTTTACGGTAGACCCCAAGCACGCTACCGTCGGCATCAATGATGGCAATGCTGTTAAAACGTGCTTGGCCAGCACGTTCGAAGAAGCTAATCGGCAAAACCACTTTTAATTCTTTCGCAATGTTCTGAAAGTGCGCAATGGCTGGGTTGTCTGCCACTGTTGTTGCCAGCTGCAAATAGTCAGGGTTAGGTTTTTTACAGAAATAGGGTGTTTCAAACAGTTCTTGCAGCAGGATGATTTGTGCGCCTTGCTGGGCTGCTTGGCGGACCAGTTGCTCTGCTTTGGCAAGATTAGTTGAGGTATCCCAAGAACAGGCCATTTGCGTAATGGCAACACTAACAATGCGTGACATATGCACACTCCAAACAATGATAAAAGAAGTCGGCTCTAGGCTAACTGATTACATGCGGCAACCCAAGTTGGCTCAAGGATTTATCCACCGTTGATCGTAACCTTGCTTGCGATTAAAGAGCTGTCGCTCTGGATGTGGTAAGTTATAAACAATAGATTGTAGAGTAGCTCTGTTTTTCAGGGTTAACTGTGTAATAAAAACACTAAATATAGCTTTGCATCTTGAGTCCTGTGGCAGACCTTGCCAGACTTCGCATCGCGCGGCGGTGACGCGCATGTAACTTTAAATATAATCAACGAAAGGAGCTGTGCGCGTGAAAAGAACTAAGCAAATGTTATTGGCCGCCGCTGTCGGCATGGCTGTTGTCGCTTCAGTACAGGCTGAAGAGCGTGTGCTGAAGGTGTACCACTGGTCTGACTATGTGGCGCCCAACACCATCAGTAACTTTGAGAAGCAAAGCGGCATTAAAGTTGTATTTGATGTCTATGACAGCAACGAAGTTTTAGAAGCCAAATTACTTTCTGGCGGTTCAGGCTACGATATCGTCGTGCCGTCCAACCCGTTCCTCGCTAAACAAATTAAAGCAGGCGTTTATCAAAAACTGGATAAGGCGCAGTTGCCGCAGTGGGATAACCTCAACAAAGATTTACTAAATACCTTGGAAGTCAGCGATCCGGGTAACCAGTACTCAATCCCGTATATGTGGGGCTCGATTGGTATGGGTTACAACATCGACAAGGTCAAAGCAGTGTTGGGTGATCAGCCCATTAATTCATGGGATATTATTTTTAAACCAGAACATATCAGCAAGCTGAATGAGTGTGGTGTGGCCTTGTTAGATTCGCCGACTGAGATCATTCCTGCTGCGCTGCATTATTTAGGTTTACCCGCCGATAGTGAAAAGCCGGACGACTTAAAGCAAGCAGAAGAACTGTTGCTGAAAATTCGCCCCTATGTCACCTATTTTCACTCATCCAAGTACATTTCCGATTTAGCCAGCGGCAATATTTGTATGGCCATTGGTTACTCAGGTGACCTGTACCAAAGTAAATCCCGTGCAGAAGAAGCCGGCGGCAAAGTGAAAATTGCTTACCAAATTCCGAAAGAAGGTGCTGGTACCTTCTTTGATATGGTGGCGATCCCGAGCGACTCCAAAAATGTCAAAGAAGCGCATGAGTTCATCAACTACTTGTTACAGCCGCAAGTAATGGCCGATTTGACCAATTATTTGCAGTTCCCTAATGCCAATGAGCCGGCTACAGCCCTAGTTGAAGAGTCGATCCGCACCGACCCAGGCATTTACCCGCCTGCAGAGGTGATGAGCAAACTGTATACTTTCCCAGACTTGCCAGCAAAAACTCAGCGTTTAATGACGCGCAGTTGGACTAAAATTAAGTCAGGTAAGTAAGTGCGCTGAGTGCACTGGCGATTGGTTGTTCAGGACAAGTCGCCAGCGTCTTTTTGACCAATTTCAATAGTGGGTTGCTCGTTGCAGCCCATTTTTACCATTAGGAGGATGGGCTATTGCCTAGATTGATACAAAGTGTGGTGTTGGCGCTGGCCGCTAATTTTTTGCTCAGCAGTGCGGCTTTCGCCAGCTCTACAGTGCATGTTTACAACTGGTCAGACTACATCAGCAAGTCTGTTTTGGCCGACTTTACAGCGAAAACGCAAACACAAGTGTTGTATGACGTGTTTGACTCCAATGAGGCATTGGAAGGTAAGTTATTGGCAGGGCTCAGTGGTTATGATGTGGTGGTGCCATCAGATCATTTTTTAGCACGGCAAATTCAAGCCGGAGCCTTTGCTAAGCTCGACAGAGATCTTTTGCCTAATTGGGATAATTTAGATCCGCAATTAATGCAGCAAGTTGCCGCCAATGATCCAGGTAATCAATATGCTGTGCCGTATTTATGGGGCACCAATGGCATTGGTTATAACGTTGATAAAGTTAAAGAAGTGCTGGGTGTTGACAGCATTGACTCGTGGGCGGTGTTGTTTGAACCAGAGAACATGAAAAAGCTTAGCAGCTGTGGCGTGGCTTTTTTAGATTCTGCTGATGAAATGCTGCCGGCCATGCTCAATTACTTGGGCTTAGATCCTAACAGTCATAAATCCGCTGATTACAAAAAAGCTGAAGAAAAGCTCGCGAAAATTCGCCCCTATGTCACCTATTTTCATTCGTCAAAATATGTCGGTGATTTAGCCAATGGCAATATTTGTGTAGCTGCTGGTTTCTCAGGTGACGTTTTGCAAGCGGCCGATCGTGCTGATGAAGCAGGTCATGGTGTGCGCGTGGCATACAGTATTCCCAAAGAAGGTGGTAATCTATGGTTCGACATGTTAGCCATTCCTGCCGATGCTAAAAATGTCGCAGAAGCGCATGCTTTCATCAACTATCTGCTTGATCCTGCAGTGATTGCCAAAGTCAGTGATTATGTCGGTTATGCCAACCCCAATCGCTACGCAGACGAATTGATGGATGAAGATGTTCGTAATAATCCAGCCGTCTATCCGGAGCAGGCTGTATTGGATAATTTATTTGTTTCGAAGCCATTGCCTAGCAATGTGCAGCGCATTAAAACGCGCAGTTGGACACGCTTTAAATCTGGAAAATAATCATCTGTTTTATAGGTTGTAAAGCTCAGTCGTTAGACTGGGCTTTCTGCATTTGGAGAACTCTATGGCAATAGCCTCAGGCGCGTACAAGAAAGCACTTGCTAACTTGCAAAAGCCCAAAGACGTGTTAGTTAAAATTGAGCGCGTCACCAAGTACTTTGATGACACCTTGGCGGTGGATGAAGTCTCGCTGAAAATCAATAAAGGCGAGATTTTTGCTCTGTTAGGTGGCTCAGGTTCGGGTAAGTCAACCTTGCTGCGCATGTTGGCTGGTTTTGAAACGCCGACTGAAGGCCGTATTCTGCTTGATGGTGTGGATATTACTCACATGCCACCCTACGAGCGCCCGATTAATATGATGTTCCAATCCTATGCATTATTTCCACATATGACGGTTGAACAGAATATTGCTTTTGGTTTAAAGCAGGACAGCCTAAGCAAAGAAGAAATTGCCGGGCGCGTTGAAGAAATGCTAAAGCTGGTGCATATGACCAAATATGCCAAACGCAAACCACATCAACTTTCCGGTGGTCAGCGCCAACGTGTGGCTTTAGCCCGCTCGTTAGCGAAGCGTCCGAAGCTCTTGTTGCTGGATGAGCCGATGGGTGCATTAGATAAAAAACTGCGTTCGCAAATGCAGTTGGAATTGGTTGAGATCATTGAGCGCGTCGGGGTGACCTGTGTGATGGTGACCCACGATCAAGAAGAAGCCATGACCATGGCCGAGCGCATCGCCATTATGCACCAAGGCTGGATTGCTCAAGTGGGCAGTCCGATGGATATTTATGAGACGCCAGCCAGTCGTTTGGTGTGTGAGTTTATTGGTAACGTCAATTTGTTTGATGGTGAAATCATTACCGATGACTCGGATCACGCAGTGATTATTTGTCCTAAGCTGGAGCGTCCGATTTATATCGGCCACGGTATTACCAGTTTGGCGGAGAATAAGCGGGTGACCTTTGCGTTGCGTCCAGAAAAACTTCTGCTGTGCAGTGGTAAACCAGATGACCTTGAGCATGAGGATTACAACTGGGCCAAAGGTATTGTGCATGATATTGCCTATTTAGGCGGGCACTCGGTGTACCACGTTGAGCTTGCCTCAGGCACCATTGTGCAGGCCTTCATTGCCAACTCAGAGCGTAACGTGAAACGTCCGACTTGGGATGATGAAGTCTATGTGCACTGGGTCGATGACAGTGGCGTGGTATTCCAATCATGACCGTACGCGATAAATTACTCGGGATGTTGCCCAAGGGCCGCCATGCAGTGATTGGCGTGCCGTTTTTCTGGATGCTGCTGTTTTTCCTGCTGCCCTTTGCCATCATCATCAAGATCAGTTTTGCTGAAGCAGATATTGCGATTCCGCCCTATACCAGCCTGACAGAATGGGCTGATAGTCAGCTGACGGTGTTGCTGAACTTTGGTAACTACGTCTTACTCAGTGAGGATCAGCTGTATATCGCGGCCTACTGGGGCTCGTTAAAAATAGCCCTGGTCAGCACTGTTTTGTGTTTACTGGTCGGTTATCCGATGGCCTATGCCATTGCCCGCTCGAGCAAGCAGATGCAGCCGGTGTGGTTGCTGCTGATTATGATGCCGACTTGGACGGCGTTATTGATTCGCGTGTATGCCTGGATGGGAATCTTGAGTAATAACGGTTTGCTCAATAATGCCTTGCTGTGGCTGGGGGTGATTAATGAGCCGTTGCAGATACTCAATACCAATATTGCGGTGTATATCGGCATTGTCTATGCCTATCTGCCGTTTATGGTCTTGCCGCTGTATGCCAATCTGGTTAAGCATGATCTGTCGCTGCTAGAAGCGGCCTCTGATCTTGGCGCGAAAGGCTATACCGCGTTTTGGAAAATCACTGTGCCGCTGTCAAAAAGCGGCGTGATTGCCGGTTGCATGCTGGTGTTTATTCCTGTAGTGGGCGAGTTTGTGATTCCAGAACTGCTCGGCGGCCCAGAAACACTAATGATTGGTAAGGTGCTGTGGCAGGAGTTCTTTAATAATCGCGATTGGCCAGTGGCTGCTTCGCTGGCGGTGATTATGCTATTGCTGCTGATGATTCCGATTATCTTATTTAATCGCAACCAAGCCAGTGAGTTGGAGGGTAAGGCATGAAGAAATTCAACTTCTCACGCTTTATGCTGATTGCTGGCTTGTTGTTTATTTATCTGCCGATGCTGATTTTGGTGATCTACTCCTTTAACGCTTCACGTTTAGTGACCGTGTGGGGCGGGTGGTCAACCAAGTGGTATGTCGGTTTATTGGACAACACGCAGTTAATGAGTGCGGTCATGCGCTCTTTAGAAATTGCCACATACACCGCGATTGCCGCCACTGCGTTGGGTACTTTAGCCGCATTGGTGTTAACCCGGATTGGACGTTTTCGTGGCCGCACGTTGTTTGGCGGTATGGTCACGGCACCTTTGGTGATGCCAGAAGTGATTACCGGTTTGTCCTTGCTGCTGTTGTTTGTGGCGATGGCGCAGTTGATTGGCTGGCCGATGGAGCGTGGCGTGGTGACCATTTGGATCGCCCACACCACCTTCTGTACTGCGTATGTCTCGGTGGTGGTGTCGTCACGCTTGCGCGAAATTGATCGCTCGATGGAAGAGGCGGCGATGGATCTGGGGGCTAAACCTTGGAAAGTATTCTTTCTGATTACTGTGCCGATGATTGCGCCATCCTTAGCCGCAGGGGCGATGATGTCCTTTGCTTTGTCTTTGGATGACTTGGTTCTTGCAAGCTTTGTCTCAGGCCCAGGCTCAACCACTTTGCCGATGGAGATTTTCTCGGCAGTACGGATGGGGGTTAAACCTGAGATCAATGCGGTTGCTAGCTTGATTCTGTTGTTTATTTCTATGGCAACTTTCTTAGTCTGGTTCTTTACCCGACGTGCTGAGAAAAACCGTAAGAAAGCCATGCTGCTGATTAAAGAGCAAGAGCGCGCTAATCAAGCATAAAAGTTAATGAAATAGAAAACGGCGCAGCTTACATCAGTAGGCTGCGCCGTTTTTTGTTGCTGAGAATGGGGGTCAAGTGGCTTACTCTGCAGGGCTCGCCTGTGCACCAGCAGTGTTATCTAAAAGGCTACTGGTGGCGGTTTGAATGTAAGCATTCAGTTGTTTAAGCCACTGCGCATCATCAGCATGCTCTGGTGCTGGCGAACTCTGTGGGTGAGCCCCTAGTTGATAATTCCAAGCGCGTGCACTGACATCTTTAGGCTGAATTAAAATACGATCATCTTTAATCAGTGCCACAGTTTGATCACTACCGGACGGTTTGATCATTGCAAAACCTTGATCGTTTTTTGGCAGAGTGAGCAAGTCACGCCCCCAGCACTGGTGCTGCACATCACCACCTAAGCGACCCATAATGGTTGGGACCATATCCACTTGGCTGGCAACAGTGGTGTTTTCAGTGCCGAATAGCTGTTGAATACCTGGGGCGATGAGTAACATGGGGACATGAAAACGGTACAGGTCCATCTCGGTCATTGGTTCAGGTGCTGCAAAACCATGGTCGCCTAATACAACAAACAAAGTGTCGTTATACCAAGGCTGCTGTTTGGCTTGTTTAAAGAATTCACCCAGTGCCCAGTCGGAGTAGCGCATGGCGGTCAGATGTAAATCTAAACTGCCGTGCCCTGTGACCGGCTCTGTTGGCAACACATCAGGCAAGGCATAGGGGGTGTGATTGGATAAGGTTTGCAGTAAGGCATAAAACGGCTTGTCGTCTTTAAGCTTATTGAGTTCAACAATGCCGCGATCAAACATATCTTGATCGGATACTCCCCAGGTCGGATCGGAGACCACAGGATTGAGGTAATCATTGCGGCCAACAAAATGGGTCATGCCTTGGTTGCTAAAAAAGCCTTGTTGGTTATCCCAGGCAAAATCACCGTTATATACATAGGCGTCTTGAAAACCGCGTGCGCTTAATAGTTGCGGCAAACCGGAGAAATGATTGCCACCTTCGGGGCTCTGCATTAAATATTCAAAAGCTGGCAGGTTTGGAAAGCAGGCCATACTGGCGAATATGCCTTGGTGAGTGTGGGTGCCGTTGGCAAAGAAGCGGGTGAACAACAGGCCCTCTTTGCTTAACTTATCAAACTCTGGAGTGATTTGATCTTGGCTGCCGAGCGCACCGACATAACGTCCAGCGAAGCTCTCCATCAGAATCACCACTACATGACGCACCTTCAGTTGTGTCTCAGCAATAGATGAGTTAATGCGGCGAATGGCTGCGCTATCGGTATCGATCAGCTGGTCGTGGGCGGTGAGGACAAGCTCCCGCGTGATCTCTTGCGCTTCACTGGCGGGCAATGTGGCTTTCCAAATATTATCACGGTGCTCGGAAAAAGTGGTTTTCGCAGCGTTGTACAGGCTCAATACAGGGTTTAAACCAAGGTGATTGGCAAACATCGAATGCGTGGTATAGGCGTCACCCCAGCGCAACGGTGGGCCTTGGCGTAAAGTGCCGCGCGCGGCAACCACACAAATAACCAAACAAATTGAGAATGCAATGCCTTGGATAAGATAGCTATAGCCTGCTTGGGATGTTTGGTAAATACGAGTTTTGCGTTCTGCCCAAGAGAACAGGAAGTACATCACTAAGGTACACACCAGCCAGGTGCTGAGTAAGGTGACGACTGGGAAACCATGCCACAGCATACTGATCACGGTGGCTGGGTCTTCATTCAAGTATTGAAAGACTAAACTGTTGAGGCGCTGGTGAAACTCACGGTAAAAATCAAGTTCAACAATGCCAAGTAGAATACTGACTGCCGCACTGAAGGTCAGCCACGCCACCAGTAGGCGACGTTGATTCATCAACCAAGGCATCAGCATGCTCAGTACCAGTGGAATGCTGACATAAACGATAAGGCGCAAGTCAAAGCGCAGGCCATTGCTAAAGGCTTCAACAAGATCTGCTGTGCTAGTGCCACCCAGAATTTCATGGTTGTAGGCCAGCAGTAAGCTGCGTAAAGCAGTTAACAGCAGCAGCCACAGGACAATACTGGCGGCGGTAAAAAATAAGTGGGACGTGAGAGTGGTTTTTTGTTTGGACACGCAAGCAGCGCTAGAAGCCATGGGTAACGCCTATATAGCTGAAAAATGTAGGGTGCGTCGCGCACTGCTGTACGACGTAATAAAAGTCACGCAAGCTTAGTGCGTAGCTTTGGGTTTAGGTTGCAGTAATACTGCAAAAAAAGTTGCCAATCCGCATCTGGCATATCACCACGATGACGACCGAATTGTTTGATATCGTGCAGAGCTGCTTGATGAGCAGACCAGCGACGGCGAGCTTTTTCTAAATCCAACAAAGCCACTTCAGGTATTTGCTCTAGCGAGGCTTTGATAAAAATATGTTTAGCGTAACAGCAGCTATGCTGCCAGCCAGCGGCATGCATTTTATGCAAGGTAGTGGCCACTTGCTGTAAAACGCTTGCAGTGATGACTGGGTCAACAGGTTGTGACTGCTGTTTGCTATACCACTCCTCTAAGCTGATAAAACCAGTCAGTGCTTCAGTGACCAATAGCGCATGCCAGTCTTTACCGTGTTTTTTGGCAGCATAAAAGACCAAGTTGGGTACTGGCACGCCGAAGCGCTCTAAGGCTTGCATGGCATTTTTTTCACGCAAGACTGTAGGCCGACCGAGGGGGTAGCGCCAAGAGATAAAACGATGACCAATTTGACGTTTACTGTATAACCAAGGCTGTCCAGCAGTCACTGGTGCAAGCCGTTGCACGCCGCTTTCCCCATCTCGACGTTGATTAGGGGCTTCGACCCACTCTCCAGTGCGTTGCCACCAATCATTAAAGTCCTTATAGCTACTTTGCCCTGCTGCGCTCATGCTATACCTCTTATGACTTAGTTGTTTTTTCGTAAAACATAGACCCGCCACATCGAATAGCTCGGCAGGAAATCTAGATGCGTTTGAATGTTAAATCCTGCCTCAATGAACTCTTGTTCGACCGTTGTACGATTGATGACAAAGCGATTGCTGTTTTCGTGTGCTCGACCTCTTCGCGCACGTTTTTTCTCTAATGCTTTACGACGCCATGCCTTGTAGTTGCCATCCACCCATAAGGAAATAATCACGCTATCGCGAGTGGTGCGATGAAACTCTTTAAGAAGCGCTAAGCGATGCTCGGGTTTTTCAATATGGTGTAGTAAACGCATACAGAAAATGCTGTCGACCGAGTTGTCCGGCAAATTAATATCAAAGGCTGAGGTTTGTAGAGTGCGTACATGCTCGGTGATATGTTTAGGCTGTGCAGCCATCGCAGTTGCTAGCATATCTGCAGAGTTATCCGCTGCCAAAATAATGCGATTGTGTTGCTCTGCTAAGGTTGACCAGAAGCGACCGGCGCCGCAGGGCAAATCCAGCACTAGATTAGGCTGGTCGGCAAGAGCCAGAGCACGGCGAGCCAGTTGTTGATCACGGTAGTTAGAAAGCTTTCGGGCTAAACCCTTTTGATGTTTTTCTAAATACTGCTGGGAATGTTCTTGGTCATATTTGTCAGAAAAATCCAGCTTGATGAATGCTTTAGACATTGCAGTAGTCCTGTCCAATTGAGGAATACTGCATAGCCTAGGCAAAACACCATCAAGCGGATGTTAAACAGATGTGAAAAATATGTGATGAGCTATTCATCTATGGTTGTTTGTTTGACTCTAAAAACACGCTAAAACAACTACCGCTGGGGCTGCGAGAGCTGACCTGAATTGACCACCCTTGGTGCGTGCAAATTCGTCTAACCAAAGATAAGCCCAGTCCTAAACCTTCACCGCGTGCATTGTCTCCGCGGACAAACGGCTGAAAAATACTCTCTTGAAAATCTTCAGGAATGCCAATGCCGGTGTCTTCAACAGTAAAGTGATGCGCATACAAGGTTAATTTAACCTTGCCTTGCTCAGTGTAATGCAAGGCATTACGCAGCAAGTTTGAAAGCACAGTGCGCAGAAAGGTGGCGTTGTATAATGTCGCGCTGGGTGGCTGTGCAATAGACAGCTGCAAGTGAATCTGTTTTTCATTAAACAAAGGTTGCCAAAGTTCAACTTGGGCGTCAGCGATACTTTGTAGTGTGGCTTGTCCACCTAAAAAAGCTTCTTCAGGCTTGCTACGCGCAAGAATTAAAAATGTTTGTACGAGGTCATGCATCTCTTCGCTGGCGCGCTTTATGCGTTGTAAATGGGTGACTTCCTTTTCTGCCAAATGACCTTCAGCCAGTAGCTCACATGAGCTGGCAATGATCATCAAGGGGGTGCGTAACTCATGGCTGACGTCGCTGGTAAAGAGTTTTTCCCGCTCTAAACTGTTGCGTAATTTGCTTAAAGTACTATCAAAAGCTGCGGCTAAGTGCCCAATTTCATCATTAGCATATTCGGGTGCTAAAGGTGGCGCGAGCGGTAATAGTTGGTCGCGGTGACGCACTTGTTGAGCGAGACGGCTGACCGGTTGCATGATTTTGCGCGCCATTAAGCGACCTAAGCCCCAAGCGCCAATAATGCTTAAAATAAAACCCGCCAACACCACATTAAATAAAGCTTGTTCTCTATCTTCAAACTCATGTTGTTCCTGCACCAGTGCATAACGCACACCGTTGATCTCTTGAATATAGACATAAAAGGCTTCGTCACCATCGACAACTTCAGCAAAGCCTAATTCTTGGCGATCAAACTGTTTGGGAATGGCGAACTCGTCAAGATTGCTGGCGTAAAAATGAGTTTCTGGATCTAAGCGCGGTGAGCGGCCATTGCGAATGTCTTCGTGCACAACCGTATGCAATTGGCGGTCGAGTTCCTGTGAGACTAAGTGCTCTTCAATAAAATGGACGATGGCGACTATGCCTAAGGAAAACGTGCCGCTAACCAGTAATGTCATTAAGGTGAAGGCGATAATAATCCGCCGTTCTAAGGGCTGTTTATTATTCATGATGAAGACCCACTAAACGAAAACCCACACCATGCACTGTGTGTAAAAGAGTGGTGGCGAAGGGTTTATCAATGGCTTGACGAAGCTGATGGATGTGACTGCGCAAGCTGTCGCTATCGGGAATATCATCACCCCAAAGCGCTTCTTCCAATGCTTCACGGCGCACCACCGCAGGGCTGCGCTGCATTAGGGTTGCCAGTAGTTTAAGGCCAATAGGATTGAGTTTAAGCGATTGACCAGCGCGGCTGACCTCCAGGGTTTCAAGGTTATAGCGCAAGTCGGCCACTTCAAGCACACGCTTATTTGCCCCGGAACTGCGGCGCAATACCGCTTCAATGCGCGCCACCAGCTCTGATAAAGCAAAGGGTTTCACCAGATAATCATCCGCGCCCGCATGCAGGCCTTTGAGACGCTCATCGAGCGCATCACGGGCAGTCAGCATAATAATGGGTGTGTTGTTATTCGCCTCTTGACGCAGCTTTTGACAGAGCTGATAGCCGTCCATACCCGGCAGCATTATATCTAAAACAATCAAGTCATAAGGTTGGGTCAGCGCCAGATGCATGCCGCTGAGACCATCTTGAGCACAGTCAAGGGTAAAACCTTTGAGCTCTAGGTAGTCCAAAATATTGGCAAGAATATCTCGATTGTCTTCGATGACTAAAATGCGCATACACACTCACTTGATAATTTTCGTATTTAACAGTTTTTTCACATTAGGTTAACAAATGCCTCACAACGCCTTGATCACACTGACAGCTCATTGATCTAACTGAGAGTTGTCTTATGTTACTGCTTAATTCTTCGCGCTGGCGCTATTTGCTGCTGCTCAGTATCGCATGGCTGACATTCTTTACCCTGACTCGCGCAGTCTTATTGTGCGCTAGTTTTTCTGCGGCTGAGGTTAATATCTGGCAATTATTATTAGTGTTTGCTCAAGGGCTAATCTACGATTTAGGCTTTTTGAGCTTTGTCAGTCTGCCTTTGGCGATGTATCTAACCCTGTGCCCGCAGTGGCTCTGGGAAAAAAAATGGCATCAACTCTGTCTACGTGGGCTGTTTACCGTAAGCCTGTTTGCCATGCTATTTGTTGCTGTGTCTGAGTGGCTGTTTTGGGATGAGTTCTCGGTACGTTTCAACTTTATTGCAGTTGACTACTTAGTGTATTCCAAAGAGGTGATTGACAATATTCTTGAGTCCTATCCGGTCTATCCATTACTGGCCGGTTTAGCGCTGCTGGCGATTGTGCTCACATTTATCCTCAGAAAGCCCTTGCGCCATGCCTTGTCTGCGCCGGCCAGTGCTTTGAGGGCAAGATTCTCAGGTTTTGCTGTATTGGTGGTGATTGCCAGTCTCGCAGGATTGCTGCTCACTCAGGATTTTCCCCGTGGCAGCGGTGGTAATAGCTATCAGCGTGAACTGGCCGCCAATGGTCCTTATCAGTTTTTTGCCGCCTTTCGGAATAATGAGCTGGATTACCCAAGTTTTTACGCGACCTTAGATGAGGCGCAAATGGGTGCTTTATTGCGCGCTGAAGTCGTGGAAAAAAATGCGTGCTTTGTTAGCGATAACCCGTTAAATATTCGTCGTGAAATCATCAATGAGGGTGCGCCGCGTCCTTTGAATGTCGTGCTGGTTACCATTGAAAGCCTGTCGGCGAAGTACTTAGGTAGTTTTGGTGATCCACGCGGACTCACGCCTAACTTAGATAAGTTGCGCAGCAAAAGCTTAGCCTTTACTAACCTGTATGCCACCGGAACCCGTACCGATCGCGGCTTAGAAGCAATTACCTTATCGGTGCCACCAACTCCGGGCCGCTCTTTGGTTAAGCGTATTGGTCGTGAAAGTGGCTTTGCCAGCTTAGGCCAACAGCTGAAGGCGCAAGGCTACGACAGTGTTTTTGTCTACGGCGGTCGCGGCTATTTTGACAATATGAATGCATTTTTTTCCGGCAATGGTTATCGCATTGTTGATCAAAGTAGTGTGCCTGACAGTGAGATGAGTTTTACCAATGCGTGGGGTATGGCCGATGAGGATCTATACGCGCAAACCATAAAACTAGCTGATGCTGATTATGCGCAAGGTAAGCCGTTTTTATTGCAGTTGATGACCACTTCCAATCACCGTCCTTATAGCTATCCGGATGGACGTATTGATATTCCCTCAGGTGAAGGCCGTGAAGGGGCAGTCAAGTACACCGACTATGCCATTGGTGAGTTTTTGCGCCAAGCTCAAGCAAAACCTTGGTTTGACGACACAGTGTTTATTTTTGTCGCTGACCATACCGCCGGTAGTGCCGGTAAAGAAGATTTGCCGGTGAGTAACTACCATATCCCGATGTTTATCTATGCGCCGCAGCATATTCAGCCGCGCGAAATTGATACTCTGACCAGTCAAATTGATATTGCCCCGACCTTGCTTGGATTACTGAACATCTCCTATGAAAGCACCTTCTTTGGTCGTGACGTGCTGCGGTCCGAAGCGCCAGAGCGAGGACGTGCGTTATTAGGTAACTATCAACATTTAGGTCTGTTTGACGGTGGTGATTTGGCCATCCTCAGTCCTCGCAAAATGGTGCGTCGCCATGATGATGCCTTAGGTGTGAGCTATGAGCGCCGAGCGGATAAAAATAGCGAATTGGTCCAGCGTGATATTGCCTATTACCAAGGTGCCAGCCAAGCGATTAGCCAAGGCTTATTGCAGTGGCAAGACCCTATAGCGCTGAAGAAGTCAATCTTTGCTCATCTGCAGGGGCAGTACTGATATGGCTACTTATGCAGTACGGCCGTTTAATTTTAAGGCTGCGTTTACTTTGCCCTTAATGCTAATGGTGAGCTTGTTGATAGTTGAGCCCAGTGCTTTAGATCTCGGCTTAGCGCGCTTGATGTATGTACCTGACAGTGGCTTTGTCGGCGGCAACAGCTTCTTTTTAGAAGATATTTTGCATGACCGTGCTAAGCAGTTGGTGATTGTGTTTGGTGTGCTGGCTATTGTTGGTTTTGCTTTAAGTTGTGTTTGGTCACGACTCTACAGCTGGCGCGGCAGATTGGGTTATCTGGTGTTGGCGCTGGGCGTCTCTACTGCTTTGGTGACGCCAATGAAAACCCTAACTGGCGTGCAATGCCCATGGAGCTTAGAAGAGTTTGGCGGGCAAGAAGTCTACTCTGGTTTGCTCGAGCCGCGTCCAGCAACAGCCAAACCGGGTCGTTGCTGGCCGGGTGGTCATGCTTCGGCGGGCTTCTCTCTGCTGGCCTTGTTTTTTGCTTTGCGTGATCTTAAACCGCGTGCGGCGCGTGCTTGCTTGGTCTTTGCGATTGGCTTAGGCACAGTGTTCTCGCTGGGCCGTATGCTACAAGGTGCACACTTTTTCTCCCATAATCTGTGGACCTTCTTATTTGATTGGCTGATCTGTACGTTTTTCTATTGGTTAATCCTCTATAGAAATAACAGCCCTGCACAGAGCTGCGCAGCTTTGCAGGTGGCGCGATGAAAGGTTATTTCTATATTGCGGCAGGGCTTATGTTGGCTTGGCTTGCTACTGGGTTATGGCAAAAAGATACGCTCAAAGCTGCGCCAAACTTAGCAGTGACAACAGTTACGCTGGAGTCGCGCCCTGCGAGTTGGGCGCAACCGCTGGATAGCAGTTTTGTGTTGTACAAAATGAGTGACGCACTTTACCGCAGTGCTTTACCGCGCGAGCAAGATGTTGAGTGGTTGCAGCGGAACAAAATACAAACTGTGATTAATTTTTATCAAAAGCCGGACAGTCTTTGGTTGCACGATACTCGTATTGAGCAAATACAAATTCCACTGCACACTGATCGTATCGATGATGTTGATGTGTTGCGGGTGCTACGTAGCATTGCCCGCGCTAAGCAAAAAGGTAAAGTGCTGATGCATTGTAAGCATGGGCAAAACCGTACCGGCTTGATTGCCGCGATGTATCGCATCGTCTTTGAGGATTGGAGTAAAGCCGATGCCATGGCTGAAATGCAGCAAGGCTTTGGTGGTGAAGCGCGGATGGCGGATGCAACTCGTTATCTAGAAAACGTTGATGTAGAAGCGATTAAACAGGCGTTAGCCAGTGCTGCCTGTAGCACTCAGACTTTGGCTTGGTGTCAGGTCGCGCAGTGGGTTGAAAAGCATGTCACTGATTTGTTCAATGGCAGTGCAAAACACAGCTCTAGATGGGTCGAGCAGAGGGAGAGCGTGTAGATTCCCGTGGGTATTTAGAGGTAATCACGCTAAGTGGTTAACTTAGCGTGATGCTGTTGATGTTTATTGCGGCAGTAAACGTAAGGTGCTTTGCGTGTTTTGCTTAACATCTTCCATGCCGAGGTGTTGCTGAAAGTACCGGCCTTGCATATAGGATTCGGCTTGGTCGGCGTAATGCTTGTCAAAACGCACACCACTTTGTCCGACAGGGTTAATACCAAGGGATTTTTCCGGTGCAGCAAAGTCGATAATACGCCGGGTCGAAGGGCCGTATTCCACCGCCCAAGGTGCGTTGCTGTAGCCGCTGGAGAAGTTGTTGGGCATTTCGTGTCCGCCCGGTGCGGCAAAACTACCAACATTAAGCAGGTTGTCGAGTGGTGATTGCTGGCCCAGTGGATGTTTATGGGTCAGGGTGTGCGCGTTACCCCATTGCCAGTCTTTTGGATCTGGGCCAAAAGAGCGGCGTAGATGCAGGAGAGTTGCTTGCCATGCTTGTGCCACAACTTGCTGCCGGCTTTGTTGTTCACCTTGACTATGATTATTCCACCAAACAGATTGTTCATCGCTGGCTAGCAAAGGCAGGGCGCTGTCGATAATGCGCGTATGCAGCAAGTTGTTAAATACAGACTCACCAAGTTCATCCAACATGGCTGCTTGCAGCAGCTGAAAGCTGAACTCGGTAAACAGAGTGGGTAGATAACTGTTGGTTGGATAGTTGCCTTGCCAAGCGCTTAGTTGCTCAATGAGTTTTTTCTCTTCATAACCATGGGCGCTTTCCTTGAGATCGGTCAGCAAAGGCTGAAGCAGACGCTGCGCGTAACCCGTACGCTCGCCTAATTGCACGGCTTGGCTGTTTTGTGTGTCCCATTTAGTGTCCACTTGGCTCAATTGTTCGATCAGCTGCGCACCACGATCGGCTAAATTATAGTAGCCCGGCAAAGGTACTTGGTTGGGTGATGCAGGTAGGAAATTAGCCGAGACAATCAAGCCGCGCGCGGGGTTTTCTTCATGTGGATTATCTTTGAAAGGATAAAAGCCATATTTTTTACTGGCCGCTGATTGGCTGTCGAGAATAAATGAAGGCTCTGCGCTTTTATCGCGAATCGGCATTTTAGCCGCCGCCCACCAGGCAATATCACCTTGTGCATTGGCCCACACCACGTTGAGTCCGGGCGCATGAATTTGACTGGCGGCGTGGCGTGCTTTGTCTAACGTATTGGCACGATTGAGTGCATAGAAGGCATCTAGAATTGGGTTTTCTGTTTCTAAAAAAGCCCACCACATCGCAATCGGTGTATCACTGGTTTGGTCTTTAAGAATGTCATTGATGATGGGGCCATGACTTGAGTTACGCAGAATCAATTGTTCTGGTTCTTGATCTTTAACCACAATCCACTGAGTTTGGTTTGTGAGAGTTTGCCATTGGCCATTTTCCCAGACCTGTTGTGGATCTTCGGGATTGGTTTTTAAGGCAATTAAATCTAAGTCATCATTTTGGAACATGGTAACTGACCAACCAAACTCTTGGTTGTGTCCCAGTAACGCAAAGGGATTGAGTGCTTGGAAATGGCCGTACAATTCAAAATCTGGAGCTTGCAAATGGGCTTCGTACCACACAGCAGGAACAGAGAATGTAATGTGTGGATCGCCGGCTAACAGTGGCTTACCACTGGCGGTTTTTGCGCCGTTCATTACCCAAGCATTACTGCCTTCGAATTGCGGCAGGCCTGCAGCCAATAACGCTTCTTGGCTGAGCTGCGCGACAGCATTTAGGTGGCTCCAATCGCTATGGCTTAGGACTGGTTGCGCATCTGTTGGTATAGCGCCGGTGCTAGGCGTGGTGAGATCAAAAATCTTTAAATAGTCATCACCCAGTTCTTGGCGAATATAGCTTAGGGTCGGCTCGGTACGAAAAGCTGCAGCAAAGCTATAGGCCAAATAGCCAGCAATGCTCATGGTGTCTTCCATGGTAAAAGGGCGCGCAGTAATGCCCAGTAAATCAAACTCAAGAGGCCGCGGGCCTTGAGCTTGGAACTGGTTGACTCCCTCTAGATAAGCCTGCAGAGCCTGTGCCGGAGCGCTGTTTTGATCGACTGTTTGCACGTATTTCTGTGCATGTTCATGTAAACGCAACGTGCGGAATAAACGATCCAGTTTGATGGTTTTTTCGCCAAGAATTTCTGACAATTCACCACGGGCTAAACGGCGCATAATCTCCATTTGGAATAAACGGTCTTGTGCGTGTACGTAGCCAAGAGCGCGGTACGCGTCCAGCTCATTCTGCGCTTGTATGTGGGGTACGCCGCGCTCGTCGAATTGCACATCGACAGCCTCAGTCAGTTGCGGTAAATAGAGATCACCGCTGCGCTGTGGGATCTTACTCTGAATGTACCAAGTTGTTGCCAATGCGCCGCAACCGATCAATACAACACATAAAATAAAAAAGCGTTTCATCATTAGTAAGCCTGTGCAAAATCAAAAAATAAAAAACAGTCAAGGTGAAGTATGGCATAAGGTTGCCATATTTAACTGCGTAACGAAAAGGTCTGATTACAGCGTTCTTTGCTCTTTATTTTGTCCGCTTAAGTTGTTGCTGAGTCTGTCGATAGAGAGGGCAGAGAGAATGAATGTTTGAAATGCTCGACATACAGTCAGTAAAGCCGCAAGATTATGAAAAAATAAAGTTTGCTGTTCATCACCGACCATCAGTGACATCAGTAAAGAATAAAAAGCAACACTTGGGGGGAATAGCTTTGAAGATTTTACTCTATCCAGCGATTAAGCTGATGAATCGCTTAAGTTTTGGCATGAAGTTTAGCCTAATCAGTGCATTGTTTTTTTTACCGATGTTAGTGACTAATTTTTATTTGGTCCGCGACTCATACCAAGACTTCATTCACACGCAGGCTGAAATCAACGGTTTACAGTTGTTGGATGCGAGCTTAAAAACCATTGCTCAACTTGAAGATTGGCATGATTTGCTGCGTATAAATGCAGTGATTGGTCAAGGTGGTGCAGCTGGTGACCTAGAGCAGCGCATTGAACGCTTACAGCAACAGATTTCCAGCCAGTGGCAATCTCTTGAGCTCGTGCAAGGCGATGAAGAGCAGCGCGCCGATTTCGCGGCGAAACGCGATCAACTATTAAGCCAAATGGCAGCTATTAGTGCTGAAGCCTCTTTGCAAAATAGAGCCGTATCTGCCGGTGAGTTATTGGCCAGCGGTGTGTTGTTTAATCGCTTTCTCGCCAGCCAAGCAGGTCTAAGTCAAGACACACAGTTAGAAGTGCGCCAATTGGTTGCCTTGATTACAGATGTAACCCCCGATGTGACGCATAATTTAGGTGAAGGACGAGCAGTATCGAGTCTGTCCATGGCGCGAGGCTATTTGGATTCAACCAACAGTAACCGCTTAGACGATTTGCAGCTGGGTCTTGAAAAGCTCGATGCTGAATATGATATGAAGCTCAAAGAAGCTTTTGCCGCAAGCGCTACCGCATTTCAAGTGCTAAATGGTTTTGCTATGGAAAGCCGTGCAACGCTGCTTGATGGTCTGCGTTTGTTTGAGAGCGAGGTGATCATGGCTGATTCTTTGGAGAAGCCATGGAATGAGCTGTATCAAAAAACCTCAGATTTAATCGATAAAACTCACCTTTTAAACAGCCAGACAGTCAGTTATTTAGGTGATCTGCTCGATGAGCGTTTAGTCAGTTATCGTTTGCATATGCTGTTGTTGGTGAGTGCGTTAGCGGCAGTGTTTTTGTTGATTGGCTACTTATATAGCGCGTTTTATATGTCGACACGTTCAAGCCTGAGTAGTCTTGGCAAGGTCATGG
Source organism: Pseudomonas sp. (assembly GCA_048266525.1). Taxonomy (GTDB): domain Bacteria; phylum Pseudomonadota; class Gammaproteobacteria; order Pseudomonadales; family Pseudomonadaceae; genus Denitrificimonas. The sequence goes on from JBLWZG010000004.1 coordinate 183,230, forward strand.
ATAAAGTTGCTGCCGGTGATTTAACGGCCCACTTTAAAGTGCAAAGCCGTGATGAACTGGGTGAGTTAGGCAGTGCGTTTAACCAAACTGTACAGCGTATTCATGCATTGCTTGAGCAAGTCAACGGCACTGTGCACGATGTAGAAGGGCAAGCCACTCGCGTGCAGCATGTTTCGACGCAAAGCAGTCAAGCAGTGGCGCAGCAACGTGCGCAAATTGAACAAGTAGCTACCGCCATGAATGAGATGTCAGCCACTTCACAAGAAGTCGCCAACAGTGCGGCCGCTGCGGTAAGTAATGCACACAATGTCAATGATGAAACAGTCTCCGGTCGAGCGCGGGTCGAGCAGCAGGTCATCAGCATCCAAAAGCTGGCGCATGAGATTGATACGTCGGTGGTGGTCATCAATCAGCTGGCCAGCAATAGCAAGTCGATTGGTCAGGTACTTGATGTGATTAAAGGAATCGCCGAGCAAACCAACTTGTTGGCCTTGAACGCTGCTATCGAGGCTGCTCGAGCGGGTGAGCAGGGCCGTGGTTTTGCCGTTGTGGCTGACGAAGTGCGTAATTTAGCCCGACGCACCCAGCAATCGACTGAAGAAATCGAGCAAATGATTAGTCAATTGCACGGCGGTGTCAGTTCAGCGGTGAAAGCAATGAGTGCCAGTCATTTGATGGCCGGTGAAACCGTTGCACAGTCTGAAGATGTGCAAAGCGCGTTAGAGAATATTCTGGCCGCGGTTGGCATGATTGTGGATCAAATCCAGCAAATTGCGGCCGCCGCTGAGCAGCAAACTGCGGTTGCGCATGATATTGATCAGAATATTGTGCAGATTAATCAAACCGGCGAGTTGACCGCCGAGGGCGCCAATCAAACAGCACAGGCGAGTCAGGATATGAGTGCGCAGGTTACTCACCTCCAAACTTTAATCAGCGCCTTTAAAATGTAAGTTGTGCGTTGGCGTTGTCCAGTGAAACAGGCGTTGCACATTGTCCGAGGTTTGTGCCGCCAATGATTGATTGGCAATGCCATACAACTGCGCCAAATGCTGACAGATGTGCGGCAGTTGTTCAGGACTGTTGCGTTGTCCAGTCAACCAGGCGGGTGGCATATCGGGACTGTCGGTTTCTAACGCAATGCTCTCAATTGGCAAGCGCTTGAATACGGACTGTAAACGTGTCGCCCGCGGCCAAGTTGCTGCGCCGCCAAAACCGAGCAGAAAGCCCAATTTGATATATTCCAGAGCTTCTTCATAGCTGCCAGAAAAGGCGTGGATTATACCTGCGCGTGGTAATTGAGCTTTTTTTAAGATCGCGATAACCTGAGCGTTGGCACGTCGCGAGTGAATAATGACCGGTAAGTTAAACTCAGCGGCGATGGCAACTTGCTGTTCAAATAAATGGATCTGTTGCTTAGGCTCGAGTTCTTGCAACAGAAAATCCAAACCTATTTCACCGACTGCGCAGAGCTTGGGATGATCTCGATACAGGCTGAGTTGCTCGACTAAGGCTTGCAGATCGCTGTCTTGATGTTCAGCGAGAAAATACGGATGCAGCCCCAACGCGCCATACAAACCATCGTGGTTACTCACAGTGTCCCACAGGCGCAACCAGTGCTGACGGGTAACGCCGACTACAATCATTTTCTCTACACCTAGTGCTTGGCTGTGAGCAATCACTGCAGCGCGGTCTTGGTCAAAGGTGGGGAAATCGAGATGGCAGTGGCTATCAATCAGACGCATCGGCAGCTCCAACAAAAAAAGCGCAGGCTTAACCTGCGCTTTTAGGATGACATAGCCGCTGGTGAATGTCGCCAGCTGCACTTGCTTAATGGTGTTCGCGGGTGGCTAAAAACTTAATGTCTGGCCAGCGCTCTTCCATCAGGCTTAAGTTGACGCGTGTTGGGGCCAAGTAAGTTAGATGACCGCCACCATCAATCGATAGGTTGTCGTGGGCTTTGTCTTTAAACTCTTGCAGTTTTTTCTTATCGTCGCACTCAATCCAGCGTGCCGACCAGACGTTAATCGCTTCGTAAATGCACTCCACTTTGTATTCTTCTTTCAGGCGACTGGCCACCACATCAAACTGCAGTACACCAATGGCGCCGAGAATAATGTCGTTGTTGCGCTCAGGGAAGAATACTTGGGTGGCACCTTCTTCAGCCAGTTCTTGCAGACCTTGGCGCAGTTGTTTAGCGCGTAATGGGTCAGCCAAACGGACACGACGGAACAGTTCCGGGGCAAAGTGTGGAATGCCAGTAAAGGATAAATCTTCGCCGTCAGTGAAGGTGTCACCAATTTGAATGGTGCCGTGGTTATGCAGACCAATAATATCACCAGCATAAGCTTCTTCGAGGCGCTCACGTTCGCTGGAGAAGAAGGTCAGCGCATCGGTAATACGAATCTCTTTATTGATGCGCGCATGGCGCATTTTCATGCCTTGCTCATATTTACCTGAACATACGCGCATAAAGGCAATACGGTCGCGGTGACGCGGGTCCATATTGGCTTGGATTTTAAATACAAAGCCGCTGAAAGTTTCTTCGCTGGGCAAAACTTTACGCTCATTGGCCATGCGCGGCTGCGGCGCTGGCGCCCAATCGACAAAGGCATCGAGTACGTGATCAACGCCGAAGTTGCCCAGCGCGGTACCGAAAAATACGGGGGTCAGTATTCCTTGAAGGAACTCGCTATGATCAAATTCATGGCAGGCGCCTTGTACCAGTTCGAGGTCTTCGACAAATTTATCGTATAGATCGCCGATGTGCGCACGGGCTTCGGCGCTGTCGAGGCCTTTAATCAGTTTTGCCTCGGTGCGTTCATGGCCATGGCCTGGGGTGTACACATAGATCACATCATCGGTGAGGTGATACACGCCTTTAAATTCACGGTAGCAGCCAATCGGCCAGGTGATCGGCGCGGCTTTCAGACCGAGCACTGCTTCAATTTCATCGAGTAACTCAATTGGGTCGCGAATATCACGGTCTAATTTATTGATGAAACTGATGATTGGCGTATCACGCATACGACAGACATTCATCAAGGCGATGGTGCGTGGTTCAACCCCTTTACCGCCGTCGATCATCATCAAAGCACTGTCGACTGCGGTGAGGGTACGGTAAGTGTCTTCGGAGAAGTCTTCGTGACCTGGGGTGTCGAGCAGGTTGACCATGTGTTTGCGATACGGGAATTGCATCACCGAGGTGGTAATCGAAATACCACGTTGCTGTTCCATAGCCATCCAGTCTGAGGTGGCATGGCGGTCAGATTTACGTGATTTAACCGTACCAGCGACAGAAATAGCCTGTCCCATCAGCAATAAGCGTTCGGTAATGGTGGTTTTACCGGCGTCCGGGTGGGCAATAATAGCGAACGTACGACGTTTCGCAACTTCGGCAGCCTGTTTGCTCATGCTGATAGCGCCTCAAAATCAAAAGATCAAAAAATAGCCGGCAATTATAGCGGAGATACTGGGCTAGGTGGAAATCGCTGCTGTATTTAAGTTGTCTATAGGTATGCGGGCTTGCTTAAAGCGGCAAGGCGATGGACTGCAGCGCACCTCGCTACTGTTGTTTTTCCCTTAACGAACCCGCCCGGGGTTCGATGCGGACCCTACGCTATACATGGCTGCGCTCGTTACGACAATAGCGAGGTGCGGTTAACCATTGGTGTGGGCTGCTCGATCGAGTTTGGCAGACAGAAAGATAGGCATATCGATTTGATATGCTGCGGGGTGCACGGGTGGCTCGTCTACAACAATGTCGCACTGATTGAGTCTTTGTGCTGTTCGCGCGATAGCAGTTTAAGGCTCTAAGTTTGGGCATGCGCTCCTGAGTCTGTTGATTAGGTTAGAATAGCTGGCTAAGTATGTGAAAACGATTTAGAAAGCAAGATACCTAGTATTCATAGTTTTACCTTAACGACCTTGCTTGGTTATGAAATTGGATTAATGGAATTTATCTATGATGGAATTATTACAGCGTCTTCTACCTGATTTTTTTGCTTTAGGCCTTGGTGGAAGTGACGCTTTAAGTGTGTACTTCTGGATAGTGATGGCGGTAATTTTTATTACTACATTGTTTTTTATGCGAAGTCATGACCTGAGGTTTCGAGCACGTATACAAGCTTTAAATAGTTTGCTGGAAGGACAAGATAGAGAAAGTCTTGTGGGATCTCGTCGTGAAATTTTACAAAAGGTTAAAGCTTTAGAAAATCGTGATGTTCGTCTAATTTGGTCAGGGTTTGATGAGAGTTTAGTCATTACTGAAGACCAAAAGAAAATATTTAACACCCTCGATGCCAGTTATTTTTTTAATGCGAAGACGTTAGCGCCAGGTTTAACAGGCAGTCGTTTGTTAGCTGCAGTGCCAAGTTTTCTCGTCGCGCTGGGTGTGCTTGGAACATTTGTTGGTCTCACTATTGGTCTGTCAGGCTTAGCCGGGACTAGCAATGAAGTCGAAGCGCTAAAAGGTGGTATTAACGAGTTGATCTCTGGTGCGACTGTGGCCTTTATGACTTCGGTTTGGGGGGTGTTTTTTAGTCTGGTCTTGAATTTTATTGAAAAACTCATTGAAGGTAATGTTTTAAATAAAATCAGCAAATTACAGCAACGTGTTGATGAGCTTTATTTGCGCATTCCAGCAGAACAGTCACTGCTCTACATTGCTGAGCACAGCAAGGAGAGTAAGCATGCATTGCAGGAATTACACGAGCGCATCGGTGACCGACTGCAAGAAACGCTCAGCGGCATGAGTGATGCTATGCAAGAGGCGGTGACTGATGCGTTAAATACAGTGATGGCTCCAGCAATTCAGGCGTTAGTCAATAACAGTAGTGAACAGTCTAGCCAAGCACTGACGGCTCTAGTCGAGCAGTTTATGGCAGGTATGGCATCAGCGGGTCGTGAACAAGGCGGACAAATGCAGCAGGCGGCGGCTGATGTAAATAGCGCTGTAAACAGCATGAGCGAGCGTCTTGATCACTTGTTTACAAATCTTAGCGGTCAGCAAAATCAGCAGTTGGAGCTGGCCAGACAACAGAGCTCTGAGTTTAGTAGTCAGTTACATGAACTAACCCGCTCTGCAGGTCAAAAACAAGAGCAGCTTGAGCAGCGTTTTGGCGAGTTAATGTCCAGCTTATCTAGTCAAATGGAGAAGCAGCTGGGCGCCGCGCAGAGTCATGATGAGCAGCGTCAGGCGGCATTTACACAGCAAATAAGTCAGTCCAACTCCACCCAAACAGCCTTGTTAGAGCAACTCTCGCAGACAGTCAATCAGCAAGTGCAGTCGATGACGGAGGTGGGTGCTCAGCGAGATAAGAGTTTTGAAACTATCGTCTCGAATGTCATGACAAAATTAGACGCCCAGCTGGCAAGCCAGACGGATGCTGCTGACAGTCGAGAGCAGGGCCGCCAGCAGCGTTTTAATGAGCAGTTAGATGCGGTGGCCATTCAGCAGCAAGAGTTGTTATCGGGCATTGCTTCAGCTGTCAGCACAACACAGCAGCAAAGTTTAGCTATGGCTCAACAGCATCAGCAGTTATTAGATCGACTGCAGCAGAGTACTGAAGCTGTTATGGCAAGTAGTAAAAATATGGATAGAAGTGCCAACCAGCTTGGGTTGTTGTCGACGAATGTGCGTCAAGCGTCCGAAGTGTTGGGACAGCGCTTAGAGGCTGTGACTGAGGGTGTAAGCAGTGTAAGCGCACAAAGTACAGTCTTGGCGCAGCAGTTACAAAGCCAGGCCGATTCACTGTCACAATTACAAGCTTCTCTGTTGGAAGGCGCTGAGCGATTTGAGCAGGCAGCGGAGATTGCGCGCAATGGCTTTGGTGACATGAAACAAACCCAAGAAGAGTTTTTAACCGGTGTAAAACATGAGTTTACTGCGCTCGGTGAAACGCTACGCACTCAGGTTGAGGCGATTGAAAAACAAGCAGAAGAATGGTTGCAGAGCTACGCCAAAGAAGTGCATATACAAACTGATGACCGCATGCATAAGTGGAATGAAGTATCACTGAGATATGCGGATCAGATGCATCGTAACGTACAGGCTATGAGTGGGATTTTGGATGAGTTGGAGGCACGCTGATGCGCTTTCTAAAGTCGAATGATGCGGCAGTAGATGAGGAAAATCCGTACTGGATGTCTTTCTCGGACATTATGTCGGCCTTGTTAGTTATTTTTATCTTGGCTTCGGTGATTCTGATTCTGCAGTTAATGGAGATTCAACAAGAGCTCAAAGAACGCCAAGTCCGTTTTGATGAAGAAGTGCTGGAGCTTAAAAAAGCCGAAGAAGTACGCCGCACGATTCTTGATGAAGCCGTTGAAGCATTACGCGAGCGCGGTATTGAGGTTGAAGTCAGTCAGAATCATACAGTGCTGAGTATTCCTAATGATCTCTTGGGTTTTGATACGGGTGCTTATGAAATTCATGCAGGGTATCGAGCGCAAGCATTGGAAATAGGCAAGGTGCTTAATCAGGTTATTTCTCGTGATAACCGTGTGGATTTTCTTGATACGATTTTTATCGAAGGACATACCGATAATCGTCCCTTAGCGGGCTTTATGGGTAAGGGGAACTGGGGGTTATCAACATTCCGTGCTATATCTCTTTGGCAGTTTTGGGAAAGCAGCTTTTCTGATAAAGAACCGTTGTCACGTTTGCGTAATAAAGACGGTATGCCGCTATTTTCAGTGAGTGGTTATGCACAAACGCGTCCAGTCGTATCAAACCAAATCGCCGAAGAAGATTTTAAGCGCAATCGTCGGATTGATATTCGTTTTACTATTCGTCGTCCTGACAGCGCTCAATATGAACAAATCCAAGAACTTTTAAGCGAGGAAAAGCAGTGAGACTGCCGCGTATTGAGTGGCCCATCACTCAATGGGACTCAAGATTGCTTGAGCGCTGGACTGTTCTAGAAGCAAAAGCAGCCGAGATGAGTGAGACTGCTGGTAGTAATGATGCCTTTGAGAGTGCAGTGGCTGAGTTACGTAACATGGCCAGTACAGGCCAGTTTACTCGATTGGTTGAGATGCTTAGGCGACGTATTGTAGCTCGGGCTTTAACTTGGTTGTGGCTGAATGACGAGCCGTTCGCCAGCAAAATGCTCAATCCACGTTTGTTAGAAACCTTAGTGGAAGCGCAAGCACCACGCTTTACTCGGATGACTTTGCAGCAGTTGGCGCAATTGTATTTTCGCCGCTTTGATCTGCTGGATACAAGGTACGATGTGCGTGAGCCTTTAGAGCGTATTTTGGTGCAACAACTGGAAAAAATACCGCCATTAAAGATCCAGAGCACATGGATCGATCCGCTGGTGACTTTAAAGCGCGAAGCCTCTTGGTTATTAAATCTTGATGGTCCGGCAATGCTCGCCAGGCGAGTGCAAGAAGAGGGTCGAGAACTCGGTGAAACCTTTCAAAATTTAGGATTGCAGGGCTTTGATGACGGCCGTTATGGCGATGTGTGTCGAACACATTTCTATCTAGACACACTGCGTCATTTACCAATTGGAGCTTCTGATCCGGTTTTTAGCGAGTTGCTGAAGCCGTTGGTGCATATGGCGCCTTTTGAAGGTACAAGGCGCATTGGCCATGTGGCGTTAGAAATTCTGATTGACCGTGCGCAGCAAGATCCAAGTGAGGCCTGGCAGGACTTTATAATCAGCCTTGCAGGTGATCCACGTATTGCTAGCTCAGCCCGCAATTACCGTGAGTGGTGGCAGCCGCTAGGTGAAGAGCGTATTCAAAAGGTGCGAGCCTGGCTATCAAAGGAAGATTTGCGGCTTTTCTTGCGTGCACTAGAGCAATACGGTGTTGAATCAGGCAACGATGAGCTACAGCGAATGCTTCCAGCGCGGAAAACATTTCTTGAGGGCTTGTTTAGGTTAAAGCTGATCCGCAGCACTCGACTCTTGCTCGGTGATAGAGCAAGGCAAGCGGTAAAGAAAATTCTCGATAAAGACGTAAATACCAGCTTTGCATCTATGGATGGACAGATGAACGATAAGGCCGTGATCTATCTCGATTGTGGAGATTTTCATCTTATCGAGGGCTCACATAGTTTTAAAATTTGGGTGTATTTTGCTACGCCCAGTGAGACGTTGCGTACATATGAGAAGAATCACTTCAGTCACGCTGATTTAACTAAAGTGATTCCTAACGAATATAAAAAGACCTACCCAAAACTGCCTTTTGATAGTTTCGTGCACTCGCCGAACATTTGGCAAAATAACGTGTTTAATTTTTTGGCGAGCAATGGCATTGAGTTGGATGTTGAGCAGTTATTAAGTCCTCAGGATTATCGCTATGAGCTGAGCAGGTTTGGTTTGCCTGTAGTAAACCGCACTGTTCGCCTCGATAGAACAGCTGTAAGCAAACTGTCTGAAGTAACGAGTCAAGGGACGAGAAATCAGTCATTGGGTGCAACTATCGAAGAAAAGAGAGCATTGGATCCCTTGTTCTCTAGTTCGTGTCGACCGCGTCATATTATTAAAGCACCCAGTTCTTGCGAAACGGCTAGCAATTCCATTGTAAATAGCCAGCCTAGTACCCGCTCAGCAGGGTCTCGGGTCTCTCGACTGAGCCCTTTAGAGTTGCAAGTGTTGCGTTATTTTTATGACAACCCAGATGATAAAGCTCGCCATGCTGCAGTAACTCTCAGTGTTGAAAGAGCTGATGTTAATAGGGTTTTGTACAACGCTTTAAGAGGCTTATGTCGTCAAGGTACTGCAAACGGTTGGAAACTCACAGATACCGGTCGTTCAGAACTCGAAGCCTTTGACCAACAAGGATAATAGCAACGCATGCAGCTTAAAAAATTTCTACGCTCACTGGTTGGTGGGCATGATGAGTCGTCTGATACGTCCGGTGGCTTTCAAATAACACCTGATTCAAAAGGTGTAAACTTTTATCTTGCTCAGACTGCTTTTTCAGCTTTGCAGGCGGGGCGAGGCAATACAACAGAGAAAATTCAGCTTATTGTGTTGAATATGTTGGCAGAGCAAGGACTGGCTGCGCCCATAGCCAATGGTTTTCATATTGCCTCTGAAAATGTCAGCGGGATGGACCCGGAACAGGCAGATATTTTATCCCTACCTAAGCGATTTGAGGGTGGCTTTCAAGCCTCAATCAGTGGCCGTACTGGCCATAGCAGCTTCAGAGTTTCGATGTCTGCAGAGATGCCAGAAGGAGCTGTTTCTTTCAGTCGCAAAGGCCCTTTTCTGTATTTGACCAGCACGGAAAGTTATCTATTAACCCCCGCTGAGTTGATGGGCTTAACCGCTTGGGAGTACCACGAGCAGCTTTTGCCTGAGCAACGCAATGAAGCAGAAAATCTACGTCTAATGGCAAAACTGCAGACAGCTGCCCGCAGTGGTATGCGTGTAGATCTGAGTCACTTTGATCGTTTGGATGTCATAGTGCCAGATAATATTGGAGTGACCGCTACTCGATTGCCTGATGGCAGTTTGCAGTTGTGTCCAAATTTGGGTGATGGCTCAACGCCTGAGAGTTTAGAAAGACGCTGGGCACAACTTGATATGTCAGCTGACGGTGGCGTGTTACGGATTGATAATCGCGTGGTTTTGCTTGATCCATCGAAAATGGATGGGATTCGTAATGTTTTAGCTGTTAAGCGCATTCCAGCTGAAAAAGTAGCAGAGTTTATTGCTACGCCCACCGCATTTCTTGATGCTGCGCTGGTTAATCTTGAAGTGGGTTTTTCGGTTAGAGTGGCAGGTATAGGCAAGCTGCAACACATGGATTTTGGCGCTTTAGATGTCACCAAAAATGATTGGTTTGCTTTGGATAAGCGGCCTGCGCCACCCGAAATAATTACTCAGCTTATACAAACACCTGAAGAGCTAGAGCGTTTTGAGGAATTGCTAAGGGCTGCTAACAAGCAAGATGCATCAACGCTTACTTTTGCCGATGAAGTTGTCGACATAACTGATGCAGAAAAAGTTCAAGAACAGCTCGTTAAGGTACGACAGAAGCTTAAAACACCTTCAGCGCCAAGCAATAAACCTGACACCGCACAAAACGCCACAGAAAATGTGGCCGTCATTCTTAAAGAAGCTGGAGAGATTAGCTCTAACTTACTGCAAAAAGCGACTGATACTAATTTGCTGCATACACCAGATTGGTCTGCATATGCCCGCCAGCCTTTTCCTCACCAGCATGAAGGTGTTGAGTGGATGTTAAAGCTTATGGGCGCAGCGTTTGCGGGTGATTTTGAAGATTTATACCGCGTGCAAGGTAGCTTGCTTGCTGATGATATGGGGCTTGGTAAAACTTATATGGCGTTGATCGCTGTAGCTGAGTACCTTACTGCGCAAGCTCGGGCAGATAAACCGCAGAAACCTATTCTAGTTGTCGCGCCTTTGAGCTTGCTCGAAAACTGGGAGGATGAGGTCAGTAAAACTTTCAATAATTCACCATTTAGAGATGTGGTGGTACTGCAATCAGGCCGTCATTTAAATAATTATCGAGTTAAAGGTGCTGAGCGCGAATCTGTACAGCTTGCCTCGTTAGCTGATGTTGATGGAATGATGGATCCGCAGAGTGTCCGTTATGCGCTAACTATCGGCCCTGAAGCCGGCGTTCAGCGTTTGGATATGAATCGCCGCTTAGTGCTGACGACTTACCAGACGCTTCGTGATTACCAGTTTTCCTTATGCCAGATCGACTGGGGTGTGGTTATTTTTGATGAAGCCCAGAACATTAAAAACCCAAACGCATTGCAAACTAGAGCCGCTAAAGGCTTGAAGGCTGATTTCAAACTGCTCGTAACGGGGACGCCAGTCGAAAATAGCTTGGGTGACTTCTGGTGCTTGATGGACACTGCGCAACCAGGGCTACTGGGTAACTGGACGAGTTATCGAGACACTTGGATTAAACCGATCTTGGATGCTAGCGAAGAGAATCGTGATGCCGTGCGAGCTGATTTAGGTGAGCAGTTACGTAAAAGAGTGGGCGTTTTTATGCTCCGCCGCGTCAAGGAAGATCAGCTGAAAGGGTTGCCGCCTAAAACAATCAAGAGCGGTGTGCCACAGCCTGATCAGGGCATACAACGTCACACTCCAGAGCTTGGAACTGTCATGCAAGGCATTCAGCTGCAGACATACGACAATGTGCTTGATGAGTATCGTGCACGTCGAGCTAGCGCTGAAGACATGCGAGGCTTGGCGCTGACTGCGTTGACAGAGTTACGCTCCATTTCTTTGCACCCACGTTTGAGGGATGAAGCGTCTTTGTACAGTCGTGACGCTAAGCACGCCCGCCAGTTGATGATGGAGTCCGGCAAGCTCACAGCGATGCTGCAGTTGCTTGATGATATTCGTACAAAGCAAGAAAAAGTAATCGTATTTATGATGACCAAGAGCCTGCAGCGCGTAGTGAAGTTTTGGCTTGAGCAGATCTACGGGTTAGATATCGCCATCATTAACGGTGATACCAAAGCTGTGGCAACTAAAACCGATGACATGACCCGTAAGAAGCTGATTACAGAGTTTGAGGCGAAACCTGGCTTTGGCATTATTATCATGTCACCTGTGGCTGCGGGTGTTGGCTTAACAGTGGTTGGGGCGAATCACGTTATACATCTGGAACGACATTGGAACCCTGCCAAGGAAGCTCAAGCATCTGACCGCGTGTACCGCATCGGCCAAGAGAAAGATGTGTTTATCCATTTACCTGCAGTGATGCATCCGCAATTTGATTCGTTTGATGTTCATCTCGATAGACTGCTACGCGGAAAGCTGATGCTGAAGGATGCAGTGGTAACGCCTGAGGCGGTGACAGAAAGCCAGATGGTTCAGTCGATGGGTTTTTAAGCTTTAGAGCCATACGCACTACTTACATTGAATGACAGTCACTTTATCGCTTAGTTGCTAGAGGTTACATAGCTAGTCTGGTTAATACTCCTCATTGATGGTGCTATGCGACTATTCAATGCTAATTTTTTAAAGGTAAAAAAGTGTATGGCTTGGTTTGATTGGTTTGAGCGGCGGGTAAATCCGTATCCAGAAGAAATGCTGGCACCAGAAAAAATAACGCTCTTTTATTTTGTTAAAGCTTGCGCTCGTGGTACGGGGCCATGGCTGCTGGTGTTAGTGTTGTTTAATGCAGGTCTTGGTGTATTTGAAGCAGTCTTGTTTCAAATGATGGGCTTGATTGTGGATTGGATGAATCAATATGGTCCAGCGCAATTGTGGGCGGAAAAAAGCACGCCACTATTGGCGATGCTGACGCTGATTGTGCTCAGTCCATTGTGGGTGTTGATTGCCAGTAATGTACGCTTTCAAACGCTGCAAGGCGTGCTGCCGATGCGTTTACGTTGGCAGTTTCACCAACTACTGCTCAGTCAAAGCATGCAGTTTTATCAAGACGAATTTGCTGGGCGTATTTCCGCCAAAGTGATGCAGACCGCCTTAGCGGTGCGCGACACCATTATGATTTGCGCCGAAATGCTGGTCTATGTGGTGATTTACTTTCTGACCACTGCTGTGATTTTGCTCAGCTTTGATGCGTGGCTACTGGTGCCTTTTGTGGCCTGGCTGGTGATTTTTGCGGTGGTGCTGCGCGTGTTTGTGCCACGTATGGCGCAATTGGCCAGCAATCAAGCCGATGCGCGCTCGTTGATGACTGGACGCATTACCGATGCCTATTCCAACATCGCTACAGTCAAATTGTTTTCCCATGGCGGCCGTGAAGCGCGCTATGCCAAGCAAGCCATGCAGGAATTTATGGGCACTGTGCACGCACAAATGCGCTGGGTAACCTATTTAGAGTTGCTCAACCATACTTTGAATATGCTGTTGGTCGGCGGCACCGCGGCGCTGAGCTTGTACCTCTGGCAGCATGACTTAATTGGGGTGGGAGCGGTGGCTGCAGCGATTGCGATGGCGCTGCGTTTGATTGGCTTGTCGCATTGGATTATGTGGGAAGCCACCATGCTCTTTGAAAACCTTGGCACCGTGCAAGATGGCATGAACACTATCAGTACGCCGGTAAAGCTGTTGGATGCGCCTGATGCCCCTGAGCTTAAAGTCACTCAAGGTGATATCGAGTTTAAACAACTGAGCTTTGCCTACCGTAACGGCAAACCGCTGATTAGTGATTTTAATCTGCACATTAAAGCTGGCGAGAAAATCGGTTTAGTCGGTCGCTCCGGTGCCGGGAAATCCACGCTAGTGAATATTTTGCTGCGTTTTTATGATGTCAGCAGCGGGCAGATTTTGATTGATGGTCAAGACATTGCCAAAGTCAGTCAGCAATCCTTACGCCAGCACATTGGTATGGTCACTCAAGACACCTCATTACTGCACCGTTCAGTGCGCGAAAATATTGTCTATGGCCGCCCCGATGCAACGGAAGAAGAGTTGCAGCAAGCCATCGAACGCGCGCAAGCCATAGAGTTTATTCCATCCTTAACTGACGCCAAAGGACGCAGCGGCTTAGATGCGCATGTCGGTGATCGCGGGGTGAAACTGTCCGGTGGCCAGCGTCAGCGTATTGCTATTGCCAGAGTGATGCTCAAAGATGCGCCGATTTTGCTTCTTGATGAAGCCACCAGCGCCTTGGATTCTGAAGTGGAGATGGCGATTCAAGAAAGCCTATATGACTTAATGGCAGGCAAAACCGTCATCGCGATTGCTCATCGTTTATCCACCATTGCCGCTATGGATCGTTTGGTAGTGATGGATCAAGGTCAAATCGTAGAAGTGGGCAGCCATCAAGAGTTGTTGGCGAAAAACGGTTTGTATGCGCGCTTATGGAATCGCCAGTCTGGTGGTTTTTTGGGTGGTGAATAACAGGACGCTGAAGCGGGTTTCTAGAGCGTAGCTCACTGGTTTAAGGACGTGCGGGATGAATGTTGCGGTGTTGTTGGCCTATGTTTTAGCGATTGTGCTGTTGATCGGCACGCCCGGGCCCATTGTGGCCTTGGTGATTAATGCAGCCTCGCGGCACGGCTTTAAATATGCTTTGATCACCGTGCTCGGTAGCAATCTAGCGTCATTGGTTTTACTGGCCTGCGCCGCGCTGATTATTTCTGGGGTGATTGCTCTGGATGCGCATAGCCTGCAATGGGTCAGCTTGCTTGGCTGTGGCTTTATTGCTTGGATGGCGTTGCACGGTTTGCGTGCTGAGTTAGCTCAACAGCATCCAGTAAAGTCTGCGCCGTTGATGCCAGTGAAAGGTCGCTCGGGATTCTTTAATGGTTTTTTCCTCGGCGTATCGAATCCGAAGGACATCGTCTTTTTTGTGGCTTTTTTCCCGCAATTTATTAGCGTCACTGCAGATATTAAGCTGAGCTTGGTGGTGTTGATGCTGGTTTGGATGGTTGCGGATTTTGTCATCTTGCTGAGTTATGCACTGCTGATGCGCGGTAATTTCTTTCAGCGACATCAACGCACAATATCGCTGCTCTCGTCAGCGTTTCTATTGTTGATAGCGATTCTGGGCGCAGCGTATACGCTGCTTGGTTGGTAGGTCTTAAATCTAGCTGCGGTGCTTTGTGGCTGTAGCATGATAAGAAAATAAACACTCACAGAGTTGATTTAGCATAGCGGCTGGCTGACTTCGTTTAGCAGTTGTACTCACTAGCTGATTGCCTTGTTGGTCACTGCTGTAATTTGCAGCCACCAACCAGGCAATACTTACTACTATTTTAGTTCAGCGCAGTCGGTTTGTTCATTGCCTCTGCCATGCCGTTGATATCAGCACCTTTGAGGCCGATTTCTGACAGTAATGAATCTAGGATTGGTGCTTGTGCGCGATATCTAAGCGCACTGCTTACCACTTGGTCAGCTAGCGAACCGCTGTTAGCGGGCTCTGCCGCCGTACCTGTGTTGTTACCGTCTGCAGCGCCATTTTGTCCCAAACCATTGACGTGCAAAATCTTGATGTCACTGATCTGCTCCATTGGCTTAACGCTTTGCGCAATGATTTCTGGTAGGTGTTGAATCAGCGCCATGCGCACCTGCATCGCGATCTGCTCAGGAGAGAGCATATTAGCCGCATCGTTAATGGCTTTTTTACCTTCTGCTTCAACTTTATAGCTGCGCTCTTTGGCATCCGCCAGTAGCACTTCTGCATCGGCCTGTCCCTGGGCACTTAAGCGCTGTTTATCGGCTTGACCTTGTGCGTTAACCCGCACCGCTTCAGCTTGGTCTTCGGCCGCTTTCTTCTCTGACTCGGCATTGACCACCAGTTTGATTGCTTCTTTTTCAGCCATTTGCCGCGCCATAATCAGCTCGACTTGTTTGGCACGCTCGGCTTGTTCAGTTTGACGGACGGTAATTACCGCTTCTTCTTGCTGTACCGCTAAAGCTCTGGCTTTGTCGGCTTCAGCTTTAGCCTCAGACTCTGCACGCGATTTTTCTGCGATGGCGATGGATTTGTCCTGAGAGGCCAGTTCGACGGCTTTTTGTCGGCTAATTTCAGCTTCTTCTACAGCGCGCTGTTTAGCAATTTCCATTTCGCGAACAGTGCGTTCTTTTTGAATGGTTTCGGTGTCAATATCTCGATCTGAAAGGATTCGCTTTAAGTCGACCTCACGTTGTGCAGCAATTTGCGCTTCTTCTGCAGAGCGCTTTTTCTCGGCCTGTTCACTGGCGATTTCTGCCATTTGTGACGCGCGACGGATAGACACCTCGCGCTCTTGTTCTAAACGCGCATATTCTTCTTCACGCAAAATATTCAGTTTGCTACGTTCAGCTTCTAAGTTTTTTGTTTTGATCGCTAAGTCAGTTTCTTGCTCAATATCGTTGCGAATTTTACGACGTGACTCAATGGCTTGGGTGAGTTTGGTGAGGCCTTCAGCATCGAAAGCATTTTGCGGATTAAAATGCTCAAATGCGGTTTGATCTAAGCCTGTTAGGGAAACCGATTCCAACTCTAAGCCGTTTTTTAATAAATCTTCAGATACCACATGCTGCACTTTTTGCACGAAGTCGACGCGCTTTTCATGCAGCTCTTCCATTGCCATTTCTGCCGCGACAGAGCGTAAAGCATCAACAAACTTACCTTCAACCAGCTCTTTCAGCTCGTGGGGGTTCATGGTTTTTAAACCCAGAGTTTGCGCAGCATTAGCGATAGATTCTGTGGTGGGTTTAACGCGAACATAAAACTCTGCGGTGACGTCGGCGCGCATACGATCGCGCGTAATCAGTGCCTGCTCATTAGCACGGCGTACTTCAAGACGTAAGGTGTTCATGTTGACAGGGATGATTTCATGCAACACTGGGAGAACAATGGCCCCACCATTCATAATGACTTTTTCGCCATTAAATCCGGTTCGCACAAATGAGACTTCTTTGGAGGCGCGTTTATAGAGTCTGGCTAGGATTAAACCTAGAGCCAGCAAAGTAATAAGCACCGAGCCGGCGATGATGGCGATATTGATTAAGTTGCTGTTGAGCATGTTTAAAATCCTAGTCCGTTTAGATATATAGGTTGTATTTTTATTCGGTTAAGTGAGGGTTGGAGTTGCGTATGCCGCGATAAATGGCGCCTTCACGTGAGAGTACTAAAACAGCAGTGCCTTGCTCGAATACATGGCTAGCATCATCAGGCTCAAGTTGAATGTAATGGCTGTAGCCATGCTGATCTTTGACCCGAGCTTCTGCCGGGTATCCATAGGCTGCGGTGCCTAAGGTGATTGTCGCGATGCGCCCGATTAAGCTTTCTGAGCTGACCGCGGTGGTTTCATCTTTGGGCATGAGCCATTGCAGCAGTCCGCCACAGGCGCGCACGAGCGGCAAACTCAAGAGCATGATCAATGGCGCAGCAATCCAGCCCGGTGCTAACCATCCGCTCAGCTCATGCAAGATGTTTTGTACGATCAGACCAAGTAAGCCAAAGCACAGCAGAAACACCATCAATAGCATCAGCAATGGCACTTGACCGACCCGCAACCAGCCAAGAAATCGGCTCAAAGCTGATTGCGCATCCAATTGCGCAACTTCTGCATGAGGTGAAAAGTCAGTTTCAGGCAGCACACTTTCGAGCAGATTGGATAGACCAAGACCGAACAGCATGCCAACGCCTTCTAATAGTGCAATCATCAGCATTAACAGTAATGCCGCACTAAAAGCGATATTCTCACTGGCCAGCATCATCGCAAGCATTAGCTTTGCTCTGCTTTAAGTGCAGCTAAACGTTCGGCAATTCTGTTGTGACGGGCGAGCTCCTCCAATTCGGCAAGTTTGCTGGCGCTGGTCAGAGATACATCACGCCCGGCAATGCCTGTGGCTTTTTCAAGCACACGGTCAAAGCTTGCACCTGCACGATTGGCTTTATCGGCTGCGCTATCGCCTTGCTTGCTGGCAACACTGGTGGCACTTACAGATGCTGCACGTGTTTGTAGAAAGGTGTTTAATTCAGACTTCATTTCGCGCTTTTTCGCTTGTAGTGCTTGAATAAAACCTTCTAGTTCTTTTTCTCTAGCAGTAGCGTTGGCAATACTGAGTTCGAGTACAGGCATCCGCGCTTCAATGTCGATTTGTTCGGCAATGCCTGCTTCGGCAAGATCATCGCGGCTATTGGCTACAGCGATATGCAGTTGCTCAGCTAAAACTTCATAGCGATTATTTTCTTCAATCAGCTTTTTGCTAGCTAAATGCTTCTGCGCGATTTGCTGGCCCAACTCCGCCTGTGTATCAGCAATTGCTGAGTCAACCTCACGAATAGCTTGCTCCATAACCAGTTCTGGCGATGCATTTTCAACAGCGTCAACTAATGCATTGACACTGCCACTCATCAGTCGAGCAACTCGACTCGTTATGCTTTCATTCATGCTTCTTCTCCATGTGTTTTTGTTTGTACTCATGTAGCAGTGTCGCTAAATCGAATACGGTTTTTTGTTTTTTGTCTGACGTGTGCTGGCTGGTGATTGCTAAAGGCAGCAGTAATGCATTGAGATGCAAAATTTTATCAAGTATGCCTGCATCGGCTGCTTGCAGTTCTTGTGTACTTAGGTTGGCGCTGCGTGCCGTTAAGGTTTGCAGGCTAGCAAGCAGGTCGGGGAGCGTATCAAGTACACGTAAAGTTACATCAGGCAGATAATTTAGCGATTGTTGGTGCACCAGCAGTTGATGCTTCATTTTGCCAAACAGTTCTTGGGCTTGACTGAGATTTTGCGCGTAGTCCTCACGGCTACTTTGTTGGCGTCGAGTTTCTGCAAGTAAT
This sequence comes from Pseudomonas sp., assembly GCA_048266525.1. Taxonomy (GTDB): domain Bacteria; phylum Pseudomonadota; class Gammaproteobacteria; order Pseudomonadales; family Pseudomonadaceae; genus Denitrificimonas. The sequence continues at coordinate 201,425 of JBLWZG010000004.1, forward strand.
CCTCGTAGCTTCTCGGAGGGTGTACGCGCACCCTCAAACTCTAGGCTGCTAATAAACTCGGCATCTTCAACGCTAATGCGAGCACTGAAAGGTATAGTCTTGCCGCTCACATGGTTCTCCACAATTATTTAGCGAGGACTGGAATGATTGTATGCAAATGAATACATAAGTAAATAAGCAGAGTGTGATGGGCTTTGCGTTCTCTGTAATTGGTGTTTTGTAGCGACGTAAAGCGACTAAAGTGCAGCGTCTGGGTGAGCATACATAAACTGGGCCGGCTGAGTTGTCCGGTCGTTGTCAGCGGTTATCGCAAAATAAATAAATATTTAAAATACATATAGCGAATCGGTCTTAAAATACTCTTTTTAAGGTTGCTATCAATGAAGCATAGCCCTAAAGTGCGCGCCTAGAACGCTCATGCTGAAACGATCCATCCGGCTCAAGTACTGACGACGAGAGGTTGATAGCTTTATGGCTATAAATCCTCGGCGACATGCCTTGGGAAGTAGGCGAACCAAAGTGGGGAAACGGATTCAGCGTTCAGATTTAATCCCTTGTTTTCTTGATTTGCCATGACCCGGAGAGGAGTCCCCTATGTCCATTAATGTGGAAGATTACTTCGCGCCTGATACATTTAAAAAAATGAAGGCGTTTGCTGACCAGCATGAAACTCCATTTGTAATGATTGATACCGCAACCATCGCCCGCGCTTATGATGAAATTGCTGAGAATTTTCCGTTCGCGAAAATTTATTATGCTGTAAAAGCCAACCCAGCGGTCGAAATCACTAAGTTGCTGCATGACAAAGGATCAAACTTTGACATTGCTTCAATTTATGAGCTCGATAAGGTGATGTCTTGTGGTGTGAAGCCTGAGCAAATCAGCTTTGGTAATACTATTAAAAAAGCGCGTGATATTCGCTATTTTTATGAGAAAGGCGTGCGCATGTTTGCCACTGACTCAGAAGCAGATTTACGCAATATCGCCAAAGCCGCTCCGGGCGCTAAGGTCTATGTGCGTATTCTGACTGAAGGCTCAGGCTCAGCAGACTGGCCATTGTCCCGTAAGTTTGGTTGCCAAACGGATATGGCTATGGATTTGTTGGTTCTGGCTCGTGATTTAGGTTTAGTACCTTACGGTGTGTCATTCCATGTCGGTTCACAGCAGCGTGAAATTGGTTCTTGGGATGCTGCCATTGGTAAAGTGAAAATCATTTTTGAGCGCCTGCTCAACGAAGATGGCATTCGCTTACAAATGATTAATATGGGCGGCGGTTTTCCGGCCAACTACTTAAACAAAACCAATACTCTGCAAGCCTACGCTGAAGAAATCACCCGTTTCTTAAAAGAAGACTTTGGTGATGAGTTGCCAGAGATCATTCTGGAGCCTGGTCGTTCGCTGATTGCGAACGCCGGTATTTTAGTTAGCGAAGTCGTACTGGTGTCACGTAAGTCGCGCACTGCGGTGGAGCGTTGGGTATTCACTGATGTGGGCAAGTTCTCAGGCTTGATTGAAACCATGGACGAGTCGATTAAGTTTCCGATCTGGACTGAAAAGCAGGGCGAGCTGGAAGATGTGGTGATTGCCGGCCCCACCTGTGACAGCGCCGATATTATGTATGAAAACTATAAATACGGTTTGCCGTTGAACTTGGCCAGTGAAGATCGACTCTACTGGTTATCAACTGGCGCTTATACCACCAGCTACAGTGCGGTTGAGTTTAATGGCTTTCCGCCGTTGAAATCCTATTACTTGTAAGAGCTGCGGTTGAAATAACAAAAGTAGGTTGATATATATCAATAAAATAATGGTAATGCTAATCGTTATCATTTAGGATTCCTCCTCCCATAAAGAGGAGGATTTCCCTTGCCTGCATCAATCGTTTCTTCAAAAAAACAACCGCGTTCTTTGTTGGTGACGGCTGTTGGCCTTGCACTAGCATCGGCCAGCCATATGTCAGTTGCCCAAGAATCCACATCGGCAGTTGAGCTGGATGCACAAACTGTCGTCGGTGAAACACCTGCTTATCGCAGCACGCATTCGGTTTCGGTGAAAAACACTGCACCGCTTTTTGATACGCCACAAACCATTCAGGTTATTCCTGCTGAAGTGATTAAAGAGCAGCAAGCACTGAGCTTGCGCCAAGTGCTGAGCAACGTCTCAGGTATCACCTTTAATGCCGGTGAGGGGGGTGGTGGTTCAGGTGACAGCATCAATATTCGTGGCTTTAGCGCCAATGCCAATATGCAAATTGATGGCCTGCGTGACAGTACACAAACCAATCGCACTGACACCTTTAATATTGAAGCCGTTGAGGTGATTAAAGGCCCTAACTCAGTATTTGGTGGCAGCGGTACTACCGGTGGTAGCATCAACCAAGCCAGTAAAGCGCCTAAGCAGCGTAATTTTGCTGAACTCGGAGCATCCTTAGGTACCGATGGTTATCACCGCATGACTCTGGATGCCAATCAGCGCTTAGAAGGCGTGGGCACTGGCAGTGCGTTTCGTCTTAACTTGATGGCGCACGAAAATGATGTGCCAGGTCGTGACGATATTGATCGCCAGCGCTGGGGTATTGCACCCTCAGTGTTATTTGGTTTGAGCGATGCAACGCGCCTCACGCTGAGTTATTTCCATCAGGTTGATGACAATCTGCCAGATTACGGTGTGCCTGCGCGCGACGGTAAAAAGCTCGCTGGCGTGAGCCGTGATGATTATTTTGGTTTCCGAAACTTTGATAAAGAAGACATTACCAGCGATGCGTTTACGGTTAAATTTGAGCACGATATTAATGATTCGCTACAGCTACAAAACTTAACCCGCTACAGTCGTATTGATCGCGATACCGTGATTTCTGCTGCGCATGTCAATGTGACTGGCTTACCGCCAGGCCGTTATAAACCAGCCGGCCCACAAGGTTATGGTCGCGATGTCGAGTCACAAATGTGGATCAATCAGCTGAGTTTGATTGGTGAAAATGAGTTGTTGGGTATGCAGCACAGCTGGGTTGCTGGTGGCGAAATCTCCCGCGAAACCTACGAGCGTGAAGCTTACAACCATGCGTTTGATTTCACTGGGATTGATTATGACTTATACAATCCCCCTGGTTATTACGCCGGTCCTGCGCAGCGCACCTCATTGGATAACACCGAAACCCATCTGACCAATAAAGCGTTGTATGCCTTTGATACCATCAGCCTGACCCCGCAATGGGACATTAATCTGGGCCTGCGTTATGACTGGCTCAATGGCGACTATGAAAAAACCACAGTCAAAACAGGCCTCACCGATAAGTACCGCACTGAAGACAAAAAATTCAGTGGCCGTGCGGGCTTGGTTTATAAGCCTGCGGACAATGGCCGTATTTATGTAGCCTACGGCACCTCCTTTAACCCATCCGCTGAGTTCTTAACCTCTATGGGTTCTGGCGTTAGTGCTACTACGGCAGACTTATCCCCTGAGAAGAACCGTACGCTTGAGTTAGGTACTAAATGGACCTTCTTCAATAGCGCCTTAGAGTTGGATGGTGCGCTTTTTCGTGTTGAAAAAACCAATGCTCGCGAACAGCTAGCCGATGGCTCTTACCGTATGGCGGGTGAGCAACGGGTGCAGGGTGTGGAGTTAGGTGCAACCGGAAAGGTAACAAATGATTGGAAGGTTTATGCCAACTACACCTACCTCAGCAGCGAAACCACCAAGTCAAATGATGCCAATAGGAAAGGTCAGGCATTAGGCAATACGCCACCGCATTCATTCAACCTCTGGACCACGTATGATCTACCGCAGGGCTGGCAACTGGGTTATGGCAGCCGTTATGTCAGTCAGCGCAATGTCACCTCGGAAGATCAAGCTAAGCTGGCCGAATACTGGGTGCACAATGCTTTGATCGGTTATCAGGTGAATGATCAACTGGACGTGCAACTGAACCTCAATAATATCTTTGATAAAGACTATGTTGAGCGGGTACGTCAGCGTCCAGGTGATGGCTCACGCTCATCGGCAGTGGAATTTGGCGATGGCCGTAATCTGATTTTATCAACCACCTACAGGTTCTGAAATGATGTCGCCCTTGGTGCTTGATGCATCAAGGGTGTTTTGAGATTAAAACTATGATGTTACATATCCCTAATGTATTAACGCCTGAGCAGGTACAAGAGTGTCGTCAGCTATTGGCGCAAGCGAGCTGGCAAGACGGTAACGCCACTTCGGGTTTTCAGTCGGCGATGACAAAGAACAACCTGCAGTTAGCACAAGACTCTACTGAGGCGCTTAATATTGGTGCGCTGATTGTGCAGGCCTTACACAACAATCCGCTATTTGTGTCTGCTGCGTTGCCAGACACCATTTTCCCTCCACTATTTAATTGTTACCAAGTCGGACAAGGCTTTGGCATTCATGTGGATAATGCGATTCGCATTGATCGAAATACCGGACAAAAAGTGCGCACTGATTTATCGGCAACCTTGTTTTTTAGCGAGCCGGATGAATACGATGGCGGTGAACTGGTGGTGGAAGACACTTACGGCGCGCACAGCGTTAAATTGCCGGCTGGCGATATGATTCTGTATCCATCAAGCAGCTTGCATCAGGTGATGCCAATCACGCGTGGCCAGCGCGTCTGCTCGTTTTTTTGGCTGCAGAGTTTGATTCGTGAAGATGCGCAGCGCAGTTTATTATTTGACCTGGACACCAGTATCCAAGAGATCAATCAAGTGCTGGGTGTCGGTCATGCGACCAGTGTGCAGTTGACCGGTGTGTACCATAATTTGCTCAGACGCTGGGCGCGTTAAGCTCCCCAGCCCCTCTCAATATAGATCAGTACGATAGCGCCCTTGTTGCTGCAGGCTCTGCATCTGTTCTGCACCGAGCAACTGCGTCAAGCTTTCTTGCACGCCACGCCCCATCCCTTGCAAGCGACCACAGACATAAATTATCGCCCCTTGCTCGAGCCAGCTGATTAAACGCTGTTGCTGCTCAACGAGATAATCTTGCACATAGCGTGGTGTGTGTGCATCGCGGGAAAACGCGTAATCAAGATAAGTGAGGTGCTGATTACGCTGCCATTGGTGTAATTCTTCAGGCAGTAGTCGATCGGTGCGCGGGCAGCGTTCGCCTAAAATTAGCCAGTTTTGACTGAACTTTGGCCGTTCGGCAAGGTGTGCTCTTAAGCCTGCTAAGCCGCTGCCAGCACCAATGAAAATAGCGGGTTTGTGTTGTTGTACAGCATGAAAGTTAGGCTTGTCGCAGAGACTAAAAGCAATGCTGTCGTTAATGCTTAGCGCTGCACACAGCCAGCCTGAGCATTGCCCCGGCGTTTGTTTGGCATCGTAGTTGAGGCGCACAATCAGCTCTAAATAACCACTCACAGCGCTCGATGCAATGGAGTATTCGCGGGTGCTAAACGCTGGATTATTCAAAGGGTGAACCAGCACAGTATCGCCTGCTTGCCAGTCACAGTGCGTGGTTTGAAAGCGCAGTTTGTAGAGGCCAGGGCTGTTGCTGAAAGGGTTGAGATGCTGGCGCTCAAGCAGAGTGGCATTAAACCAAACGGGTTGGTATTGGCTCGGATTAATAGTGTCGATGGCAAAGTGTGCAGCCATACGTTGCTGCCAGTGAGCCAGCTGTTCTGCTTGCATATTGTCCACAGTCATCAAGGGTAAGCTTAGTTTTGCACCCTGTGCGATTAAGCGTGCTTGCAGTTGTTCGGCAAATTTACAAAAATCTGGATAACGACGATCGCCCAATCCGAGCACCTGAATATTGAGGTGCTGCAGATGGCAGTCGGTCGATAGATTTCTTAAGAATAGGCGCGCATGTTCAGGCGCTTCACCCTCACCGAAGGTGCTGACGATAAAGATGATCTGTGTGCTTTTTTGCAGCAGGCTGCTACTGAGCTGATCCAGAGCTAAACAGTCTGCAGATTTCCCTGCTCGACTGAGTTGCTGCTGCAGTTGCTCAGCAAGTTGCTGGGCGTTACCACTTTGGCTGGCCCAGACAATGAGCAGATCCCCTGTCGCGTAAGACATAGTGCGTTGCTTGGCGCGATAACCACGCCAAGTCCAGATGCAGCATCCGCAATAACTCAGTAGCACGCCAGCAGCAATGAGCTGGCGGCCATGCTCTGCAGCGATCTCAAACATAGGTGCTTAGGGTGCCAACACTTCTAGAGTGGCGCTGTAGCTGGCACGTTTTTCTGTGGCCGGTGAGACTGTGCTGGTCATCGCTTGCGTGCTTACAGCTTCGAGCCAGTACATGCCAGCCTGTGGCCAAGTGATAGAAAAAGCCCCGTTGTTATCGGTGCTCAGTACGATCTCGTTGAGGCTGTCGCGGTAGCGAATCCCTTCAGCAATCACCGTGACTTTTAAATCTGCGGCGGGTTTACCATCGAGTAGAAAAGCAAAGCTCGCTGTTTCACCGGCGAAGAGGTCATTAGGGTGGGTTTTGGCGATCAGCTCTAAGCCCTTGTTCGTAGGTTTAAGCACCTGCTCGCTGGGCTTGCCTGACGTGACAAAAACTTCCATGCGGCTGGTGCTTTCGGTGACTTGCAGTTTTTCTGCGTCTTTGGGCACTTGTTTGGCAAAGTCTGCAGCCTTGCCTGACCAGCGCTTCATTTCGCCATTTTCTTGGTAACGAGCAAAAAGACCTTGGTTAGCAATGGCTAACTTCCATGTACCTTTTTGATCCAGTTGTACATCGAAGGTGCTGCGGTAACGGCCGGTATTGCCAAATTGCGGCTGCGCTAAGCTACCGTCTGGACGGATAACTTCCAGCTTTGCACGCGGGCGTGCAGGAGGAGCTTTGGCATTTTTAGCGGCTGGTGTTTGCCCAGGCATCACCAAGGGCTCACCAACTCCTTCGATTTGTAGCGGGAAATGCTCAAAATAGAAAAGATCATTGGAAACTGCCGCGTCAACGCTAATCCAAGGTTCATCGCCCGATAACACTGTCGCCGAAGGCAGCATCCAGGCGCGGTGGGCATTGGCACTGAGCGGCAAGCAGATGGCTAAGGCCAGAGCAGTCCATTTAAGCATAGGTTTCATGGTTAGATTTCCTTAAGGAATGAGCGTGAGATTAATAGCGCCAAGTTCGCTGGAGCCTTGGGCTTGTGCGGTGACTTTTTGCGTAGGAGGCCAGCTGAAAGGAATACGTAAAATTTCACGCCCGCCGACTTCGCGTGCCGCTTCAACCAGCAACTCATAGTCGCCGGCTTTGAGCTGCTGGAGGGCAGAACTGTCGCTGTTAAAACTGATTACATGAGTGCCCACTGCGCGGGTTGCACCGCTAACACCATCGACCGGAAGCTCTAGACTACGGCCACTGCGACGCCACCATTGGCGCATATCTTTAAGCCATTTCTCGCCTTCGTTGTCTTTCATTTTTACGTCATACCAGACATTTAAATTGGCAATGTGCTGGTTATCTTGTTCGATCCACAGAGCAACGTAGGGGCGGTGATATTCAGCAACCTCGAGACGAGGTATTTCGATCTCTACAGTGAGGTCAGCTGCACTAACAGGGATGCAGGTGGCTAACGCGCATGCAGCAAGGGCTTGTTTAAGCATGAAACGATCCTTCCTTAATGAATAAATAACAGCATGATAAGTAATGGAATCACCAAGCCTGCCAAGGTGACCGGCCAAGTGCTTGGACGCATCTTTGTCTGTCGCGTCAGTAACCACAGGCCAGTGAAGCTAAACAGCACGCAAATGCCAGCGAAAATATCGATAAACCATGACCATGCCGCACCGCTATGACGGCCTTTATGCAGATCATTAAAATAAGCAATCCAGCCACGGTCAGTGCTTTCGTAGAGCAATTCGCCGCTGTCTAAATCGATGCTGAACCAGCCATCCCCGCCGGGGCGTGGTAAGGCCAGATATAGCTCTGCAGAAGACCACTCCGCATGGGTTGGATTGATCGACTGCTTGAGCTGCTGCTCAAGCCAATTGTGTACTGAGCTGGGAAGCTGTTGTTGTGTCGCAGCGAGTTGCAGTTCTGCGAGTAATGGCTTTGGTAAGACGCTGTCGAGGGTAACGATATGCGCTTTAGCACTAATTTGGCTGGCGTGATTGAGTGTGATGCCGGTGACGGCAAACAGCAGCATGCCCGCTAAGCACAGTGCTGAGCTGATCCAGTGCCATTGTCGAAGTGTGCCGAGCCAAACAGGAGAAAGCATAAGAAGACCTGCTACAAACACCACTGGCACATCTTGCATGCCAGTGATGTTTAAACGAGTGGAAAGTTAGAACGCGTAGGTGGCTGACATCCATAGGCGACGACCTTCTTCGATCGAACCTGTGGTGGATTTCCCTGAGTGGCTGTAGTCGGTGCCGTAGGCAATGTCGCCTTTATCGGTCAAATAGGATTTGCCCTTCACAAAGTCTTTATTCAGTAGGTTGTAAATGGTTGCGTTAAAGGCCAGAGCGTCTGTCGCTTGGTAAGAGCCGCCTAAATGAAACAAGGTGTAGGCTTTGGTTTTGCTGCCTAGGGTTGTATAGATGTTTTTTTCTGTCGCATCTAAGTTGGCGTACTTGCTGGTAAAGCGTGAACGCTTGCCACGATATTCGCTATTGAGCCATAGATTTAAACGGTCATTGGCGGCCCAGTTTAAGCTGGCGTTGGCTAAGTGGCGTGGCGTATTGGTCAGTTGTGCGCCTTTATCTTTGCCGCTTTTTTGCTCACTGTCGGTGTAGGTGTAGTTACCTTTGATACTCCAGTCGTCGGTGAAGTACCACTGTGCAGCCAGTTCAATACCCTTGGTCACCGCATCATCCACGTTGATTTTTTGTGAGCACAGACCATTGCTATTATATGAGCAGGAAATATCTGGGCCTGAACTGATCTTGTCTTTGAATTTATTATGAAAGACAGTGGCGTTGGCATTAAAACCACTTAAGTTATCAAAATAAGCAGCCAATTCGGTGCTGGTGCTTTTTTCTGGTTTTAGGTCGGGATTGCCGATAGTTATCGTTTTACCTTGCTTAGTTACACCGTTGATGCCGCTATGCAAGTCGTTCAGGCTTGGTGTTTTATAGCCTTTGCTGACACCACCTTTCAGTGTCCAGTTGTCAGTAGTGTTCCAGACTAAATAAGCACGTGGGCTAAAATTGCCACCGAAGGCTTGGTGGCGGTCATAGCGACCGCCTAGGGTCAGGGCTAAATCATCAATAATATGCCACTCGTTTTCGGCAAATACTGCGGCCGATTCTTGCTTAAATTCATCGACGGCAATGCCATCTTCAAGTTTAGAATCAGTGTATTGTGCGCCGACTGTAGTGATGTTGTTTTCGCTGAGAGGTGCAACAAATTTAGTATCAAAAATTAAATCTTTGGATTTCAGGGTGCGCTTATCACCGCCAACAATACTAGGAAAATTTGTGTAGCCATCGCCAATGGTACCGGGGATTGTACGGCCCAGTGTTTCGGTCATATTGTAAGTGATGGCACTGTCTAAAGTGCCTAAGGCAAAACGACCCGTATGAGTTAACGCATACTGATCGCGCTCAAATTTAAGCTCATCGCTATAACCGTTAGCCTTGGTTAGCTCACTGACATCGCAGCCATCTGCAGCATCACCGCCTTTTTTACCGTCTAAGGTACCCAGTTGACAATTATCATTATTGTAGCGCTGGCGACCTTTCTCAAAATCCACAGCAAAATCATGATCATCATGCGGGGTGAAGTTCAAGCGTGCACCGAGGTTGAAGTTTTGCCCTTCAACTGGAGAGGGTCCACGTTTGCTGACATTAATGCCGCTGCCATAGTTCAGGTCAGATTCCTGGCGATCAAAAAAGCTACCCCGTACATTGAGGCCCAGTAAGCCTTCAACCAGCGGGCCGCTGCTGTAAAAGCTGGTGCCGCCGGTATCACCAAAATCACGCTCTTCTTGGTAGGTGTAGTCAGCAGTGACGCTACCGGTCCATTCAGTACCGACCTTTTTGGTGATGATGTTAATTACACCGCCCATCGCATCAGACCCGTACAAGGTCGACATGGGGCCGCGGATCACTTCAATGCGCTCAATGGCCGACATCGGTGGCATAAAGCTGGTGGATGTTTCGTTAAAGCCGTTCGGCGTGACGTTACCTGCTGGATTTTGCCGGCGACCATCAATCAGGATTAGAGTGTAATCACTGGGCATGCCGCGCATGCTAATGTTCAAACCACCGGTTTTACCTGTGCCTTGTTTAATATCGATCCCTTCAACGTCATCTAAGGCTTGAGCGAGGTTGCTGTAGCGTTTCTTTTGCAGATCGGCGTTACTCACCACGGAAATGCTGGCTGGTGCATCAGTAATTTTCTGCTCAAAACCCGAGGCACTAACGACAGTTGAGCCCAGTTGTGCAGGGGATTGATCCGCTAGAGCAAGGCTGCTGGTGAAAAGAATTGAACAAGCCAGCAATGAATAAGCAAAGGGGGTACGCATAGCAAACTCCAAATATGAATGCCGCGCATGCTAACCATTCTTATTTGTAAAGTAAACACAGATGCGAATTATTATTGTTTAGATTGGCTTATAGCTAAGAGTTCACCGCCATTTTTAGGCGGCAGTTGTCGTGTTGTTGGCTTTTTCAACGCGATGGAGTGCTGGATTCTGAGCATGCTGGTACAGGAAAAACACGCATGCTCAGCCTCAGTTTAAGGCAGTACGATCTCAATCACGCCATCAGCAATGATGCTGACTTGCGTGCTACCTGCTTCAATTTCAGGGGCTACGGCACTTTCATCTGACATCACTGATGAAAGCATTTTAGCTGAACGGGCATACACGGGAGGGCGGTTATAACCGCTGCTGTTCAGATTTAAATTAACCACTTTATATTGGCTGCTACCGAATGCTTTGCTGACTAATTTGGCTCTGGCTTGAAATGCGCTGATGGCTTCTTTAAGCAATGCATCTTCGCTACTGATACGGGTTTTTGGCGCAATACTAAATTGCATATTGGCCATTTTTAAAGTTTTTAATAGCTCACCAGTGAGTGCAGATAACTCAGAAAACTCGGTGCTTTCTAAGCGGATTTCTGCACGTTCGCGCCACGCAGTAATTTTCTGTCCTTTGCTGTCATGTATCGGATAACTGCTGCGATTACCGAGTTTAACACTGACTTTGGGCTGTTTGCGGGCGGTTTCTACGGCGCTATTGAGTGTCTTGGTAATCAAGTCAGCTAAGCGTGCGGGATCAGTGTCTTGCGCCTCTGTGTACAAGACCACTTGCATTTGGTCGTGAGCCACTTCCTGGCTGGCTTCGGCGCGCAATGAAATTTGGTTATAGGTTTGTTCGCTAGCAAGTAGGTTGGCGCTCGTGGTGAGGCCGATGATAAGTAAAGCGATAGGGGCGTTGCGCAGTAAACCGATCATAATGACTCCATGTGTAAGCATGCGTGAGCGTAAAAGACAGTGTCGATGTTTTTAGGTTCCTTAAGCCTAACTGGGTGACCATGGGTCGCAGTTTGCAGTGAATAGGCATTGGGCAGTTATACTTCTAACATGCATTGAGGAGAAAATATGCTGGCGCCTACACAATTATTATCTGCCAGCCGTCAAAATCTATGGCGGCTGACTTGGATTCGTCTTTTAGTGCTTGCTGCACAAGCCGGCACCTTGGGTTTTACTTACCTTAGCGGTGCTGTGTCATTGGCTTGGTTGCAACTGGTTGTGCTCTTGGCGTTATCGCTGAGTATGTGTGTGTTAACCGGTTTGCGTTTGCGCGGCAGTTGGCCGGTGACTGAGCTTGAATTTGCTGCACATTTAGCCATGGATTTATTTATCCACAGTGGCCTGCTGTATTATGTAGGGGGCTCGACCAATCCTTTTGTTGCTTATTATTTGGTGCCGTTGACTATTGCTGCCGCGACTTTACCTTGGTTGTATTCGATTGTTCTGAGTGGCTTGGCATTGAGTGGTTACACCGCATTACTGATTTGGTATCGACCCTTGCATCTGCTTGGTGAGCAACTTGGCGAACTGCTGATTACCTTGCACTTATTTGGCATGTGGTTGAACTTCGCTTTATCAGCAGCTTTTATTACCTTTTTTGTCTCGAAAATGTCAGAAGCGGTGCGTGAGCAAGACCAGTTGCGCGCCACTCGACGTGAAGACAGTATGCGTGATCAGCAGTTGTTGGCAGTGGCGACGCAGGCCGCAGGTGCAGCGCATGAGTTGGGGACACCGCTGTCGACCATGAGTGTGCTACTCAATGAGTTGCGTCGTGAGCATCCTAGTGAGCCAGAGTTGCAAGATGATTTAGCCTTGCTGCAAGAACAAGTTAAGCTGTGTAAAGACACGCTGCAACAGTTAGTACGTGCGGCTGAAGCAGATCGCCGCCAAGCGATTGAGCAACAAACGGTGATACATTGGCTTGAAACAGGGCTACACCGTTGGCATTTAATGCGTCCAGAGGCCACCTATCGTTATCAGATGGATGGTGTTGGTGAGGTGCCAACCTTGTTGCCGCCGGTTGATTTAACCCAAGCGCTCCTGAATTTGTTAAATAATGCAGCGGATGCGTGCCCAGATAATCTGTTGATTCGTTTATGCTGGGACGAACAATGGATTGTTATTACCATTCGAGACTATGGCGCTGGTGTGCCGTTAGCGATTGCTGAACAGCTTGGCAAACCGTTTTTTACCACTAAAGGAAAAGGCTTTGGTTTAGGGCTTTTCTTAAGCCAAATCAGCGTTATTCGTGTCGGTGGTACGGTAAAGTTGTATAACCAAGGCGGTGGTGGAACTCTAACTGAGTTACGCTTGCCACGAATGCATACATTGCTTTGAGCGAGGAGTTGCAGGTGACTGAAGAAAACCTATTTGAAGGTGAAGAGCAGCCGCATTTACTATTAGTAGATGATGATGAAACCTTTACTCGAGTCATGGCGCGAGCCATGTCACGACGAGGCTTGCGCGTGTCGATTGCCAACTCTGCTGATGAGGGTTTAGCGCTGGCAAAAGAAGATCTGCCGGACTATGCCGTGCTCGATCTAAAAATGGAAGGTGATTCAGGACTGGTGTTGCTACCTAAATTGCTTGAGCTGGATGCCGAGATTAAGGTGCTGATTCTAACCGGTTACTCCAGTATTACTACGGCGGTTGAAGCGATTAAGCGTGGCGCCTGTAATTACCTATGTAAGCCTGCCGATGCTGATGATGTGTTGGCTGCGTTATTATCAGAACATGCGGATTTGGCCACCTTGGTTCCTGAAAATCCGATGTCAGTGGACCGCTTGCAGTGGGAACATATTCAACGGATTTTAGCCGATCACGATGGCAATATTTCCGCAACGGCACGTGCACTAGGTATGCATCGACGTACCTTGCAGCGCAAATTACAAAAACGCCCCGTGCACCGTTAATAACAGCGCCTGGGTATCACTACACAGGCGCCGTTATGCATCGATCAACAGGCTTAACGGGTACCAAATACCACCATGGTTTTGCCTTTGACGTGAACCAAACCTTGCTCTTCTAAGCCTTTGAGAACACGGCCAACCATCTCCCGTGAGCAGCCAACAATGCGGCCGATTTCTTGGCGAGTGATTTTAATCTGCATGCCGTCAGGATGGGTCATGGCATCAGGCTGTTTGCACAGGTCAAGCAGCGTTCGGGCCACTCGGCCAGTGACATCTAAAAAAGCTAAATCGCCGACTTTACGTGTGGTGTTGCGTAAACGATCGGCCATCTGATTGCCCAATGCATACAGCATGTCTGGGTCTTGCTGAGTTAATTCGCGAAATTTGCTGTAGCTGATTTCACCCACTTCACATTCAGTTTTCGCGCGTACCCAAGCACTGCGCTCTTGCTCGGTGTTGGTGCAGCTAAACAAACCCATCTCACCAAAGAAATCGCCTTGATTTAAATAGGCAATAATCATCTCTTTACCATCGTCATCCTCGATAAGGATGGTGACTGAACCATGTAAGATAAAAAATAATGATTCGCAGCGATCTCCTGCGTAAATGATGGTGCTTTTGCTGGCGTAACGACGTTTGTGGCAGTGTGCGAGAATTTTGTCGATGTTCTTAATTTTTGGTGTGAGTGTAATAGCAACCATGCGATAACCCCAAGTATGAATCAGGCCTTAAGAAAACAAGGCAGATGTGTTTTATTATTATTTTGACAAGCATACCGCAAATATCATAAACATAAGCTTTCGTTATGCAAGGTTAATCTCGAGTTTTGCAAAGTATTCTACCTCAGCCTGTCTTACATCATGTTTGGCGGTGTGGGCGCTGTGCCTCAGGCCTGTGTTAAGCTTGCGTTTTTGCATCTTTTAGGAGGCAGTAATCATGCAGGCACGGGTAAAGTGGGTTGAGCAAGCGATGTTCTTGGCTGAGTCAGGCAGCGGCCATACTGTTGTTATGGATGGTCCAGAACAGAGCGGTGGACGCAATCTTGGTGTACGCCCAATGGAAATGCTGCTGATGGGCTTGGGCGGCTGCAGTAATTTTGATGTGATCAGTATTTTGCAAAAATCGCGGCAAAACGTCCAAGACTGCGAAGTGCGTATTGCTGCTGAACGCGCTGATGAGGAACCTAAAGTATTCACTAAAATTGCCTTGCATTTTATTGTCAGCGGTAAAGACCTAAAAGAATCAGTGGTCAAGCGAGCGGTGGATTTGTCTGCAGAAAAATATTGTTCTGCATCGATTATGCTGGGACGTGCGGGCGTGAAAATTACCCACAGCTTTGAGATTGTTGAGTTGGCATAAGCCGTTAAGTCGTGTGTATAGATTTATTCTGGCGAAAAGCTGGTATCCATAGGTCTGGCTCTGCATAATGGCGCGCCCCTTTTTTACACACTAAGTGGGTGTGTGAGGGAAACCAGAATCGCATTGCGAAGAGGTGAAAACTGCCTTACGCAACTGTGTTGATCTAAGGATGAATACAGTTGACCGGCGTGCATGATAACGCGGCTGCGCCGCACCAATGAAGAGAATCTAACGTTGACCAGTAAACTCAAGCTTCACGGGTTCAACAACCTCACCAAGACCTTGAGCTTCAACATTTATGACATCAGCTATGCGCGAACCACAGATGATCAGCAAGCTTACGTTGGCTATATCAACGAAGAGTATGATGCTGAACGTTTAACGCAAATACTGACAGATGTTGTCGACATCATCGGTGCTAATATTTTGAATATTGCTCGTCAAGACTACGAACCGCAAGGTGCGAGTGTGACGATCCTGATCTCAGAAGAACCTGTAGAGCCCACTGCGAGTCAGATTGAGGAATCTCCAGGGCCGCTGCCGGAAACAATTTTGGCACATTTAGACAAAAGCCATATTACTGTGCACACCTATCCAGAAATCCATCCCGTGGATGGCTTGGCAACTTTTCGTGTTGACATTGATGTGTCAACCTGTGGTGTGATTTCGCCGCTAAAGGCACTGAACTACCTGATACATCAGTTTGATTCCGACATCGTCACTATTGATTATCGTGTGCGTGGTTTTACCCGCGATATCGAGGGGCGTAAGCACTTTATTGATCACGAAATTAATTCGATTCAAAACTACTTATCGGAAGATACTCGTTCGGCTTATCAAATGACTGATGTGAATGTGTATCAAGAGCACTTGTTTCATACCAAGATGCTTTTGAAAAACTTTGAGTTGGATGATTATTTATTTGGTGATGCTACGCGCAACTTATCTTACGAACAGCGCCGTGATGTTGAAGAGCGTTTACGCCATGAAATGTTAGAGATTTTTTACGGGCGCAATATGCCCAATAGTAATCGCTAATTTTTAAAGCATAAAAAAGGCGCTAATTGAGCGCCTTTTTTATGGATCCTAATGCGTGGTATTTAAATACGGTAGGTGCTTCCCGTCATCACTTTAGCCATCAGGCTCATACCGAATTTAATTGGTGCTGGGAATCTAAAGCCGCCAGCCTCTAGGGCGCTGGTGGCGTGTTCTTCTTCATCAACACGCATTTGCATTAAAATAGCGCGCGATTTACGGTCGGTTTCTGGAATCTGCTGTAAGTGCTCGTCCAAATGCTTGCACACTTGATCTTCAGTGGCGGCAACAAAACCTAAGCTGACTTTGTCGCTGATCGCACCAGCGGTAGCTCCAATAGCAAAAGACAAGCCATAAAACAGTGGGTTGAGTAGGCTAGGTTGACTGCCTAACTCACGAATGCGTTGTTCGCACCAGACGAGGTGATCCACTTCTTCCTCGGCAGCATGTTCCATTTGCTCGCGCACCTGCGGCAAGCTGGCAGTTAAGGCTTGTCCTTGATACAAGGCTTGCGCACAAACTTCCCCTGTATGGTTAATGCGCATTAAGCCAGCCACGTGGCGTGTTTGCTCTGCATCTAAGCTGCTGTGCGGCTCCAGTACGGCCGGTGATGGTCGACTGGCGTGACTGCTATTGGGAATCAAGGTGCGCATCGCGGCATCCGCTTGCAGTAACAAGCGATCAATTGGCGAGTAATGGCGTTGAGAGGACATCGTAGGCTCCTGTTAAATAGCCGTAATAAGCCTGTAGCAAACGCTGCAGACGCCTTGAGTGGATTGTATGCGTTGCAGTCAATGACTAGCCCGGTGGCCAGCTCATTTGTCGTTGACCGAGAACGTGCATGTGAATGTGATAAACGGTCTGGCCGCCCAGCTCATTGGTGTTCATGGCTACGCGAAAACCCTGATCACAGCCTTGTTCTTGAGCCAAACGCTGGGCGGTATATAAGATATGTCCAGCCAGAAAGGTATCGTCTGGGGTTAAATCAGTTAGCATGCCAATGTGTTTTTTTGGAATCACCAGAAAATGCACAGGCGCTTGTGGGGCAATATCGTGAAAAGCCACAACGTGCTCATCTTCGTATAATTTGCGCGCAGGGATCTGACCCGCCACAATTTTGCAAAACAAACAATCCATAACACCAGCCTTTGGTTGTTGTAACATTTCTTAAGTTTAGCTGTCTGGCAGTGCATTCGCCAGTGTTCAAAACGTTTTGCTAGGTTGACGCATCTTGAAAAATGATCTTAAAGATTTACAACTGGTGTTAGACGCGCGTGTTCGCTTAATTGTGATTGAGTCTTGGGATGAACTGCGTGTGTTAGAAACCTTAACCTCATTGGCAGTGCAGCGCGGGATGAATTTGCGCGTTTGGTCGATCAGCGAAGGGCTGCAAGGCATGGCCTTTGGCGGTGAGATGCTGGAAGGTAGTAATGTCCCAGAGAAAGCCTTGCGCTTAGTTAAAGCAGACCCACAAGCCGCTTTGTATGTGTTTTTTGATCTGCACTCTTTTCTTGAAAATGATGCGCTGCTGGTGCGCTTAGTCAAAGATATTGCAATGGCAACAGGGCCGGGCAAGCCGACGCTGATTTTGGTTTCACATGCCTTGAAACTGCCGGCTGAATTGCAGCGTTATGCCGCACGTTTTAGTTTGTCGCTGCCCAGTGAAGATGAGTTGCTTGCTATTGTGCGTGAGGAAGCCGTGCGTTGGAGTGAGGTTAATCGAGGTTTGCGTGTGCGCACGGACAATCGAACCTTGCAGCAAGTGGTAAAAAATTTGCGCGGCTTAAGCCATGCCGATGCACGTTTATTAGCGCGCAGTTTGATCTGTGATGATGGTGCGATTACTCAAGAAGATTTGCCTGAGTTAAATAAAGCCAAGTTCCAGCTGCTCGATCTTGATGGTGTACTCGGTTATGAAGCCGATACCGCACGCTTTGCCGATGTGGGTGGCTTGCATCATTTAAAACAATGGTTGGCAGAGCGTCAAGCGGCCTTTATGGCGGGCACTGCAAGTGATCTGCCGAAGGGTATGTTGCTCTTGGGTGTGCAGGGCAGTGGTAAAAGCTTGGCAGCAAAAGCCGTGGCAGGTTTGTGGGGGCTGCCATTGCTGCGTTTGGATTTTGCCAGTTTATATAACAAGTACTTTGGCGAGACCGAGCGTAATTTGCGTGAAGCACTGCTGATGGCGGAACGTATGTCGCCCTGTGTGTTGTGGATGGATGAGATTGAAAAAGGCCTAGCCACCGGCGATATGGATAACGGCGTAAGTCAGCGCGTTTTGGGTACATTGTTAACTTGGATGGCTGAGCGCAAAGCACCAGTTTTTGTAGTGGCGACGGCGAATATTATCCAGCGCTTACCGCCTGAATTGATGCGCAAAGGACGTTTTGATGAGATTTTCTTTGTTGATTTGCCAGCAACGGCGGTGCGGGAGGAAATTTTCAGAATCCATCTGAGCAAGCGAGAGTTGTCTGCTGAGAGCTTTGACTTGGCCGCATTAGCTGTAGCCAGTGATGGTTTCTCTGGGGCGGAAATTGAGCAAGCGGTGGTGTCGGCCTTATATGCTGCGCAAGCACGGCAAGTGCCGGTTGCTCAAGCACTTATAGTTGAAGCGCTGCAGCGCACGGTGCCGCTGTCTGTGGTGATGTCTGAAGAGTTGGCTGCGCTGCGGCATTGGGCCGCGCAACGTACTGTGCACGCAGGTTAGAAGCTATGCTGGTTTCCTCAATGAAAAGCCTATGCAGCACTGGTTTGCGCGAGCGGTGTGATTATTTTTCTTGTGCGACTAAAGACTGATGTGTATCTTGGTGGCTTTTTGGGCTGAACACAGCCGCATACTTTAATCATGCTGCGCACTTTGATACGTCGCTACATGATGTTTTTTAAGATAATAACGATGAATGCGAGGAGCACAATATGCGCGTGATTTTGCTAGGGGCGCCAGGTGCCGGAAAGGGTACACAGGCAGCCTTTATTACTAAAAAATTTGCGATTCCACAGATTTCTACGGGCGACATGCTGCGTGCCGCTGTGAAAGCAGAAAGCCCATTGGGATTAAAAGTTAAAAATGTTATGGCAACCGGCGGTTTGGTGTCAGACGACATCATTATCGACCTGATTAAAGAACGCATTCAGGCAGACGACTGTGCCAATGGTTTCTTGTTTGATGGTTTCCCACGCACCATTCCGCAAGCAGAAGCGCTGCGTGAAGCCGGTGTTGAAATTGATCACGTGATTGAAATCGCTGTGGAAGATGAAGAGATCGTTTCGCGTATTGCTGGACGTCGGATGCACCCAGCAACAGGTCGCACCTATCACATCGAGCACAATCCACCAAAAGTGGCGGGTAAAGACGATGAGACCGGTGAGGACTTGATTCAGCGTGAAGATGATAAAGAAGAGACTGTGCGTCATCGCTTGTCTGTTTATCACTCACAAACCAAGCCTTTAGTGGCTTTTTACCAAAACTTAGCTGCGGTGAATGGCACGCCGAAATACAGTGCAATTGCAGGTGTGGGTTCAGTTGAGCAAATTACCGCGAAGGTGCTTGCAGCGCTCGCTTAAGCGCATACTGAGGGAATGCATTCGCTGTGGCAGTGACGCTGCTCGGTGTTATAGCGAATGTATTCTTGACTGTTTTAAGCTGCAATGTCCCTCGCAAGCCGTCTCCCTGCTACACTTTATTTTTTAAATGACTTGATGATAAATCATGACTACTTTACTGGCGCTCGATACCGCCACTGAAGCTTGTTCTGTTGCGTTATTACACAATGGACAAGTATTCAGCCGTTACGAGGTCATTCCTCGATTACATGCACAACGTCTTTTACCTATGATCAGCGAAGTGTTAGCTGAGGCTGGGATTGATAAAGCTGCGGTGGCTGCGATTGCTTTTGGCCGTGGCCCGGGCGCTTTTACGGGTTTGCGCATTGCGGTTGGCGTGGTGCAAGGTTTGGCTTTTGCTCTGCAGATACCCGTGCTGCCTGTATCAAATTTGGCTGCAATCGCCCAGCGAGCGCACCGCGAGCATGACGCAAGGCAGGTTGCAGTGGCGATTGATGCGCGCATGGATGAGGTGTATTGGGGCTGCTACAGTTTGGTTGATGGTGAAGTGCGTTTACAGGGCAGTGAAGCAGTGTTGCCGCCCGAGCGTGCACAACTACCACGTACAGAGCAAGGAGAATGGTTTGCGGCGGGCACCGGTTGGCAAGCTTATGCTGAGCGTATGGCTGTGCCGGTGTACGCAAGTGATGCGCAATTGTTGCCCCATGCTGAGGATATTTTGACCCTCGCGCAGGGCATGTGGCAACGTGGTGAAGCGATTAGCGCGCAAGAGGCGCAACCGATTTATTTGCGCGACCAAGTGGCGACACCGAAACACCCCCAACAGGATTGAACTGTGGCTTGAGTCTGTTACAGTAGCCACCTGCTTATAGGATCTTCACGCTATGCGTATTGACGGTTTATCTCCCGCTTATGTGCCAAACAGAACCACGCGTCCTGATGCCAGTACGCAGATGGATGATGCTGTTCGCCAAGCGGAA
The DNA here is from genome assembly GCA_048266525.1 of Pseudomonas sp. Lineage (GTDB taxonomy): Bacteria > Pseudomonadota > Gammaproteobacteria > Pseudomonadales > Pseudomonadaceae > Denitrificimonas. Next base: position 221,709 of record JBLWZG010000004.1, read on the forward strand.
AGGCGTACGCGTCAGCAGCAGCCCAATACGGCTTCCGACACAGTCCGTCTAGATACCTATCAAGCAGTGCAGCGGCCTTCTGCGCAAATGCAGATTCAACAGTACGAAGCGCGCCAGTCTTTAAATAACCCCGCACAGCAGTATCAGGCCAGCAAAGCTTTAGCCAGTTACAACAATACGGCAAGTTTTAACAGCCAAGCTGAAGATGCAGCCAATGTGCTTGGGCTTGATTTGTATGCTTAATGCCTGATTTTGACCTGACAACCTTACCTGCCATTCGTGTCGAAGCCATCACTGCTGCCGATCAAGCCACTGCAGAGCAATGGGCGCAGGCGCTTGGCTTGCCGCTTGCTGGCCAAGCAGAGTTTGCCTTACAGGTCGGTGTGGATGGCTTGCAGTTACAGGAGTTGGCTTTGTCTGCCCCTGGACCTTTGCGGGTCGACTTTATTGACGGTGCGTTGGCTCACCGTCGTCAGTTTGGTGGCGGCAGCGGGCAGATGATTGCTAAAGCGGTCGGTATCCAACCGGGTGTTCGACCGACTGTTTTAGACGCAACTGCAGGCCTTGGACGAGATGCTTTTGTCTTGGCCTGTTTGGATTGTCAGGTGCAGATGATTGAGCGCAACCCGATTGTCGCCGCCTTGCTGGCGGATGGCTTGCGCCGTGCGCGGCTTGACCTGCAAGTGGCGGCTATCGTTGAGCGTATGCCGTTGTTGGTGGGCGATGCGATTGAGTTGATGTCGGTTTGGGCAGCACCTGCGCCGCAAGTGATTCATCTCGACCCCATGTTTCCCAGTCGTGATAAAAGTGCGCTGGTGAAAAAAGAAATGCGTTTGTTTAAGCCGTTGGTGGGTGCGGATGATGATGCGCCGGCTTTGTTAGCCGCGGCTTTAGCATTGGCTACGCACCGCGTAGTGGTTAAGCGTGCGCGCAAGGCTCCAGCGATTAGAGGCACAGCGCCAACTTACAGCTTAGAAGGTAAATCCAGTCGTTATGATATCTATGCCAAAAAAAGCTTAAAGGTATAACTGCAGTAACGAGCGAGACACAAAAAAGCCCGCAGAAAGTGATTTCTAGCGGGCTTTTTTAATCAGCACTATGCGCTCAGTTATTAATTAACCAGCGTACGCCACTCTGCGTATTCTTCAGTTTCACCAGTGACTAAGTCAAAGTAGGCTTTTTGCAGTACTTCAGTGACTGGGCCACGGCTACCAATGCCGATTTGACGGTTATCGACTTCGCGAATAGGGGTTACTTCAGCTGCGGTGCCGGTAAAGAAGGCTTCATCGGCGATATAGACTTCGTCACGGGTAATACGTTTTTCAACGATTTCGATACCGCGTGCTTTGGCCAAGGTCAAAATGGTATTACGGGTAATACCGTTCAGGCAGGCAGTAACTTCAGGTGTATAGATCACGCCATTTTTTACGATAAAGATGTTTTCGCCTGAACCCTCTGCGACATAACCTTCTGGGTCAAGTAGCAAGGCTTCGTCAGCACCCGCTGACACAGCTTCTTGCAGTGCTAGCATCGAGTTAACATAAGCACCGCTTGATTTGGCGCGGGTCATGGTGATGTTGACATGGTGACGGGTAAAGGAACTGGTACGAATTTTAATGCCTTTTTTTAAGGCTTCTTCGCCCATGTAGGCGCCCCAGTGCCAAGCAGCAACAATCACATGTACTTTGAGGTTATCGGCACGAATGCCCATGCCTTCTGAGCCGTAAAAGGCTAGCGGGCGGATATAGGCGCTGTCGAGTTTGTTGTCGCGTACTGACGCAATCACAGCTTGATTGATTTGTTCTTTAGTGAATGGGATTTTCATACCCATGATATGTGCAGATTCAAACAGACGATCCGTGTGCGCTTGTAAGCGAAAAATTGCAGTACCTTTTGGGGTTTTGTAGGCGCGAACACCTTCAAAGACGCCCATGCCGTAGTGTAATGAGTGAGTCAGAACGTGAGTGGTTGCGTTACGCCATTCAACCATTTCACCGTCATACCAAATAACACCATCACGATCAGCCATCGACATTGTTGCGTGCTCCTGAAAATAATATTAAAAGTCTGATTACAAATAACTCAAGCCTAGCTCTTGCCAAACGGCCATCACTGCGTGACGTTCGTTGGTAAATAGATTGCCTTCAACCACGCCTTGCTGTTTTTGCAGGGCCAGACGGTGGGCCGCAGCACGATAGGCCTTGTAAGCCTCTTGCAACATGCGAACATGGTCCGCGTTGAGCAAGTTTTCTGCGCCGAGACCGTCAAGAATACGGATATTGTCGGTATAGGTTACCAGCTGTGGATATTGCCATGACCAAGCAAGGACGGCATATTGCACCATAAATTCGATGTCAACGATACCACCAGCATCCTGCTTTAGATCAAATCTTACATCACAATTGAATGCATTGGCTGCTAAACCACCTTGGGTGATCGGGGTGCCGTGATTATGCCGCATTTTTGCGCGCATTTCGCTGACTTCTGCTTGCAGGATCGGCAGACTGCGCTGGCGTCCCAAAACGTTTAAACGCACTTGATTAAATTGCTCTGTTAGCTGCGGGCTACCAACCAGCACGCGCGCGCGGATCAGTGCTTGGTGTTCCCAGGTCCACGCTTGTTCTTCTTGGTAGCGAGCAAAGGCACTGAGGGAGGTGGCCAGTAAGCCTGAATCACCGCTTGGTCTTAAACGCATATCGACATCATAGAGGCCTCCGGCCGTGGTGCGGGTGGTCAACATTGAGATAATCCGCTGCCCCATGCGCGTGTAAAACTGCGCACCGTCTACCGGGCGTAAACCATCGGTTTCCGCTAAAGGATCACAATCGTAGATAAACACCAAGTCAAGGTCTGAGCCATGCCCCAGCTCAATACCGCCGAGCTTGCCGTAACCTACCACGACAAAATCCAGCTCGCTGCGACTGCCATCCAATCGTTGTGGTAAGCCGTGCTTGCGTGACATTTCATTCCAAACCAAGTGCAAGACTTGCTCAAGGATGGCTTCAGCCAGCCAGGTTAGGTAATCGCTGACTTTCATCAACGGTAAAGTGCCAGCAATTTCTGATGCAGCCACCCGTAAACGGTGGGCTAATTTAAAATGACGCAGCGCATTCATTTGTTGCTCAATATCTTCCTCAGGGATGCGCAGCAAGTGCTCACGCAGTTCTGCGGTCAATTCAGGTGCCAGTGGTGGCCGATATAAGCGTCCCTCATTGAGCAGTTCATCGAGCAAGGCGGGGAAGCGCGTCAGCTGTTCTGCGATCCACGGGCTGGCGGCGCATAAATTGATTACTCTTAACAGCGCGCCGGGGTTTTCCGTTAGCAGCACTAAATATGCGGAGCGTCGAGCTACTGCTTCAATCAGGGGTAAGACTCGCTCAAGCACTAAATCAGGATTCTCATGCTCAACCGCTTGCGATAAGAAACGTGGCATAAAAGCATCCAAACGCTCACGCCCCAGTCGTTGCATGGCACGTACTTGGCTGCCGTCGCGCAGTTGTACAATGCGTTGCCACGCCGCTTGGCTGTCCTGATAACCGGCTTCGCTAAGTTGCTGATAAATGCTCTCGAGGGCAATACTGTCTTTCCATACCGGTAACCACTCACCACCGATGCAGTCATCCTCGTCTTCATCGGGGTCGGCGATCACATCGCGGAAATGGTGCTCGATGCGTTTACGCCAGTACATTAACTGGCCGAAAAACGTCAGCCAATCGTTAAAACCCATCATAAAGGCTAAGCGCGTCTGCTCGTGCTCTGTGTCGGGCAGGCTTTGCGTTTGTAAATCACCAACGGCTTGCAAGGCATGTTCGGTATAACGCAAAAATCGATAGGCATCTTTCAGTTCAGTGACATCGGCGGAGGGCATGTAACCCTGAGCGGCGAGGGTGTCTAAAATATTCAGCAAGGGCCGTTGTTGTAGGCTTAAGTCACGCCCGCCATGGATCAGCTGAAAGGCTTGAGCAATAAACTCAACCTCGCGAATCCCGCCGGAGCCGAGTTTAATATTGTCATCCATATCTTTGCGCCGCACTTCTTGTTGAATCAGCTGCTTCATCGAGCGCAGTGCTTCAATCGCGGAAAAATCCAAATAACGGCGATAGACAAAGGGCCGCAGAATACGTAATAAACTGGCGCCGGCATTTTGGTCGCCGGCTACGACACGTGCTTTAATCATCGCGTAGCGTTCCCAGTCGCGGCCTTGATTTTGGTAATACTGCTCAATGGCGTTAAAGCTAAATACCAATGGGCCGCTGGAGCCATAAGGACGTAAACGCATATCCACCCGAAAGGCAAAGCCATCGACGGTAATAGTGTCCAGCGCCTTGATCAGTTTTTGCCCAAGACGGGTAAAAAACTCTTGATTGTCTAAGCTGCGTTTTGCCCCTTCAGTTTCGCCGCCTTCAGGGTAGGTGAAAATCAAGTCGACATCGGAGGAAAGATTTAACTCATAGGCGCCCAACTTGCCCATACCCAAAATAACCAACTGTTGTGGGTGTTTGCTGTAGCGTCCGATTGGTGTGCCAAACAGTTGGCAATGTTGCTGATACAGCCAGTGGTAGGCTAAGTCTGTGCACGCATCAGCCATGGCGGATAAATCACGGCAGGTTTCGCTGAGCTCGGCTTGACGGATCAGGTCGCGCCAAATGATGCGCACTTGTTGGCGGTTACGAAATTGTCGTAAATGTAGCAGCAAGCTGGCTTCATCGTTGCAGTCAGTTAAGCGCTCGCTGAGTTGGTAACGAATTTCACCAGGGACTAAGGTGCGATCAAGCTGTCCGGAGGCGACCAGATCAATCAGCATGTGCGGATCACGAATGGCTTGGCTGAGAACAAAGTCACTGAGGGTGCACACACGAATAAAATCTTGGTAGCGGCTGTCGGACCACAAGGGGTTAGCGATCTGCTGTTCTTGCAGTGCATGCGCCCATTTGCGCTGGGCTTTCTGCTGTAAGAACAGCAAGCTAGAAGGGATGGTATCCAAGAGAAGAGGTGTCATGCGGAGTCCTGAGCAATATCGTGCGGTGGTGGTCGATAAAGATACCTGAAAACTGTTAAGTATGCCGAGCGTAACAAAAAGCACTTGGGCAAAAGGTGTAATGGATAAAAGCTGACTTATGCGTCATTATGTAGTAAAGCTACAAAATTAATAAGATGACTTTGCAGTGCCACAGGCTGATTGTTCACAAGACATAAAGCACGTATAGGTCCATCATCAATAGACCCTAAGTTTGGGAGCGAAACATGCAAGATCTTGATCCGGTAGAAACCCAAGAATGGCTGGATGCTTTGGATTCAGTCCAAGCTCATGAAGGTGAAGAGCGTGTGCACTATATTTTGTCGCGCTTAGGTGAACTGGCCAGCCGTAGTGGCACACGACTGCCACACGCGATTACCACACCGTACCGCAACACTATTCCCGTGACGCATGAAGCACGCATGCCGGGTGACTTATTTATGGAGCGTCGCATTCGCTCTTTAGTGCGCTGGAATGCTTTAGCCATGGTGATGCGAGCTAACCAAGCAGATCCTGACTTAGGTGGCCACATTGCGACCTTTGCCTCCAGTGCTACTTTGTACGACATTGGCTTTAACTATTTTTTTAAGGCGCCGACTGAAGAACACGGCGGTGACTTAATTTATTTCCAAGGGCATGCCTCCCCAGGTGTGTACGCCCGATCATTTTTAGAAGGGCGTATCAGCGAAGAGCAGTTGGATCATTTCCGTCGTGAAACCGGTGGTGAGGGTTTATCGTCCTATCCGCACCCATGGTTGATGTCGGATTATTGGCAGTTTCCAACTGTGTCGATGGGATTGGGTCCGATCCAGGCTATTTATCAAGCACGCTTTATGAAATACCTTGAGCATCGCGGTTTTATTCAACCGGGTAAGCAAAAAGTTTGGTGTTTCTTAGGTGATGGTGAAACCGATGAGCCTGAGTCTCTCGGGGCGATTTCCCTCGCCGGCCGTGAAAAGCTGGATAACCTGATCTTTGTGATTAACTGTAACTTGCAGCGTTTAGATGGCCCTGTACGTGGCAATGGCAAAATCATTCAAGAGCTGGAAGGTAATTTCCGTGGCGCTGAATGGAACGTGATTAAAGTGCTCTGGGGACGTTTGTGGGATCCATTATTTGCTAAGGATACCGATGGTGTGATGCAAAAGCGCATGGACGAAGCGCTTGATGGTGACTATCAAAACTATAAAGCCAATGATGGTGCTTTTGTCCGCAAAGACTTCTTCGGTGCTGATCCACGCTTAGCGGCAATGGTTGAGGATTTGTCGGATGCAGAAATCTGGAACCTTAACCGTGGTGGCCATGACCCGTTTAAAGTCTATGCTGCTTACCATGCTGCAGTGAATCATAAAGGTCAGCCGACAGTTATTTTGGCGAAAACCATTAAAGGTTACGGCACCGGTACCGGCGAGGCGCAAAACATTGCCCATAACGTTAAAAAGGTCGATCTCGAAAGTCTAAAAGGCTTTCGAGACCGTTTTGATATTCCAGTCAGTGATGAAAATATTGAAAGCTTGCCGTTTTACCGTCCGGCAGAAAACAGCCCAGAAATCCGCTATTTAAAAGAAAGTCGGGAAAAGCTCGGTGGCTTTGTCCCGCAGCGGCGCATGAAAAGTATGAGCATTCCAACACCATCGTTGGATACTTTAAAAGCCATTCTCGATGGCAGCGGTGACCGTGAAGTCTCTACCACCATGGTGTTTGTGCGCATTCTTGCACAATTGCTCAAAGATAAAGACTTGGGTAGCCGTATCGTACCGATTGTGCCGGACGAAGCGCGCACCTTTGGTATGGAAGGTATGTTCCGTCAGTTGGGCATTTACTCAGCGGTGGGTCAGCTCTACCAGCCGGTCGATCATGGCCAGGTGATGTACTACAAAGAAGATAAGAAAGGCCAGATTCTTGAAGAAGGAATCACTGAAGCCGGTGCCATGTCAGCTTGGATTGCTGCCGCAACTGCCTACAGTAATCATAATCAACCGATGCTGCCATTTTATGCGTTTTACTCGATGTTTGGTTTCCAGCGTATTGGCGACCTGGCTTGGGCCGCAGGTGACATTCGTGCGCGAGGCTTCTTAATGGGTGGTACCGCTGGACGCACCACGCTCAATGGTGAAGGGCTACAACACCAAGATGGTCACAGTCATATTTTGGCCGGCACCATTCCGAACTGCCACACCTATGATCCAGCTTACGGCTATGAAATGGCAGTGATTATTCGTGAAGGCATTCATCAAATGCTGGAGCTGCAAAAAGACCGCTATTACTACATCAGCATGATGAACGAGGCTTATGAGCAGCCGGCTATGCCTGAGCGTGAAGGCATCGAGGACGATATTATTCGTGGTATGTATTTACTCGAAGAAGACAAACGTAGCAGCGACCTGCATGTGCAGTTGCTGGGGAGCGGCACGATCTTACGTGAAGTCCGTGAAGCGGCAAAAATTCTGCGTGATGAGTTTGGTGTGGGTGCCGATGTCTGGAGCGTCACCAGCTTTAACGAGTTACGTCGCGACTGCTTAGATGCAGAGCGTTGGAACCGTTTGCACCCGCGTGAAACAGTACGTTTATCACACATTGAGAACTGCTTGCAGGATCGCCGTGGCCCGGTGGTTGCCTCAACTGACTATATGAAACTGTACGCCGATCAAGTACGCCAGTGGGTGCCGCAAGCGCAATATAAAGTGCTGGGTACCGATGGCTTTGGTCGCAGTGATTCGCGTCAAAAACTGCGTCACTTCTTTGAAGTGGATCGCCATTGGGTGGTGCTGGCGGCCTTAGAAGGCTTGGTTGCCTTGGGTCAAATGGATGCACAAGTGATGCTCGATGCCATGGATAAGTTTGGTATTGATGCAAATAAACCTAACCCACTGGACTGCTGAGGAGCGCTACGATGAGTGAATTAATTCGCGTACCCGACATCGGTACCGGTGAAGGTGAGGTGATTGAGCTGTTTGTAAAAGTTGGCGACCGTATTGAGGTAGAGCAGAGTCTATTAACTCTTGAGTCGGATAAGGCCAGTATGGAAATTCCTGCACCCAAAGCAGGAGTGATCAAAAGCTTGGCGGTTAAACTCGGTGATCGCCTGAAAGAGGGCGATAATTTATTAGAGCTTGAAGTGGATGAGGAATCTGCAGAACAACCTGAACCTGCCGTGGCAGCTGAAGCTGTTGCAGAACAGTCAGCATCTACACCTGCTCCTGCAGCGAAAACGGCTGTGACGCTTGAAGTGGCTGAGGTTGCTGCGGAAAACCTGATTGAAGAGGTTCATGTGCCGGATATTGGCTCGTCCGGTAAAGCGCGGGTGATTGAGTTGATGGTGGCGGTGGGTGATCAGATCACTGAAGAACAGTCCCTGTTAACGCTGGAGTCGGACAAGGCCAGCATGGAAATTCCATCCCCCGTCAGCGGTGAAGTGGCTGAGGTGTTGGTGCGATTGGATGCAGAAGTTGGCACTGGGGATTTAATCTTTAAGGTAAAAGTTGCCCGCGCACCTGTCAGCCAGGCCGCAGTAGCACCAACCGCCGCGCCTGCAAACACGCAAACTGTTGCGCTGGCTAAACCGAGTGCTGAGGTGTCGGTTGCTCCAGAAACTGCACCGAGCACGGACAAGCGTAAACTGACTGCTGTGCATGCGGGTCCTGCGGTGCGCAAGTTGGCCCGCGAGTTTGGTGTTGATCTTGGTTTGGTCGCCGCCAGTGGCCCACATAAGCGCTTACTGAAAGAAGATGTGCATGCTTATGTACAGACCGCTTTGAGCAAACAAACGAATTCATCTGTTGAGCAAGGTAGCGGAATTGCGCCGATTCCTGAGGTGGACTTTGCTCGCTTTGGTGAGATCGAAGAAGTTGCTATGACACGCTTGCAGCAAATCGGTGCGCTGAATCTGCATCGTAGTTGGCTGAATGTACCGCATGTCACACAGTTTGAATCAGCTGATATGACCGAGCTGGAAGCGTTTCGTGTCAGTCAAAAAGTGGTTGCCGAGAAAGCTGGGGTGAAGCTCACGCTGCTGCCGTTCTTATTGAAAGCCTGTGCGCATTTATTAAAAGAAATGCCGGATTTCAATAGTTCTTTAGCGCCCAGCGGTAAAGCGTTGATACGCAAAAAGTATGTGCATCTCGGTTTTGCCGTGGATACGCCAGACGGCTTATTGGTGCCAGTCATTCGTGATGTTGATCAGAAGAGTTTATTGCAGCTGTCTGCTGAAGCAGCAGAGTTGGCAGATAAAGCTCGCAATAAGAAGCTTAGTGCCGAGCAGATGCAAGGCGCGTGCTTTACTATTTCTAGCTTAGGTCATATTGGCGGAACGGGGTTTACCCCGATTGTGAACGCACCTGAAGTGGCAATCTTAGGTGTGTCGCGGGCGACTATGCAGCCGGTTTGGAATGGTGCAAGCTTTGAGCCGCGCTTAATGTTGCCGTTGTCGTTGTCCTACGATCATCGAGTGATCAATGGTGCAGCCGCAGCGCATTTTACCCGTCGTCTAAGTGACCTATTAGCCGAGATACGCAGTTTACTGCTGTAAAGCTTTAAGCGGCATATCGACACCCCGTACAGGCAGCATGCTTGACGGGGTGTTTTTGTTACTGCTCGGCAAAGCCAAGCTGGCGCCATGCTTCGTACACCGCAATTGCCACTGTATTGGACAGATTTAAGCTGCGCGAGCCTTTCCGCATGGGTAAGCGCACCAGTTGCTCGGCAGGAATGCTGTTGCGCACGTCCTCAGGCAGGCCGCGCGTTTCTGGACCAAAAATAAAAGCATCACCGTCTTGATAGACTACCTCAGCATAGTTATGTTGGCCTTTGGTGCTAAAGGCAAACAGGCGTGGCTGTTGTAAAGCAGTTAGACAGTCTTGCAGGTTAGCGTGCAGTTGCACATCAGCGAACTCTTGATAATCAAGCCCCGCTCGGCGCAAGCGCTTATCGTCAAAAGCAAAGCCAAGCGGTTCAATTAAATGTAAGCTGCAACCCACATTCGCGCATAGGCGAATAATATTACCGGTGTTGGGTGGGATTTCTGGTTCAAAGAGAATAACGTGAAACATGCGCGATCCTGATAATAAATTTGATCCTAATTCTACATGGGAAGCACTGCCAAGGCGGCCATTACTGCTGAAGTTTTTAGCCAGCTTAGTCTTGTTTGGCTTTCTGCTTGGCTTGATGCTGGGGCAACTGCTGCACCCCACTAAACCCATTAACGATACTAATCCGGTCGTACAGTTGCTCACTTATGCGGATGGTCTAGGTGTCTGCTTAAAAGCGCCGACACAAGTGCAGACTGCTCACACGCAAGGTGTTTATCAATTATGGTTTGCCGATAGCTCTGGGCGTGATGCGCGGGGTGAAATTATACTGGCCGAAGGGCCGCGTATCACATGGCGACTAGAGCAGCAGGCCAGTGGCTTGCTGGTAACTTTTATTGGCTTGCAGGCGGTTCAAGGACAGTGGCAGGCGCGCCAGACAACAGCTAATTGGTGTGCTGATATACAGATTAGTGCGGCCCAGTAGGTGGTTGATTATCAGCAGTTTGTTACGGTGTTGTGTGCTTAAGTGTTCTTCAAGCGTCGCAGGTTGCCAATGACTGACTCAAGTGCACGGTCAAACAGCAAGGCGTTGTCCAGCAGAATAACTGAGTTGTTTTTAAACTCAACGGCTAAGCCCATGCGGGTTTTTTCTAATACTTTTACACCGCTGCGATTTACAAAAATATAACGTCCAGTTGATTTGATAATAGCGGCTAGCTTGCAGCGCAGTTTGGGCTGCTCACCTTGGTTAAACTCAATCCAGCTGCCGGTGTGTAAGCTGTCAACCTGGAGTAACGCAGGGTCATCCTCTGCTAATGTGATGCTATTGATTGAACTGTTATCTGTGTCGGGTTGCTGCAAGACAATTTCTGCTTGCACTTCAACCATCACTGTCTGTTCAGGCTGCTCCTGTCGAGCGGCTTGGTGCAGCTCTACGGGTAACTCGTCAATACTGAAGTCGGTTGAACAGGTCTCGGCAATAAACTCTTCAGACAAATGCTCAATAGAGTCACTGACGGTGGCTGATTGTTGCTTGTAGCGCTGAAAAGCTTGCACATGCAGCGCTTCTAAGCGAGTAAAGAAGCTATTGGCGACAAAGGGGTCAATCGCGGCATGGGAAAAACCTTCACGCAACTGGCGTAATAAAGTTGGCACTAATTGCAGTAGCTTGAGGCGCGCCTGAGCATCTGCATGAGGCTCGATACTCCAGATTAAATCATCCATGATGGTAAGGTTATCGCGCCACTCGCTGGAGTCGTGGCTGTTTTTAAGATAGGTCAGCAGTAGCACTTTGCTCCATGCTTCTTGCAGCAGTTGGACCACAACCTCCGGTAATGTTTTTCCCATGAGGCGAGAATTAAGTTCTTGCTCAACTTGTAAACGTGCCGCTTCTGCGCGAGCACGTCCTTCTTCGGCATCACGGGTGCGCTGCTCTAAGAGTTCGCTGCGGCGCCGCTCACTACCGGTGAAAGCAATAAAATCAGCGAGTAATTCATTGAAAATTGTTGGATCGTCGGTGAAATCGACTAGTGTGCGTTGCACAATGCTGTCAATCTTCTGATACAGGCTGTCTCGTTGCTCGCTGTCTTGCTCGCTCCAGCCAAGCGCGGCCGAGGCGATTTCGTTAAGTAGACGACGCGCTGGGTGATTACCACGATTAAACAATGCTTTATCCAGCACTGCGACTTTAAGCAAAGGAATTTGTAAGCGTGCAATCAGTGCTTTTAGCGAATCAGGAATATTGTGATCATCTAAAATAAATTCAAACAGCATCGCTACCAAATTGATCACATCATCATCAACTTGGCCGACGACGCGAGTGTTTTTACTGTTGGCACTGGCACGCACCAGCAACTGATCGAGTTGCTCGCGTAAGTCTTGATCTAGGCTCGGCTGCTGGGGCAAGTGCTGCTGCATATGCGAGAGCAGGCGCATCAGATCGTGACTGGAAATAGGTACAGCGTCAGCTGGCACCTGTCGTACAGGTAAAGCGTTGCCTCGCAATTGAGCCAGCATGTTTTGCAGCTCACTAAAAGCAATTTGCAACTCGCTAGAGTTAACCGCAATGGCTGTCTCTATTGGGTCATTCGTGAGTGTGTTGGCACCGATGGTTTGTGCCGAGGGATGGGCTCTGGTTTGCTTGTGGGCCGGTGTTTTTAAGTCGGGTAATATGTTTTCGCGAATTAAAAGCGTATTGGCTGCTTGATAAAGAGTGTCGAGCTGGCTAAGTACATGTTTTTCAAATAGCTTTAAAATAATCAGTTTGATATTGATGGAAAAGTGGATGCTGTTGCAGCTTTTGATAAAGTTTTCTGAGAGCGCACGAGGGCTTAGCGGGTTGCTGTCGTCGGTGATCTTGCGGCTCAAAGTATGATTAAAGCGGCAGGTGAGATGATGCAACGCTTGCTCATCGCGCCGTTTGACCTTGGCTACCATGCCATCAATCGCGACAGATTCTTCTAAAGCATCATTTTGTATAAGCGCTAAAGAGTCAAAAGAGTAGGTGTCAAGATTTGGTGCGGCACCTATGACATGTTGGTTTAGGCTGGCAAAGGATTCGAGTAGCTGTTGTAAAAAACTGCTTTCAATATTTTTACGCTTTAAACGTAAGTCGCGCATGGCTTCAAACAGAGCATTCTGTTCAGTATTGCTGGTGGCGCGATCAGCCATCTCAAATAGCGAGTCGTCTGCATTGGCAAATAACTCTTGAATATTGTTTTTGAGTAATGCTGCGGCCTGATCCCGCACATGGCTCAGTGCCACAGGTAATCTACCCGTGGTTACAGAAGAATGCTTGTCTTGCGCAGCAAATGTCAGAACATTAGCGTCATTCTTCATTAGGTAAGATCTCCCGGCAGCAGAACTTCAGACATAGGCAAATAGTAAAGACGTCTAGAACGCTGAGAGTTAGGTGTCAAAACAATGTATGCCTCTGATTATAGGTACTTATACGCCAGAACCAAGGATTATCTACTAGGGGTTTGACTTGAATCACAGATGGCCTTGCGCTGAAAATGTGATGGTGAGTTTATCTGCCCTCGCTACTAATACAGCGACAAGTCTTTATAATGACTGCAATTTATTGAGGAGCAGAGCATGGCCAATATTTTACTTGAGCAATTGACAGCAGAAATTGCAAATAATGTGCGCACAGCACTTTTGGAAGATGTTGGCTCGGGCGATATTACTGCGCAGCTGATCCCTGCACAGCAAACAGCCAGCGCTAAAGTGATTACCCGCGAAGCCGCGGTGATCAGTGGTGTGGCATGGGTCAATGAAGTCTTTCACCAAGTGGACAGTGGTGTAAAAGTACGCTGGTTGGTTGCGGACGGTCAGCGCGTACAAGCCAACCAAGTGTTGTTTGAGTTAGAGGGTAAGGCGCGCGCATTATTAACTGGCGAACGCACGGCGTTAAATTTTTTGCAGAGTTTGTCGGCAGTAGCAACACGTTGCCAGTATTTTGCTGACATGGTTGCAGACACCTCTGTGAAATTACTCGACACCCGTAAGACCTTGCCAGGATTGCGTCTGGCACAAAAATACGCGGTCACCTGTGGTGGCTGTCACAACCATCGCTTAGGTTTGTATGACGCATTCTTAATTAAAGAAAACCATATTGCTGCTTGTGGCGGTGTGGCTGCCACAGTGCAAGCAGCACATCGTATTGCGCCCGGTAAGCCGGTTGAAGTTGAAGTCGAGAGTTTGGATGAGTTACGTCAGGCGCTGGCCGCGGGAGCTGACATCATTATGCTCGATGAGTTAAGTCTGGAGGATATGCGCACAGCAGTGCAACTAAATAACTCACAAGCGAAGCTGGAAGCGTCCGGTGGTGTCAATGAGCATACCATTCGGGCCATTGCAGAAACTGGGGTGGATTATATTTCTCTGGGTACTTTGACTAAGGATGTGCAAGCGATTGATTTGTCGATGCGTTTGAGTTTATGAGAATAACAGGCTGACTGCCAATTCAGTCAGCCTTAATCATCAGCGGCGACGTAAGTTGGCTTCGATTTCTTTTTCAATATCCGGTGGTAAAAAATCGTCATCTGGATTGTAGTCGGGTTTCAGATAGCCGGATAACGCTTGCAGGTTATCGGGGCTGAGAGTGCCGGCTGTTTGCTGTAAACGCAGGTTGTTTAGAATATAGTCGTAACGTGCATTATTGTAGTTGCGCACCGCCGCGTACAGATAACGCTGTGCGTCCAGCACATCCACAATGTTACGAGTGCCAACATCATAACCAATCTCAGTGGCTTCTACTGCACTTTGACTAGAAATGATTGCTTGTTTGAGAGCTTGCACTTGCTCCACATCGGTATTTACCGCGCGATAAAAATTGCGCGCATCTTGTACAGTTTTACGGCGTAAACTTTCACGCATTTGCTCTGCTTGATCCAAACGGTAGGCACCTTCGCGCACTTGTGAGCTGGTCATGCCGCCGGTGTAGAGTGGTATATTAAGCTGTATGCCAATACTGCTTTGTTCTGCTTTACCGTTATACCGAGGCATAGAAAACGGAGGAGGCAGACTCATGCTGCTGTTTACGAAGCCCAAGTTGTCGTTATCTCCTTTCTGGTACTGTGCGATGGCATCCACTGTCGGCGCATGACCTGCCTTGCGCTGCTTTACGCTGTCTTGCGCGGCTTGTACCGCGAAGTTAATCGCTTGCAGACTGAGGTTGTGTTCAGTTGCGCTGTTGACCCAAGCACTTGCATCGTTAGGCGTTGGCGGTAAAATAGGTAAGCTGTGTTTAACCCCTTCTAGAGCGACTAAATCAACATTCGTCAGGGTACTGACTGCCTCGAAAGCATCGCTGACCATGCGCTCAGCAATCATGCGGTTAGCACGTGCGGCGTCAAATGCCGCTTGAGCTTGTAAAACATCCGTTTTATCTGATAAACCGACATCAAAGCGTTCGCTGGCAAGGTCAAATTGACGTTTAAAGGCTGCTTCTTCGGCGTTGCTCGTAGCAAGGTTGTCTTGTGCACGCAGTACGGAAAAATACACTTCAGCACTTTGTAAAATCAGGTTTTGTTCAATGGCGGACAGCTCTAAGGCTGATTGCTCATTGCTTGATTGTGCAGCTTGCAGCTGATACCAGCGATCTAAGCGAAACAATGGTTGGCTGAGACTGGCTTGATAGACTAAACCGCTGCGAGAGGCAGACTGTGTGCCTCGATCCGTATCAACTTTGCTACGATTGCTAGAGTTGCTGGCGCCTGCGCCGATTTGTGGTAACAAGCCTGCACGTGCCTGCGGTACACGCTCAGTTTGCGCTTTGTAATCAGCATGGGCTGCAGCTAAATCTGCGTTGTTATCAACTGCGAGTTGATAGACCTCGAGCAAGTTGACTTTTTCTTGAGTGATAGGTGCGGCATACGCCGTTGATCCTAAAACTGCAGCTATAGCAAAAGTAAGCGACAGTACACGCATCATTAATATCCTAAGTTTCGCAGAGAAAAATCTGCTTAAGGCTACGGCCGTTGAGGAGGGCGGTCAAGCGTGCTTTAACATTGTTTAAGACTGTGTACAGTTTTGTGTTTGCGCGAGTGAGCTTGCAGTATCTGCTGCTGGGTGCGTAGACTGCAGGCTGTTTCTTGTCGGGGTGCTCTTACATAGAGCTGAGATCGGTTAATCCGGATCCCGTTGAACCTGATCGAGTTAATCCTCGCGTAGGGAACAAGATAAGTTTGCCGCAAGGCATACCTGCCTTTGTCCGCTGGTTCCCCGACACTTTCTTTCGTGTTTTAGGAGAGCCAGTACATGAGTCAAATTCCTTCTCAGCATCTCAGTGAAACCGCGCAAGTCGATCAGCAGTCGATTCAGCCTTTCCCCAATTCGCGCAAAATTTACGTGCAAGGTTCGCGTCCTGACATTCTTGTGCCCATGCGTGAAATCAGCTTAACCCCAACAGAAACCGATAACGGTATCGAAGAAAATGCGCCGGTATTTGTCTACGACACCTCTGGGCCATACACCGACCCGAATGTGCAGATTGATGTGCGTAAAGGCTTGGCTGATGTGCGCAGCGGTTGGATTGAAGAGCGTGGCGATACTGAAGTGTTGAGTGATTTAAGTTCAAGTTTTGCTCAAGAGCGCTTAAATGATCCTGAGTTGCAGAGCATGCGTTTTGCTTCGATTCGTAATCCGCGCCGGGCTAAAGCCGGTAAAAACGTCACACAAATGCACTATGCGCGCCAAGGCATCATTACTGCGGAGATGGAGTATGTGGCGATTCGCGAAAATCTCAAGTTAGAAAAAGCTCGCGAAGCAGGTTTGCTTGACAGTCAGCATCCTGGGCAAAGCTTTGGCGCGAGTATTCCTAAGGAAATCACCCCAGAGTTTGTTCGGTCAGAAATTGCCCGTGGTCGCGCGATTATCCCCGCTAATATCAACCACACCGAACTTGAGCCGATGATTCTCGGGCGTAACTTTTTAGTCAAGATTAACGGCAATATTGGTAACAGCGCATTGGGTTCATCCATTGAGGAAGAAGTGGCCAAGCTGACTTGGGGGATTCGTTGGGGCTCCGACACCATTATGGATCTGTCCACGGGTAAAAATATCCATGAAACCCGCGAGTGGATTGTACGTAATTCGCCGGTACCCGTAGGTACCGTGCCCATTTACCAAGCATTAGAAAAAGTGAATGGCGTTGCCGAAGATCTGACCTGGGAGCTGTTCCGCGATACCTTGATTGAGCAGGCTGAGCAAGGCATTGACTACTTTACGATTCACGCCGGAGTGTTGCTGCGCTATGTGCCGTTAACCGCTAAGCGTGTGACGGGGATTGTCTCGCGTGGTGGCTCGATTATGGCCAAGTGGTGTTTAGCGCATCATAAAGAAAACTTTCTCTACACGCATTTTGAAGACATCTGCGAGATCATGAAGGCTTACGATGTCAGTTTCTCCTTAGGTGATGGTCTGCGCCCCGGCTCGATTGCCGATGCCAACGATGCCGCTCAGTTTGCCGAGCTAGAAACTTTAGGCGAATTGACCAAGATTGCCTGGCAGCATGACGTGCAATGCTTTATCGAAGGTCCAGGTCACGTGCCGATGCATATGATTAAAGAAAATATGGACAAGCAACTGGAGTGCTGTGATGAGGCTCCGTTTTATACGCTGGGTCCATTAACCACTGATATTGCCCCAGGTTACGATCACATCACCTCAGGCATTGGAGCCGCGATGATCGCTTGGTACGGTTGCGCCATGCTCTGTTACGTAACGCCTAAGGAGCACTTGGGTTTACCGAATAAGGATGATGTGAAAACCGGGATTATCACCTACAAAATTGCTGCCCATGCGGCGGATTTGGCCAAAGGGCATCCCGGTGCGCAACTGCGTGATGATGCGTTGAGTAAAGCGCGTTTTGAATTCCGTTGGGAAGATCAGTTTAACTTAGGTTTGGATCCCGATACTGCCCGTGCCTTTCACGATGAAACTTTGCCGAAAGAATCGGCCAAAGTGGCGCACTTCTGCTCCATGTGTGGGCCAAAGTTCTGCTCGATGAAAATTACTCAAGAAGTACGTCTATATGCCAAGGAAAACGGTTTGACCGATGAACAGCGCGCCATTGAGGCCGGCTTTAAAGAGCAGTCTGCACGTTTTCGCGAGGAAGGTTCGATAATCTATAAGCAGATTTAATCCTTTCAGTGGTATAAAAGGTGGCCTTAATGGTCACCTTTTTTATGGGAGCTATAGATGACTGAGCGGACAATGACGGCGAAAGATGATGTGGTTATTGAACAGCGCGAACAGTGTTTTCAAGGATTTTATCGCTTAGATCGCGTGCATTTAAAACACCGCTTATTCGCCGGCAATATGGGGCCGACTATTGTTCGAGAGCTGTTTGTTCGACCGGATGCGGTGTGCGTGTTGCCCTATGATCCGCATACCGATTCAGTGGTGCTGGTTGAGCAGTTTCGCATCGGTGCTTTAGATAAAAGCCCAAAGCCGTGGCTACTGGAAACAGTTGCAGGGTTAATTGATACCGACGAACAGCCAGCACAGGTGGCGCGCCGTGAAGCCCGTGAAGAAGCGGGCTTAGAGTTGCAAGAGTTATTACCCGTGATGACCTATTACCCATCACCCGGTGCTTCAGATGAACGGGTGTACTTGTATATTGGCCGCTGCTCGACAGCAGGTGTCGGTGGGGTTTTTGGCGTAGCAGAAGAGGGCGAAGATATTCGCGTCCATGTATGGCCGTTGGCCGATGCGTTAAAAGCGGTGCAGGCTGGGCGTATTGATAATGCGGCGAGCATTATTGCCCTGCAGTGGCTGGCGCTCAATAAAGATCAAGTTAGAGCAGATTGGTTGGCGCTTTGAATCAGGACTGACTGCGCCATGCAAGACGTAGCCAGCCGATTATAAAGCTTATAAGCCAGGTAAGCGCTTGCGAATCTGGCTGATCAGAGTGTCCAAGGTTGCGGCGTCATGGGTGTCTACGCGGTAGCTTTGTGCAATTTCTTCAGGGCTTAATGGCTCTAAGTTTTTGCGCTGGGCCAAAATTACTTCGGCAGTGGCGTCCGATGGGTCTAAGCCTTCTGCTTGACGCTGTTTAAGCCAGGTTGCTACCACTTCATCCGGTGCTTGGCAGTC
Source organism: Pseudomonas sp. (assembly GCA_048266525.1). Taxonomy (GTDB): domain Bacteria; phylum Pseudomonadota; class Gammaproteobacteria; order Pseudomonadales; family Pseudomonadaceae; genus Denitrificimonas. The sequence continues at coordinate 240,354 of JBLWZG010000004.1, forward strand.
AAGAATTAAGAAAGGTGTGCCGGTATTTTCGGCAATCTGCCAAGCCGCATGGCGCTGCTCACTTTTTAAATAAGTTGCGTCAATTACGACTGGGAAGCCGGCTTGTAAGGCATCTGCAGCTAAAGCATGTAAGCGCTGGTAAGTTGCGGCGCTGGCGTTCGGGTTATAAATACCGCCGCCTAGGGTGTTTTGTTGTTCGCTGTCCTGTTCGCCAAATAAGCGCTTGCGCTCGAAGTCAGAACGAAAGCGTAATGCACCTAAAGCTTCCACTAAGCGCATTGCCACAAAACTTTTGCCGACCGCAGAAATACCATGGGTAATTGCCAGTAAACGGGAAGGAATGGCGCTGTAGCTTTCGGCTAAGTTGGCGTAGCTGCGGTACTGACGAACAATCACTGCGCGCTGCACAGGGTCTTCTTCTTGGCCTAAGCGGAATAGATTTACTTTACCGCGCACCATGGCGCGATAGGCTTTATAGAAGTTAATCAATGGCATGGCTTGATAGTCGCCCGTCAGCTCAAGCCAAGCGTTCACAAAACGCCGCGATAGGGGTTTAAGACCGCGGTCTTCCAGGTCCATGGCTAAGAACGCGGCGTCCGAAGCGACGTCAATTAAGCGGAAGGGTTCGTTAAATTCGATGCAATCAAACAGCACCACTTCGCCGTCAAGTAAGGTGGCGTTACCAAGGTGAATATCACCGTGGCATTCGCGAATGGAACCATTGTGCCGACGTTGCTCTAATAAGGGCAATAAACGGGTAAAACTGGCTTCAGCCCAAGCTTCGAGGGCATCTAGTTGGTGCAGATCAGCAGTCTCACTGAGTAATGGACGGATTTGCTCAAAGTTTTGCCGAATCGGTGCCATAATCGCATGCGGATCGCCCAGCGCATGTTCTGCTGGGACGCGAGGCGCTTCATGATGAAAACGTGCAATTTGCTTGGCCAGCGCATCAATGTGGGTTTCACAGAGTTCGCCACGTTTTTGCATATCACCTAGAAGTTTGGTTTGTGGGAATTGGCGCATTTTTACCGCGTATTCAATAGCAGGGCCTTCGCCATTGAGTTGCGGTGCTTCAACTGAACCGGTAATGGCAATAACTTCAAGGTACAAACCGTCAGTTAAACGCTGGTTTAAACGCACTTCTTCAGTGCAAAAATGCTGGCGAGAAGTACTGTCAGTGAAGTCTAAAAAGCCAAAGTTAACTGCTTTTTTGATTTTGTAAGCGAAGGGGCCGGTTAGGATGACCCAAGAAATATGGGTTTCGATGACCTGGAAATCCTCGACTGGATGCGGATAGATCGCAGGGTTTTGTAAGGCGGCAATCAGGGCTTGAGTCACAGGTAATCCTTGAGAGTAATAAAATAATGCCTGCATTATGGCAACTGTGGGCGACTGTGCAAACTATAACAACATGCATTTTGAACTGAAACAAAACAGGTATAATTCGCAGCATGACTAAAAAAACCAATTCTCGATCGACTAGAAAGACTGCAAACCCCCGCACAGTCAAGATATCAGGTCACTGGTTAGGCTTGTTTGTTAAGCTCTCTATCGTTGCGAGCGTCTTGCTTGCCGGTATTCTGGTATATCTTGATGCAGTGGTGCAGGAGAAGTTCTCCGGCAAGCGCTGGACCGTGCCAGCTAAAGTCTACGCGCGGCCTTTAGAGCTATTTGCCGGTCAGAAGCTGACTAAACAAGATTTTTTAGTTGAGTTAAATGCCTTGGGTTACCGCAATGAGGCCTCAGCTAGTAGCTCGGGTGCTATGTCAGTCAATGGCAATACGGTTGATTTGCATACCCGCGGTTTCCAGTTTTATGAGGGGACGGAGCCTGCGCAAGCTATTCGAGTTCGTTTTTCTGAAAACACTGTGTCTAGTTTGGCGCAAACCAATGGTCAAGCTCTGGCTGTTGCTCGTCTTGAGCCTTTGTTGGTAGGCGGCTTATATCCAGCACATCAAGAAGATCGTATTTTAATCCGTTTGGATCAAGTGCCTGACTTGCTACCGCAAGCCTTAATTGCAGTAGAAGACCGTGAGTTCTATAATCATTATGGTGTGTCGCCGAAGTCGATTGCACGCGCGATCTGGGTGAATACCTCTTCCGGCTCTTTACGTCAGGGCGGCAGTACCTTGACCCAGCAGTTGGTGAAAAACTTCTTTCTTACCAATGAGCGCACTTTAGTCCGTAAAGCAACAGAAGCGCTGATGTCGCTGTTAATTGAGCTGCATTACACTAAAGATGAGATTTTAGAAGCGTATCTCAATGAGGTTTTTCTTGGTCAAGATGGGCAGCGTGCTGTGCATGGTTTTGGTCTGGGCAGTCAGTACTTTTTCAGTCAACCCTTAGCTGAACTGAAGTTGCATCAGGTGGCGTTATTGGTAGGTATGGTCAAAGGCCCATCGTATTACAATCCGCGTCGTCAACCTGAGCGCGCGCTTGAGCGGCGCAACTTGGTGATTGATTTACTGCTCGAGCAAGGAGTGGTTGATGCTGAACAAGCTAAAGAAGCCAAACAGCGGCCTTTAGGGATTACTCAGCGTGGCAGCTTGGCCAACAGCACCTATCCTGGGTTTATTGATTTGGTTAAACGTCAACTGCGTGAAGATTACCGAGATCAAGATTTGACCGAAGAAGGTTTGCGTATTTTCACCAGTTTCGACCCCATTTTGCAGCGCAAAGCTGAAGAAGCTCAGGCGCAAACCTATAAGCAGTTAGAGGGACGTAAGGATATCGATCAAGTTGAGTCGGCCATGGTGGTGAGCAATCCGCAGACAGGTGAAGTGCTAGCGCTGCTCGGCAGTCGTTTACCACGCTATGCTGGATTTAATCGAGCCTTAGATGCCGTGCGGCCGATTGGCTCGCTGGTTAAGCCAGCGGTTTACCTGACCGCTTTGGAGCAACCCAGTCAATACACCTTGACCCGTTATATCCAAGACGAGTCTTTCTCGGTGAAAAGCCAAAGCGGTAAAGTCTGGACGCCGCAAAACTATGACCGAAAAGAGCATGGCACGGTGTTTTTATACCAAGGACTGGCGCAGTCGTATAACTTATCGACAGCCAAGCTTGGCCTAGAAATGGGCGTGCCGCGTGTCCTGAAAACCGTACAAAAGCTAGGCGTGGAGCGTCAGTGGCCGGCTTATCCTTCAATGTTGTTAGGCGCTGGCAGTTTAACTCCGATGGAAGTGGCAGGAATGTATCAAACCATTGCTAACGGTGGTTTTAACACGCCTTTGCGCGCTATTCGTAGTGTATTAACTGCAGAGGGTGAACCTTTAGGGCGCTATCCTTACTCAATTGAGCAGCGCTTTGATGCCGGGGCAATTTATTTGACTCAGGAAGCGATGCGTCGAGTCATGACCGAGGGCACCGGGCGTTCAGTGTACAATCGTGTGCCATCATCGATTGTTTTGGCAGGTAAAACCGGTACCAGTAATGACTCGCGTGACAGTTGGTTTGCAGGTTTTGGCCAAGATTTACTCGCAGTGGTGTGGATGGGACGTGATGATAATGGTCAGACGCCATTAACTGGAGCCAGCGGAGCCTTGCAAGTGTGGGCGAACTTTATGCAAACCTCCGCGCCAAGTTCTTTGAATATGACGCCACCGGATAATGTGGTGATGGCATGGGTAGATGCTTACTCTGGCTTAGGCAGCGCTAAAGGCTGTCCGGGTGCGGTGCAAATGCCTTATATTCGAGGCAGTGAACCCTTGGCGGGAGAATCTTGCGATCAGCCAAGTTATCTACCTGCACCTGTGGAATCAGTGAAAAGCTGGATTCGTAGTTGGTTAAATTAATTATTATGAGGAATTGACGTGAGTAAGCATGCAGTCATTTTAATTGCACTGGCAACTGTGTTGGCCGGTTGTGCGGGTTCGCCACATAGAGCAATACCTGTGGTTGAGAGTGGCGGGCCGCTAAGTCCCGGTGCGCTGCGTGACAGTCGAGTACGTCAATCAGCAGGTATTGCACAGCCTGCCAAACCTTCTACGGTCACGGTGATGCCGCAAGGTGAAGTTGAGGGGATACAAACCTATGCCGCGCCGAGTACGCCTATTGGCGGTATAGAAATTTATAGCAGCGAATCGAGCGGTCAGTCTGCGCCCGCTAGCAGCGGTGCTCCACAAGCGTCCATGCCGATTGGTGGGCAAGCGCGTTTGTCGGCTGATGAGCAGTTGGATGGCCCCGTATTAGCACTCTTAACCACAGCCAAGCAGCAGCAAACGGCTGGTGATTTTAACGGTGCGGCCTCCAGTCTTGAACGAGCACAACGTATTGCGCCGCGCGAGCCGCAGGTGCTCTATCGGTTAGCTGAAGTACGTTTAGCGCAAGGTGATGCCGCGCAAGCTGAACAATTAGCGCAGCGAGGACTCAGCTACAGCAATGGTCGACCTGCTTTGCAGGCTGGTTTGTGGGATTTGATTGCGCGCGCCCGTACGCAGCAAGGCAATAGCGCTGGGGCACAAGAAGCGCAGCGCCGTGCAAGGGTTAACTTGTAATGACGGTAACAACTAAATTGCATTTGCAGGCGCTATTGGCCTGCCTTGAAGAGGAGTTGCAAGAGCTTGGTTGGTGGGAGCAGCAAGCGCCCAGTGCCCAAGCATTGCAGAGTGAACAGCCGTTTTGTGTTGATACGCTAGAGTTTGCACAGTGGTTGCAGTGGGTGTTTGTGCCGCGCATGCGCAGTATTGTAAGTTCCGATCATCCGCTGCCAAGTCAGTGTGGTATTCATGATATGGCTGAAGTGGTTTATCGGGAACAACTAAGCCTGGTTGCCAATTTGCTCGACAGCTTAAGGCGTATTGATGCTGCGATTAACTCAGCACATATGCTGCACTGACTTGTGACTAAGAAAGGTTGCGCTACTTAACCGTAGCGCAACGTTCTTCAATCGACTTCTTAATCTCAGTAATACGCGTTTGACGCTCTTCCTCGGTTAGGCGAGTGGGTTTACCATCGACTTCAGCCATCACTCTGGGATTGCTTTCAAGTTGTGCGAGATTATGCCGAATTTCATTGCAGTATTTTTTCAGTGCAACTTCTTCTTCAGCCACTTTTTTGCGCACTTCTCGATCAATTTCAGCTTGGGTTTTAGCACTGGCTAGTGCTTCTTCAGCGGCTATTTGTTGCGCCGTTTTTTCTGGCACTTTAGGTTGAAATGAATTGGTGTTAATGCTTTCAGCTGTTTGGTTGATTGGGGGTTCAGCACTGAAGTGTGTCACGCCCTGCGCATCAACCCATTTGTAAACTGGAGCGGCAAGCAGCGTTGAACTGAATAACAATAAAAGACTTGTTGTCGTGATTACGCGTCGCATGCGAGATCCTTATTGAGAGTTTAAACAAAAGCTTCAGCAAATTATCATAATATTTTAACTCAATGTAACCAATAAACTGGTTAAGCAAGCTTGTGGTTGCGCACAAGGTCAACAAATACTTATGATTGCGCTAAGAAATGCGATAATTGTCTCGTAATGCTTGACTTGCACAGGCTGAATCCGAACAATTCACTGTTTCCTGTATTGCATGCCTCAAAAAGGCTCTTACAGAATGAGTTCATGAGGTGCGTACCCGTACCGCCCGTTATACCCGTATCGCGTTACCTCGCGCTGGGTGAAAGGCCTTTAGACATTCGGGCTTTTCTATGCTGTTTAATTTAAGTGGCAGGGTAGTCGGCAATCACCGTAGCCCATGCTGCAAATGGCAGCAACCTACAATCAGATTGCCCTTGATGAAGGGCGGTACTCTGGCGTTTTAGAGGTGTTACTGTGGAACTTTTATCCGGCGCAGAAATGCTCGTTCGCTCACTGCGTGACGAGGGCGTAAAATATATTTATGGCTACCCAGGTGGAGCTGTACTGCATATCTATGATGCATTATTCAAAGAGCCGTCTCTTACGCATATTTTAGTGCGCCATGAGCAAGCGGCAACGCACATGGCCGATGGCTATGCGCGCGCGACTGGTAAAGCAGGTGTGGTGCTCGTGACTTCAGGTCCGGGTGCAACCAATGCGGTCACCGGTATTGCCACGGCGTTTATGGATTCGATCCCAATGGTCGTGATCTCAGGTCAAGTGCCGAGTGATATGGTCGGTACCGATGCCTTTCAAGAAACCGACATGATTGGTATTTCACGACCTATCGTTAAGCACAGCTTTATTATTAAACACCCTTCAGAAATCCCTGAAGTGGTTAAAAAAGCCTTCTATTTGGCTGAGTCAGGTAGGCCAGGCCCAGTGGTTATTGATGTCCCTAAGGATATGACTAACCCGATCGAAAAGTTTGAGTACAGCTACCCTAAAAAGGCTAAATTGCGCTCTTACGCGCCAGCTACCCGTGGTCACTCTGGCCAGATTCGCAAAGCGGCAGAAATGTTGCTGGCGGCTAAGCGTCCGGTAATCTATGCGGGTGGTGGCGTTATTATGGGTGGTGCGTCTGCACAGCTCACTGAGATGGCTAGACTGCTCAATACACCTGTTACCAATACCTTGATGGGGTTGGGTTGCTACCCTGGTGATGATCGTCAGTTTGTCGGCATGCTTGGTATGCATGGTAGCTATACTGCCAACTTAACCATGCATCATTGCGATGTGTTGGTGGCTGTAGGTGCTCGCTTTGATGATCGTGTTATCAATGGTGCAGCTAAGTTCTGCCCTAACGCAAAAATTATCCATATTGATATCGACCCTGCATCGATTTCTAAAACGATTAAAGCCGATATTCCAATTGTTGGACCGGTTGATAGTGTTTTAGCCGATATGCTTGCCGCATTAAAAGATATAGGCACAAAACCAAATCCAGATGTTGTTGCCAGCTGGTGGAAGCAAATCGATGAATGGCGTGGTAATGGTAAAATTTTCCCGTACGACAGTGGTGACGGCAGTGTTATTAAACCGCAAGCGGTGATTGAAACGCTGTGTGATGTGACTGCGGGTAATGCCTTTGTCACGTCTGACGTAGGTCAGCATCAAATGTTTGCTGCGCAGTACTATCGCTTCAATAAGCCTAATCGTTGGATTAACTCAGGTGGTTTGGGCACGATGGGCTTTGGTTTCCCTGCGGCGATGGGTGTCAAATTAAACTTCCCTGACGATGACGTTGCATGCGTTACCGGTGAGGGTAGTATTCAGATGAATATCCAAGAGCTTTCAACCTGTCTGCAATATGATCTGCCAGTTAAAATTATTAACCTGAATAACGGTGCCTTAGGTATGGTTCGCCAATGGCAGGATATGGTCTATAACAGTCGTTACTCTCATTCCTATATGGAGTCGCTGCCTGACTTTGTTAAGTTGGTTGAAGCTTATGGTCATGTCGGCATGCGTATTACTGACTTGAAAGATCTGAAGCCAAAAATGGAAGAAGCTTTTGCGATGAAAAATCGTTTGGTTTTCCTCGATATTCAAGTAGACACCAGTGAGCACGTGTACCCGATGCAGATTCGTGATGGCGCGATGCGCGATATGTGGCTCAGCAAAACGGAGCGGACATAATCATGAGACATATTATTTCTCTGCTGATGGAAAATGAACCTGGCGCTTTATCACGTGTCATTGGCCTGTTTTCGCAGCGTAATTACAATATTGAGAGCCTGACTGTTGCCGCGACCGAAGATCCGACATTGTCGCGTCTCACTTTGACTACAATTGGTAAAGAGGAAGTGATTGAGCAAATCACTAAGAATCTGAACAAGCTTGTTGAAGTGGTTAAGTTGGTCGATTTATCTGAAAGCGCACACATTGAGCGTGAGCTGATGCTGGTTAAGATCAAGGCCAGTGGTGCTCAGCGTGCTGAAATCAAACGTACAGCGGATATTTTCCGGGGGCAGATTGTTGATGTGTCTCCTAGTCTGTATACCGTGCAATTAGCTGGAACAACCGATAAGTTGGATAGTTTTATCCAGGCAATTGGTCCAGCTTCTATTTTGGAAGTTGTGCGCAGTGGTGTGACTGGTATTGCGCGTGGCGATAAAGTCTTAAGCCTTTGAATTAACCCTGGAGAGCAAAAGCTCTCCAATCCTAGGAGAATTTTATGAAAGTTTACTACGACAAAGATTGTGATTTATCCATTATCAAAGGCAAGAAAGTCGCCATTATTGGTTATGGTTCACAAGGCCATGCGCACGCATGCAACCTGCAAGATTCAGGTGTTGATGTCACAGTTGGCCTGCGTGCTGGTTCTTCTTCAATTGCTAAAGCTGAAGCGCACGGTTTAAAAGTATCGGATGTTGCTTCAGCGGTTAAAGCTGCTGACGTTGTTATGGTTCTAACACCTGATGAGTTCCAGGGTCAGTTGTACAAAGAAGAGTTGGAGCCAAATCTTAAAAAAGGCGCAACCCTAGCTTTTGCTCATGGTTTTGCTGTTCACTACAACCAAGTTACGCCGCGTGCTGACCTTGATGTGATCATGATTGCACCAAAAGCACCAGGTCACACAGTGCGTTCAGAGTTTGTGAAAGGTGGTGGTATTCCAGACCTTATCGCTATTTACCAAGATGCTTCAGGAAATGCGAAAAACGTTGCGCTGTCTTATGCAAGCGGTGTGGGTGGCGGACGTACCGGTATTATCGAAACAACTTTTAAAGATGAAACAGAAACTGACTTGTTCGGTGAGCAGGCCGTGCTGTGTGGTGGTACTGTTGAATTGGTTAAAGCAGGTTTTGAAGTGCTGGTTGAAGCCGGTTATGCGCCAGAAATGGCCTACTTTGAGTGTCTGCACGAATTGAAGTTGATTGTAGATCTGATGTTCGAAGGCGGTATTGCGAACATGAACTACTCAATTTCTAATAACGCAGAGTACGGTGAGTATGTCACAGGTCCTGAAGTGATTAACGATGAGTCTCGCGCAGCAATGCGCAATGCTCTGAAACGTATTCAGAATGGCGAATACGCAAAAATGTTTATCACAGAAGGTGCGACAAACTACCCTTCAATGACTGCATATCGCCGCAATAACGCTGCGCATGGTATTGAGGTGGTTGGTGAGAAACTGCGTTCGATGATGCCGTGGATTTCTGCTAACAAGATTGTTGATAAATCAAAAAACTGATTTGCTTACAATTGAAAAACGCGGCTAAGGCCGCGTTTTTCGTTTCTGGTGCTTATATAGTATAAAATGACAGCATTGCCGAATGGCGTATTATCTAGAGAAGCTTAAGGAAGTTTATGAGTCAGCGTCCTGATGAAAACGATAACACATCGTCTATTGAGAGTTTGTTGCCTATAGATGAGCATGTCGAAGAGGGTCACGACAGCGAAGGTCGTAAAGTAAGGCATAAAGGTATTTATTTATTGCCTAACCTGTTTACCACGGCAAACTTATTTGCTGGGTTTTACTCGATTGTGTGCGCGGTTAACGGTAATTATTATGTTGCTGCAGCTACCATTTTTGTGGCGATGGTCTTAGATGGTCTGGATGGCCGCGTAGCACGCATGACCAATACACAAAGTGCATTTGGTGCAGAGTATGACTCTTTGTCAGATATGGTTGCCTTTGGCTTGGCGCCTGCAATCTTGGCCTATCAGTGGGCTTTGTCTGAATTGGGTAACGTTGGACTTACTGTTGCCTTTATATATGTGGCCTGTGCTGCATTACGTTTAGCTCGTTTTAATACGCAAATAGGTGTTGTTGATAAGCGCTGGTTTATTGGTTTGGCCAGTCCTGCGGCTGCAGGTGTTGTGGCTGGTACTGTGTGGGCAATCTGGGTTTTGAGTGAAGCGGGTGTCGGTGGCGCCGATTTGCCTTTCGCGATCATCATCTTACTGGCAGTGCTGGTGGCTGTGTCTGGATTGCTAATGGTCAGTAATATCAAGTACTACAGTTTTAAAGATTTAGATCTAAAGGGTCGAGTTCCTTTTGTGGCGATACTGGTGGTGGTGCTGGCGTTTGCTGTAGTGTTTAGTGATCCGCCACGCATCTTATTATTGATGTTCTTGGCTTATGCGGCATCAGGGCCAGTGCAGTATGTATTACGCTTGCGTAAGCGCCAGGCTAAGCGATCTCAGTAATTCTGAGTTATTTTGCATTTCTTTTGCAAAGGGTGTTGACAGGTTCGCAGTCTGCTGTAGAATGCGCGGCCTACCAACGAGGAACGTAAGAACCTCAGCGGTAGCAAGGAGTTATAGGGAAGGCTTTGAAAGATTCCAGAAAATAAACCTTGACAGATACTTAGGAGGATGTAGAATACGCCTCCTTGCTGAGACGCTCAGCGAAACGTTCTTTAACAATTTGAATCAAGCAATTCGTGTGGGTGCTTGTGTTAGATGATTGATAGTCAGCAAGATTATCAGCAGCACAAGTTATTCCGCGAATATAAATTTGT
>JBLWZG010000005.1:0-239748 GCA_048266525.1 Pseudomonas sp.
GCTTACTTAGCAGTGGTGATGGATTTATTTGCACGCAAGCCTATTGGTTGGGCGATGTCATTATCGCCCGACAGTGAGCTAACCAGTAAGGCGCTTAAAATGGCCTATGAAAGCCGTAGACGGCCTAAAGGTGTTATGTTTCATAGCGATCAAGGCAGTCACTATACGAGCCGTAAATTCCGGCAAACGCTCTGGCAGTGCCAGATCAAACAGAGCATGAGTCGACGAGGTAATTGCTGGGATAATGCGCCAATGGAGCGCTTTTTTAGAAGTTTAAAAGTTGAATGGGTGCCAACTTATGGTTACCACTCATTTACCCAAGCACAGCATCATATCGTTAAGTATTTAATCGGGTATTACAGCCAGCTAAGGCCGCATAAACACAATGGTGGCATGAGCCCAAATAAAGCTGAGGAAAATTACTGGGTTAACTATAAGTCGGTGGCCAGTTTTACTTGACCACTACAATCCGCCGGAAGCTGCACCTGCGCAGCAGCACCCGTCATATAAATGAGAAACAGAAAAGCAAATCCATGTGCTCTTAATAACATTGCGTTTATGACACCAAAGTGATGACACCATCTTAATGATGTGTACTTAAATCTTGTATTTTATAGAACATAAAAAGTCTTACTGTGATCCAGCCTCAAAAAACAGCACAGAGTCTATACAGACACAAGTAAGCCGTGCTTTACCAGCTAGCTGTAGCGATCATCTTTCTCAGCACTTTGTATTTATCATTATGATGAGCTGCAGGGTGAGTTAAAAATCTCACGATCGAAAAAGAACGTAAAATGGTAATGCACCACCTCTTGAGCATTCACTTCACTAGCTCACGCATATCTGACATCTGTATAATGAGCGTTAGAACCCAACTTCAAAGCCGCAACGCTCTTGCTCCGCACATTAGCTTTAAACAAAGCGATAAACCTATCGATGAGTCGCAATTCATCTCTGGTATTAAGATCAAACCTATCGGTAGCCGTAAATCAAATCTAAAAGCAAATACTCAGCTGTAAGCATCCATAGCATTACCTAAGACACTGACAAACCGATTAAGAATACCGGCCTTAACCGCGTTGTTAATGACCATTGACAGCGGCTGCAGCACTATTCACTAAGACTATAAACGGCGAGAAAATGCGTGGCTTTTGCTCTCTTGGTAACCAATATCTAAAACTGTGCCATAACTAATTGCTGCCAAGAAGACCCAAGCGCAAAAGCAATAAAAAACGGATTCAAATAGCTCTCTTGCGCGGCATAGGTAAGCGGTTGTCCTTGCAGATTCAGCACCTGACCGCCCGCACCCTCAAGCACACCTTGCGCGGCAGCAGTGTCCCATTGCGAAGTTGGCGCTAAGCGTGGATAGAGGTCTGCAGCGCCCTCAGCCATCTGACAAAACTTCAGCGAACTACCGACATTCACTAAGCGCAGCGTCGGGAAGTTTTCCGCCAAACGCTCTAGCAAAGCTTCTTGTTCTGGGCTGCTGTGTCTTTTACTGGCGACCACAGCCAATTCATCCTGCGGCGCGCTGCGCATGTGTAGGCTGCGGGTAGCACCATCCGCATCACGACAAAAAGCACCGAACGCTGCGCCGCCGTAATAAATAGCGCCGGTAACAGGCACGCCGACCACACCGAAAACCACCTGACCGTGCTCAATCAACGCGACATTTACCGTGTATTCAGCGCTGCCGCTAATAAACTCTTTGGTGCCATCTAACGGATCAACCAACCACCAGCGCGTCCACTGTTGGCGTTCGCTCAGAGCAATAGCGCAATCTTCTTCCGAGAGCACCGGAATGCTTGCATCCAAAGCGACCAATCCTGCTGCCAGCACTTTATGCGCGGCGATATCTGCTGCTGTCACCGGCGACGCATCCGCTTTCGTTTGCACAGCCACATTGGCTTGCCAATACGGCAAGGTTGCTTGACCGGCAGCCTGTACCAACGCCAACACGGGATCAATAAGAGGATGGATCATAAGGTCAACTCACCACGCTGCTGTAATACGTCACGCACCACATACATCGCCGCTAAAGCACGGCCTTCAGTAAATTGCGGATGCTCGAGCAAGCCCAACAGGTTACGCAAGTTCACGGTTTCAACCCGCATCGGTTCGGGCTCATCGCCCGCTAAACGCGACGGGCATAAATCCCGCGCCAGCACCACTTGAATGCGCTGACTCATATAGCCCGGCGATAAACTTAACTCGGTAATAAACTCTAAAGAGCGTGCGGCAAAACCTGCTTCTTCTTGCAGTTCACGATTAGCCGCCTGTAAAGCATCTTCACCCGGATCAATTAAGCCCTTAGGCAACGACAACTCATAGGCTTCACTGCCGGCGCAATATTCTTCCACCAACACCACATTTTCTGCATCAAGCATGGCGACAATCATCACCGCGCCTAAACCGCCGGCCTTACCACGCAAACGTTCATAGGTGCGTTCTACACCATTACTGAAACGCAACTGCAATTGCTCAACACGAAAAATTCGACTACGCGCCACTTCTTCGCTGGCTAAGATGACTGGTTTTTCCCGCATAACAAAACTCCCAATGCCGATGCAGGTATCATAGCGCGCTTGCACACACAGTTTTAGAGAGATTTCGCTATGCAACTGCTGCCTTGGGAGAAAATTGATACCGTTTTATTGGATATGGACGGTACTTTACTCGATCTGCATTTTGATAATCATTTTTGGCTCGATTACTTACCACAGTGCTATGCCGAGAAAAATGGACTGTCACGCGCGGCGGCTGACGCGTATTTACAGCCTTTATTTGCCTCTTACAGCGGTCAGCTGAATTGGTATTGCGTTGATTTCTGGAGCAAAACGCTAGATCTACCGATCAAGCAAATGAAACGCGACACTGCGCATTTAATTGCTCTACGCGCCAATGCCGATGATTTTTTAGCCGCGCTCAAACAGGCTGGCAAACACACTGTATTAGTGACCAATGCGCATCGAGATTCACTGCATATTAAACTGGAAAAAGTTCACCTAGAGCCGCTGCTCGACATCATCGTCAGCTCGCACGATTATGGCTATCCTAAAGAAGATCAGCGTTTCTGGATCAGCCTCAGCCAGCAGATCGACTATCAGCCAGCACGTAGTTTATTTATTGATGACAGCCTTCCAGTGCTACGCAGCGCCCAGCGTTATGGTATTGGCCATCTGCGTGCAGTACTGCAACCGGACAGCCAAGGTCCAGAAAAAAACTGTGAAGAGTTTATTGCTTCCACTGATTTACTCAGCTTAGTCAGCAATCTATAGCAGCAATAAGAGGCACATTGACAGTCGACACTGCGCTCGCTACAACTATCAGCAAGCCATAATAATAAGAGAGCGCAGTCCATGCAGCAGAATAGACCCGGCACCTTTACCAGCTTCGCATAATTTTATCCTTACTACTTATCCGAACATAAAAACCGTACCAGCCGTCGCTTACATTTTTGCGGCACGCTTGCTGTACTGAGCATTGCCGCCTGCGCTCTTTTCGGTGTGATTAATGCTTGGTGGTTATTGGCGCTGCCAGTGTGTGGCTATGGTTTTGCTTGGCTCGGACACTTTGTCTTTGAAAAGAATCGCCCAGCCACCTTTCAGCATCTGTTTTATAGCTTGGCCGGCGACTTTGTGATGTTTAAAGATATGTTAATCGGCCGTATTGCTTGGTAGTCCTCTCGCTTGCATACGCGCCAAACACAAGACAGATGCTGCTTCAGCAACACACAGCATCTGCCCGTGTGCTTAATTATCCAAGATATATTCTGGCTTAAGAATATCTTTCAGCAGGACGTAATCAAGGGTTAAGCGTACCTCGCCTTCTGAAAACGGACCCAGCACATAAGGCGCATAGCTGAACGTTATACCTTGCTCATTGAAAACAAAGTTATCTGTTAAAAAAGTTTGCGCCTGCTCAGTGAGGTCATCAATCAACCAGCTTTCTGCATAGTCGGCATAATCAACTAAATACACTTCGCGTAATGCCTGCAGTAAGGTTGCATCAGCGGAACGCTGCACAATATCCGCCAACAGCAATTGTTTATGGGTATTCAAATCAAACAACGCATAACTGGTGCTGTACATGCCATGCGCGCCACCGGAATAACTGTAGCTAAACTGCTTGAAACTGGCCAGATGATTACGCTGAGCAATAAAGCGAATGCTGTCACTGTAGTCAAAGCCAATAAAATAGGGCTCTTCTGCTTCACGCGCTTGCGTAATCTCAGCATAGCTCTCAACCAGCCAAGCATCGGCCTGTTGCTTAATCAGTTGCAATTGCGCTTGAGCTGCAAGCGGTAACTGGGCAGGCTCGGTCTCAGCCATCGCCAGCTTAGCGAGCAAGGCTTGATCGAGCCAGTCCACGCCAGTGCGTTCCCAATCAATTCGGATCTCTGCGCAATACTCTTGCTCATCGTCTTGAAGGCACTTTTTCTGCGCCATAACTTCAAGCAACTGCGGGACAATCAATGGCGTTTGCTGGGCAGGCAACCGATCTGAAGCAGCTGTGCTCGCGCCTGCATACACCATTGCAAGTAGAAGACTGCGGGTTAACAAACTCTGTAGGTTTTGCATGGTTAAACGTCCTTGATTACGGGTTGGTTGGTATTTTTATCCAGCGTATCGCGCCAGGTCAGGTAGATACGTAAATCGAATTCGTATTGGTGATACTCCGGCAGCATATGCTGACACAGTTGATAAAAGGCTTTGTTATGATCTTTTTCGCGCAGATGCGCCAACTCATGCACCACAATCATCTGCAAAAACTGCGGCGGCGTATCGCGAAACAATGAGGCAATACGGATTTCTTTTTTCGCCGTGAGCTTATTGCCTTGCACCCGTGAAATCGCTGTATGCAGACCCAAAGCATGCCGCAATACATCCAACTTACTGTCGTACAACACTTTATCGATATTGGGAGAATTACGCAGGTATTGCTGTTTGAGATCGACGGTGAACTGATACAACGCCTTATCACTTTGCACGCTATGGCGCTCGGGATAACGCTGCTGTAAATAAGCACCGAGCTTATCCTGCGCCAACATGCTGCGTACTTGCGCCTGCAGTTCTGGCGCATAGGCGGCTAAGTATTTGAGCTCAGACATTGCCACTCTATTCCTCTCAACAACATGAATAAAAAACGCTAGACTCTCGCAAACACTGAATAATGGCATGCTTATGAAAGCCCCACGCATCACTTTAGATCAATGGAAAATCTTACAAGCCGTGATTGATCATGGTGGCTACGCACAAGCGGCACTCGCGCTGCACTGCTCACAATCATCGGTCAGCTATAACATTGCGCGCATGCAAGAGCAGTTAGCCATGCCATTATTACGCATTGAGGGGCGTAAAGCTGTATTAACTGCAACCGGTGAAATTTTATTAAGGCGCTCACGGCAATTAACGGCCGATGCGTCGCAACTGGAAGCGTTAGCTCAGCACATCCAAGAAGGCTGGGAAGCCGAAGTGCGCTTAGTGGTGGATGTGGCCTATCCCAGTCAGAAAATCGTGCAAGCACTGCAAGCTTTTAAACCGCTGAGCCATGGTTGCCGGGTATTATTACGTGAAGAAGTGTTATCCGGCGCCGAAGAATTACTGCATGACGGCGCTGCAGATATCGCTATCAGCGCTTTAAGTATTATCGGTTACCTACCCATTGAATTGGGCACCATTACTTTCATTGCCGTGGCGCATCAGCAGCATCCTCTGCATCAGCTAGGACGTATGCTCAGTGCCACAGACTTATCCGCACACATGCAAGTAGTGGTGCGTGATTCAGGCAAGCGTCAACCACGTGACGTCGGTTGGCTGGGTGCCGAGCAACGCTGGACAGTCGCCAGTTTAGCGACCTCTGCTGAATTTATTCGCGCGGGTTTAGGTTTTGCTTGGCTACCGGAACATATTATTGCGGCAGACTTAGCCTCAGGCCTATTGAAAAAACTACCCTTACAAACCAGTAGTATTCGTCATGAGCCGTTTTATCTGTATAGCCATAAAGATAAGCCGCTCGGGAAAGCGGCTAAAATCTTAGTCGATTGCATTCGCGCCAGCGCGCTACCGATGCAAGGTAGCGCCACTGACTGATAAGGTATTACTTGCGTACGCCTTCAACCGCTAAGGTCAACTCAACACTTTCTGACGCTGGGCCTAAGTTGGCTTTAATGCCGAAATCAGATAATTGCAGGGTTGTGGTGCCTTCAAAGCCAGCACGGTAGCCACCCCACGGATCATCACCCTCACCAATAAAGTAGGCAGCAATCACCACTTCTTTAGTGACGCCATTAAGGGTTAAGTCACCGATAATGTCAGCAGTACCTTCACCGGTGCTGACCACTTTAGTGGAGGCAAATGTGGCTTTTGGATGCTTGCTGGTGTTTAAAAAATCAGCGCTGCGCAAATGCTTATCACGCTCAGCATGGTTACTGTCGAGGCTGGCAGTACGCAAGGTCACATTGACTTTGCTGGCTTCTGGTTGTGCTGCGTCATAGCTGAAAGTGCCATCAAAATCTTTAAAGGTGCCGTATAACCAGCTGTAACCTAAGTGGCTGATTTTAAAGTTAACAAAGGCATGCTGGCCTTCTTGGTCAATCACATAATCTGCTGCAGATACTGCACCACTGGCTAATACTGAACCTAATAGCAACGCTGCAAACGTTTTCATAAACATGTTTTTACCTCTAATCAATTAAAAGAATCTAAGTCGTAAAATTATTTCGGCCCACAACCCAGCATGCGCTTGAGTGTTGAATCACGATCAATGAAGTGATGCTTCAAAGCTGCTAAACCATGCAATCCAGCAAACACTACTAAGCCCCAGGCCACATAGAAATGCACTTCCCCAGCCAGATCCGCCTGATCGGGCAAGCCGGTAATCAGCGCAGGAATTTCAAACAGATCAAAGACGCTGATGCCACGGCCTTCCGCGGTGGAAATCAGATAGCCTGAAATCATCACCAGAAAAATACCCAGATACAGCAGGCCATGGCCTAAGCTGCTCAACATCCGCACTGTTGTCGAATGACTACTGATTGGCGCAGGCTTGGCTGTTAAAAAACGCCACAGTACGCGTAACAACATCACTGCAAACAGTACGATGCCGACACTCTTATGCAACGCAGGCGCCGTGCGATACCACTCGCTGTAATAGGTTAGCCCAGTCATCCACAGACCCAAGCCAAACAAAGCGAATACGGCCAGCGCGACTAACCAATGTATGACTACACTGACTAAACCATAGCGATTTGAAGAATTAAGCAACTGCATACAAGCTCTCTTATGTTGTTGATGGTGACTATTGTAGTCTCATTAATATTGATAAAAAGCGCTAATTACTGCTGATACCTATCAACTTTTTAGATGCTTTTATATTTATCGTGCGAATCATCGCTCATAACTTATAAAAATGTCTGCGCACAACTAAGACTCATACCCCTGTTAAAGCTTGTTTAACCAAAAGCACTGTACCGGCTTGTAGTCGCTCCACTCTTCAATAATTTAAAACAACAGAGCAGTAAACAGGCGTTTATGCTAATTAGGTGGCTGTATGGAACTTAAACGCCTATGCTCCAATCAAACATTACAAACTGCAGAAGAACGGGAGGTAATCATGGTAGCGGCTTTAGTAGTCATCATCCTAGTTATAGTGATAATCAAAATAATCTAATGAGCAAAGTCGCATGCACCGCTGGTTCGCCAGCCTGCATGTCGCTCTATCAATATTTGTTCAGCTGTTTAGATATAGCTTCACGGCCACACCTGCTAGATATTTCACTGCAGACTTTACTCTGAATCTAATACTCATCCCAGATTTCCAGATAGAACCTTAATCTATGCAACTGCAAGTCAACAATCTGACCAAGATCTATGGCCAGAACAGAGGCCTGAGGTCAACCAGCTTTGCAGTAGAAAAAGGCGAACTGATTGCCATTGTCGGCCATAATGGCGCAGGTAAATCAACACTGCTAAAAATGCTCGCCAACTGGATCATCCCCAACAGTGGCGACGTCAGCATCGATGGCATTGATCTGAAGAATAGAGCCGCAGCGGTAAGAAAAATTGGTTTTATTCCTGAAGATCCCAATCTGTTTGATTTTTTTTCAGTCCAATACAATCTCAAATTATTCGCTAAACTCTCGCAGACACCGCTACTGCGCGTGGAAGATATTTTAACCGAGCTCAATCTGCAGTCCTTTCGCAAAGCAAAAGTGCAAACGCTCTCCAAAGGCTTAAAGCAACGCGTCAGCATCGGCCGTGCATTGCTCGCCAGTCCGTCTGTGTTACTGCTAGATGAGCCGACCTCGGGACTTGATTTCGAGACCACTCGAGAAATCTATCGACTGCTCAATACGATGCACGCTGCCGGTAAAACTATCCTTTTCACCTCGCACCGCCCCGAAGAAATCAAGAACCTTGCAACGCGTATTATGGTTTTGCATAAAGGCCAAGTCATCTTCGACGGATTGCCAGAAGAATATTTCCAATCTGACATTCATGCTGAGCTGTACGCGTAATGAAAAATATTCTAGTTCTCACCCTTAACGATCTGGCGATCGCAGTAAAGAACAAGACCCTGGTGCTGGTGCTGTTCATTCCTATCTTTGTTTTTATCGCGCTAAATCTCGTCGACAAAGCTGACGTAGAAGCCAACATCATTAAGATTGGTATGCTGCAAGATCAAACCTATCCAGCCAAAATAGCGCAGAGCATTGAGGCTGCCGATCAAGTATTTGCGGTCACCTGGCTAGCCAATCAAGAACAGGCTTTGCGTCTACTCAAAGACCACAAAATCGATGGCATTGTGACCCGTAACGAGGAACAACCCAATAGCTTAGCCTTGCTGGTGCTAAAAAAAGAATCGCTGCACACCATTGCTATCGTGCAAAGCTTTTCTGCCTTACAGAAAGCCGTTGAAGGCCATCCTCCCAGTTGGGTTGCAAAGATTGATTCCCTGCAACACAGCAGCATGCAACGCGAAACGCTACCCACTTGGATCTTAATGGTCATATTGCTGGTTGGCTTTATCATTTTGCCAGCACAAATTGCTGAAGAAAAAGAAAAGAAACTGCTGCTTGGCCTGCTGCAAACCCCCATCCATGAGGCGCAATGGCTCGCAGCAAAACTGATTACAGGAATGGTGTTAGCGGTCACTGCCACGCTACTTCTGCACCTATTAAGCAATGTCTGGCCGCAACATATTTTTAGCTATCTCGCTTTTATCTTAGTGGGTAGCTTTTGCTTTAGCGCCTATGGCGTATTTCTCGGCTTTCTGTGCCGTAATCAGGCCAGCGCGCGCACCCTTGGTGTCATCGTATATTTGCCACACTTACTACCCTCAGCCATGGCCGATGTCTCACAAAAACTGACTGCAGTTGCGCCATTACTCCCCTCCTTTCAATTGTTCGAGCCTTTGCAATCGATACTGTTGGAAGGTGGCAGTATGGCGAACAGATCCTTTGCTCTGATCTATTTGTTGCTGTTAGGCGTGGTAATGTTTTATCTGGCTTACCGGCTGATGAAACGACGCTGGTTAATGTGATTGACTTTGTGCACACACAATCACTGTCCGAGCCTTTGCTCGCTTAGATTGCTTAGCGGCAACACTCAGACTCAATGGCCGTGAGTTCTTCTTCTGTCAACGATCGACTCTGTCCCAGTTGCAAACCCTCTAAGCGCAGCGGCCCAACACTAGCACGATGCAGCGCCAATACTTCGTTTTGGAAAAACCCAAACATGCGCTTTACTTGGTGATACTTGCCTTCCGTCAGCGTTAATTTAGCGCTGTATGGCGAAACTATTTCTAAGCAGGCCGGCTGGGTGGTGATGCCTTCATAGGCGAAATAAATGCCCTGACGAAACACCTCAACATATTCAGGCGTGATGGGCTGCGCCAGCGTCACTTCATAGGTTTTAGTGAGCTTACTCTCAGGCAAACTGATTTTGCGTGACCATGCGCCATCGTTGCTCAGTAACAATAGGCCCGTGGTGTTTAAATCAAGACGACCGACAATGTGCAGTTGGTGTTTCTGCGGATGCTCCAGCAAGTCGAGCACAGTGATGTGCTGCAGATCTTTGGTGGCACTGACCACACCCTTGGGCTTATTGAGGATCAGATACAACGCTTGTTTGTCTTGCAAACATTGCCCATCCAACAGCACATGGCTGAACTGAGTGATTTTTTGTTGAATCGAATGCGCTGGCTGCCCATCAACAACAATGCGTTTTTGCGCAATTAATAATCGTGTATCAGCCGCCTTAAAAAGGCTGTTCTGGCTAACAAAACGATCAAGTCGACAGGTTGTGGATTTCATCAAAACTCTAATCAAGCGAGGTCATCGGACTTGCCCAGACATAAAGCCTGATCATCCACCGATAGACATTGAGCCGGTTAAAAAGGACACGGACACTGCCCATGCATGCGCTCACCCGTACGTGGATGCTGAAAATACAACTCACTGGCATGCAATAGTAAACGTTCAGCGAGCTGTTGACTCTGCACGCTGCTATACAGATCACAACCCAGAATCGGATGGCCAATGGCCAAGCTATGAATACGCAGCTGATGGGTACGCCCAGTCAGCGGCGTAAAGCGCACTAAGCTGCGCTGTGGCTGCTCTAAACGCTGCAAGACATTGTACTTACTGACTGATGCTTTGCCGCTACTCTGACAAATTTTTACGCGCGGAAAAAGATTTTTATCTTTAGCAATGGCCGCTGTAATCTGCCCTTGATCATCGCTTAGCCAGCCCTCTAACATCGCTAAATAATGCTTTTGGATGCTGCCTGCCTGAAACTGTTTATTCAGATGCTGTGCAGCCTCGGCATGCAGCCCCACCACCATAATGCCGGATGTACCAAAATCTAATCGATGCGGCAGTTTTGCCTGTGCAAATGCAGGACTAACACCGTCCTGACCCTGCAGCAAACGATAATGCACAGAGTCAAAATTTAGCGGATTTTTACCCGACAAACTGAGCAAACCACTGGGCTTATTGATCAATAAAATATCGTCATCTTGATAGATAATACTGACAACATCACGGCACAGCGGCGCAACAAAATCGTCAACAATGGTTGGCGCAGAGACAGCGTCGCGGCTCATAAAACATCTTCCTTACTCACGCTCAAAACGCGCCTCATAAGCTTCAACAAAAGCATTATGCAAGATCGAGACAAATGCTTGCCAAACACTAATATTTTTTTGATCGAGACTGCCCCGAATATCAATTTGTGAAGCAATACGGTCTTTCGGTTGATTACGGAAAACCTGTCCTAAACCGCCAACAATCGCTTGCCAAGCGGCACTAAAAACACCTTTTTCAAGGTCTTTTTTCAAATCAAAAATGACCACATTATTCAGAATAGGCTTAGCATAACCACTGAGCTGGCCATCTTCAGCCTCAAGCTCCATAACGAAATCACCAGTACCGGATTCAAAGTTAAAGTAACCATAGGCTTCAGTGAGATCATTGATGTGCTGCAGTCCAACCCCAGTGACTTTTAAACTCATCGCAAAATTACGAAAATCCCCCAAGGGATCAAGCTTACCTTGCAAGCTGGTTTGGGCGTTTTCAAACAGTAGTCCTTCAAATTTAAAGTCTGCAGGCACTGCATCTTGGCTACGGTCAGCATTGCTAAGGTTAGTGAATGCTCCGTCTAACTCGGTTAACAACAAATGCACATTGGGTTTAGATTTAAAATTATGAAAATGCAAAGTGCCATTCTCAATGCCTAAGCGGTCAATCTGCATAGGCACTAACTGCTGCAAAGTATCACGCCAGTCCGTACCCGCACCCGACTGTGAATCTTTGCCATCGCCATCAACAAAGTGTAATTCAGGATGAATAAATTCGACTTCGGCAACCACCCGACCTGTTAACAAAGCGCGCCAACTGACCGATAGATCAATATTATCCGCTTCAAAAAAAGGCACTGGCACAGCCTCGCTGATTTTGACGATTTCCATCCCGCGAATCACATAAGCACCACGGAGTAAGGCGATATCAACGTCAGCGATACGCCCTTGATAGTCACCCATCTCAGCGAGCTGTTGATTAAGATAATTTTTGACCAGTCCAGGCAGCGCGACACGCAAGGCGATCAGTGCAATCGCCACGACAACGAGAACAATAGTGATACGCTTGAAAGAGTGTTTTTTTGTCATGCTAGTTCGACCCTCTGTGCAAGCGCTTGCGTTAATTCAGGAAAGCACGTCTTAGTTGCAGAAAGTATCAGTGATGGATTTGCGCATCGCGATCAATGCCATGCGCAAATCCAATATCAGATAGCCACGCTTGATAAGCCCAACAATTGGTTATCAAGCCGTAGCAAACGGAAGGTGTTATTTATGTGCGATGGTTTTATCGGTGAATAGATAATCTTTGAGTTCTTTATCCAAGACTTTGTCGCGCCTACGAATCCACTCAAGCACCATTGCTGCGTGCTCTTTTTCTTCATCGCGATTGTGTACTAGGATTGCTCTTAATTCATCGTCTTTGCAGGCATCGATACGTTGGTTGTACCAATCGACAGCCTCAAATTCTTCCATCAGTGATGTAATGGCTCTGTGCATGTCTCGTGTTTCGTCGGAGAGCTCTTCAATGGGCTCATGATAACCTTCATTCGACATCGTACTTACCCCATAAATGGTGATTGGTATTTACATAATGCGAGTGCTGCCGTGTATTTTCAAGACAGTTATCAGTCTAATACAGCAGAGCGCTACAACTAATTAGGCGCCGTGCCAAGGTATAGGTTCAGAAATGAGCTCAAGAAGAAAGTGCTCAGGCGGCTTACTCCATAACTGCGGTAATCTTTTAGCCACTGCATAAAAATGCTGCAGAGCAATATATACTCAATCAGCAGTGACGTTAAAAAGCATTTTTATTTGATATTTTGCATCGACCGACACGCTGGATATGCTGAGCAGCCCCAGAACTGGTTACCTGCATTGTGTCCACGTTTTGCAGTGCGCAACAGCATGGCGCTGCCGCATGACCGACACTTTCTTTCAGTGTTTGGATCGTTACGGGTTTGCAGATGCTCAACATGACGGCGATTGGTTGCACGCGTTTGTACCAAACGACCCGATTGAATCTGCGCCACGATTTGTTCAACCTCAGCCACTGAGAGCACGGGCGTACGAAAAGACTTAATGTAAGCAATGTAACCTGCTCCGCGTCTTACATTGGTCGGCATTGCTGTCTTAAACGTACTGTCCCCTGTAAAAACAATAACTGAATGAATAGCCTCCGCCGAAACCTCTAGCAAAGACCCCAGCGTTTTAACGTGTTTATAATTTTGACGTAATGGATTTTGAAATTTATAGGACTTCTTAAATATTTTTTGAGTCCACTGCGCTTGATGTTCACCACCAAAGATCCAGCCCTTCATGTTTTTTGTTTCAACAACAAAGATGCCAAAGCGCGACACAAAAATATGATCAATCTGCGTCGTACCATCAACTGTTGGCAAGGTGACATTGTGTATCGGCTGATAGATAGCCGCAGGAAGACACAACTTTGCAGCAAGTTTCACTACGGTTTCGCCAACAATGCCCTTAAACCATCGCGTTTTAAAGACGCTCAAGATCAATGCCGCTGGCAACACCCACCATAATGCTTGCAGAGCGTTAGTTACGATTGGGGAGTAATCCATTATTGTCATCCTTGATATTTAAATCAGTACGAGCAACTCTTCGACTGCAACACTGCGTGCGTCGCAAGCTTGGCTCATTTTATTCTTCCAGTTCTTCTGCAGGATAAACCACAACCGTTTTGGCTTCTATCTTTGCGCCTTCAGTCAGTTGGGCTGGGACAATTTTATCTTTACCCATCAGATGAAAAACGCTTTCATCACGGGCTAACAGATGATCCGCCACAATACGACGATGACAACGCCACCACACCGCCTCAGAGCACATCACGGCGCAGCGTTGCTGACGGCCTAACTGGATCAGTTGCGCTAAACCGTCAAGAAAGGGTTGCGTCAGCGCGTAATCAGCATAATTATGAAAACTTTGATTATTCCAAAAACCATTAAGCACTGGCTCGACCTCTTTGCTCTTACTGCGCAAACCACCCAACTCGTCGATTCGAATATATTCAATCTTGAACGGCGCTAAATGACCGGGCAATACATCTTCATTGTATTGAGGGTTAGTGCGCGATTTTGCAATGGTGCGAATATCCACCACAAGCGTCACCTCAGCCGCCTGCAGTAACGCAACAAACTCCTCGATGCTGCGGGTGGAATGGCCAATGGTGTAAAAAGGCAACATGGTTGCTCTCCTAATGCGCCAGCACGGGCGGCTTTGCAGTAAAGGAAAAGTTGCAACGGAAAAAGTATCGACGAGCCTAATCTTGTTACAGGTTTAGTTTTTACACGGTGATCGTTCCGCTCAAGTACTGAACCGCATTACCAGAAATTAGCACCCTATCATCCGAAACCAAACAGCTCAGTACGCCACCTCGCTTTGAAGCCTGATATGCAGTCAGCTCATTCTTACCCAGCCGCTGCGCCCAAAGTGGTGCTAGTCCCGTGTGAATTGAGCCCGTTACAGGGTCCTCATCACCACCGTTTGCAGGCCAAAAGTATCTTGAGATGAAGTCATAATCCTTGGATTCAGATCGGCATGTCACAACCACATCAAGGGGTTTGAGCTGTTGCAAAGACTCGTTATTACGCTGCACAGATAAGACCGCCGACTCCGACTCGTAAATAACGAAATAAGCTTGCGCATTACAATACACATCGACCGGAGGGATCGAGAGACCCGCCAGCAAATGTTCTGGGATCATGTCAATTTTCTCTGGCTTGGTGTTCGGGAAGTTCATCTGAATCTGACCTGATTGAGTTTTCTCAACGCCTAGCTCGCCAACAGCTTGAGCGCAAAATTTAATGCGGGTTAACTCAGGATTCTTATTAAATAAAACAAAAGCAGAGGCTAAGGTTGCATGGCCACAAAAATCGATTTCAGTGAGCGGTGAAAACCAGCGAATCAGATATGTTGCAGCTTCAGCTAAAACTAAAAAAGCTGTTTCTGAAAGATTATTTTCCGCCGCTATAGACTGCATTAACGCATCGGGTAACCATTGCTCGGTGATAATCACTGCTGCAGGGTTGCCAGCAAACACCGCATCAGTAAAAGCATCCACTACAGTTATTTCGAGTTCCATTTCACTTATCCTATCCAATGCTAATGACTGCTAACCATTGACTGGTCGACTATTGCTGCTCAAGCAAACACCTGCGATTGTGCAGTGTCTAAAGCAGCAGATCGGTGAGTAACCATGGTTATAAACAGTTAGAGCCTAGCAAAATACTGTTATTTTTTGCGCGCTAATAGGGTGGCAAACTGCAATTGCGCGCCATTGTGCATCGTACCCACATCTTCGTTGTATTTAATTATGTCCCAGTCTTGGTACACCTCAGACAACTGCCCTGCTTTTAGGGTAAAGGGAAAGCGCATTGGCGAGGGCAGCTCTGCAGTGCTCATCGCACACACAACCAGGTTATAACCGCCGAGCAGCGTATGCGCTTGCATATCGGCAAGCACCGCAGCAACACGCGCAGGATCAAGAAACATCAGGGTAACGGTGCAGGCAATAAAACCATAATTCTCAGCCAGCGCAGCATTATTGATGTCGTACACCTGCGCCTTAAGATTACTAATTCCTTCGGTGCTGACCACCTGTTGCAACATGGCAATGGCGCTGGGGTTGTTATCGACGGCGGTGACATTAAAGCCTAACTGGCTCAGGTATAAGGCGTTGCGTCCATTGGAACAGCCCATGTCTAAAGCCTTGCATGGCTCAATCATTTTACAGGCTTCTACCACTTCACTGTGCGCAGGATTTAAGCCGTAACGGCTGTTGAGATCAACGGTCATGGTCATCACTTCGTTTAAAATATGAGCTGCGATTATTGCCACTTCTGTCTTGCAGTTAAATGATCACAGGTAAGACTTTTAAAACTAAGTGCCATGACGTTCTCGCTCGTCATCCTAGGTGCAAGCAACCCTGCTGCCCCTATAGCAAAGTGGCGCAAGGTATTTATGCTGGCTGCTACTTAACTTTGTAGAGCCATTCGTCAGTTAACAGCTTGTCAGCCACTAATGCCTTGGCGCTGGCAAGTTCGGCTGGCAAATAGTCGCCTGATTCGGCTTGGTAGGTTTTAGCAAAGTGATTGATAAAGGCCTCGATAATCGCCGCTCGGCTTAAGCCGGTTTGACTACGCATGGGATCGACCCGCTTCTTCGCGCTAGTGATGCCTTTATCCGATAACTTTTCTCGACCAATGCGCAACACTTGCAGCATTTTGTCAGCATCAATGTCATACGCCAGAGTGGCATGGTGCACCAGCACTCCAGTGCCAAAACGCTTTTGCGCTGCGCCGCCTATTTTGCCTTGCGCAGAAGCAATATCGTTTAACGGCTTATAGTGCGCTTGAATGCCAACTTCGGCCAATGCGGCCAATACCCAGGCATCTAAAAACTGATAAGACTGCTCAATGCTCATACCATCCACCAGTGAGGACGGCACCGTTAGCGAATAGGTAATGCAGTTGCCGGGCTCCATAAACATCGCCCCACCACCGGTAATACGACGCACCACCTGCACATCAGCTTGCTGCGCGGCGGCCATATCCACTTCGTTTTTCACCGACTGGAAATAGCCGATCACCACCACCGAATCATCCCAATCCCAAAACCTTAAGGTTGGCCCGCGTAAGCCTTTCGCCACAGACTGAGCGAGTACATCATCTAAAGCCACATGCATGGCTGCGGGTAACGTAACGGGAGCAATCAGGCTAAATTGATGATCAAGCCAACTGCTGGCCTTGCCTAACGCACGGCGTACGGCAATCGCGACAGCTTCTGCGGAGAAACCAAACATCATCACATCGTCATCCAGCGCTTCAACAATAGCGCTGGTTAAGGTTTGTTGACTGGCTGTGCTGGGTAAACCGATGAGCGCTTGGTTAATCAGCGTTAAAGCGGTATCAGGCTCTAAGAAAAAATCGCCCGAGATACTGACGTGGCTTAAACAGTCATCTTGCACCTCAAGATCAGCCACCACTAACTTACCGCCAGGTACTTTATATTCACCGTGCATCACGTCACCCTGCTTGATTGAGTATCTATATTGAGAATTAATCTCATTCTAAACCAGAAGTTCAGCACAGTCCTACTCTGCCTTCTTACAAAGCTCACAGGTAACGTATCATGCGCTTAAATGTTTTAATGTTTCACCTAAACCACCCGCGCAGGCCCTGCTATGCGCGCTGACAAAGGACTCTGCGAATGTCTAATAGGCCCAAAAAAGTAGCCTTTTGGTTTACTGATGATCTGCGCTTGCACGATAACTTCGCCCTCAACTGGGCCTGCAGCCATTACGCAGCCATTGCCTTTATTTACGTGATTAACCCCCATGACATCGGGCCCAATAACTATCAACATAAAGCCATAGGGCCACACCGGCTCAACTTTATTTATCAGTCTTTATGCGATCTTGATCAGCAGTTGCGAACTTTAGGCCATCGCCTAATTATTTTAGAAGGCCAACCGGCAACCGAGGTCTGCCGCTTTATGCAAGAGCAGCAGATTGATACCATCGTGCGCTCTAAACCAGTGGGCTGGTATGAAAACAAAACCTGCCAAGTGATTGAGCAAAACCTGCCTCAGGTGCGTTGCTTTGCCACTTGGAATCACACGCTGTTTAAGCCAGAGCAATTAGCACTCACGCCGCAACTGCTCAATAGCTTTTCCAGTTTTAGACAGCACATTGAAAAACGTAATTTTGCTGTGCAAGCCGTTAGCGATACACTCAGCACAGTACCGCACGCCATCCAAGTACAGTCATCACAGGGCATAAGCCTTGATCAATTCGCGCAAACATACGTGACACAGCCTTTAGCAGCCAGCGCTTTTCAGGGGGGCGAACAACAGGCGCTGGCACATGTGCAGCGTTACTTTTCCAGCTCAGCACCGCACAGCTATAAGCTCACTCGCAACCAATTAGATGGCTGGGACAGCTCAACCAAGTTCAGTCCTTTTTTAGCGCTCGGCAATCTATCGCCCCGCTCCATCTGGCAACAATTAAAAGCCTACGAAGCACAGCACGGTGCCAATGACTCAACCTACTGGATTGGTTTTGAACTGTTGTGGCGCGAATACTTTCAATGGTCAGCACTGCAGCAAGACGCACGTTTATTCAGCTTTCAAGGTCAGGCCAAGCACAAGCCTAAAACCAGCTATTACAGCGCTCGTTTTAAAAAGTGGTGCAACGGTGAAACGCCTTACCCACTGGTCAATGCCTGCATGAAAGAGTTAAACGCCACAGGCTTTATCTCAAACCGTGGCCGGCAAATTGTCGCCAGTTGTTTAGTCAACGAGCTGGCGGTGGACTGGCGTTACGGCGCTGCTTACTTTCAACAACAGCTGCTCGATTACGATGTCGCCTCCAACTGGGGCAACTGGCAATATATTGCGGGTGTGGGTAAAGACCCGCGTGGCGGACGGCACTTTAATCTAGAAAAGCAAACCCAAGAGTACGATCCCGAGCGGCGTTATATTAAGCAGTGGCAATGCGATACAGCGCCACAACCGCTGGATACGGTTGACTATGTCGACTGGCCAATCATGCCTGAGTAATTCTAGCGCCCCCTCCATGTAAAACAGCTCTGCTAAGTTAGGAAACCTCAGTGACTGCCTTTGGCAAACAGCACTGCTTGATCACCCTCCTGCCAAGGCTTGAATTTGATCATAACCTGCTGAAACGCTGGATGCTCCAGCCAATCTTTAAGCCACTGCTGCAGATACGGATAAGGCAGACCGTAAAAAACATCTCGATCGACATGAGCGAACTGGCGTACAAAAGGCATAATGCCAATATCAGCGATGCTGATGTTATCGCCGAGCAGGTATGTATTTTTTCCGAGTAACTCTTCTAACACCTGTAAAAACACCTCGCCCTGCTGCCGGTATTCAAGCTGGGTGAGCTCTGGATGACGATCGGCGTATTTGTAGCGATCGAGCCAGTGTTTAAATTCGTTATCGTTACGGTCGATCAGTGCATTGGCGCTGGCTAAATCGGTGTTTAATAACCCGTGCGGGTCATTTTCCTGCAGCGCCCATTCCAGTATCTCCCTGCTTTCCTCGATAACGCGCCTCGTAGCGCTATCGCCCTCAGCCAACTCAAGCACAGGAACCGTACCTTTGGGGCTGATAGCCAGCATTTGCGCCGGCTTATTCTTCAGCACGATCTCCCGCAACTCCACCTGCAGCTCGGCAAACACAATACCCAGTCGCGCACGCATCGCGTAAGGGCAACGGCGAAAGGAGTACAAGCGAGGCAAGGATAAGGTCATTGCGGGTTTCCTAGTTGAATACACTAAAACACTGATTGAGGCTTCTGATCTGCTGAGATGGATTTTAACTGAGCGGTCTTATGCCAGCAGATTAAGCTGCGATCCATTATCAAACTCAGTGGCGACGCGCTGATATTGCTGCACAGCAGCTTTTTGGCTTTCGCTGTTTTGCTGCGAAGCACCCTCAACATCAGCCTGCGGCTCTTCCTTATTTTCGCTCTCGTTCTCAACCTCGCTCTGACGTTCGTTCTGACCTTCAGCAGCCTGCTCAGCTCGAGCTTGCGCCTCCATCTGCGAGGCTTGAGCAGCCACGGCATGATCTTGGCCGGAAGGCTCCGCCGGTGCTAAGGCAGCAGCGCGGATCGCTTGTGCTTTACGAATGGTTTCTTCAGGGTTGTTGCCGCTTGAGGTATCAATCGAGACCTCGCCGCCAATGGCATAGCGGGCACCATCCGGACCAAGCTGGTAGGTGTAGGATGCACCAGACGTAGCCAAGCCACCAGCAGCGGCCAAGTGTGCCATTTCATGCGCACGGACTTCACGATCGCGTACTTTGAGCTGCTCTACTTGCTTGATTTGCTCCGGCAACAGCATTGCATTTCCATGCAATTTTTTGCCATCTTGCTTATCCGTCTCGGTTTGCTCGGTCTGCTCAGGACGATTCGCAAAAGAATGCGCTGTAAAAGAATAGCCAACAGATGAAATATTCATGGTGGCCCTGCGAATATGATCGATTGATTATTAGCAGTATGCCGCGAGTGTCAGCGCAGATCCAGCCACCGCGTTAATCCGCACACCCAGCTATGCTCAAACCTCGATAGCAGCCTTGCAACGTGCAGCCCTTGCCACCTCAACCGACGCTGCGCCAGCACCGACACCGACACCGACACCGACACCGACACCAGCAAGGTTAGCTTACTGCAGTTGCCACAGCTGACCTGCATCAGTGGCAATCCAGATACGCCCTTGCCAGTCCTCCAGTAGGGCACGTAAGCGTTGTTTCTCATTTTCTAAATAGCGCTTTTCCTGCGTCACCTGCTGATCACGCATCAGCAAACGATTAAGATGCTGCAGCTTCAGCGCAACCAATAAAAAATCACCCTGCCACCCATAGCGGTTGTGCTCAACCGTGAGCAAACTGCCTGGCGCAATGGATGGAATGTACACCTTTTTAGCGTCGATCATTCCGGACTTAGACGCCACGCCCACGTCTACTGGCCCCCAATATTCTTTACCCAAAGACACCACAGCCCAGCCGTAATTGCCGCCCTTCTCTATCAAGTTCAGCTCATCACCACCGCGCGGCCCATGCTCGCTGGCCCACAGCTGCCCTTGGCGCACCGCCAATCCTTGCGGATTACGATGACCATAACTCCATATTTCTGGCAAGGCATCACTGCGCCCGACAAAAGGATTGTCGGGCGGCACACTCCCATCGCGATACAACCGCATAATCGTTCCAGCATGGGTGGTGAGATCTTGACCGTTATCTCGATGACCACGATCACCCACGCCAAAAAACACATACTCATGCATAAAGGCGATGCGGCTGCCAAAATGCTGGCCTTCAGCACTGGCCGACTGAGTAACCAATAGTGTTTGCCAATCTTGCAGAGCCGCTAAAGACTCATCCAACTTCGCTCGGCCTAACGCCGTTGCGCCCAAACCTTTTTTGCCATCCTTTTGCGCTGGTGCCACATAAGTAAAGTAAATCCAACCTGCTTGCTCATCACCCTGTTTATAATCCGCAGGCACAGCCACATCGAGCAAACCGCCTTGGCCCATCACCATCACCTGCGGCGCGCCACTCACTGATGTCTGCGTCCCCGATGCCATATCAAACAGCACTAAGGAGCCACCTTTCTGCGTAATTAACAGATGCTGATCTGACACCTGCGCCATCGCCCAAGGCTGACTCAAGCCCTGCGCCATCAAAACAG
Organism: Pseudomonas sp.; assembly: GCA_048266525.1. Taxonomy (GTDB): domain Bacteria; phylum Pseudomonadota; class Gammaproteobacteria; order Pseudomonadales; family Pseudomonadaceae; genus Denitrificimonas. Next base: position 21,314 of record JBLWZG010000005.1, read on the forward strand.
CCTTGGGCGACACATCAGCACTCGCGCTCATAGCAAAAAAAGGCAAGAGCATGAGTAACATCAAACAGCTTCTGTTGATAAAAAACATTGGCCAACCTTGTATGGGTTTAAGAAGACTATGGATGCTGACACGCTAAACTTTGCCAGTGATACCCACGCTTGCAGCTGGCTTAGAGCGCAGGGAAAACTGTTAGGCAGCAGCACTTTGTTATGCTGTTTTTCTTGCGCACATTTTTTACTGTACCGGTCTAATTGAGCTGAACTGCTAATCCTTTATTTTGCATGTTACTTAAACGCATAACGTAAAGCTAAGCTGAGCGGCTTTATCGCGCAACGCCCAGTGACCGAAGAAAGCGCGATTGAGGGCCGGGCTAGTTAGGGTTGCATTGCGTTCCGTACGGCGTAACGCTTTCATAAGCACCATCTTTTCCAGTTACTTTATTGCGAATTTGCGCTGCATTTTCACGAAGTCTCTTCACATCGCTTTGCTGGCCACCTGATTGCTCAAGCGCATACGCAAAATCCTCAATAACCCGAGCATTACCCAAGTGATCTGTTATTTCCATCTCGGGGTTCTTTTCATGGTATTGCCCCAAAGCCATCAGAGCACGAGTGAAATAATCAACGGCTATGGCATATTGCTTTCTGACGACACTTATTCTGCCGAGTTCGTTGAGAGATTCGTGAGCTGGCCCGCCAGTTTTGCTATCAAGGTTGTAGGCTACATTCAGCGCGAACTGCGCATCTTCCCAATCACAAACAACTCCCGATGCACGCCCATACTCATACCAGAAAATGGCACGTTGTTCTGGGGGGGCGCCACTGGCCGTCGATCTGTCAATGACGACTCGCATTAACCTCTTATATGCGGGCCACTGCCCCTCCTGTAAGGCCATATAGGCATATCGATACACTTCAACGTAATCGTCCTGAGCCGGTAAATCAGGCTTGTTGACGCAGCTAGCAAGAGCAAGGGATAGCACCATTACTATAAGGAAAGTCAGTTTTTTCATTACGAGATCCCGCTAACAGATTATTAGTTTTTATTTATTTGCTTATGCCGCCAAACTATTGCGCCATACGGTTACGTTGAGCCACCTTTCATAAGTTGCACCATTATGCGACCAGAAAACCACTTCACCTTTTTGATTTAGGCAATAGCAATCAGAATTGTTTTCGCAAATCGGGCAGAGGTCTTTTGGTAACTGATAATAATTCCTAGGATTTTCGAATTGCCTCAAATATATCCGCGTATGGAGGGGGATTAGAAATTTCCAGCGCATCTAAAGGTGCATCACCAAGATCATAGCCAGACTTAATAAACTCAATATATTCAAGCTGAAATATAAACCCAAGCTTTTGCTGAGCCTCTGCAATTTACTTATCTGATGGATGTGCGAATGCAAATTCTGACATTCATTCTGACCCTTTTATTTACACTTAACGATAAGGCATGACTCGCGCAGAATTTGACTTAAATCTGCTCATCCTTTTAGCCTTACCTCGCTTTATATTTCATTCGCTTTACGGTAGCTGCCTTGGTAATCAAAAATCCGTTCTTGCACCTGCCAGTAGTGCTTTTTCTTGCGCGCAATAACAAAGTCGGGGGCTGGCAGTAAGGCTTGCATCTCAAGCACTTCTGCAATCTTGCTGAATTCTTGCGGCGCCTGACTATTGGCTAAGCGCCGTCCAAACAGCTTGTTGAAAATAGTGCGCTGCGCCGGCTTGCTGAAATCAAAAGACTCACTCAGTTCCTCACCATCCTCAGCGTGATAGGTAATTTTCAGCGTGCTGGCATTATTGCTGTCATTGGCGCTGAGACTGATCCCGGCGCAACGGATCACCATGGCATCTTTGAGTTTCAACGCATCGCGCAGCTGATCATCAGGATCAATAATGGCTTTCTGACACTGATGGCAGTTACGCGCGGCGATATCATTTTCGCTGCCGCAGTGTGGGCATTCTTTGAAACGAAAACGGTAATCGCACTGCTGCGGCGCTGCCGGCTCATCCTCATCATCCCACTCCAGCAGCCCATGACAACGGCGTCCGTAGTGCTCAGTCACCTGCCCTGCACCGTCTGTTTTACCCCAAAAGATATTGGCAAAACCACAACCCGGACACAGCACCTGCACCGGCTCAGTATCGGGATTGGGCTTCTTCTCACCGACTTCAGGGTGATACAAATTGACAGCGTTGCCCGCATAATCAATCACCAAACAATCTTTTTTACCTTCATCTAAGCGCAAGCCACGGCCGACGATTTGTTGATACAAACTGACCGACTGAGTCGGACGCAAAATAGCGATAAAGTCCACATGCGGCGCATCAAAGCCAGTGGTGAGCACTGAGACATTGACCAGATATTTTAATTGGCGCTGCTTAAAACGCTGAATCAGCTGATCGCGCTCAGCCTGATCGGTCGCGCCGGTAATCAAGGCGGTCTGCTCTGGCGGCAAATAGCCGGTGATTTCCTTGGCGTGATCCACGGTTGCAGCAAAGATCATCACTGCTTTGCGCTCAACCGCCAACTCCATCACTTGCTCAATAATGGCGCGAGTGACTCTTTGATGTTTACCCAGCAGCGCATTCACATCTTTTTCCGCGTATTCACCAAAGCGGTTCTGCGCCAGCGTCGAGAAATCATATTGCGCTACCGCTGCATCGACCAAATTAGGCTTAGTCAGATAACCGCGACTGATCATATAGATCAGCGGCAACTCATAAATACAGCGGACAAAAGGCTTATCCTCTTCACTACGAACAAAGCCCCGATAGTGATAACGATAGATCCAGCCCATACCTAAGCGATACGGCGTGGCAGTCAGCCCTAGCACTTTCAGACCTGTGTTTTGTTGGCATAGCTGCTCGATAATCCGTTGATACTGACTGTTTTCATCGCCACTGATGCGATGACATTCATCGATAATGATCAATGAATATTCATCTTTGAACTGCTCAAGATTGGCCGCCACAGATTGCACACTGGCAAAGGTCACCTGATGGCTATTTTCTTTACGCTTTAATCCCGCAGAAAAAATACCACCCTGCGCACCATAGCTTTGGTACTTGGCGTGATTTTGCTCCACCAGCTCTTTAACATGCGTGACCACCAGTATTTTACGCCGCGCCAAACGCGCCAATTCGGCAATCACCAGACTTTTACCTGCACCGGTCGGCAAGACAATCACCGCCGAGTCATCGGACTGGCGAAAGTGTTTTAAAGTGGCATCCACGGCTTCCTGCTGGTAAGGCCGCAGCGTAAAAGGTGCATTCATTGGCAGTGCTTAAGGTTATTAGGATTAAAGTGCTCATACTAACAAATCCCCTAAGCTGCTAGCCTGTAAATCAATCTGCTGCGGCTTTTGGCTTGACTGCAATAGCCAAAGTTTCTGCATACCTACCAAGAGAGCGTCCAGCAAATGAATGAACATCTCAAAACCCAAGGCCCTGCCGTCGCTGAAGAACAACTGATTGATGTGTATCGATCTACTCAGGGTCAACCTTCACCTTGGTTGGTGATTAGCGATCAAGTGATGGGTGGCGTATCCACTGCAGCGCTGCATCAAGATCAGCGCCAGAACTCAAACTGCAACTGTTTAGTGGGTCGCACCAGTTTGGATAACAACGGCGGCTTTGTGCAGATGAGGCTTGATATCGATCCGGATTGGTTGCGCCCTGACTACCGCGGCGTATTTATTGAACTGTACGGCACTGCGCATGACTATAATTTGCATATCAAAACCACTCAGCTAACCCGGTCTTGGCAATCCTATCGCTGCACCTTAGCGGTGCAGCCGCAATGGACGCGCTTTATCCTGCCCTACGCACAACTGCAAGCGCACCGCACCGACGCTGAGTTGCAGCCTGCGCAGATTAGAAGTGTGGCCGTGGTGGCGATTGGTCAGGCGTTTGCTGTGGATGTTTGTGTGCGGCGGCTGGGGTTTTTCCTGTAAGGACTGTTGTACAGGACTGCTGCTGGCAGCATGCGCACAAAAACCATCATGAGCCTTACTCATACATTAGCTGAAATAAGCTCGTTGTCATTCATGTTTGCATCCACGTATAAATGTATCCATTCCCAGCTCTAGAACGCTAGAGCCATTATTAATAAGCCATAAACAAGAACAAGCGCTGCAGACTGCCGACCAGGAACGTCAGTAACGTCCAGCAAAAAAGCTTGTCTTCAGGTTTTATCGCACGAATTGGATACCAGAACATCATGACTAGCGACTTTATCTTTGCTATCGACAGCATTGCCTTCGATGAAAATTATCATCCCGCAGATAACAGCCGAGCGACGACGAACTTTGCTAATTTGGCTCGAGGCGAGAGTCGGCAACAAAACTTGCGTAACACTATAGCGATGATCAACAACCGTTTTAATGCCTTAGCGCACTGGGATAATCCCAACGGGGATCGTTATTCTGTTGAACTAGACATCATCTCTGTAAACATGAAATTTGCTCATCAAGTTTATCAAGGTAGCTTTCCGGCGATTGAAGTTCTGCAGACCCATATTGTTGATCACCTCAGTAACAAACGCATTAAAGGCATGCTCGGCAATAACTTTTCTTCTTATGTGCGCGATTATGATTTTAGCGTATTGCTCAGAGAACATAACAAAGACCAAACTCAATTTAGTGTGCCAGATAACTTTGGCGAGTTGCATGGCAATCTGTTTAAAAGCTTTATAAATTCAGATACTTATCAACAAAACTTTGTTAAAGCACCGGTGATATGTCTCAGCGTTTCAGATAACAAGATTTATCACAGAATCGGCAACCAGCATCCGATACTCGGTGTTGAATATCAGCCTAATGAGTCCTCTTTAACTGAACAGTATTTCAACAAAATGGGGCTGGAGGTTCGTTACTTTATGCCGCCCAATAGCGTTGCGCCTTTGGCGTTCCACTTTTTTGGTGACTTGCTCAATGACTACACGGCGCTGGAACTGATCAGTACCATTAGCACCATGGAGTCATTCCAGAAGATTTACCGCCCTGAGATTTATAATGCCAACGCTGCGGCCGGCAAATGCTACCAACCCAGTTTAAAGAATCTGGATCATTCATTAACGCAAATTGTGTATGACCGAGAAGAGCGCAACAGGCTAGCGATTGAGCAGGGGAAGTTCACCGAAGAACATTTCATCAAACCCTACCAAGCCATACTTGAGCGTTGGTCGGCTAAATACGCTGCCTGAATTTGCGTTTAATCACTTACAAGAATTGAAGGAGGCGCTGAATAATGTTGCCGAAGTAATCTAGGTACTTATTCAGCGCTTCCTTAATACGGAATCGGCTATGAGCATTTTACTACCCACATCCACCGCTGGCAGCTTGCCTAAACCCTCTTGGCTGGCCGAGCCAGAGACCATTTGGTCGGCTTGGCGCTTAGAAGGCGAGGCCTTAATTGAAGGTAAACAAGATGCTTTGCGGGTCTGGCTGCACGAGCAGCAACAAGCAGGCATTGATATCGTCAGTGATGGCGAGCAAACCCGTCAGCACTTTGTCACCACCTTTATTGAGCACCTTGATGGTGTTGATTTTACCAAGCGTGAAACGGTTAAAATCCGTGACCGTTACGATGCCAGCGTGCCAACTGTGGTCGGTGCCGTAAGTCGAAAAAACTCAGTGTTTGTTGAAGACGCCAAGTTTTTACGCCAGAACACCACGCAGCCGATTAAATGGGCGCTGCCTGGCCCGATGACCATGGTTGATACCCTGTACGACGCCCACTATAAAAGCCGCGAACAATTGGCCTGGGAGTTTGCCGTTATCCTCAATCAAGAAGCCCGCGAGCTCGAAGCCGCTGGTGTGGATATTATCCAGTTTGATGAGCCGTCATTTAACGTATTTTTTGCTGAAGTGAATGACTGGGGCATTGCCGCGTTAGAGAGAGCTGTTGAAGGTCTGAAATGTGAAACGGCCGTGCATATTTGCTACGGATATGGCATTAAAGCCAATACTGATTGGAAAAAGACCTTGGGTTCCGAGTGGCGTCAGTACGAGGAAGTCTTTCCTAAGCTGCAAAAATCCAATCTGGATATTATCTCGCTCGAATGCCAAAACTCGCATGTGCCGATCGATCTGCTTGAGCTGATCCGCGGTAAAAAAGTCATGCTCGGCGCCATTGATGTGGCCACCAATACCATTGAAACGCCAGAAGAAGTCGCCGATACGCTACGCAAAGCACTGCAATTTGTCGATGCGGACAAGCTCTACCCTTCAACCAACTGCGGCATGGCGCCTTTATCGCGTGCAGTCGCCCGAGACAAGCTCAATGCCTTAAGTGCCGGCGCAGAAATAATCCGACACGAGTTGCAGACTTAAAGGCTCCGTTGCATCTCTGCGATATGGATTTCATCACTGCGTTCACAAAGACGGTCTGAGGTGCACAACACTCACCGTCTCTGCGAGGAGCGTAGCGACGTGGCAGTCCATGGCAGGATACTGAACGGTTTGTGATATGGATTGCTTCACTGCGTTCGCAAAGACCGCTTAGAAACACGCAGTATCTCAGGTCTCTGCAAGGAGCGTAGCGCCGCGTTACTTACCGTCTCTGCGAGGCCTTTAGGCCGTGGCAGTCCATCCCCCGAACACCGCACGACTGATCAGGCAGCAACCCATGGTCAAGCACCGTGCGGTTTGTGATATGGATTGCTTCACTGCGTTCGCAAAGACCGCTTAGAAACACGCGACACCTCGTCTCTACGAGGAGCATAGCCCCGCGTTACTTACCGTCTCTGCGAGGCCTTTAGGCCATGGCAGTCCATCACGCGGACATCGCACGGCTTGTAATGCTGTATTTGTAGGTCGGATATTTATGTCCGACTTCGGTAATACGAATGCATCGTCTGCTGTATGTCGAGCATAAATGCGCGACCTACAGAGAGCGTGCTAGTGCCGGCTCGCAAAGACGACTTAGATCAGTATTCCTTTAAACAGCGCCCGCGCGGTTGATCGCTTGCATGCAAGATCTCCTCAGTATGCAAAAACTCTGCCGCAGCGGCTGAGTCTTGTACCTTAATGGCGCTGCGCTCAAGCATCTCGGTTTCATACTCGCTTAGCACGCGACTGCGCGGGCCCGCCTCGCGCCAGTTTGATTGTGGGTGGCAACCTCTGACGATCATGCGTGCCAAGGACAATGCATCCAACAACGCTTGATTCGCCCCTTGGCCTTTAAACGGACTCATGGGGTGAGCCGCATCGCCCAATAAAGTGATAGAACCCATACCCGCTAACACATCAGCACTCAATAAAGCCCTGTCATACACCGGATAACCCGAGACTAAATCAGCCGGCGTGGCTGCTAAAATCTGTGGAATCGGCGAGTGCCATGGCGCGCGTTTACAAGCCTCTGCCTTGAGCGCCTCAGCTCCTGCAGCACTTAAAGCTTTAGCTGCACTTTCTAACATCGGAAAGCTTAATTGCCACATCACCGAGTCAGTAGCAAAAGGCATGATATAAATACGTTCATGGCCATTGGCGGTTTGGAATACTGTGGCTGAGTCGAGCAAATCACTGTCTTCATCGCTGAGCGCACTGAGCGGGCAAATGCCCAAGATAGCGATGCAATCCAGATAACGTAATGAGCTCGAGTCATCACCTAAGGCTAAGTGGCGCACTGCACTGCGAATGCCATCGGCACCTACCACTAAGTCTGCATTGGCAGTTTTTATCTGGCCATCGACCACAAAGCTTAACTCGACCCCCGCCGGCGTTTCCTTAAGATCAACCAACTGATACCCCCACTTTAGCGCCTCATGCAGATGCGGATGAGCGGCCAATTGTTGCAGCAAAGCCAAGCGCAACGACTGACGGGCAATATGCACATTCGTGCGCTTAGGGGTTTTAGTTGCATCGGTATGCTGCCAGTTTCTCACGCCCCATTCGCCGAGCACTGTGCCGTCGGTGCTGTGCATCACATGACGAGTCGAGACCACGCCTTGATCGAGCGAGACAATACCCAAGCCTTCGATGGCCTTGCAGGCTTGCTGCAAAGTTAAACCGTAACCCTGCGAGCGCGCGGAAAAATCGCGATCACGCTCATACAGCGTAAACGGAATACCACGGTGCAAACAGGCCACCGCCAATGCCACGCCGCCAATCCCGCCACCAATAATAGCAACGTGTGGATAGTGGTCGGTATCAGCTGCGGGAGGTTGGTCAGCCGCGCTCAAGCCAGACCCAAGGCAACTCGGACAAACCGATAAGTGCGCTTTCGGCGGCTCTGGCGGCGTGCCACCCTGCTGTTCAAACTGCAGCAAGGCGGTCTGATATCTTAGCTTGGCTTTTTTGCGGATATTCTGCCGAATCCGTCCACGCCCTTGGCATTTAGCGCAAAACGCCCAACTGGGCTGCATGTCATGAGTTAACCTAATGTGACCTAGCCCTGAGCTCACCCAGCTCAAGCAAGGTGGCTCTTGTCGTCAATGGTTGAAAGAGGATAGAAACTTAAGGAACAAGAATTTTAGCAAGCGATAATCTGCATTGCAGACAATCTCTGTCACACTCACAAGCAAGTTATTACGAATCAGCACACAAAGTGAGTATTTAATCTGGTATTTACTGGATGTTATCGATATCACAAAACACTAAAAGAGCTTAATTAACAGAACAGATTAGTCATACTTATTTTTAGTTTCAATTAGCTCTGCAAAAGATAAATCCTGAGAAATATATTACCTTACACAAGCTGAAAACTTAACATTCAAGAAATACACAGCTAATGAATCAAAATAAAATGATGCGTTTTATTAAAAAGATAATAACAGCTGAATATAACCCAAGAGCAATAATCAACTGTTATCTAATCTAATAAATTTCAGTTACTTTATCAAACGAATAGCAAAGGGTACTTTAAATTGCTTTCCTTTGGAGGTTGAGACAGCTCCCATAATGCAGAAAACAAAATGACAGAGACCCACGATAGGAAAAACTAAGACACCGATCACGATGAAACTCAGCATCAAACCGATAATATAACCTATAGTTGCCGTTATAGACCAATTCAAAGCTTCCTTAGATTGTCTTTGTATATAAGCATCATCTTTTTTGATTAAGAATAAAACCAAGCTTGGAATAAAACCAAAAAAAAGCGTGCCTATCCAAATCAACAAGGCCATATTTTTTGAATCTTGGTTGTTATCTAAAGTATTTTCCACTGCATCATTACTCATTTTCACTTCCTTATATAGACCCTTTCTTAAATAACTCCTCATTTGGGCAGAATGAGAAATATCTGATGGAATATGCTTATTTACTCATAAACAACATCAGTTAGTAAATCTATTAACGCTTTATTCTTATGCTTGCATAGTTTAATTAGCATTAACTGTTAAAATATACGCATCTTTTTTACTCATAGCAAGATAGCTTATCACGGCAATCTATTCTTTCTTAAGGAAGCACTGAATAATGTTGGCGGGGCAATTAGAGCTAGGCGCAACGACCCGCGGGCGTAACAGCTAAAAGCAGAGCCAAAGGACGAGCATTAGCAAGTCAAATCAGTGAAAAAGCACTGTTTACCGAGAGTAAATGAGCATTTTATTTGCTTCACCTCACTCCTTCTGGGTCGCGCTAAAGCACGTTCACGCTAAAGCTTAAAAGCTAATTTTTAACAATATCCTGACAAGCTAGCTAGTTATTCAGCGTTTGCTTAAGTTTTTCTTGGCTCTGGGTGCTCAGCAGCGATAAAAACTGCCACCCCCTTTTAGCTACTGTACTTTCGCTGCAGTATCGGCATAGGTATGCAATAAACTGCCATATCCTTATGTTCCTCATAAAGACAAGATTAAGTTTTCTACCGGCAAGAAAAAACTGAGCACACACTCAAGGCTTGGCTCAGCTCAGCCTCAATCTTTTTAGCTAAGCCTGTATTTAAATCTGCGACTGCAGGTAGTTTTCTAAACCGAGCATCTCGATCAAGCGCAATTGCTTTTCTAGCCAATAGGCGTGGTCTTCTTCAGTATCGCGCAGTTGCGAGAGCAGCATGTCGCGTGAGACGTAATCATTGTGTTTTTCGCACAACGCCATGGCTTCGGTGAGGTTTTTTTGCACGCTGTATTCTACAGCTAAATCTTTACGCAGCATCTCGGGTACAGTTTTACCGTACTCAAAGGTGTGCGGGCGCATGTCTGGGGTGCCTTCCAGAAACAGAATGCGACGCAAAATATCATCGGCGTGCTGGGTTTCTTCTTCCATCTCATGATTGATGCGGGTGTAGAGCTGGGTTAAGCCGAAGTCCTCGTAGTAACGCGAATGGACAAAGTACTGATCACGCGCGGCTAACTCTCCACGCAACAGCTCGACTAAACACGCAACAACTTCCGGATGACCTTGCATAGCAACCTCCACTAATAACTAATGCAGCCATCATAAAACAGCGTGGGATGAAATGCAGGGTTTTGTCCTTATACAGTCTTTAACATTGGTTTTATGTTGAAGACATAAGCGCATAGGGCTGAACTTGATTACTATCTTGAGACATCAATCGCATGAGTTTGGTATGCACAAAGAGTTTTTCTTTGCCTGTTGTCACTTCAATAACAACGCCGATATCGGCCAACTGCTTTAAATAGCTCGATGCAGTTTGTCTTTGTACGATATCTTTATCAGTCAAGTTAGCAATACGGCAATACGGCTGCTCAAACAATACCTGCACCAACTCATGACTATAAATTTTTGGTAATTGGTCCTTAATGTACGCCGTGGTGTTTTCCATCAACTCGCGCACTGCCACTATTTTTTGATGTGTCCAGTGTGAGGTTTCCTCGACACCTTTGAGCACATACAGAATCCACTCCTCCCAATTTCCTGCGCTAGTCACCTCGTTGAGCAAGCGATAGTAATCAGCTTTATTTTGTACGATATAGCGGCTTAAATACAAAATCGGCAAGGTCAGTAACTCTCTATCAATCAGATAAAGCACATTAAGAATACGCCCTGTCCGGCCGTTGCCATCAAAAAATGGGTGAATCGCTTCAAACTGGTAATGACTGATGGCCATTTTAATCAAGGGATCAAGATCATCTTCAGCATGAATAAACTGTTCCCAATTACTCAATAAGTCGCGGATAACGGCTTCACCAATAGGTGGCGTATAAATCGTTTCTCCTGTGGCTTGATTACCAATAGTCGTACCTGGAATACGGCGGATATCCATCGGCGAGCCTTTTAATGCACTACATACTTCAATTGCTGTATTCGTGCGCAATGGCCGCCGATGCAGATCAACAAAACCCTCTCGTAATGCAGTTCGATAGCGCAAAGCCTCTTTGGTCGCTGGGTCAGCATTGTGTTCATCATCTGAAAACTGAAACAGCTTATCTATCGTAGTCACAATATTTTCAATTTCAGAGCTGTCTTTTGCTTCCAATAAAGGGAGTAAATTAATCAGTAATCCTTGATTAGGTAGCAACTCACCCGCCTGCTTCAACTCAGCCAATGCAGCACGCGCCTTAATACAGGCTTTTAAAATTGCGACAGTTTCAATCTGTTCACTCTCTGGTGGTAACAGTGGGAGCTGGTTATAAGGCGTATCGGTGCACCAATTCATGGGTTAAATCCTAACCAAAGCGAGTAATTGACCAAGCAGACATTATGTCGATAAAGCACAATAATTTCGACATGAGATGTTTATATGTCGATAAAACACAATAATTTCGACATATAAAGCTGACATGTTGATGCCTTCGACACAAAACCACGCATCACAGACCAACATAGCGCTAAGCGACATTCTCCAGCCAATAAAAAACCCGCCTGCTCTTTTACCAAGCAGGCGGGTTCTGTATCGCGTGATTAACTTACTTAATGTTTTTATACAGCTCGCCACTGGCGTAGCGCTGATACATTTTTTCTAAGGAAATCGGCTTGATTTTTGAGGCGTTGCCGGCAGTGCCAAAGGCTTCGTAACGGGCGATACAGATATCACGCATTGCGGTTACGGTTTCTGCGAAGAACTTACGTGGGTCAAATTCGCTTGGGTTTAATGCCATATGACGACGCATCGCACCAGTTGAGGCCAAACGCAGGTCCGTATCAATGTTGACCTTACGCACGCCGTGCTTGATGCCTTCAACGATTTCTTCCACAGGTACGCCGTAGGTTTCTTTAATGTCGCCGCCATACTGGTTGATGATTTCCAACCACTCTTGTGGCACAGAGCTTGAGCCGTGCATCACTAGGTGCGTATTCGGAATGCGCTTGTGAATTTCTTTAATGCGCTCGATGGCTAAGGTGTCGCCGGTCGGTGGCTTAGTGAATTTGTACGCACCGTGGCTGGTACCGATGGCGATGGCCAAGGCATCCACTTTGGTTTGCTTAACAAAATCAGCGGCTTCTTCTGGATCAGTGAGCATTTGCTCCATATCCAACACGCCTTCTGCGCCGATGCCGTCTTCTTCGCCGGCCATACCAGTTTCTAAGCTACCTAAGCAGCCCAGCTCACCTTCCACTGACACACCACAGGCATGGGCTAAGGCAACAGTGCGACGGGTGACATCGACGTTGTAGTCGTAGTCCATGGGCGTTTTACCGTCTTCACCAAGTGAGCCGTCCATCATGACTGATGAGAAACCCAACTGAATGGAGCGCTGACACACATCTGGACTGGTGCCGTGGTCTTGGTGCATACACACAGGAATGTGTGGGAACTCTTCGATCGCCGCTAAAATCAGGTGACGCAAAAAGGGTGCGCCCGCATATTTACGTGCGCCAGCCGAGGCCTGCACAATCACTGGTGAGTCGGTTTTATCTGCGGCTTCCATAATGGCGCGCATTTGTTCTAGGTTATTGACGTTAAAAGCTGGAACGCCGTAGCCAAACTCGGCAGCGTGATCCAGCATTTGACGCATGCTAATAAGAGCCATAATTTTTCCCCGCAAGGTCATTAAAATCTATCCGGCCCACTCTATGTGAGCCGGTTACTGTCAGTCAACGCGCACAATAAACCTGCTTAGGCCTTGGCACGCTCTTCTAAAATAGCCACCGCGGGTAAGACTTTGCCTTCCACGAATTCAAGGAAAGCGCCACCACCGGTGGAAATGTACGAAATCTTCTCAGCGACATTGTACTTATCAATGGCTGCCAGCGTATCACCACCGCCTGCAATTGAGAATGCGTCGCTCTCAGCAATCGCTTGCGCCAGCACTTTGGTGCCGTTAGCAAACTGATCAAACTCAAACACACCCACTGGGCCATTCCACAGGATGGTTTTTGAGTTTTTCAATAACTCGGCAAACTGCTTGGCGGTTTCTGGGCCAATATCAAGAATCATATCGTCTGCAGCCACATCAGCAACGGCTTTTACTGTCGCTTCGGCATCAGCAGCAAAGGCTTTGGCGACGACCACGTCGACTGGCAAAGGCACGCTGACTTTCGCCGCAATGGCTTTAGCAGTATCAATCAACTCTGCTTCATACAGCGATTTACCAACTGGGAATCCAGCCGCTGCCAAGAAGGTGTTAGCAATACCACCACCGACAATCAGCTGATCACAGATATCCGCTAAGTTGGTTAATACATCCAGTTTGGTCGACACCTTCGAGCCAGCAACAATGGCTGCCATAGGTTTAGCCGGTGCGCCAAGTGCTTTTCCTAATGCTTCAAGCTCCGCAGATAACAGAGGGCCTGCGCAAGCAACTTTAGCAAACTTGGCCACGCCATGGGTTGAACCCTGGGCGCGGTGCGCGGTACCAAAGGCGTCCATGACAAATACATCACACAGAGCCGCATATTGCTTAGCGAGCTCATCGGTGTTTTTCTTTTCGCCGCTGTTAAAGCGCACGTTTTCCAACAGTACAATCTGGCCTGGGGCTACATCAACACCGTTAAGGTAGTCGCGCACTAAGGGCACATCGCGACCCAGTGCTGTACTGAGATAGGCGGCAACCGGAGCTAGGCTGTTCTCTTCACTGAACTGGCCTTCTTCGGGTCGTCCAAGGTGTGAACAGATCATTACTGCTGCACCTTTTTCTAGGGCTAAACGGATGGTCGGTAAAGCCGCCACAATCCGTGCATCACTGTGCACAACACCGTTTTTTACTGGCACGTTAAGATCTTCACGAATCAATACGCGTTGGTTGGTAAGATCAAGGTCTGTCATATTTAACACTGTCATGGAGTTCAGTCCTTTACTGAGCGGTGAGTGGTACAGGCAACGTTTAAAAAGTGTTCAGCCACATCCAGCATGCGATTAGCAAAGCCCCATTCGTTATCGAACCAAGCGACAATATTGAGCATGCGCGGGCCACTCATTCGTGTTTGGCTGGCATCAAAAATAGCCGAATGCGGATCGTGGTTAAAGTCGCAACTGGCGTGCGGTAATTCAGTGTAGTTAAGCAAGCCGTGCAACGCACCTTGCGTAGCGGCCTGCTGAAACAGTTGGTTTATTTCTTCAGTATTGGTGTCGCGCTGAGTCTGCACGGTGATATCTAAGCAGGAGACGTTGACCGTGGGTACGCGCATGGCTTTGGCTTGAATTTTACCATTGAGCTCAGGCAGTAAGCGCTCAATGCCGCGCGCAAGTCCTGTTGAAACCGGCACCACCGACTGAAACGCCGAACGGGTGCGGCGCAAATCTTTATGATGGTAAGCATCAATCACCGGCTGATCATTCATCGCCGAGTGAATGGTGGTAATAAAGGCATGCTCAATACCCACACTTTGCTCCAGCAATTGCAGCAAAGGCACGCCACAATTGGTGGTGCAGGAAGCATTAGACACAATACGTTCGCTGCCGCTTAAAGAGGCGTGATTCACCCCGTAGACGATGGTGGCATCCACATCGGCCGCGCTGTCCATCGGTTGCGACAGCAACACGCGCGGCACACCGACATCGATAAAGCGCTGTGCATCGGCGCGCGTCGTATATTGGCCAGAGCACTCCAGCAGCAAATCAATTTCTAATGCAGCCCAGTCCACCTCTTCCGGCGTACTGGCACACAGCACTTTGACGCAAACGCCATCAATGTGCAGGCAATCGCCATCCACGCGCACTTCACCAGGGAAACGTCCGTGGGTGGAGTCGAAGCGGGTCAGGTATTCAATACTGGCTTGGTCGGCAATATCATTGAGGGCAATGATTTCAAAGTTTGCCCGGCCGTGGCGCTCACTTAATGCACGCAATACGCAACGACCGATACGGCCGTAACCATTGAGGGCAACTCGAAATGGGCGTGCAGACATGGCAATCCTTTTGCGAAAGCTTTACAAAAATAAACCGCGCACAACACAAGTCGTGCGCGGTGATACGAGCAGTTGCTTATTCGTCGTCAAGCAACTCTGCAGCAACGTTAAGTACGTCATCCACAGTAAAACCAAACATCTCAAACAGCTGGTTGGCTGGAGCCGACTCGCCGTAAGTGGTCATGCCAATCACGCGGCCATCAAGACCCACGTATTTGTACCAGAAGTCGGCATGCGCCGCTTCAATGGCAATCCGCGCACCGACTTCGATCGGCAATACTGCTTGCTTGTACTCGGCATCTTGTGCATCAAATACGCTGGTGCATGGCATAGATACCACACGCACTTTATGACCTTGTGCGGTCAGCGCGTCATAGGCATTCACTGCCAAGCCGACTTCTGAACCGGTTGAGATCAAGATCAACTCAGGCTCACCTGCGCAGTCTTTGAGGATATAACCACCACGCTCGATATCAGCAATTTGTGCTGCGCTGCGCTCTTGGTGATCCAGGTTTTGACGACTGAAAATCAGTGCGCTTGGACCATGCTTACGCTCCAGAGCGTACTTCCAAGACACGGCAGACTCCACCGCATCACAGGGACGCCAGGTATCAAGATTCGGCGTGGTGCGTAGGCTGGTGAGCTGCTCAATCGGCTGGTGGGTTGGACCATCTTCGCCTAGGCCAATGGAGTCATGGGTGAAGACATAGAGCACACGTTGCTTCATCAGTGCGGACATGCGCACCGCGTTACGCGCGTATTCCATAAACATCAGGAAGGTTGCGCCGTAAGGAATCAAACCGCCATGCAATGCGACACCATTCATAATGGCGCTCATACCAAACTCACGCACACCGTAGAACACGTAGTTGCCTGAAGCGTCGACATCCGAAACGCCTTTGCAACCGCTCCACAGGGTCAGGTTAGAACCGGCTAAGTCAGCAGAACCGCCGAGTAACTCAGGCAGTAATGGGCCGTAAGCATTCAAACTGTCTTGGCTGGCTTTACGGCTGGCAATGCTTGCGCCTTTAGCGGCAACTTCAGCAATGTACTGCGCAGCTTTCTCAGCAAAGTCCGCAGGTAAATCACCGGCCATACGACGCTTAAACTCAGCAGCCAGTTCTGGGAAGTCAGCAGCATAAGCGGCAAAACGTGCGTCCCACTCAGCTTCGGCTTGCGCGCCCGCTTCATCGGCATTCCACTCAGCGTAAATATCTGCCGGGATTTCAAATGGAGCATGCGGCCAATTCAGTTCAGCGCGAGTTAAGGCGATTTCGTCAGCACCTAAAGGCGCACCATGGCTGGTTTCTTTACCACCACGGTTGGGTGAACCAAAACCAATCACGGTTTTGCAGCAGATTAATGTTGGCTTGTCGCTTTCGCGGGCCGCTTCAATCGCTACTTCAATTTCGTTAGCATCATGACCGTCAACATTACGGATCACGTGCCAGCCGTAGGCTTCAAAACGGCGTGGGGTGTCATCGCTGAACCAGCCCTGCACCTGACCATCAATGGAGATCCCATTGTCATCATAGAATGCAGTCAGTTTGTTCAGGCCTAAGGTGCCGGCCAATGAGCAGACTTCATGGGAGATACCTTCCATTAAGCAGCCATCACCCAAGAACACGTAGGTTTGGTGATCAACGATGTCGTGCTGTGGACGGTTGAACTGCGCCGCCATGACTTTTTCCGCTAAAGCAAAACCCACCGCATTGGCTAAACCCTGACCGAGTGGGCCAGTGGTGGTTTCAACACCAGCGGTGTAACCGTACTCAGGGTGACCTGGGGTGCGGCTGTGCAATTGACGGAAGTTTTTCAAATCATCCAAATTAACGTCATAACCGGTCAGATGCAGCAGCGAATACAGCAGCATTGAGCCGTGGCCGTTGGACAGGACAAAGCGGTCACGGTCTAACCATTGCGGATTTTTTGGATTGTGCTTCAGATGATCACGCCACAGAACTTCGGCGATATCCGCCATGCCCATCGGGGCACCCGGGTGGCCACTGTTGGCTTTTTGCACAGCATCCATGCTGAGGGCGCGAATGGCATTGGCTCGCTCACGACGGCTGGGCATTACTAAATCTCCTGAAGCTAAAAATAAAATAAAGACGGCTATTTTCGCCCACCTAAGCGTAGGGGGCAACGTTTGTAGTTAAGCAAAGGCGAGATTATAGCGGATAACCACCAAGAAGGCGGCATTAAAGACAGCAGCAAAAAGTGCTAGAGAGCGCGGCTATAGGGTGCAAATGAGGTTTTGGCGCAGAGCAGGATAGCTTTGCGAGAGTCAGTAATCACGCAACAACAGCCTTACGCCACGCGCAAAGCTGTTGTTTTCAGGGTTTTACAGGCCAGCAGAAGCGCGTAATGCTTCAGCGCGGTCTGTTTTCTCCCAAGTAAAGGCGGTGAAAGTGTCATCACCGACAGTCATTTCATAGGGCGTGCGACCAAAGTGACCGTAAGACGCAGTGGCTTGATACATCGGGTGCAGCAAGTCGAGCATTTTAGTGATCGCATAAGGACGCAGGTCAAATACATCGCGCACCAGCTTGATGATTTTCTCATCGCTGATCTTGCCGGTACCGAAGGTATTCAAAGAAATCGAAGTCGGCTGCGCGACACCAATCGCATAAGACACCTGAATCTCACAACGCTCAGCAAGACCAGCAGCAACGATATTTTTCGCTACATAACGGCCAGCGTACGCCGCACTGCGGTCAACTTTGGATGGATCTTTACCAGAGAACGCACCCCCACCGTGACGCGCCATACCGCCGTAGGTATCGACGATAATTTTACGACCGGTTAAACCGCAGTCACCCACTGGGCCACCAATAACAAACTTACCGGTTGGGTTGATGTGGTACTGGGTGTCTTTGTGCAGCAATTCCGCAGGAAGCGTGTGCTTAACAATCAGCTCCATCACTGCTTCTTCTAAATCTTTTTGCGATACGTCTGGATTATGTTGAGTCGACAATACCACTGCATCAATGCCAGCAACCTTGCCGTTTTCATAACGACAGGTGACTTGGCTTTTTGCATCAGGACGTAACCAAGGCAGTACGCCAGTTTTACGCGCTTCAGCTTGGCGCTCCATTAAGCGGTGAGCAAAAGTAATAGGTGCAGGCATCAGTACGTCGGTTTCATTGCTGGCATAACCAAACATTAAACCTTGGTCACCGGCACCCTGATCTTCTGGGCTAACGCGGTCAACACCTTGGGCGATTTCTGCAGATTGCTTACCAATAATATTGATAATGCCGCAGGTGGCGCCGTCATAACCGACGTCTGAACTGTTGTAACCGATATCGACGATCACATCGCGGACCAGTTGCTCTAAATCAATCCACGCATTGGTGGTGATTTCGCCAGCAACAATCGCCACACCAGTTTTCACCAATGTTTCGCAGGCCACACGTGCTTGTTTGTCTTCAGTGATGATGGCATCTAACACTGCATCTGAAATTTGATCCGCAATCTTGTCGGGATGGCCTTCAGATACGGATTCAGAGGTAAAAATCGAGTATTCGCTCATGTCGGTTCCTTTAACTACCGGTGCGTGAGGGTGCTTCGTGAATCCGGCTTGGCAAAATGCCGTAGCTGAATTTGAAAGCCGTTTTTTAAACCCAAGTAAAGACTTTCACTGGGTATCAGTCCTGCGGCATCGGCCCACTGGGCCAGTTCGTCCTGATCAAAACCTAACCATAGATCGCCGCAGGCCTGCTTGGCCCAATCTTGGTCGTGTCGGCATAACTCTGTAATCAACAAACTACCACCTGGTTTGACTAAGCGCGCTAGCAAACACAAAGCATCAGCCGGTACAGCAAAATGGTGCAAAACCATATTGACCACCACACAATCTGCAGCGGCAACATCATCGTGCAAGGCATCTGCCAGTTGTAACTCAACATTGCGCAAAGCATGCTTAGTGCAGGTTTGCCGCGCCAACTCAAGCATTTGAGGGCTGTTATCCAACGCCCGCACCTGCTCAAATCGGCTGGATAATTCTGCTAAAAAACCACCATCGCCGGGTCCAACTTCAATCGCGCTGGCCTTGGCAGGAAAAGTGAGCGAGTCCAACAAGGCTAATAAACTGTCGCGAAACTGCGGCAAACCGGCGATTAAATCTTGGCGGCTTTGAAAATCACCGGCCATGCGCTCAAAAAATTCTTGGCTAGCCTGCGCACGCTGGGCATGCACATGCTTAATACGCAGTGCCACATCAGTAGGCATAGGTAATTCGTCAAGGCTGCTCAGTAAAGCGTTATGCAATAACTCATCAGGGCTTTGCTGTTGCGGCAAGCTGCGACGATAAAAAATCGCATTACCTTCACGCCGCGAGGTGACTAAACCGGCTTGGGTCAGCACTTTTAAATGATGACTGATGCCCGACTGGCCGGTAGCAAAAATATGCGCCAGCTCTAAAACACCAAAAGAGTCATTACTCAACGCACGCAAAATATTAAGGCGCAAGGGCTCGCCAGCGGCTTTACAAAAAGCAGCTAAGGCATCCGTCGGACTGAATATTGGTAATGGCGTGGCTGTACTCATAGGTTGCGCAGTTTAGTCGGACAAAGAGTGCTTCGCAACAGCTATATCAATAAAAGTTGATATAGAATAAACCTGCAAATTTTCGAGCTTTATGAAGAGATCCGCAGTGATTAGGCGAGCAATCCACCCATCTTTTGGCAATCAGGCTGAACTGTTCATCAGTTTGTCACTCAAACCCGCTACAAAGTTGTCACCGCAAATATGGAGCTGCATGATGTCTACCTTGAGTGAGCTGGCCGAACAAATTTGTCTTCTTTACCCGCTTGAAGATATGCGTGACGGTAACCGTTATCGAATTATTGACCAACTTGGCGGCACTACAGAACTGGAAACGATTGACGGTGAGTCGCGCTACGTATCGACTCGCACATTGCAAGATCAGAATCTCTGGCGTCAGTCTGCTTAAGCAGCATGTGTCTTGCCGTTTAGGCCATCTTGTGCCAGCCTAAAACCTTGTTTTACGGATATTGCCAACCCCTGCCTGGCACAAGGATCATCCATGAGTTCAATCTCTTTTAGTCACTCGCTACGGCGCTTATGGGCGCTGGAGCGATTCGGCCCGAGCTTACGTTTCTTTATTGCACTCACCGGCAGCATGACTTGGTGTTGGTATAGCGGCCAAATGGAATTGCTCACACCCTTATTTCTTGGGGTGATTGCCAGTGCCTTAGCCGAATCCGATGACAGTTGGCAAGGCCGTTTATTTTCATTGTGCGTGACCCTGATTTGTTTCTTCTTTACCGCCATGGCAGTCGAACTGCTGCATCCCTATCCGTGGTTATTTATCAGCGCGTTATGCGCAGCCACTTTCTGTTTGATCATGCTCGGCGCGCTCGGCGAACGCTATGCAACCGTTGCTTACGCCACTTTAATTCTGGCGATTTACAGCATGATTGGTTTAGAGCAAAGCCGCGATGCTCTGGCGCCAATCTGGCAACAACCCATGTTCTTAGTGATTGGTGCAGCGATTTATGGCGTGCTCTCAGTGGCCTGGTATGGATTATTTTCTCAGCAGCCACTGCAACACAGCTTGGCGCGCTTATTTCGCGAACAATGCCACTATTTAAAAGCCAAATCAGCGCTGTTTGAGCCGATTCGTAACGCTGATATCGAAAGCCAGCGCTTAGCCTTAGCCAACCAAAATAGCCGTGTAGTGGCCGCGCTAAATGACACTAAAGCGATCATTTTGCACCGCGTTGGTGGGCGCAGTAACAGCAAAATCAATCGTTATTTAAAACTGTATTTTCTGGCGCAAGACATCCATGAGCGCGCCAGCTCATCACACTACCCTTATCAAAAACTGTCAGAAGCTTTTTTCCACAGTGACGTATTGTTTCGTTGCTTACGTTTATTGCGCCAGCAAGGTGACGGCTGTAAAGCGCTGGCCAAAGCCATTGAGCTGCGCCAACCTTTTGATTATGGCGGCGGACACAGCGCTGCACTGGAAGATTTACAAGCGGCGATTGCCTATCTCAAACAGCAAAACAACCCAGAGTGGCGTGATTTACTGCGCTCACTGCGTGCCCTCGCCAACAACCTCAGCACCCTTGATCACTTACTGCGCGATGCAGCCAACCCTGATGCGCTGGCCTTAACTCAAGACAATACAATTTTTGACCGCGACCCAAAGACCTTTAAAGAAGCTTTCGAGCGCATCAGTCAACACTTCAGTATTCACTCATTATTGTTTCGTCATGCACTGCGTTTAAGTATTGCGGTAGCGGTTTGTTATGGCGTAATGCAACTCATGCATGTCAGCCAAGGCTACTGGATTTTATTGACCACATTGTTTGTTTGCCGCCCAAATTATGGTGCCACTCGCATTCGTTTAGTAGAACGTATTCTTGGCACCATCTTAGGTTTAGCGGCGAGCTGGGTCTTATTTGAGCTGTTCCCAGAACTCTGGGTGCAATCGCTGATTGCGGTGGCTGCCGGCGTGGTCTACTTCGCGACACGCACCAGCCATTATAAAATCTCCACCGCATTTATCACCTTGATGGTGCTGTTCTGTTTTAACCAAGTGGGCGATGGTTACAACTTATTCTTACCACGTTTTACTGACACCTTGATTGGTAGCGCGATTGCAGGGCTTGCGGTATTTTTTATCCTGCCCGACTGGCAAGGTCGTCGCCTAAACGTGGTGCTTGCACAAACCCTGCGCAACAACGGCCGCTACCTGAAACAAATCATGCAGGAATACACCCAAGGTAAAACTGACGATATGGCCTATCGGGTAGCGCGTCGCGATGCGCACAATGCCGATGCGGCCTTATCCAGCACCTTAACCAATATGCTCAAAGAGCCGGGGCATTTTCGTCGGCAAACTGACATTGGTTTTCGCTTTTTACTGCTTTCGCACACGCTACTCAGTTACATCTCAGCACTGGGTGCACACCGTGAAAAACTAGCGCATGCACCAACCTATCTCGTCCTTAATCACGAAGCGCAACTGCTGGCCGACAGCCTCGAACAAATCGCGCAAAAGCTGATTAAACGCGAGCCGATTGACGTGCAGAGCGATGCCGAACAACAGCAATCCTATCGTTTACGCGATTTACCGGAAGAGGAAGATGACACCTTGCGCCTATTACAGACGCAACTGTTATTGATCAGCCAACAACTGGGTTCAATTCGCACCTTAGCGGCGCACGTGCTCAGCAATAGCGAAGCTAAACAGGTCGCTGATCTGCAGTGAGGCGGAAAAAATCCTGCCCTTCTATTTGGCCACGGCGTAATGGGTTTTTCGTGCAGTAGGCGGCGTACTCGGCATCGACAAAACGATAATGCAAATGCTCATCACGGCCTTTGCTGATTCCTAAGCGTGTGGTTTGAATAATGTCTGGCACCAGTAAGCCGCAATCTTCAACGTAAAAACGCTCGGCATCAAAGCGCTGATTATCCCAATCAGGCACCTGCAAACCTAAGCTTTTACACAACAAAGTCTGGCCACTGCAGAGTTTCTCCAGCGGCCGAGGCTGGCCTTGGCGATCAGGGTTATTGGCTTGCAAAATACTCAAGGTTGACTCAGGCGACAGCGCATCAAAATACGGATAACCCGACTTAATCAACACCGCATTACCTGGGCCTTTCGCGCTGAAATTCACTGAATCACCACCGCGTGAATAGTACATATAGATGGTGCCACCATCGGCAAATAACGCTTGACGCTTCTCGGTATAACCCAGCGAGGCATGACTGCCTTTGTCGGTAAGCATGTAGGCTTCCGTCTCAATAATCCGCGCACTGAGCCAGACGCCATTATTGCGATAGCGAATCACCTTGCCGAGTAAGTCAGGCGCCAGTTCGAGGGCAGGACGGTTGAAGAAGGAGTCTGGCAGCATTGTATTCTCTGTCGGCATAAACCGCTTAAAGGTTCCTGTATTCACAGTTGAAGATTCGCTGTAGCACTGGGTGGCGTCTTGATATTCACATCTCAACAGCCTGATGTATTGAGATATGACAGGCATGCAAGACCATTTCTGTCTCAATAACGCTGAATCTTGAAACAACAACAATTTTTAGTTGTGATGAAGCACAAAGAGACAGGTCTGCTTGTACTTCACCACACGCTCTAAAAGATGCTAATTATTGCTCTTCAGGCCCAACTTGAATCACTAACTTGCCGAAATTACTGCCTTGCAATAGGCCAATAAAGGCTTCTGGTGCATTGGCGAGTCCTGTTACGAGGTCTTCGCGGTAAGTGATTTGCTTATTAGCCAGCCACTTCTGTATATCAGCACTAAACTCTGGGTAGCGCGGTGCATAATCATCAAAAATGATAAAGCCTTGCACTGTTAAGCGTTTAACCAAAATGGTGCTCATCAACAGCGCTAAACGATCGGGCCCAGACGGCAAAGCGGTAGCGTTGTAGTTAGCAATCAAACCACAGACTGGAATACGCGCTTTACCATTGAGTAGCGGCAGTACGGCATCAAATACTTTACCGCCGACATTTTCATAGTAAATATCAATGCCTTGTGGGCAGGCTTGGGCCAATTGCTGCGCAAAATCATCAGCGTGATGGTCAATACAAGCATCAAAGCCTTGCACTTCGACCGCGTAACGGCATTTTTCCAGTCCGCCAGCAACACCTACAACACGACAGCCTTTGATCTTACCGATTTGCCCAACTGTAGCACCAACAGGGCCAGTCGCCGCAGCCACCACAAGGGTCTCGCCTTCTTTGGGTTTACCAATATCGAGCAAGCCCATGTAGGCGGTAAAGCCTGGCATACCGAGAATCCCCAAGGCATAGGATGGATTCTTCGGTGCGCTGCCGAGCGGCATTAAGTCAGTACCATCACTGACCGAGTAATCTTGCCAACCGGTATTGGCTAACACCCAATCACCTTTGGCAAATTTTGCATGCTTTGACTCCACCACACGGCTGACCACAGCGCCAACCATCACATCATCAACGGCGACCGGTTCAGCGTAGGACGGACCATCACTCATACGACCACGCATATAGGGATCAAGAGATAAATACACTGTACGCAGTAACACCTGACCGTCTGCGGGGGTCGGAATAGCTTGCTCTTCAAGACGGAAGTTAGCTGGCGTTGGCGCACCATGCGGGCGCGAAGCCAGAACGACACGGCGATTACTCTGAGTAGATTGGGTCATATAGAACTCCTAAAAATACAATTAAAGACTGGCTTCAAGCACCCGACGGCTCACCGCCAGATCAATATCCTGATGCTCGCCCAGCTTTGTCATTGCGTGCTGTTCGAGTTGTTTCAGTGCCGCGTCAACGGCCGCTTGCTCAAGACCATAATCTTTCAGACGGGTTTTCACGCCAAGGGTTTCAAAAAACACACGAGTATTTTCAATCGCAGCATCAATACGTTGCTCGTCATCACCGTCACGCAGATTCCACACGCGCTCAGCGTATTGCAATAACTTCTCACGTTTGGCAACGCGACGCTCATGCATCATTGAAGGCAAAATCACAGCTAAGGTTTGCGCATGGTCAAGACCATATAACGCAGTAAACTCATGGCCGATTAAGTGCGTTGACCAGTCTTGCGGCACACCGGCACCAATCAAACCGTTCAAGGCCATAGTAGCAACCCACATCAGATTGGCACGTACGTCATAATCATCGGGCTGACTCAGCGCCAATGGACCTTGCTCAACCAATGTTTGCAGCAAACCTTCAGCAAAGCGGTCTTGCACCGGCGCATTGACTGGATAAGTTAAGTATTGCTCCATGACATGCACAAAGGCATCCACCACACCGTTGGCGACTTGGCGCTCAGGCAAAGTGAAGCTTTTGGCTGGATCTAAAATCGAAAATTTCGGGAAGACTAAGTTGCTATGGAACGGCA
This sequence comes from Pseudomonas sp., assembly GCA_048266525.1. GTDB lineage: Bacteria > Pseudomonadota > Gammaproteobacteria > Pseudomonadales > Pseudomonadaceae > Denitrificimonas. Next base: position 46,389 of record JBLWZG010000005.1, read on the forward strand.
GCTTCGCTTGCAAAGACTTACGAGTAATAACACTGCCGTTATTCATTTCTGAACCAGTTGCCGCGAGGGTCAATACTGTTCCTATTGGCAGCGCTGCTTTGATATCACTGCCACCACTGAGCAGAATGTTCCAAGGCTCATCCGTATAAGGCACCGCCGCGGCAACAAACTTAGCGCCATCAATCACTGAACCACCGCCGACGGCCAACAAGAAATCAATCTTCTCAGCGCGCGCAATCTGCACCGCTTCCATCAGTTTCTCATAGGTTGGATTGGCTTCCACACCGCCAAACAAATGCACCTGACGCTCACCCAGTGCTGCTTTCACTTCATCTAAGGTGCCGGTGCGTTGCGCACTTTGCCCACCATACAGCACCATTACTTTGGCATCGACGGGCACAAAGCTGTCGAGTTTAGCGATACGGCCTTTGCCAAAGCTGATGTGGGTAGGGTTGTAAAAATCAAAATTAAGCATGTATCAGTAACTCCTGTTGAGTGGTCACGATGGCTAAAAGATTAGACCAGTCGTCTATTTTTAATGCAAAAATACCTACCTGCAGCAGGCACATGCGGTGTCACTAAGTCAGTAAAACCTTGCGAGTCATCTGCATTGCTTGCTCCATTGGCAAGCTATTACGATGCAATTTCGCCAGCAAGCTGGCACCTAACCATAATTGATAGAGCATCACTGCGGTTGCCGTGGCATCGGTAACAGTCAATGAGCCATCGACTTGCCCAGCTCGTATGCAGTCTGCTAGCTGTGCTATGACCTTGTCAGTGCCGTCACGCAAGGTCACGCGCATCGCTTCAGATAAATCAGCCACTTCTGCGCTTAACTTCACAACTAAACACTTTTGCTCGTGGCACGCACCGCTATTGCAGAGCAACCATTGCTGCCAGTAGCCTAACAAACGCTCGGCTGCAGGTGTGCGCGAATCATTAAAACGCAGCTTTTGTGCATCCAAATACGCAGCAAAGTAAGCCTCAAGTACCGCTTGGCCATACAATTCTTTCGATGCAAAGTAGTGATAAAACGAACCCTTAGGCACACCGGCAGTGCGCAGGATTTCATTTAAGCCCACACCAGAAAAACCTTTAGCCGCCATAATTTGATGGCCGATTTCGAGTAAATGCTGACGGGTATCGGTATAAGTCGTTTTCATGGTTGTAGATTAATCAAGACTAGACCAGTCGTCTAGTAAAATATTCATAGTACGTCATTACTTCTTTTTAAGACTGTCGGCAGATCGCACAAAAACCTAGCCCAGCGCAAGAAAAGTGCGAACAATTCTCTCAAACCGCAGATGACTACAGCTATACTTTCTGTCCGTATTTTCTTCACTCAAAGGATTAATCATGCAAATACTACGCAACGGCTTGTTCATGCTACTTACCGCAGCTCTGCTGATTGCTTGCTCATCCAGCAACTCGCCAGAAAAAGTTGCTAAAGAGTATATTAATGCTGTGCTGGCCAATGATATTGATGGTCTGATGAACACTTTATACATTCCCGCCGATGCCCATAAAGACCAAGAAACATTAATGCGCGGCAAGCTCACCATGATGCTCGCAGAAGCCAGCACACGAGTTATCAGTCAAGGCGGCGTGAAGGAAGTGACGTATTCAAAGCCTGAATACAATGCTGAGAAAACCCGCGCCACCATGGCCGCAACGATTCACTACAAAAAAGATAACGCGCCGAAAAAAGAAGAAACCATTGTCTTGGTCGATACCAAAGATGGCTGGAAAGTCTCTCTGTAAAATCTGCAACGGCAGAATTGCGAGCACGGCATGCTAAAAGCCTTTAGCCGTAGAGGGTCGCGCACTCTATCTATTGCGCTACTGCTTGGCGCAACACTGGGTTTGAGCGCTACGTTGTATATCGCGCAAACTCCAGCTGCTCGCACTGCGCTTCCGACCCATGAGCTGCCACCTTTAGCAGTCGGTGACTGGGTATTTCGCTCAGGCACATCCAGAGAAAGTCATCTCATCCAAACGCTGAGTAACAGCGATTTTTCACACATCGGTATGGTCGTCAGCCTGCACCCCGAACCCATAATAGTGCACGCCACTACCGATGATGATCCACAGCGTAGCAACCAAGTTTTAAGCTCAACACTAAACGAATTTATAGACCCACAATTGGCTGGCAGCTTTGCGATTGCACGGCCTACGTTTGTCCGCGCAGAGGAGCAGCAGCAGGCCGCTCTATGGCTATCGAAACAGCTGCGCAAACCCTTTGTCTTAGCCGAGCGCAGTCATCCGCACTTGTATTGCACGACTCTATTGCTCGATGCCTTGCAGCATACAAAGAAGCCTTTCCAACCTGCTTGGCAAACAATTAACGCACCCATGTTTAGCGGCGAATATTTATTCCCGCAAGCCTTTGCTGATCATCCAGATATCGAGTGGCTGTACCGCTCTAAGCTTTCAAAATAATACTTCTGCCGGAGATTCATGTTGGCCTGCGACCGCAAGCCTACCCCTGTAGGCGCTAGCTACTGGCGTTGTGTAAGAGCAGGCCATGCCTGCGACGTGTTTTACAGCCAAAATATGCTGAGAGATTACGCAGTATCCCAGCGGCAGCTAAGTGCTGGGAATGAATAATGGCGGGCGGGCCGCCCGCGCTCCCAGGATGATCAGCGTCTCTGCGAGGCGCGTAGCGACGTGGCAGTCCACTTTTGCAGAACCTTGTTATGCCTGCAGCATTGAGTGGATTGCAAGGTGGATTGCTTCGCTACGCTCGCACATACGGCAGCATGTTACTGCGCAAATACCGCCTCAATGCTATCAGCAAAGAGTACGCGCTCGGTCCAGAGGTCCAGTTCGGCGTCATTGGCTTGGAATAGGCGCTGTTCGTATTCGTTAGCCTGCTGGTTAAACTTAAGCTGCAGGAGCTTATATAATGTTGCCGCACGACCTTGGCCAATGCCCTGCGCAATGCCTTGTCGCTCAATAATTGAAATGTAAGTCATGTGACTGTCCTCTTCGAGGTGTTCTAGTTGCTCATTGTAGTACGGGGTTAGGTCTTCGGGTAGTGCGACGATCCACTCTAAAAAGACCACCAATTGCACAACCTGTTCACGGGGTAATTGCTTTTTAGCAGCCAGCCGGTAGTAGCCAATTAAATTGTCGACGCGGTTTTTGCCGTCTTTAATCAGCTTAGCGGTGAGTTGCGCAGCGATCAGCAGGCCGAACGGATTATCGTGTTGCAGCAGTTGATCGGTTTTATCCTGCCAATCCAGCAGCTTCACCGTCTCAAACTGAAAACGAATGCCGCAACCGGCAATGCTGTCGCTGTAATGGTTGGGCCTGAAACTGGGCTGAGTGTCGGTTAATACCGCTAAACTGATTACCGGCTTTTGATAGCGATCACGAATGCGGTAATAGTAGATAAACATGCGCTCAGCGAAGTCAGCTGCTGGCGCGCCTTGCACTTCGATGTGAATTAAAAACCATTGTTCGCTGCCGTTTAAAAACTGCACTTTAACTAGCTTATCCGCATAACGTCGTGGGTTTTTCGCCTTGCGGGTGATTTTTTGCAGTTCTTTATCGAGAAACTCAACCGGCTGCTGCCAGTCGATTAACACCGCGATGTGTGGGTAGAGAAAATCCATAAAGGGCTGGAAGAAGACTTCCAGCGCGCCTTTCCATGGGCTGTCGTGGTCTTCGGGCGTCGATTGGCCGTGCTTAGGTCGCCGCATAGTAACCTCCGTGTTACTGGGTGTGCTGCTAGGCAGTATAGACGGAGTTTAGAAATGTGGGCGGTTGCGTGCTAGGTAGCGATACGGACCGCTAGAAGAGCACAAAAAAAGCAATTCTCCGTGTGGCCCGCTGCGTTAAATCTGTTTTTCCCTCAACGAGACTTCCTGTCTCGATTCGGGCGCTACGCCATCCATGGCTACGCTTGCCACAGACCTAACGCAGCATGCTTTGAATATTGATATTGCTGGCAATAATTGCAGCTATTTGAGTACATAGTAAGTGGTGAATTACTGTCTCTACGAAGCCTTTCGGCTATGACGATCTCTATTTAGGCACTCGCGATAGAATGCTTCGCTGTGTTTGCAAAACTCGCCAGCGTCTCTGCGAGGCGCGCAGCGACGTGGCAGTCCATGATTTAGCTGCACGCCGCAGTCCACAGGTTGCGAGCTAGACAGCGTTAATCACTATACCCAACTAAATCACGCAGCTGCTGCTTGCTGAAAAAGTCGCTATCAATTTTCAGCAGCTGATCCGCAGCCAGCGGAATAAAGACAAACCGGCGCTGGTCATTACTTTGAAAATAATAGGCATTGTGCTTAGCACTCGGCCACAACTCCGCAGGGTACTGGTCGGCAAATTGTTGGGTAAATACCCTGACAGCCTGAGCATTGCAAAGGCTATGTGCAGCCGGATTAACCACCGCTTGGAAAAACGCCTCGCTGCTACAACTATTATCAAGCACGGCCTCTTGGCTAAAAGCCAAATAATCCTTACCACGCTGGTTGCTGTACTTAAACACTAAGAAATCGCCACGCCCATTGGGCATGGCAATCACTTTTGGCTGAGCCGGCAGACTGAAGGATAAACCAGCAAAGAGCACCCTTGGCTCTGGGTGATCTGGGCGTGAGGGTTGGCAGCCTGTGCAGCATATAAGCGCCAACAAGGCGGCTGCTGTAGCCATTAACCCTATTTTAATGCGACTTAATCCCATGGCCGTAAATCGACAATGGCAACCACCTCGGCGCTGGCCTTGTGCATTAACACCACCATGTCTTGGTTGTTAGCACGCAAAGGCAGCCAAGCATCGGCGCGAGGATGTTGCGCGAGTAAAGCGTTAACATGTTCAGCCGTATTAAACTCAGAAAGCTTAGATAGCGCTAGCACACCTTGCGCAATAGCGTCTTTTTGAGCACTTAAGGGCTGATAGAGGTTGGGTCTTTGCGCAAGATCAGCACCGCCAAACACCGACTCCAGTATAAGATCATTGCGCTCATCGCTGTCGGCTGGGTTACTGGCGGTGACCCACTGCGGGCCAAGTAATGACGGCTGTCGATAAGCTAAATCCGCCTGCTCCAACTTACGCTCATCAATATCCAACACGCGAACCAACTCAAAACGATCCACCGCAAACACCAACCAAGCCGGACGGCCTTCGGCAACAGTCCATACACCGTAAGCCAGCGCAGACAGCTGCAACAACGCAATCACGGTTAAATCCATCACTAAGGTTTTTTTACCAGCTTTATAAACCAACAAAGTTAATAAAGGACCAAGCACCACATCCACAGCTAGCAAAATTAAGAAAATCTGCGTGACACCGACGGCTGTGTGTAAAGGTGCCGGATACCAGATGAAAAATACCAGCCCGATTACGGCAAGGGCAATTAAGCCAGAAATGGCAAGGTGGATGACAAAGGCTTTGAGACGAACAGGCATGGCGAAATTCAGAAGCGAGGAGAAGTGTTGTGCTTGCTCTATAACATAGATATAAATCTTAATTTTTTATTATCTGACAAACTCATAGATGCTCTACAGCAAAAGCTGTAGAGCATTATAACTAATCATTAAGTTAGCTATTAACGGCAGCCTGATGGGATATGGCTTGCTTTTGCTAAGCCTGCGCATGTCCAACGGTTAATCTGCCCATTAGCAACAGTTGGTGTAATAGTCATAGTTTGGCCACTAAGAGCACCTGATCCAAATGCGACACTTATCTGACCACCAGCAGACACTGTTGCGCCACCAGCAGGAAAGTATTTACCAGCTAGTAATAGTGTAGAGGCTATAGTTGAAGCACTAGCTACAGCTGCGTTACCACCAGCTTCTGCAGTATCAACACCAACGTCAGCTCGAACACCAGCAGTAGCTGTTAAGCCTTCAGTAGCTTGAGCACGAGCAGTGTAATCCTGATACGCAGGCAACGCGATTGCCGCCAAAATACCGATGATCGCAACTACGATCATTAATTCAATTAGGGTAAAACCCTTTTGCATTTGTGCTTTCATGTTTGAAGCTCCGTTGTGTTTTATAGAAAGGCCTTGTGACCTATAGGGGTTATTGCAACGGCTGTGCCAGCTTTTTAAACAGCAGGGAAAACGGGGTAAAAAGCACGCTTAAACCTAACTAAAAAACACCTGCAAACGGCCCGTAAGCCAATCAATACAAGGCTTGCAGCGCTTTTCTGTATTTAAAAAAGTATTTTAAAAGCGGTGGATTTTGCGGTGATTGAGCAAATATGTGGGTTGGATGTGTCACAGCGCCTTGCTGTGACAGATAGGTTTGTCACACTGAATATCTGTGACACATCGCTGTGACACACTGACATGCTGTGACAGCCATTGTCTCTGCGAGGAGCAGTGACGTGGCAGCTTATGGCTTGGGTAGCGCGTGGATTGCGAGGTGGATTGCTTCACTGCGTTCGCAAGGACAGAGCGGGATTCGCAAGGACGGGTGATGCTGGCTTTAGCGGATATTTCCGAGCATATTTGCTTGCCTTTTTCTGCCGATCCCGCTAGGGGGGGGGTAGCGACTTCTGCGCTATTGGTAGAGGCCGATAGAGGTGATAGCACCGCGCAAAATGATCTGGCTCTGCTGTTTCTTGAACACAACCGTCCTGACATTGCTTTGCAGTGGTTTTTACTCGCGGCACATCAGCAACATGCCGATGCCATGCACTATTTAAGCGAGCTGTATCAGCACGGCTTAGGCGTGGATAAATGTGAAAGCACCGCCATGCTCTGGCGGGCGAAGGCGGCTAAGTTAAGGCATCAGATTGCTCACGCACAGATGACTGCGATAACTGGGGCTAGTGTTGTGTAGGGACAGGCCATGCCTGCGACGTGTTTTACAGCCAAGATGTGCTGGAAGATTGAGCAGTGTCCCTGCGGCAGTTAAGTTCGGGTGGGTGAATAATGGCGGGCGAGCCGCCCGCGCTCCCAGCGGGGGATTGTGATGGTATGGGACGGCGAGCGATCGCGGGCATGGCCCACACCTATTGGGGGGTGAGGTGCGGGCAGGTGTGCAACTGCGGGCCAGCGGCCCGCGCTCCCAGCTGGGGCTGCGATGGCAACGGCGGGCGCTCCTAGAGGGGTGAGAGGCCGCTCCCTCGGCCTCTTCCCGCAGACAGCGCCCTTTCAGACACCGCCTGCTTAACGCATTTGGAAATATTCTTTATGGAAGTTGCGGGCTGGGCAGCCTAATTTCTGCATGCCGTTTTGCAAAGCATCGGCAAAACCTTGTGGACCACAAAACCAGACTTGAGTCTTGGCTGACTGCGCCTGTAACGCCTGCTCAGCAGATAAATGCCCCTGCTGATCGCTGTAATGTAGATGCAAGGTAATGCTGGGCACCTGTGCGGCTAAGTTCTGTAATTGTTCTGCAAATAATGCTTCTTGGGCATTGTTCACGCAGTAATACAGGGTGGCCTTCGGCGCGTCCTGCGGCGTAGCTTGTAAGGCTTGCAGCCAAGCAATAAAAGGCGTCACACCAATCCCCGCACCAATCCAAACTTGCTCGTCTTGACCCCCCAGTTGCAGATCAAAACAACCATAAGGGCCTTCCACCGCCACAGAGCGCCCAGCCTCTAACTCTGTTTGCAAACGCGTGGTGTAATCACCCAACGCCTTAATCGCAAAGGTGACCTGACCATTACCTTGATCAGCACCGCACAGAGTAAAAGGATGCGCACCTTCAAAACGATCAAAGGTTAGAAAAGCAAACTGCCCCGGCTTGTGCGTCCAGCTTTTCGGTAGCTGGCAAGTCACTTCTAATACTTCACCCTTGTGTTGTTTTACGCTTAAGACATGGCCTTGATAACGACGAGTACGACCAATCTGCCCAGTCAAGGCAATAAACGCCGCATACACACCCACAGCCGTAGATACCGCTAACAATAATCCAGCGGGCCCTGTCCACCAGCCCACCGGCGCTAACACCACGCCATGGAACGCAATCACAACATAGATCACCGCCAATGCTTTATGGGCATAACGCCAGAGGTGATAAGGAAAACGCTGCCATAAGGTAATCACCAGCATGATGCCGAGTATCCACACCGACCACTCACCCAAATCCTTAGCCGCTCCGCGAAACACTTCTAAAAAGGTTTCAATACGCGGTTCTTTGATTCCTCGCTCAAAAAACACCAAAAGCAAATCTTTCGACAGATCAAGTAGATAATGACCCAGGGCCAAAGCAATCGCCCAGATCCCGGCCCACTTATGCAAACGGTAGCTTTTGTCTAAACCATGCAGGTGTTTTTCCAACCACAGCGGCCGAATGGCCAGCAGCATAATCAGTGACATCAAGACAAAAGAGCCCAGCCCCGTCAGCAGAATCAGTTGTTTGCGCCACCACCACACATCCATCGATGGATTGTGCCCCAGCACGGTCATTGCCCAAGCCGTGAGCACCAGCACCGCCACCCCATACAGTATTTTTTTCATCACCTTCACCTCTAAAGATCCTGCGCATGAGTTTAACGCGCGAGTCTTAACTGAAGCTTAAGGAAGCACTGAATAATGTTGGCGAGGCAGTCAGGGCTAGGCGCAACGACCAACGGGAGTAACAGCAAAAAGCTGACCCGAAGGGCGAGCGCTAGCGAGTCAAATCAGCGAAAAAGCGCAGTTTACAGGTAGTAAATGAGCATTTGATTCGCGATGCTCACCCCTACGGAGCCGTGCTAAAGCACGTTCAATCTAAAGATTGTAAGCTGATTTTTAACAACGCCCTGACAACGCAGGTAATTATTCAGCGCTTCCTTAACCAAGACATTGGCCAATTCTTGACTATATTAAACAGGCACACATAACCAGCAAGGATGCTTACTATGTTTAGCTACAGGTTACCTGCCCTCGTCTTTATCAGCACACTTTTGCTCGCCCCACCTGCTGCGGCGGATTGTCCCGATTGGAATGCCGAACAGGCTCAGCAAGAAATCAGCACACTGCAAGAACAGATAGCGGAGTGGGATCATCGCTATCACCGCGATGGTCAATCCAAGATCGACGATGAACTCTATGATCAAGCGCGAGAGCAACTGCTGAGCTGGCAAGTCTGTTTTGCCAATTCGTCAGACATGGAACCGGCAACAATCGCACTGCAAGCGGCTCGCGGCGAGCATCCATTACCCTTTAGCCAAACAGGTTTAAGAAAACTCAATGAAGTTGAGTTACACGCCTGGATCAAGGCGCGTGACGCGTTGTGGATACAGCCGAAAGTAGACGGCGTCGCAGTCACCCTTGTCTATGAGCACGGACAACTCAGGCATATGCTCAGTCGCGGTGATGGCTTAGCCGGACAAAACTGGCTGATGCATGCCCAAGTTATTCGCGCCATCCCGCAACAGTTAAGCACTCAAGCCGCCAAGATCACCTTGCAAGCTGAGCTGTACTTGCGCCAATCCAAGCATATTCAAGCACAGCACGGTGGTAACAATGCACGCGCTCAGGTGGCAGGGCTACTCAAGCGCAACCAATTAACGGCAAGCGAAGGCGCTACCATTGGCTTATTTGTTTGGGAGTGGCCCGATGGCCCCGACTCGATGCCAGAGCGCTTAGCTGAACTGCAACGTTTGGGTTTTCGCCAAAGCATCGCTTACAGCCAATCCATTAACAGCATTGCCGATGCCAAACATTGGCGTCAACACTGGTACAACGCGGCACTGCCCTTCGCCACTGATGGCGTGGTGATCAAACAAAGCCAGCGCAGTATTCAACAGCCTCGCAGTAGCTATCCACCGTTTTGGGCGGTGGCCTGGAAGTATCCACTGCAGCACGCACTGACCAGCATCACTGAGGTAACCTTTAACATCGGCCGCAGTGGTCGCATCACGCCGATTGCCCACTTACAAGCAGTGCAATTAGATGACAAAATGATTCGCAAAGTCAGTCTAGGCTCACTGGCTCAGCTAAAAAAGCTCTCAATCAATCGCGGCGACCATGTTGCCATTGCGTTGTCTGGGCATGCCATTCCACAACTTAAACAAGTGGTTTGGCGCAGCCCACAACAGCAAGCCATCAAATTGCCCAATGCAGAACACTACCATGCACTCAGTTGCTGGCAAGCCAGTGCAGAATGCCAACAGCAATTTCTCGCCCGCCTTACGTGGCTGAGTAACAAAAAGAATCTCAATATGCGCGGCATCGCGGTAAAAACCTGGCAAGCACTGATTGATGCACAACAGGTCGTCCAGCTCACCGATTGGTTAGCGCTGAGCGCCAAAGATTTAGATCGCCTTCCAGGCTTTGCTGAAAAACGCAGCAAACATACCTATCAAGCCTTTGAGCACGCCAAGCGCCAACCTTTTAAAGTCTGGTTAAAAGCATTGGGGGCGCCGGCGGCAATTGTCATCAAACAGACTGACAATTGGCACAGCATCGCTGCGCTAACCCAACAGGATTGGCAACAACAGCGACACTTGAGTACTCAGCAAGCACAACAGGCGGCTGCTTTTTTTCAGCACCCCGCATTGCAAGCTATAGCTGTCGATTTACAACGCCACAAGGTAGATGGCTTTTAGAAAACGGAACGAGCAAGGCGCATGCAAGCACACTTAGCCAAACAAAAGCCCCCTCCAAAAGGCGTATTGCAGCCATCCAGGTGAATGACCATGATACGCGCGTTTAATAAAGCTGCAGATGATCGCAGCCTATTCATTCGCGCCTGAGCGCCCCTCATAAAAATAAGAAACATTAGCCAAGACAGTCCTTTCAGTGTGTTACCACAGAGTAGCGCTCTGCCTCTGTCTTTTGTTTGAGGCATATATTAAAAGAGCAAAAAAATGGCAAATGATGATTCTCAAAGTTACCGCGCGCTGCATCGACCGCGTACCGAGTTTGCTTCTCGCCAAGCTTACTTAGAGCACGAACTGAGTATTATGTCGCCACGCCGCTGGCGCATAAACTTACCCTTTCGCGACTACCGATTTGAAGCTGAAGATTGGGTGCCAGCGATGGCCGCAACCATTGGTAAAATTGTGATGGTCGCCGCAGTGGTTGCTGCATTTGCCGGCCCGTTAGGCCTCTCTAATGCCTTTGTGATTGAGAATGCACGCTATGAAATGCTGATTGCAGCGATTTTATTCGTCGTCGTGTTCTCCGGATTTCTTAACCCAACCGCCAACTTAGCCGGTACGCACGGGCCATTAATCCCACTGATTCCATTAATTGTTGCGTCCGGCGGCCACCCAATGGCTTTGGGGATTATGGTTGGTGCACTGGGCTTTGTGCTTGGCGTATTTAAAGGAGGAAGCTTGCTGGCACGCTTAACCAGCGACGGGGTGTGCGGCGGTTTACTGCTGTTCCTCGGTTTTATTGGCATGACCTCGCAGATCAAAAACCTCTACGCTTGGGCCAATGGTTTTGATTTGGGTTACATCGCTTTCACTGTCGTGCTTGCCACTATTATTATGTATGCCTATTTAGAGCACATTGGTAAACGCTGGCTGGCCATTCCCTTAGGTGCGGTGCTGGCGGCGAGTATTGCCTTTGCCTTGGGTGCACCATTTGAGTTTTCCACTGAACCTGGCCTGCCTAATCTCAACCCAGCCTACTGGTGGGGCGAAGAAACGGGTTGGAAACTCGGTTTACCTGAGCTGCACCACTTTATCGCGGTAGCGCCTTTTGCCGTGTTAGCCATTGCTATGTGGTCACCTGACTTTTTAGGGCATCGCGTATTCCAGCAGCTCAACTACCCAAAAAACGCTAAAAAAGTACTGATGAACATTGACGATACCATGTGTGTTGCAGCCGCACGCCAAGTGGTCGGTACTGCGCTCGGAGGCGGCAATCTCGCGTCCTCATGGGGCACTTATGTGGTGCCTGCGGCAATTGCTAAGCGTCCCATCCCGGCCGGCGCACTATTAACCGGTTTACTCTGCGTGATTGCCGCAGTATGGGGCTATCCAATGGACCTAGCCATTTGGCCGCCGGTTTTGAGTGTCGCGCTGATTGTTGGCGTTTACTTACCGCTTCTTGAAGCCGGTATGCAAATGACCCGTGAAGGTAAAACCTCTCAATCGGCTGCGATTGTGATTTTCTCTTCTACGCTTGTAAATCCTGTCTTCGGCTGGTCGCTAACTGTATTGCTGGATAATATCGGCATCATTGGCGACAAAGAACGCGGACAGAAGATGACCCGCACTGACCGCTGGATTATTCCATCCATAGTGTTCATTGTGTTGTGTACGGTGATGGCCGGTATCGGCATGTTCCCTGGCATTCCAGCACTGCTGGAGTCGTTCCGCGCACTGCATTAAGGGTACTGCAGATCGTTGAGCGTTCGACCATTGCGGCACGAGCGCTCAGCAACAATCTGGATTAATACGCGCGAAACTCTTTATGGCAAGACTCGCAGGCATCCTCAACCGATTGCACACGCAAGGCCAAAACACTTTCATTCAAGGGTGGCTGTGTCGTGCTGGCCACTAAGCGCGCAGTTGTGCTTTCCAATTTACGCGCCAGCTCTTGAAAGCGTTCTTGCTGCTGCCAAACATCATCACGGGCTGAAGTTTTCTCATCTTCTTTGATGCTAGGAAAATGCTGCCAAGGCGTTTTCGACAAGCGATCAAGCTGTATTGCTTTTTCTACAAACACAGCTTCATCGTACTTAATACGCCCACGCAGCATGCCACCTAAATCTTCGCTGACGTTGAGCATTTGTTTAAAAATCGCTTTACGTTTGCCTAACGGAGAATTGGGGTCAACACCACCACACGCGCCCAAACTTAATACCACTGCCAACAATACACCACGTTTTAGCACACACTCACCCACTTTAATAAATATACAAATTGAATGAGGCCGCAGCCTTATTCTTACATGCGACCCTCATACAACTAAGTCGCCACCACAAACAGACTTACAATCAAGCCCACCCCAACAAACCACACCAGAGAACGCAGTACAGCCCAATCAGCGATGTAGCACAAAGTATACAGCACACGACTGAGTACAAACGCCATAGCCAACTGATCAAGCACACCTTGCTCAGCGCCACCCGCCAAATGCGCAATAATCACCGCTGCAGCAAACGCAGGCGTCACTTCGAAGCCGTTTTGCTGCGCATTGTTAGCGCGCTTAGCCACACCCTGCACTGTAGCTAAGAACGCACGCGGATCATGGTTGTCTTTCGGGGTAAAGTTTCCGGCACTGGCTTTCGCCCAAATAGTAGCAACATAAGGCAACACAATGGCCGCCAGCACACACCAATACGCTATGGTCATAACCGCTCCTGCATTCATTCTTGTTATAAATTGAACAACCACTTTAATACAAATGTATACCCATGCAATAAATTCTTCTGATCTAGCTATTGGGCAATTAGCAAAGCCTCGCTATAATCAGCGCCGTACCAAGGCTTAGCCGTGGTGACCAACAGATTCGAGGGGCGCTGCAGCAGGATTCTCCTGTCAGGCTCGAAACAGTTGCCTTCCAGTTGTTCTACAACTGCATATTTGAAACGGCGCCCATTCGCTAATTACGAATGGAGAACTCATTTTATGAGCGCTGTTGCTGATTTTACTGATTATAAAGTTGCTGACATGTCACTGGCCGACTGGGGCCGTCGTGAAATTATTATTGCCGAGTCTGAAATGCCTGCACTAATGGGTCTGCGCACTAAGTACGCGGGTGAGCAGCCACTTAAAGGTGCAAAGATTCTCGGCTGCATTCACATGACCATCCAAACCGCCGTATTGATTGAAACACTAACGGCACTGGGTGCTGAAGTACGCTGGTCAAGCTGCAACATCTTCTCAACCCAAGACCAAGCCGCTGCGGCGATTGCTGCTGCAGGGATTCCAGTATTTGCTTGGAAAGGCGAAACTGAAGAAGAGTACGTCTGGTGCATTGAGCAGACCATCCTTAAAGATGGTCAGCCTTGGGATGCCAATATGATTCTCGATGACGGTGGTGATTTAACCGAAATCCTGCACGAGCGTTTCCCGCAAGTATTGGACAATGTGCACGGTGTGACTGAAGAAACCACCACTGGCGTACACCGTCTGCTGGACATGCTGGCTAAAGGTACTTTGAAAGTGCCTGCCATCAACGTTAACGACTCTGTCACCAAAAGCAAAAACGACAACAAATACGGTTGCCGTCATAGCCTCAACGATGCGATCAAACGCGGTACTGACAATTTACTGTCGGGCAAGCAAGCTCTGGTTATCGGTTATGGTGATGTAGGCAAAGGCTCGGCGCAATCGCTCAATCAAGAAGGCATGATTGTTAAGGTCTCTGAAATTGACCCCATTTGCGCCATGCAAGCCTGCATGGACGGTTACGAGTTGGTTTCACCGTACATCGACGGTCACAATGACGGCACTGACGCCAGCATTGATACAGCGCTGTTAGGCAAAATCGACCTGATCGTCACCACCACAGGTAACGCCAATGTCTGTGATGCAGGCATGCTTAAAGCGCTAAAAAAACGCGCCGTAGTGTGCAACATTGGTCACTTTGACAATGAAATCGACACCGCCTTTATGCGTAAAAACTGGGCATGGGAAGAAGTTAAGCCACAGGTGCACAAAATTCACCGCAGCGGCGCTGGTCAGTTCGATCCACGTAATGACGATTACTTGATTCTGTTATCAGAAGGTCGTTTAGTGAACCTCGGCAATGCCACCGGCCACCCAAGCCGCATTATGGATGGCTCATTTGCTAACCAAGTACTCGCGCAAATGCACTTATTTGAGCAAAAATTTGCCCAGTTAAGCGCTGAGCAAAAAGCTGCAGCGTTAACCGTTGAAGTGTTGCCGAAGAAACTCGACGAAGAAGTTGCTCTAGAAATGGTCAAAGGTTTTGGTGGGGTGATTACCCGCCTGACTGATGTGCAAGCCGATTACATTGGCGTTGCTGTTGACGGCCCTTACAAGCCAGAAACTTACCGCTACTAAGTGGCAAAAAAGGGGTGGCATAGCTGCCCCTTTTGCACTTTCGGCTGCCCATACATTTTGACATTTAGGGACGTGTTCTATGAGCAATCAATCTCGTATTAGTTTTGAGTTCTTCCCCACCAAAACCGATGCTGGCCATGAAAAGCTGCTCGCCACAGCGGCGCAACTGGCCACTTACAACCCTGAGTTTTTTTCTTGCACTTATGGTGCCGGTGGTTCAACCCGTGACCGTACTTTGAACACCGTTTTACAATTAGACGGCGAAATCAAAGTCCCAACTGCACCGCACTTATCCTGTGTCGGCGACAGCAAAGAAGATTTACGCGAACTGCTGCATTTGTATAAAGAAGCGGGTATTCAACGCATTGTGGCCCTGCGTGGTGACTTGCCATCCGGGATGGGTATGGCCAACGGTGAGTTGCGCTACGCTAATGAATTAGTCGAGTTCATCCGTCAGGAAACCAACGATCACTTTTATATTGAAGTGGCAGCCTATCCTGAGATGCACCCACAAGCTCGGGATTTTGAAGTGGATTTGCAGAATTTTGCACGTAAAGTGCGAGCTGGAGCGGATAGCGCAATCACTCAATATTTCTTTAATGCCGATTGTTACTTCTATTTTGTGGATCGAGCGCGTAAACTTGGCATCGATATCCCAATCGTGCCTGGCATTATGCCGATTACCAATTACAGTAAATTGGCACGCTTTTCTGATTCTTGTGGTGCTGAGCTACCGCGCTGGATACGCAAACAATTAGAAGCGTACGGCGATGACACAGCAAGCATCCAAGCCTTTGGTGCAGAAGTGATTAGCAACATGTGCGAACGCCTACTAGATGGCGGTGCTCCAGGTTTGCATTTCTACACACTTAATCAAGCTGAACCCAGTTTAGCTATTTGGGATAATCTCAAGCTTAACCGCTGAAACAAGGCCACTAGGCCACTATAGCGATATACCTCCATCCAGTTTTATGCCCAGCGCAGGACATGATTCGTGGATGGAGTGCATACTTTTATGCACTTGTATGGAGCATTTATAATGTTGCGCCCCAAAGTCGGCGGGTCGCCGATAACAGGAAGACTGCATGTCCTTTTCCTCCCTAGGTCTATCTCAGACTCTAGTTAACGCCGTTGAAGCGGCTGGCTATACCTCGCCAACGCCGGTGCAATTACTGGCCATTCCTGCGGCAGTTCAAGGCCGCGATTTAATGGTTGCGGCACAGACCGGTACCGGTAAAACCGGCGGCTTTGCTCTGCCCATTTTAGAAATCCTATTCCCTAACGGTAAGCCTGACCGTGAGCAGCGCCACCGTCCGCGTCAGCCCCGTGTGCTGGTATTAACGCCAACACGTGAACTGGCTGCGCAAGTGCATGATAGCTTTAGACTCTATGCCCGCGATTTACCTTTTGTCAGCGCCTGTATTTTTGGTGGTGTGGGCATGAATCCGCAGATCAACGCGGTGGCCAAAGGCCTGGATGTGTTAGTTGCCTGCCCAGGTCGTTTATTAGACTTGGTCAATCAAGACAAAATTGATTTAAGCGGCGTTGAAATTTTAGTCTTAGATGAAGCCGACCGTATGCTTGATATGGGCTTTATCCATGACGTGAAGAAAGTCTTAGCCAAACTGCCCAGCAAGCGCCAAAACTTGCTGTTCTCTGCGACCTTTTCGCAAGACATCACCCAGTTAGCCGGCCGTTTGCTGCACAACCCTGAGCGCATTGAGGTCACACCACCCAACACCACGGTTGAGCGTATTGAACAACGCGTGTTCCGTATTCCAGCCTCACATAAGCGCGCTCTACTTGCGCACTTAATCACCCTTGGCGCATGGGAACAAGTTCTGGTGTTCACCCGCACCAAGCATGGCGCTAACCGTCTTGCTGAATACTTGGATAAAAACGGCCTGCCAGCTGCCGCCATTCATGGCAACAAAAGCCAGAATGCCCGTACCAAAGCGCTCGCTGATTTTAAAGCGGGTAGCGTGCGTATTCTCGTAGCGACTGATATTGCTGCGCGCGGTTTAGACATTGATCAGTTGCCACATGTAGTGAACTACGAGCTGCCTAACGTCGAAGAAGACTATGTGCACCGCATTGGCCGTACGGGTCGTGCGGGCCGGGCTGGGCAAGCGATTTCACTGGTTGCACCGGACGAAGAGCGCTTGCTGAAAAGCATTGAGCGCATGACCCGTCAAACCATCGAAGAGGGTGATTTTTTAGGCTTTGACCCAAGCACGGTAGTGATTGAAAAAGCTGAGCCACGCGCACCTCGCCCAACCCGCAGCAGTGGCGCTGGTCGTAATGCACCGCGGGCGGCCGCGGAGAAAACCAGCAACCCTGACAAACCAAGAGGCAAGCGCCCTGAAGCGCGCTCAACTGAACGCAGTGAAGGCAGCGCTACCGCTAAACCTGGCCAGCGCGCACGCAATCCGCGCAACACGCGCAATGAGCGCCCTGCAGCAACCACTGCTGTGCCTCCGCTACCAGCCAACCGTGATCCAGAAGTTTTTCTCGATGATGCCATTGATAACTTTGGTAACAGCGTTGATTACGTCAGTCCGTATCAAGGTAAAGGCCGTGCTCGTCGTCCCAACGGTAACGCGCCTGCGCCTGCAACTGGGGCCGGACGCACGGCTCGCCCGGCACGCCAAGAGCGCAGTGGCAGCGCACCAGCTGCTGCAGATAAGCGCAGACCAGCAAACAAACCACGCAACAGCACTCGTCGTGAAGACAGCCGCTATGTCGGCGCTAATGACACGCCTGCAGTGCGTGAAGCTCGCAGCGCGCCACAGCCTTTGATTATTCGTAAAGGCGAGCGCTTGCCAAGTCTTGAGCAGTTGGAACAACTGGACTCACGTTCGCGCAAAGAAAAACCTGCATTGCTCACTTCGTACACAGACTAAGCCCACAGACCAATCTGTTGTTGCACAGAGCCTCCTATCGTGATCAAACAAGATGGGGGGCTTTTTTTAAGTTTAACGGTGCCGAGCATGCCGTTATACCTTGGCACGCTCGACTGCATTCAGTTGACTACAAGCAAACTGCTATCATTGTGTAAAATATGTTGTTTAACACCCCAAGGAGCACTCATGGAAACACCCACTAAAGGCGGTGCTACGATTAGCCCGCCAGTATTTTATACCTCCGCTATATTGATCACTGCGCTGGTTATATTTGCCAGTGTTTTACCCGAAACGGCACAAAGCTTTTTTGGTGATATGCAGGCATGGATCGTTGAAAACGTTAGTTGGTTCTATGTCCTTGCCGTTGCACTGATCCTGTTATCCACTCTCTTTATGGCCGCCAGTCGCTATGGCGACATCAAGCTGGGCCCAGACCACAGCCAACCCGATTACAAAAGCTCGACATGGTTTGCCATGCTTTTCTCTGCTGGGATGGGGATTGGCTTGATGTTTTTTGGTGTCGCTGAACCGGTGATGCACTTTATTGCTCCACCAGTGGGTGATCCAAATACCGTGCAAGCTGCTCGCGAAGCAATGAAGCTGACCTTTTTCCACTGGGGCCTGCATGCTTGGGCGATTTACGCTGTTGTTGCCTTAATTCTTGCCTTTTTCTCCTACCGTCATGGCTTACCGCTGACCTTACGTTCGGCGCTGTACCCATTAATTGGCAAGCGTATTTACGGCCCGATTGGTCATGCGGTCGATATTTTCGCCATCATCAGCACCGTACTGGGGATTGCCACTTCATTGGGTTACGGTGTTTTACAAATCAACAGTGGTTTTAACTACTTATTCGGTTTGCCAGTGGGCACTAATGTGCAAGTGATCTTGATTGTCGCGATTACGGCATTAGCCACGCTATCAGTGGCAACAGGTTTGGATAAAGGCATCCGGATTTTATCGGAAATCAACCTGTCCTTAGCGGTAATCCTGTTAGTTTTAGTCCTGATGCTCGGCCCAACCGCGCTGCTGTTAAAAAGCTTTGTAGAAAACACCGGCGGCTATTTATCTGAGATCGTTAGTAACACCTTTAACCTCTTTGCTTACGAACCAACCGATTGGCTAGGTGGCTGGACCTTACTGTATTGGGGTTGGTGGCTGTCGTGGTCGCCATTTGTCGGTATGTTTATCGCTCGTGTTTCACGCGGGCGCACCATTCGTGAGTTTTTAACCGGTGTGCTCTTGGTCCCAACGGGCTTTACTTTCATGTGGATGACCGTATTTGGCAACACCTCCATCAACATGATTATGAACAAGGGCATTACCAGCCTTGCGGATCAGGTCAACGCCGATACATCCTTAGCCTTATTTGCTTTCTTAGAACACTTCCCCTTCTCCAGCGTGCTGTCGATGGTTGCTGTGTGCATGGTGATATTGTTTTTTGTAACTTCGGCTGACTCCGGCTCTTTAGTCATCGACATGCTCGCTTCTGGCGGCAATACACAAACCCCGTTATGGCAGCGTATTTTTTGGGCATCCTCCACCGGTATCGTCGCCATAACACTGTTACTTTCTGGTGGTTTAGGTGCACTACAGTCGGCCACCATTGCCAGCGCACTGCCCTTTTCGATTATTTTATTGGTATCAATTTGGGGATTATTTAAAGCCTTACACCTTGACTCAACCAAGCGCGTGCTCAGGCATCAAAGTGCCTTACACCACTCACGCCAGCATAAAAGCACCGGCGGTTGGCAACGTCGTTTACGCAGCATGGTGATGTTCCCACGGCGCTCACATGTCAATCGTTTTATTGATGAAGTGGTCCTGCCAAGTTTTGAAGAAATTGCTGTTGAACTGCGCAAACAAGGTTATGCCGTTGAAGTGATTAGTGGCGACGACAAACGCACCAAGCTTGAAGTCCAGCACAATCAGGAGGTTAATTTTGTCTACGAAATACGCCCACGTGTTTATGTGCAACCGGACTTTGTGATACCCGATGATGATGAAGAGGATCGTGAAGAACGCAAGTACTTCCGTGCTGAAGTCCATTTACTTGAGGGTGGCCAAGACTATGACATCATGGGCTGGTCGCGCGAAGAAGTGATTGACGACATTCTTGATCAATACGAGCAACACATGCACTTCTTGCACGTTGTGCGCTAATTGCCGGCTTAACCACTGAGGCGCTCTAATTTGAGCGCCTTTTTATTCGACTATAACTTTGCAGCCAATGTCTGGTGCTAGCGCTATCAACAGCAACAGTTGATGTCGATGGACCCTCGACCGGCGACTTCAATGTTAGAATAACGTCTTTACATCCAAGCGGTCTGTTCATGTCTAAGCTCAATCCCCGCCAACAAGAAGCAGTCAATTACATCAGCGGCCCGATGCTGGTGCTGGCCGGTGCTGGCTCAGGCAAAACCAGCGTGATCACCCGTAAAATTGCCTATTTAATTCAGCAGTGCGGCATCTCTGCTCGGCATATCGTCGCAGTAACCTTTACCAATAAGGCCGCTCGAGAAATGAAAGAGCGCGTCACGTCTTTATTACGCGGCGCGCAAGGCCATGGTTTAACCGTGTCCACTTTTCATAACTTGGGTCTCAACATTATCCGCCGTGAGCATGCACTGCTCGGTTACAAACCCGGTTTCTCTATTTTTGATGATTCCGATGTTAAAAATCTGCTCACCGACATTATGCAAAAAGAATACGCCGGTGATGATGGTGCCGATGAAGTTAAAAACCAGATCAGCCAATGGAAGAATGATTTAGTCCTGCCAGAACAAGCGTTAGAACTGGCGCGCGGCGGCAAGGAACAAACTGCAGCCATCGTCTACAGTCATTATCAGCGCACACTTAAAGCCTACAACGCAGTGGATTTTGATGACCTGATTTTTCAACCGGTCAAACTCTTTCAAAACCACCCAGAGGTATTGGATAAGTGGCGTAAGCGCATCCGTTATATGTTGGTGGATGAATACCAAGACACCAATACCAGCCAATATTTACTGGTCAAATTACTGGTAACTGAACGCGCGCAGTTCACTGTGGTTGGCGATGACGACCAATCGATTTATGCCTGGCGTGGTGCGCGACCGGAAAATCTGATGCAACTCAAAGAGGATTTTCCTTCGCTAAAAATCGTTATGCTGGAGCAAAACTACCGCTCCACCAGTCGTATTCTTAAATGCGCCAATATCCTCATCGCTAACAATCCGCACGTGTTTACCAAAGAGCTGTGGAGTGAAATGGGCCATGGTGATGAAATCCGCGTGATTCGTTGCCGTAATGAAGACGCTGAAGCCGAGCGCATTGCCATCGAAATCCTCACCGAGCATATGCGTACTCAACGCCCTTACAGTGATTTTGCGATTTTATACCGGGGTAACTATCAAGCCAAAATCATGGAGTTGAAGCTGCAGGTGCATAAAATCCCCTACCGTTTATCAGGAGGCACCAGCTTCTTTGGCCGTCAAGAAGTGAAAGATTTGATGTCGTACTTTCGCTTACTGGTCAATCCAGATGACGATAATGCTTTCTTACGGGTGATTAACGTGCCGCGCCGTGAGATTGGCTCTACCACCCTGGAAAAGCTTAGTAACTATGCCGCCGAGCGTCAGGTCTCCATGTACGAAGCCTGTGCAGAAATAGGCTTGGGCGAACATTTAAACGCGCGCTATACCGAGCGTTTAGCACGTTTTAAACATTATATGGATAAGCTACGTCAACGCTGTTTTAGCGAAGATCCGATTGCAGCGCTAAAAGAAATGATCATCGATATTGATTACGAAAACTGGATTCGGCAAAACAGCTCCAGCGAAAAAGCCTGCGAATACCGGATGAGTAACGTTTGGTTTCTGATTGATGCGCTAAAAAACACCTTGGAGCGCGATGACGAAGGCGAGATGACCATTGAAGAAGCGATCGCTAAGCTGGTTTTACGCGATATGCTCGAGCGTCAAGAAGAAGACGAAGATGGCGCCGAAGGGGTACAGATGATGACCCTGCACGCCTCCAAAGGCTTGGAGTTTCCCAGTGTGTATATCATGGGTATGGAAGAAGAAATTCTGCCGCACCGCTCCAGTATTGAGGCCGATACCATCGAAGAAGAACGCCGTTTAGCCTATGTTGGCATTACTCGCGCCAGGCAAAATCTAGCGTTTACCTTTGCCAGTAAACGCAAACAGTATGGTGAGATCATCGATTGTCTGCCCAGTCGCTTTCTCGATGAATTGCCGGCTGAAGATTTGCAATGGGAAGGGCTCGATGAAGCGCCGGTGGAAGTAAAAGCCGCGCGTGGCAACACGGCTTTAGCGGATATCCGTGCCATGTTGAAAAAATAATCTAACCGATGCTCTACTGAGCGCCTTTGAATATGTCACAGGAATACCACGATCAAACAACCAATAGCTAAGAATTCACTCAGCTTGCAACTGATTATTCTCCTCGCCTCACTCAGTGCGCTAGTAGCGGCGGCGATTGACATGTACCTGCCCGCTTTTCCAACAGTTGCCAGCAGCCTAAACATTAGTGCAGGGCAAGTTCAGCAAACCCTCACCATCTTTTTAATTGGCTTAGGCATTGGCCAGGGTCTGTATGGTCCGTTACTGGATCGTTTCGGGCGTAAACCGCCGTTATTGATCGGTATTGCGTTGTTTATCTTAGGCTCTCTGTTTGCCGCTTTAACCACCAGTTTTGAAGGTTTATTGGTCGCACGTTTTTTACAAGCCATTGGCGCAGCAGCCGGTTCTGTGGCCTCGCGCGCGGTAGTGACTGATACCTGTGACCCACAGAGTTCGGCGCGTATTTATTCGATGTTAATGCAAGTCATGATGATCGCACCGATCACCGCTCCGATGCTGGGCGGGCTGATTTTATTGTACGGCGAGTGGCATTTAATTTTTTGGGTACTGGCCTTACTCGGCATCATCTGCGGCGCATTTACTGTACGCCTGCTCCCAGAAACCTTAGCGGTTGAGCGGCGCGTGCCCCTATCAATGCGCAGTATCGTACGGAACTATGCGATTCAACTGAGTAACCCAAGCTTCTTTTTTTACACTTTGGCAACCAGCTGCACCTTGGGTTGCTTGTTTATTTATATCAATAATTCACCCTTTGTCTTTATTGAAATGTTTGCTTTGTCGCCCACCCAATTCAGTTATATTTTTGCTGCCAATGCCCTAGTGATGATCGCTATCAGCCAAATTAACCTGCGTTTATTAAAGTTTTATAGCGTCAGAGGCGTGCTCTTTATCGGCCTCGGTGGCTTTATTGTGATTGGCCTGCTCCTGCTGGGTATCGTGCAGTTGGGTTGGGCGGCGTTGTGGAACTACAGCATCCTGCTCGGCTTAGGCATGGCCATGCTCGGTTTAATTACTGGCAATCTCACCGCATTAACCATGGCCCACACCCAACAGCACGCAGGTATTGCCTCGGCGTTGATGGGCTTGATCCAATTTTTACTGGCCGCTACCATCGGTTTTATTGCCAGTATCAGCGCAGCACCCACACTCTATACCCTACCGCTGGCTTTACTGGTGCTTGGTTTAAGTGCGTTGGGCTTATGCCTAGTCGGCAAATACTTTGCGCAAAAAGCCACGCCCGATCCTTAACTGTCCTAAGCCACTTGATCACTAAACACAGGCACCAAGCACATACTACAGCTGTCAAAAAATCACCCCAGTCATTCACACTATTAGGCGCAACGTTATGACCTTTGAAATTGTGCTCGTTTTGCTGATTACTGTCGCAGCCATGACGCTGTTTGTGACCGAAAAGCTGCGCATTGATGCCATTGCCATCTTAGTACTGGTGAGCTTAACTTTGCTGGATCTGGTCAGCCCCAGCCAAGCCTTAAGCGGCTTTAGTAACTCGGCGACCATCACTGTAGCGTCGATGTTTGTGCTTGCTGCAGGACTACAAAACAGCGGTGCACTGGCTGGTATTCAACGCTTACTGGGCGCCGCCGGTTCGCCTTTACAGTTTTTGCTGATGCTGTTTGCTCTGCTGGCGTTAATCGCGCCCTTCGTCAACAATACGGCAGTGGTGGCCATTTTTATTCCCATCGTGATTGCCGCCAGCCTAAAAGTTGGCCTATCGCCGTCGAAAACACTGATTCCGCTGTCTTACGTCGCGCAAATGATGGGCGTCGTAACCTTGATTGGCTCGTCTACGAACCTGCTGGTCAACTCGATTGCTAAAGACCTTGGTCACCCTGGCTTTAGTATGTTTGAGTTTTTACCTTTAGCACTGATTTGTGCCAGCGCTGGCTGCTTGTATCTGCTGACGCTAGGGCGCTGGTTATTACCTGATGTGCGCAGCGCCGACTTAAATAATCTCTACGAGTTTGGCCACTATATCAGCGAGCTGAAAGTCACCGAAGACTCGAAGTTACTGGGTCGCAGCGTCGAAGAAGCCAAGCTCAGCAAAGACTACAATGTCTATATCTTAGAATTACTGCGTGATGGCGAAAAGTACTGGTCACCGCGTTCTGAAGAGTTGCGTGCAGGTGATATTTTATTGGCTCGCGGGCTGTGGTCTGATCTTGAAACCCTTAAAGATGAACAAAAACTCGAGTTCAATACCCAAACTGACTTTCAACTCAAGGGTGAGAAACAGGAAAAATCCGTACTGGCCGAAGTGATGATTGCCCCACAATCGCGCGCCGCGGGACGCTTGCTGGCCGTTTTAAACCGCAGTTGGCGTTACAATGCGTCGGTCATGGGTGTGCAGCGCCGCGGGCAAGTGGTGCGCGAGCAACTGAATAGTTTACGTCTGCGCATTGGTGATATTTTACTGTTGGCGTTACCCGAAAAAGATTTGGCGGCGCTGCGTAAAGATAAAAGCGTGATTGTTATTTCACAACGCGAGGCGACACACAACTACGGCTGGCGCGCACCTTTTGCCATCGTCATTATGGCGGCGGTGGTCACGGTCTCAGCCATCGGTTGGCTACCAACCGCGATTGCCGCGTTAACCGGCGCGGTGGCGATGACTCTGGCAGGCTGTGTCCATGCTGATGATGTGTACGAGAGTACCGATTGGTCGATTGTGATTCTAATTGCTGGACTGTTACCCCTTGGGATTGCCATGAGCAGCAGCGGTGCAGCGCAGTTTTTAGTGGACAACAGCATCGGTTTAGTCAGCCATTTGGGACCCCATGTGGTACTGGCGGTACTGTACTTGATGGCATTGGCACTGGGTGAACTGATGAGTAACTCAGCCGCAGCCGTGCTACTTACCCCAATCGGCTTCTCGACCGCACAACTGATGGGAGCAGATGCCACACCTTTTTTAATTGCCATTACCTTCGCCGCCTCAACCAGCTTTATGACCCCTGTGGGCTACCAAACCAATATGATGGTGTATAACGCCGGCGGCTATAAGTTCAGTGACTTTATAAAAGTCGGTTTGCCGCTCAGTAGTATTTTCTGGGTATTGGGCGTGATCTTTATTCCAATATTTTGGCCGTTTTAGCTGGGCTAAGCACAGTCAGCATCGCAGGCATGGCCAGCTCCTACAAACCCTGCACCTTGTTCAAAATCCCTTGTGCGAGCGAGCCGTGCCCACGACAGCACACCCTTGCACCAAAACTTCGCTCAAACCAAACCGTAGGAGGGGGCTATGTCCGCGATGACGATTCTGCAGCTCAATTATGATGCTGCAGGCATCGCGCTTGTTTGCAGCCCACTGTTCGCAGGCATGGCCTGCTCATACAGACTCAGTATTTTGTTCAAAATCCCTTGTGCGAGCGAGCCATGCCCGCGACAGCACACCCTTGCACCAACACTTCGCTCAAGCCAAACCGTAGGAGGGGGCCATGCCCACGATGACGATTCTGCAGCTCAATTATGATGCTGCAGACATCTTGCTTGTTTGCAGTTCACTGTTTGCAGGCATGGCCTGCTCATACAGGTGGATCTTAACAACCAAATTGAGATGGCTAGCCGTTGAATTTTGCTGCTGGTGAGCTGCGCTCCAATTGCGCCGCCCAGGTCTGCGGGTCCAAATCTAAATCAGCAAAGTTTTTTGCATCCAAGATCGGTGTTTCAACACCTGCTTTAATTTGCCGATCGTAATCGCGCATCAAGCGCAGACCAATTTTAAACAGCAGCGCTAAAGCGATTAAGTTGGTGATCGCCAACAGACCCATCGTCAAATCGGCAAAAGCGAACACTGTGCCTAAATCCTGTACTGAACCCCAAAACACTAAAGCCACTACCAATCCACGGTAGACAACCACCGGCGCACGTTTTTGGCTAAAGAAACTCAGAGCATTCTCGCCAAGGTAGTAGTTGTAAATTAAGGTTGTGAACACAAACAACAGCAACGCAACCGTAACAAACACTCGTCCCCACTCGCCGACCACACTGGCCACAGCCGTCTGCGTCAGGGTCACACCGGCTTGCTCCATACCCGGCTCATACACACCCGACAGCAAGATAATCAGTGCCGTGCAGGTGCATAAAATAATCGTATCGATAAATACACTGAACGACTGCACAATACCTTGCGCAACCGGATGCTTAACCTCAGCAACCGCGGCAACGTTAGGCGCACTACCAAGACCAGCTTCGTTGGAGAATAAGCCTCGCTTTACCCCCATCAAAATAGCTGCACCCAAACCACCAGCAAACGCAGGCTCCAAGCCAAATGCGCTTTTGAAGATTATAGTGAAGGTCTCTGGGATCGCGCTGAAGTTGGCCGCAATCACAAATAGCGCCATACCCAGATAAGAAAAGGCCATCACTGGCACTAAGATGTCAGCAAATTTTGCGATCCGCTTAATGCCACCGAAAATGATTAAACCGATCACAACTGTCAGCAAAATTCCGCTGATATACGTTGGCACACCGAAGGTGTCATGCAACGAACTGGCGACGGTAAAGGACTGTACGGCATTGAATCCAAAGCCGAACGTAACCAGCAACAAGATTGACACAACAATCCCTAACCAGCGCTGACCGAGTCCATGTTGAATATAAAACGCTGGACCACCGCGGTAGGTGCCATCTGCTTCGCGACGCTTATACAGCTGCGCAATAGAGCACTCAAAATAGCTGGTCGCCATCCCAACCAATGCCACAACCCACATCCAGAAAATTGCTCCGGGGCCGCCAAGCATAATGGCAACGGAAACCCCGGCAATATTACCCGCACCCACACGCCCAGCCACCGATAACATCAATGCTTGAAATGAGCTGATTTGACCTGGATGGCGCTGAAACGCCTCGCCAAAAATACTGAACATGTTGGCAAAATAACGAAACTGCACGAAACGCGAGGCAATAGTGAAATATAGACCCAAGCCAATCAACATAATGATCAGCACCTTGGACCAAATTAAATCGTTGAGGATATTAAGCATATAAATGCACTCTCTTGAACTTCTGCATACGAATGGGTTATTTAGGTCAGCAATTCTGCGGCACAATAGGTGCTTATGCAATTTACCATTACTAACAAACTGATAAATAACGCAATAAATCAAGCCAATCAACCGAATGCATCAATCCACCAACGCTCTATCTATGCAAAATAAACCCTGCTGACCCAAGCGCTTAAGTAATCCTTCAAAGCACTGCTGCTGACTTTGTAGCGTGCTCAAGACAACCTCTATTCGACCTCTGCGTCGAATGCGTGGATTAAAAGGGTAAAACGCTGCCATCCCAATGCAATAGCGCACCACTGACTTCAGGCCTTAGGCCATCACGCACCTTGAGCAAACGCTGAGCCGTTTGTGCGGCTGTTTGTAGCTGTTTTTGGGCAAGATTGCTTTGGAAAGGCTCGGACAAGGGCGTATCAGTAGTACCTGGATGCACGGCGACAATGCAGGCACTTGGATTAAGCCTGCTCACTTCTAAACTGAAATTCTTAACCAACATATTCAACGCCGCTTTACTCATACGGTAGCTGTACCAACCACCCAACTGATTATCGGAAATGCTACCGACTTTAGCGCTGAGCACTAACACCCTGACCTCTGCCCTACGGCTCAGATAGCGAAATAGCGCGCGTAAATACTGCGCTGGGATAAGCACATTGCTGTGCATGCGCTGCAGCAACTGCTCGCTACTCAGTTGGCGAATGGTTTTCTCAGGCATCCCTGAGCTGTCATGCAACACACCATTACAGATAAATACTGTATCGGGCTGTTGTTGTAGGGCTTGCTCAACGTTGTACTGGCAACTGTCTTCGCTCTGCAATGCATCATGCTGCCAAATGTAGGGACTACACTGAGGCGCTGGCTGGCGACTAATGATGCTCACCTGCGTACCTTGTTGATGGCACTGTGCG
Source organism: Pseudomonas sp. (assembly GCA_048266525.1). Taxonomy (GTDB): domain Bacteria; phylum Pseudomonadota; class Gammaproteobacteria; order Pseudomonadales; family Pseudomonadaceae; genus Denitrificimonas. Next base: position 74,472 of record JBLWZG010000005.1, read on the forward strand.
GCAATGGCCTGTGCGATCTGGCTGCTGCCGCCAATAATCAAAACGGATTTAAGCATGGTGTCACCTTACATTGAGCTGTTGCGTTGAGCAGTTTCGCCTGCTGAATTAAGCCTGTGACTATTGAGCCTAAGGCAACGCAACATGCTCCGCTTAACGATCAATATAGATTGTCCAGATCATAAAAAAAGCGACCGTTTAAAGTCGCCTTTTAAAGGATATATGACTCACTAAAGCTTAAGCCGCAATACTGCCTTTGAGCTTATTCATCGCATTTTTCTCAAGCTGACGAATACGCTCTGCAGAGACGCCATATTGTGCAGCGAGGTCATGCAGAGTGACTTTTTCATCCGACAACCAACGCTGCTGCAGAATATCGCGGCTGCGCTCATCGAGCTGACTCAGCGCCTCATGCAAGTTACTGCTAGAGTTCTCGGTCTGATCAGAGGCTTCCAACTGCAACGCTGGATCATAGGTATGGTCTTCGAGATAATTGGCAGGCGACTGATAGGCGCTTTCATCGTCGTCACTGTCGTATGGATCAAACGACATATCGTGACCGGTTAAGCGGCTTTCCATCTCGCGCACTTCACGTGCTTCCACACCTAAAGAATCAGCCACTGCAGTGACTTCATCATTGGTCAACCACGCTAAACTTTTTTTCTGGCGGCGCAAATTAAAGAACAATTTGCGCTGTGCTTTAGTGGTCGCCACTTTAACGATACGCCAGTTACGCAGCACATATTCGTGGATCTCAGCTTTAATCCAATGCACAGCAAAGGAAACTAAGCGCACACCCATTTCTGGGTTAAAACGCTTCACGGCTTTCATTAAGCCAACGTTACCTTCTTGAATCAGGTCGCCTTGAGGTAAGCCGTAACCTGAGTAACTGCGCGCGATATGCACCACAAAACGTAAGTGGGCCATGACTAATTGGCGCGCAGCATCTAAATCTTGGTGATAATACAAACGTTCACCCAAATCACGCTCTTGCTCTACCGAGAGCAGTGCAATTGAGTTAACCGAATGCACATAAGACTGCAGGTTCGCACCTGGGCTTAACATTTGTGCTGTTTGTAATGCGGTCGTGGTGGTCATTAATATCCTCCAACGGGTGACAATATCTTTAAATACTATAAATTATAAGATGTTAATTTAACCATAAAGTTCCCCTTTTCGGGGCATTAAAACATGTTGAAACACTTATCCTAGAAGGCTTTGCAACTAACGCGGTGATAACTCCCGCAGGTGCCGCGCAACAGCTAACCAAGCACCGATGTATCCCAATAATACTGCACCAAGCAGCAAAGAAAAGCCATCTTCAACCGGAACACCGGATAACGCGAACTCACTGCCGTACAGTTGTGCCAGTTGCACCACCGAATCATTCAACCAATTAAGACCATAAGCCAGTAGTAACCAAGCCAATATACCGCCGGCTAAGCCATAGAGTACGCCCATATATAAAAACGGACGGCGCACATAGCCATCGGTACCACCAACCAGCTTAATCACTTCAATTTCAACGCGGCGATTTTCAATATGCAGGCGAATGGTGTTACCCACTACCAGCAATAACGCCGCAATCAGCAGCACAGATAACGCGAAGATAAAATGCTCGCCCATCTGCAAAATCGCGGCTAGGCGCTCAATCCACATCAGATCAAGCTGGGCTTGCTGCACCTTGGGCATGCTTTTCAGCTCATCCAGTAACGCCACCAGTGTGTCTTTATCAATTACTTCTGGAGTGACTAAAATACTGCCTGGCAAAGGATTATCAGGTAATTCGCGCAACGCTTCGCCTAAGCCAGACTGCTCTTGGAACTCTGCCAGCGCTTGCTCACGGCTGATCCATTGCACTTCAGCCACGTGCTCATGTTCAGCTATTTTGTCGCGCAGCAACTCACCGTAAGTATCGCCAGCGTCTAACTCTAGAAACAGCGAAATTTGCGCCGAACGCTGCCATGAGCCACCGAGCTGACTGACATTCTCTAACAAAAGAGCCAAGCCCATCGGCAGGCTTAACGCCACCGCCATCACTAAACAGGTAAAAAAACTGCCGAACGGCTGACGGACTAAACGGCTGACACTGTCTCTGCAACTGGCACGGTGGTTTTCCAGCCAAGCCCGAAACTGATTACGAAAGCCGCGGGTATCGGACAAAGAAGCGTCAACTTGGTTTTTGCTAGTGGCGCCAACGCGCTCACCGGGCTGATCTGGGGTTACACGGGCAGAACACATTAGACAGCCTCTCCATCGCCAATCAAACGACCACGCTGCAAGGTCAGCATACGCTGGCGCATGCGTGCAATTAATGCCAAGTCATGACTGGCAATCAGCACCGTGGTGCCGAGCTGATTAATATCTTCAAACACTGACATGATTTCTGCAGCAAGACGCGGATCAAGATTACCGGTAGGCTCATCAGCCAGTAACAGCGCCGGCTGATGGACAATCGCCCGAGCGATACCAACACGCTGCTGTTGGCCAGTGGATAAGTCCGCAGGAGCCTGCAAGGCTTTATCTTTTAAGCTGACCCGCTCCAGCGCTAAGCTGACGCGCTGGTTAATTTCTTCTTGCGGCAAACCTAAAATCTGCAGCGGCAAGGCCACATTGGCAAACACACTACGATCAAACAGCAATTGGTGATTTTGAAAAACCACACCGATTTGGCGGCGCAAAAATGGAATCTGAGCATTGGTGATTTTGGCCAGATCTTGTCCAGCCAAGAGCAATTTCCCGGCTGAGGGTCGCTCCATCGCGAGTAATAAGCGCAACATGGTGCTTTTGCCTGCGCCAGAGTGGCCGGTGACAAATAAAAACTCACCACGGCGCACACGAAAACTCAACTCATGCAAGCCCACATGGCCGTTGGGATAACGTTTTGCGACCTGCTCAAATCGAATCATGCAGAATCCTTCTCGGCAAATAACGCTTTCACAAAATCATCGGCAACAAAATCTCGCAAATCATCGATGCCTTCACCAACACCAATATAGCGCACGGGAATATTAAAATGCTTGGCCAGAGCAAAAATCACCCCACCTTTGGCCGTGCCATCCAGCTTGGTCAGCGCAAGACCTGTCAATGGAACGGTTTCATTAAACTGACGGGTTTGATTGATCGCATTTTGTCCCGTACCAGCATCCAATACCAGCAGCACTTCATGCGGCGCACTGTCATCCAGCTTGCTCAGCACGCGACCGACTTTGCGCAGCTCTTCCATCAAATTGTCTTTAGTGTGCAAACGGCCTGCGGTATCTGCAATAAGCACATCCATACCGCGCGATTTAGCTGCTTGCAGCGCATCAAAAATCACTGAGGCTGAATCTGCACCGGTGTGCTGAGCAATCACTGGGATTTTATTGCGCTCACCCCAGACTTGCAGTTGCTCAACTGCAGCGGCGCGGAAGGTATCACCAGCGGCTAACATGACTTTTTTGCCGTCTTTTTGCAGACGCGCGGCTAACTTACCAATGGTTGTGGTTTTACCCGCACCATTGACACCCACGACGAGAATCACATAAGGCTTTTTCTCAGGCGTGATCTGCATTGGCTGCTCAATTGGACGCAATAAATCCGCCATTTCCACTTGCAGTGCTTGATACAAAGCACCACTGTCGGCCAATTCTTTACGTGCGACTCGACGAGTTAAGTTGCCCATAATGGCAGTGGTGGCTTCCATTCCGACGTCAGCGGTCAGTAAGCGTGTTTCCAACTCATCGAGCAGGTCATCATCAATTTCTTTTTTACCCAAAAACAGGCTGGCCATGCCTTCGCCAAGACTGGAGCTGGTTTTGGCTAAGCCTTGCTTTAAGCGTGCGAACCAACTGGCTTTGTTATCTTGCGGCTTATCCTGCCCAGCGAGGTTCACATCCAGTTTCGCATCGCCTGCATCGGCAACAATGTCAGCTTCAGGCTCGGATACAACAAGCGGCGAGACTGGCGCAGGCGGCACAACAACTTCACTACCACCACTGATGCGAAAGCGTGAATAGGCTGGACGAGCAGGTTCTGTAGCAGAACTTGGCATATCCAAGGTCTGGGCTGACACAGGCTCAGCAGCAGGGGCCGGTATTGCTTCAGCAACCACTTCATTCTGCACAGAAGAAGCAGCCGTCGCGGCTAAAGTCGGCTCAGCATCTAATGTCTGCTTCGGCTCAGCAAGCGCAGCAGGGCTCACTGTTTGCGACGCACTAGGCGACTCAACTGGCTGTACTGGCGCAGAACTAACAAGCGTTGAGCTGACAGCTGCAACAGGTGCAGCGAGCTGCTCTACTGGCGCAGTATCAGGCTCAGGCTCGACATTGAGGGTAGCAGGCTCTGCGTGAGGCTCTACAATTGTAGACGTTTGCTCAGGAGCAAGCTCTGGCTGAGAGGTTTCAGCTGCCGGTGTTGTAGACTCAGCAGCACTAGGCTCTGGCGTTTGCGGCTCAGCATTCTTTTTGCTAAACCAAGAAAATAAGCCTTTTTTAACCGGCTTAGCTACGGATTCACTGGCTGCTTGAGCAACAGTCTCAGGAGTATCAGCGCGAGGCGCTGGCTGTGGTGTTTTTTTGTCGTCGCCGGAACCAAACATAGAAAAAGGCTATCTCAGCAGGTCACACAAACTGTGTTATATCAATAAGTACACGCAGTTGTGGTTGTTAATAAAATGGTTGCGTATCCTAGCACCTCTAAGCCTCTGTAGCTAAACTCAGAGCGCAGTTTGAAAGGTCCAAAGCATGAAAAAATACTTAAGTTACATCCTACTCTTTTTCTCCAGTACTTTTATAGCGCCACTTATGGCGCAAACCACTACAACCGAGTTCAGCTTGGACAACGGACTTAAGGTGATCGTTCGCGAAGATCACCGTGCGCCAGTGGTGGTCAGTCAGCTTTGGTACAAAGTCGGCTCCAGCTACGAAAAGCCTGGCAGCACAGGTTTAGCCCACGCCCTCGAACACATGATGTTTAAAGGCAGCAGCAAGCTCGGCCCTGGCGAATCTTCACGAATTCTACGCGAGCTGGGTGCTGAAGAAAATGCGTTCACCAGCGATGATTACACCGCGTATTATCAAGTGCTCGCGCGCGATCGTTTAGCCGTTGCCTTAGAAATGGAAGCCGACCGTTTGGCCAGCCTGACCTTGCCAGAAGATGAGTTCTTGCGAGAAATTGAGGTGATCAAAGAAGAGCGCCGTATGCGCACTGATGATCGCCCTAATAGCTTAGCCTATGAGCGCTTCAAAGCACTGGCTTACCCTGCTAGCGGTTATCACATTCCGACCATTGGCTGGATGCATGACCTTGAGCGCATGACCATCGCTGATTTACGCGACTGGCATGAACGCTGGTATGCACCCAACAACGCAACTTTAGTGATTGTGGGCGATGTGCAGCCTGACGAAGTTAAAACACTGGTCACCCGCTACTTTGCAAAAATCCCGGCACGCCCTATTCCAGCGGTCAAACAGCCTCTGGAACTGGCTGAACCTGGCCAACGCAGCTTAACCTTATATTTAAAAACTCAATTACCCAGCTTAATGATGGGCTTTAACGTGCCCAGTCTTTCTAGCACTGACAAGCCCACTAACGTGCATGCCTTACGCTTAATCGGCGCACTTTTAGATGGCGGCAGCAGCTCTCGCTTACCTGCACAGCTGGTACGCAAACAAGAGTTGGTTGCCGGTGCTTCCGCTTGGTACAACGCCTTCGCCCGTGGCGACAGTTTATTTGTTTTATCGGCGACACCCAATGTGCAAAAAGGCAAAACTCTCGTGGATGTTGAAGCCGGTCTCTGGCAACAACTTAAACAGCTACAAGACACTCCACCTAGCACCGCCGAACTGGCTCGCGTACGTGCGCAAGTCGTCGCCGCTGAAGTTTATCAGCAAGACTCAATCACCAGCCAAGCCACGCAGATTGGCATGCTAGAAACTGTTGGTCTGTCTTGGCGCTTACAAGACACTGACTTAGCCGCGCTCGAAGCGGTAACGCCTGCTGACATTCAAGCAGCCGCCAAACAGTTCTTCACCCAGAGCCGAGCAACAACCCTGTACGTCCACCCTGAGGAGGCGCGCCCATGATGTCTTTACGTATTTTTAGCGCCAGCCTGATCAGTGCAGCATTAGTGTTTAATGCTGGTTGCAGCACTGTTACTCAGCAACCAGCCCTGCAAAGCCAGGCCGCCGAGCAACGCCTCAGCAGTTTAGCTGCGCTGTCTAAGCACAGCCCTGTCACCCGCACCCTCGATATTCAAGAATGGCGCACCTCAGCTGGCACTAAAGTGCTATTTATGGCCGCACCTGAATTACCCATGTTTGATTTGCGTTTAACTTTTGCTGCCGGTAGTAGCAAAGACCAACAGACCTACGGCTTAGCCAACCTCACCAGCGCCATGCTCGATGAAGGCACTGGCAGCTTAGATGCTAGCCAAATCGCCGCGCGCTTTGAAGACCTTGGCGCCGAATTTTCTGCGGGTTCCTACCGCGACATGGCCGTGGTCAGCTTGCGCAGTCTCAGCGATGCTAAACTCAGTACGCCTGCTCTAGAGCTTTTCAGTCAGGTCGTTGCCCAACCAAGTTTCCCAGCAGCGTCATTGGCGCGCATTAAAAACCAATTATTAGCAGGTTTTGAATACGACAAACAAAACCCCGGCAAGCTCGCTTCTTTAGCTCTGTTTGAGCAGCTGTACGCTGAGCATCCTTACGCACATTCAAGCTCAGGTAACGCTGAATCTGTACCGGGCATTAGCCGTCAGCAACTGCAAGAATTTCATCGTAACTATTACACGGCAGGCAATGCACAAATTGCTTTGGTGGGTGATTTAAGCATTGCTCAAGCGAAAGCCATCAGTGAAAAAGTCTCGGCACGCTTACCACAAGGAACCGCGGCGGCGGTGACGCCCGAGCCGGTTAAAACAGCGGCATCCAACACCCACATTGAGTTTCCTTCAACTCAAACCCATATTTTATTGGCACAACTCAGCGTCAAACGTGGCGACCCTGATTATCCAGCATTGTTTTTGGGTAACCAGATTCTTGGCGGCGGTGGTTTTGGCACGCGCCTGATGGAAGAAGTGCGAGAAAAACGCGGCCTGACCTATGGCATTTATTCCAGCTTAAGCCCAATGCAGGCCAGCGGTCCTTTTATGATTAACGTACAAACCCGTGCCCAGCTCAGCGAGGCAACACTGCAACTGGTGCAAGATTTACTGCGCGATTACCTTGAAAACGGCCCTACTGCGGCCGAACTCGCCGATGCTAAACGCGAAAGCCTCGGTAGCTTTCCGCTCAGTGCCGCCAGTAATTCAGCCATTGTTGGGCAATTGGCGGCCATCGGCTTCTACGATATGCCACTGAGCTGGATGAGTGATTTTATGCAAGATGTGCAAGCGCTGACTGTTGAACAGGTGCATGCAGCCTTCCAGCGGCATTTGAATCCTGAGCAGTTAGTGATTGTGACGGCTGGCCCTACGGTTGAGCAATTACCTTTGCCTGAACCGGTTGATCGCTCAGCAGCCAACGCACCTGCAGGACGTCAACACTAATGGCTAAGAAACCTACACAAAGCGCACGCGCCAGCTGCATACGGATCATTGGTGGAGAATGGCGCTCACGCAAATTGACCGTACCAGATGCCCCAGGTTTGCGTCCCACACCTGATCGCGTGCGCGAAACGCTATTTAATTGGCTCGCACCGACCATCCAAGGGGCGCGCGTACTCGATGCTTTTACCGGCAGTGGCGCCCTGTTTCTTGAGGCATTGTCGCGCGGTGCCAGCACTGGCGTGGCAATCGATGCAAACACTGACGCCGTCAACAATCTGCGCCGTAATCTAGCGGTATTGCAATGCGATGATGCTGAAGTGTTACGCGTGGATAGCTTGCACTATTTGAGCAACCAGACCGAGCAAGGCTTTGATATTGTTTTACTTGATCCGCCGTTTCACCAAGACTTACTGTTAAACGCCTGCCAGCTGTTAGAAGACAACAACTGGCTCAATAAAGATGCATGGGTTTACACCGAAAGCGAGCAAGCACCCTCCAGTTTAGGCGTACCCAGTACCTGGCGTTTACACCGTGAAAAACACACTGGACAAGTGCATTACGCGCTGTGGCAAAAGCGCGCTTGCTGACTTAAGCAGGCAAATCCAGTAACTTAGTCTTTTTAATAGTGTCATCGGGGTGATACGTGGAAGCTTTGAAAGGCCAGTTGGCGCTGGCTGTATTAAAACTGGTGGCTTTATTACCTTGGCAAGCCGTGCAGGCTTTAGGTGCAGGCATTGGTTGGTTAATGTGGAAAATACCCAATAGTTCTCGCGAAGTGGCGCGCACCAACCTTAGCCACTGTTTCCCAGAGCTGAACGCAAATGAAATCGACCAGTTGACCGGTCGCAGTCTGCAAGGCATCGGCAAATCCTTCACTGAGAGCGCCTGTGCATGGATCTGGCCACCGGCTAAAACCCTAGAATATGTACGCGAAGTTGAAGGCTTAGAAGTGCTGCAAGAAGCCTTGGCCAGCGGCAAAGGTGTCGTGGGCATCACCAGCCACCTTGGCAATTGGGAAGTACTCAACCACTTTTATTGCGCGCAATGTAAGCCAATTATTTTTTACCGTCCGCCGAAATTAAAAGCACTCGATGAACTGCTGAAAACTCAGCGTGTACAACAAGGTAACCGCGTTGCACCCTCAACCCGTGAAGGCATCATTAGCGTGATTAAAGAAGTGCGCAATGGTGGCTCGGTGGGTATTCCTGCTGATCCAGAGCCAAGCCTTAGCTCTGGCGAGTTCGTGCCTTTTCTGGGTACTACAGCATTAACCAGCAAGTTTGTCGCTGGCATGCTCGGCGGCAAGCAAGATAAAGTCAGCGCAGTCTTTTTACATGCCATCCGCCTAGAGGACGGCAGCGGTTTTAAAGTCGTTCTCGAAGCGGCGCCCGATGATATGTATAGCACCGATACTTACACCGCAGTCAGCACCATGAGTCGTGTGCTGGCCAGCTATGTACAGCGCTGGCCTGATCAGTACATGTGGACCATGAAGCGCTTTAAAAAGCGCCCTGAAGGTGAGAAGCGCTGGTACTAATGACGGCCAATTACAGTATTGCTCTTGCGAGCTAAACACGTTTAGAGTAGTCATCAATAATAATTACCTATGAGCAGCCGACCATGTCTTCACATCTGCACCAAAGCGTACGCACCAGCATGAATTGCCTGATCAAAATCTGCCATCCTGTGTTTGGTGAGATTGTAGCCATGACTGATGATTTATCTGATGAAGGTGTTTTTATCAAACACCTTGAGATGACCAAACTCAAAAAAGGCGACTTCGTTACCGGTCAAGTTCAAGGCTTACCGATTGAAGCCCCCATTTTAAAAATGGAAGTCATGCGCATCACGAGTTCAGGTGCAGGTTTACGCTTCTGCCATCAATAAGACCTGCCGCCCCAGCCGCTGCAAAAATGCTAATAACGCCGCAATTGACTGACGACTTAGGCGGTTAAGCTGCGGCGAAAGCGTGATAAAGCAACTAAGAAAAACACCACGCCAATCGCTGTCAAAGCCAGCATCTCGGGCCAAACTAAGCCAACCCCCGCCCCTCTAAACAAAATCGCCGTCGACAAGCTGACAAAGTGTGTGGTCGGTGAAAACTGCATCACCCACTGCAGCCATATCGGCATGCTATCAAGCGGTGTACTCCCTCCCGACAACAACATCATCGGCATCACTACAGGGATCGACAATAAACCAAACTGCGGAATCGAACGCGCCAAAGTGGTGAGGAATACTGCCAATGCGGTACAAGCAAACAAATACAGTCCAGTGACAAACAGATACAAGCCCATTGACCCGACCAATGGCACACCTAAGGCTTTTTTAACAATCAACTCAAGTGATAACCAGGTACAAAAAACCACGACCATTAAACTGGTCCACACTTTCGCTGACATAATTTCAAAAGCCGTCAGCGGCAGCACCAACAAGTGCTCTAAAGTGCCGTGCTCACGCTCACGTAACAGTGCGGTACCAGTCAATAAAATTGCGAGAATGGTGACGTTATTAATGATCTGAATAATCGCCAGAAACCAACCGCTTTGCATATTGCTATTAAACAAGGCTCGGGTTGTCAGCTTAATTGGTGGCTCGCTGGCTGCACCACTTAATTGCTGCAGTTCACGCTGAAAAATACGCCCCATATAGCCAGCCCCCATAAAGGCTTGGCTCATCGCTGTGGCATCCACATTGACTTGCAGTTCAGGCTGCTTACCAGCCATTAAGTCTGCTTGAAAATCCACCGGCACATTAATCACGAAGGTGTAGCGTCCACTGTCGAGCACTTGATCAATTTGCGCATAAGGTATCAGCACTGGGGTTTGAAACTGTGGCGGCCGTAATACCTCAGCAAGCTGGCGTGACAGGCGACTGTTATCCTCATCGACAATCGCTACGCTGGCATTGTGTACGCCAATCGAAGAGCCAGAGGCCGGCATATATATCGCCGCACTAAAGGCATACAACATAAATAACAGTAAAACCGAGTCATAACGCAGACTGATCAGTTCTTTGATGCCTAAGCGGAAGATGTGGGATAACGTATGCACGACTTAGGCCTCCTGCTTTTTCAAAAGAATCAGGCTTAAGCCGGTAAAGCCTAAGAAAAACCCGAGCAAGGCTAAGCATTGCGGCCACAGATCGCGTAAATTCAGTGCTTTAGTGAAGGTGCCCACTGCAATATCCAAGAAATAGCCGGCAGGGAATAACACCCCCATCAGCGCCGCACCACCATCCAGCGATGAGCGTGGCGTGATCAGCCCGGAAAACTGAATGGTCGGTAAAGTGGTCAAAATCATCGTGCCTAAAATCGCAGCAATTTGAGTTTTAGTCACAGTGGAGACCAATAAACCAAAACTGGTGGTCGCCAACACATAGAGCACACCACCCACAGCCAAAGCAACACCACTGCCTTTGAGTGGCACCTCAAACAGCCAACGGTTAATTGCCACCAGCAAGGCAAGATTAAGCAGGCTGACCAACAAGTAAGGTATTTGTTTGCCCAAGAGAAACTCTAAGCGGGTCAAAGGCGTGGCATAAAAGTTGGTGATAGAGCCCAGCTCTTTTTCACGCACCACGCCCAAAGCGGTCAACATCGCTGGGATAAACACCAAAATCAACGCCATCACACCAGGGCCAATGGCATTCACACTGATCACATCTTGGTTGTAGCGAAAACGTGTTTCTAAATGCGCGGGCTGCGCTAAAGGCGAAACGGCAGCACTGCCTTCATCACGCAGTCGCTGCAAGCTTTCTTGGTGCACAGCTTCGACATAGCCACGACTGGTTTCCGCGCGAAACGGCATGCCACCGTCCAGCCAAATACCCACTTCAGGTTGGCGTCCCGCATACAAGTCGCGGCCAAATCCTGCGGGGATTTCAATCGCCAATTTAATGTCAGCACGCTGTAAGCGCGCATGTAAGTCCTGCATATTCTCTAAAGCTTCACGTTCGGCAAAATAGCGTGATCCACGAAACGCCTCTAAATAAGCTCGACTCTGCGGACTTTGGTCCTGATCAAGGGTGGCAAAGGCTAAGTCTTCAACATCTAAAGAAATACCAAAACCTAAAATAATCATCATAAAGACTGCGCCGAGCAAGGCAAAGGCGAGACGCACAGGGTCACGCAGCAACTCTTTACTTTCGCGCACCGCCAAAGCTTGAGTGCGCTTCAAACTAAAGCCCCGTCGCGGAATACTGGTTAGCGCATCGCTGGCGGTGCTGTGTGACTCATGCGGCTCAGCACTTAACCCTTGTGCCTCTTGCAAACAAGCCACAAAGGCATCTTCAAGGGTCTCGCCAGCATACTGCTGTTGTAACTCGGCAGGCGTGCCCACCGCCAATACTTTGGCCGCATGCATCAAAGAAATACGGTCACAACGTTCGGCTTCATTCATAAAGTGGGTGGACAAGAAAATCGTCACCCCTTGTTCGCGCGATAACTCAAATAACAGTCGCCAAAAATCATCACGCGCAGCCGGGTCAACGCCTGAAGTGGGCTCATCCAGGATTAACACTTCCGGCTCATGAATCACGGCCACCGCTAAAGAGAGACGCTGGCGTAAACCTAATGGCAAGGCACCCGCTTGCTCGTTGGTGTAGCTGCCTAATTCAAAGCGTTTAATCAAGGCCTGCGCGCGCTCAGCACCCACGGCTTTAGGGATATCAAATAAGTGTGCATGCAGTTCAAGGTTTTGCAGTACGCTCAGCTCGCCATACAGGGAGAAACTTTGCGACATAAAGCCAACCCGTTTGCGCGTGGCTAAATCATTGGCATCCACAGGTTTTCCCAGTAGCCAAGCCTCACCTTCTGTCGCTGGCAACAATCCGGTCAACACCTTCATGGTGGTGGTTTTACCGCAACCATTGGAGCCTAAAAAACCAAAAATCTCGCCACGCTTAATCTCAAAACTGACGTTATTGACCGCAGTAAAATCGCCAAAACGCAAGGTTAGATCAGTGGCTTTAATCACGACCTCATGCTTATCTGGGGCAAACGGGGTGATCTGTAGCGGCTCAACCTTAACTGCACCAGCCCCTTGGTAGTGGGTAAAAGCATTATCAAGCTTACCACTAGGGGTTACGGCTGCTAACTCTTGAGTTAAACCTGAGGCAATCAAGCGACCGCGATCCATCATCAAACATTGTTCAAATTGCTCAGCTTCTTCCATATAAGCTGTAGCAACCAACAAGGTTAAATGTGGGCGATCAGCGCGCACCGTCTCAATCAAGTCCCAAAAGTGTCGACGCGCTAAGGGGTCAACACCAGTGGTTGGCTCATCAAGAATCAAAAAATCGGGGTCATGAATCAGCGCGCAACACAAACCGAGTTTTTGCTTCATGCCGCCCGACAGCTTACCGGCGGGGCGATCGGCAAAATCAGCCAAATCGGTTGCCGCCAAAAGACTGGCCATGCGCACTTCGCGCTCAGCTCGACGCAAGCCAAACAAGGTGGCAAAAAAACGGATATTTTCTTTGATCGACAAATCAGGATAAAGGTTATGCCCTAAACCTTGCGGCATAAAAGCAATCCGCTGGTACAAGGTTGAGCGATGACGACGCTGATCAATCGGGCCATCTAAGACCTGCAACTCACCTTGCTGGAGGATTTTCACTCCAGATATCAAGCCGAGTAAGCTCGATTTGCCGGCACCATCAGGTCCAATCAAGCCGCAGCGACTGCCCACTGGCAAACTAAAGCTGACATCTTCCAGCGCCTGCTGCTTGCCATAGCGATGCGAAATGTTGACCGCATTGATTGCTTCTGTGCTCATCTTTTACCTAACGCCCCAATCCGTTTTCGTCGACGACAGTGCTCTAGTAACGCTGGGCACTATCGCTTGAATGCATGACTCGCCGGCCAACACGCTCAGCACAGCGAAGCAGGCTTACTGCAACGACTCCGGCCAACTGACATCAGCAGCATGGCGCACGTAGGCAGAGCCCGGCATGCCTGGCTTAGCTTGCGGCACAGCAGCAGGATCGGTGAGGCGCAGCTTCACTCGAAACACTAATTTCTGGCGCTCATCGCGGGTTTCTACTTCTTTGGGTGTGAACTGTGCTTTGGCGGCAACAAAAGCCACTTGAGCAGGTAATGGCTGCTCGCGTAATGCATCCAAAACAATCCGCGCCTCATCACCGGCGGCTAAACGCCCGGCCAAAGCAGAGGGTAAATAGACATTCATGTATTGGTCAGACGGATCGATCAATAAAAACACCCGACCACCGGCACCGAGTACTTCGCCTGGCTCTGCCAATCGCAATTGCACAATACCTTCCATTGGCGCACGCAAACTGCTGTCATCAATCTCACTGGTCAGTTGCGCGACCATCGCTTCAGCTGCAGTAATCGATGCTTGCGCCGCCTGCACCTGAGCTTTGGATGCCTCTAAGGCTGCCGAAGAGGTATCAAAACGCGCTTGCTGCTGATCAATTTGCTGGCCGCTGGCATGGCCACGTTCAAATAACTCACGAAAACGTTTGAGATCTTGCTGAGCTAAACGGCGCTCACTCTCGCGCAAATGCACTGTTGCCTGAGCTGCAGCGACATTTTCACGGGCACGCAACACTTCTGACTGCGCTTGATTACGCTGCGCTTCTAACGTACGTGTATCCACACGTGCGAGTAACTGTCCTGCACTCACACGGTCGCCTTCGGCCACCAGCACTTCCGCTAAACGACCCGGATGCTTAGTCGCTACCTGCACTTCTGTTGCTTCTAAACGACCGTTCGCTTCGTAAATCCCCTCAGGCAGACGATCTTGTAACGACTTCCAATAGCCAAAACCACCCGCCGCCACTAAAGCCAGCAACAAGGGTGCAATAAATAAACGAGAAGGACTTTTATGCGTAGACATGCTTGCTCCTAGCAAGTGAAAATAATGCGCTAAACCGTAAGCGCTGCACATTATTTATAAAACCATAACTAATAATCGAACATTTTCTAACATTCAGGATTTTTTAGTTTCTGCAATACTCTTTAAGCATAAGGCAATTGTACATCTTGCATGTCTATCGTCTAGCTGAAAGCGTCGCAATTAAAGATGAAAAGACCGATCTAGACAGTCTCAAGACAGTTTTTTTAAAAAACCATCATGCGCATTGAACTTTCTTTGAAAGTTGCAATCTGCAATGGTTGCTTCTTAGCGTCAGACAAAGATTAAGGGATATACAGCAAACCCTTGGCATAACACTTAACCTCACACCGGCGGCCTTTTCCAGCCGCCTGCCGACAAGGACGGCACTTATGAAAAAGAAACCTGATTTACTCTGGATTTTGGCAATTATATTTGGCTTAGGGGTGGTCACTACCGGCTACACACAAAGCCTTTGGGAGCGCTCTACAGCTCAATCAAGCCCAATGACGTATGACATACAGACTCATTTGCCAGCGCATACCAAAACTGGTCGCTGACAACAGCATGTAAAGGCACGTCCCAAGCCGCGACAGGTAGCCGCTCAACCTGCTGAAAATCATGCGCTAGACCAATGCGCTGCGGGGTAAGGATGTGATCACGCCGCTGTAACTCGGCAAAACAGCGGTCATAAAAACCACCGCCCATGCCTAATCGTCCACCGCACTGATCAAACCCAACCAAGGGCAAAAATACAACGTCCAGCGCCCATACAGCACGCTGATCTGCCACACACCAACGCGGCTGCAAAATCCCAAAGCGATTTTTTTCCCATTGCTGAAGCGGACGCACCCGTTGAAACACCATCGCAGTTTTGGGCCAACGTGCTAACACCGGCAAATAGACATGCTTGCCGCGCCGCCATGCCTCACGCATCAGCAGATACGGATCAATTTCACCATCACTGGCAATGTACAAAGCAATATGATCAGCACGAAGAAATAGAGGGTGCTGAGCCAGTCGACGATACAGTCGCAGGGCAGCTTGCTGTTGTTGCGAGAGGGATAAACTGCGTCGCTTGCTACGTAATAATTTACGCAGCTGGACTCGATTCAAACACGTGTTGCCATCCATCAAAAAAAGACTCCCCGGATGTGTCGCTGTCGACATAGCCCTTGAACCCGAAAGTTCAAGGTGGAGATTACGTCAGATCTTTAGGCTTTCCGCAAGCGGACATGCTCACCAATCTAAAAATGTAACCTCCGGGTTGGTGTGAATCGGCTCAGGGACGCAGTCCACTGGCGCACACTCTAGGGAGACGCTTTTAGTATACACGGATCTTCCCGAGGCTCAAGCACGCTTCATTCGCCGCGATCTAAAGTCTCTTGAACACGGCTGAGCAACTGCTGAATTTGCGCCGTATCATCAACAGAGCTTTGCTCATTGTGTTGCTTGCTGTGCAGTTCATGGGTGATATTCAGCGCAGCCATAACGGCAATCCGCTCAGCCCCAATGACTTTGCCAGAGCGCCGAATTTCACGCATTTTTTTATCCAAATAGTCGGCAGCTCGCTCAAGACTCGCGCTCTGCGACGCCGGACAGGCAATATGATAATCCTTATCCAAGATACGGACAGTCACCGTCTGCGATTGCGTCATGAGTCTTGCTCCAATGCTTTAAGTCGAGAAATCATAGCTTCGACTTTCTGCCGAGCTACTTCATTTTTTGCAATAAGCTGCCCACGCTCTTCACGCAACGCTTTGTTTTGCAGCTTAAGTTCAGTGTTACGTTGAATCAGTTGCTCAACGGCCTGCACTAAGGCTTGTAAATCTATATTTTTCACCAGCCCTCCAGTCACAACTCGATCATGTCAAACAGCTATCCTACCTATTATTCTAGCGCTCGCCTGCTCTGAGGCACAGTGCTAGAAGGCACATCTCAGAAATAAAGCTCCATACCTCTGTTAAGTAAGACAAGCAATCGATAGTCTGTGCCGATGGCACCAACACATACCTAAGAAAAGCAGTCGAGCAGCTGCAAACATCAGTGTTTAGCAGCATACTGAGTAACACGATATACTTGTACCCACAGCGTTACCGACCACCAAAGCCACTGACCAGTTCCATTACTACGGATTTTTCATGTCTCAATCTCAAACTCAATCTGCTTACACCTCATTTGCCGCCTTACTTAACGCCAGTGGCCAACCTGTTTCGCCGGCTGAATTGCAGGGTCTATTACTCGGTCGTTGCTGCGCCGGCGCAGGCTTTACTGGGCCTGACTGGATCGAGGAAGCACAAGACTTATTCGATAACGAGATACCCAGCAGCCTGCATCCCGCATTGCTTGGCCTGCAAGAGATGGTCAAAGCTGAATTAGTGGCTGAAAGCAGCGTCTCTTTAACCCTGCTTCTGCCCAATGATGAGGAACCTTTGGCCGAGCGCACCATTGCCGTTGGTCAATGGGCACAAGGTTTCCTCAGCGGCTTCGGTGGCAATATTGGCAACGCTGAATTGTCTAAAGACGTGCGTGAAATTCTTGAAGACTTAATTTCCATTGCGCAAATTCAAGTCGATGACGAAGAAGATGAAGACGGCGAAGTGGCCTATATGGAAATCAACGAGTATTTACGCGTTGCTCCATTGTTCATTTTCACCGAATGTGCCAATTACATTGCACCCAGTGCTGACGACGCAACACCTGCCGTACACTAATTTAAGGAGCCACAGTACATGCGCTCAATCAGCCAGTCTGAATACGCCCAACGCCGCCAACACCTGATGCAACGCATGACGCCCAACAGCATAGCGATCTTGCCGGCAGCTGCCATCAGTACCCGTAACAACAGCGTTGAATACCCGTATCGACAACACAGTGACTTTTTCTACTTATCTGGTTTTGCTGAGCCAGAAGCAGTACTGGTATTAATTCCCAAGCGTGAACATGGTGAGTTCATTGTCTTTTGCCGGGAGCGTAATCCTGAACGTGAGCTATGGGATGGTCTGCGCGCGAGTCAAGAGGGTGTGATTGCCGATTATCAAGCCGATGATGCGTTCCCGATCAACGATATTGATGACATTTTGCCCGGTCTGATTGAAGGTCGTGATCGCGTCTATTACTCAATCGGTAACAATCCAGAATTTGATCAACAAATGATGGAATGGCTCAATAGCATTCGCAGTAAAGCGCGGATGGGCGCACAGCCACCGGAAGAGTTTGTGGTGCTGGATCACCTACTGCACGACGCACGCCTGTACAAAAGCCCTGCAGAAATCGCCACCATGCAACAAGCCGCTGACATTTCTTGCCGCGCCCATATCCGCGCGATGCAAGCGTCTAAGCCTGGTCTTTACGAATACCACTTGGAAGCCGAGCTGGATTATGAGTTTCGTAAAGGTGGTGCGCGACTGCCGGCCTATTCATCGATTGTCGCCAGCGGTCGCAACGCTTGCATTTTGCATTACACAGAAAACAATGCACCGCTGCAGGATGGTGATTTAGTACTGATTGATGCGGGTTGTGAAATCGACTGCTATGCCAGCGATATCACCCGCACCTTCCCGGTCAATGGCCGTTTCAGCCCTGAGCAAAAAGCTATTTATGCAATCGTTCTGCAAGCGAACCTCGAGGCGCTGAACTATATCTCGCCCCGACATCGCTGGAATGATGCCCATGACGCCACAGTGCGCGTCATCACCGCAGGCTTATTAGCCCTTGGTTTGTTGCAAGGTGAGCTCGATGAGCTGATTAAAAGCGAAGCCTACAAACCTTTTTACATGCACCGCGCTGGGCACTGGCTCGGTTTAGATGTACATGATGTTGGCGACTATAAAGTGCATGGCGAATGGCGCATGCTCGAAGTGGGCATGACCATGACCGTCGAGCCGGGTATCTATATTGCCGTCGATAACCAAAGTGTTCCGGCACAATGGCGCGGCATTGGTGTGCGCATTGAAGATGATGTGGTGGTTACCGACAATGGCTGCCAGGTTCTGACCAACGCTGTGCCGAAAACCGTTGAAGCCATTGAGCAACTGATGGCCGCCGCGCAGCAAACAGGAGCTTAAGCCATGAGCCGAGTGCAAATCGCGATTATTGGTGGTGGCTTAGTTGGCGCCAGCCTCGCTTTAGCATTACAAGCAGGTGCACGGGAACGGCAATGGAAGATTGTACTCATCGAGCCCTATGCACCCGGCGACAGCTATCAGCCTAGCTACGATGCACGCGCTTCGGCTTTGTCATACGGCAGTCAACAAATTTATCAACGCTTAGGTCTGTGGCCGTCAATCGCGCCGCGCGCTGAAGCGATTAACAACATTCACATTTCTGACCGTGGCCGCTTTGCCGCAGCACGCATCAGTGCCGCCGAAGAAGGCGTGCCGGCATTAGGTTATGTCGTAGAAAATGCATGGCTAGGGCATTGTTTATGGGCTGCCTTAGACAGCGATGTCGTCGAGTGGCGTTGTCCTGCCCGCGTTGAGCAGATGCAAACGCAGAGCGACGGCTACCGTCTGCAGCTTGATGACGGCAGCAGTCTTGATTGCGATTTAGCTATTTTAGCCGATGGTGGCCGCTCAGGCCTACGTGAGCAGCTGGGCATTCACGCGCAAAGCACAGCCTACGGACAAAACGCCTTAATCAGCAATATCAGCACTGCACTGCCGCACCAAGGTTTAGCCTTTGAGCGCTTTACCGATGATGGCCCCATGGCTTTATTGCCATTACCAGATAACCGCTGCGTACTGATTTGGACCCGTGAGCCAGCCGAAGCGCAGCGCTTGTATACCCTGCCTAACAAAGAGTTTTTGCAAGAGCTGCAGGTGTGTTTTGGCTACCGCTTGGGCGCCATCCAGCAGGTTGGCAGTCGTCATCTGTATCCATTAAGCTTGATCGAAAGCAGCGAACAAGTGCGCAGTCATTTAGTCGTTCTAGGGAATGCAGCGCACAGTTTGCATCCGGTTGCTGGTCAAGGGTACAACCTCTCGTTGCGCGACAGCATGGCCTTGGCTGAATGTTTATTAGCCGGCCCTGAAACACCTGGCGATTTAGCCACTTTGCAGCGTTTTCAAAGCAATCAACAACTCGATCAAGAGCTGACCATTGGCTTTTCTGATCGTGTTACCCGTTTATTTTCGACCGCTCAGCCCTTGTTGGCCAGCGGCCGCAACTTAGGCTTGCTCGGCCTCGATCTCTTACCACCGGCCAAACGCTGGTTTGCTCGTCAGGCGATGGGGCTTGGCATACGCGGTACACAGGATAAAACTTAGTTATGCAGAATAAAAAACTGGCCCGCAAAGTACGTTTTTTACGTTGGGCGCTCAATTTTTACCCACCCTATTTAGGTGCAGGGGTAAAAGTGCGTCATATCAGTGCTGACTTTCGTGAAGTGCGCGTGAGCATGGGCTTAAAATGGTACAACCGTAACTATGTACGCACCCAGTTTGGCGGTTCGCTGTACTCAATGACCGACCCGTTCTATATGTTAATGCTGATGGAAAATCTCGGACGCGACTATGTGGTGTGGGATAAAGCGGCACATATTGAGTTTGTCAGTCCAGGCCAAGGCACCGTGCATGCTGAGTTTAAAATTGACGAAAAGATGCTGGATAAGATTCGCGAGCATACTACTGCAGGCGAAAAGTACTTACCCAAATATAAAGTGGAAGTGCGCGATGATCACGGCACCTTAGTCGCACTGGTGGACAAAACCTTGTATATCCGCCGTAAACCTCAAGCCCAGCTTGCTGACAAAGCCCCAGCCTAGGATCTTAATATGCACGCAGATTTAATCATCGTTGGTGCCGGTATGGTCGGCAGCACCCTCGCCCTAGCCTTGCAAGACAGCGGCTTGAATATCCTCTTAATTGACGGCAGCCCGCTCAGTGTTGCGCCATTTAATCGCGAGCAAGGTTTCGAGCCTCGAGTCAGTGCGTTATCAATCGCCAGCCAGCGTATTTTAGAACGGATCAATGCTTGGCCTAGTATTCTTAAACGCCGCACCAGCCCTTACCGTGACATGCATGTGTGGGACGGCTCTGGCACCGGTAAAATACACTTCTCGGCCAGCAGTGTGCATGCCGATACACTCGGTCATATTGTCGAAAACCGTATCGTCCAAGATGCATTACTGGAGCAACTGCACGAATCGGAAATCGGTTTACTGGCTCACTCCAAAGTTGCACAACTGCGCCGCTCCGGTGATGGCTGGTTGGTACAATTGGAGGACGGCAGTGAGTTACGTAGCCCTCTTTTGATTGCTGCCGATGGTGCCAACTCTGCAGTACGTCGCCTGGCCGGCTGCGCCACCCGCGAATGGGATTATCTGCACCATGCCATTGTCACCAGTGTGCGCTGTGAAAAGCCTCATCACTACACTGCTTGGCAACGTTTCACCGATGACGGTCCTCTCGCCTTGTTGCCCTTGCAGCATAACGATGGCAAAAACTGGTGCTCGATTGTTTGGTCAGTTCCTGCAGAGCAGGCAGAGCAGATCATGGCGCTCGACGATAACGACTTTTGCACCGCACTTGGGCAAGCCTGCGAACAACGTCTGGGGAATATCGAACATGCTGACCCACGCTACAGCATTGCTTTGCGCCAGCGTCATGCCAAACGTTATATCGAGCCTGGACTTGCCTTGATTGGCGATGCCGCACACACCATTCATCCACTGGCCGGACAAGGGGTCAACCTCGGTTTCTTAGATGCTGCTGTGTTAGCCGAAGTATTGCTCAGCGCGTTAAAACGCGGCGAGAACATTGCCAGCGAGCGTGTCCTCAGTCGCTTTGAACGTCGCCGCATGCCGCACAACTTAGCCATGATGGCGGCAATGGAAGGCTTTCAGCATTTATTCCAAGCCAATGCCCTACCGATTCGCTGGCTGCGCAATAGCGGTCTCAATGCGGTCAATAATCTCAGCGAAGCCAAAGCGTTGTTTATTCGCCAAGCCCTCGGCTTAGGCATCGACCTACCCGACCTTGCTAAAGCTTAACCACCCTGTGCAGCGGTAATCTGATGCCAGCTGCACAGCCTTTGCACCCATCAACACCAGGCCTTGCTCATACTCATTGGTCTTGCCTTGGCGACAATCGGTCGCAAGCACAATGCTGATTTTTGTTGATAAACTAAATGCAAGTAACTATCATTTACACAATTTCACCAACCAGAGGTCGCTATGTCGATTCGTAAACCTATTCTTGCCGCACTCGCACTTAGCGTTGTTGCTGGCTATGTTCAAGCAGCAGACGATATCGTTGTTTACTCATCACGCATCGACGAATTAATCAAACCGGTTTTTGATAAATACACGGCAGAAACAGGTGTGAACATCAAATTTATTACGGACAAAGAAGCACCACTAATGGCGCGTCTAAAGGCTGAAGGAGCGAATACTCCAGCGGATATTCTGATCACCGTAGACGCTGGTAACCTTTGGCAAGCAGAGCAAATGGGTATTTTACAACCACTCAACTCTGAAAAAATCAAAGCCAATATTCCTGCGCAATACCGCTCGAGCACCGATGGCTGGACTGGTTTATCGTTACGCGCACGTACCATTGTTTACTCAACCGATCGTGTTGAGCCAAAAGAATTAAGCACCTACGAAGCCTTAGCAGATGAAAACTGGGACGGCCGTTTATGCTTACGTACCAGTAAAAAAGTCTACAACCAATCTCTGACGGCAACCTTGATCGAAACACATGGCGCAGAGAAGACTGAAAAACTGGTTAAAGGCTGGATCAATAACTTAGCCACTGATGTGTTCTCTGATGACACCGCGCTGCTCGAAGCGATCAATGCCGGTCAGTGTGATGTGGGTATCGTCAATACCTATTACTTCGGTCGTTTGCACAAACAAAACCCCGATTTAAAAGTAAAACTGTTCTGGCCTAATCAAGACGACCGCGGCGTACACGTCAACTTGTCCGGTGCCGGTATTACCAAATACGCACCGCATGCCGACGAGGCGCGCAAGCTTTTAGAATGGATGACGACTGACGAAGCGCAGAGCATCTTTGCTGGAGTAAACCAAGAGTTCCCAGCCAACCCAAGCGTGGCACCTTCTGCAGAAGTAGCGGCTTGGGGCGAGTTCAAAGCGGACACCATCCCAGTCGAAGTAGCGGGCAAGCGTCAAGCTGAAGCAATTCGTTTAATGGACCGTGCGGGCTGGCGTTAAGCGCTCAGCCGCAACCACAACAAGCCGCCTTTAGGGCGGTTTGTTTGTTCTAGGGGCGATCAAATACTTGCAAAACACTGACGCCGCGGGTGGCCTCACTCAAGGCTTCCTGCAGCCCAGCCAGCTCCGCATCCGGTACCGCCAGATTGAGCCAAGCGCCTTCGGCATCAAACTCTTCACTGTTAAGCACCGCACCAGCGTCGGCAATGCGCACTTTGAAAATATCCAAATAGCTATAGGGGCAATGGCCGGTTACAGTGATGCGCGGCACCCACACTTCACTGCTGGCCAACTGCAACACTTGTGTGGCACAACCTCCATAAGCTCGAGCTAAACCGCCAGTACCCAATTGAATACCGCCATACCAACGTGTCACCACGATCAACACTTGATCAAACGCTTGGTTTTCAATCGCCGCTAAGATCGGTCGCCCAGCCGTGCCGCCAGGCTCACCATCATCGCTAAAACGTTGCTGCTGGGCACAACGCCACGCCCAACAATTATGCGACGCACTGGGCGTACTCAACTGAGCAATCAACTGTGTAGCCTGCTCGCTATTTGGCAGTGGTACTGCTTGCGCGAGAAAGCGACTCTTACGAATCTCTTCTTGGTAACTCTGTGCTGCTTTGAGTATGCGCATTGGTTAAATCAGGGTAAAAATATCATCGACCGCTAAACGCGACTTGGGTAGGCCGGCATTAAAGTCGCTGTCAGCCCGATAACCTAAGGCCACCGCAGTTACCGCAGTCAAATCAAATGAGTTTAAATCAAACTCTGCATCCAATACGGCGTGGTCAATGCCTTCTAATGGCACAGCATCAATCTCAAGTAGCGCGGCACCCAATAAGAAACTACCCATGTTCAAATACACTTGTTTTTCCAACCAGTGCGGCACGTCTTTTTTAATGTATTTATGTTCATTTAAATAGGCTAAACGAGTGTTATGCGCAGCGATTTTTACTTCTGGCTTGGCGGTAAAACGGCCATCGCGCTCTTCCGCGGCGAGGACGTTTTGTAGATGCGCTTCATCCACTTGTGTACGCGCACAAAACAGCACCACATGCGAGGCATTGAGAATCTTACTTTCGTTATAACTGTAGCTACCACCAGCGCCTTTGGCTAAGCGCGCTTTACCTTGATCAGTGCTGGCGACAATAAAATGCCAAGGTTGAATATTGGTGCTCGACGGGCTCAAGCGCAGCAGAGCAAACAACTGCTCAACCACAGTTTCAGGTAGTTTTTTCGTCGCATCAAAGGCCTTAGTGGCATAGCGACGGTTTAATGCATCAGTTAATTGCATAGCAACCTCTTTTATTCATCATTCAAGCGAACTCTATTAGCAATCAGCCTACAGGTATTGTGTCACGAGCTAAAGACGAGCAATAGCAGTCTTCTGCATGCTTGGCTTGTGTCTTTAGAATCGTGCTAACCATTCGCAAACAACATCACTGATCAATGAGTGCCTTGTTCGTGCGGCGACAAGCGCAACCAGGGATGGCGTAGCCCCGAATCGGGTCAGGAGGACCCGTTGAGGGATAAGCGACACCCACTAGGGACGGCATGCGCATAACGTTCTGGATATTTTGCTTGTTGCTGAAACTGACAAATACGTTTTGTGCATATCGTACTTCGGGGTAAGTGTTCATCCGTCGATGAACCCAGCCAGGGTTCAACTCCGGCGCTCGCCATCCTTGGCTCGCTTACCACACCAACCCCGAAGCACTCGTTAATCATTGGCGTTGTTGGCACTATTGCAGTTTCAGTCCGCTGCACATAACCAACTATTTGCTTTAAAAACATCATACGCCAAACTTGCAGGCAACACCGATAGTCAATGAGTACCTAGTGGGTGTCGCGACGAGCGAGTCATGGATGACGAAGCGCCCGAATCGAGGCAGGATGCCTCGCTGAGGGAACAGCGATACCCACAAGGGACGGCATGTGCATAGCGTTCAGGCCGCTTTGTGATGCTAAAAAGCAATCACGCTGTGTAAGTTGTATGCGGGCAGGCTGCCCGCGCTCCCAGCTTGCAAACAACGCTGAGAATCAATGCGTGCCACCGTAAGTGACTCCTCCTCAGAAATGACCACTCTGCTATGCTCATGGTTATCCAATAGCCACAGAGGCGCTCTCATGACTATGCAAGGCGTCACAAAAACGGCGGTGGAAGCTTTTGCCAAAAGCATTCCGCTAAAGCGCGTAGCACAACCGGAAGAAGTCAGCCGCCTAGTGCTCTACTTAGCTTCCGATGATTCCAGCTACTCCACAGGCTCAGAGTTTATTGTTGATGCCGGTTTAACCACGCAATAAACCGATAATTGGGCGATCACTTACGGTATCGCCCCATTACCCTGCCGCACACAATCAGCTTATATCGCCATGCTAACGCCCAGCCCGTTGCAATCTTGAAGCTACAGCCAACCCTGACGCCAATGTTCAGTGCTTTTTAACTCCTGCCAATCAATCGCTGCCGATCGATTGGAAATCACCGCCTCCAGCAAGCAATGGATCACATTGCCCTCTTCATCAAACTCCATCTCGGCGACCAAGAAGTGTTTTTCTTTATTGACTGGATGCACCACCGTCCACTTACTGTGCAGTAGTTTTTTAGGATTAATTCGATTCACAGCACGCTCCTCACACCATTATTTATAAACTGTCTAATACCCTACAGCAGCCACAACATAAAACTGCCTTGCAGCAACCTCTGCAATTGAGCTTAGGTTTTTGCTAAGCTGGCGACTGTTAAAGCCACCCTCTGCAATCCATGACAGATAAGGTTGATGCCGTGCCAATCATTCTTCCCTTGACAGAAAGCATGACTGTAGAATTTAAAAGCGATCGCAACGGCTACCCTGATCGCGAACTGATTGAAGCTTTAACCTGCCTTGCCAATACACAAGGTGGCGAACTGTGGCTTGGGGTCGAAGACGATGGCAGCGCCAGTGGTTTACATCCCCGTCACCAAGATAGTGTCCAACTCACAAAGTTGGTTGCCGACAACACCTCGCCTGCTTTGCAGGTCACCATCAAACAGCATCAGATCAACGACGTCACTGTCGCGCAAATCCTTGTACCTGAAGCGAAACGCTTAGTCGCCACCAAGGAAGGCGCCTATTTACGCCGTCGTCTAAAACACGATGACACCCCGGAGTGCATTCACATTCCCTCGAGCGATGAGCCGCTACCTCGTTAACTGGCCATTTAAAGTTGTTCAATGGCGTCTAAATACAGTTCTGCTCGAGCCAAAATAGCCTGCTGTTGTTCAGCGGTCTTTTTCTGCCAATTGGCGTACACCATGGCATTTCTCGGGTTATTACCCAGCAGCTGTTGCTGCTGATGGATAAAGCGCCAATACAGCGAATTGAGTGGGCAAGCATCCGCTTCAGTGGTTTTTGCTACTTTGTAGTGACAAGAACCACAATAGTCACTCATCTTTTTCACATAATTACCGCTGGCAGCATAGGCTTTTGAGCCAACAATACCGCCGTCAGCAAACTGGCTCATGCCGCGCGTATTGGGCATTTCCACCCATTCCAACGCATCGATATACACACCTAAATACCAAGCACCAACCTCATCAGGATCAATTCCAGCCAGTAAGCAAAAATTACCGGTAATCATTAAACGCTGAATATGATGGGCGTAGGCATAGTCCAAGGACTGCTCAATCGCATGCTTCATGCAATTCATCTGGGTTGTGCCTGTCCAGAACCATGAAGGCAGCGCGCGCGTTGCCGACAAAGCGTTGCGGCTTGCGTATTGTGGCATATTGGCCCAATAAATCCCGCGGACAAACTCACGCCAACCTAGAATCTGTCGAATAAAGCCTTCTACCTGAGCGAGATTAATCGGTGGCTCGGCGCTGAGTAATTGCTGTTGTTGCGCGCGGTAATGCGCTATCACCTTGTCCACCACTAATTTAGGACTAATGATTTTACTGTTGAGCGCAAAGGATAGGCGCGAATGGTACAAACTCCACTGATTGTCACCCTCTAACTCGTTAAGCTGACAGGTCATCGCATCTTGAAACTGACCAAAGCGGGGCAAGCAATAACGGCAAAAATACTCCAGTAACGCTTTGGCTTGTTGGCGATTCACCGGCCAGAGCAAAGACGTCGCAGCACGGCCCATGGTTTTGATCTGATGGCGCTCAAGACGTGCGAGAATCTCGCTGACATCATTGCTAAACAGCAACGGCTGCGGCACGCAGGCTAAGTCACTGGTTTTTAGTTTATTACGATTATCGGCATCGTAATTCCACTGCCCACCTTCTGGATTGTCTTCAGCGTCCATAAGGATATGCAAATTTTTACGCATCTTGCGATAAAACGCTTCCATACGATGTTGCTTGCCGGCGCTGAAGTTTTTGTGCAGCTCTTGCTCAGTTAAATAAAAATGCTCAGTACTGTAGCTCTGGCTATCAATGCTGAGCTGAGCAGTAAAGTCAGCCAGCTGTTGACGCAAACGGTACTCGTCCGGCAGCTGGTACTCAAACTGCTGAATCTGATGCTGTGCAATAAGATGCTCAAGCAGGCCCGGTAAGTCAGCAAAGCTTTGCGTGTCATCTAAGGTCAAATGCATAACATTAAAATCTGCGCTGTTCAGTGCTTGCGCAAACTGCTGCATCGCAGCAAAAAAAGCACAGATTTTTTGCACATGGTGTACAACGTAATTGGTTTCTTGTTGCAATTCGGCAATTAAATACAGCGTGTCAGGATCTTTTTCTTTGAACCAAGAATGGCTGGCATTGAGTTGATCACCAAGAATCAAACGTAAGCGCTGATAGCTTTTAGTCATGCTGCATACCTAATAATGAGCGCTGTCCTGCACAGCGTTTAGAACAGTACTTAACCTCAGGCCAGGCTTTTTCCCACTTTTTACGCCAGGTAAAAGAGCGCAAACAAACAGGACATATTTTTTCCGGCAAATGGGTTTTTTTCATAGTCTGATCTAACAGTGAAACGGCACAAACAGCCGAAGAAAGGTCAACAACTGTGTAAATACTTATACATACAGCCATGATGCATAGATTTATTCTTATACACCAGCTATTTTTGTACAACTATTATCAAGCAAATAGATAAAGTTCTGCAGACCGCAGGACGAGAAGTCCAACCCAAGCGCTATTTTATTATCGGTTTTATCCTGCTGTTATCTGGCTGCGTCTCGATTTCTGAAGGCATTGAGCCGGTTAAAAACTAAAGCCATCGGGCTCAAGCAGCAAACCAAAAGTGGCGCTACGCACAGTCAAACAATTGCAGATGAAGCGTCACGCTAATTGCTGTTAGAATAAGCGCATTCATTTGTGATGTGTCGCTTCTTGAGCATGCCGAATTGCCCAGCTGTAGGGAAACCTCTGCAGCATCAGCAAGACCTGTCACAGCGGCATTTTGACTTTTTATAGGTACTGCATGACCACTACTGGCACGCTTTATATTGTCTCTGCCCCTTCCGGCGCGGGAAAAACAAGCTTAGTTAAAGCTCTGATCGACAGCATGGCGCAAGTGCGGGTTTCCGTGTCGCATACCACCCGTGCAATGCGTCCCGGCGAAGTAGATGGAGTCAACTACCATTTCACTGCGCGTGAAGAGTTTGTCGAGATGCTCAAGCAAGGCGATTTTCTCGAGCATGCCGAAGTGTTTGGTAACCTCTACGGTACTTCGCATTCTTGGGTAAAACAGACCTTAGCTAAAGGCTATGACCTGATTTTAGAAATTGACTGGCAAGGTGCACAGCAAGTACGCAAGTTAGTGCCCGACGCCAAGTCCATTTTTATCTTACCGCCAACCCATAAAGACCTGCGCCAGCGCTTACATAACCGTGGCCAAGATGCTGAAGATGTAATCGATTTACGCATGCAGCAAGCCATTGCAGAAATGAGTCATTACGTTGAATATGACTACATTGTCATTAACGATCAGTTCGCCACGGCCTTAGATGATTTAAAAGCGATTTTCCGCGCCAACCAATTACGGCTCGAGAGCCAACAAAAACGTCACACACAACTCCTCTGCGACCTGCTACGATAGAGGCATCTGTGTCAGTAAGTTAAGCCCATCGCTTTATTTGTTGTGGGTTATTTTTTAAACTGTGTTTGTTTATGCGCTACTTATAGCGCTGTTTTTCTGTGAGGAATACCATGGCTCGCGTTACTGTTGAAGATTGCCTAGAAAACGTTGATAACCGTTTTGCTTTAGTTATGCTGGCCACCAAGCGTTCGCGCCAATTAGCGACCGGGGGCAAAGAACCAAAAGTGCCGGTGGAAAATGACAAACCGACTGTTTTGGCCTTGCGTGAAATTGCTGCCGGCCTTGTCTCAGAGACTACGATTGCTGCAGAAGAAGCGATCAGTGTTGAAGAACCTTTATTTGCAGCTTTTGACGACAACGCTAACGACGCTCGCTAATGGCTGTGCAGGTCGCTTGCCGTACGAAGAAGGTTCAATTGCTATTAAGAGGTGAGCGATGCCTGCTTTAGATCGCCTATCGAGGCAATTATCAACCTATCTAAGCAGCGACCAAGTCAATGCGGTGCGGCGTGCGTATTATTACGCCGAGCAAGCCCACGATGGTCAATTGCGCAGTAGCGGTGAGCATTATGTGACTCATCCGCTGGCGGTTGCCACCATTTTGGCAGAAATGCACATGGACCATCAAAGCTTAATGGCGGCGATGCTGCATGATGTCATTGAAGACACCGGCATTCCCAAAGAAGCCTTAGTCGCGCAGTTTGGCGAAAGTGTGGCCGAATTGGTTGACGGGGTCAGTAAGCTGACACAAATGAAATTCGGCACCAAAGCCGAGGCGCAAGCAGAAAACTTTCAAAAAATGGCCATGGCCATGGCCCGTGATATTCGCGTAATTTTGGTAAAGCTGGCCGACCGCTTACACAACATGCGCACCCTTGGCGCTTTAAATGCAGAAAAGCGCCGCCGCATCGCCAAAGAAACTTTAGAAATCTATGCGCCCATCGCCAATCGCTTGGGGATGAATCGTATTTATGCCGAATTCGAAGACCTTGGCTTCAAAGCCATGTACCCAATGCGTGCTGCACGCATCCAGTCTGCGGTTAAAAGTTCACGGGGCAATCGCAAAGAAATCGTACAGAAAATTCAAGAATCCATCGCTCACTGTCTAGAGCGCGAAGGATTACCTGGAGAAGTGAGCGGCCGTGAAAAACACCTGTACAGTATTTATCAAAAGATGCGTGGCAAGCGTAAAGCATTCACCGAGATCATGGATGTCTATGCATTTCGCATCGTCGTTGATAAAGTCGACACCTGCTATCGTGTGCTGGGCGCCGTGCATAATCTCTATAAGCCTTTCCCTGGCCGCTTTAAAGACTACATTGCCATTCCTAAAGCCAATGGTTACCAGTCCTTGCACACCACATTATTTGGTATGCATGGTGTGCCGATTGAAATTCAAATCCGCACCAAAGACATGGAAGAGCTGGCCAATAACGGTATTGCCGCGCATTGGTTGTACAAAACCGAAGAAGATGGCCGCCGCAATAATCATGCACGCGCCCGTCAGTGGGTGAAAGGTCTATTAGAGTTGCAGCAAAATGCCGGCAACTCGCTGGAATTTATTGAAAACGTAAAAATCGATTTATTCCCTGATGAAGTCTATGTGTTCACTCCCAAAGGCCGCATCATGGAGCTACCAAAAGGCTCAACACCGGTCGACTTTGCCTATGCCGTGCACACGGATGTAGGCAATACCTGCATCGCTTGCCGAGTGAATCGACGCCTTGCACCGCTCTCGCAAGCATTAGAAAGCGGTGCCACAGTTGAAATCATTTGTGCGCCCAATACCCAGCCTAACCCCAACTGGTTGAATTTTGTCGTCACGGGTAAAGCGCGCACGCATATTCGTCATGCGCTGAAACAGCAACGCCGTGAAGAGTCGGTGACTTTAGGTGCGCGCTTATTGAGCAAAGCTTTGGATAATCTTGGCGTACGTTATGAAGATATTTCTGAAGAACGCTTTCAAGCACTACTCAAAGAAAATAACCAAGACGAACGCGATGATTTACTGGAAGACATTGGTCTAGGTAACCGCACCGCTCACGTGATTGCTCGGCGCTTATTATCGACCGAAGAATCCGCCGCCAACCCCTTGGCCACTGATGGCCCACTGGTGATTCGCGGCACTGAAGGTTTGGTACTCAACTATGCGCGCTGTTGCACACCAATTCCTGGCGACTTAATTGTCGGCCACTTATCGGCCGGTAAAGGCATGGTGGTGCACCGTGACAACTGTAAAAATATCAGTGAATTGCGCAACAATCCTGAAAAGTGCATCCCGCTGACGTGGGCCAAAGACATTGATAGCGAGTTCAATGTAGAACTGCGCATTGAGCTGGCCCATCAGCGGGGCTTAATCGCCCTGCTGGCTGGCACCATCAGTGAAGCCGATGCCAATATTGATAAGATCAATGTTGATGAGCGTGACGGCCGCATTAGCGTCATTCAGCTGGGCATTAGCGTGCGAGATCGCGTGCATTTAGCTCGAATTATTCGTAAGTTACGCAGCCTTGCTGGCGTCTCGCGTATTACCCGTATGCGCGCTTAACCCATTTTATCGCGTACGCCTTTGCGCTGCTGTAGTGGCCGGGCGTGCGGGCTTTCTAAATAACGGAGCACCTTATGAGCAAGACCATTATCAGCACTGAAAACGCCCCTGCCGCCATTGGCACTTACTCACAAGCCGTACGTGTGGAAAACACTGTTTACCTATCTGGGCAGATCCCGCTGAATCCAACCACTATGGCAATGGTTGAAGGTTTTGAACAGCAAACCGTACAAGTGTTTGAGAACTTAAAAGCCGTGGCTGAAGCCGCTGGTGGCTCATTGAATGACATCGTTAAACTGAATATTTTCTTAACTGATTTAAACAATTTTGCCGCACTCAACGAAGTTATGGGGCGTTACTTTAGCGCGCCTTACCCTGCACGCGCAGCGGTGGGTGTCGCGTCATTACCACGTAATGCTTGCGTGGAAATGGATGCGGTGATGTACCTCGGCTAAGATTTTGCAGGCACTGCTGCAGCTGGCTGGTTCTATGCATCAGCCAACTGCGCCATATAGCCCTCACGAAAACTGCTGTACTGCGGCGTCCAACCTAAGGCACGCGCCCGCGCATTACGGCAACGCTTACTGCCCGCACGACGGCGCAACTCTAGGCCATCAATACTGCTGACATGTAACTGTTGCTGTAGCCAAGCCACTACTTCTGCCAACTCCACCGGTGCATCATCCACACCAATATAGATTGGCTCAAGCGTTTGCCCTTGCGTATCGGCCAGCACCACAGTGGCAATCAGCGCTGCTGCGTCATCAGCATGAATACGATTGGTATAATGATGCAAGCCTGGCGCATGGTAGCCATCGCGCACTTGGCGAATCAGCATATCGCGGCCAGGGCCATAAATACCACTTAACCGCACCACCGTAGCCGAGTAGCCGCTATTGAGTGCAAGCTGTTCAGCCTCTAGCATAATCTGCCCAGACCAACGCTTGGGCACTGTGGGTGATTGCTCATCCACCCAACTATCATCGTCTTGGCCATAGACACTGGTACTGGAGACAAAAATAACGCGCTTGGGTTGCTGCTGATGTTGCGCCAGCCAGCTGTAAAGATGCTGCTGACCTTGCACATAAGCGTGTTGATAGCCGGCCTCGGTCATACTCTGCGCCGCCATCACATAGACCACGTAATCAATGGCTTGCTGCGGCCAATCAGCGGGACATTTTGGATCATTTAAATCAGCAACAATAGGTACGATTGCAGTCGGTAATTTGCTCGAATTACGACGTAAACCATGCACAACGTAACCTTTTTTCTGCAAAATCAAAGCCACACGGCTGCCAATATCACCACAGCCGACCATAACCACTCGCAACGCTGTGTGCATTCCAATGGACTCCAAAATTAAGCTAAGGATGAGAATTATTGGTCACAATTTAATATAACAGCTATGCTAACGAGAATCCTAATGGAATATGGCTATGACTCTTACCGAATTACGCTACATCGTCGCTTTAGCGCAAACGCAACATTTTGGCCAAGCCGCTGAACGTTGTCATATCAGTCAGCCAACACTGTCAGTCGGCGTAAAAAAGCTTGAAGAAGATTTGGGTGTGCTTATTTTTGAGCGCAGTAAAAGTGCAGTACGCGTGACGCCTGTTGGCGAGGCAATTGTTGCGCAAGCGCAACGCGTACTGGAGCAAGCGCAAACCATTCGTGAGTTAGCCCAAGCCGGCAAAAATCAACTGACCGCACCTTTGCGAGTCGGTGCGATTTACACAGTAGGACCTTACTTATTCCCGCAGATGATCCCGTTACTGCACCGCAGTGCCCCAGAAATGCCGCTCTACATTGAAGAAAACTTCACCCATATTTTACGTGACAAACTGCGCAATGGTGAGCTGGACGTGATCATTATCGCGCTGCCTTATCAGGATGCCGATGTACTGACTAAGATCGCCTATGAAGAGCCCTTTTGCGTATTACTGCCTGCTGAACATCCATGGACGCAAAGAGACAGTATCGATAGCAGTATGCTCAATGATAAAAGCCTGCTGCTGCTCGGTGAAGGGCATTGCTTCCGTGACCAAGTCCTAGAAGCCTGCCCGACCACGCAAACGGGGAATCCCGAGAACCGCTATACCACGGTCGAAGCCAGCTCCTTAGAAACCATTCGTCACATGGTTGCCTCAGGACTTGGTGTCTCGGTCTTACCCTTATCGGCGGTCGATAACCACCGTTACGCGGAAGGCGTGATTGCTGTGCGCCCCTTTACTGCACCGGCCCCAACGCGGACTGTCGCGATTGCTTGGAGGGCCACTTTTCCGCGGCCCAAAGCCATTGACGTATTGATGGATGCGATTCGTCAGTGCGATGCGGCAAAAGCCCAGCACGAGCAGTAAACATGACAGATTTACTGGTGCACACCCCTGTCACCGTACTTAAAGGTGTCGGCCCAGCCGTGGCGCAAAAACTGGCAAAAGTGGGTATAGAAAACTTGCAAGATGTGCTGTTTCACTTGCCCTCTCGCTACCAAGATCGCACCCGCATCACGCCAATTGGTGCGCTACGCCCCGGTCAAGATGCAGTGGTAGCTGGTGTTGTGATGGCGGCTAATGTCGTGATGGGCAAACGCCGTAGTTTGTTAGTGCGCATCCAAGATGGTAGCGGTGGTCTAACCTTACGTTTTTTCCATTTCAGCATGGCACAAAAAAACGCTCTAGAAAAAGGTGTACAAGTGCGTTGCTATGGTGAAGTACGCCCTGGTGCAACGGGTTTGGAGATTTATCACCCTGAATACCGCGTGCATAACCCCAACGAAGAACAAGCACTGCAAGCCACGCTCACCGCCATTTACCCGACCACCGAAGGTCTGACCCAGCAACGTTTGCGTGATCTGTGTGTGCAAGCGCTAGGCTACTTAAATGCACGCAGTTTACCGGACTGGCTGCCGCCTGCAATGATTAGCCAATACCAACTCGGCGCGCTGGATCAGGCGATTCGTTATTTGCATCAACCGCCACCGGATGCCGATCTCGAAGAGCTGGCTGAAGGTGTGCATTGGGCGCAACAGCGTTTAGCCTTTGAAGAAATGCTGACCCATCAGCTGTCGATTCAGCGTGTGCGAGAAAGTCTACGCCAGCAACGCGCACCGCAACTGCCGCTCGCAACGAAACTGCCGCAGCTTTTTTTGCAGAATCTAGGCTTTACCCCAACCGGCGCGCAGCAACGGGTTGGCGCTGAAATCGCTTGGGACTTAAGCCAAAACGCACCCATGTTACGCTTGGTGCAAGGTGATGTCGGGGCTGGTAAAACCCTAGTCGCCGCCCTCGCCGCTTTACAAGCACTGGAAGCTGGCTATCAAGTTGCCTTAATGGCGCCGACAGAAATTCTTGCCGAACAGCATTTTATCAACTTCAGTAAATGGCTCGCGCCGCTGAATATTGAAGTGGCCTGGCTAGCGGGCAAACTTAAAGGTAAAGCGCGTACCAAAGCACTGGAGCAAATCGCCAGCGGCGTACCTATGGTGGTCGGCACCCATGCTTTATTTCAAGATGAAGTGCAGTTCCACAACTTGGCTTTGGCAATTATTGATGAGCAGCACCGCTTTGGTGTGCAGCAGCGTTTAGCCTTACGCAAAAAAGGCATCGACGGTGTGTACAGTCCGCACCAGTTGATTATGACCGCCACCCCTATTCCACGCACCTTAGCCATGAGCGCCTACGCTGATCTCGACACTTCCGTGCTGGATGAGTTGCCGCCGGGACGCACCCCGGTTAACACCCTAGTGCTCAGTGATACGCGCCGCCCGGAAGTGATTGAGCGGGTGCGTGCCGCCTGTTTAGAAGGTCGCCAAGCCTATTGGGTTTGCACCTTGATTGAAGAATCGGAAGAATTAACCTGCCAAGCGGCGCAAAGCACCTTTGAAGATTTAACCTTGGCGTTGGCGGGGCAGAAAGTCGGATTAATCCATGGGCGGATGAAATCAGCAGAAAAAGTGGCGGTCATGGATAACTTTAAGCGTGGCGAGTTGCAGTTATTGGTCGCCACCACGGTAATTGAAGTAGGCGTGGATGTGCCCAATGCCAGTTTAATGATTATCGAAAATCCCGAGCGCTTAGGTCTTGCGCAATTGCACCAACTGCGAGGCCGCGTGGGCCGCGGTAGCACCGCCAGTCACTGCGTACTACTGTATCATGCACCGCTGTCACAAATTGGCCGCGAACGCTTGGCAATTATGCGTGAAACCAATGACGGTTTTCTGATTGCTGAGAAAGATTTAGAGCTGCGCGGCCCCGGTGAAATGCTTGGCACCCGACAAACCGGCTTACTGCAATTTAAAGTCGCTGATCTGATGCGTGACGCACCATTATTGCCTGCGGTACGCGATGCCGCCTGTCAGTTACTTGAGCAATGGCCAAGCCATGTCAGCCCCCTCTTGCAACGCTGGCTTAAACACGGACAACAATATGGGCAAGTCTAACCAAGGCTAAAAAAAGCGCGCTATACTGGTCCGACCTTAAAACAACTTAGATGACTATTATGTTTTATGCTGATGCGACGGTCTCTTCTGAACCTCTATCGACTGCGGTCACTCACGCATTAAGTTCTGCCGGTGTTGTTTTTAGTATCCACCCAAGCGACACAGTTGACACTAATCTACGTGTGCATGCCATTTTACTGCAGCACCTTGATCAATATCGGCTGGCTGTTGTGCCGTATCATCATATGCTCGACTTGGTGCAGCTTAATCGACTGACTGGAACAGCGTGGCATGCCGCAAGCACAACACCTGCTGCGCCATTGTTAAAGCAGGTGAATATTGAAACCCTGCTGGCCTCTCCAGCCATGTGTCATTTACCATGCTTCTATGCCTCAGCCTTATTGACGCAACACATCGTTTATATTGAGTTTGGCGTGACCGGCATGCTACTCGGACTGACACCCAGCGCCTTACAACAGCTTCTTATCAACGCACAAATCACCGATTGCAGCCGCGCGCTGGCGATGCAACAGCCAAATCTGAGCTCTGTCAGCAATGACCTACAGCGTATTCAACATGCCACGACTCACTTAACCTCACGCCGCATTCACCAACGGCTTGAAGAAACATTAGAAATCCCATTATTGAGCAGCACGGCAAAAAAGGTTCTACGTTTACGCACTGACCCACTGGCCGGTATTGATGAGCTGGCTGCTATTGTCGAAACAGACCCACCGCTTGCAGCTCAAGTGATGAGTTGGGCAGCATCACCCTACTACGCTGCACCCGGCAAAATACGCTCGGTGGAAGACGCAATTGTGCGAGTCTTAGGTTTTGATTTAGTGATTAATCTCGCCTTAGGCCTATCACTAGGCAAGCACTTAGCTATACCGGAAGATAGACCACAACATTGCACACCATATTGGCAACAAGCGATTTATACCGCAGCCATCACTGAAGGCTTAGTGCGTGCGATGCCAGCAGACAAAAAACCTGAAAATGGCCTCGCCTACCTTGCTGGTTTACTGCATAACTTTGGCTTTGCTTTATTAGCCCATGTTTTCCCGCCCCACTTCTCGCTAGTTTGCCGCGCATTGGAAGCCAATGTGCATTTAAGTCCCAGCGCCATCGAGTGTGAGCTACTGGGCGTGACCAGCGAGCAAATGGGGGCATGGTTGATGCAATGTTGGAACATTCCTAATGAGCTGGTCTTTGCCCTGCGCTACCAAGACAATCCTAACTATCAAGCTGAACATGCCAATTATGCCAATCTAACCTGCTTAGCCCAGCGTTTATTGGCCCAACAGAAAAACGGGGCCAATGCCAACAATCATATTCCCGATGCTCTGTATCAACGCTTAGGCCTCTGCCAAGTCAAAGCGCAGGAAGTTTTACAACGTGTCCTCGATGCAGAGCAAGCGTTGCGCGAGTTAGCCAAACAATTCAATCACGCCTGATCAAGCAAGAACGTTCGTACCCGCTGCGCCGCTGGCTCGGGAAACTCTTGCATAAAACAATGCCCTCCATTGACCTGTTCAGTGCGTACATTGCTGTTGCTGCGCGCCCAGAGCGCTGCTGATTTAGCCACAAAGACAAAGCTGCCCGCGCCATGCATCATTAGCAGTGGTGTACGTACTTGCCGTAATGCACGCCACAGACCATTAGCCGCCGAGCTAAAAATAGTTGCTTCTAATTGTGGCGAACATTTTAACTGCACCCCGCCTTGATCCGCGCTGCGCAACGCATGATCAACAAAGGCGGTCAGTGCTGCACTGCTCCAACCTTTAAAGGTACCGCGACCGGTTAAACTCGCATAAGCGGCTTGTCGATCAGGCCAATGCATGCGTCGCATAGCGGTTTTCTTTGCCAAGGTATTGAAGCCAGTAAAACCTAAGCGCTCACAGCTCTTAATAAAGAGTTGTAAACCCGGAGTAAAAATCACTGGGTCTAGCAACACCGCACGCTGAAACAGTTGCGGATGCTGCGCCATAATTAAGCTGGTCAGCACCCCGCCAAAGCTGTGGGCTGCGGCATACACCGGCGCTCCGGCAAACACACTGCGCTGCGCTTGAAAGGCCTCGACAGCCAGTTGCGCATTGCGGTTCCAGCCAAGAAAACACACGCCAGCATCACTGTCACCATGCCCTTGGATATCACACAACCACAGATCAAAATCGGCACTCAAGTGCTGCAACATAGGCTCATACACTCGCCCACAAAAGCCATTGCCATGCAAAAAATGTAAGACCGGCTTACCCGAAGGAAGGCTGTGCCAGCCGCGCAAAGTGATCTGTGCAGAGGTGGTATATGCCCAAGGTTGTAAATTCATGCGAGGTTGTTCCTAATTATTTTTCGGTAAATTACAGGATCACTCGGCATGCGGCTAGCTCGGCGCTTAGACGCGGTTGATCTTGCGCCTCAGTAAAGATCAATTCCAAGCGCGAGTCTTTACGCCATTCGCTGTTTTGCCAATGGATACTTTGTCCATCCAGCGCATTGCCGGACAACCAGCCGGCATTGCTGTGCAACACGCATTTAGCCCGCAACCAAGGCATCTGCAGCAACCACCTTTGCACGCGCATCAACTCAAACTGTTGCGAGGGGTGCCAGCGCCAGCCAATGCTCCAGCCATCTGCTTGCGCATTGACAGAACAGATCGGTTGCTGCGGGTCACGCCAAAGCACCCCTGCAGCGCTTCGGCTTGGCGCAAAATCATCAAGTGCTGCCTGTTCTGCTTGCTGCTGATGGCCTGGCAACATCTGATAAGCAAGTTGGCCTTGACGCGTACACAGCACTGGCAGTGGCGCAACGGCTTGCTGCCAAAGTTGCTCTTGCTCAGCAGTCATGCCATCGCATTTATTGACCAGCACTAAACCAGTTTGCGCCAACAAGGCCGGCTCAATCGCCGCCAATGCATTGGCGCTGGCAACTTTTTGAGCATCCACAACCCATACCAGCGGCTGCAGCGCCAACACATCCAGCCACGGTACATCACGCAGTTGTTCCAA
This sequence comes from Pseudomonas sp., assembly GCA_048266525.1. Classification (GTDB taxonomy): domain Bacteria; phylum Pseudomonadota; class Gammaproteobacteria; order Pseudomonadales; family Pseudomonadaceae; genus Denitrificimonas. The sequence goes on from JBLWZG010000005.1 coordinate 113,055, forward strand.
CAACTGTAACGGATGGCCTAAACCTGATGGCTCAATAAACAAACGGTCAGGTTTGGTTTTACGCAGTAGTTGCACCAACGCCACTTGAAACGGCACACCACTGACGCAGCAAACGCAGCCCCCAGCCACTTCAGTAAAACTGACGCCCTCTTGCTCACCATTGAGTAACGCCGTATCCAAACCAATCTCACCAAACTCATTGATTAACACCGCCCAACGCTCATGCTCGGGTCGCTGCGCCAACAAACTGCGTAACACACTGGTTTTACCGGCGCCCAAAGCACCTGAAATGACATGGGTTGGAATATGTTGCAACATGCTCAAGACTCACTCAAAAAAGACCAAAACAATGCAGCACCTTAGCAAAAAGTGGGTTATCCATGTGCAGTGCTTCACCTCAATGCGCTGCTTGGTTAAGATGACACCGCCAATTCAGCCTTTTGGAGCTTTTATGCGTGCTTGCTATGCCCTACTGCTGCTAATAATCAGCCAAAACATCTTTGCCCAAGCCTGCATTATTGAGTCAGCCGATCAGCGTGTGCAGATTAAAATCTGTCAACAAAACCGTAGTATCCCTGAGCAACTGTTTAAAAGCGGCTTTTGCCAGCCGCAGTTACAAGGGCAGAAAACCACTGTCACTTTTGTTGAGCAATGCCCTATCGGCGCTTTTGGAGTTTGTCGCAACGCACAAAGTCTCGGAGTGCCCTACCAGCAAGATATTCATTACTACGGCGTAGCAACCGATGCCAAATATCTAAAACCTGCCTGTGAACGGCAAAACAGAGGGGTCTGGACTGCCTATTAAAGCCGTCAAGACCGAGCAACACTGCGCAGGATACAAACAGCCTAAATTGGCAACCGGCTTCACCCTATGTCGAAGATTCATCAATTTAAATCATTATTTTTGATATAAAAATTCAATAATATTCATTTGTTAACATTTACCCAGTGCTCTAGCATGACTTTATTGATTTAAGTCAACTGCTGAGTGCCGTGCCGCATCCTTATGGCCTCATCCCAGCAGACATCTTCAACACCTAAGGAGGATGGCGTTGCTCGTTGCTGTTCAAGCTCTTTGCTCAGTACCCGAGTACCTGCGCTAAACGTATTATGAACACTGCAACTCAGCAGGCTCAAGCCTACAACTATAAAGTCGTTCGCCAATTCACCATTGCCACCTTAATTTGGGGGCTCATAGGGATGAGTATGGGCGCGTTTATCGCCGCTCAATTGGTCTGGCCAGAACTGAACTTTAATCTTCCTTGGAGCAGTTTTGGTCGCATCCGTCCGATTCACACCAACTTGGTGATTTTCGCTTTTGGTGGTTGCGCGCTGATCTCCACTTCCTTTTATATTGTCCAGCGCAGCTGTTATACACGCTTGCCGTCAGATACGGCCGCCAGCCTGTTTTTTTGGGGCTGGCAAGCGATGCTCATTGCCACAGTGATCAGTTATGCACTCGGCTACACCACCACTAAAGAATATGCCGAGATGGAATGGCCGTTCGCGATTGCCTTGACGGTGCTCTGGGTCACTTATGCTTGGTTGTTTTTTGGCACCATTTTGCAGCGTAAAACCTCGCATATTTATGTCGCCAACTGGTTTTACGGGGCGTTTATTATTGTCACTGCAATGGTACATATCGTGAACCACGCAGCACTTCCAGTGACGCTACTGAAATCTTATCCGCTGTACTCCGGCGCTACCGATGCCATGGTGCAGTGGTGGTTTGGTCACAGCGTTGTTGGTTTTATTCTGTCAGTCGGCTTCCTCGGCATGATGTATTACTTCGTACCGAAACAGGTCAATCGTCCGATTTATTCTTATCGTTTATCCATCGTGCACTTTTGGGCGATTATCTCAATCTATATCTGGGCCGGCCCGCACCATCTGCACTACACCGCCCTGCCAGACTGGGCACAAAGCCTCGGTATGGCGATGTCAATTATTCTGCTTGCACCCAGCTGGGGCGGGATGATTAACGGCATGATGACCCTCTCTGGCGCTTGGCATAAATTACGCAACGATCCAATCTTGCGCTTCTTAGTCGTGGCTCTGGCTTTTTACGGTATGTCGACTTTTGAAGGTCCGATGATGGCGATAAAAACCGTTAACTCTCTCTCGCACTACACCGACTGGACCATTGGTCACGTGCATGCCGGCGCTTTAGGTTGGGTGGCGATGATCAGCTTCGGCAGCCTCTATCACATGATTCCAAAGCTCTGGAATCATGCACAAATGTACAGCACTCGCTTGATTAACCTGCACTTCTGGTTGGCTACCGTAGGTACTGTAATTTACATCGCGGCGATGTGGGTCAACGGTCTAACTCAAGGTTTAATGTGGCGTGCGATCAACGACGACGGCACGCTGTCTTACTCCTTTGTTGAAGTGCTCGAAGCCTCCCATGCCGGCTATATCGCACGCTTAATTGGCGGCTCATTATTTGTTCTCGGCATGCTGTTGATGGTGGTTAATACCTGGCTGACCTTGCGACGACCTGCACAGCAGTCCGTCCAACAGCATCTCAATGAAGCACAAACTGCGGAGGTGTAACTGATGCCTATTATCTTAAGCATTGTTCTTATCGTGGCAGGCTACTGGAGCATCAAGCACATGAGCCTATTGGACATGGAGCAAGCCTCAATGCTGCCTTTTGCTGATGATCCAGCCGCCGCTCAACGTGTTGAACAAGAAACCGGACGCGCCTGTCTGCCTGAGCATTTAGCCCAGCAAATCGTTTTGCAGGCCTAACAATCACGGATACCGCCATACCCTTTACCCTTCAATAACGGCACCTTGTGTGCCGTTGTTTGTGTATATCAGCTCTTTTACTTGGAACCTTGCACGTGCGCGCTCAATGGATTAAAGCCTTTACCCCGCTGTCCCTCAATATCCCACCGAAACAATGGTTACGCGCCGCCAGCGGGGCTTTTCTTGGTGTATTAGGATCGGTGTTATGCAGCCATTTCTTCTTTGGCAGTCAGATTACTATGAGTCTGGCCGCACCGATTGGCGCATCGGCGGTATTGCTGTTTGTCACCTCAGCCACACCTTTAGCGCACCCTTGGTCGATCTTAGCCGGCAATCTTCTAGCAGCGCTCATTGGTGTGCTCTGTGCTTTATACTTTGAAGAGACTGGGCTCAGAGCCGCAGCAGCGGTTAGCTTGGCAATTGTCAGTATGCTGGCCTTGCGCTGCTTGCATCCGCCCAGTTGCGCCGTTGCACTAGTAGTCACGCTGAATCCCAACCTGCATGCATTAGGTTTTGCCGTGCTGATTCCTGTACTCAGCCAATCATTACTCCTGCTGTGCATTGCTCTTGTATTTAATAACCTAACCGGCACCTCCTACCCACGCCTTGTCACGCCTGTGCAAAAGAACCTCTACAACACAGCTGACCCACTGCCGATTGCACGTACTGGCTTTAACGAAGAGGACCTAGATAAAGCACTAAATGAGTTTGGCACCTACGTAGATATTCGCCGTGAAGACCTTGAGGACTTATTACGCCTGACCGAACAACACACCTTTAAGCGGCGCACTGAGCATTTAACTGCCGTTTCTATTATGTCCCGTGATTTGCGCACCGGACACCCAGAAATGCCTATTGAAGAAGCTTGGATTCGCTTGAAAGAGCACCGTTTAAAAGCCTTGCCTGTGGTCGATCAACATCGACGTTTAGTCGGCATTATCACCTTGGTCGATCTGCTCAAGTATTTTGAACTGGATGCACCCATTAGCCGCTTCCACCGCCTGCGCTATTTACGCAACAGGCGTCTTAAACACATTATGACCACACCGGTGATTAGTGTGAACTTTGATACACCCTTGGTGGAACTGGTGAGCTTACTGACGGATCGTGGCCTGCACTACATGCCTGTGATTGATGAATACCAGCAACTGGTAGGCATTATTACGCAGACTGATTTAATTGCAGCACTTTACCGAGGCTGGCTTGCGCAAATTCAATAAAGCAACTGCTCTGGGGTTTGCAGCCAATTCACCTCTGCATGGATTAACTGCTGTAACACCTTTAATGCATGCTGCAAGGGTTCACTGTGCAGCGCATCAGCATAGACAATATAGATCGGCCAAGAAAACTCAGGAGCATGCGGCACACGTTCTAAGCGCCCCTCGGCAATATACTGCTCAACAACACGGGTTCTAAAGTAGCCACGCCCACCACCTTGCAAAATGCGATGCAAAGCCAGCGGCCCTAGATTACAGCGTAGTGCGCTGTGTGCATGCTCCGGTAACACAGCATCATGCTGCTGACGAAACAAGCCACCCCAGTCCACATAGATATAAGGATCGGATTGCAATACTGACCGTACTTGCACCAGTTTCTCTTCGAGAATCTGCTCAACCTGCAAGCCTGGCCAATAGTGGGGCTGATGCATCAATACCGCATCCAGCTCAGCGCTTTCTAGTTTTTTACACAGCGTGTCAAAGTCATACACACTGGCATTGACTGCAAAACCTCTCTGCTGTACAGACAGCTGCATCAACCAATCTTTCAGCAGTGGATTCCACAAACTGGTTTCTGCAGCCAAGCGCACCTGCACTTGTAAGCGCTCTGGAAAAGGCAAAGCACTACGCGCCGCATCCCAAGTTTGCAGTAGCTGATGAGCATAGTGAACAAAGTGTTCACCATGCACAGTCAAACTTGCACCAGCGCGATTGCGCACAAACAACGGGCAGTTGAGCTGCGCTTCTAAATTTTTAATCCGTGCGGTAACCGTGGTCTGGGTGACACACAACTGCTCTGCCGCAGCAATAAAACTACCGCAGCGGACAATCACCAAAAATGTGCGTGCCAGTTCAATATCCATAACCACTTAAACCTATCTAGACTGCAGTAAGCTATTGAGTTTACTGGGATTAAATTACACAGACGACTGGTCAAGCGGCAGCACAGTCTGCGAACATAGAGAAAATCATACTAGATTCACGATTATGACGCAGATCTCAACAGAACAACTGATTAAAGAATGGCTCCTGTTGCTTGAAAGCACACCAAAGAGTATTTGCCTCTGCGCTCAAGCGTTGGCGCAGCAGCATGCTCCACAGCTTGCCACAAGCTTCTACAAACACATGCTGGAAGACCCACACGCAGCGCAGTTTCTATCCAACGAGCAAGTACAAAGTCGTCTCAGTGGATCACTGCAAAACTGGATTATTACTTTGTTCAGTTTGACCGCTAAAGATGATTTACGCCCTGTGATTGCCCAGCAAAAACACATTGGCGATGTGCATGCGCGCATTGATATTCCAGTGCATCTGGTATTGCGCGGCGCACGGGTATTAAAAGAAAACGTCACCCAGCTATTAACAGGTCATGCCGAGCACATCGAATGCTTAAGTTTTACCTCTGCTCTGATCGATATGGCGATGGAGGTTATGAGCCAAGCCTACTCGGTATCAAACGATAAAAATGCCCGTGCCGAAGAGTCCTATCGTTTATTCTCTATTGCACAAAACTCCGCGCATGAGAAAGAGCGTCAGCGCGCAGCGCTACTCGATTGGGAAAACCAAGTGATGTTCGACATCGCCATGGGCCTACAATTTAGTCAGCTAAGCACCTTGGCTGCCTCTGAGTTTGGCCTATGGTTTCGCCATAAAGGCGCACATGCTTTTGAAGGTGCCAGTGAAACGGGATTAATCAGTGACAGTATTGAGAAAGTCGATACGATTATTTTGCCAATGTTTAAACTTTCCCAAGGACGCTCTGAACAGCATCAACAGCTCTTGCGTAACCTGCACGAGCAAGCTCGCAGTATTGCTTACCACCTAGAAACCTTATTTACCCAAGTGAACGCTCTCGAAAGTGGCCGTGACGTGCTCACCCACCTGCTAAATCGCAAATTCCTACCGGTTGTGATGAACAAAGAGATCAACTATGCCCGTCAGAACCAGCGCTCTTTTTGTCTTTTAGTGATCGATGTTGACCACTTTAAAAACATTAATGACCGTCACGGTCATGAGGTTGGCGACAGTGTTTTGCAACAGTTAGCGGCATTACTCAGTAACGGCTGCCGCAGCGGTGATTATGTTTTCCGCCTGGGCGGCGAAGAGTTTTTAATGCTATTGGTCGACATCACTGCCAGCAAAGCAGCTAAAGTCGCAGAAAAACTGCGTCTGCGGGTGGAAAAAGAAGAGTTCCGTCTGCCCCGTGGGCTCACCCTCAAGATCAGCATCAGTATTGGTTTGGCACAATACAGCGGGCATCCAGACCCGCAGAAATTATTAAATCGTGCCGACGAAGCACTCTACGCTGCAAAAAACCAAGGCCGTAACCAAGTGGTTATTGCAGATTGAGTCAAGCCGAGCTAACTGGCCAGCATCCACTCATAATTGCCCAGCACGTATAGGGCTATGGTTGGTTATAATACTCAGCAGCTTGAGTGAGTATGCCTGTCTTAGCCGGATGACACAGCACGCACGCTGCGGAACTGGCGAACTGAGCAACGGTCCATTACTATGCGGTCAAGATCATTGACCACTTAAAATCTTTTTGGAGTTGAGAATGCGCAATTTAGTGATGTCTTTTCTATTGGTAGGCTTCAGCCTATTGGGTTCAACAGTGTTTGCGCAAGAATTGATAGAGGGACGTCATTTCGTCACCCTAAGCAGTCCTGTGCCAACAGCTCAGCCAGAAAAAATCGAAGTGGTTGAGCTGTTTTGGTATGGCTGCCCACATTGCTATCAACTGGAGCCAACGATTAACCCATGGGCAGCAGCGTTGCCAGATGATGTTAACTTCGTCCGCATTCCGGCCATGTTTGGCGGTATTTGGAATGTCCACGGTCAATTATTTTTCACCTTAGAAGCGATGAATGCTGAAGCAAAAATTCATGACAGCATCTTTAATGCCTTACACAACAGCGGTCGTAAGCTGTCAACCCTGAATGACATTACCGATTTTGTTGTCAGCCAAGGTGTCGATGAAGCACTGTTCACAAAAACCTGGAGCTCTTTTAGCGTAAAAAGCCAGATGGAAAAAGCTAAGAAACACGCGCTGGCCTATCAAATCACTGGCGTACCAGCCCTCGTGGTTAATGGTAAATACCGCTTTGATATAGGCATGGCCGGTGGTTTACAAGAAACTGTCCAGGTTGCTGATGCCTTAATCGAAAAAGAACGCCAATCAAAATAGGATAATGCCGTGCTGATGCCTCGTCGCTTTAGCAAAGATCGTCCCATTATTTTATGTGATGCCAACCTTAATCCGCTGTGCGTCCCTCAAGCATTACCGCGTAATGAACGGCGTATTCGCTTATTAAGCTTCAATATCCAAGTGGGCATCAGCACCAGCGCGTACCGTCACTACGTTACGCGCAGCTGGAAACACCTACTGCCTCATCAAGAACGCTACCGCAATCTAGAAAAAATCGGTTTCCTGCTTAACGATTTTGACATTGTTGCCTTGCAGGAAGCCGACGGCGGCAGTCTCCGCTCAGGCTACATTAACCAAGTACAACAATTGGCACAGCTGGGTAATTTTCCCTACTGGTATCAGCAGCGCAACCGTAATTTGGGGCCTTTTGCGCAGCACAGCAACGGTTTGCTAAGCCGCTTGCAACCCAACCAATTGGAAGACCATCCACTGCCTGGTCCTGCTGGCCGCGGTGCTATTTTAGCGAAAATCGGTGATGGCGCAGACGCCATTGCAGTAGTGTCCATGCACCTTGCATTGGGCGCACGCGCGCGCAACCGACAACTGGACTATGTGCGAGAAATTGTCAGTGATTATCGGCATGTTGTTTTGATGGGTGATATGAATACCCAGGGACATGAATTACTCAGTAATTCACCTTTAAGTACGCTTAATTTACGCGCACCACAAGCTGGCGCAACCTTCCCAAGCTGGAATCCACAACGTTGCCTAGATCACATTTTAATCAGTTCTGAGCTACAAATCGCACATATGGCAGTGCTACCCATATCTATTTCTGACCATTTACCTGTGGCAATGGATATAATATTGCCCACCCCGCAAACAATGCCACTTGTCAGCGGCTCAAGCACTAAAATGGACTGAATATGCCAAATGATGCTTTGCCATGGAAAAACAAATACCTTGAGTTGCTCGACAGGCAAGAAAAACTCGAACTGCATTTCAATGCGCAAGCGGATCTACTCAAGCGCGGCTTAATCCGCAGTAGTTTGGCCGCCGAAGGTAATGACGAGCAACTGGATCTTAACCTTAGACAGTTACGTCATTTGCTGCGCAAAAGCGCTAGCAACACCGAATTAGAAATTCAGATCAACCGGCTTGAAAAGGCCGTTATACAATCCGAAGAAAAAATCAATCAGCGCAAAGCGGCAGTCAGAACCGCGTTAAGCAGTTTTGCAGAACAACTGCAACAACTGCAACCTCCGAAAGAGCTGCAGCGTGCTCTTAAGTCATTTGAAAAAGGTCTGCAAAAAAAACTCGCAGAGCCTCATAGCCTTTATCCTCTACTGTGTGAGCTGAAAGAATTACAGCACCAAACCTTACAGGCAGTTATTCAACCTGACACCTCTAAGCCTCCTGTTTCGTCAGGTCTGTTAGCACGACTGTTTAAAATCAATGAACAAGTTGCCAGCGCCAGCCAAGCTGAAAACCTGCAACACAGTCATAGCCTAGTGGCTGATCCTGAAGCAGCTCCGGACTTGGCTGCAGATGCTTGCCCAAGCAAGGATTTAGCAGCCAGCAGCCAGCTCGTCAGCGATGCAGAGCCCAACGCGCAAGATAATGATGTCTACGCTCTGCCCCAACATATCGAGCCCAGCTACAGTTCCGTTGCAGAGCATATCCATGACACCTTAATCGGGCTGCTCGATGACCTGCCCATCACCAGTAGCAATGAACTACAAATATTTGCTCTGCGCGCACGTATTGATAGCGGACTGAACTGGTACGAGCTGGCCTCCTTACTGGATGAATTGGCGGTTATCATCTTAGAGATTGCCAATGGCGGCAAAAATGAATTAGAGCAGTATCTGCTGCAGCTCAATAGTCGGTTAATTTCATTTCACGAGAACTTAAAAGCCACCTCCGCTGGTTACCAAGCATCCACTGCTGAAGCACAGGCCCTAGACGATGACTTACGCAAGCATGTCAGCAATATTCACAGTGATGTGCAGACGTCAAACAACTTGAATGACTTAAAAAAACTGGTGGAAACACGTCTCGACAGCTTCATTGATAGCTTACAGACCTATCAAGAAAAGCGCTCTGTGAGTGAGTCCGATATGCTTGCTCGCTTGCAAGCATTAGCCGAACACTCTCAGCAGATGGAGTATGAAACTCAACATTTGTCGAGCAAACTTGAAGAGCAGCGCAAAAAAGCCTTACTCGATCCGTTGACCGGAATGGCCAATCGTGCGGCCCTGAACGAACGCTCTGAATTAGAATATGCGCGGATCCAGCGTAATCATAGTTCGCTGCTACTGACGATTATCGACATTGATCACTTCAAGCGTATCAATGACAGCTATGGACACTTAGCTGGCGATAAAGTATTAAAAATCATTGCGCAAGAACTGAGCAAGCGTCTCAGAAAAACAGATTTCATCGCACGCTTTGGCGGAGAAGAATTTGTCATCCTTCTGCCTGAAACACCCTTAGCTCAAGGCAAACAGCTGATTGAAAAACTACGCTTAGCAATTGAAGCCTGTCCTTTTCACTTTAGAGGTGAACCGGTCACCATTACATTTTCTGCTGGCATCGGACAAATCTCACCAAAAGAGTCACTCGACGAGGCCTTTGAGCGTATCGACCAGTCACTGTATGCTGCCAAAAAAGCTGGGCGCAACACAGTGACAGTTGCCGAAACCGAAAACGCGGCTGACTAAGGCTGCATCTATGCGTTCAGCCAGCCCGTGCGACGCCGTTTAAATCAGTTCTAAATCCGCTAATAGTTGCTCAAGTGCAACCAAGTCTGGAATCTTTGCAATTTCACCATCAATGCTCACCGCATCCAACTCTAAAGCCTTTAATGCCTCATCTGGCAAACGTTGCAGACCGCTATCAATCCTTACTGAGCGCGGGATGCCCTTGATAAGCAAAGCAAAAAAACGAAACTTCGGACGCCCGCCAATCGCATTAATGATCACCACGCGAGCACCCTCGAGGTTGACGGCAGCTTGACTTGAAGCGGCTTCAAATGAGAGCAAAGGTAGACTTAAATCACGCCAAGCAATTTGCCCAAGCAGCCAACTAGGAGAGTTAACCGCAGGCTGCACATTGCGATAGGCCACAAGTTCGGCCACGGCTGTATTGGGCAGTAAAAGTAAGCGGTCACTCAAACTCAACAATAAACCGGTTATCTGTGTGACTGCATGCTGGTTAGCAACTGCTTGGGTCATGATATTTTCCTTTCAATGTCATCATTATCTTCAGTGTATTGATTTAACAGATACTGAACCAACGCCTGCGCCAGCCCCTCAGGTGTTGCGCTCAAGACGCTATAACCTGCGGCGCGAACACTATCAGGCATGCTCGAACAGGCACAGCTTTGGGCCTCTTGAGTCCATACTGGAGCGCCTTGTTGTTGCATGTATTGAGCCGCTAGACTGCCATCACTGCCCATGCCACTGAACACAATAGCGCCGCTGTTGTGTCGATACTGGCGCACTAAATTACTCATCATTTGTTCAATTGAGGGGCTATAGGGACCTGGCCAAGCTGTTTCTAGCATCTGCATGCAACCGTTACTTGAAAAGCTTAGCTCGTGCTGCACTGGCACGATCACAACCTCGCCTTGGCGCACATAGGGGTGCTCATTGAGCAAACGCACCGGCCATTGACTATGACGCCCTACTGCTTGCGGCAAATTCGCTTCAAAATTTGGATCAATGTGCTGTGCATAAATAAAACCCAGCGGTAAACCTCTAGGTAGCGCATCTAAAAAAGCTTTCACCGCTTGCGGGCCACCGGTCGAAGCGGCTAATAACCATACTTGCGCAGCCGGCTGCGGCATCAAACTGAGCTGCTCAGCAAAACACTCAGGCAGCTTAATCGCCACCGGCGCTGCAGCGCTGCTACTGAACATTTGTCCTGACTGGCTGTTTATTTCAACCTGCTGTAAGTGCTGGGTTGAACGCTTAATTTTATCTAACAAACTGCGTTCCCAGCGCGGATACTCTTCAGAACTTCGTTGCGGCGCACAACCTTCGCCAAATAACACCGGCACGCCAGGGTTGGTTAAAAAGTAGTCCAAGACAGCGTCATCTTGCTCAGTCAAACATAACGCATCATACAGCCATAAATCCGTTGTACAGGCTTGCAAAGAATCCACATCTAAACACTGTGGGTCTGTATTAAGAACAATCTGATAGCCCTTGCTGAGTAAAAACTGCTGCAAAATATGCCGTTGCAGGGTTGTATCCGCAACAACGGCAATTCGAATAGCTGCAATGTTAGTCATCACTCTTAATCAGTTGATGAATTGCTTCAAGCAGAACACTTTCCTGATAAGGTTTGCCTAAGTAATCATTCACGCCAATGGCCATCGCTCGTTCGCGGTGTTTTTCACCGGTTCGCGAGGTAATCATGATAATTGGCAAATCTTTCAAGTTTGCATCGTGGCGTACCAGCGTTGCCACCTCAAAACCATCCATACGCGGCATCTCAATATCAAGCAGCATAATGTCAGGTTTTGTTTCTTGCAGTTGGGCAATGGCATCCATCCCATCTTTAGCGGTCAACACATTCATACCATGACGCTCAAGCAAGCGTGTGGTGACCTTACGTACAGTGATCGAGTCATCTACCACCATCACCAGTGGCGCATTACTTTTATCTGAGCCAACCGCTTCGAGCAGGGTCAGCTCAGAGGCACTGTGCAGCCCTTTACGCGCATAGTCGGTACGGATGGTGGCAAGCAAATCAAGAATCACCACCACGCGACCATCACCTAAAATGGTCGCGCCAGAAATACCATGCACATTGGCAAACTGCGGGCCTAAACTTTTCACCACAATCTCGCGTGAGCCAGCCAGAACATCAACCTGTACCGCCACCGCATACTCATTGGAGCGCACTAAAATAACGGGCAGAGGCAAGGTTTGCCCCACCAGCTTTGGATGCTGGCCGTTATTGAGTAAATCACCGATGTATTTCAGCTCGTAGGTTTGTCCTGCGTAGTCAAATTTCGCCGCTTGGCCTTGTTTACGCTCTTGCTCGTAAAGTGCTTCAAGTTCATAAGGTGAAATCCGCACAATACCTTCGATGGTATTCAGTGGAATGGCGTAAGAGTCCTCTCCTGCCATCACCATCAGGGCCCGGTTGACCGACACAGTGAAGGGTAGGCGTATATAGAAGGTGGTGCCTTTACCCTGCTGCGAATCAATGCTGATTGAACCGCCAATTTGCTTAATCTCTGAACTGACAACATCCATACCAACGCCGCGCCCAGAAATCTGGGTAATTTGGCCGGCAGTGGAAAAGCCTGCATGCAAAATAAACTGCATCACTTCTTGATCAGTAAGCGCTGAGTCTGTCGTGATTAAACCGCGCTCAATGGCTTTATTGCGCACTGCTTGCAGATTAATGCCAGCGCCATCATCGGACAGCACCAGCAAAATATCAGCCCCTTCTCGCGTCAACTCTAAACGCACCGTGCCGCTACTTGGCTTACCTGCAGCACTTCGCTGCTCAGCCGACTCGATACCATGGTCAACCGCATTACGCAGCATATGCTCGAGTGGCGCAAGCATACGCTCAAGCACACTACGGTCAACTTCACCTTCAGCGTTTGCCACTAAAAACTCAACATTTTTACCCAGTTCACCAGCCACTTGGCGTACCACACGGCGTAAACGAGGCAGTAAACGATCAAAGGGCACCATGCGCGTACGCATCAAGCCTTCTTGCAGCTCAGTATTGACCCGAGCTTGTTGCAACAATAGGGTTTCAGCATCACGGGTGCGAACCGCCAAGGTTTCTTTTAAATCCAACAAATCCGAAGAGGACTCAAACAGAGCTCGAGACAGTTGCTGTAACTGTGAATACCGATCCATTTCTAATGGGTCAAATTCTTCATAGCCAGCTTTTTCTGTCTCAGCTTGGTGACGGCTTAATATCTGCGCTTGTGTTTCGGTATCTAAACGGCGTAATTGATCACGTACGCGGTCAATCGTTGCTTCCATCTCACTCAAGGTGAACCCAAAATCACTGACTTGTTGTTCAACTCGGCCTCGGAAAATAGAGGTTTCACCGGCTAAGTTGACTAAACTTTCCAGCAAATCAGCCGGTACTCGCACCAGCTCTTGCGGGGCCCGTTGTGCGCTTGCTTCTGCGGCTTGCTGCTGTGCTTTTGCCACAAATGGAAGAACGCGATGCTCAGCGGGGTGACGACCCACTTCGCTGACCGCAATAATCGGCTGAGCCCATTGTAAAGTTTGGTTAAGCTGAGGCTGCTCTTGGATCGGTTGGATCAGCTGCTGCGCTTGCAGATGCTCCGGCAAGAGGTTGCGAATCTCAGCCACTTCAGTCAATAACTGCTGATAAGCACTTTGTAAATCAGCATGCAAAGCCTGCGGCCAAGGTTGCCCTTGCTGTGCTGCAGTCAATAACTGCGCTTCTAATTCATGGCTGATATCACCAATACTTTGCACTTCAGCTAAGCGCGCCCCGCCTTTAAGCATATTTAAAACGCGTAAAGCATCGTCAATGGCTCGCGCAGCCTCTGGTTCATTATCAAACACGGTTAAGGCTGTATTTAGCTCAGCTAACAACTCATCCGCCTCAACGATAAAGATACTTAGCACTTCATCATGCTGAGCTGAAGGCGACAACGACGGCAGGTTGCTTGGTATCTCAAGCTGAGCATTGGGGTTGCGGCGCAGATGGATAATCTGCTGAATTAAACCTTGCCCATCCGACAACTCTTTATAATCACGCACCGCTTCGAGCATGACGGCTAAGGTGTCGTGACTGTCTTGCAACAAATTAATAATCGCAGGGCTTGGGTTTAATCTGCCGGCACTTAGATCTTCATACAAAAACTCCAGCTCATGGGCTAAATCACCAATTTCAGGGATTTCGGCCATGCGCGCACCGCCTTTGAGCGTATGCAAATCACGCTGCAACGTTTCCAACTCTAAACTATTATCGGTGTGCTCCATCCAGCGTAATAAGGCTGCTGTAGCGCGCTCAATAATTTCAAAACCTTCCTCAAGAAAGATTTCTACCAACTCTGGATCGCGCAAATCAGCAACAGAATCAATCGATGCTACAGATGAATCCTCGACAGGACTTAAATCAACCCGCACATCTGCTGCGCTGACTGCATGGCCGTCGCTGTCAGCGAAACTCAGTTCGACATCCAGCTCAGTCTCTTCAAACATTCCAAACGCAGCGTCATCGTCAAGGCAATCTTGTGCAACAGTCGGTTCACTGCTAGCAGCCGTTTGATTTAACTCATCTGGGTAAACCAGTTCTGGCTCAGCACTTGGCGCAGACAGGACTGCAGCGTATTCAATGCCATCCTGCTCTTGCAGCGCGTCAATTTCAACAGCTTGATCTTCAGATATACTCTGCAATCCATCCACGGATGCAGCGGCTCCACGACGCAAGGCTTGCATACCTTCAATCAGCGCGCTGGGTTGCTGCATAACATGACGGGCCTGCAACTGATCAAGCAGTACTGCAAGGCGATCATGGCCACGTAACAACATACTGGCGAGTTCAGGGCTATGGCTGTAGCGACCATCCAGCAAGCCTTCGTACAAAGACTCCAGTTCGTGCGCTAAATCCCCAATCGGCTTGATCTCAGCCATGCGTGCGCCGCCCTTAAGGGTGTGCAAATCACGCAGCAAAGCTGACATCACATTATTATTTTGCGGTGCCGCCAGCCATGTATCGAGTGACTCGCCAGCGCTTTCAAGTAAATCCATGGCCTCTTCAAGGAAAATCTCAACCATCTCCTCGTCAAGCGTAGATCGATTAAAGCTAGGATCAACCACGTCTATGCTGTCCGCTGTGACCTTCGTCGTTTCACTGTCAAGCGGCCCAGTCTCATGCTGTGCTGGGCTCGTCTCATCAGCGTCACACAACTGCAGCGCATCAGCGACCGCATGCTCAGTCTGCAGCTCCAGTGGCGGCTCTGAAATATCTTTAGCCAGATGAGCATCTTGGTCTGCTGCGCTAGCCGCAGGTTGTAACTCTTCCGCCAGTAACTCATACAGCGCATCAATACAGTCTTGCTGCGGCTCGACCTGTAAGCCAGCGGCAACCTGATCCATCATATTAATCAGTGCATCGTGCGCATGTTTTGCTTGCTCAAAAAAGCGTTCTTGGGTCAATAAGCGCCCATTTTCAACCGCTGTGTAGGTATCGAGCAATGCATTACAAATATCCACAACCTGCGGCAACTCAGCCTGTTCAGCACTGCGGCTGAGTTGGGTCAACTCCTCCAGCAAAGCAGACAGCTCTTCACGCTGAGCAGGGTGTGTCTGCCACTCTTGCAGCTGTTGATCCATATCCAGCAACAGATCCATGCCTTCAGACAGGAAGGTTGAAATAACTTTTGCATCGCGGCTGCTTTTTGGATCAGCACTTTTTTGCTCTTCATTATGCGCAAGTCGCTCTCGCATCAGCTGCTCAAGCTTGCTAATAAAGGCCTCTGCCCCGTCAATAGCTTGCAGCGGTGTGCTGTCCAGCTGTTCAATACCAACACGCAACAACTGCTCAGCCTCGCTGAGCAATAAAGCCTCATTAAACTCGACAGGCAATAAGTTGGCTTGATATTCCTTGGCCAGCTTTTCTAGCGCAGTAGCAATATGCGCAATTGGCAAGATACCCGCCATAAAAGCACTGCCTTTAAGGGTATGCAAAGCACGTTGCAAATTATCACTAATGGTTTGCGGCAATTGTTGCGCGCAATCGGCTAAGAAACTGACCAATGTTTGTAAATGGGCTTGAGCCTCATTATTGAAAATATCGAGTAAAACCGGGTCGATGACCTCAGCATCCTCAATCAGTTGCGTGGCGCACGGCGCCTCAGCAGCAACAGTAGCTAAAGCAACCGGTTCATCAATTACAGGGATTGCAAGCTCGGCAACTGGCTCTGTGCCAGTCAGCTCAGGAATTAGTTGCTTACGCGCCAAGGCATGCGCAGTGGCGGCTAGCTGATCCACATCATCCCGTTGACATTGTTGCTGCGCAGCATACTGCGCAACCAAATCAGGGAATAATTTAATAACATCGTCAATGACCTGTAACACAGGCGGTGAAACTTCAATGCTGCCTTCAATCACGCGATTAAGCATGTTTTCAATCGACCACGCCAGCTCCCCAGCAATTAAGGCGCGCACCATACGACCACTGCCTTTGAGGGTATGAAATGCACGACGCACTTCTGCCAGCGCATGATGATCATCTTGATTGCCACGCCATTTTGGAAAGAACTCATTTAAGTTTTCTAAAACCTCTTCAGCTTCTTCAACAAAAACCTCACGTAGTTCTTCATCTGTGGCTTCTTCGTCAGCAGGCGGCGGCAAGATACTAGCCGGCACATCTGTTGCAGGCGGATTAATAGCGCCCACTGAACGCGACATCACATCTTGCAGCGACAGCTCTATAGGCTCCAACTTGCTCGAGTCTGGTGCAACGCTGTTGGGCAGCTCAACCTCTTGAATGTCTTGCACATCTTCAGCTGCGTGCTCACTGACTGGGCTGTCTAAATCTACCTTAAGTTGATCATTTCCTGGCAACGGCAAAGGACTATCTGTCTCTGCAAGATTAAGCGATGGGTAGGCTAAAAATTCATCGGCAAAATCATCCACAGTGAATGGCGACCCCAGATTGTCCTGCTCAGCAGCACTTGGCAGGCTGTGCTCACTCGTGGTGTCATTGAGATCTGGCGCTTGAATATCACTCTCAACAGTCAGCGTGGGAATTGCTTCAGCATCTTGGCTTGCCTCTGAACTGACCTGTTCAGGCACAGAACTGGTCAAATTAAGCGGCTCGCGCGGGGTATAACCTAGGCTGGTTAAGCTTTGTTCAGCCACATCAAGAATGGCCTCACCCTGACTGGCGTGGTCTTCAGCCAAGCGCTCCAAGTAATATTCAACACTGGTAATGGCATCTGCTAAGGTATCGAGGTTCTGCCAATTAGGAATGATTTTTTGTTGGAACAGCTGCTCTTCAATATAATGACGGCAGGTTTCAACCAAGTTGGCTGCACGTTCAAGCGGGATCATAAATAACGCACCGCGCACTTGGTTAAGTAAGTACGGCACATTGGCTAAATGCTCATGATTCCACTGCGAAGCAATAAACTCGATAATGCCATCTTTGGCGTGTTCTAAGCCGGTACGCGCCTCTTTAATCACTAAACGGTGAATCTGCCCCACATCTGTGGTGGGCATTATATTTTGTTCGTGTTGGCCCGTGTCTGAAGAACCGACCATACCGGTTAAGGTTGCCTCGATATAGAGCAAAGCTCCCGCAACATCCATCAGCACTGCATCTGATGGCTCTGCTGCGCCTGTGATCAGTCCTGCAACCACGTCAATTTGATCTAAGACGACTTTACGCGGTTGAGCAAAGCCAAGTACCGCTAAAGTATCAGCAATCTGCTTAAGCGGGATTTGTAGAGCATCCAGCTCATCCAGTTTACTGCGATCACTGCGTACAAAAAGATCTAAACTGTCTTTAATACGCACCAACTCTTCACATAAGGCCGCCACCACGGAGCGCATTGCACCACGGTCTGGCCCTGCCATGTGAGCACGTTCTTCATCGAGCAACAACTCATCGGGTAAGGCTTCATCGAGTCGATACAGCTCATGCAAATGTTGCAGACGTTCAGAATTGGGCTGTGCTTTGGCAACATAAAATAGAATATTTTTAATTAGCTCAGTTGCTGCGGGCTGATTTAAGCCTTGCGCTTGTTCAGCAACTAAACGGCGAAGTTCCGCATCCACTTGACGCAATAAGTTGCGCACCGACGCACCGGTTTCTACGCTGCCATTGGCCAGCCCGTCGACCAGTCCGGCTGCCACCTGCCATAAAGGCTCAAGCGGGGCATCTTTACTCAACGTTTCTAGGCGTGCAAAGACGCGTGCCATATAGGTCAAGTTGGCTGCAACATCTTCACCACGCAATACGCTCACCAGCGCAAGCTGGAGCATTTGGCGTAACTTGCGTAGCAATAACGGCAGCTCAGATACGCTTAATTTTTGCAAGCGCTCATCGCTAAGGGGAGCATTCGTGGCAGGGATAGCAGGGGAAAACAAACTGGTTTCAGAGAGTAATTTTTCACCGCGTGCAGCACGTAAATCATTCAGTAACGGCAGCACCACCATAGGTAAATCACGGCGTGCGGTTTGAATCCGATCTAAATACAAAGGCAGCTGCAAAATAGCTTGCATCATCACTTCTAGTGATTCCGCTAAGTTATTGACACGGTCTTCTAATAAAGCCTGCGCCAGTTGTTCCATCTCTTCGGCGAGCAGCGCTGCGCCAAAGAACTCAACCATTTGCAAGGTGCCATGCACTTGGTGCACATAGGTTAAGCAAAAGCGTAATCGCGTCGAATCCTCAGGATTCTCCACAAACTCTTCCAGTGCCTGACGCGCCTGTTTTAGGGTTTCTGCAATTTCGCCTTTAACCCATTCCAGGGCGACATAGTCGTGACGATCACCCATAACTACTCCGCTCATATCCGTGTGTTACCCCTTACGGGTAAAAGCCAAAACGCGTTCATCAGCAACAGGCTCTAAATCAGGATGTTGCCAGCCAGCAACTTCACCCACACCGATCACCAACATTCCACCCGGCGCTAACCGAGCCACTAAACGGTTAAGTATTTCTCGGCGCTGCCAACGACGAAAATAAATCAACACGTTTTGACAAAAAATAACGTCCATACCAAAAATCGGCGCATGGACCAAATCCAGCATATTTAACCTAGTAAAACATGAGCGTTTCACCAGTCGATCTATTACTTGGTACTCACCATCGGGCTGCAAACTAAAGTATTGCTCAACCCATGCTGGCGGCACGCGCTCTAAACGTCGCAGCTCATATTTGGCGCGACGTGCTTTGCGCAATGCGCTATGACTAATGTCCGTAGCCGTCACCCCAAACTCAAGTCTTGCGCCTGTTTGACGGATCGCTTCAGCGGCACAAATCGCTAATGACCAAACCTCTTCACCACTTGAGCAGCCAACGCTCCATAATGCTAAAGGTTTACTCGTTGTCGCATTGGCAGTTTTCGTCAAAAGAAACTGTGTCACTGCGTCAAACGAAGCGGTATGTCTGAAAAACTGTGTTTCTTGTACCGTTAAACGATCCAGCAGGACCACCCATTCAATCGCACCACAAGCCCCATCAATGACTTTCTGATAATAAGCAGAGTAATCAGACACACCTAACTCACGCATTCGTGCTGTCAGATTCACTTGCAAAAAAGAACGTCTTTGCTCACTGACAACCATACCCGAGCGAGTTTCTAACAAGCTTTTCCAGTTATTGAACTCATCTGCGGTCATTTCTGCCAAAGGCTGTAAAGCCCAAGCGTTGCCAGGTTGCATGATGTGCCCTTTTCTTGTTGTCATGATGAAGGCAGCAAGCACCAAGGCCGCCGCCTGATCTCACTAGGCTTGTTCTTGATTGTCATCTGGCAAAGTAAAGCCAGACACAGACTCTCGCATCTCATTGGCCATCTTCGCCAAGTTACCAATGCTTTGTGCGGTTGCTGTGGTACCCGCAGAGGTTTGCGAGGTGATTTCTTGAATCACGTTCATCGTGCTGGAAATATGACCGGCTGATGATGCCTGCTGACGTGCTGCGTTAGAAATATTCTGAATCAAGGCAGCCAACGCTTTTGATACTTTCTCAATTTCTTCCAGCGAGACACCCGCATCCTGAGCCAGACGCGCACCACGCACCACTTCGGTAGTGGTTTGCTCCATTGAAATCACCGCTTCGTTGGTATCCGCCTGAATGGTTTTAACCAAGGCCTCAATCTGCTTAGTGGCTGACGATGAACGCTCAGCCAGACGCTGAACCTCGTCCGCAACCACGGCGAAGCCTCGTCCTGCATCACCGGCCATCGAAGCCTGGATTGCTGCGTTAAGTGCCAGAATGTTGGTTTGGTCAGCAATATCGTTAATCAAGCTAACGATGTCACCAATCTCTTGCGATGACTCACCAAGACGCTTAATACGCTTCGAGGTGTCTTGAATTTGCTCACGAATGTTGTCCATACCGGTGATGGTATTGTGCACAACTTCGTTACCTTTGTTAGCGATCGCTACCGACCGCTCAGCCACCGCAGCCGATTCGGCAGCGTTAGCAGATACTTGGTCAATCGACACGGCCATTTCATTAATCGCCGCTGACGCACCAGCAATCTCTTGTGCTTGGTGCTCAGACGCTTCAGCCAAGTGCATCGCCGTTGATTGGGTTTCTTGAGCAGCGGCCGATACCTGTACGGCAGTGGCATTAATGGTTCCAACCAATTCACGCAATTGGTCAATAGTGAAGTTTATCGAGTCTGCAATTGCACCAGTAAAGTCTTCAGTTACTGTGGCTTCTGCGGTTAAGTCACCATCAGCCAAGTCGCCAATCTCATCGAGCAAACGCAAAATAGCGGTTTGGTTACGCTCGTTCTTTTCTGCAGTCTCAGCCAAACGCAGGCGTGTTTCACGCATGCTAACTAAACCAATCAAGATAATTGAGGCAAGCGCCAAGGCACCTAAAATATAGCCGAGTAAGGTATTGAAAACACGGCCTTCAGCACGCGTTTCAAAGCCTTCAGCCAGCACCGAAGCTTTATCTAAGAGAGTTTGTGAAACGCTAAAAATACCATTAGCGGCTTCACGCACTTGGAATAACTCGGGCGAGTTTTCTAAGATTTCATCAACCGAACCGGAGACGAATTCAAATAGCTCAGCAATTTCGGTTAAACGCTCTAAGGCTTCTTCGTCAGTCACCTGACTGATTTCCATCGCAGCATTACCTTCACGCATCGCAGTCAGTACTCGACCGAAGAGACTCGCGTCACGACCAAACATATCTGCGGCTAATACCGAATCTTCATCACCGACCAGCACTTTATTAGCCGAGCCAATGATTCGCTCTGCCAGTAGTGATTGACGCTGAGCAACAGAAATCTGACCTGCTGGAGCATTACTCTGCAGCAAAATATCCACAACCTCTTCATACTCAACCTGCAGCTGCGGAATAGTATCAGCAAGCGTGGCTGCCACTTCATGCAAGGATAAAACCGTTTGTTCACTATCAATAATCGCACCTGCGTTAGCGCGCAAACTCTCCCAGTCTTCAGCAACTGCAGCCATCTCAGCGGCTAAGCTTTCGGGGGCTGGGGGTATGCCGTTTTCAGTATCACCCTCGACCAAGTAACCCCAGCGGGTGGCAAAGTCATTGCGCGCTTCTTTCAACAAGGCGAACGCCGCAGCTTTACCCGCCGCTGCTTCCGTGGCGTTTTTCGCAATACGTTGCGAAAGCACGCGCAGCTCACCGGCCTGAGTGATGTACTCTTTGTCATAGTTTGACTGAGTATTGAGGTAAGCGAAGTTCACGAACAACAGCACAACCGATACGACTAGAATCGCAAAAAGCCCACCAATCAATACGTTACTGCGTAAACCCGCAAGGAACTGACTTCCAGTTTGTTTATTCATTATTTGGCCCCCGCCTGGACCCGTCTAACTTAATGTGTCCAATAACACTCAAGAGCCAGTTTTAGCTGGCCCAACCGAAAATAATCACTACAGTGCCGTAAGCTTTCACTGCACAACACTAAGCAACCACATCTAAAAACTTGCTGTCTTGCGCCAAAGCATGAGGACTGAACACCAACCAAGGTTGCTGGTCGCGTACAAACACACCATGGACAAAAGGAATAATCTCTGGGTTAACCTGTGGCAATGTTTCAGAAAAGGAATCCACTGCAAAATGCTGCATGCCAAACACCGCATCGACTGTAAGTCCGGCAAATACATCACGATGCTCCACCACCAACAAGCGCCGTAGTTTCTTGGCACTGGATAGCTCTGCGCCTAAGAAACCGCACAAGTCCATCACCGGTAAAAGTCGACCGCGTACGTTAGCGATGCCTCTCACCCAGTTTTTCACACCGGGCAGCAAGGTATAGCGTGGTTCATGCAGGACCTCGGCAACCTCACCCATCGGTGCAACAAAATGCTGCTCACCGATACGAAAGCCGATACCGCTCCAGGTTTGTGCAACTTCTTGCTGTGCCGGCAAACCATCTGCTTGGCCGCGACACAGCACATCAATACCTAGAAGTAACTCATAGGGAGTTTGCCTGTCTGTCATGTATCAACCCTATTCTTGTTAGTTTTATTAAATGCAGTGCGGGCTTAGCCCGCTAAAACTGCATTCAGGGTTTTAATCAATGTTGCTTCATCTACCGGCTTGGTTAAGTAGTCTTTCGCGCCCTGACGTTTACCCCAAACTCGATCTGTTTCTTGATCTTTGGTCGTCACAATAATCACTGGAATATGCTGTGTTTCTGGACTCTTGGTAAGCTGACGCGTGGCCTGAAAGCCATTTAATCCAGGCATCACAATGTCCATCAGCACAGCATCCGGTTTTTCTTGTTTTGCTAAAGCCACACCGTCTGCACCATTTTCAGCTTTGTATACTTGGTGCCCATTTTTCTCTAGCATTGCTGCCAATTTGTACATCTCAGTTGGCGAGTCATCAACGATTAAAATACGAGCCATTTTTTTCCCCATACACAAACAATATAGCCATCTATACGTCTTGCTGAATAATTAAACTTAAGACGCACTCTCTACTGGAGTAAAGGCTGGCACATGCGTTTTAATTGCACCGATCAACTCTTCTTTGCTGAACGGTTTAGTTAAATACTGATCAGACCCTACAATACGGCCCTTAGCTTTATCAAACAAACCATCTTTTGAAGAAAGCATAATCACAGGCGTTGATCGAAATGCCGTATTATTTTTAATCAAGGCACAGGTTTGATAGCCATCTAAACGCGGCATCATGATGTCTACGAAAATAATATCTGGATGCGTGTCTGCAATTTTCGCCAACGCATCAAAACCATCAACGGCAGTGATTACTTCACAACCGACTTTTTTCAACAAAGTCTCTGCTGTTCGACGAATCGTTTTTGAGTCGTCAATGACCATGACCTTTAAGCCTTCAGATTTCTGTTCCATCTTCGCCCTACCATCGTCGGTGAGTCGTTATTTTTTTGCAGTATCTATGCTCTGATGCGGATTAGGCAACAGGCGTCGACTCAATCGTCGAACCTTTTTAGCATACTATTTTGCTGCAATCCATAAACCCAGCTCATACAGGGTTGTTTATTGACCTAGCTTACAGTCCCAAGTCAATTTAATACTATTATTCAACTAAACCAGAGTGCATCATTGGCTGCTTATTCTTTATCGGAGACCTAACTATGCATGTTCGTCTTGGGATTGTCATGGATCCTATTGATCGTATCTCATTTAAAAAAGACAGCTCTCTGGCTATGTTATTAGCAGCCCAGCAACGAGGCTGGTCTTTGTTTTATATGGAGCAGCAAGACCTTTACCAACAAGCAGGCCAAGCACGAGCACGCATGCGTCCATTGCAAGTGTTTAATAATCCAGAGTGCTGGTTTGAGCTCGGCGATGAGCTGGACGAACTTCTCTCTGGCTTGACCGTTATCTTGATGCGCAAAGACCCTCCATTCGATAACGAGTTTGTTTATAGCACTTATTTACTCGAACAAGCGCAAGCCGCAGGCAGTTTAGTTGTCAATCGCCCACAAAGCTTACGCGACTGCAATGAAAAGCTATTTGCTACTTTATTCCCCCAATGCACGCCAGCCACACTAGTGAGCCGACGGCCAGACATTCTGCGTGAATTTGCCAAACAACAACGTGACATCATTCTCAAACCACTCGATGGTATGGGCGGATCTTCGATATTCCGCCATCGCGAAGATGATCCAAACTTATCCGTGATTTTAGAAACTCTTACCGCGAACGGTACGCAACAAATTATGGCGCAACAATACTTACCAGCAATTAAAGATGGTGATAAGCGTATTTTGATGATTGATGGCGAACCGGTACCTTATTGCTTAGCACGTATTCCTGCAGCAGGCGAAACCCGCGGCAACTTAGCTGCCGGTGGTCGTGGTGAAGCACGTCCGCTCACCGACAAAGATCGCTGGATTGCTGAACAAGTGGGCCCTGAGTTACGCAAGCGTGGCTTACTCTTTGTGGGTTTGGATGTGATTGGCGAACACCTAACTGAAATCAATGTCACCAGCCCAACCTGCATCCGTGAAATTGATAATGCCTTTGATACCAATATCGGCGGTCAACTGATGGATGCTATTGCCCGCAAACTGGCAGATCGCGCCTAAATAAACGGCTTGCACAGGCATCATTCACTGAATGTGCAAGCCAGTTCATGGAC
Organism: Pseudomonas sp.; assembly: GCA_048266525.1. Taxonomy (GTDB): domain Bacteria; phylum Pseudomonadota; class Gammaproteobacteria; order Pseudomonadales; family Pseudomonadaceae; genus Denitrificimonas. The sequence continues at coordinate 137,490 of JBLWZG010000005.1, forward strand.
TTTATCCTGACTTCTCGGCAGACTGCCGGCTCTGTTGAGAAACCAAAATCTTTATGAATAAAGCTGTTGCCAACCCTTTTCTTGAGTCCAAACCTGCAGTGACTGCTGCGGACCGCTTAGGCTTTACTTTATTGATCGCCGCGCTGATTCATTTAGCGATCATTCTTGGGGTAACTTTTACAGTTACCGACTTACCGCAATTAAGTAAAAGCCTTGATGTCACTTTAGCCACTTTCAGCAGTCAACCAGCACCTGAAAAAGCAGATTTTATCGCTCAAGATAATCAGCAAGGTAGCGGCACCTTAGACGAAGTGGCGACACCGAGCACCACTGAAAAAACCCTCTTTCAAGACACTAAAGTGAACAAAGTACAAGTTGAAAGCAGTGTGGAGCCGACACCCATTGTTGAAGTTAAAAAACAAGTCATCAGCACCGCACGCCCACAGCAGCAAAAAGTTGAAAACACCGTTAAAGCACCACCAAAACCGACACCAACGCACAGGACACCAATTATTGACCGCGAACAACTGTCGGCCGATATCGCCAGCCTCGAGGCAGAACTGGCGCTAGATCAACAAAAATACGCGAAAAGACCACGAATAAATCGCCAGAATACTGCCGCAACCAAACGTGATGTTAGTGCATGGTACCGTGAGGACTGGCGAAAAAAAGTCGAGCGCGTCGGTAACCTTAATTACCCTGACGAAGCTCGCCGCCAAGGCATTTACGGCAGTTTACGTGTACTGGTCATCATTAAAAGTGATGGATCGCTAGAGAACATGCGGATTTTAGAATCCTCCGGCCATCCGGTACTTGACCGTGCGGCATTAAACATTGTGCGCACCGCGTCACCCTTTGCACCTTTTACTGGTGAACTAGCGGCCAACTACGATCAGGTTGAAATCATTCGAACCTGGCGCTTTGAGCGTGGCGATCGTCTTTCCAGTCAATAATCTGCGATAATCATTGCGCTGACACTGAGCAGCCTCTTTATCGCGTTTTGACGGGGATGATTGAATGACCATGACTGCTACCTTTCCTTCATTAGCTGGGCATTTTCTAATTGCCATGCCACTGATGCGCGATCCGCATTTTGCCGAATCTGTGGTCTATATTCTGACCCACGACGAGCAAGGCGCGCTCGGCATCATTATTAACCGTCCTAGCGGCCTGACTTTGGCTGACGTGCTCGAACAACTGCAACCGGAGCATGCCACGCTCAGCGACAGTGATGATCAAGACGTGTTTCTCGGTGGCCCAGTGCAATCTGAATTAGGTTTTGTCCTGCACAACATCGGCCCGCAATTTCAAGGCACGATGAATTTCGGCAGTTTGTCACTGACCTCCTCGCAAGATGCTTTAGCAGCCATCGCCCAAGGCCAAGGACCGCAGCAAAACTTAATTGCTCTGGGCCACGCCGGCTGGGGTGCCGGACAACTAGAAGAAGAACTGCGCGACAACGCTTGGCTGTCTTGCCCGGCCGATCCGCAGGTGATTTTCAGCACACCAATTGAACAACGTCGCAGTGCCGCAGCCGCGCTGTTAGGTGTTGATCTTGAGCGCCTCAGCCATCAAGTAGGCCATGCATGAGCCAAACTGCTGAGGCACCCAAATTACTCTTAGGCTTTGACTACGGCACCAAACAAATTGGCGTTGCGGTTGGACAAATGATCACTCGCCAAGCGCGCGAACTGTGCAATTTGAAAGCGCAAGATGGCATCCCGCGCTGGGAGCAGATCGAAGCACTGATTAAAGAGTGGCAGCCCGATGCACTTGTTGTAGGATTACCGCTAAACATGGACGGCACACCCAGCGACATGTGCGTACGTGCAGAAAAGTTTGCGCGGCGTCTCAATGGCCGCTTTAACTTACCCGTCCACACTCACGATGAGCGCCTGACCACCTTTGAAGCCAAAGGCCAACGCTTATCGCAAGGACAACAACGTGGCAGCTATCGCGAGCAACCTGTCGACGCCTTAGCCGCCGCTTTACTACTGCAAGGATGGCTGGAGCAATACAGCAACAGCTGACCTCAATTGATGCATGGAGTCGTACTTAAATGAGCCTACCTGATCCTGCTGTCTTAATTACTACCATTGCCGATGAGCTCAAAGCCCATCTACACGCCCATAATATTGATAATCCACGTTTTGTCGGCATCCACACCGGTGGTGTTTGGGTCGCCAATGCCTTGCTCAAAGAGCTTAAAAGTGAAGAGCCGCTGGGCATTCTAAACGTGTCGTTTTATCGCGACGATTTCAGCCGTAGCGGCCTGCATCCACAAGTTCGCCCGTCACAATTACCCTTTGATATTGAAGATCAGCACTTGGTATTGATTGATGATGTGTTGATGAGTGGCCGCACCATCCGCGCCGCGCTCAATGAGCTGTTTGATTATGGCCGTCCGGCCAGTGTCACCCTCGTCTGCTTGCTCGACTTAAATGCCCGCGAACTGCCAATCCGTCCTGATATTGTCGGTGCCACACTTTCCCTTGATGCAATGCAGCGGGTAAAATTAATTGGACCTGACCCCTTGGCCATCCAACTGAAAACCCTCGACCATCTATGAGATTTTCGCAATGACGCCCCTCGCCCCTAAGTGCCCGTTGCAGTTAAACGACCAAGGTCGTCTGCGCCATTTTTTATCACTCGATGGCCTCCCACGTGAGATGCTGACAGAAATCCTCGACACCGCTGACTCGTTTTTAGAAGTCGGCGCGCGCGCGGTGAAAAAAGTGCCGTTAATGCGCGGCATGACCGTGTGCAACGTATTTTTTGAAAACTCCACGCGCACCCGCACCACCTTTGAGTTGGCGGCCAAACGTTTATCCGCTGACGTCATCACGCTCAACGTTTCCACCTCTTCAACCAGTAAAGGTGAAACCCTCACCGACACCTTGCGCACCCTCGAAGCCATGGCCGCCGATATGTTTGTCGTGCGTCATGCTGATTCTGGTGCCGCGCACTTTATCGCCGAATACGTCAGCCCCAATGTGGCGATTATTAACGGTGGTGATGGCCGTCATTCGCACCCGACGCAAGGCATGCTGGACATGTTGACCATCCGTCGACATAAAGGCGATTTCACTAAGCTAAAAGTAGCGATCGTCGGCGATATTCTGCACTCACGGGTTGCCCGCTCGAATATGCTCGCGCTAAAAACCCTCGGCTGCCCTGATATTCGCGTGATTGCACCAAAAACCTTGTTGCCAGTGGGTCTTGAGCAATACGGAGTGAATGTTTACACCGATATCACCGAAGGCTTAAAAGATGTCGACGTGATCATCATGCTGCGCTTGCAACGCGAACGCATGCAAGGTGGTTTGCTGCCCAGTGAAGGTGAGTTCTATCGTCTGTATGGCTTAACCGAGCAACGCCTCGCGCTGGCTCATCCAGAAGCCATCATCATGCACCCAGGCCCGATTAACCGCGGTGTCGAAATTGATTCCTTAGTGGCGGACTGCCCACGCTCAATGATTCTTAATCAAGTCACCTATGGCATTGCCATTCGTATGGCGGTGTTATCAATGACCATGAGCGGCCAAAATGAACAGCGTCAATTGGATGCAGAAAAGCAGGAGTCAATCTAATGCGCATACAAATTAATGGCGCTCGTATCATTGATCCGGCGAGCGGCATGGATCAGCAAGCTGATATTTTTATTGATGACGGTAAAATCGTCGCCATTGGTGACATGCCACGTGAATTTGTCGCCGAGCAAATGATTGATGCAAGCGGTTTAATTGCCGCGCCGGGCTTGGTCGATATTTCCACGTCACTACGCGAGCCAGGTTATGGCCGCAAAGGCACGATTGCCACCGAAACCCGTGCCGGTGCCGCCGGTGGCGTCACCTCTGTGTGCTGCACACCGCAAACCAAACCTATTTTAGATACTCCAGCGGTGGTTGAGTTAATCCTCGATAAAGCCCGCGACGAAGGCTCATGCAAAGTCTATCCATTGGGCGCTTTTAGCCAAGGTCTTGCCGGCGAGCAATTGGCTGAATTAGTCACCTTACGCGACGCCGGTTGCATTGCTTTCACTAACGGTTTAGTGCCCTTTGCCAGCAACCGAATTTTAGGTCGCGCGCTGGAATACGCAGCGACTTTTGACCTAACGGTGATTTTCCAGCCACAAGATGCCTCACTGGCTGAAGGTGGTTTAGCTCATGAAGGACCAACTGCAACCTTCCGTGGTTTAACTGGGATCCCAGAAACCGCAGAAACCGTCGCCCTATCGCGTGATTTATTACTGGTTGAGCAAAGCGGCGTACGTGCGCACTTCAGCCAAATCACCACTGCACGCGGTGCTCGTCTGATTGCCAAAGCACAAGCACGCGGCCTGCCGGTGACCGCTGACGTGGCGATGTATCAACTGATTCTGACTGACGAAGCGTTAATGGATTTCTCCAGCTCTTATCATGTCTTGCCACCACTGCGCTCACTCGAAGACCGCGAAGGTCTGCGTGAAGCGGTTAGAACTGGCGTGATCAGTGCGATTGCCAGTCATCACCAGCCGCACGAAGCTGACGCCAAACTCGCACCCTTTGCCGCCACCGAGCCAGGCATCAGCAGCATTGAACTATTGCTGCCATTGGCCATGAGTTTAGTCGAAGAAGGCGTACTCGATCTGCCCACCGCTTTAGCGCGCTTAACCACCGGACCAGCTGCAGCAATGCAGATCAACGCCGGCCGCTTAGCCGTCGGCGCTGCGGCAGATATCGTTTTGTTTGACCCCAACGCACAAACCCTCGCCGGTGAAAACTGGCTATCCAAAGGCAGCAACTGTCCATTTATTGGCCACCACCTGCCCGGTCTTGTGCGCTACACCCTACTCAACGGCCGCATCACCCACAAAAACCTATAAGCCAGCCGCGGCGCGACCCAAGTCCCGCCGCGCTACACCTTTTGTCGGCCTAAAGACCGACCTACATAATCCGCACCGCAACCCACACCACAACTCCCACCGCAACCTGCACCACCCGTAGGTCGCCCATTTATGGTCGACATAACCAAACACAACAACCCTGTAGATCACCCATTCATGATCGACATCACCAAACACAACAACCCTGTAGGTCGCGGCTTTAGCCCGACATGGGCGTTAAAAACGCCCCAATACATTGATGTTGCAAACAACAACAAAGGCGCTGAATTCAAAGACTCTGTCGGCCTAAAGACCGACCTACATAATCCGCACCGCAACCCACACCGCAATCCGCACCACCCGTAGGCCGCCCCATTTATGGTCGACATCGCCAAACACAACAACCCTGTAGATCACCCACTCATGATCGACATAACCAAACACAACAACCCTGTAGGTCGCGGCTTTAGCCCGACACGTGCGTTAAAAACGCCCCAATACATTGATGTTGCAAACAACGACAAAGGCGCTGAATTCAAAGATTCTGTCGGCCTAAAGACCGACCTACATTTCGAAGCTTTTGACTCGACAAAAATAATACAAACACTGTAAACCTGTGCAAAAATAACGCATTACGTCACCCATAAGTGGACGACCTACATTTCGAGCATTGTATCGGCCACAAATGATCGGCCTACAGAGGCATAAGCTCAGTCACCGGAGGTTTTTATGTGCGGCATTGTTGGTGCCATCGCTGAACGCAACGTCAGCGCAATTTTACTAGAAGGCCTCAAGCGCCTTGAATACCGCGGCTATGACAGCGCTGGTATGGCGGTTTACACACAACAACAGCAACTGCAGCGTGTGCGCCGCACCGGTAAAGTCGCAGAACTTGCACAAGCCTTACACAGCGAACCACTCATCGGTCATATCGGCATCGCCCACACCCGTTGGGCCACTCACGGTGTACCCAGCGAAGCCAATGCCCACCCGCATTTTTCCAGCACAGAGTTGGCAGTCGTACACAACGGCATCATTGAAAACTATCAAGAGCTGCGCAGCGAGCTGCAAGCACAGGGTTATGTTTTCACGTCACAGACTGACACCGAAACCATCGTCCACCTGCTGCATCATTTGCAAAAAACTCAGCATGATTTACTCGATGCTTTGCGCATTGCCGTCACTCAATTACACGGTGCCTATGGCCTGGCATTAATCAGCGCCAAGCAACCTGAGCGCATTTTCGCCGCTCGCAGCGGCAGCCCACTGGTGATTGGTTTAGGTATTGGCGAGAACTTTTTGGCCTCTGATCCGCTAGCCTTGCGGCAAGTTACCGACCGTTTTATCTACCTTGAAGAAGGTGATATTGCGGTGATTGAGCGTGACAAATTGCAGATTTGGGATGCGCAAAACAACCCAGTCCAGCGCGAAGCGGTGCAGTATCTTGATCAAGCGGAAAGCGCTGAGAAAGGCAGCTACCGCCACTTTATGCTGAAAGAAATCTACGAGCAGCCGCAAGCCGTACAACGCACTTTAGCAGACCGCTTAGGCGCTGATCACGTCTTGCCCGCCGCCTTTGGCCCAGACGCCAGCACGCTGTTTGCTCAAGTAAAAAACATCCAGATTGTCGCCTGCGGCACCAGCTATCACGCTGGCATGGTCGCGCGTTATTGGTTAGAAGGCCTGACCAACACGCCCTGCCAAGTCGAAGTCGCCAGTGAATTCCGTTACCGCCATGTCGCGGTGCAGCCCGACACCCTGTTTGTCACCATCTCCCAGTCCGGGGAAACTGCCGACACCCTCGCCGCTTTACGCCACCGTAAAGACAACGCCTACCTCGCCAGCCTGACCATTTGTAACGTCGGCACCAGCTCATTGGTACGTGAATCTGATTTGGCCCTGCTAACCCGCGCAGGCCCTGAGATTGGCGTGGCCTCAACCAAAGCCTTCACCACACAACTGGTCGGCTTATTGCTCCTCACCTTGGCCATCGGTCGTGCACGACAAACACTGGCGCCAGCACAAGAGCATGAGATCCTTGATGCGCTGCGCAATCTATCGGCCAAGCTCAATGACGCCCTCGCCATCAGTGCGACGATTGAAGCCAAAGCCCAGCTCTTTGCCGAGAAGCATCACGCGCTATTTTTAGGTCGTGGTGAGCAATTCCCAGTGGCCTTAGAAGGTGCTCTGAAGCTCAAAGAGATTTCCTATATTCACGCTGAAGCCTATCCAGCTGGCGAGCTCAAACACGGCCCATTGGCACTGGTTGACAGCGATATGCCCGTAGTTACGGTTGCGCCCAACAATGAGCTACTGGAAAAGCTCAAATCCAATCTGCAAGAAGTCAGCGCCCGTGGTGGTCAGCTGTTAGTCTTTGCCGATCGTGAAGCGCAGCTCAGTGAAGATGAGCAAACTCAAGTGGTGAACATGCCGAGCATCCATCCGGTACTGGCACCAATTCTCTACACCATTCCACTGCAATTGCTGTCGTACTACGTTGCTGTGCTGAAAGGGACTGACGTTGATCAGCCAAGAAACCTCGCAAAAAGTGTCACTGTGGAATAAACCACTCGCTCGATAAGCTTTGCCAAATAAAAACCCCAGTCACTCTCAAAAGTGCAGGGGTTTTTATTGTCTCGAAAACTAACTTAACGCAACAACTGCATCACCTGCACAGTGTGCTCTTTATCTTTGGTTGGCATCACTAGCTTGCCGTCTGCCATTGGCTCATTAATTTGCGAGATACCAATCATCTGGCCTTGAGCGCCAAACAAAAAGAAATGCCCTTTGGCTTTAGCCGTCAGCTCAGCCAGCTTGGTGCGGCCTTGCTCTGTCATATCAAAGACAATAAAAGTTTTACCGTCTTTAGTCGCGAAAGCCTCAACGCCTTCCATATCGCCACGATTGAGCACTGGTAGCGGTAAAGCGTAGAGCTTCTTATCGTCGCCTAAATCCACAGTTAACAACTCAGGACCATTATGCAATTGAGCTAAATGCACGGTAATCATCGCATCTTCAGCCTGTTGCTCAGCGCTGGTTTGCGCGCGCTCGGAAGACGTGGTTACAGTGGCTTCAGCCGGTTTTGTCGCACTACTAGTAGATTCAGGCGCTGGCGAAGTGCTTAAACTCTGGCAGCCAACCATCCACATTAAGCCCAATGCCAGCGCGGAAAACTTTAACGATGTACTACTCAACATAACCTCTCCTTGAGCGATCAAGCATAACCCGAGCTATCGCTTATTTTTGCCGTGGTTTACTCGCTTACAGCAGAGTCTTGCGCGGTTATCTCCACTCTAAGGTTAGGTGTGAAACAGCTGATTAGTTCAGCCTGTGCGGTTATCTAAACAGGATATATCGGCGCACGCTACTGGCAAGAATGATGTTTAACGCTAAAATACCTGCACCCTCGCTTGCCTTGGAGCATCCCGTGCATTCAAGCCTCATTGATCAACTCAACAGCGCCCTACAAGCTCGTGTCACTGATGCCCAGTTAATCGTCAGCTCACTACCTGACTTACCACTTAAACTCTGGTTGATTGATCCCAGCACCATGCAGCGTCCTTTTAGTCAAGAAGAGACTCAGCGCCTGCTTGATGAGCCGCCGTACTGGTGTTTCTGTTGGGCCAGTGGTTTAGCCTTAGCGCAATGGATTTTGCAGCATCCTGAGCAGGTAGCCGGCAAGCGGGTGATTGATGTTGGTGCAGGCAGCGGCATTGTGGCTTTAGCGGCAAAGCTCGCTGGAGCCAAAAGCGCTGTTGCCTGTGATTTAGATCTCACCGCCCTGCAAGCCTGTCGTGCCAATGCCGAGCTCAATCAACTGGATCTGAGTTACAGCGAGGATTTATTTAGCGAATCAGAACCCTACGATGTATTGTTTGCTGCCGATGTCCTCTACGATGCAGCCAACCTGCCGCTGCTCAAGCGTTTTGCAGATTTCGCCAAACAGATCATCATCGCCGATTCAAGACAGCGCAATTTTCAACATCCATTGTTTAGCAAAAGCCAAACCCTTTACGGCGAAACCCTCCCCGATCTCGCCGAACCAGACGAGTTCCGCCAAGTGAGTTTGTATCAATCCGTTTAGATAAGCTGTTGATCGATCGCCCAGATCCTGCACAACACCAAGCCCTTCCAGTCTAAACAGTCACGACCCTTGACCTTAACCCTATGGTAAACTTTACCTTAAGTGCTGACTTAAATAGCGGCGGTGATGACGTGACGACCTTACAGACTCTGCAAATTCCTGTACGCGGTATGACTTGCGCTGGCTGCGCTGGGCGGGTTGAACGCGGTTTGCTGAAAGTGCCCGGTGTTGAGCAGGCAGTGATCAACTTGGTCACCAGTGAAGCCATTGTCCATCTCAAGCAGCCGGTGGCTTTAAAAGACTTAATCGAAGCGGTAGAAGCTAGCGGCTATCAAGTGCCTGTACATGGTTTTGATTATGCTGTCAGCGGTATGAACTGCGGCTCGTGCGTAGGGCGGATTGAAAAAGCTCTGGCGCAAAGCCCAATCGTGATTAGCTATCAAGTCAACCTCGCCACCAAACAAGCGCATGTGCAGTTGTTGGCGGGCGCAGACCCTGAACTGATCAGCCAATGGCTCACCGAGCACAATTATCCGGCCAAGTTATTGCTGGATAACCAGCGCAAAGCCGATGATCTCAATAGCCGCCAAGCCGCCGAACAGTCGCAGCTGAAGAAACAACTGAAATACGCTTTCTTGTTTGCCACGCCCTTATTTATCTTAGAAATGGGCGCGCATTTTATTGCGCCATTTCATGCCTTTTTACAACGTACTTTTGAGACGCAACACCTGTGGTACGCACAGGCAATTTTGGCCGCACTGGTACTGTTTGGTCCCGGTCGTGACATCTTAAAAATGGGTTGGCATGGTTTGCGTCGTCTCGCACCAGACATGAACTCGCTGGTAGCGCTGGGCACTTTATCGGCCTTTACTTACTCGATGATCGCCACTTTTGTGCCGCAAATCCTGCCTGCGCAAACGGTGAATGTGTACTTTGAAGCCTCGGCGGTGATTATCGCGCTAATCTTACTTGGCCGTTATCTGGAAGCTCGCGCTAAAGGCAGTGCCGCGGATGCGATTAAACGCTTAATCAATCTGCAGCCCAATCAAGCGCGGGTACTGATTAACGGTAAAAGCCAAGACAAACCTGTGGCGGAAATTCGTATTGGTGAAATCTTAGAGATTCGCCCCGGTGAACGCATTGCCTTGGATGGTGTAGTGGTTTCCGGTAATAGCTTTGTCGATGAATCCATGCTGACTGGCGAGCCTATTGCGGTGGCAAAAGAGACCGACGCCAAAGTGATTGGCGGCACGGTAAACCAAACCGGCAGTTTGCAGGTGAAGGTCGAGCAAGTCGGTGCCAATACCGTATTGGCACACATTATTCGTCTGGTTGAACAAGCGCAAGGCAGCAAGCTGCCGATTCAAGCCTTGGTTGATCGCATTACCTTATGGTTTGTCCCAGCGGTGATGGTTGCCGCCCTGCTGACCTTTATTATTTGGATGATTTTCGCGCCAGCACCTGCCATTAGCTTGGCGCTGGTCAATGCCGTAGCAGTATTAATTATCGCCTGCCCGTGCGCGATGGGTTTGGCGACGCCCACTTCAATTATGGTCGGCACCGGACGCGCGGCGCAGCTCGGCATTCTGTTTCGCCAAGGCCAAGCGCTGCAAAGCCTGAAAGACGTTAAAGTCGTCGCTGTGGATAAAACCGGCACGTTAACCGAAGGCAAACCACAACTGACTGATTTTACCGTTACCGCTGACCAACAGGATGATGCCGTGCTGGCACTGGTTGCCGCCGTTGAGCAGCAGTCCGAGCACCCGATTGCTCAAGCGATAGTACAAGCCGCGCAGCAGCGTGAGTTGGACATACCGACCATTACAGAATTTCAATCGATCACTGGCATGGGTGTGCAGGCGCTGGTCGATGGTCAGTTGGTACAGATCGGCGCTGACCGCTTTATGCACAGTTTAGATATCAGTACTGATGAATTTTCTGCGCAAGCGCAACAACTCGGTGAACAAGGTAAGTCTCCGATGTATGCCGCGATAGCTGGGCGCTTAGCCGTCATGATGGCGGTCAGTGATCCGATCAAATCGAGCAGTCAAGCAGCGATTGATCATCTGCATCAACAAGGCTTACAAGTGGCGATGATCACCGGTGATAACCAACATACCGCCAATGCCATTGCCAAGCAGTTAGGGATTGATCATGTGGTCGCGCAAGTGCTGCCCGAAGCGAAAGTTGAGGCCGTCAAAGCATTGCAACATCAATACGGCCAAGTGGCGTATGTCGGCGATGGCATTAATGATGCGCCAGCACTGGCCACGGCTGATGTAGGGATTGCCATTGGTACCGGTACCGATATTGCTATGGACGCCGCTGATGTGGTGTTGATGTCGGGCCATTTAACCGGCGTGATCAACGCGCTGGCTTTGTCTAAAGCCACTTTGCGCAATATCAGTCAAAACCTGTTCTGGGCCTTTGCTTACAATATCGCCTTGATTCCAGTGGCGGCGGGGATTCTCTATCCGTTCAATGGCACGCTGCTGTCGCCGGTTTTAGCAGCGGGTGCCATGGCGTTATCCAGCGTCTTTGTGGTCTGTAATGCGCTACGTTTACGCGGCTTTAAAGCGCCATTGGAGGCTTTATGAATATTGGCGAAGCTTCAGCGGCTTCAGGTATCAGCCGCAAAATGATTCGCTACTACGAAGAAATCGGCCTGTTAAAACCAGTACCACGCACCAATGCCGGTTATCGTCTGTACACTGATAATTGCGTACAACAGTTGCGTTTTATTAAACGTGCACGCGATTTAGGTTTTTCTTTAGAGCGCATTAAAATGCTGCTGGATTTATGGCAAAATACTGACCGACAAAGCGCTGATGTAAAAGCCTTAGCGCAGCAATATATGGCTGAACTGGATCAAAATATTATGCAGTTGCAAAGCATGCGCCAGCAGCTGGCACAATGGGTGAGCCAATGCCAAGGCGATGGCCAACCGGATTGCTCTATTCTTGATGGTTTGGCGAACACTGACAGCACAATATTGGCGAGTAAAATCTAAATGCAACTGTGGCCAACACGGATTTATCCAAGACTCTGCGTGGTGCTTTTAGCGCTGTGTTTAGCCTTGGCCGCGTTGCAACCGGCTTTTGCCCATCACTCACCGACGTCAGCGTTTAACACAATGCAGACAGATAGGCACAGTCAGCACGCATCCGGCCCCCAGACTTCGGTGAGCTGCGATGTTGATTGCGCAGGAACGATTCATCACTGCTGTTTATATGCTTTGTGCAACAGCCAACCACTGATACTGACCAAGCCGAGCACAGCACAACACAGTGTGCTGGCGTATTTTTTCAACTCCAGACAGGTTTCTCCGCTGACTAAGCCACCCAAGATGGCTTTGAGTTAATCAATTCAATATTTTTTAATTGCGGAGTACGACCATGCAAACATTATTCACTCGCCTGATCTCAGTCGGCGCATTCAGTTTATTCGCCAGCCAAGCACTGGCCGCGCCCATCAATGCCACCTTACACAAAGACCCTAACTGCGGTTGCTGTGTTGAATATGCGCACTATTTAGAAGATAACGGCTTCAAGGTGGAAATGATTGATCACGCCAACATGACGCCAGTCAAGCAGCGCCTAGGCACCGCACAAGCCGCCAGTTGCCATACGGTAGAAATCGAAGGCTATGTGGTGGAAGGTCATGTACCGGTCGCGGCAATCAACAAGATGCTCACCGAGCAGCCCAAGATCAAAGGCCTGGCGCTACCTGGTATGCCCATGAACTCACCGGGCATGGGACCGGAGAAAAAAGGCAGCTTGCAAGTGCTGGAATTGGATGCTCAAGGTAAGCCAACCGGCGTGTATATCACCCTATAAGCTGCAGGTTTGGTTAATGGCCGGCTAGTAGCCCGCGCTCCCAGATATTGCGCAACTCGGAGCGCGCACTTCTAGATATTGCTCAGCTGGGAGCGCGGGCGGCTCGCCCGCATCGGCAATTAAGTGCCTCCTACAGCTTGGGTTACCTGCGCTGTCGGAGAGCATTTATCCTAAAAAACAAAATCAAACTAATAAATCCCTGCTTCCAGCCCTGCAGCAATCGACATCCCCAGCTCTTCGCATTGGGCTAAAAACGCCTCATCCCAAGCCCCCTTACACAGCAGTGGCTCTTGCACTTGCTGCCAGCGCAAGCCAGTAAGAATGGTATTAAGCGCACGCAACGTTCCGGTACCATCGAAGCCAGCACGCACGACTAGCGCGCAGGCTAAACCTTGTTTTTCTTCTAAAACCGGGTAGTAGGTTCTATCAAAGAAGTCCTTCATTGCCCCACTCATATAGCCAAGGTTTTCTGGCGTCATTAGAATAATTGCATCGGCTTGCAGCACCTGCTCAGGCCCAGCCTGAAAAGGACTGATCGAGTGCACATCAACATTGTCGATATCTTTATGACGAGCACCGCGCAAGAGCGCATCCAGCATGCGCTGTAAATTATCCGACGGTGCATGCGCAACAATAAAAAGTTGTTTACGCGACAAGTCAGTCATTTTCCTTTCCTCCAGCAGCCATTGCGGACGGCTCGCCCGCATGTTTTTCGTTAATACGCTATAACCATCAACGGCTTCCATAGAAACACTTTACCAGCGAGCATTATGATCAACACGAAGCATTCGACTCTTGTTAGACTAGAGCCATCACAATGCTCACTCCGTTGATAAAGGATAAAGACTATGCGTACGACTCTACAGCGCTTAACACTGGCCGGTGTCTTGTTTACTTGCCCTCTGCTTGGCCTTGCCGAAGAGTCTGTCGGCGGCGAGCCTGAGGTAACCATCGTGCAAAAGGGCGATAAAACCGTTGAAGAATACCGCTTAAACGGCTTTTTATACGCGGTGAAAGTCACCCCTAAAAAAGGTAAGCCGTACTTCTTAGTGCGCGCGGACGGCAGCGATGGCAACTTTATCCGTGCTGATAAACCAGAGCTGCGCATTCCATCATGGGAAATTTTTAGCTGGTAATTCAAATACATCATAAAAAGGGCAGCCTGTTTATCAGCGCCGCCCTTTTTAGTATTGATCAGCGAACCTATTGCGGTTTGCCTAATAGCTCTGCAGCTGGTGCCGGTGCGTTTTTATCACCGATTTCACCATGACCCACCAAGTCATCATCATGCTCAGCCATATTCCACGGCAGAATGCCCGGTGAGATATGTAAGAAGTGCAGGTACTTTTCAAACTGATCAAGGATGTCAGTAATAATATCTTGCTCATCGTAGCCATACACATCATAAGCTTGACCACCACGGCGCAAAAACACTTCGGCACGGTAGTACTGATCATCATCTTTATTGCTGGTGGTTTCTGGGCAAGCGAAGTCTGGCATCGCATAGGAGCGCAAACGGATTTCATAAATGAATTCCAACTTACCCTCTTGAAACACTTGGAACTGCGCACGTAGGTTCTGCTCATCAAAGTTCACCTCAGCAACCCAACCCTTAGCCTCTAGCTCCTGCTCAACCTTTCTCATACCCGCAATACCCGTGGTACGAATAAACTTCTCCACATCGGCACAGTCTGGGAAATCAACTAGGTTGGCTAAACGCTTTTTCCAGAACCCTGGACCCGACTTATAACCACCGGGCGTTGACTGCATATTCTGCGTCAGACTCATCTCTTGGTGCCCTTCAATAATCAGCGCACGCCACATCCCCACCATGGCAATCAGCATCACCACAGCAAAAGGTAAGGCGCTAACAATACTGGCGGTTTGTAATGCACCCAAACCACCAGCTAACAACAAAGCAGCCGCTACCAAACCTTGCATGGAGGCCCAAAACACCCGCTGCCAAACCGGCGTATGAGCCACGCCACCTGAGGCTAATGAATCAATCACAATGGAACCTGAGTCAGACGAGGTGACAAAGAAGGTGATAATCAAAAAAATCGTCAAAAACGAAACAATTTGCGTAAAGGGTAACAGCTCAAACAGCTTGAATAACGCCACCGCATGGTCGTCCTGGACTTGCTCAATCAATGCGGTGTAACCATCCACCATAATCAAATGCAAAGCGGTATCGCCAAACACTGAAAACCATAAGAAGGTAAAGATAGTCGGCACCAGCATCACGCCCACCACAAACTGGCGAATGGTACGGCCACGGCTGATTTTGGCGATAAACAAGCCCACAAACGGCGCCCAAGCGATGGTCCAGCCGAAGATAAACAGCGTCCAGTTACCAATCCAGTCACTGGAGGTATAGGCCTGCAAGCTAAAGGTACGCTCAACAATATTGCTCAAATAGCTACCAGTGTTTTCCATAAAGGTATTTAAAATAAACACCGTTGGTCCCACTGCAAAAACAAACACCATCAGCGAAACAGCTAAACCGATATTCAGTATGGATAAGCGCTTAACGCCTTTATCCATCCCCGCCACCACCGACAACGTAGCCAAGCAAGTAATTGCCACAATGGCAATAATTTGCACTGTGGTATTCACTGGTATCGAGGGCCATAGATAGTTTAAACCGGCGTTAATTTGCGCCACCGATAAGCCGAGCGAAGTGGCAATACCAAACATAGTGCCGAGAATCGCAAAGGTATCGACGGCATGCCCCATCGGGCCGTAAATTTTATCGCCAATCAGTGGGTACAAGGTGGAGCGCATCGACAGAGGCAAACCATGGCGGAAAGCAAAGTACGCCATCGACAAACCGACTAGACCGTAAATCGCCCAAATGTGAAAACCCCAGTGGAAAAACGCAATCTGCATCGCTTGCTTAGCGGCATCGACGGTTAAGGCAGCGCCTGTAGGCGGTGAGGCATAGTGTAAAACCGGCTCAGCCACACCAAAAAATAGCAAAGCAATACCGTAACCGGCAGAAAACAGCATGGCGAACCACGACAGAAAACTGTATTCCGGTTGCGCATGATCAGGTCCGAGCTTGATATTCCCCCAACTGCTAAACGCCACGGAAACAATAAAGACTAAGAAAATCGCCACAACCAGCATATAAAACCAGCCAAAAGTGGTGGTGATATAGGCCAAGATGTCGGCAAATAGAGCCCCTGCTCTTTCAGGGTTACTCATAGTGCCAATCACCATAAGGACGATCACTAGGACTGCGGGGATAAATACGGGAAGAAGGATGGTGGAAACTTTGGACGACTTATCTGTTGTCGTTTTTTCTGAGGTCATAGCAAGTACTCCTGCACTTTTGCTTCAGCTTGGCGTCAATGTCAGTCTGTGTGAAACACGCGTTCAGCATTCAATTTAGACAAAATTGCACTGCCTGAATTGCTGATCCCGCACTTCCAAAGTCCCTAACCCTGTCACAGGGAAATCCTCGCTGCAATAAAAAATGACCTTAATTTTCAATCAAAGGCGGCAAAAAACTGCGGAAAATGACTATTTTGCAGGAAATAAATGGCTTCAAAATGGGCAGATTTGCCTGCCCATAAATGACCGACGATAACCATCGCGCAAATCTGCATTTGTCGATCTTAAAAGATCGACCTACATCAAACCGTAGGTCAACCATTTATGGTCGACAACAACAACCGTCGCGCAAATTCGCCTTTGTCGATCTTAAAAGATCGACCTACAAAAATCGGCCTACATCAAACCGTAGGTCGGTCATTTATGGCCGACAAAGACAAACCCACTGCAGAGCTTACGAAGAACAGCTGATCGACAGGTGCTTGCCCCAATCAGGCGGGCGTTCGGCGTAGGCGTCACAACCTTCTTGCGCAGTGAAGGGTGTGCTCAGCACCTGATGCAATCTATGCAGCGGCGCATAGTCAGCGTCTTCGGCGGCTTCAATGGCGATTTGGATAAGATAATTGCGCAACATATACAAAGGATTAACCGCATGCATTTGCGCGCGGCGCTGCTCTTGGCTGCGTGAATCATCAGCATTGCGCGCGATAAACTCGGCGCTCCACTCGTCAAAGGCGGCACGATTAATAAAATCATCGCGCAGCTTAGCCAGTGCTTGAGCCACCGGTAACTCACCTAAATGACGGAAAAATAAGGTGTAATCGACGGCACTTTGATCCATTTGCACCAGCAGTTTATCCACCAATAAAGCATCACCTTCCTGCTCGCCCAGCAGCCCTAAACGCGCACGCATTGCAGTGAGGTAAGCCTGCTGCTGAATCGCCGCATAGCCATCCAGAATGTTCTGCAAACGCTCAACCGCGACATGCCGGGTTAAGGTCTCGGCAAAGGCCGTCAGATTCCAATACCCCATTGCCACCTGCTGGTTAAAGGCATAACGGCCATGGTGATCCGAGTGATTACAGATATGCGCCTGTTTAAAATCATCCAAGAAAGCATAAGGACCAAAGTCAAAGGTCAGCCCCAGAATCGACATATTGTCGGTATTCATCACGCCATGACAAAAACCATAGGCTTGCCACAAGGCAATAGTCTCGGCCGTGCGTTTCACTACTGCACTGAGCAGCGCCGCTAAAGGCTCATCAGCACTTAGACATTCAGGATAAAGGTCATTGAGCACATGCGCGTGCAATTGTTCGAGCTCAGCATTTTTCTGGTTGTAATAGAAATACTCAAAATGACCAAAGCGAATATGGCTGGGCGCTAAACGTATTAAAGTTGCGGCGGTTTCACGCTGCTCGCGCCACACCATAGTTTTTGAGTCGGCGACACAAAGGGCGCGCGAAGTGGCAATGCCTAAGGTATGCAAATACTCACTAGCAAGAAACTCACGAATACTGCTGCGCAGCACCGCACGGCCATCGCCGGTTCGAGAAAACGGTGTCAGACCTGCACCCTTTAAGTGCACATCCCAATGCTCGCCAGCACTGTTAACCACTTCGCCCAGCAACAAACCACGGCCATCGCCTAAACGCGGGGTATAACCACCGAACTGATGGCCAGAATAAACCATCGCCCGCGGCGCCACATTGGGCCAATGCCACTCACCACTGGCAAGCTGCAGTAAACGCGGATCATCGGCGGTACTGGCTGGCAGGTCGAGCAAAGCCAAAGCGGACTGGCTACAAATCACCAGGCGTGGTTGCGCAATCGCAGAAGGTTTGATGACCGCAGAAAATGCATCACCCAAACGAGCAAAACGCGGCTCAAACTCAAGGGTGTCTAAACGTTTCATAAGCACTCCAACGCCGCACAGCACTTAGGCTGTGGGGACTTGATCATCAGCAAGCGGGTTGCTTTGGCTGGATACTAACTGCTGCTCTTGACCTTTCATATTTTTGACAAACACATCCAGTTGATTGAAAGCCATCTCAATATTGTGCTCACGGAAACTTAGCACAATACGGTTGAGCACTTCATCGGTCGACGGATAACGATCGCCCAACTCACGCACATGAAAACGCAACTCGTGGTCGAACGTACTGGCGCTAATGCCTAAGAACAGCACGATCGGTGCCGGCTCACGCATCACTCTTGGATTTTCCTGCACGGCTTGCAGCATCAGCTTACGCGCCAAATCAAGATCAGTTTCATAGGCCACACCAATCTTAATTATCACCCGTGTCACAGTATCGGACAGCGACCAGTTAATCAGCTGATCAGTGACAAACACCTTATTGGGTACAATAATTTCCTTACGGTCAAAGTCGGTAATGGTGGTGGCGCGAATACGAATGCGACTGACGGTACCGGATAAATTACCTATGGTCACCACGTCACCAATGCGCACCGGGCGTTCAAACAAGATAATCAAACCGGAGACGAAGTTGGCAAAGATTTCTTGTAAGCCAAAACCTAAGCCGACCGATAGTGCAGCCACTAACCACTGCAACTTATCCCAACTGACCCCTAACGCCGATAGCGTCGTGACAAAACCTGTGGCGGAGATGGCATAAGAAAGAAGCGTGGTGGTGGCATAGGCGCTACCTTGTGCCAAATTTAATCGCGACAAAAACAAGACTTCTAACAAGCCGGGTAAGTTACGCGCCAAGGCAAAGGTAACCAAAATAATAAACCCAGCATCCAACACATCACGCAAGCTAATCGGTAACGCAGCACCGTTAGCATCAACGTTTTGATATAAGGTGATGTTATCTAAGTAAGCAAACAATGAGAGCAAATCTGCCCAAACCCAATACAGGCTGATAAAAAATAACCCTAGCAAAATCAGACGGGCTAAGCGCAACGACTGCGCATTGATCTGTGAAATATCCAAGAGCATATCGTCAGTAGCCACTTCGCCATCCGGCCCTTCTTTCGGCTGATTTTGCTTGGCATCTTGCGCGCGTTTCCAAGCTAAACGGCGTGCGGCCAAGGCCAAGCCACGCACCAATACTGCTTCCAGTAGTATCCAAATCAATACCAGCGAGAGGGTATCTAATAAACGCCCGCTGAGTTTGAGGGCGGTATAGTAATAACCCGACACTAACGCCGCCGCAAATAACAAAGGCAACGACACTACGACCAAACCAATTAAACGTCTGAAAACGGGAGTGCTGTCACTGCTGTAACGATGAAACACCAGACGCCCCATAATCCACGACAGCATCAGCAAACTGCTCATCAATAGAACAATACCGATAACATCTTCACTGAGCGCCGCCGGTTGCGCTTCGGCGATGGTGACCACCACAGTCAACAGTAAGGCGACTAAACCCAATGAGCGCAGATTGTGCTGCAAGAAGGCCACTTGCGCGCGCGGCCAACGAAAATGTAACAAAGCCACACCATTAGGCGCCAAAATTCGATAGGCACAATAGAACACCAACCAGACCTTCGCCATACCCCAGAAAGCCTCACCAATCTCCAAGGTATGCCCTTGATTGCTCGCTTGTAATATAGAGCCAATCCCAGCGAGGACTATTGCGCCTGGCAGTGCCAGCAGTAAATTTAACAATAACGCACGCGGCGTATGCAACTGACTGTCACGGCGAAAATGACCAATATCGGCATGTAGATTGCGCAACGCCTGTAAGATCACTGGACGCTTCCAAGCCGTCAGCAACAATAATAAAGTCAGCGGAATAAAGGCCCACGCTTGTTTGCTTAAATTCTGCCCAATCTGCTTAATTTCAGTGGCCCACAGCACCGAACTGAATTGGTATTGCAAACGCGCTGGAGCTGCTTTAAACCACTCCCAATCCAAGGGTTTATTACTGGGAATCCAAAACATCTGCTCATCCAGAGTAAGGCGCAGTGCTGCAGTCATGCTTTGCAGTTGTTTTTGGTTGAGCTGAAGGGTGATGGATTCACTTAAATAGGCATTGAGCTCGCGATTTAAACGGTCTAACAATTCAGCGCGCGAACGCACTAAGTCCAATAGACTTGAGCGCAAGGCTATTTGTTCGTCGCCTGGCGGGGCGTCTTTCAGAGCATTTTGCACGTACTCCTCTGGACGGCTGACAGTGTCACGCAACTGACGCAGTTCAAACTGGTATAAGCGAGTATCAGCAATTTGGTCAGCTAAAGTACGATCAAAGCTGAGTTGCGGCAGCGCTTGTTTTTGCTGATACAGTATTTTGGCGAGTAATAAACTGCCCTGCAAAACATTAATCTGCTCATCTAATGCTTGCTCTGTTTGCTGCACAGTATCGAGCTGCTGGCGTACCAATAAGTTACGCTGAGTCAGTTGATTACGGCGTTCCGTGATGGTTAATAAATAGTCTGAAAGCTTTAAGTTCAAGCCGCTTTCACGCAGCAATAAACTGTCAGTGCCCGCTTTACTCACCTCAAGCGATAGCTCAGCGACGGTTTTTTCTGAATCCGCTTGGCGTTTTTCATTAAGCAGGGATTGTAAGGCGAGAATGTCTTGCTCTTGTAAGCGCACTTTGGTGAGTAAAAAATCACGCCGATTACTGCCTAACTCTTGCAGCACACTGTTACCGGCTAACTCAGCGCGGCGTAAGTTGTTTTTACTCTCTAAGGCAAGCAGCTCGGCTTTTAACGAATCTGTTTTTTCATTGGTAAAAACCTTACTGCCCTCTTTAGCATTTTTCAGTAAAGCGTTAATTTCTTGAATACGATTTTGATTATTACTGATCTCTGCTTGGGCTCGCTCAGGGCGTGTTTGTGCGGTAACGATTAAGCTGTTGGCCTCACCCAAATCTTTTTGCAAGGCACGCAGTTGCTGATTGCGCTCTGACAGCAAAGATTCCAGCTCACTCACCGAGGCCTGAGCCAAGCGTTTGGCTGGATCATCTTGAGGCGTTGATAACAGTTTTTGCAGAGCCTGCTGAGCCTCTCTGATTTGCTTGGGTGCATCGAGAAGCTGTTGCTGTAGCTGCTGCTGTGCTTGTTCATTGCGCTCAACAACCTCCAAAAAAGAGAGGGTTTGTTCTAAAGTTTGTTGAGCGGCTTGTTGTTCGGCTTCAGGCAATTTACGCGCAGGCAGATCGGTTAAAGCTTGGCGCACTTCAACCGCACTCAGCTCGGCCAAGGCCTGCTCAGTAGGCCACCATGCGATAACACTCAAGCACAACACCAACAACAGATTCGGTTTCATTGTCTTACATAATTCCCGTTGATTAAAACCACACAACATATGCATCTCAAATAGCGCTGCGTGCTGCTTTGCAGGCTTAAAACATCGGCAGTTCTGGGCGCTTCCCTTCAGGGAACTTCACACCCACTTTACGTACTTTATTGTTTTCCATCAGTGCCACCGCCCAAGTCAGGCCTTGCCACTCAATATGGTCACCCAATACTGCCTCGCCCGCCACGGCCTCGGTAATAAACTCGGCCAAGGTCGTTTTCGGATCAAGGCCGCTGAGCTTCAAGCCGTAAACATCGGCCACCGCACCCAGCTGTGCATCACCTTCCAAAACAAAATCACCAAAGAAGCGCATATCCAAACCGCGTTGCGGCGCTTTACTAAACAAACGACCAAGTGCCGGCAAGTCTTCTTCATGGCCAATCACGCAGAGAATATCATCGGCCTTCAATCTTGTACTACCGCTGGGGTGCAGCAAGCAGTTATCGCGAAACAATGCGGCGATTCGAGTCCCTGCTGGCATTTTAAGTTCACGCAATTGCGCATTAATGCACCACTTTTGGCTGCCCAAGCTGTAAACAAATAATTCCCACTGACTGGTTGGATGAATTTCCAAACCGGCACGATAAATCGGCACCGGCGCTGGCGGTAAATCCACTTTTGCTTTACGCGCGGCCCAAGATAAGGTCGAGCCTTGCAGTAACAACGACACCAAAACAATAAAGAACGCGACGTTAAAAAACAGCTGCGCATTGGGTAGTCCTGCGACTAACGGGAACACCGCCAAAATAACCGGCACCGCACCACGCAGACCAATCCAAGAAATAAACCCACGCTCACGCAAGTTAAAGCCGCGAAAGGGTAATAAACCAAGAAATACCGAAAGTGGTCGCGCGACTAAAATCATCCAGAGCGACAACAGCAAAGCTGGAACAGCGATCGGCAGCAGTTCATGCGGGGTCAACAGCAGTCCAAGCACCAAGAACATACCAATTTGACTGAGCCAAGCCAGGCCATCAAACATGTGCAAAATACCGTGACGGCTACGGATTGGGCGATTACCCAGTACCATGCCGCAAACATACACGGCCAAAATACCGCTGCCGCCGACTTCGCCAGTAAAAGCATAAATCATGATGCTGCCGCTGACTGCCAGCAACGGGTACAAGCCATCCGCCACGCTGATGCGATTGATAATTTGCAAAAGCAGCCAGCCACCACTCAAACCCAGCAGGATTCCTAAGCCAAATTGGCGAATCAAACTGGTAAGAAAATCCAAACTAAAACTGGTTTCACCCGCAGCCAGCATAGCAATCAAGGTGACCGTGAGGAACATCGCCATCGGGTCATTACTGCCCGACTCGATCTCAAGGGTTGAGCCGACCCGTTCATTCAGGGCTTTACCATTGAGTAGGTTGAATACTGCAGCGGCGTCGGTGGAGCCGACAATAGAACCAATCAACAGACCCTCAAGCAAACTCAGGTCAAACAACCATGCTGCCGCTAAGCCGGTTAAACCGGCAGTCACCGCAACCCCAAAGGTAGCCAGCGACAGTGCCGGCCACAGCGCCACGCGGAAAGTAGCAACGCGGGTACGCATCCCGCCATCGAGCAAAATCACTGCCAGCGCGAGGTTACTGACTAAGTAGGTTAAGGAGTAATCATTAAAGACGATGCCGCCAACACCATCGGTACCGGCCATCATGCCGACGCCCATAAAGATAACGAGAATGGGGATGCCAACACGCGAAGAGACTGAGCTGACCAGAATACTGATAGCAACTAACAACCCACCAACAAAAAATATACTATTGGTTGCTACAGAATCCACAAGCACCTCTCCTTTTAAAAATGACTGTATCGTTCAGCATGTTTAATTCTAGCCTGTAGATAACAGGCTTCGGTAATGATTCAGCTTCTCTGACGCTTTAAAATCAGCCTATGACACTCAACTCTAAGCTTAACACCAGCACAGTGACTGTTTTGGGCAGATTTACGTCTTTGCTTACACTAACTTGTTTTATGAGATTTTTTATGACAAACCCTAACTCCAGCAGCGCTTGTGCGCATCTCAGTGAGGTGTTCGCCCAAGATATTCCACTGACCGCCGCGCTAGCAGTTCAGGTGTGTGCTTGGGATGGCCAAAGTTTGCATCTGCAGTTGCCATTAGCGCAAAACCTTAACCATCAAAGCTCGATGTTTGGTGGCAGTTTGTATTGCGCCGGTGTGTTGGCCTGCTGGGGTTGGTTACATTTACGTTTACGTGATGCAGGTATAAATACCACACATATTGTGGTTCAGGCAGGACAAATTGATTATCCATTGCCTGTATTGGCGGACGCTGAGGTGATTTGTGCTACGCCAGATGAAGCGGTGTGGGATCGTTTTTTCAAGATGTACCAACGCCACGGTAAAGCCCGGATCAGTTTATCCAGCCGTATCCTCACTCATGATGGCCAAGACGGCGCCTGTTTTACTGGGCAGTTTGTTTTACATAGTTAAGGTGGAAGTTGATCGTGAGTGATGACTCAGCGCGCGCATTGCTAACTGCGCAAGCTAACCTACGTGGTTGCATCGAGGCAGCACATGACTGGGAGCGCAGGCGGCTCGCCCGCATAAATTACCAATCAACAATCGAGCCGCTGTTGATACGTAGCATACGTTTAGCATTGATGATGTTTGCCGCTGCGGGCAGAAGCGTTACGTCGAGGTATTGCGAACTGCGCTGAGTCTGCTTTTCCCTCAATGAGGCCTCCTGCCTCAATTCGGGCGCTGCGCCATCCTTGGCTTCGCTTGTCGCAGACCCAGCACAGCTCGCTTTGAGCAAAGGCGTTGTCAGTTTGCTATGTACATGTCTCTGTTACCTGCTGGGAGCGCGGGCGGCTCGCCCGCATAAACTAGCAGTCAAGATTGGAGTCGCTTGTAATACGCGGCACTCATTGAATGTTTGTGGCGTTTACAATTGCGGGCCAGCGGGCCGCGCTCCCAGAAGAATGAGCTGCTGATTGTTGCGCCTGGAAGGCTTAAAACCGTTAAACTTCAGCTTTGATTTTCAGATGTCAGGTTGTGCTCATTGTGGATGTAATAATTATCGGTGCCGGTGCTGCCGGATTAATGTGCGCTTTAACTGCTGCGCAGCGTGGTCGTAAAGTATTAGTGATAGATCATGCCAATAAAGCCGGCAAAAAAATCCTCATGTCCGGCGGTGGACGCTGCAACTTCACCAATATGTACAGCGAACCAAGCAACTTTCTCTCAAAGAACCCACATTTTTGCAAATCTGCACTGGCACGTTATACCCAGTGGGATTTTCTCGAAATGGTGCAGCGCCATCAAATTACCTATCACGAGAAAAAACTCGGCCAACTGTTTTGTGATAACAAAGCCAGCGATATT
Organism: Pseudomonas sp.; assembly: GCA_048266525.1. GTDB lineage: Bacteria > Pseudomonadota > Gammaproteobacteria > Pseudomonadales > Pseudomonadaceae > Denitrificimonas. The sequence goes on from JBLWZG010000005.1 coordinate 162,236, forward strand.
CTCGAAATGCTGCTCAAAGAATGCGCGGAGGCCGGCGCAACTATTCAACTCAACACCCCAGTCACCCGCATTCAAGCCAACGACAGCGGCTTCACTGTGCAATGCAACAAGCAAACTTTAAGCTGTAAATCCTTGGTGATTGCCAGCGGTGGCTTATCCATTCCCACCTTGGGTGCGACAGGTTATGGCTATCAAGTAGCGGAACAATTTGGCCATAGGATTGTGCCAACCCGCGCCGGCTTAGTGCCCTTCACCATCACTGATCCACAACTCAAAGAGTTCTGCAGCGCCTTATCTGGCACCTCTATTGCTGACTGCGTGGTGCAGTGTAATGGTCAAAGCTTTAAAGAAGACCTGCTGTTTACCCATCGCGGCCTCAGCGGCCCGGTGATTTTGCAGATTTCCTCCTATTGGCAGCCTGGCGACAGTATAGAAATTGATTTGCTCAGCGACCGCGATGCCAGCGTTTGGCTGCTGGAACAACAAGCCCAGCACTCCAATCTTGAATTGAAGACCGTGCTCAGCGAATGCTTTACCCGCAAGATGGCGCAACTCCTCTGTGAGCATTGGTTTAGCAACACCCCACTCAAGCAATACAACAGCAAACAACTCAGCGCGATTGGCGAGCAGTTGAATCATTGGCGGCTGACACCTTCTGGCACCGAAGGCTATCGCACCGCAGAAGTGACTTTGGGCGGGATTGATACCCAAGAAGTTTCGTCAAAAACCATGCAGTCACACAAGCAAGATAACCTCTATTTTATCGGCGAAGTATTGGATGTCAGCGGCCATTTAGGCGGTTTTAACTTCCAATGGGCCTGGGCCAGCGGCCATGCTGCAGGATCGGTGGCGTAGGTCGATCTTTTAAGATCGACACATCCAGCAAACACCATAAAACAGGGGTCCGCTATAAGCCCATGTCGCCCATAAATGGACGACCTACGGATGCGTGTACCTGTGGGTATTTTCATTGGGTATGCCTGTGTCGCCATAAATGGACGACCTACGGATGCGTATACCTGCGGGCGTTTTCAATGGGTATGCCTGTGTCGCCATAAATGGACGACCTACGGATGCGTGTACCTGCGGACGTTTTCATTGGGTATGCCAATGTCGCCATAAATGGACGACCTACGGATGCGTGTACCTGCGGACGTTTTCATTGGGTATGCCAATGTCGCTCATAAATGAACGACCTACAGATACATGCAACTGTGGGTATTTTCATTGGGTATGCCTGTGTCGCCATAAATGAACGACCTACAAATGCTTCAAGCGGGCGTGGTTTAGGACAAAAAAGATGGTTTTCAAAGTCCGACGTCTTTCCTTGGTTATTAATTACCAGCGGTACTACGCTGCTTAGTTAATGGCTGCTAGAATATGCCAGTATTTTTATTTTCTTGAGTTTTACTATGTCGACCCCCTTTCGTCCTGAGCTGCTGTCACCTGCCGGCACTTTAAAAAATATGCGTTATGCCTTTGCCTATGGCGCTGATGCAGTCTATGCCGGCCAGCCACGCTACAGCTTGCGCGTGCGTAACAACGAGTTTGACCATGCCAATCTCGCCATCGGGATCAATGAAGCCCATGCGCTGGGTAAGAAATTTTATGTGGTGGTCAATATTTCCCCGCACAACGCCAAACTAAAAACCTTTATCAAAGACTTAGAGCCTGTGGTGACGATGGGCCCTGATGCACTGATTATGTCCGACCCCGGCCTGATCATGATGGTGCGCGAGCATTTCCCGCAGATGAATATTCACCTCTCGGTACAAGCGAATGCGGTGAACTATGCCAGTGTGAAGTTTTGGCATGCTCAAGGTTTAACCCGTGCCATTTTATCCCGAGAATTGTCACTGGATGAAATTGAGCAGATTCGCCATGAAGTACCAGAAATGGAACTGGAAGTCTTTGTCCATGGTGCGTTATGCATGGCCTACTCCGGCCGTTGCCTGCTGTCGGGCTACATCAATAAGCGTGACCCGAATCAAGGTACCTGTACCAACGCGTGCCGCTGGGAATATAAAACCCACGAAGGCAAAGAAAATGAGCTGGGCGATATCGTGCATAAGTACGAACCGATTGCTGCGGTGCAACAGGTCGATCCAGCACTGATGCAAGCCGTTGAGCCGATCCTCGGGGTTGGCGCGCCGACCGATGAAGTTTTCCTCTTAGAAGAAGCCGGTCGCCCGGGTGAATATATGTCCGTCTCAGAAGATGAGCACGGCACTTATATTATGAACTCGAAAGATTTACGTGCCGTGCAGCACGTCGAGCGCATGGTGCAGATGGGTTTACACTCACTGAAAATCGAAGGCCGCACCAAATCGCATTACTATGTCGCGCGTACTGCACAGGTGTACCGCAAAGCCATTGATGATGCAGTGGCCGGTCGCCCCTTTGATAAGTCGTTGATGGATACCCTGGAATCACTGGCGCACCGTGGTTACACCGAAGGCTTCTTACGCCGCCACGTACACGATGAATACCAAAACTACGAATACGGTTATTCGATTTCTGAGCGCCAGCAGTTTGTTGGGGAAATGACCGGCGTGCGCCGTGGTGATTTAGCTGAAGTGATCGTCAAAAACCGCTTTGCCATCGGCGACTCAATTGAGTTAATGACGCCGCAAGGCAATATCACTTTTGATCTTAAATACATTGAAGATCAAAAAGGCAAAAGCCGTGACGACGCGCCGGGCAACGGCCATGTGCTGTTTATCCCGATTCCAGAAAACGTCAATCTGGAACATGCTCTGCTGATGCGCAACCTGACCAGCGGCAGCACCCGCGGCGCTTAGTTAATACAAATCATCACGCTTAGCCCACTGGTTGAGCGTGATGAGCAATTAAGAACTCAGTGAACTGCACCGCAGTCACCGGTCGGCTGATCAAATAGCCTTGAATCTCATCACACTGATTGGCTTTCAAGAAATCCATCTGCGCCTTGGTTTCGACACCCTCAGCAATGACTTGCAAGTTTAGGCCGTGCGCCATGGTAATAATGGCTCGGGTAATCGCGGCATCTTCTTCATTTCCAGCAACATCACGAATAAAGCTTTGATCTATTTTCACACTGTTCGCTGGGAACCGTTTGAGATAACTGAGTGAAGAGTAACCGGTGCCAAAATCATCAATCGCTAAAAATACACCGATTTCACGCAGCTGTTTAAAGGTTGCGATCACACTTTCTGCATTTTCGAGTAACTGACTTTCCGTCAGCTCAAGTTCAAGCAAATGTGCTGGCAAGCCAGTTTTCTGCAACACTTGACGCACCAAAATGACCAGTTTTCCCTGGCGCACATGGCTGACCGATAGATTCACTGAAACCCGAATAGGCGTGCCTTGCTTCAGCCAGATCATTGCTTGCTCACATGCCTGCAATAACATTAACTCACTGATATCGGTAATGAGGCCTGTTTCCTCGGCTAACGAAATGAACTCGCCGGGCGGTACCAAGCCAAGTTGCGGATGATTCCAGCGAACCAGTGCCTCCGCTGAGCGGATCAAACCATCCGCCAAAGTCAGCTTAGGCTGATAGTAAGCCTCTAACTGACCCTCTTCTATACCGCGCCGCAATTGCTGCTCAAGTTGCAAACGCTCTAATGTACAGGCCTGTAATTGGTCATTGTAAAACTGGAAATTATTACCGCCTAAGTGCTTGGCATGCTGCATCGCCATATTCGCCTGGGTAATTAAAGTTGCTGGCTCACGAGCATTCTCAGGCAGCAAACTGACGCCGACTGAGGCACTGATAATCAACTCATTACCCGCAACCTCAACGGGTAAGCGAATACGGGTTAACACAGACGCACACAAACGCGCCAAGGTATTGGCTGATTCACAGTTATCTAAAATAATAGCGAACTCGTTACCTCCCAAGCGGGCAAGGGTATTGGCCTCTGGCAAAAGCTGGGTAAGCCTGCGACTGACTTGGCGCAATACCTGATCGGCAATTTCCACGCCTAAGCTATCATTAAGCACTTTGAAACGGTCAAGGTCGATATGCAGCAACGCCATACAGCCATCGATTCTTCGAGCATGATCCACTGCTTGTTGTAAGCGTTTATGGAATAGAGAACGATTGGATAGACCGGTCAACTCATCGTACTGGGTAAGGTACTTTAAGCGCTCTTCAGCTTTGCGGCGTGATGTTAAGTCAGTGAGGAATCCAACAATGTGCGTGATGCTTCGATATTTGTCGCGCACAACATGAATCTGCAGCCATTGCGGATAAATCTCACCATTTTTACGGATATCCAGCATCTCACCTTGCCAGCTGCCCTCACGCTCAATACCTAAACGTATCAACTGATATTGCCGAGTGACTTCTTCAGAACGAGGCTGCAGCATGACATTTTTGCCTAACACGTCTGCTCGGTTGTAGCCTGTGACAGCGGTAAAAGCTTTATTTACCGCCAAGATATTGTACTCAGGGTCTAGAATAATTATTCCTTCAACCCCGGCATCAAAAACACTTGAGGCCAAACGCAACTCTTCATCACGCTGCTTGGCTAAAGAAATGTCTCGTCGTGTACCCAGCATGCGCAAAACCCGCCCATCGCTGCTGCGTTCTACTGCACGCCCACGATCCTCGACCCAAACCCAGCGACCATCTTCATGCTTAATACGGTACTCAACAGCATAGCCCTCTGTTTTCTGCTGCATATGCTCAATCATCGCAGTACGCAACACGGGCAAGTCATCAGGGTGCAGCAGTGGTCGTAAATCAGTCAACACCCCACGCACTTGATCATCGGCTAAACCAAAAATATTTTGTGTACGGGTATGGTGGATCTCATCACTGACCAGATCCCAATCCCACAACGCCAACTGGCTAGCATCTAAAGCCAACTCAAGACGTTCTTGACTCTTCTCTAATGCTTGCAAAGCATTCTGTAACTCAATTGTGCGAGCACCAACGCGCTCCTCCAAATTGCTTTGCACTCCGCGCAAGGCTTGTTCAACTGCCTCTTTTTTATTTATTTCAGCAGTCAGCTGTGTATTTAAAATCTCGGTCTCTGCTTGTGCTTGCTGCAACGTTTTAATCAATTGTTGCTTTTTTAAACGCTGTCTCAAGCTTTTGTGGAGTAAACGATTGACTTGATATACCGCAGCTGACATGGCCATCAGGTTCATCACCACCAATAAACCTAAGCTCTGTAAAAAGTTTGACTCAGCATTTAAATACACCCAAATGGTTGGCAGAAAAGCGGCTACGGCATAGCTCATAAACATGCAGTAGCTGACTGCATAAGCAATACTGGCAGAAGCAACTACTAAAGAAATCAAGCCCAACAGCACCACTTGCTCAGTCAGTTCGACATCCGGAATAAACACGCAGGCAAACACCGACAGGGTTAAGCCTGAAGCAAAGGCACCTGCGAGCAAAATAATGCGCCAATACGCCGCCGCCTGCTGGAGTGCTGAGGCGCGCTCAAACAAATAAACAGACAGAAAACGCAGCACAGCTAAGCCAACAACAGCCACAGCCCAAACGCTCAACGCAGCAAAATGCGCACTGTCGCGTAAAACCCAAACGCAAACAGCACTGCACAGCACCATTAATAATGTAGGAATTTGCGCACTGCGATAGAGCATCGCGGTGATTTCAAGATTTTCATCATCCGTTGATCGCGATGATTTGCTGTCCTGCGACATATTTTCAGCTCTCAATATCGATTTTTCTTATTGCTATTACACAGCACAAATGGAACATGGCGTGTATTTCTTAAAAAACCTATAAGACACATTAACCATACACTATAAAACAAGACCCTAAGCTTTGTTTTACCACAAAAATCAACACTCGTATGAAAAATTTATTAACAAAATCAATATACTAAAGCTCCAAATGGCGATATCTGGGTAGTAGCCAAGGGGGCAACTGCACAGACTTTTTAGTTGCCAATAAGTTTGCCCTTAGTCGGCGCGCCCTCTAGAATGCACCGATGCATGATGATATCTCACACTTACTAAACTCTCTCAACGAAGCTCAGCGTGAAGCTGTTGCCGCGCCCATTGGTCAACAACGGGTGCTGGCCGGTGCTGGCTCCGGCAAGACACGGGTTTTAGTACACCGTATTGCTTGGTTGATCCAAGTTGAAGGCGCTTCACCGCACAGCATTTTATCGGTGACCTTTACCAATAAAGCCGCGGCAGAAATGCGTTTGCGCATTGAAGACTTACTGGGCCTGAATCCAGCCGGTATGTGGGTTGGCACTTTCCATGGTTTAGCCCACCGTTTACTGCGTGCGCACTGGCAAGAAGCCGGTTTAGCCGAAGGCTTTAGTATTCTTGATGGCGATGATCAACAACGTCTACTCAAGCGTGTCATGCGTGAACTGGGTTTAGATGAGCAGCGCTGGCCCGTGCGTCAAGCACAGTGGTTTATTAACGGTCAAAAAGACGAAGGCTTACGTCCGCAACATATCCAAGCCGGTGGTGATTTATTTCTCGGCACCATGCTGCAAATCTACAGTGCTTATGAAGCCGCTTGCGCACGTGCTGGTGCGATTGATTTTGCTGAGCTATTACTGCGCGCCCTCGATCTATGGCGCGACAATCCAGGCCTGTTACAGCATTACCAGCAACGTTTTCAACACGTTTTGGTTGATGAGTTCCAAGACACCAACGCTGTGCAATACGCTTGGCTGCGCTTGCTCGCACAAGGCGGTAAAAGCTTAATGGTGGTGGGCGACGATGATCAGTCGATTTACGGCTGGCGCGGCGCAAAAATTGAGAATATTCAGCAGTTTTCCAGCGACTTCGTCAACACCCAAAGCATTCGTCTGGAGCAGAATTACCGCTCTACGGCAACGATTTTGAAAGCCGCCAACGCCTTGATCAGCAATAACCAAGGCCGCCTCGGCAAAGAACTGTGGACCGATGACCAAGAAGGCGAGCCGATTCGTCTCTACAGTGCTTTCAATGAATACGATGAAGCTCGTTATATTGTTGAATGCATTGAACAAGCACTGCGCAAAGATGACCTTAGCCGCAGCGAGATCGCCATTTTATACCGCTCTAACGCGCAATCACGAGTGCTTGAAGAAGGCCTACTGCGCGCGGCAATCCCCTACCGCATTTATGGTGGCCAGCGTTTCTTTGAACGTTTAGAGATCAAAAATGCTTTAGCGTATTTGCGTTTATTACGCAGTCGCCATGATGACGGCGCAATTGAACGGGTGATTAACGTACCCACCCGTGGCGTCGGCGAAAAAACCATTGATGCCGTGCGCCAAGCCGCGCGTGAGCATGATGTTTCGCTATGGCAAGCCATGCATCTGCTGATTGAGCATAAAGCCTTACCGGGACGTGCCAGTAACGCCTTGCAAGGTTTTGTGGATTTGGTCAACGAGCTAGACACTCGCACCCTCGATTGCGAATTGCACGCCATGACGCAAATCGTGATTGAGCAGTCAGGTTTACTCAAGTACCACAAAGAAGAAAAAGGTGAGAAAGGCCAAGCACGGGTGGAAAACCTTGAGGAATTGGTCAGCGCAGCACGCACCTTCAGCAAAAGTGAAGACATCAGCGCCAGCGCAGACGAAATCGATGAGGATTTATCACCTTTGGTGGCGTTCTTGGACCACGCAGTACTGGAAGCCGGTGACACCCAAGCCGATGAGTTTACTGAAGCGGTGCAATTGATGACTTTGCACAGCGCGAAAGGCTTGGAATTCCCCGTGGTGTTTATTGCTGGCATGGAAGAAGGCTTGTTTCCACATAAAATGAGCTTGGAAGAACCTGGCCGTTTAGAGGAAGAACGCCGTTTAGCCTATGTGGGTATCACCCGAGCCATGCGTCAGTTGTATTTTACCTGCGCTGAAACCCGCCGTTTGTATGGTTCAGAAACCTACAATAAAGTGTCGCGTTTCGTTCGCGAGATTCCTGCCGATTTGTTGCAGGAAGTACGGATGAATAATAGCGTCAGCCGTCCATACCAAAGTAACCATCAAGTGCAATCCAGCAGCATGTTCGCTGGCACAGAGATTCCAGAAACCGAGTTCAAGCTCGGGCAACTGGTAGAGCACCCGGTGTTTGGCGAAGGCGTCATCCTCAACTTTGAAGGTGGCGGTGCGCAGGCTCGGGTGCAGGTCAACTTTGCTAACGATGGCATCAAATGGCTGATGGTCGCTTACGCTAAATTGCAGCCACTATAACGATAATAATTGTGCCTTACTCTGGATCAGGAGCCTATATGAAGCGTCGCCAGAACCTTACTTTTGCAGCCATTATGACCGCTTGTTTTGCTTTGCTCGGCTGTAATCAAGAGTCCGCCAACAACACAGATAGCGTTGCTACGCCTAAGCCACAGACTTTCAACTGGAAAATGGTCACCGCTTGGCCGAAAAACTATCCCGCTTTAGGTACTTCAGCCGAGCGTGTGGCTGAGCGTATCAACAGCATGAGCAATGGCCGCTTAACCATTAAAGTCTACGCGGGCGGTGAATTGGTTCCACCACTGGAAGTATTTGATGCTGTCTCGCGCGGCACCGCGCAAATGGGCCATGGCGCAGCGTATTACTGGAAAGGCAAAACCGATACTGCACAGTTTTTCACTTCAGTGCCCTTTGGTTTGTCAGCCATTGAAATGAATGCTTGGCTGCATAAAGGCGGCGGCTTGCAGTTATGGCAAGAAGCTTACGCACCCTTTGGCGTTAAACCTTTTGCCATTGGTAACTCTGGCATGCAAATGGGCGGTTGGTTTAACAAAGAAATCCACAGTTTAGATGACCTAAAAGGCCTGAAAATCCGTATGCCGGGCTTAGGTGGCGAAGTCCTTAATCGCCTCGGCGCGACCACGGTTAACTTACCCGGCAGCGAAGTCTTTACCGCCCTACAAACCAATGCCATTGATGCTTCTGACTGGGTCAGCCCTTATAACGACTTAGCCTTTGGCTTACATAAAGCAGCGAAATACTATTACTACCCGGGCTGGCAAGAGCCGCAAGCGGTACTAGAGTTAATCATTAACCAAGCAGCGTGGGACAGCTTGCCAGCTGACTTGCAAGCCATAGTGACCGAAGCGATTCGTGCCGGTAATGCCGATATGCTCGACGACTTCACTTGGAACAATGCTCGTGCTTTAAGTGAGCTCAAACAAGCTGACGTGCAACTGCGCCGCTTTCCTGATGAAGTGTTACAAGCGATGGAAAAAGAGTCGGCACTGGTGCTCAATGATTTAGCCAGCAAAAGTGACCTCAATCAGCGCATCTGGGATTCTATGCAAGCGTTCCAACAACAGGTAACGCAAATGCATAAAATCTCTGAAAAGGAATTGTATAACTGGCGCGATTAGAGGTCAGCGCATGTTTGTAGCACGCGCGCTCTATGCCCATGTTCCTCACCCATCAATTGCTGCATACTGCAGCAATTGCGATTGACTCGATTAACCTGACAATAAAGAGAGATATTTATGCAACGTTTTCTCAGTATCGCCTTAGCTCTGTGCCTAGGCTTAACCTTCAGCCTCGACGCTGACGCAAAACGCTTTGGCGGTGGTAAATCTTGGGGTGCAAAACCCAAGCACAGCCAAATGCAAAAACAACAAGCGCAACCGGCCGCAGGTCAAGCTGCAGGCAAACAAACCGCAGCAGCGGGTGCCAAGCCCGGCATCGGTGGCATGTTAATGGGCATGGCAGCCGGCGGATTGCTAGCCTCAATGTTTACGGGCGGCGCTTTTGAAGGCTTACAAATCATGGACATGCTGATTTTCGGTCTGATTGCTTTTGTCATCTTTAAGCTGATTGCCAGCCGTCGTCGACAAATGCCGCAGGCAGCTACGGCGGGCGGTCCAGCCATGCAACGTGAAGTGCACAACGCTAATCAAAATATTTTTGGTGGCTCTAGTGCTGCAGCACGTCCAGTCATTCAAGCCCCGGCTTGGTTCAATGAAAAGAGCTTCTTACAGGCCGCCGAAGGTCATTTTAATGCTCTACAACAGCATTGGGATGCCAATGAAATGCATCTGATTGCTGAGTTTGTCACCCCAGAAATGCTGACCTTCCTGACCACTGAGCGCAGCAGTTTAGGTGATGCCATGCAATCAACCTACATTGATGATTTAACTGTGCAGCTTGATGGCATTGATGAGCAAAGCGAACTGACTGTCGCCACTATCACCTTCCACGGTGTTGCGAAAACCTCTCGCTTTGATCAAGGTGAAGCCTTCAGCGAAAGCTGGCGTATGGAGCGCAAGAACGGCGACAACCAACCGTGGTTAATCGCTGGTATTCGTCAAAACGCTTAAGCTGTCACCCCCACCTGAAGCAGTAGCAATTGTTCTGCTTCAGGCTTTTCGTAATACCTGAAATCGACAGAGCGAACACACCGTGGAAGAAGTAATTGACGAACTACGCGAGCGTAATGAGCCGGTTCCTGTAGCACTTGAGTTACCTGATGAAGAAACCTTGGTCGAGATTCAAGAACAAATCTTGATCCATCTACCCTTTGCTCTGCGTGAGTTTTTATTAACCGTCAGCGACGTGGTCTACGGCCATCTTGAGCCGGTTACCGCCAGCGATCCACATTCGCACACTTACCTACCTGAAGTGACAGCCACTGCTTGGGATATAGGTCTGCCACGGCACTTAGTGCCAGTGTGCCACGATGCACCGATTTACTACGCCGTGGATGAAGATGGCGAAGTCTTCGCTTGGGATGCCGATACGCAAGAGATGCTGGAAGAAACTTGGGAAAGTGTCTGGCACTGGGCTCGTGATGTCTGGCTGGAAAGCTAACCGACCGCACAATAAGGTATAGTTGTTTCTTTTAAGCGCAAAGTATAAGCGCGCATCACTAAGAGAACATTATGGAACCTGGATCTTCAACCCTAAGCATGACCGTTTTAATGACCCCAGATAAAGCAAATTTCTCGGGTAACGTGCATGGCGGTACGCTGCTTAAATACCTTGATGAAGTTGCTTATGCCTGCGCCAGCCGCTATGCAGGTAGCTATGTGGTGACACTATCAGTTGACCAAGTGACTTTTCGCCAACCCATCCATGTTGGCGAATTGGTGACTTTTCTCGCCTCAGTCAACTACACCGGACGCACCTCGATGGAAGTCGGGATCAAAGTTGTTACAGAAAATATTCGCGATAAATTGGTCAGACATACCAACAGCTGTTTCTTTACCATGGTGGCTGTTAACGAGCAAGGTCAACCCGTTGAAGTGCCTACCCTAACGCCCTCTGGCGATGATGCCATCAGACGCTTTGCGAATGCTCAAGAACGTCGGGCCATTCGTGTTGAACTGGCTGAACGCTATAAAGCTATGAAGAATTAATCCATCCAGCTTGTAGTAACTACAAAGACAAAAGCGCAACCGCAAAGCCAGCCCATTAGCCGCTTCGCCGTTGCGCTTTTAATAATGTAGGGTTACTTAGACATCAATATTGTTATCAACTTCTTGAACTTTACCGCCACGCGCTAAAAACTCTTCCATGGCTTTTGCAAGCGCATCACGCTCTTTTTGCTTGGCTTCGACTGAGGGTAAATCATCAATACTCACTGTCGCTTTCGCTTTAGCTCGTGATGGTTTTACGACCGCATCTGAGCCATCGTCAACCTCATCATCCACCACGTCGTCATCAAGATCACCAACGTCGTCAACATCATCCAGACTGATATCATCGGTATCCACTTCGCTGTCATCACCAGCATCTACTTCTTCTGTTTCTAATTCATCATCAAACATAGTCAACCTCATGCCTGCCTTCAGCAAGATAGTTTTAAACCTAGTGCCAATATCATTGAGCACTGAAATTAGGGATAGCATAATTACCGCAATACAGGTTAGCAATAGAGCCAGTAGGCAGCCGCATTCAGTGCGTGCTGAGCATGACTGCTATGCATTGGGCGCGCATTCTAGTGCGATAAAAAGAATATAACCACCGCAAATGAACTCTTTTTTAATATTTCTTAAAACCGCATTCTTGAGGGCTGCGTTGACTATCATAAACCGCAAAAAAAATAAGGCGCAAGCCCGTAAGGGGTTACGCCTTAGTCGTACTGGTGAACACTAGATTACAATAAATGATAACCCTAGTGAGCACTGTCAGTGGTTAAATCGCGTCTGAACCTGTCTCACCAGTACGGATACGTACCGCTTGCTCTAGACTGACGACAAAAATTTTACCATCACCAATTTTACCGGTATTGGCGGCTTTGCTGATTGCTTCAATAACGCGGTCTAGTTGCGCAGCGGCAATCGCTACTTCGATTTTGACTTTAGGTAAAAAATCAACAACATACTCAGCACCACGATACAGCTCGGTGTGGCCTTTCTGCCGCCCAAAACCCTTGACTTCAGTCACGGTAATACCTTGTACGCCAATTTCTGATAATGCTTCGCGTACATCGTCCAGCTTGAACGGTTTGATGATGGCAGTAACTAATTTCATACAGTATCTCCGGGATTAGATGAATCATCACTCAAGTCAATTTTTACATGTTTATGCCGAGTTTCTTTAATCTAAAACTCGATAATTGATGGTATGCATCGATTGACACAGCAGCCACACACATTATTTTAGCAAGCATACAAATACAATACGCTTTTTTTCATCCGTGCGCTGCGTAAGCGCGACTTGCCACAAATTATACATAAGAAAGCCACTTAACTCTTACCTAGATAAAGATTCAGCTTAGAACTGACGTGCTAAACTGCAGTCATCATGATCAAGGAATTATTCTATGTTACCGCCCAAAGCCTTATTTGACAGCATCAGCAGCCATGTTGGAAACTTACTTGGCAGTGAAAATCCGCTACCCCGTGCAGAGGTTGAAGCGCAATTTAAAGCGCTGCTACAAAGTGCTTTTAGCAAGCTGGACTTGGTGAGCCGTGAAGAGTTTGACAGCCAAATGGTTGTACTGGCACGTACCCGTGCACGTTTAGAAGCGCTCGAAAGCAAAGTCGCTGCATTAGAAGAACAACTGCAACAGGCTGCATCTGAATAGAATAGAGTTGTAAGGCCAACAGCAGGCCAAATAAAGCTGCTCAATAGATAAGATCAAGGAGGATCTATGTCGCTTGCTATTATGCACAGCCGTGCGCAAATCGGCGTCGAAGCACCGGCAGTTAGTGTAGAAATCCATTTAACCAATGGTTTACCGTCACTGACGATTGTTGGCTTGCCAGAAACTGCAGTGCGCGAAAGTAAAGACCGTGTGCGCAGCGCCCTGCTCAACAGCGCCCTTGAGTTCCCACGCAAACGTATCACGCTCAATCTTGCGCCTGCTGATTTACCCAAGGAAGGTGGCCGCTTTGATTTAGCCATCGCTCTGGGCCTACTCGCCGCCAGCGCACAACTGCCTGGTGGTTGTCTGGATGGTTTTGAATGCTTAGGCGAATTGGCATTATCTGGACACGTACGACCAGTGCGTGGCGTACTGCCTGCGGCGCTTGCTGCGCGCGATGCCGGACATGTGCTGGTGGTTGCTCTTGCCAACGCAGAAGAAGCCTGTTTAGCCACAGGTTTAAAAGTCTATGCGATTGATCACTTACTCGAACTGGTTGGCCACTTTAATAAGCAAAGCATGCTTAAACCTTATGTTTCGCAGGGCTTACTGGCACAACAGCCGTGTTATCCAGACTTACTCGAAGTACAAGGTCAACAGGCAGCTAAACGTGCCCTAGTGGTTGCCGCAGCAGGGATGCATAACTTATTGCTTACTGGGCCACCTGGAACGGGAAAAACGCTTTTAGCCAGTCGACTGCCGGGATTGCTGCCACCACTCAGCGAAAAAGAAGCGCTCGAAGTCGCCGCAGTGCAGTCGGTGGTTAATCTTGAGCCTTTACGCAGCTGGCCCAAACGACCCTTTCGCCAACCCCACCATAGCGCCTCAGGTCCCGCGTTAGTCGGTGGCGGTGGCCGTCCTCAGCCCGGTGAAATCAGTCTCGCGCACCAAGGGATTTTGTTTTTAGATGAACTGCCGGAGTTCGATCGAAAAGTCCTTGAAGTACTGCGTGAGCCTCTTGAATCTGGGCATATCGTGATTGCCCGTGCACACAGTAAGGTGCGCTTCCCTGCTCGCTTTCAATTGGTTGCAGCAATGAATCCTTGTCCTTGTGGCTATTTTGGCGACCCTAGCGGACGTTGCCGCTGTAGCCATGAACAGGTGCAGCGCTATCGCCACAAACTCTCAGGGCCTTTACTTGACCGTATTGATCTGCATATCACGGTAGCACGTGAAACCACTTCACTGCGCCAACCTCAAGAGCCTGGCTTAAGCTCGGCACAGGCGGTTGAGCAGGTGTGCGCAGCGCGTGAACGTCAATTGCATCGGCAAGGTTGCAGTAATGCACAATTGGATTTAAATGCTTTACGGGAGCATTGCGCCTTGGCAAACGATGATCGTGTTTGGCTAGAACAAGCCAGTGAACGCTTGAACTTATCACTGCGCGCCACTCATCGTATTTTGAAAGTAGCGCGCACCTTAGCCGACCTCGAAGCAGCTGCAACGATCTGTCGTGGGCATTTAGCAGAGGCGCTACAGTATCGTTTTAACGAACAGCAGTAGAAGTGTTTTGGCGCGCAGATTTTAAGCGCGCCAATCTTTTTACAGTTATTCTGCTTTCGGCTTAGCTTTTTTAGGCATCAAATATTTCATCAGGCCTTGGAACCACATAACCAACATGGTGTTGCCTTGGATTTGAATGCTTTTATCTTGGATGCCTTGCATAAACGCCAACTGCTTATTCTTGGCATTCATCGTGGCGAAACCATAGGCTGAATCTTTAAAGCCAATAGAGAAGGCTGGACTCTGAGCAACTCCAGAACGGCTTTCCAAGCGATTATTAGCGACAACAAAATGGCGCGCTACCTTGCCGTCAAGCGTGTGCAGCATAAAAGTTAAGTCTTTACCGTCCAATTGTTTTTGAAAGGCAGGGTTAGTTTTACTGGCTTTGCTCATCATACGGCCGAGCATCCAGAGTAAAAAACGAAATTTCATTAAACTATTCCAAATAATAAATTGCGCGCATAGTAATACAAACACTAAAAAAACGGCGCATTTAGCCGCAGTATTTCCTAATTTTGCGATCTTTTCGCTAAACAATGCGCAACTAAAAGACCTGTCGCGCATCGTTTCAGGCTGTTACCGCTTACTGGCTGACCGCATCTTTAAGTTGTTTACCCGGTTTAAAAGCCACGGTATTACTGGCCTTGATGACCAGAGGCTCACCGGTTTGTGGATTTTTACCCGTGCGCGCACCACGGTGGCGTTGTGAGAAAGAACCAAAACCGACTAAGGTAACGGGGTCGTTGTTAGCAACAGCAACCGTCACTTCTTCTAAAATAGCATTCAAAATGCGTCCTGCTTGCTCTTTGCTGATATCAGCTTTCTCGGCAATCGCCGCGACTAATTCTGGTTTACGCATGTGAGACCTCATTTTATTGTTGTTGAGTGTGTCGAGCAGTGGAATGGTCCAACCTTATACTAATGTCTACAGCAATGAAGACCGGCGAAGCATCGCACGACATCCCATCGCTAACCAGTGTTTGCATCAATTTTCGTGATGATTTTTACAAAGCTTAGCGATTTAATTGTCGATCCTAGCTGCAGCAGACTACCCAGCGTAAGCGCAGCAGTAAAATACTGGTTTAATGCATGCTAAACTGCAAAAACATTTTTAGTTTGATTAAGAAGTACTGTGTCTACCCATAGCCGTAACAGGCCAACCACCGTTTGGCACGCAACAACAACCTCATCTGCAGTACTCAATGACTGGTTGTTCGATGAAAGCTCATTAACCCAACGTCTTAGCCAGTTATGCAAGGTCGGCTTTGTGGTTCAACCGCTTAATGAAGGCTGGCAGCAACTGAGTGCAGATGAATGCTCAGCACTTAATCTTGCGCTAGATAGCATAGGTTGGGTACGCGAAGTGTTTCTTTGCGATGGTAAGCAACCCTGGGTGTTCGCTCGCAGTGTGGCCGGCAAAGCGCAATTATTGGAAGCCAATTTTGATCTGAGCCAACTGGGTAATAACTCTCTTGGCCAGTTATTGTTTAACCAGCCAGCCTTCAGCCGTGGGCCACTGCAGATATGTCAGCTGCCAGTTATCCAACTACCGGCCATCGCGCAAGAATATACTGCTGCACAGCAGCAGGTCTGGGCACGCCGCTCGTGCTTTAAAAAAGCAGCACTGGGTGTGCTGGTGGCCGAAGTTTTTTTGCCTCAGTTTTGGCAGGATAGCGATCTAACCTTATTCAGTTAACGCCCCAGCATTTATTTCAGCCTGACCAACATCTGATTACGGAGCTCACCATGCTTAACCCGTTACTTAAATCCTTGAATAGTCTTCACCCAAGAGCATGGGATTTTATTCAACTGATGCGCCTTGATCGTCCAATTGGTATTTATTTACTGATGTGGCCGACTTTATGGGCGTTATGGATTGCAGGAGAGGGCTCACCCAACATTAAAAATCTGGTGATTTTTATCCTCGGAGTGATTCTGATGCGCTCTGCAGGCTGTGCAATCAATGATTTCGCTGATCGCAAAATCGATGGCGATGTTGCACGCACAAAAGACCGACCGATTGTCAGTGGTCGCGTCAGCGCTAAAGAGGCGCTGATCACTTTCGCCATGCTGGTTGCTATCAGCTTTGCCTTGGTGCTACAGACCAACAGCCAAACCATCTCTTGGGCCTTCTTAGCGGTTGGTTTAGCCGCTCTCTACCCCTTTACCAAACGCTTCACCTATTACCCGCAAGTGGCATTGGGCGCTGCATATTCCTGCAGTATTCTATTGGCCTTTAGCGCACAGCAAGGTTCAGTGCCTCATCATGTCTGGCTGATTTATATTGCCAACTTACTCTGGACCATTGCCTATGACACCTACTATGCAATGAGTGATCGCGAGGATGATTTAAAGATAGGGGTTAAATCAACTGCCGTTTTATTTGGTGAGGCAGATCGCTTTATTATTCTGACCCTACAAAGTTGTGCTTTATTTTGCCTGTTACTGGCCGGCAATCAATTTGCTTTAGGCAGTTATTTCCAACTCGGGCTTGTGGGCGCTGCAGCATGCTTTATTTGGGAGTTTATCCATACTCGTCAACGCGACGCGCAGTCTTCGTTACAGGCCTTCTTGCATAATCACTGGGCAGGTTTTTGTATTTTGCTCGGCATCATAGCGCATTACGCCTTCACGGCTTAACCTGCAACAGTCTCTGTCAACTTAGACTCTGTGAGTAAGCGATTGCAATACTGTTACTCGCCACCTACAGCAAAGTTAGGCAGGCTATTGATCGGCTGGTTAAACTCAAAAGGAATTGACTCAATGGCCAACCCAACATTGCGCTGCACCACAAAATGCAAATGCGGCCCGGTGCTATTGCCAGTATTGCCTGAACGTGCAAGATAACTCCCCAGCTCAACACGCTGTCCTTCTCGCACACTCACCGTGCCTTTCTGCAAATGCAAATACACGCCCATGGTGCCATCGTCATGCAAAATACGCACAAAGTTGCCGGCAGGATTTTTACCACGACCATTTTGCTGATTTTCAGTTTTAACAATCACACCGGCACGCGCCGCTACAATTGGTGTGCCTTCAGGCATAGCAATATCTAATGCATAACGCCCTTTCGGGGTGAAGTGACTGTATTTACCATTAGCCCCCTGGGTCAGACGAAAAGGGCCACCACGCCAAGGTAATGGATACTGGTTAGTGGTCGGCAGTAAGCGCGGATCACCTAAGGCATAACGCAGCTTAGGCTTGTACTGCATAGGTTTCGAGGCATCTTTCGGCGCAAGGGTCAGTAAGCGAATGTGACTGCGCGGTGGCAACACCCAGCGAATCGGTGCTTTGGGATCTCCAGCAAGGTTGGCTTGTTTTTCGAGGCTTAATTCAATTTCAACCGGCGCATACAAGTCGTTGCGTACTAATAAAGTTTCACCAGCCGCATGCGTGCGTGTTTCTAGCTTGACCTCATTGTCGATGCGCTCAACCATGCGATCACTAAACACAAAAACTTGTGCACCAGCTTTGGCTTTATCGGTATAGGTCACCACACCATTTTCATCGGTATATTTGTAAACCGTTAAGGCATAACTGGGCCCACAAAATAGGGCCAACCAAGCAAGTATTAGAATATTTCTACACATGCGCACATCCAAGAGTCACTGATGCCTTCAAACTAGCAGCACTGATGTGATTATTCGAACAGTATTTGAGCAATCTGTGATCGACTTTACTGGAGCCGCCACCCTAGCTTTAACTTTTCAGCGATGACCTCAGCTTATGCGCTCGGGGTAAAATGCCGCTGCGCCGTACCGCGGGCGATCAGTCGTGACAGGTAGTCCATTTTCTTAGGGTCACTGTCGACAAAGCGACAAGTAACCTGCAGCCACTCGCTGTCTGGGCGCGCCTCAAGTGCACTCACTGCATGCACATAAGCATTTAAGCGTGCCACCTCAGCTTCTTCACCCTGTTCTAAATCCAATACGGCACTGTCCAACACTTGTGGCAACTGATCAGCACGTTTCACCACTAACAAAGCATCTTTCAAGCTTAGCGCTTTAATAATACAGCTAAACTCACCGTTGGATAAACGCAATCGAGCTTGGCCCTGCCCTTTTAATGCCGCACCACTTGCTTGAGGCGTAGAAGCGGCTGGAGCAGTGCTACGCAATGTGGGCGCAGGCTTTGCTACACCAGCTGCAGCCGGTGTAGCCGGTACAGCCGATTTTGTCCCGGTCAGCGCAGATAAAGAGTCATTACTGACCCCAGTACTGAGCATGCGTGTCGGCGCAGAAGCGTGTAAGGCTTGCAGACGACCGGTTCGCGTCAGCGCTTTGGTCACTTTAGCGCTCAGTTGCTCTGGAGTAAAAGGCTTACCAATGTAATCAGTCACGCCAGCCTGAATGGCTTGCACCACATTTTCTTTATCGCCACGACTGGTCACCATAATAAAAGGAACTGCTTTGAATTCAGCCTGCTGACGAAACCAGGTCAACAATTCTAAGCCACTCATCTCGGGCATTTCCCAGTCACAAAGCACCAGATCAAAACGTTGTGTGCTAAGGATTTGTTGCGCTTTACGGCCGTTCACCGCTTCTTCAAGCTGAATACCTGGGAACAAGCCTCGTAAACTTTTTTTCATCAGATCACGGATAAAAGAGGCATCATCAACAATTAACGCACTTACTTTACTCATTGATGCTCCCGTGACTGTGTTTAGCTTGCGCTCTTGATGATGCAGTCGCGAGCGCAAAGCTTTAGCATAAATAGAAAGGCTTAATTAAGCTTGCACCTCAGTGCCAGCTTGCATGCGCTGCAGCTCTTGCGCATATAAGGCATCGAAGTTAACAGGTGCAAGCATCAACGCAGGGAATGATCCGCGCACCACTAAGCTGTCTAATGTTTCACGCGCATAGGGGAACAAAATACTCGGGCAAAATGCACCCAGCGCATGACTTTGTGAAGCCGCATCCAGCCCCTGAATTAAGAAAATACCGGCCTGCTGAACCTCTGCAATAAAAGCCACTTCTTCGCCTGTTTTAACAGTCACTGTTAAGGTCAATACAACTTCATGGAAGTCACCTTCAAGGCTACTCTGGCGAGTATTAAGGTCTAACTCAACCGCAGGGCTCCAATCTTCACGAAAAATCTCTGGGCTTTTCGGTGCTTCAAATGATAAATCTTTGACATAAATACGCTGTAAAGAAAACTGTGATGATTGTTCTTCTTGCGCTGCAACGTTGTTTTGCTCAGTCATGCTCTTGTTATCCTTGTAAATGATATGTAACCCATTGATGCAATGTGCTGCCTGTGTTGTACAGCAACACTGTTGTATTTTCTAGACTGAAAAACTAGCCTGCCAATAGCGAATCGAGTTTGCCGGCACGTTCTAAAGCAAACAGTTCATCACAGCCACCCACATGCAGCTCGTCGATCCAAATCTGCGGCACTGATGTGCGCTGGGCTTTTTCAGCCATTTGTGCCCGCACATCAGCTTTACCGTCAACTCTAATTTCTTCAAAAGCCACATCTTTACTGCGCAAAAGCTGTTTTGCGCGTGTGCAGTACGGGCACCAGTCACTGGAATAGATAATTACTTTAGCCATGTTATTTCACCACTGGAAGATTTTCGCTACGCCATCCAGTTATGCCGCCAGCTAAACGTGCTGCAGTAAAACCAGACTTTTTCAGTTCAGCACAGGCCGCACCAGCGTTCATACCGGTAGCACAGACCACAATAATAGTTTTATCTTTATGTTTTTCTAGCTCTGACATGCGATCTTTAAGCTGTTCGTTACTGATATTGACCGAGCCAACGATGTGCCCAGCACTAAAATCTTTTTTCGCACGAATATCAACAATAAACGCTTCATCACGATTGACCATCGCAGTCAGCTCGCGTGAACTTAAGTTACGCCCCCCACTGCGTGCCTGCTGCATAATCAGCAGCACCACAAGGATTAAAAAAGTACCGCTAAGAACATAGTGCGCAGTGATGAATTCAAGGAACTTGGCAAGTGTTTCGGCAAACATAATGGGCATCCAGAGCGTTAGAATTGTCAAAGTATACACAGACCTGCGCATTCTCTGAACCACTAACAATGACGCGCCGAGCACATCCAGCTAAACTGAGCGCATATTTTGTTATTTACTTGCGAGTTTATTCTTATGCATGCCACGCCTAAACCTTTGGTTCTCGTGATTCTCGACGGTTTTGGTCATAGCGACAGCCCTGACTACAACGCCATTTACAGTGCCAACACGCCAGTCTATAACCAGTTGCGTGAACAATATCCGCACAGCCTTATCTCTGGTAGCGGCATGGATGTTGGCTTGCCTGATGGACAAATGGGTAACTCTGAAGTCGGCCATATGAACCTTGGTGCAGGCCGCGTGGTGTATCAAGACTTCACTCGCATTACTAAAGCCATTCAAGACGGTGACTTTTTCACTAATCCAGCGCTGACCAAAGCGGTTGATCAAGCGGTGGCGCAGAGCAAAGCGGTGCATATTTTAGGTTTGCTCTCTGAGGGTGGCGTCCACAGTCATCAAGACCATTTAATTGCGATGATTGAATTGGCCGCGCAACGCGGTGCAGAAAAAATTTACCTACATGCTTTTTTAGATGGCCGTGATACACCTCCACGCAGCGCCCAGCCTTCGATCGAAGCGATTGAAACCGCTTGCGCGAAGCTCGGTAAAGGCCGTATCGCCAGCTTGATTGGCCGCTATTATGCAATGGACCGTGATAATCGCTGGGATCGTGTCGAGCAAGCATGGCAATTACTGGTCGATGGCAAGGGTATTTATCAAGCTGACAGCGCCAGCGTTGCATTAGCTGAGTCCTATGCCCGCGAGGAGTCCGATGAGTTTGTTAAAGCCACCACTATTGGTGAGCCTGTGCGCATGGAAGATGGCGACAGCGTGATCTTTATGAACTTCCGTGCCGACCGCGCTCGCGAACTCAGCCATGCCTTCTTAGATCAAGCGTTCGCAGGCTTTCAGCGCCAGCGTTTACCGCAGCTGAGCCAGTTCGTCATGCTCACCCAATACGCTGCTGATTTACCTGCGCCAAGCGCCTTTGCGCCAAGCGCATTGGTTAATGTGCTCGGTGAATACCTTGCCAATCAAGGCAAAACACAACTGCGCATTGCTGAAACAGAAAAATACGCACACGTGACGTTCTTTTTCTCCGGTGGACGCGAGCAGCCATTCGAAGGTGAGCAGCGTATTTTAATTCCATCACCAAACGTTGCCACCTACGACTTACAACCGCAAATGAGTGCGCCAGAAGTTACCGACCGCATTGTCGAAGCAATTGAAAAGCAACAATACGATGTGATCGTGGTCAACTACGCCAACGGCGATATGGTTGGTCATACCGGTGTGTTCTCGGCCGCAGTGCAAGCTGTTGAGTGCCTGGATGCCTGCCTTGGTCGTATCGTTAGCGCACTCGATAAAGTCGGCGGTGAAGCGCTGATTACCGCTGACCACGGCAACGTTGAGCAAATGGAAGATGAAAGTACCGGCCAAGCACATACCGCACATACCTGTGAGCCAGTGCCTTTTATTTATGTCGGCAAACGTCCTGCCAGCATGCGTAACGATGGCGTCCTGGCCGACGTTGCACCGACCATGCTGACGTTGATGGGTTTACCGATTCCAGCAGAAATGACAGGACGCAGCATTATCGAACTCAAGTAACATGCTGGCATACTGCGTGGTCGCTCTAACAACAGCCACGCAGGTGACGCACACTATGGTTTAGTCGGCTGTTTAGCGCGCCGTTTTTAGGCATAATTCAATCTTTGTATTGCTCAGGTTAACCGACGCCCATGCTTCGCACTTTCCTCTTTATTTTTCTCAGTTGTGCATTCACTGTTGCCGTGGCGACTGATCAACGCGCGCAAACCCAGCAAGAAATTGCGCGAGCGACTAAGGACATCATCGAGCTTAAAAAGCAGCTGAGTAAAATACAGAAAGAAAAGTCGGCCGCCGAACAGGCGCTAAAAAAGACGCAAATAGAGATTGATGAGCTAGAAAAGCAAGTCAAAACCCTGCAACTGCAAGAAACAAAAACAGCCGAAGAACTTGTTGAGCTGGCAGAGCAAAGCAAGCAACTGCAACACTCACGCATTGAGCAACAAAAACTCATTGCGATTCAGGCACGTGCGGCGTATCAAGCTGGCCAGCAAGAACCCTTACGGCTTTTGCTCAACCAGCAACAGCCAGAAAAGTTCTCGCGTAATCTGACCTACTACCAATACATCGGCCAAGCACGCCAACAGCAAATCAATACGTTCAACGAAACATTACGTCAACTGTCTAACGTCACTCAGCAAATTACCGAACAGAAAAACAAACTTGCTGAACAACAAAACAGTTTATTGAGCAAACAAGACTCACTCAAAGTGTTACGTCAACAACGCCAAGAGAAAGTTGCTACGCTAAGCCAGCAGCAGCGTAAAGAAAACCAATCTCTAAAAAGCAGACAAGCCGACCAAGCCGAGCTCAATAAGGTGTTAACGACCATTGAAGCCACTTTAGCTCGGCAAGCACAACAAGCACGAGAAGCCGAGCGCCAACGCCAGCAACGCATCGCGCAACAGCAGCGCGAGCAAGCTGAGCAACTACTGAATGACAAACCTGCTGTCGCCAGTGGCAAGCAACCGCAAAGCCCTATGGTTTCTACGGCCATCACCCACAATGGCGGTAGCTTTTCCAGCGTGCAAGGCAAACTGCCTTGGCCGGTCAACGGCCGTCTAATCGCCCGTTTTGGCAGTGCACGCGGTGACACTCGGAGTAAATGGGACGGCGTCTTAATCAGCTCACAAGCCGGCACTCAGGTGCGCGCAATCCACTCAGGTCGTGTAGTATTTGCCGACTGGTTACGCGGCGCTGGATTACTGGTGATTGTTGATCATGGTGACGGCTACTTAAGCCTCTACGGGCACAATCAAAGCCTCTTAAGTCGCCCAGGTGATATTGTCAAAACCGGACAAGCCATATCCACTGTGGGCAATACCGGCGGTCAAGACCAAGCAGCGCTGTATTTTGCTATACGTAAAAAAGGTAAGCCTGCAGATCCGGTACAATGGTGCCGCACACAAGGCTAGTCGCAATGCCATTCTTCACTAGGAGTTATTTCATGCCTTTCTCAAGAACTCGTTTAGCCTCAGCTGTATTAAGCACCATGCTGTTGCTAGGCGCGCTCAACGCAAGTGCAAATGCGGCACCCAGCTCGGCAAATGCAGTGACTCCAGCAGCACAAACACTACCGCTGAATGACTTGCGCACCTTTGCTGAAGTCTTAGAACGGATTAAAACTGCTTATGTCGAACCAATCGACGATAAAACACTGTTTGAGAATGCGATTAAAGGCATGCTCAGTAACCTCGATCCACATTCCAGCTACTTAGAACCTGAAGCCTTTCGTGATCTTCAGGAAAGTACCAGCGGCGAATTTGGTGGATTAGGTATCGAAGTTGGCCTAGAGGATGGCATTTTACAAGTTATCGCACCGATTGATGATTCACCTGCCTCTGCTGCTGGCTTAGAAGCACAAGACTTAATCATCAAAATCGATGATCAACCGACCAAGGGCTTATCCTTGATGGAGTCCGTGGAGAAAATGCGCGGCAAGCCCGGCACCAGCATCCGCTTAACCATTGTTCGTGAAGGTCGTAAACCTTTTGAAGTCACCCTTAAGCGTGCGGTAATTAAAAGTCGCAGCGTCAAAAGTCAGTTACTGGAAAACGATTATGGTTTTCTGCGCATCAGCCAGTTCCAAGTCAACACGGGCAGTGAAGTTGAAAAAGCACTGACGAGTTTAAAGAAAGAAAACAAAGGTCAGGCGCTGAAAGGCCTAATTTTGGATTTACGCAATAACCCGGGCGGCGTTTTGCAAGCGGCGGTCGAAGTGACGGATCACTTTATCAGCTCAGGTTTGATCGTCTACACCAAAGGCCGTTTAGCCAATGCCGAACTGCGTTTTTCCGCCAATGCCGAGAATGCCAGCGAAGGCGTACCCCTGGTTGTGCTGATCAATGGCGGCAGCGCCTCAGCTTCTGAAATTGTCGCAGGCGCTTTGCAAGATCATAAACGCGGGATTGTCATGGGCACCGACAGCTTTGGTAAGGGCTCAGTGCAAACGGTATTACCACTGAACAATGATCGTGCGCTAAAACTCACTACAGCCCTGTATTACACGCCGAAAGGTCGCTCCATCCAAGCCCAAGGGATTGTTCCTGACATCCTCGTTGAACGGGCAAAACTCAGCCAAGAAGATAGCGCAATAGGGATTAAAGAGGCTGACTTGGTTGGCCACTTGGGCAATGGGAATGGCGGGCCAAACAAGCGCAGTAAAGCTGATAAAGATAAAAAGCCACGCTTGCAAGATGAGGACTACCAAATCAATCAAGCGGTGAACTTGCTCAAAGGCATTAACGTATTGAGCGGCACTAAAGCGAAGTAATCTGCACAAGGTTTTGTCTAAAGCCTTGGCAATAAAAAACGGCATCTGAGTGCTTAGCTGAGATGCCGTTTTTTTATTCTTTCTGCAGGCCTTAGCGCACCACAATACCTTGGCTGGCTAAATACGCTTTGGCTTCTGGGATGGTGTATTCGCCAAAATGGAAAATACTGGCGGCCAATACTGCATCGGCCTTACCGAGCAAAATACCGTCGGCCAAGTGCTGCAGATTACCCACACCACCCGACGCGATCACCGGAATATTAACTGCATCGCTGACTGCGCGAGTCACGCCCAAGTCAAAGCCGTTTTTCATCCCGTCTTGATCCATACTGGTCAGCAAAATCTCACCGGCACCAAAACTTTCCATTTTCTTCGCCCACTCAACCGCATCAATGCCGGTTGGCTTACGCCCACCGTGGGTGAAGATTTCCCAGCGTGGCGGCTCGCCGACTGCAGAAACCTGCTTGGCATCAATCGCGACAATAATCGATTGCGAACCAAAACGCTGCGCTGCTTCTTGCACAAACTCTGGGGTGAACACCGCAGCTGAGTTGATAGAAACCTTATCAGCGCCTGCGTTTAACAAATTGCGAATATCATTAACAGTACGCACACCGCCGCCCACCGTCAGCGGGATAAACACCTGGCTGGCCATGCGCTCGACCGTTTGCAGCATGGTGTCGCGGCCTTCTAAGGTCGCAGTAATATCAAGGAAAGTGATTTCATCCGCGCCCTGCTCGTTATAACGACGAGCAATTTCGACTGGATCGCCAGCATCGCGAATATTCTCAAATTTTACCCCTTTAACCACGCGTCCATTTTCAACATCAAGGCAAGGAATGATACGTTTCGCGAGCGTCATGCGGCTCTCCACAGAGTCAATAAATGAAATTTCCGTTAAAAATCAGTGCACATCCAACCTATACCGTTCATACCAACCCACTATAGGTCATCATCCGTTGATAGATCCGCCCCATGTAGGTCGTCCATTCATGGCCGACATAGCCAGCCATAAAAACGCCAATGTCGACCCTAAAGGGGCGACCTACATTGGCAATATTATTTGAAGCTATCGCACAATGCTTGGGCTTCGGCAACGTCCAGCGTGCCTTCATAAATTGCACGGCCGGTAATCGCGCCGACAATGCCTGAAGCCCGTGCATTTAATAACGACTGCACATCACCCAAATTATGAATACCGCCCGAAGCAATTACTGGAATAGTGGTGGCTCGCGCTAATGCTGCCGTGGCTTCGACGTTACAGCCCTGCATCATGCCGTCTTTGGCAATATCGGTATACACAATTGCCGACACGCCATCTGCTTCAAAGCGCTTGGCCAAATCAATCACTTGCAGCTCGCTGATTTGCGCCCAGCCATCAGTGGCGACAAAGCCATTCATCGCATCGAGACCAACAATCACTTTACCCGGAAATGCTTTACAGGCTTCGGCAACAAACTCAGGCTCTTTAACTGCTTTGGTACCAATAATCACATAGCTGACACCGGCACGCACATAATGCTCGATGGTCTCAAGGGTGCGAATACCACCACCAATTTGAATCGGCAGATTCGGATAGCGCGCGGCGATGGCTTTAACAACTTCGCCATTGACTGGCTGGCCTTCAAAAGCTCCATTTAAGTCAACCAAGTGCAAGCGACGGCAACCTGCCTCAACCCACTTTGCCGCCATCTCCACTGGATCATTTGAAAAAACAGTGGAATCTTCCATACGTCCTTGGCGCAGTCGTACACAAGCACCATCTTTTAAATCAATCGCGGGAATAATCAGCATTAAATCAGCCTGCCTAAAAGTTAAGTCAATCGATTCACTCAGAATCCGACGCTACCAGCGCCCGTCCCAAGCTACAAAATTTTGTAACAGTTGCAAGCCATGTGTGTGGCTTTTTTCTGGATGAAACTGCACAGCAAAACATGGGCCGTCAGCTAAAGCAGCAGCAAACGGCAAGCCATAGTCACAGCTACCAGCAATCTGGCGCTGATTATCGGCCTGAACATAATAGCTATGCACAAAGTAAAAGCGCGACTGATCAGGAATGTTGTGCCAGAGCGGATGACCCAAACGTTGCTCGACGGTATTCCAGCCCATGTGTGGCACTTTCAAACGCTCACCGTCTATTTGCAAGTTCTGCCCGAAGTAACGCACCTGTCCAGGAAATAATCCCAAGCAAGGCACGCCGCCATTTTCTTCACTGCTATCAAGCAAGGCTTGCATGCCGACGCAAATACCTAGAAACGGACGGTCTTGACTGACTTCGCGGATCACATCCAGCAACTCAAAACGCTGCATTTCTGCCATGCAATCACGCATCGCGCCGACACCTGGCAGCACCACGCGATCAGCATCACGAATCACTTGCGGGTCACTGGTAATCTGAACCCGCGCTGAACCCACATGCTCCAGCGCTTTACCCACTGAATGCAGATTACCCATTCCGTAATCAATTACGGCAATGGTTTGCATCACAGGCTGCCTTTAGTAGATGGCATACGACCTTCCATACGCGGATCAACTTCCACAGCCATGCGCAGAGCGCGGCCAAAGGCTTTAAACACGGTTTCAATCTGGTGGTGAGTGTTAGTGCCGCGCAAGTTATCAATATGCAGAGTGACTTGCGCGTGATTAACAAAGCCCTGGAAAAATTCTTGGAACAAGTCCACATCAAAGCCACCCACTACCGCGCGCGCAAAAGGCACATGCATTTGTAGGCCTGGACGACCAGAGAAGTCTAACGCAACCCGTGATAATGCTTCATCCATTGGCACATAAGAATGACCATAGCGACGTAAGCCGCGCTTATCGCCGACTGCTTTGGCAAAGGCTTGGCCAATGGTGATACCCACATCTTCAACGGTGTGGTGATCATCAATATGTAAGTCACCGGTACATTGCACATCCAAATCAATCAGACCATGGCGTGCGACTTGATCCAGCATGTGTTCCAGAAACGGAACGCCAATTGCAAAACGTCCCTCGCCAGTGCCATCTAAATTGATTGTGGCCTTAACTTGGGTCTCAAGGGTATTACGTTCAACAGAAACCTTACGTTCGGTCATGATTTGCTCCACCGCTAAAAGCCGCTTGCTACGGCCGACTGGTCACATTAGTTGCATATTATAGGCTTGCAACGACGATGACCGCTACCGATAGACGTTTTTGAGCGGTACACTAACGGCTCAGTTGTAGGAGTTCTTTGCAATGCCTGTTTACTTTGAAAGCGCTAAACAACCCAGCACACAAGACTTGGCCGACCTCGAAAAAATTTATCATGACGCGCCAGATTGGTTAATTGCACCATTTTCCAACGCTGCAGAACTGATTCAGCAAGGTCTGACTGACAACACTTTAGTGACTGCGCGCTTTAATAGCCGACTACTGGGTGCGGCGTTATTAGATAAGCAAGCCGAGCGCTGGTTATTGTCTCACCTGTGTGTGCGCGCCTTGACCCGTAATCGCGGTGTAGCGCGACGTTTGCTTGCTGAGGCGACGCGTTTAGCGACTGAGGCTGGCTGTGTCTTGCAGGTGGTTATCCCTGTAAATCAAGCGGAGCTGGTTCAGCTTGCCACAACTAAAGCTTTAATTATCGCTGAGCAAAACTGATCGAGTGCCCATCACTCATCCATACGCTCACTTGTTTTATTTTGCAAAAGGAACCAGCCCGTGAAATCTTTTAGCAAGCTTATCGGTCTGCTACTTCTAGGTCTGCTACTGCTGTTAGTAGTGGCCGGATTTGCCTTGACCCACTTTTTTAATCCCAATGACTACAAAGATGAAATCCGCGAACTGGTCCGTGAACACGCCAATCTGGAGTTAGAGCTCAACGGTGATATTGGCTGGAGCTTATTCCCTTGGCTGGGTATCGAAATCACCGACGCTAAAATTGCCAGTGCGCAAACTCCAACAGACCCTTTTGCCGACCTACGCTTACTAGGGCTGTCTGTAAAAGTCATGCCATTGCTGCGCAAAGAAATTCAGATGAGCGATATCCGCATTGATGGCCTCAATCTAAGCCTGCATCGCAACGCGCAAGGACAAGGTAACTGGGAACACATTGGTAAGCCCCACAACGAACAAGCGAGCGCGAAGCCAAACGCCGCCACTGAAACAGCTGCAAATGCTAGCACGACAGAACCAAGCACGGCGCCACAAGCGACTCGTGCCAGCACTCCACTGAAACTCGATATCAATAGTTTAATCGTCAATGGTGCGCGAATTGACTACCTCGATGAACAAAGCGGCCAGCAGTTCAACTTAGAAAGTGTGCAATTGACCACCGGGGCAATTCGCGACAACCAGCCAATTGTTCTCAAGCTTTCAGGGTTTTTAGGTAACGCCAAACCCTTAATTCGGGCGCGTCTTGAACTGACCAGCAAAGCCACGATTGATCAGGCCTTACAGCGTTACCTACTCGACGATATGAAGCTATCAGGCGAAATCGCCGGCGAGCCACTTAATGGTAAAACCGCTAATTTCACCCTGCGCGGAAACTTTCTATATGACCTAAGCGCCAACCTTGCACACGGGGATAACCTCAAACTCTCGATCAACCAACTCAAAGCCCTTGGCGAAATTCAAGCGACAGAGCTAAACAAGCAAGCGCAATTAAGCGGTGCATTATCGATTGCAGCGGTAAACCTGCAAGAGTTTCTCAGCGGTATTGGTGTTGAGTTACCGGCCATGGCGGATAGTAAGGCGCTAAGTCATTTTGAACTCAATACCCGCCTACAAGGAACAACCAATAGTTTGCTGCTCAACGAAACAGCTTTGAGCATTGACCAAACAGCTTTATCTGGCAGCCTTGGGATTAAGAACTTTGCCACAACAAGCTTGTTTGCGCATCTGCAAGGTGATCAACTCGATGCTGACCGCTACTTGCCGCCGGTTAAGCCAAAAGCACCCACAGAGCGTCAAGCTCAGGTTAAGCAACAAACTGAGCAAGCTGGCAGCAGTGGCACTACAGCGCTGCCGGATGCGCCGTCAAAAAGCGCGTGGAGCAGCGAGCCACAGCTGCCGATGGAGCAACTTGGTAAAGTGAATGCAGATGTCGACTTGAGTTTTAACGAGCTGACCATCAGTAAGTTTCCGATTGCACAGGCTAAGTTTAAATTGCTCGCTAAAAACGGTCTGATCAATCTAAATAACCTCCAAGGCAATCTATTTAATGGTGAGTTTAAAAGCAGCGCCAGCATTGATAGCAAGGCGCCACAACCGCTGCTAACTGTCAAACTCAATACACATAACATCCCAGTGGAAAAAGTCCTGCAAAGACTAGATCAGGAAGTGATCATCAGCGGTTTACTTGACCTTGATACCGACCTTCGTACTCAAGGTAATAGCCAGCAAAACTGGATTGAGCACTTAAATGGTTCATTAAACTTTGCGCTGTACAAAGGCGTGTTACCAGACGCTAATCTGGAGCGCCAGTTGTGCATCGGTATTGCTAGGTTAAATCGCAAAACGCTCGGCGCTGACAGCGGCAATAAAGACACCGCATTTAATGATCTCAGCGGTAAACTGACGATCCATGACGGTATCGCCAACAACCCTAACTTGCGTGTTGCCATTCCTGGTTTAAACGTTAAAGGTAAAGGCGATATCGACTTACGTGTGCTGAGCCTTGATTACTATGTAGGCATCATTATCGAAGGCGATACCCACCCAATGTCGGACCCTGCTTGCCAAGTCAACAAACGTTATGTCGGCTTGGAATGGCCGGTACGCTGCCGTGGACCTCTCGAATTAGGTGCTAAAGCCTGCCGTATTGATCAAGAAGGCTTAGGTAAAATTGCCGCCACCTTGGCCGGTGAAAAACTGACAGAAAAGCTTAATGAAAAACTTGGCGAAAAAGTCAGCCCTGAATTAAAAGACGCGCTCAAAGGCCTGTTTAAACGATGAGTCCAGACGCTTTTGCTGCGGCTGTAGTGACTTGGCATCAAGAACACGGCCGCAAAGACTTACCTTGGCAGCAAGATGTCAGTCCTTACCGCGTTTGGGTGTCTGAAATCATGCTGCAACAGACTCAAGTCAGCACGGTACTGGATTATTTTGCGCGTTTTATGCACGCCCTCCCTGATGTACAAGCTCTGGCGGCAGCACCGCTCGATGAAGTACTGCACCTGTGGACGGGACTTGGCTATTACACACGCGCACGCAATCTGCATAAAACTGCGCAGCAGGTTTGTGAGAGCTACCATGGTGAGTTTCCTCGCAGCGCTGAAAGTTTAGCCACCTTACCCGGTATTGGCCCTTCTACCGCTGGTGCCATCGCAAGCTTAAGTATGGGCCTGCGCGCACCTATTCTTGATGGCAACGTTAAGCGCGTACTGGCACGCTACAGCGCGCTCGGCAGTTACCCAGGTGGCAGTCAAGCCAGCAAGCAGTTGTGGCAACTCGCAGAATTGCTCACCCCGCAACAGGATGTCGCCCAGTACACTCAAGCCATGATGGATCTCGGTGCGACCCTGTGTACTCGCAAACAGCCCAAGTGTTCGCGCTGCCCTGTGCAAAAAGGTTGTTTAGCCTACCAAACCGAGCAGCAACACCTGCTGCCCGTTGCGCGACCACGCAAGGTGATGCCTGAGAGGCGCGTGAGTATGCCGTTACTGGTCGACCTGAGTGGTTCTGTGCTGCTTTACCAAAGGCCCTCTACCGGCCTCTGGGGCGGCCTTTGGAGCCTACCTGAGTTAGGCGATATCGCACAGCTCGACAGCCTTCTGCAACAACATCAGCTGACAGTCGAGCAACAACAGCCATTAAACGGCTTGCGCCACACCTTCAGCCACTTTCACCTTGAGATTGAGCCTTGGCTGGTTCGCGTCAAGAGCAGTACAGCCTTGGCCGTAGCCGAAAACAACTGGCTCTGGTATAACCCTTACAATCCGCCACGCTTAGGTTTAGCAGCTCCAATTAAAGAGCTGATCGAGCGTACGCTTATTCAGTCACCCGCAGGAGACCGTCAATGACTCGCATGGTTATGTGTCGTAAACATCAGCAAGAACTCGCCGGCTTAACGCGCCCACCCTTTCCTGGCAGCAAAGGCGAAGACATCTACAACAATATTTCTCAGCAAGCTTGGGATGAGTGGCAGACCCAGCAGACGATGCTGATCAATGAGCGCCATTTAAATATGATGGATGCTGAAGATCGCAAGTTTTTAATGGCTGAAATGGAGAAGTTTTTCGCCGGTGAAGACTTCGCCAAAGCCGAAGGTTATGTTCCGCCAAGTCAATAAATAATTATTTTCACCAAGTTGCTTGACAACAAGGCGCTAAATCTCTTTAATAGCGCCCCGTTGAGCCCGGATAGCTCAGTCGGTAGAGCAGAGGATTGAAAATCCTCGTGTCGGCGGTTCGATTCCGTCTCCGGGCACCATATTTTAAAAATGCTCATTCAATCGAATGAGCATTTTTTTTTTGCGTTTAAATTAGTTAAGCTGACCGTACAGTTCTGCTCAATGCTTAAGCAAATTTAATTACTAAACACCTGACGTTAATCTCAGCCTATAATGTGAACCATTACTCATTATGAGTCGTAAGGCCCAACATGAAACGACAGCGCTACTTATCAATGTGTTTTTTAGCTTACGCAGCGCTTGCGTCTTGCTGGCTGCTGGCTAGCATTTGGTTACAGCATGATCTCCCCTTCTTTTTGCACGATGACCACAGCATAGTTTACATCAGTAATTTAGCCAGTTTTACCTTAGTATCGATCCTGTATTGGTTTATTGTTCTGCGCTACCACAATCAACAAAAAATACTGCAACAGGCTGATGCACAGATCCGTTTAGAACGATTGCAACTGGCTTTAGAAGCTTCGCAAGAAGCGCTTTGGGATTGGAGCCTCAACCAGACTGAAGATGTGTTTTTCTCCGAAGCATACTGCAACATTCTTGGTTTTAGCCAAGCGGAGTTCGGCCATAATCAGCAGGCTTGGCAAAATCGCTTACTACCCGAAGAGCGCGAACGGATTTATCGCAACGTTATGCGCTTCATCGCCGAGGGCAAGGGGCATTACGATAGTACCTACCGCATGCTTCACCGCGACAACAGCCAGCGCTGGATACACTCTCGTGGCGCGTTGATTAAAAATACGCAAGGCCAGCCTGTTCGCTTTATTGGTATCGCGCGTGATATCACCCAGCAGCGCGCAACTGAAGAACGCTTAAAACAAGCCATGGCAGTATTTGAATGCACCCATGAAGGCGTATTGATCACCGATCACACAAATACCATTGTGCATATCAATCCAGCGTTTAGTCACATCACCGGTTACAGTGAAAATGACGTCCTAGGTCAAACCCCCCGCATGTTTAAGTCGGGTCGACACTCCTCTGAATTTTACCAATCCATGTGGAAAACTTTAGACAGCCAAGATCAATGGAGCGGCGAAATTTGGAATCGTCGAAAAAATGGTGAAATTTTACCGCAATACCAAACAATCCGCCTGATCCGTGACGAGAATGGTTTTGTCTCACACAACGTTGCAATCTTCACAGATATTTCAATTTTAAAAGATTCACAATCTGAACTTAATTATCTGTCTTTGTATGATCCATTGACCGGCTTAGCCAATCGCCCTCACCTCTACGAGCGCTTAAAAACATCGCTGCGCACTGCCATTGAAGCAAAAAGAGACCATGTTGTTTTCTTAATTGACCTTGATCACTTCAAAAATATTAATGAAAGCTTGGGCCATAGTTTAGGTGATCAACTTTTACAAGCCGTTGCCCAGCGCATCGCGAAAAATATAACCAACCAATGCATATTAGCGCGCATTGGCGGTGATGAGTTTGTTGTTATTTGCGAGTCGGCGCACACGCCAAGCGAAGCCGCTGTAATGGCGCAAAAAATTATTGCCGTCAGCAATGAACCTTTCATGCTTAACAACAACGAGCTGTTTATCAGCGCCAGTGTCGGTATCTGCTTATTTCCAAAGGCGGGTAACTCTGTTGAAGACATTATGCGTAATGCCGACTCAGCCCTGACTAAAGCCAAAGCCAGCGGCCGTGAAACCTTTGCTTTTTATTCAAGCGAGCTGACGGCGCAAGCCTTCCAACGGATTCGTATTGCCAGCGAACTGCGTTATGCATTAGAAAACGAAGGGCTGCTTGTTTATTACCAACCTATTTATGCCATGGATACAAAAAAACTAGTGGGCTGTGAAGCCCTTGTACGCTGGAATCATGCTGAACGTGGCTTGATTGCGCCCAATGATTTTATTCCCATCGCTGAAGAAAACGGTCTAATCCGCTTAATTGATGAGTGGGTGCTGCACCATGCATGCAGCCAGATGCAGAAATGGCTCAGCGCAGGTGTAGATCTCAAATTTATCGCAGTGAATATTTCCAGTCGTTCATTGTCAAAAGACAGCTTGGCCCAGCAAGTTGCCAACACCTTACGTGATACACAGCTCGCACCAGAACAGCTTGAGCTCGAAGTCACAGAAAGTGCAATCATGGAAGACCCTGAAAGCGCTGATATTGTGCTTCGCCAGCTACGCGAGATGGGCGTGCGCATTGCTGTAGATGACTTCGGTACCGGTTATTCATCTCTTGCTCGTCTAAGATCGCTGACCTTGGATAAGCTTAAAATCGATCAAAGCTTTATTAGTAACCTGCTTGACGCCAAGGAAGACCAAGCCATCGTATGCGCTATTTTAGCGCTTGGTGCCAGTATTGGTGTGGAAGTGCAGGCCGAAGGCATAGAAACTGCCGAGCAATTAGAGTTTTTACAAACTCACAATTGCCCGCTTGGCCAAGGTTATTTCTTTGGCCGCCCAATGCCGACGGCAGACTTTGAAAGTTTAATCAGCAACAGCGATATGACTGTTAAAGTCTGATTTAAGCACTGCAGTATGTCTGTTCTATCGCGGTGCTTAAACCACCGCAAAACTCAGAAAAAACAACATAAAAAATGGCGCAGCCACTGTCAGTATTAAACCGCTGATAATGGCGGTGGGTACATATTCGTAATTACAGGCTTTACGCACAAAAGGCAGGGTTGTATCCATGGCTGTGGCACCGCACACAGCAATGCTGCTGTTGGCATAATTACGACCCAACAAAAACACCACGGTTAAGCCAATCAACTCGCGCATCAAGTCATTGAGCAAGGCCACACTGCCATAGGCATCGCCTAAATATTGCCCGGCCAATGCGCCTGACAAACTAAACCAACCAAAGCCGGTACTCAGCGCCAAAGCTACAGCCAATTGCTCGCCGGTGATAAAACTCAAAATAACCCCAGCGATCATTGAGCCAATCATCACTAACAGTGGAATAACCAACACTCTCGGCGCTAACCAAGAACGGCTAATCGACACTTGCGCTAAATCCAAACCAATCAGTAATAACAAGGCGTAGAGCCAGTAAGAAATATTAAAGACGATCTCGCCCAGTTGATTGTCGTGCCAGTGTAAGCGGTAAAAAAACGCGCCCAGCAACACCAAACTAAAAGCAATCAAACACTCTTTAATCGGATGCCACAAAGCCTTCCATGAGCTCGGCTCAGTATCAGCAACCAGCCGCTTATAGTTAAACGGTAGGATCAATACAAAGACTACAAAACTAATGGTAAAGGCATAAACGGCGGCATCTTTGAGAATACTTAAGCCCGCCGCCAGCGAGCTAAAGGCTTCGCCAGACTCCAAGCCAATCACAAACAAAATCACCCAGACTACCGGAGTAATGCATTTTACCGATGAATGGATCAATACTTTCGGCAAGGCTTTACCTAGACCATAGCCGCCAATTAAAAATAATAAGATGGGTACCACTGAGGATAAAATATTATACAAAACTGCGGACACAGACAGCCCCTTAGGGATCTAAGCAAAAACCAAGATGAAATAACTAAGGCCAATAGTCTAGTGCATTGCCTGCTGGAAAAGTCGTCTAGGCTGGACTTTTTCTCGCATCAAGCCAGCAACTACCGCGCACCAGCACTTAAAAGCCTAAAGCAGTGCAGCATCTGCACCACGCCCAGCACATCGTTTAAGCTGTTTTTTCAGCCAACGAACTGGTTTATGCTGGCGACTCTAACTCTAAGGCTGAACTTGCATGCGCAGCACCGCCCGCAATGCCCTGCTACTGATGATAGGCAGCTCCCTTGTACTGGCGCTGTCTTTGGGTGTTCGCCATGCCTTTGGCCTATTTTTACCACCCATGAGCATCGAGTTTGGCTGGGGCCGTGAAGTCTTTGCTTTTGCCATCGCCATACAAAATCTTATCTGGGGTTTGTTGCAGCCATTTGTCGGCGCTTTTGCCGATCGCTATGGGGTTAAGCGCACAGTATTCATCAGCACCATCGCCTATGCCTTAGGTTTGCTGTTGATGGCCTTTGCCAGTACACCCTCCGCTCTGGTACTCAGCGCAGGACTGCTAATTGGTTTTGGCTTATCCGGTACCTCGTTTGCCGTACTGTTGTCCGCAGTCGGCCGCTCAGTCGTACCAGCAAAACGCAGCATGGCGATGGGCATTGCCAGTGCAGCGGGCTCGCTTGGCCAGTTTGTTATGCTGCCGGGCACACTGGGTCTATTAGAGTGGCTGGGCTGGTCATCCGCATTACTGGTCTGCGCGGCACTGATTGCTTTACTGATACCGCTATCACGGATGTTGCATGAAGACCTCACGACTGCACAAACAGAGGAGATCAAGCTGCCACTGCTGAGCGTCTTACGCCAAGTCGCTGGCCATACGGATTTCTGGTTGTTGTCACTGGGCTTTTTTGTCTGTGGGTTTCAGGTGGTGTTTATTGGCATTCATATCCCTGCTTACTTACTCGACCAACACTTGCCCGCTCACGCAGGCACCACGGTACTGGCTCTCGTTGGCTTGTTTAATATTGCTGGCACTTGGTGTGCCGGTTGGTTAGGCGGCCGTTATGCGAAGCCACAGCTGCTTGCAGCGCTATATTTATTACGTGCAGTAGTGATTGCCTGGTTTTTCTATACGCCGATCAGTTTGTTTTCGGCCTACGCCTTTGCTATTGCCATGGGATTGCTGTGGCTATCCACTGTGCCCCTAACCAATGGCACCATCGCCAGTATGTTTGGCGTACGCTATTTATCGATGCTGGCTGGAGTGGTGTTTTTATTCCATCAAACCGGTTCATTCTTAGGTGGCTGGCTCGGCGGTCTAGCCTATGATCAAACAGGCAGCTATGCCTTGGTCTGGCAATTATCGATTGTTTTAAGTGTGATAGCCGCCTTACTCAATCTGCCAGTCCGTGAGCGCTTAATAGCCTTCTCGACACGACACCCATAAGGCCTGCAATGCTGCGAAAAACACTCTACCTAATAGCCGCTAGCCTGTTACTGATCGGTTTATTAGCAGCTGCATGGTGGGGCTGGTCGAAAGCCGGGTTGGCTGTTTTACAGCTTGGTCTCGGAATCTGTTAATTGCTCACGGCGCATAACTGGTGCAACTGAAAAATCACACACTTACACAAGGCCACTCACGCGCTGAATTTATAATGATAATCAGTGTTTTTTATAGACGAGAGAATTATAAAAATCATCTCAATTCTAAGGCGCCTTATAAAGACAGTTGTTCTTGGAAGCCTTCAGCCTAGCGACTGCAGTGACTGCGTTCAATCCAATAGTATTTTCAATACTTGAAAACATATAAGTCCAATGGAGCTAGACGCTATGCAAACAAAATCTTTTTTAAAAACCCCAAAACTCTTACTTACAGCACTTGCTGCAAGTAGCCTATTGATCCTAGCCGGCTGCGCAGGTAACCCACCTACAACAGAAATGGCTGTCGCCACCCAAGCGCTCAATGCCGCAGAAACTGCCGGAGCAACTGAGTTTGCCCCAATAGAAATGCAGTCTGCACGTAAAAAAATGAATGATGCAGAAAAAGCTGAGTTTGAAAAAGATTACACAAAAGCTAAAAACCGCGCGGAGCAAGCCGAGTGGGACGCACGTGTTGCCGAGCGCAAAGCTCAGGCAGAAAAGGTTAAGCGAGCAGCTGAAGATGCGAAGCATGGCGTAGAAGAATTACGCAACGAAGGTATGCGCAAGAATTAAGCGAGCAGCAACAACTCGTCATTTTTATTAAATTCAAGGATATACCTATGCGTAAATTAATCGTTGTTCCCAGCCTACTTGTTTTAAGTCTCGGCCTGAGCGCATGTGCCAATCAGCCCAACACGGCATTAGAGCAAGCGCGCAGCAATGTAACCCAGTTACAAAGCAGTCCTGAAGCATTAAAACTAGCACCTTTATAAACCAAAGATGCGGTTAAAATGCTCGATAAAGCGGACCAAGCCTACCGTGACGGTGAAAAGCAAGACAAGGTTAGTCAGCTGGCCTACCTAACCTCGCGACGCGCTGAATTAGCTCAGCAAACCATTGTGTTGAAAAACGCTGAAGCGGAGCTAAACAACAAAGCCAGCGAACGCGCTCAAGCGCGTTTAGATTTGCGTGAGGCAGAAATTCAACACTTAAAAGATAAGCTCAATGCTAAGCAAACAGAGCGTGGCTCGTTAATCACTTTTGCTGATGTATTATTTGACTTGAATAAAGCCGAGTTAAAACCTGCGGCCCATCGCAATGTACTGCAATTAGCCGAGTTTTTACGGGAAAACCCTACACGTAAAGTCCTCATCGAAGGCTTCACTGATAGCACTGGCAGTGCAGCATACAACCTTCAGTTATCTGAGCAGCGCGCTCAAGCGGTGAAACGCGCTTTAGTCAAAGAAGGTGTCGACTTTAACAACATTCAAACTGTTGGCTTTGGCAAAGAATATCCTGTTGCTGACAATGCGACTCCAGCATCACGTTCGATGAATCGCCGTGTTGAAGTCACCATTTCGCATGACGACAAAGCGGTTGCGCCACGCCGTTAATCATCAACATGCTTAATAAAAAACCCAGCTTAGGCTGGGTTTTTTATTATCAACAGAATACTCTGCAGAAATTAGAACGTTGGTACAACTGCGCCCTTATATTTTTCATTGATAAAAGCTTTGGCTGCATCGCTGTGCAATGCTTTCACTAATTTTTGCACTGCTTCAGCATTTTTATTGTCTTCGCGGGTCACCAAAATATTCACATAAGGTGAATCTGCACCCTCAATCACTAACGCATCTTTGTTCGGGTTTAAGCCCGCTTCTAGAGCGTAGTTGGTGTTGATCAGCGCCAAGTCAACTTGGTTCAGAATGCGCGGCAACGTTGCTGCTTCAAGTTCGCGTACTTTGATCTTTTTAGGATTTTCAACAATATCACGTGGCGTGGCAGTGATACCCGCTTCAGGCTTAAGTTTGATCACACCAGCGGTTTGTAGCAGCAACAAAGCACGGCCACCGTTAGTTGCATCGTTTGGAATCACCACACTTGCGCCAGTTTTTAAATCATCCAGCTGCTTGATTTTGCTAGAGTAAGCACCGAAAGGCTCAATGTGTACACCGGCAACACTGATCAAAGTGGTGCCTTTGGTTTTATTGAACTCATCCAAGTAGGGCTGGTGCTGGAAGAAGTTAGCATCTAAGCGGCCTTCAGCTACCTGCACGTTCGGCTGCACATAATCGGTGAACACTTTTACGTCCAGCTCAACGCCTTGCTCAGCCAGAGCAGGTTTTAAAAACTCTAAAATTTCCGCATGCGGCACTGGTGTTGCAGCGACAGTTAATGGTTCAGCTTGCACTGCAAACACACTAAGGGCAGCCAACGCTAATAAGGTCTTTTTCATACAATTACACTCCTATTGAACTCAGATGTGCCGCAAAATGCAGCTTCTTGTGCTTATTTTCTAGAAAACCGTACCACAAGGCGATCACCGACGCTTTGTAAGACCTGCACCAGCAACAGCAGTAAGATGACCGTGACGACCATAACATCGGTTTGAAAACGTTGATAACCAAAACGGATCGCCAAATCGCCTAAACCACCCGCACCAACCACACCAGCCATCGCGGTATAAGATACTAGCGTAATAGCAGTCACCGTGGTTGCAGCAATAATTCCCGGCCGCGCTTCAGGTAACAGCGCATTAAAAATAATCTGCCGAGTACTCGCGCCCATCGCTTGAGTTGCTTCAATAATGCCGCGATCCACTTCGCGTAAAGAGGTTTCCACCAAGCGTGCAAAAAATGGTGTTGTGCCAATCACTAGGGGTGGAATCGCCCCAGCCACACCCAGCGAAGTACCGGTCATTACTACAGTAATTGGAATCATCACAATCAGCAGGATAATAAAAGGCAACGAACGCAACACATTGACGAAAAAGGACAGCAATGCATAAAAAGCACGGTGTTCAAACATTTGTCGTGGGCCGACTAAAAACAGCAACACGCCCATCGGCAACCCCAGCAATACCGTAAATAGCAGTGACCCGCCCAGCATCAGTAAAGTATCCAGAGTGGCTTGCCAGATTTCATACCAATCGAGATTCATCAATAACTCACTCATGGACGTAACACCTCAACATGCACGCCAGCAGCGCGTAACTGTTGCTCGGCGAGCATTTCTTTGCCGCCGGTTAAGGCTAACGTCAGCTGACCACAAGCCTGATCTTTAATACGCCCGATTCGGCCCGCTAAAATACTGTAATCAACGCCAGTCTCCCGTGCGACGCGCCCTAATAAAGGTGCATAGGTGGCTTCGCCAAGGAAAGTCAGGCGCACAATACGCCCAGAGACATGCTGATAATCCTCGCCAGGGGCAAGATCAGTATCCCCTTCAGTTTCCTGGACAAAGCGTTGCGTGGTCGGGTGCTGCGGATGCAGAAACACATCACTGACCAAGCCATGCTCAACAATCACTCCGCCATCCATCACGCCAACACGATCACAGACGCGACGAATCACATCCATCTCATGGGTGATTAAAACAATGGTCAAGCCCAGCTCTCGATTGATCTCCGCCAGTAACTGCAGAACTTGCGCAGTGGTTTGTGGGTCAAGCGCACTGGTTGCTTCATCACACAAAAGAATTTTTGGATCAGTCGCCAATGCCCGTGCAATCCCGACCCGCTGCTTCTGGCCGCCGGACAGCTGCGCCGGATACTTATTGGCATGCTCACTTAAACCCACCCGCGCCAGCAATTCGACAACGCGTTGTTTAATTTGCACGCGCGGCAATTCGCCAGCAAGCTTGAGCGGCATAGCGACATTGTCAGCCACGGTTTTAGAGGAGAGTAAGTTAAAGTGCTGAAAGATCATGCCCACCCGCTGACGAAAACGGCGCAAACCTTGCGCATCGAGTGCAGTCACATCGACACCATCAACAATAATGCGCCCGCCAGAGGGTTCTTCTAGACGATTAATCAAACGCAACAAGGTGCTCTTACCCGCACCAGAATGGCCAATCAAG
Organism: Pseudomonas sp.; assembly: GCA_048266525.1. Classification (GTDB taxonomy): domain Bacteria; phylum Pseudomonadota; class Gammaproteobacteria; order Pseudomonadales; family Pseudomonadaceae; genus Denitrificimonas. The sequence continues at coordinate 203,520 of JBLWZG010000005.1, forward strand.
CCAAAAATCTCGCCACGTAGAACCTTAAGCTGCATCGATTGCAAAGCAGCAATGCTCTGTCCGTTTACAGCATAAGATTTATGTACATCGTGGAATTCAATCACGGTTTAACCTTGTTAGGGCGATGTTTGAGGCTCAGTCTGCCTAGCATCGCTTAGCATGAAAAGTTATTTTAAATTCTATATATAGATCGTTTTACAATGATTTATTCGGGGTAATTACCAATTGTGCAGGGCTATCACTACGAATCACTTCTTGTAAACGCGGCTTAAAACTAGCATCAAGTTTCTTTACCCGTGCCGACAGCAAGGTTGCAACCCAGTGAAAATCACGGGTATCCGCCACTTCAATACTGACTGCAGCGCGAAATCGAACCACATCGCTGGCCACATCATCCAGTAAGCGACCCAACTGGTGATCGTTGCGACTGGCTAACATCGGCATCGGCAATGTGGTGCTATCGGCCAGCGGATCAATAATACGCGCTTTTTTACTGCGGGGTTTCGTTGTTGCCAGCGGCGCTTGCTCTAGTTTTGGCTCCACCACTGTGGGCTCGATTACGGTGACAGCAGGCACTGTTTTAATCGGTGTGGCGATTTTTCTCGCGGGTACGCGTGGCGCAGGTTTAACCGCAGCCGGGCGTTTAACCACAGGTTTGACAATCTCTTGCTCAATCACAGGCGGCGCAGCTTGGGCCTGCACTTCAGCTAAAGCAGTACTCAAACCTTCAGTCAAAGCGGGTGCTTGGGGCATTAAGCGCTTGGCATGCATCAACGCAGTGCTGGCAGCCAGCACATCAGCATCCTGTAAGGCTTGTTGGCCGTTTTTTAGCCAAGCTGCAGCGAGACGTTGCTGCAAGACAGGCAAGCGCTCATCGTCAGGGTAATCAGCACCTAGTGTTTGCAGTTGCTGCTCGGCAGCGACCAACTGATTGTCCTCAACATAGGTGTCGAAAACCTGTGTTGAGACTGCAAACTGATCAATTACTGGCTCACTGATTTGCTTAGCGGGAGCCTGACAAGCGCTTAATACCATAGCAAGGCTAAACGCCAACAGGCTGCGCCATAAAATTTGCGTCATGCAATCTATCCTCTGCCTAAAAACAGCTCGCAGTCTACACTGCTCTACTAGGTAGCAGAAGATCAATGCCTAATACGTCACCGCGCAAATCACCCAGTAACGCATGGCTGATGAGTTATTGCTCAAGCGCTGATTGCAATTGCTCGCTGGCTGACCAAATACGGTAACGCACTTCAACACCTTTAGGTGCATACACTACGACCGGTAATTTGCTGTTGTAACCCAGGGTAAAGTTGTCACCTTGCACCGGCACAAAAGCTTCTTTTTTGGTGTTGTCAGGACAGGCCATCATGGTTGCAATAGGTCCTGCGACATTGTCTAACTGATAATAGCTGTAGCCCCAGCCAGATAAATCTTGCTTGGTAAAATCACCCATCAAGGCACGCGTATTACAATCGGTCATCATCAACTTGCCAGGCACAATCTCAACCTTTAGCAATTCTTCATGCGGTTGCTCAGCCAGCCAAATCACATGGCGAGCCTGCCCTTCTTGTGCCGCTGGAAAATCAGCAACGCTGCTTAATTCAGGGGTTGGTCCAGTGGCGCAGGCCACTGTCGCAAATAAAAATGCTGTTACGAGAGTCATTGTTAGCGCTTTGCGCATAATTTAAATCCTTATTTTTTACACTGTGTAGAAGTGTGAGTTTAACGCATCGTAATAGTTTTCTGACCACGCATTGGTATTGCAGTTCAGAGTAGCGATTGGCTTAACGCCGTTGCGGCACGATGAAACTGAGCAAAAATAACGCTGCGGCGCACACCACAATCGAGGGGCCTGCCGGAGTGTCCAGATGCCATGACATCGCCAAACCAGCACAGACGGCCAGCATCCCCAGCAGACTGGCGCCAATGGCCATTTGCTCAGGGCTACGGGCATGACGCTGCGCCGCGGCTGCAGGAATAATCAGTAGTGAGGTGATCAGCAGCACGCCGACAATTTTCATCGCCACGGCAATCACCAAAGCCATCAGCACCATCAACACTAAGCGCAGCTTCGCCACCGGCAAGCCTTCGACCTCGGCCAATTCCTCATGCACGGTAATCGCCAGCAATGGTCGCCACAACGCAATCATGCAGATTAATACCAGCGCACTACCTGCGCCGATCCAGACTAAATCCATGGCGCTCACGGCAAGCAAATCACCAAACAAATAGCCCATTAAATCAACCCGCACCGACTCCATAAAACTTAGAGTGACCAAACCGAGCGATAAGGTACTGTGCGCTAAAATTCCTAAGATGGTGTCTGAAGCTAGAGGCTGACGACGTTGCAGCGCCACTAAAACAAAGGCCAGTAATAGACAGCCAACAATCACTGCCAGCGCTAGATTAATATCAAACAGCAAACCGAGCGCCACACCAAATAGCGCGGAGTGTGCCAAGGTATCGCCAAAATAAGCCATGCGGCGCCATACCACAAAAGCCCCTAAAGGGCCGGCAACCACCGCCAATAACAGTCCTGCGCATAAGGCGTATAAAAGAAAATCAGGCATGTGTGCAGTCCGGCCCATGTTGGTGAGTTTTTGGTGTTAACACGCAGCCATGCAAATCATGTTTATGGTCGTGATCATGATGGTAGACCGCAAGATCATTGGCTGCACGTGAGCCAAACAACTCAACAAAAGCAGGGTCATTGCTGACTTGTTCCGGCAGTCCCGAGCAGCACACGTGGCGATTTAAGCAAATCACCCGATCGGTGGCGCGCATCACCAAATGCAAATCATGGGAAATCATCAACACGCCACAGCCATAACGATCACGTAACTGACCAATCAAGTTATACAACTCAAGCTGACCATTGACATCAACGCCTTGCACCGGCTCATCAAGCACCAACAATTGTGGTTTACGTAGTAAAGCTCGCGCCAGCAACACCCGCTGTAATTCACCACCAGAAATGCGTTGCAACGGGCTATTGAGCACTTTAACCGCACCCACTTCAGTCAGCGCAGCAATCACTTGCTCACGACTCACACCAGGTACTAAACGTAAAAAACGCAGCACCGACAAAGGTAAGGTGGCATGCACTTCCAGTTTTTGCGGCATATAACCAATGCGTAACTGCGGGGCGCGCCAAACACTACCGTTATCTGGCGCTAACAAACCCAGCAGCACCCGTACCAGCGAGGTTTTACCTGAGCCATTGGGCCCCACCAAGGTCACAATTTCACCGGCGGCAATTTGCAAACTGACATCTGCCAGCACGCTTTGCTCAGACAGGGTTAAATTTAAATGCTCGGCACGTAATAAAGTAGCGCTCATGCGGCCTCTCGACAGGCCGCACAGGTGCCAAGAATTTCGACCATTTGCGTTTCCACAGCAAAGCCCATCTGCTCGGCTTCACTGCTAATCGCCGTATCAATCTGGCTGTGCTGCACCAGCTCATAGGCGTTATTACACTGTTTGCAAATCATAAAATAACCTTCATGGGCCACTTCTGGATGGCTGCAACCAATATAGGCATTGAGCGAAGCCAGCCGATGAATCAAACCATTCTCTAATAAAAAATCTAAACCACGGTACACTGTTGGTGGCGCAGCACGGCGGCCATCTTCACGACTGAGCACCTCTAAAATATCGTAGGCACCCAGCGGCTTATGGCTTTGCCAAACCAACTCCAGTACGCGCTTACGCAAAGGAGTCAAACGCACACCACGTTGCGCACACACATCTTCCGCAGACTCAAGCGCTTGACTGATGCACTGATGATGTTGATGCGATTGACAAACCGTTGATGTTTTTAACATAACAGCAGCATCCTGATTAAAGAGACGTTATTATATAACTCTTTGCTTACGGAGTGTACCGCTGTGTTTCGTTTCTTGCTGATCAGCTGCTTAACCTTATGGAGTATCAGCGCTCAAGCGCAGGTGCAAATTTTAACCAGTATTAAGCCCTTACAGCTGATCGCCGCGGCCATTCAAGACGGTCAAGGGGAGCCGCAAGTGCTGCTACCGCCTGGTGCTTCACCGCACTATTTTGTGCTGCGTCCGTCGGATGCCAAGCGTTTAGATCAGGCTGATTTATTTTACTGGATCGGCCCAGACCTGGAGAACTTCTTACCGCGTCTGTTAACACAGCGCAGCCAACTCAGTGTCGCCGTGCAAACACTGCCAGCATTACAACTGCAGTATTTCGGTGAAAGACAGGTGCATGCCGAAGATGAAGGCGAGCACGAGCACGAGCACGGCCATACTCACGCACTGGTTGAGCATGATCATCACCATCAGCCCGGCACAGTCGACGCCCATTTATGGTTGCTGCCACACAATGCCAAAGTGATTGCCCAGCGCATGAGTGCTGATTTAAGCCAGTTGGATCCTAATAACGCCAAGCAATATGCCGCTAACTTGCAAGCCTTTAATCAGCGGTTAGATCGCCTAGACCAGCAACTGCAGGCACAACTTCAGCCACTGCAGAATAAATCCTTTTTTGTCTTTCATGAGGCATTTAATTATTTTGAGCAGGCTTATGGCTTAAAACATGCCGGTGTTTTTGCTGTATCGGGCGAACTGCAACCCGGTGCCAAACAGGTCAACCAAATGCGCCAGCGTTTACAACAAGCGGGCCCCAGCTGTGTGTTTAGCGAACCGCCACTACAGCCTCGTCTAGCGCAGACCTTAGCGGCAGGTTTGCCAGTTACTCTGGCTGAACTGGACGCTTTAGGTAGCGCGGTGAACGTCAACCCCGCCGGCTATGAACAACTTCTAATAAATTTAGCTCAGCAGTTTTCAGACTGTTTCGCAGGGCTCTAATACAACCGCGATCTTTGCTCCATAAGCCCAGCTCTGAGCGCCAACCAATCCAAGGTAAGACTCAGAGCTGCTTGCTATTCCTAACACATCAATAAAGTGGCGGATCTATTACGGGCCGGTCAGCGCCTGAATTGTTTGCTGCTAGAAACTGTCAGATAAAATGCGCTACAATGCTAGCCGATAGCCATCACAATTTATGGCGCTCATCAATCGGTCATTTATTGGCATTGCTTTATCTTGCAATGAGCAAAACTCTCAAACAAACCCATACTTATTCTGCTGCTTGCGGTAAAGGTTCATCATGTTTTCTGAGGAAAAATTAGACGCACTGATCGCCAGCATTGGCTTGAATAATCAAGCATTTCGCGAGCGCGAGCGTTTTATGGGCTGGCAGCAGGAAGATGCGCTGCAGCTTGCACAAGCCTCTGAGAGTGTGCAACAGCAACATAACGACTTTATTAAACAGCTGCATGAATATCTGACGCACTTTCCCGATGTTGCATTGCAGTTTCAGCAAGTACAAAGTTCAGAAAGCTCAACGACCCAACAAGGGCAACACTTTCAGCGGCTATGGCAAAGCCCACATGATGAAAGCTATATTAAAGATAGAGTGCGCGTTGGTTTAACCCACCAAGCCATCGGGCTCAAACCACAATGGTACGTAGGTGCTTATCGTCTCTACCTAGATACCATGCTGAAAGCAATTTGCACTGACACGGGGCAAACTCAGCTGTTATCAAGCTTGCTTAAAGCGGTTTTCTTGGACATGTCCTTAGCCATCGACAGCTACGCTGCCGCCTACAATCAGCGTCTTGAAGAAAACCAAGCGCGTTTTGACCGCGCCATGCGTGGTGCCAATGACGCTATTTGGGAATGGGAGATCAACAGCGATCGCTTGCATGTCTCTAATCGTTGGCTAGAAATGCTCGGGCTCACCGCCCAAGAGCTGGGCACCCATAACAGTAGCAATTGGATGAATCGCATCCATCCTGATGACCTGCCCGCAGTGCGCAAAGCTATAGGTAAGCATCTGAGCGGGCTAACTAACTTTTTAGACTGCGAACACCGTATCCGTAAAAAAGACGGTGATTATATCTGGGTATTATTACGCGGTTTTGCCAGCACCAGCGCACAGGGTGAGCAACGCATTTCAGGCTCACAAGCCGATATCAGCGAACGCAAAGAACATGAGCAACGCATGTCCTATGCAGCCTTCCATGACCCATTAACCGGCTTAGCCAATCGCCGCAAACTGGATCAATTGTTACACGACTCCATGCAGCGTAACCAACAAGCCGGCAGCCGCGAAACCGCTCTGCTATTTATTGATCTGGATAATTTCAAGCAGGTTAATGATAACTACGGGCATAAAGCTGGTGATTTTCTCTTGGTAGAGATTGCTCACCGCTTACAAAATTGCTTACGTCCAGGTGACCACTTAGGTCGTTTTGGAGGTGATGAGTTTGTTGTGTTACTTGATGACTTAGCCTGCTTGGAAGATGCCGAGCATGTCGCCCAGCGCATGCTCGACAGCTTGTCATCGGCCCTACGCATTGATGGTCACTTATTATCAGTAAGTGCCAGTATTGGTATTACGGTATTACCACACGGCACGCCCCCCAATGATTTGCTACAAGCGGCTGATTTAGCTCTGTACCAAGCTAAAATGGCTGGCAAGGCCCAGTTTGCTCATTACACCAAGGATATGCAGTTAGCTACCCAAGAACTGCAAAGAAAACAAGCAGCGCTGACCAAAGGTCTTGCCAATCAGGCCTTCGAATTACTCTATCAGCCGATCTACACCGTTAACCAAGCGCTCAAGCAAGATGCGACAACCATTTACGCAGTTGAAGCATTATTGCGTTGGAATCATGACGGGCACCGTTATACACCGAATAGTTTTTTAGACTTACTGGAAGACTCCGATGAAATTCTTGCTGTCGGTGCCTGGGTGTTGAAATCGGCCTGCAGCACGGTACGCCAGTGGCAACAAGATTTTATTCCTCAGTTACATTGCTCAGTCAATCTATCCTACAAGCAGTTACGCAGCCCACATCTGGTGTCTTTGGTAAAAACGGCCCTCGAATCAAGCGGCTTATTGGCTGAGTTTTTAATTATTGAAATCGCCGAGCAGCACCTAAAGCCAGACTGCGCACAATCATTGGCCAACTTACGCGAACTGAGCCAGCTCGGTATTCAAATTGCACTGGATAACTTTGGCATGGGTCAAGCCTCTCTGGGTTACCTGAAACGCTTCCCGCTGAACATTCTTAAAGTGGACAAAAGCTTAATCAGTAACACCCTGCAAGACCCATTATTAAAAGATTTTGGCCAAGCGATGATCAGCTTAGGGCACAGCTTGAACCTTAAGGTCATCGCCGAAGGTGTTGAAAACAACGATCAGCTGTCACTCATTCAGGCGCGCCAATGCGAGTTTGCTCAAGGCTATTTGCTCAGTAATCCACTGACGGCACAACAGTTTGAAGCTTTGGTCAGCACACCAGGAAAATAAGGATAACAGCGCCAAACTTTAATCAGATGGTTATACTGCGCAGTATTGCTTAACGCGTGACCGATCGAACGAGGTTTTTTGTGGCTCTTCCTGCCCAACGTCGCTGGTATCCAATTACTTTATTTTTTGTCGCATTAGTCTGTCTGCCGATCAGTGTCCTACTGCTCAGCTGGCATAGCGTGGATACGCAGATCTGGAATCATCTGTGGGAAACACAGATGACCCGTTTACTCTCCAACACGGCGATTCTTCTGGCAGGGGTCGGTGTTGGCGTGACGTTTATTGGCGTTAGTCTTGCTTGGCTCACCAGTCTTTGCGAATTTCCAGGTCGCCGCTGGCTCGATTGGGCGTTGATGCTGCCCTTCGCTATTCCGGCTTATGTTTTAGCCTTTGTCTTTGTTGGCTTACTGGATTTTTCTGGCCCGGTACAAACGTTACTGCGTGAGTGGTTTGGCAGCGGTTTGCGCTTACCCAGCGTACGCTCCACCGCGGGCGTTATTATTGTTTTTATTTTGGTGTTTTACCCTTATGTCTATCTGCTGGCGCGTACGGCCTTTTTAGCCCAAGGCAAAGGCTTTATGGAGGCTGCTAGGGTTTTAGGTTTAAGCCCTTGGCAAGCGTTTTGGCGCGTGGCTTTACCGGTTGCACGCCCAGCTATTGGTGCTGGCGTGGCTTTAGCGTTGATGGAGGCACTGGCTGACTTTGGTGCGGTGTCAGTATTTAACTTCGACACCTTCACCACGGCAATTTATAAAACTTGGTACGGCTTTTTTAGCTTATCCAGCGCGACACAACTGGCCAGTTTACTATTGCTGTTTGTCGCCGTATTACTGTTTGCAGAACAGCGTGCACGCGGCGCCATTCGTCCAAGCAATGAGCGCCCTCGCGGTAAAGCACTGTATAAACTACGCGGCTGGAAGGCCTTTTTAGCCACCACTTGGTGCTGCTTGGTTTTTCTCTGCGCCTTTGTCATTCCAATTCTGCAATTGCTCACATGGTTTTGGCAGCGTGGCCGTTTTGACCTTGATGAGCGCTACACCGCACTGATCACTCACACCTTATATTTAGGCCTAATGGCCGCTGCCATCACCGTCACAGCAGCTTTACTACTCGCATTTGCTAAGCGTATGACACCCACCAAACGCATGCATGCCTTGGTCGGCTTTGCCAATTTAGGCTACGCATTACCCGGCTCGGTGTTGGCTGTAGCGATTATGCTAGCGTTCAGCTATTTAGATGAGCACGCAGTGATTCCATTATCTTTATCATTCGGCGGCGCCGGCAAGCCGATTCTGCTGGGCAGTTTAAGTGCGCTCTTACTGGCGTATATGATTCGTTTTATGGCCGTTGCCTATGGCCCACTGGAAGGCGCTTTAGCACGCATTAAGCCGTCGCTACCGGAAGCATCACGTAGCTTAGGCATTAGTGGCTTGTCATTATTTCGTCGTGTGTATCTGCCATTATTGCTGCCAGGTTGTTTATCAGCAGCCTTGCTGGTGTTTGTCGATGTGCTTAAAGAAATGCCTGCTACCTTATTAATGCGCCCGTTTGGCTGGGATACCTTAGCCGTGCGTATTTTTGAAATGACCAGTGAGGGTGAGTGGGCGCGAGCTTCGCTACCTGCATTAACTTTGGTGTTGGTGGGCTTGCTACCCGTTGTGCTATTGATTCGTCGCTCGGCTTATCGTCCAGGACATTAGCCGAGCGGCAGCGAAGCAGACTATATTTATAATGACCGGTGCAGCCCTTAAGCAACAAGGCTACAATACGTACCGTTTGAATTATCCACAGGCTCAAATACTGCGTTTGGCCAGTTAGGAGATCCCATGGGATTGCGTACCCCGATGTATGACATGCACCTTGCTCTAGGTGCAAAAATGGTGGATTTTAATGGCTGGGATATGCCATTACATTTTGGCTCACAAGTCGATGAGCACCATCATGTGCGTAATGAATGTGGAGTTTTTGATATTTCCCACATGAGCATTTTTGATATTCAGGGCGAACAAGCCCAAGCATTTTTACAGTATGTCCTCAGCAATGATGTGGCACTGCTCACCGCTATTGGTCACGCACAACACAGCACCCTGCTTAACCAGCAAGGCGGCGTGATTGATGATTTAATGGTGTTCCGTATGGCCACAGGCTATCGCATTATTTGTAATGCAGTGACTCGTGAACGCGTGCAAATTTGGTTAGAGCAACATGCCTCAGCCTTTGCCTGCAGCGTGGCATGGCGCAATGATTTAAGTATTTTCTCAATTCAAGGCCCACTCGCCCGTGAGCGTTTAGCCGCCATTTTAAGCTCAACCCGCACCGCCTTAGTACAAAAACTGGAGCACCACCAGGGCGCAGCTGACGGTGACTGGTTTATTGCATGCACCGGTTATACCGGCGAAGATGGCATTGAGATCACCCTACCAGCCAGCCAAGCCATCGACTTTATTAATGAGTTAGTCGGTGCTGGTATCTCGCCCATTGGCATTGGCGCACGCGACACTCTACGTTTAGAAGCCGGATTTAATTTGTATGGCTTTGATATAAATGAGCAGGTTTCGCCTTTAGTCGCGGGCATGAAAGATGTCATCTGCTGGGAGCCTAGCAGTCGTGATTTTATCGGTCGCCGCGCTTTACAAGCACAGCTGGATGCCGGTCTTAATGAAAAGCAAGTGGGCTTAGTTCTAGAGGAGCGCGGCGTGTTACGCGCAGGGCAACCTGTACGCATTGATAACAACACCTCTGGCGTGATTACCAGCGGCAGTTTTTCACCCACACTGGGTAAAGCCATTGCCCTAGCACGGGTACCAATGGGCACCGCTGAACGCGCTGAAGTTGAGATTCGCCATAAATGGTTTCCGGTACGCGTGGTTAAACCACGCTTTGTTCGTCATGGAAAAATTCTAATTTAGTCTTGTGCAAAGGATCGCCAATAACCTATAAATCCTCTGCTAGAGTCATGCTTTAAGGTAACTGATCTCCAGGCATACCCGCAGAAAATACCGCGCTGAAGAGTGATCAAAACGCGCGGTGAATTATAAAAACCGCACCGCATCTGCAAAGGAAACCCAAGTTATGAGCACTATTGAAGCTGGATTACGTTATGCCAAGACCCACGAATGGGCACGTTTAGAAAGCGATGGCACAGTCTCCGTAGGAATTAGCGATCACGCCCAAGCAGCGCTTGGCGACGTGGTCTACATTGAGTTACCGGCCTTGAACAGCACGCTGACTGCCGAGCAGGCCGTGGGCGTAGTTGAGTCAGTAAAAGCTGCCTCTGACATTCATGCACCGATCAGCGGTACGGTGATTGCTGTTAACGAAGGTCTGACTGAAGCACCTGAAGGCGTCAACACTCACCCTTATCAAAGCTGGTTTTACCGCATCCAACCGAGCAATCCTGATGAGCTGCAGCAGTTGTTAGATGCGGATGGCTACCAAGCAATTTGCTAAGCGGCGTGCGCTAAACTTAGCTCTGGATGCGTTGCCACACTTCAAAGGTATAACCCGGCTCAGTGTCTTGAGCTGGGTGCGCCTCAGCACTGGTTTGTTGCCAATCCTCAGCATCCAGTACTGGAAAAAACGTATCACCCTCGAGTTCAAGTTCGATGCGGGTTAAATACACCCGTTGCGCCAAAGCAACGGCCTGCTGATAAATCTGCCCGCCACCAATCACCATAACCTCATTGACGTCCTGTTGCGCTGCCCACGCTTGGCCGCGTTCAATTGCGCTGGCCAGATCAGCAAAAACCTCTGCGCCAGCCAACTCTGCATCGGCTTGACGGCTGACCACTATATTTAGACGTCCAGGCAACGGACGCCCCAGTGACTCCCAAGTTTTACGCCCCATAATGATTGGCTTACCTAGGGTGCACTGTTTGAAGTAGCGTAAATCGGCAGGCAAATGCCAAGGCATCTGATTTTCCAGTCCAATCACTTGATTGCGTGTCGCCGCGACAATCAAACTCACTGGCAATGTATTCTTCATAAAGGCTGCGCCTCAAAATATCTAAGATTATTTCTTTATCTTAAAGGATTTGCACCGCATTGGCGTTATTCAAGACGCAATATCAGGCACAATAGCCGTATAGACGTGACTCAATGGAATGCTTGTGACTGACTCACTACCCCCTTTACAAACGCTCTGGCTCTGCGAAACAGTGCGTTTACGCGAAGAGCAAACGGGCTTGCTTGAAGACAGCGAAGCCTGTCGTACAGCGCGTGCTACACAAGGATCCTTGGCGCAGCGCCTGCAAGTACGCGGGCTATTTCTGGCTAAGCGCGATGGTCTGCTGGTTGCCATGCAACATTGGCTGCAAGGGGCCAAATTGGCACTCTGGTTGTTAATCCTGAGTGCCATCATTGCTGGTGTAGTACTGGCCAAAACAGCTCTGAGTGGCGCACCGCAAGCCATTAATATCTTTTGGGCATTGGCCGGCTTGATTGGCTTAAACCTCTTGAGTTTGCTGGCATGGCTGTTCAGTTTAGTTTTTTCCGCGCAAAGCAGCTCACCACTGAGTCAAGTCTGGCTCTGGCTGAGTAACAAGTTGGCTCGCAATGCCAAGGCTGCGCAGTTAGCGCCAGCACTACTGGTCTTACTGCAACGCAATCACTTATTGCGCTGGGGCTTGGGGCGTTTACTGCACGGCTGGTGGTTAATCACTTTAACCAGCGCCTTATTGACCTTGGTTGCTTTACTCGCCACCCGCCGTTATGGCTTTGTCTGGGAATCCACCATTGTTGCCAGCGATTCCTTTGTTACCTTAGTCAGCAGCCTCGGCACGCCGGCAGCTTGGTTTGGCTTTGCAATACCAGACAGCAGCCTGATTAAACACAGCGGCCTGCAGGCTTTGCAAGATGAGCAAGCACGGCATATCTGGGCCAGCTGGCTACTAGGAATGCTGCTGATCTATGGCATTGTGCCGCGTTTAGCCTGCAGTTTATTGTGTGAATGGCGCTGGCGCCGTGGGATTAAAACTTTACAGCTCAACCCTAAGGATCCTGTTTGGCAGCCTTTGCATGAGCGTGTGCAGCCCAGTAGTGAGCGCTTAGGGGTTATTGATGCTGCGCCAACCGAGTTACCTAGCAACAACACCACTGGCGCACAAAGAACAGGGCAAGCAGCGGTCATCGTCGCCATAGAATTGGATGACAGTGTCAGCTGGCCGCCTGAGTTACCGCCGCAAGTGTTCAATGCTGGCGTCATTGATACCCGCGAACAACGGCGCAAGATTCTTGATCAACTCAGCGCTAACCCGCCCGCGCGCCTACTGATTGCCTGTAATCCACAGCGCTCAGTCGATCGCGGCACTTTGCATTTAATTGCCGAACTATCACGCACCGCCGTGCAGACTCAGATCTGGTTACTGGCAACCGACACTGCGCAGGAACGCCTGAATACCTGGCAAGAACAACTCGACTTACTAAAACTTCCACACAGTCGTTTGGCCCCTTTGACATGGTTGGAGCAAGGTCATGAGTGAACAATGCGCACCACTAAAGTTAGCGGTTGTTGGCCACACCAATGTCGGCAAAACCTCACTCTTGCGTACGCTGACTCGCGACGTTGGCTTTGGCGCTATTTCACACAGACCCAGCACCACTCAACATGTTGAAGGTGCGCGTTTATCGGTGGATGGCGAAGCGTTGATAGAGCTGTACGACACCCCAGGTTTTGAAGATGCGGTGGCGCTGTATGAATACATTGAGCAGCTACCCAAAACCGCTGAGCGCCTAGATGGCCCAGAATTGTTGCAACGTTTTCTCAATAGCAGTGAGGCGCGGCAACGCTTTGAGCAAGAAGCAAAAGTACTGCGTCAATTACTACAGTCCGATGCCGGTTTTTATGTGATTGATGCGCGCGAGCCGGTATTGGCCAAGTATCGCGATGAGTTAGCCATCCTCGCCATGTGCGGCAAACCCTTGCTTCCGGTACTTAATTTCGTCAACAGCACTGAACAACGCGAACCTGCATGGCGTGAAGTACTGGCGCGCTTAGGCCTACATGCGCTGGTGCGTTTCGATACCATCGCACCACCACAAGACGGCGAACAACGCCTATATGAAAATCTTAGCCTCGTCCTCGACAGCCAGCGACCACGCTTACAACGGCTGATTGAACACAACCAGACGCAAGTATTAGTGCGTCGTAAAGCCGCTTACCGACTGATTGCTGAGCTACTGGTTGATGTCAGCGCTTGTCGTCGCAGCGTGCACCCTGACCAGCTAGAAGAAGCTATCCAAGACTTACACCGCGATGTGCGCCAGCGTGAACAGACCTGCGTAGAAGCACTATTGAAACTCTATGCCTTTCGTAAAGACGATGCTCAAGCCAGCGCACTGCCATTGGAAGAAGGTCGCTGGGCTGATGATTTATTTAATCCGGCGACAATGAAACAACTGGGCATTAAAGTCGGTGGCGGCATGGCCGCAGGTGCAGCTACCGGAGTGGGTATTGATCTACTCACCGGCGGCTTGAGTTTAGGCATGGCCACAGTGGTTGGCGCAGCAGTCGGTGGTTTAACCCAGACTTTCCGTAATTATGGCGAGCGCCTCAAAGGTAAATGGCGTGGGGAGCGTGAATTAACCGTGAATGACAGCACTTTGCGCTTACTGGCCATTCGTCAACAGCGCTTACTCAATGCCTTAGAACAGCGTGGACATGCGGCGCAAGCACGGATTCAAATGGATACACCTCTCGAGCAGCAATGGCGTGAAGGTGAATTAGCGCCGCCGTTAAAAACGGCACGCGCCTACCCTGCTTGGTCAAGTTTAAACGCGAAGAAGCCACAGCAAGATCTGCAGCGCACAGAAGAAATTGAACGTCTTGCGGGCAGCTTGGCTAAACAGCAGCTCATCGCTGAGCAATCTTAAAGCGCAACAGCAAACTGCACTTTAAGATCTGTAATCAGCGTTATGACTCAGCTTCACCCATCTGGGTTTGTAAGTAGTTCTGGATACCGACTTTTTCAATCAAGCCCAGTTCCGTTTCTAACTGATCAATGTGTTCTTCTTCATCGTCGAGGATTTTTCTCAACAAATCGCGGCTGACGTAATCTTGTACTGCTTCACAATGGGCGATTGCAGCCAACAAATCCGTGCGGGCAATATGCTCTAAGGCCAAATCACTGGCGAGCATTTCTTGAGTGTTTTCACCAATATGCAGCTTGCCGAGATCTTGCAGATTAGGCAGACCTTCGAGGAATAAAATACGCTCAATTAGCGTATCAGCATGACGCATTTCTTCGATGGATTCGTCATATTCCCACTTTGCCAATGCCTTTAAGCCCCAGTCTTTGTACATACGAGAGTGTAAAAAATACTGATTAATGGCTACCAGCTCATTGCCGAGAATACGGTTGAGATGCTCAATTACTTTAGTGTCGCCTTTCATGTCTGCGTCCTCATCAATAGGAATGATGCACAGAGCATAGCAGACTCATACAGCTCGCTATATAGCGATGAGGGAGAAGAGTTTCTGATTAAATGGCGTAAGCCAAATCATCAGCAGAAACGATCAAGCTGTCTTTGATCGCATGCTGAGCAATTTTTTTAGCAGTGCAGGCGCATTTACCGCACTGGGTGCCGCAACCTGTGACTTCACGCACTTCACGCCAACTACGCGCGCCATCTTCGACCACTTGGCGGATCTTGTGATCGGTGACACCTTTGCATAAGCAGATATACATAGACAGATCCAAGCAAATAAACACCTGTTACGAATGCTAATGATTCGTATCTATAATTGCAAGTGTCTATTTGTCTTTATCCATACCGCTGGTCAGAACAACTTAATCAGCGCCAACTCATGTGCGGCTAACCGACTGCGCGCTGACTGCATCGAGCACAGTAGCGCGCAGTTATACATTGGCTTACCTGCGCAATTGTTCGACTGCCTCTAGCAGCATCTGCTCAGTACTGGTCCAGCCTAAACAACCATCAGTAATAGAAACGCCATATTGCAAGTTGTCACAGAGTGCTTGCTGACCATCGATTAAGTTACTTTCCAGCATCACTGCACGCAAACTGTGCTGCCCAGCCGCACGCTGCGCCAAGACTGAGTGTAAAACCTGCGGTTGTAGTTGTGGGTTTTTACCGCTATTGGCATGACTGCAATCGACCATTAACGAAGCATCTAAACCCACTTTATGCATGGCTACACAAGCCTGTGCAATACTCTGCGCATCATAGTTAGGCCCTTGATGCCCACCGCGTAACACTAAGTGCGTATCTGGATTGCCTTGGGTTTCCACTAACGCCGCACGCCCTTGCGCATCGACACCAAAATGCTGGTGGCCATGTGCCGCCGAACGCATCGCATCGAGGGCAATGCCAACACTACCATCCGTACCGTTTTTAAAGCCGACGGGTAACGACAGGCCACTGACCATTTCACGGTGAATTTGCGATTCGCTGGTGCGCGCACCAATCGCCGCCCAGCTTAATAGGTCATCAAAATAGCTGGCCGCTAACGGCTGTAACAACTCTGTCGCCACCGGTAAATTCAGCTCTAACATGCGTAGCATCAACTGCCGTGACAGCTGTAAACCCTGCGCCATATCGGCACTGCCATCTAAGTGCGGATCATACAACAGTCCTTTCCAACCGACCGTGGTGCGCGGTTTTTCAATGTAAATACGCATGGCGAGCAACATATGCTCAGAAACGCGCTCTGACAGCTCGGCTAAGCGCTGAGCATATTCAACCGCTTCATCGACATTGTGAATCGAGCATGGACCGATCACCACTAATAGGCGCGAGTCTGCACCGCTTAAAATCGCTCGGATCTGCTCGCGTTGTTGCTGTACGCGCCTTGCCAGCTCAGCAGTTAACGGCAACTGCTGACGCAATTCTTGTGGGCTGGTCAGTACTCGCGTTTTACGTCCTGTTTGTGGTAGCAGGCTTATATTGGCTTGCTCTAGATCTAAGCAAGTCGGCTGCTGAAGTGCCATGGCAGTATTTAAAGAATTCATAGTCTGTCCTTGTCTCAGCGGTTGTACCGCTGCAGCTTTTATCGAGTAAGTCGTCGTAAAAAATGGGGTAACGCCAGCTTGTGGTTGCTAAAGCGCCAGCTCAAGTCATCAAAACGCTCTGGATAAACTGCATACATTGCCATGGTGTTGTCCTCTAAATGTTGTAAAACTGGAAATCTAAAAACAAAAAACCCCGGGTGGGAAGCCAACCGGGGTTTATCTAAAGCAGTGGTAGGCGACCCGTTAAAAGAGGCCCGCCTGGATGAGTATCAGGCGCGCCTTTGGCTAAACCAATACCCATAAAAATAATACGCAACAGAGTTGTTTACTGAACGCGCACAGTTAAGCAACGCAGCCAATGGCTGAGTAACTAACATCTGTTTAAGTGTGCGATTCAACATAACAATCTCCATACAGTGCATTTAACATACTGCAAGCCTAGCCACAGTGCAACCAAGCCTAGCGATCTAAGCGATAAATTTTATCGGCATCTAAGCTACGACCCCAAGGTAAACCTGAGTTCTGCCAGCCATTTTGCAAACGCATACCCGCTTGTGGGCCTTCGCTTAATGCATCACCTTGAAAGCCATGCACGACAAAGCGTGCATTAACTAAACCGGCCTCACGCAATACTTTAGCGCTAGGCTCGCCGCGCTCACTACCAGAGCGGCACATGGTGATCACTTCCGTGTTCTCATCCAAGCCACGCTTAACCAGCTCAGCTTTAATCTGCTCAACAAATTCCGGGTTGCGATTCATTGGAAAAATATTGCGCTCAGCATTCCACTGCGTGCGATCCGCCAATAAGAATGGAATATTAATATCCACCGCATCAGCAAAGCCAACAAACATAATTTCTACCGGATCGCGCACATCCACCAACAAAACTGGTTGCTCGGTTTGCTGAGTTTTTGCATAGGCATCTTCAGCACTGATCGCTAACTCAACCGCCTGCACAGAAAATACCGCAAGGGACAGCAGCACAGCACTGCATAAACTTTGTATACGAGTCATAGATAAGCTCTCCATTGATTTCATATCGATATAATACACAATTATAAATTAATTGCAGTTTATCCTTATCTACCACCCTTTAACGCGGTATCAGCTCTCCAATCAATCGCGCAAGCTAATCACCGACCAGCCGCGCTGCACAGCCAGTTCGCGCAAAGTATCATCAGGGTCAACCGCAACCGGATGGGTGACCTGCTCTAACAGTGGCAAGTCATTGTGCGAATCACTGTAAAAGTAGCTGCCCTCTAATGTCGCTTGATGCTCAGTCAGCCAAATATTTAAACGGGTGATTTTACCGGCTTGAAAGCTTGGAACATCAACCAGTTCGCCTGTGTATTGGCCATCTTGCATACCGCACTCAGTGGCAATCAAATGTTCAACGCCCAAACGCTGAGCAATAGGGCCGGTAATAAATCGGTTAGTTGCCGTGATAATCAGCAAAATATCACCAGCAGCACGGTGCTTAGCCAATAAAGCTTCTCCTTTGGCCAAAATAATGGGCTCAATGCAATCGCGCATAAAGTCCGCATGCCATTCGTCCAACACTGCTTTATCGGTGCGCCCTAAGATTTCTTGGCAGAAGTTCTGATAAGCCAAGACATCCAACTGCCCGGCTAAATAATCGGCATAAAACTGATCGTTAGTGCGCCGATAGGCATCCACATCGACCAAACCGCGCGCGCACAAATACTCGCCCCATTGGTGATCACTGTCACCGGCTAATAAGGTGTTGTCCAAGTCAAAAATAGCCAAACGCACGGCAAATACCCTAATGCTAAAAATAAAGAGTGCACAGCATAGCGATTTTATCCGCGCCTGCCCATGCAAGGCATAATGCGCGTTGCCGCTTCAGCGCGCTTTGTGGAACAATGGCAGTAAGATTTTTAGTAAAGGATGCGGACATGATTGACTCAGACGGGTTTCGTCCAAACGTCGGCATCATCCTGACCAACGACCAAGGGCAAGTGCTTTGGGCGCGCCGCGTCAACCAAGACGCTTGGCAGTTCCCACAAGGTGGGATTAACCCACATGAAAGCCCAGAACAAGCACTCTATCGTGAACTGCACGAGGAAGTTGGCTTACAAGAACATGATGTCGAGATTTTAGCCTGCACTCGCGGCTGGTTACGTTATCGTTTACCGCAGCGCTTAGTGCGCACCCACAGCCAGCCAGTGTGTATTGGTCAGAAACAAAAGTGGTTTTTGCTTCGGCTACGCAGCGATGATGAACACGTACGCATGGATCTAACAGAAAAACCTGAATTTGATGGTTGGCGTTGGGTCAGTTATTGGTATCCTCTAGGGCAAGTGGTGGCTTTTAAACGCGACGTGTACCGCAGAGCTTTAAAAGAGCTGGCTTATCAACTTCCAACCAGAGATTAACTTTAAGTTGTCAGACTCGACTCGCACCGATAGCAGCATGTTGAACATGCTGCGCATGATCTCTCAAGAAGTGAACGCTGCTAAGGATTTACCAGCGGCGCTGGCAATTATTGTTAAGCAAGTGCGCGTAGCGATGAACAGCCACGTGTGTTCGGTGTATTTGTATGAGCCTGATCGTGACCGTTATCTATTGATGGCCACTGAAGGTTTAAACAAACGCGCAGTTGGGAAAGTCAGCATGGCTTCGAATGAAGGCTTGGTCGGTCTAGTCGGCAGCCGCGCCGAGACCATAACCCTCGAAGATGCGATGAGTCACCCTCGCTTTTTATATTTTGCTGAAACCGGTGAAGAACGTTACGCCTCTTTTCTGGGCACTCCAATTATTCACCACCGCCAAGTGCTTGGCGTGTTGGTTGTGCAGCAAAAAGAGCGCCGCCAGTTTGACGAAGGTGATGAAGCCTTTTTAGTCACTATGAGCGCACAACTCTCTGGGGTGATTGCCCATGCTGAAGCCACCGGCTCGATTCGTGGCTTAGGCAGACCGGGTAAAGGTATCCAAGAAGCGCGCTTTATTGGTGTGCCTGGCGCGCCCGGCGCGGCATTAGGCACTGCTGTTGTGGTGCTACCCGTGGCGGATCTGGATGTTGTACCAGATAAAGCCATCAGCGATATTGCTGAGCAACTTGAACTGTTTGCTTTAGCCCTAGAGTCCGTGCGCGCCGATATTCGTAGCTTATCCGCCCGTTTATCCGATCAGTTGCGCCCACAAGAGCGTGCCCTGTTTGATGTCTATCTAATGATGCTGGAACACACCGCTTTAGCTGGTGATGTGATTGCGCTGATTCGCACCGGCCAATGGGCGCAAGGTGCTTTGCGCAAAGTGGTCAGCGAACATGTGCAACGCTTTGAACACATGGATGATGACTACCTGCGCGAGCGCGCTTCTGATGTAAAAGATTTAGGCCGACGCTTGCTTTCGTATTTACAAGAAGCCCACAAGCAAACCTTGGTTTATCCAGACAACACCATTTTAGTCAGCGAAGAGCTTTCACCCGCCATGCTCGGTGAAGTACCACCTGAAAAATTGGTTGGCTTAGTTTCGGTTCTAGGATCACGCAACTCGCATGTCGCCATTTTGGCCCGCGCGATGGGTATCCCTACAGTGGTTGCTGCGGTTGATTTGCCCTACACCCGCTTAGAAGGCATTGAGCTGATTATTGACGGCTACCATGGCGATGTATTTACCAATCCCAGTGCTTTATTGCGCCAGCAATACGCTGAAGTGGTTGAAGAAGAGCGCTTAATCAACAAAGACCTCGATAGTTTACGCAGCTTGCCTTGCGTCACTTTAGATGGCTATCACCTGCCTTTATGGGTTAACACTGGTTTACTGGCAGATGTGAAGCGCGCACAACAGCGCGGCGCTGAAGGCGTTGGCCTATATCGCTCGGAAGTGGCTTTTATGGGTTCGTCTCGTTTTCCCAGTGAAAGCGAACAAGTACTGATGTACCGCGAGCAATTAGAAGCATTTCACCCTCTGCCGGTGACCATGCGCACTCTGGATATTGGTGGTGATAAACCGCTAAGCTATTTCCCGATCAAGGAAAGTAACCCCTATTTAGGCTGGCGTGGCATTCGCATAACCCTTGATCATCCAGAAATTTTCTTGGTGCAAGTGCGCGCGATGATTAAAGCCAGCGCAGGTTTAAATAATCTGCATATTTTATTGCCGATGATTTCTGGCGTGCATGAACTCGATGATGCGCAACACTTGATTCACCGTGCCTGGGGCGAGCTGATCAATGAAGGCGTTGATGTGCAAATGCCGCAAATTGGCGTGATGATTGAAGTGCCGTCAGCGGTCTATCAAGCTAAAGAATTAGCGCGCATGGCTGACTTTCTTTCGGTCGGCTCCAACGACTTAACTCAGTATTTACTGGCAGTCGATCGCAACAATGCGCGAGTCGCGGCGCTGTATGATTACCTGCATCCGGCCGTCCTGATGGCGCTTAAAGAAGTGGTCAGCGCCGCCCACGCTGAAGGCAAACCAGTCAGTATTTGCGGGGAAATGGCCGGCGACCCAGTTGCTGCAGTGCTGTTATTAGCCATGGGGTTTGATAGTTTATCGATGAACTCAACCCACTTACCCAAGGTAAAATGGTTACTGCGTAAAATGACTTTAGAGCATGCGCAAGCACTGCTCGAAGAAGTGTCAGCAATGGATAATCCGCAGCTGATCCACAGCACGCTCAATCTTGCGCTCGGCAATCTGGGCTTAAGCAAAGTACTCAACCCAGCCTCCAGCGTACAAACCTAATCCACCGCACTAATAACCACAGTGCAGATATCACAGGTTAACCCTGTGTCATGTTCTGTCTCATTTCAGCTGAGTCCAGCAGTCGCGGCTGGAGTGATCATTTCAAAGATCCATCTTTTCCCGCAGACGCAAGAGCAGCTGTTCAGTACTAACAAAACCTTTTGCCAATGGTGTTATCTTGCCCTCATGCTCAAGCAGTAGGGTAGGAAATGAGCGCACGCCCAACTGCCGGCAGCGAATAAACTCTTGCTGCACAGCCTGCTGGGCTTCAGGCGAGTTAAACAAGCAGGCAAACTCAGTAAAATCCAACTCTAGATCGGCGCAAATACTGGCATAGAAATCCAGCGTTGTGCTGTCTTGTCCCTCAACATAAAACTTATACTGGATGGCCGTAAAAAACTTCAACACCTTAGTCACAGCAAACTGATGTCGAGCTTGTAGTAATTTGACCGTAGCTACAGCACGACAGGCCGGCTCAGTGTCGTAATTGAAATGTTTTACCTCAAGCAGAGTAAAGCCAAAAGGTTGGCCCGTGGTTTGCCCTATATGGCGCCATTCGTTACGCAGAAAGTCTTTAAATGCATCGTTCCACGGATCGCCACCGCCGGCACGCAAACCGCCCATGATGATCGAGAACTCAAAGCCCTGCGCGGCACAGAATGTCTCCACTGCGCTGACTGTAGGCGAAATACCCCAACACCAAGAGCACATTGGATCGCCAATATAATGCACAGTCCAACCTTGCATCACCGCAGGTACAGCTGAATCAGCAGGGCCATCATGTTCAGGCAACAGGCAGACGCCTGTAATAGGATCGCAGTTCATCATGCTAGCAAACTCCTTGATCAGGTTGTTTAAGCCCATCAGCAGGCAGCTCAATACGAGAATGCCCTAGATAGCGACCATTAGCACTATAACTACGCTCATCCAATGAAGTCCAACCATCATCAAAGCGCCGCAGTAAGCTGATGGCTCGGGTGCCATAACTCTCGCCACGAATAAAAATACTAGACAGCATGCGCTCCATCGACAAACCCACGCCGGTATCCGGCAATTGATCATCTTCTGCACGACGCTCGTCTCGCATCAGCTCAAACAACGTATGATCTTGAGCATCTAAACGCTCGGCAAATAAGCTTCGAGCTCGAACAAGTTTCGGCCATGCAGCATCTAAACTGCCATTGCACAAGCCATACACACCTGGCGTTAAACGTACGGGGCGTGGCTGGGTTGAGTTTAAATACCAAATTGAATTTAGATCGCCAACGAGCAGGTTAAAGCCGCTATATTGATTAACTTTCGCCGCAATATCTTGCAAATAAGCTTGCGGGCTTTGCTCTGAAGCGAGGTAGTCACTGACTAAAGCTCCGCGTGATTGCTTGCCTAACGGCAATGACATATCGCGGATATTGGTTAAAGCAGCAAAACGCCCTTGCTCGGCAATGCCCAACCAAGAGCCACCCGCCTCAAGATCGCGCCCAGCATAAACACTGGGCTGATCCAACCATTGCGCCAGCGGTGCACTCAGCCGTGCATGCACTTCATCACGGTTAGCCAGTAACAATAATGGCTGGCGACGCTCAGGCTGCCAAGAGAAAACAATCAAACACATAGATTACTCAATAACATAAGCTTACACAGTTGGACGGCACACAGCCAGCTCCAAGTCACTCATGCAAGATGCAAGACTCAACTTGCAAAATAGTCCCTTCTTGGCCAATCACTTTAATGCGCGTGCCTGCAGCCAGATCAGGACCACTAACCAACCAGTAACTGTCGCCGACTTTAATTTTCCCGCGACCCGCACTGATCGCTTCATGCAGCAAAAACTCACCACCCAACAGCTCACTGCCACGTCGATTTAAGCCCGGCGCAGCACTCGGCTGCTTACGCAAACGCCGCCACCAAACCCAGGCTGTCGCTAAAGACAACAAGGCAAAAGCGCTAAATTGCCAAACCCAAGACAGCTCAGGAAAAGCCAAGAGCAACAGCCCAACCATTGCTGCGGCTGTCCCGAACCACAAAAAATAGCCTGCTGTGCCAAACACTTCGACAATCAGCAAGAGCACTGCAAAGGCCAGCCAGTCCCAAAGCGCTAAATTTTGCAGGTACTCACTCATATGTTCTTCCCATCAAACGACGCTTTAACAATTTCACTGATACCGCCAATTGAGCCGATCAGTTGTGTTGCTTCTAACGGCATCATAATCACTTTACTGTTGTCTGCCGAAGCTAGACTACCCAACGCTTCAATATATTTTTGCGCAACAAAATAGTTCACTGCATGCACGCTACCACTACTAATAGCCTCAGACACCATGCGCGTCGCTTCAGCTTCAGCTTGGGCGGCGCGCTCGCGGGCTTGCGCCTCAAGAAAGGCAGCTTCACGTTTACCTTCAGCTTTAAGAATTTGCGATTGCTTTTCACCTTCTGCAG
Source organism: Pseudomonas sp. (assembly GCA_048266525.1). Taxonomy (GTDB): domain Bacteria; phylum Pseudomonadota; class Gammaproteobacteria; order Pseudomonadales; family Pseudomonadaceae; genus Denitrificimonas. Next base: position 226,985 of record JBLWZG010000005.1, read on the forward strand.
TCAAAATATCCGCTTGACGACGGCCTTCTGCTTCTAAAATCGAGGCACGTTTTAAACGCTCTGCCTTCATTTGACTGGCCATCGCCGCCACTAAGTCAGCGGGAGGGGTGATATCTTTAATTTCAATACGCGTTACTTTAACGCCCCAAGGTGCAGTGGCTTGATCAACGGTGTGCAGTAGGCGCTCGTTGATCACATCGCGCTGGCTGAGCATTTGATCCAGCTCCATTGAGCCCAATACTGTACGGATATTGGTCACCACCAAGTTCAAGATGGCATATTCAAGATCACTGACCTCATAAGCGGCCTGCGCTGCATTGACCACTTGGAAAAAACACACCGCATCAATGCGCACAATGGCGTTATCGGCACTGATGGCTTCTTGCGCAGGAATATCAAGCACGCGCTCCATCACACTGAGCTTACGGCCAACGGTATCCATAATCGGAATAATAATATTCAACCCCGGTTTTAAAGTGCCGGTATAACGACCAAAACGCTCGACCGTCCATTCATACCCTTGCGGCACGACTTTAAAGCCCATAAACACCACGGCCACAATCAAACCGATAAAGAGTGCTAAAACCAAACCAATATCCATAAAAACTCCGTGTCTACAGCAAAACTGATTGCTGATTATAAGTGCCTGCTATCGCAGACTTAGGTTATTTTTGCTGACTTTGCGGTGTTACCCGAAGAATTTCTTCCATTGTTGTCAGCCCTGCCGCAATCTTTTGCGCACCAGATAAACGCAAACTACGCATACCATCGCGATAGGCTTGGTTTTTTAGTTTTACCAAATCGGTATCCGCCATAATCAATGGCTTAATTGCATCATTGAGCAGCATGATTTCATACACACCGGCACGCCCGCGATAACCCGTATCACGACACTCCAAACAACCCACTGCTTGCTGCGCGCCTTTGGGCAACGGCGCGCTCCACGGCTGAGTCAGTGTCTTCCAATCATCTTCAGCAATTTCAACCGGAGCCTTGCAATGCGGGCAAAGCGTGCGCACTAAACGTTGCGCCATCACGCCCAACAAGGTCGCTTTAAGCAAATAGTAAGGCACACCCAACTCAAGCAAGCGAGTAATCGCACTGGGCGCATCATTGGTGTGCAAGGTCGACAGCACTAAGTGCCCGGTCAGTGCCGCTTGAATTGCCATTTCTGCGGTTTCTAAGTCGCGAATTTCGCCGATCATGATGATATCTGGGTCTTGGCGCATCAAAGCACGAATACCACTGGCAAAGGTTAAATCAATATTGTGCTGCACTTGCATCTGATTAAAGGTCGGCTCGATCATCTCGATCGGGTCTTCAATGGTGCAGACGTTCACCTCTTCAGTGGCCAACTGTTTCAACGTGGTATACAGCGTGGTGGTTTTACCTGAGCCGGTTGGCCCAGTCACCAAAATAATACCATTGGGCTGACAGGTCATACTGCGCCAGCGCTGCATGTCATCGCCAGAAAAGCCCAATTGGTCAAAACTTTTTAATAACACTTCAGGGTCAAAAATACGCATCACCAACTTTTCACCAAAAGCCGTTGGCATAGTAGAAAGACGCAGTTCCACTTCATTGCCATCCGGCGTCTTGGTTTTCACCCGGCCGTCTTGTGGTTTGCGCTTCTCTGCCACATTCATCCGGCCTAAGGTTTTTAAGCGGCTGACCACAGCCATGGTTACCTGCGCAGGAAACTGATAAACCGTATGCAATACCCCATCAATCCGAAAGCGTACCGTACCCTGCTCACGGCGCGGCTCAATATGAATATCACTGGCTCGCTGCTGGAAGGCATATTGGAATAACCAATCGACAATGTTGACAATATGCGCATCATTAGCGTCCGGCTCTTGATCGCTAGAACCCAAGTTGAGTAGCTGCTCAAAGTTACCAACACCACTGATAAATTGATCGCCTGCCGAAGCGCCCGACACTGAACGCGCCAACCGATAGAACTCAGTGGTAAAGCGCTGAATATCTGCGGGGTTAGCCACCACACGCTTAATTGGGCGACGCAGGACATGGGCAAGGTTATCTTCCCAGCTGCGCATAAAGGGTTGCGCACTGGCAATGGTGACACTTTCACTGTTCGCCGCCACAGCAACGATTTTATGACGCTGGGCAAAGGCGTAAGACATCAGTGGCGTGATAGCCGCTACATCAATTTTCAGCGGGTCAATGCGCAAATAGGATTGCCCAGCCCATTCAGCCAACCACAGGGTTAATGCCTCAAGATCGAGCTTACGCCCCGGCCGGCGCAAGTCATCCAACTGCTGGCCGGCAATATATTCCAAAGGGTGCATGTGCACAGTTGCTGCGTCACCGCGCCGCCCCACTAAACAGTGTTCAGCACTGCTCTGATTAATACGACCCTGTTTAACCAGTTCAGCTAAAACTTCATTTAAATCCAGCAAACGCTCAGGCGCAGTCGAGGCAGTGGTTGGCATACGTCTTCCCTATTTAAAGGCTTAAATCAGGCCGTACATGGCGCAGATTGAGCAATCACCATACACAGTTCAGTCCTTAGCTTAACGTAGCAATTGCTTCCAAGCATTGAGGGTGAGCACAGAACCTAAATGCTCGCGACGCAACACCAACAACTCTGCATCTAAAGGCTGTAAAGCCAGCGCATGCAGCTCACGCAAACTTCCAAACAGACGATCACTATCGATCAGATCAGTCAACTGACGCGCCGTTTGCAGCCACGCTAATAAACGCTCAATACGCGGTGCTTGTTCGGCTAAATCTTCCGGTTGACGCATATAGCGATGCACTTGCAAAGCTTGTGCTTCATCTTTTAAAAACTGCAATAACCAGTTCTGTAATGTTGCTGTACCTTGGCGTGCGCCACGCGCAGTGCGCTTGTGTTGCCACTCTTTATTTTGTAACCACAGCGCCATCTGCAAGGAGAACACGCCCCAGCGGTTATTATTCAGCTCATCAGCAAACGCCAATGGCGCAGCTTCGCGCGCGGCTTGATCGTCAGCGCCAGCCTGAATGCACGCACGCCAATCATTGATCAGCGCATCCAACTGCATACGCAAAGCATTGCTGGTTTGGCGTGGTACAGCCTGGCCCAGACTGGCTAATACGGCACGCAGATTGACCAACTGTTGCAACCATTGTTCAAGTAACTTCCAGTGACCATTAAAACGGTATTGCTCAGCCAGACGCTGACTATTACCTAAGAGCTGCCAAGCAATCGCAGCAAAAGCATCATCTAGGAGCATATCCGCAGATAACTCAGCTGGCACTGCGGCAACGCTGTAACTGTTAGCATCAAACAACCGGTAGCCACGCTCAGCTTTGCTGATATCACATGGCATCAACGCCACATCGTGCGCAAGTTCCAAGGCTAACTCAAGCAATGCCGCAGGTTCGCCAGCGCGCAATTCCAACTCAACTTCACAGATATCTTCCTGCTGCTCACCGGCGATCACTAAGCCTTGATCCAGCGCCACTTCAACAACCGTATCAACACCATCACGCAACCAGCGTATTTCAGCAAATTGACGCTTAAAGTCAGTACTAAATACAGCTTTTAGCTGCTTTTTATCCAGCCCAGCTAAACTGTCTGGCCAGCAGCTGGCATCTAAATGACTGAGCACTAAGCGATTACTTTTTAGCGGCCAATCAAACTCATTGCGCTCAGATAATCCGGCGACACTGGCGCCTTTGCTCTTCAAGGTTTGGATCAAATGTTCACCATCGCGACGAATACGCAGTGCCACTTGGCTATTCGCCAAAGCAAAATCGTCTGTATCGTAATACCGATTAAGCAGCTCACGGGTCTGCCAAGGGCCCACACAACGCGCGGCTAAAACAGGGTGTTCAGGCAGCGTAGCAAGGCTCGCAGGGCTGATTCGGAGCTTTATTTCGGTTTCTTTAGCCATGTCATTCTCAATTCAAATTGTTACTAGTGTATCGCTGTGCTGGTCGAACCCTATACCCGCACCGTATAATCTACGCTGTCCTTGGAAATCGAGCGCAGTTCTGTATGTCGATAAACCCGTTTGTTAGTTTGTTTGGTCGTTCGCCCATTGGGCCAATGCAGCAACATATTGCCAAAGCACACGAGTGTGCTTCAAATCTGGTGCCTTTTTTCCAAGCTGTGATAGCGGAAGACTGGGCGCGTGTTGAGCTTGTGCAACAAGAGATGTCTCGGCTGGAAAAAGAAGCCGATAAACTCAAGCGCAATGTGCGTATTCACCTGCCTAAAAGTCTATTTTTGCCGGTACCACGCTCCGACTTATTGGAGCTGCTCAGTGTACAGGACAAAGTCGCTAACCGCGCAAAAGACATTGCTGGACTGATGCTAGGTCGGCAAATGGTGATTCCACAACCTTTGCAGCCAATGATTTTAGCTTTCGTACAACGCTCAGTCGATGCAAGCGAGCAAGCATTGACTGCGATGAATGAGCTGGATGAGATTCTGGAAACGGGGTTCGGTAACCGCGAAGTCAATCGCGTCACGGCAATGATCGAAGTGCTTGAAGACATTGAGCACGATACGGATCGTATGCAAATTGAAGTGCGCCGCACCCTCTTTAAGCTGGAGAAAGACTTACCGCCTGTCGATGTCATGTTTCTCTACACCATCATCGAATGGATTGGTGATGTCGCTGACCGCGCTGAGCGTATCGGCAACCGATTGGAACAATTGCTTGCGCGCTAATTTTTAGCGTGCCCCACCTGGAACAAGCGGATTTTTTATGTCTCTTTTAACCGACTACGGCTTCATACTGTTAGTGCTAGCCTGTCTTTTTGGTTTCTTTATGGCGTGGGGTGTTGGTGCGAATGACGTTGCCAACGCCATGGGTACTTCGGTAGGTTCACGCGCACTAACTATCAAGCAAGCCATTGTCGTTGCTATGGTGTTTGAGTTTTGCGGTGCTTATTTAGCTGGTGGTGAAGTCACCGAAACCATCAAAAACGGCATTGTCGATATTGATGTGATGACTGCAGATTTACTGGTTTTAGGCATGATGTCCGCATTGCTGGCAGCCGGAACCTGGCTTTTGATTGCGACCAATAAAGGCTGGCCTGTCTCAACCACCCACACCATCATTGGTGCTGTGGTTGGCTTTGCTGCCTTTGGTGTATCTTTTGACGCGGTACATTGGAGCGCCATTCTACCCATCACTGCCAGTTGGGTCGTGACGCCTTTTCTGTCTGGTGTCTTAGCCTTTGGCTTATTCGTCAGCGTACAAAAACTGATTATCAATACTGATAATCCTTTTGAGAATGCCAAACGCTACGTGCCTTTCTACATGTTTCTGACTGGTTTTATGGTCGCATTAATGACCTTATCCAAAGGTCTTAAACATGTTGGTTTGAACATTAACAGCGAGCAAAGCGTTCTGCTCGCCGTCGGTATCGGTATTTTAGTGATGCTGCTGGGTATTGTCTTATTGCGTCGAGTGAAAATTGAACCTAATGCAAGTCGTAGCACCTACTTTGCCAGCGTGGAAAAAGTTTTTGCTACTTTGATGATTTTCACTGCATGCTCAATGGCCTTCGCCCATGGCGCTAACGATGTGGCCAACGCTGTGGGTCCACTTGCCGCGATTGCCGGTGTGATTCAAAGCAACGGTATGGCTGAATTGGGTGCCAAATCAGCAGTGCCAGCTTGGGTATTATTGCTGGGAGCAGTTGGTATTGTAATTGGTTTAGCCACCTATGGTTATAAAGTCATCGCCACTGTGGGTCGCGGCATTACTGAACTGACCCCAAGTCGTGGTTTTGCTGCGGAACTGGCAACGGCTTCAACGGTGGTTGGAGCATCAGCCATTGGCTTGCCCGTTTCGACCACGCATACCTTGGTGGGCGCGGTTTTGGGTATTGGTTTAGCCCGCGGTATCAGTGCACTCAACCTGCGCGTGATCGGCTCGATCTTTATGTCTTGGGCCATCACTTTACCGGCTGGTGGATTTCTCGCAATTGTGTTTTTTAGCATTTTAAAATTGATCTTTTTATAATGCTAGACACTGAGCTTTTTTGGGCGCTGCGCGATTGCGTAATGCCTGAAAAAGCGGCAGTGTTGTTCTATTCAATGACAGCCAGTCTTTATACACACCTCTTAACCTTTTGGCTGTCGCCATGACTGGACGCTCTCATGCACGATTACGTTAATTCGCTCCGCCACTCATTGCCCTATATCAACGCTCACCGTGAACGCACCTTTGTGGTCATGTTGCCTGGCGAAAGCATCGAACATGAAAACTTTGGCAACACTGTGCATGATTTAGTGCTTTTACACAGTTTAGGTGTGCGTTTAGTTCTGGTATTTGGCTCGCGCCCGCAAATTGAGGCGCGTTTAACCGAGCAAGGGTTAGAGTCGCGCTATCATCAAGATTTACGCATTACCGACGCTGACACATTAAGTTGTGTGCTGGCCGCAGTTGGCCAGTTACGTGCTTTTATGGAAGCTCGCCTATCGATGGATATGGCGTCCTCGCCAATGCAAGGCGCGCGCTTAAGAGTGGCCGGTGGTAACTTAGTCACAGCACGCCCTCTTGGGGTCATTAATGGCGTGGATTATCAGCATACTGGCGAAGTGCGCCGTATCGACAGCAAAGGCATCAATCGTTTACTCGATGATCGCACCATTGTGCTGCTACCACCGCTGGGTTATTCGCCAACCGGTGAAACCTTTAACTTAGCCTGTGAAGACATCGCCACCCGCGCGGCCATTGAACTGCAAGCTGACAAGTTATTACTTTTTAGCGCTGAACAAGGTCTGCTTGACGCTTCTGGCCAGCTGATCCGTGAGTTGCCCGCACAAAATGCAGAACACCATCTACAACGCTTTAAAAGCGCCAAGCAACTAGAACAAGCCGAACTTTTGCAAGCTGCTGTCAGCGCCTGCCGTGGCGGTGTGCCGCGTTGTCACATTCTCAGCTACCACCTTGATGGCGCGTTATTGAGTGAAATGTTTACCCGCGACGGTTGTGGCACTTTAATTGATCAAGGCCAGTTTGAGCATGTCCGAGAAGCTCAAATTGAAGATGTGGGTGGTTTGCTCGAGCTGATTCGTCCCTTGGAAGAACAAGGCGTTTTAGTGCGCCGCTCGCGTGACCTGATCGAACGTGAAATCAATCAATTCAGCATTGTTGAACGCGATGGTTTGATCATTGCCTGTGCAGCTCTCTACCCTTTTCCTGATGAAGCCACAGGTGAATTAGCTTGCTTAGCGGTTCACCCTGACTACCGGCATGGCAAACGTGGCGATGTCTTGCTTGAGCGTATTGAACAACGGGCGCGCGCATTACAACTCAACTCGCTGTTTGTTCTAACTACGCGTACCGCACACTGGTTTCAAGAGCGCGGCTTTCAAGCCTGCGCCCTGCAACAACTTCCAAGTACTAAAGCATCCCTGTATAACTTTCAGCGTAATTCTAAAGTTTTTAGAAAAACCTTGGGCTAATAGTCATTCGCAGTAAAAGCTATTAGAGTAAAAAACATGTTGTTGGTCATTATCCGATGTTCAGCAACTTTCAACGCAAATATCACCATTTAATTGGGTGTATTGCGTTTAAAACAATTAAGGAGAACACCCATGAGCAAAGGCAAAACCCTCGCATGGGCCCTGTCCATGACCCTCGCAAGCATCACCTTGGGCGGTATGGCACAGGCCGAAGAGAAATACATCACGATCGGTACCGGCGGACAAACCGGCGTGTATTACGTCGCAGGACAATCCATCTGCCGTTTTGTTAACCGTGACAGCAAAACCAGCGGTATACGCTGTAATGCACCCGCCAGCGGCGGTGGCGTAGCTAACGTTAACGGTATTCGCAGTGGCGAGTTCAACTTTGGCGTGATGCAATCCGACCACCAATATAAAGCCATGAAAGGTCTTGCACCTTTTGAAGCAGAAGGTCCGATGGAGGATATGCGTGCACTGTTCTCCTTACAGAGTGAAGTGTTCACTGTGCTGGCCCGTCGTGACGCACACATTGCTAATTTCGATGATTTAAAAGGTAAGCGCGTCAATATCGGTAACCCAGGTTCTGGTCAGCGCGATACCCTTGAAGAAATCATGGAGAAAAAAGGCTGGGATCGTAAAAGCTTCGCTTTGGCTTCAGAGCTAAAACCTGCTGAGCAAGCCAGTGCACTCAATGACAATAACATTGATGCGATGACCTACTTTGTTGGCCATCCAAACGGGGCTATTCAAGAAGCCACGACCACTGTAGATGCGGTTTTAGTTCCAGTAACAGGTCCTGAAATTGATGCGTTGTTAGCAGAGAAAAGCTACTACACCAAAGCCGAGATTCCAGGCGGCATGTACACCGGTAACGATCTACCAACTCCGTCTATCGGTGGTAAAGCGGTACTTTCAACCAGCAGCAAAATCAGTCCTGATTTAGTCTATCAAATGGTTAAGTCGGTGTTTGATAACCTTGATCGCTTCAAGCGTTTACACCCAGCCTTTAAAGATTTAAAAGCTGAGGAAATGATTGAAGTCGGTTTATCAGCGCCACTGCATGAAGGTGCTGCACGTTACTACAAAGAGCGTGGCTGGTTGAAATAACAGCCCTCAAGCACGCCCGCGACATCCTCTCAACACTCCAGCGTGCGTCCTCGCACCGGGGTGTTGAGCTCTTTAGATTCCAAGCAGGTTAACTGCCATGTCAGACCAACACCTTTCCGCCGAAGAACTCATTGCGCAAGACTCAGGCGCACGTTTGCCTGATGGCATGATGGCGCATGTCATTGCCAGCCTTGCTTTACTCTGGTCACTGTTTCAACTTTGGATTGCTTCACCACTGCCGTTCATTTTCCGCATGGGTGTATTTAACGATACTGAAACACGTTCGATTCACTTAACCTTTGCGTTATTGCTGGCCTTTTTAGCCTACCCAGCCTTCAAGCGCTCACCACGTAATCACGTGCCTTTAGCCGATATTGCCTTAGGCCTCATCGCCGCCGCCAGTGCCGCTTACCTGTTTATTTTTTATCAGGACTTGGCTTTACGTCCTGGTACTTTGACCACCGCTGACCTGATTACCGCGTGTATTGGTATTCCATTATTACTCGAAGCGACGCGCCGTACTTTAGGCCCGCCTCTGGCAATTATTGCCTTATTGTTTTTAACCTATAGCGTTGCCGGCCCTTATATGCCGGATATGCTTGCCCACCGTGGCGTGAGTTTTACTGCGCTGGCTAATCACCAATGGATCACCACCGAAGGTGTATTCGGGATTGCCTTGGGTGTCTCTACCAGTTTTGTCTTCTTGTTTGTGCTGTTCGGTGCACTACTCGAGCGCGCCGGCGCCGGTAACTATTTTATTCAGTTGGCCTTTAGCTTACTCGGCCACATGCGCGGTGGCCCGGCGAAAGCTGCGGTGGTCGCCTCAGGTCTGACTGGTATGATTTCCGGTTCATCCATTGCTAACGTGGTGACGACAGGTACTTTTACCATTCCAATGATGAAACGCGTGGGCTTTTCAGCAGAAAAAGCCGGCGCGGTTGAAGTGGCATCATCGGTTAACGGGCAAATCATGCCACCAGTAATGGGGGCTGCTGCTTTCTTAATGGTTGAGTACGTGGGTATTCCCTATGTCGAGATCATCAAACATGCGTTCTTACCAGCGGCAATTTCCTATATTGCTTTGCTCTATATCGTTCACTTAGAAGCGCTAAAACTGGGCATGCAACCCATTGGTAATTATCAGCCAAAACCTTGGTTACGCCGTTTAACTGGGTTTGCTTTTGGTGCGGCTTTAATTTCTGGTATCTCGTTGCTGGTGTATTACGGTTTAAGCTGGCTCAAACCTGCCTTGGGTGAGCATGCGCTATTAGGCATTGGTATTTTGCTCGCCATCAGCTATTTAGGCCTGCTAAAAATTGCCGCAAGCAATCCGCCGCTGCCGATTGAAGACCCAGATAAACCCATCGAAGAATTGCCAAAAACCCGTGTGGTTCTGTTATCTGGCTTACATTTTATCTTGCCAGTAGTCGTACTGGTTTGGTGCTTAATGATTGAGCGCTTATCACCTGGGCTTTCTGCATTCTGGGGCAGTGTGATGCTGGTTTTTATTCTGCTCACACAACGACCTATTTTGACCTGGATGCGCACCGATCGTAGCTATGACCATGGCGGCTGGCTTGATGGTGTGATTGATCTGCGCGAGGGCATGATTGCCGGTGCGCGTAATATGATTGGTATTGGTATTGCCACCGCTGCCGCTGGCGTGATTGTCGGTGCGGTATCACAAACCGGAGTTGGTTTAGTATTAGCTGATCTGGTTGAATTACTCTCCATGGGTAATTTGCTATTGATGCTACTGTTTACCGCAGTATTCAGCTTAATTTTAGGCATGGGCCTACCGACCACGGCTAACTATATTGTTGTGTCCAGCCTACTCGCGCCAGTCGTAGTAACCTTAGGCCAACAAAATGGCTTGATTGTGCCGCTGATCGCCGTGCATCTGTTTGTCTTCTATTTTGGCATCATGGCCGACGTCACACCACCGGTCGGTCTTGCTTCATTTGCTGCAGCGGCTGTGTCTAAGGGTGATCCGATTAAAACCGGGGTCCAAGCCTTTTACTACAGCTTGCGCACCGCTGCGTTACCTTTCTTGTTTATTTTTAATACCGATTTACTGCTGATTAATATCGGTGTTATGCACGGTATTTTGATCTTTATTGTCGCCACCATTGCCATGCTGATTTTTGCTGCGGGTACTCAAGGCTGGTTTATCACGCGCAGTCGCTGGTATGAGAGTATTCTATTGTTACTGGTCGCCTTTACTTTATTCAGACCCGGTTTCTGGATGGATATCGCCCACGATCCTTACCAAGACATTGCACCCAGCCAACTGATGCAGATACTCGGTCAGGTTGATGAGGGCAGTAAGTTACGTTTGCGCATCCAAGGCGAAGATGAACTGGGAGAGCCGCATGAGTTTGTGGTCTTACTACCTGTTCCTGCTGGCAGTGACGGCGAAGAACGTCTCAACGCCCTTGGTTTTACTTTGATCGAAGAAGACGGCAAGACTTTAATTGATAATGTTACCTTTGCCAGCCAGGCCGCTGATTTAGGTTTAGAGTTTGATCAGCAAATTATGAAAGTACGTGCACCCACTGATCGGATGCGCAAAGAAATCATGTGGATTCCTGGCTTGTTACTGCTGTTGGCAGTCAGCGCTTTGCAATGGCGTAGAAAACGCTTAACTGCAGAAAAAGTACCTGTGTCGGCCAATTCCATTGCGCATTAATTTAAGGACGCTAAAAACAGCATGAAGCAATCTATTCTGGTTACGGGTGGCGCAGGTTATATCGGCTCACATACCACTTTAGCTCTGCTAGAGGCAGGTCATGAGGTGATTGTCTTGGACAACCTCGCCAATAGCTCGCTAGAGTCGCTACGCCGTGTTGAAAGTATTTGTGCCAAAGCACCAACCTTCATTGAGGGTGATATTCGTGACCGTGCTTTACTGGACTCTATTTTTTCTCGCTACTCAATCGCCGCGGTATTGCATTTCGCTGGATTGAAAGCGGTTGGCGAAAGCGTACAACAACCACTGGCTTATTATGAAAATAACGTCAGCGGCAGTGTTGTATTATTTCAAGCAATGGCTGCAGCCGATGTATTTAATCTGGTGTTTAGCTCATCCGCAACGGTGTATGGCGAGCCTAAGCAGATGCCAATTAGTGAGAAATGCCCGACCGGTATACCGACCAATCCCTATGGCCGCTCGAAACTAATGGTGGAACAGATACTGCGTGATTTATCCATCTCGGAGCCACGTTGGAGTATTGCGTTGCTGCGTTACTTTAATCCGGTTGGGGCACATCGTAGCGGCCTGATTGGTGAAGACCCCAATGGTATTCCTAATAACCTGCTGCCTTATATCAGTCAGGTTGCTGTGGGCAAGCTACAACAGTTATCTGTCTACGGTGACGATTACCCAACAATAGATGGCACAGGGGTACGAGACTATATCCATGTGGTCGATTTAGCTGATGGTCACTTAAAAGCCTTAGATGCCATTGCTAAATCGCAAGGCGTGCATGTTTGGAATCTGGGAACAGGACAGGGTTATAGCGTTTTGCAGATGATTGCAGCCTTTGAACAAGCCGCCAAAGTGAATGTGCCTTACAAAATAGTCGATCGCCGTAGTGGTGATATTGCTGAGTGCTGGGCAGACCCGAGCAAAGCGGCTACAGAATTAGGTTGGAAAGCACTGCATACTTTAGACGATATGATGCGTGATACTTGGCGCTGGCAACAAAGTAATCCAGACGGTTTTAATAGCTAAATACAAATAACGGTCAGCACATGTTGGCCGTTTTTGATTATGCATCTATTCGCCACATCTGCTGTTTAGCCTGACAGCGCTGCTGATCAATGAGCACTACTGCGCTGTAGCTGTGACAAGCATAGTCAGGGATAACGTAGCGCTGTCATTGAACCATGGAGGGGTTCGTCGGCAAGAAATACGCATACCGCACTTCCCTGATGCTGCTTGTCCCTCATGTTAATGGCCATTTAAACTGATCCACTATTGGCCATTAATTTTGACCCACTTCTTGTGGCTTAGGCCACGTTTTTATGTACCGTCACCCGATCAATTTTAAGCTGGGGGCGGTGCATTGAAGGAGTGGACAATGATTCATAAAATTAAAGCAATGCATAGCAAAGGCTCTGGACTTTCGATTCGAGCTATCAGTCGTGAGTTGAACATCTCACGCAACACCGTGAAGAAATATCTGCAGATGGATGAGCAATCGATATCCATTATGCAGGC
>JBLWZG010000006.1:0-37762 GCA_048266525.1 Pseudomonas sp.
CTTTATGTATCAACACGTTAGCGTTTGCCGCGTCGCGTTGCTCCTCGTAATGACGTAATTAATCAGTGCTTCCTTAATATTATCGGATGCCAAGTTGCCGATCTCGTTAAGGTAGTTTTCCAAGTCTGCTTTAATGGCATTACGCTGCAAATAGTCGTTGTACAGCGAAAAAAAGAAAACGCGGTCAGCACTACCAGTGAGGCGGCAAGAAGGATCTTATGGCTAAATTTTAGATTTTTTATCATGGCAAATACGTCCTGCAGCGGAGTAGGGACACAACAGTGTGCGCTGCGGGTAAAGCCTTACTCAATCCGGTTGAAAGAGAATTAATAAATAGCTGCTAAGGAAGCGCTGGCAAATTACCTGCGCTGTCATGGCGGTGTTAAAAAATAGCTCTAAATGCTCATTTACTGCGTGTAAATGAGGTTCTTCGCCGTTTTTGTCTAGCCCTGACTGCCTTGCTAACACTATTGGGTGCTTGCTTCATTCTATCGACAGCAATACACCTTCCTTTAGTTTCAAGTAATAGCTTAGATAACTGAACTTGTAAATTAAAAAGCCACTGCCAGCTGCGTACAAAGGGTTGCTGGCAGTGCAGGTTTAAAAACGCGCGTCAACGGCTTCTTGGTGGATCGACTAATAAGTCTTCAGTAGGCGTTTCGCAGTCAATCTTGTGGCCAAGTAATGCTTCAATGGGCGGCAAGGCATAGGCGTCATCCTCACCGGCAAAACTGATTGAAACCCCTGTGGTGCCAGCGCGACCCGTACGGCCAATGCGGTGCACATAATCGTCTGGGTCTTCTGGCAGGGTGAAGTTGACCACGTGGCTGATGTCATCCACATGAATACCACGGCCGGCAACATCGGTTGCCACCAGCACACGTAAGCGGCCAGCACGAAAATCTTCGAGCACTTTGATACGTTTGTGCTGGGCGACATCACCGGACATCTGAGCTGCGCTGATGCCATCACGGGAGAGACGCTCTTCAATGCGGCGCACTTCATCTTTACGGTTGGCAAAGACAATCACGCGTGGCCAGTTATTGTTCTGGATCAGATTGTATAAAAGCTTGTATTTATCGCTGCCGGCCACTGCAAAAACATGCTGCTCAACCGAGTTGTTCGCTACGTTTTCTGGCTCAATTTCAACAATCGCAGGATCAGTGGTCCATTGCTTGGATAGGTTCATCACATCTTCAGTGAAAGTCGCAGAAAACAGCAAGGTTTGACGTTCTTCTTTATGTGGTGTTTGCCGAATGATCTGCCGTACTTGTGGAATAAAGCCCATGTCCAACATGCGATCGGCTTCGTCCAGCACCAGTACTTCAACCATATCGAGGTGCACTTCACCGCGCTGATTAAAGTCCAACAGACGCCCGGGTGTGGCCACTAAAATATCGCAGTAACGAGACTCCAATTGGCGACGCTGTTTATCAAAGTCCATGCCACCAACAAAACTCATTACATTGAGGTTGGTGTATTTGGTCAGAGCGATCGCATCATTAGCAATTTGCACAACCAATTCACGGGTTGGCGCGATAATCAGCGCGCGGGGCTCACCCATGTAACGCTCATCGGGCGGGCGTGTTTGGGTCAGTTGGCTGATAATGGAAATTAAGAAGGCTGCTGTTTTACCGGTACCGGTTTGTGCGCGGCCAATCGCATCTTTACCTGCGAGTGTATGACCCAATACCTGCGCTTGAATCGGTGTGCAGTAGGGAAAACCTAAGTCTTGAATCGCATGCATCAGCTCGGGCGCTAGGGCAAAGTCATGAAAGCGGGTTTTACCTTCGGCAGGCTCGACCACAAAATCACTGAGTGACCAAGGTGTTTGCGGCTCAATGGGCTTGGCTGAGCGACTGCGTGGTTTTTTAGTCGATGCTTTGGCTGCTGGGCTTTTTGGCGGCGGTGCTGAGTGTGCTTTGTCTGGGGGTGTTCTCACGTTTGACGCGGTATTCTCAGGATCAGCTGACACAGATGTGGCTGGCGCATCTTTTTTAAAGATATTCTTAAGTGCTTTGAGCACGGCGTTCTCTTATAAGTAGTCAATAAATTAGCAGTAGTGTAAGGCATCGCAGCACTTTGGAGAAACTGTTTCACTGCGGGCTGTAGACGCAGACACGATTACGCCCCTGCTGCTTAGCTTGATAGAGGGCTTGATCGGCTTTATGCAGCAGGCAAGTCAGCTGGTCTTCTGGCATGAACTGCGCGACGCCCAATGAAATAGTGACACCGGGCAGAGCGGGCTGAACATGAGGTATTTTTTTTAGCGAGGCTAGGCAGGACCTGAGGCGCTCTGCTACATCTGCTGCTTCAGGCAGTGAGAGATTGGGCAGTAAAACGACAAATTCTTCGCCGCCGAAGCGAGCAATGCTGTCATGTGGGCGTAATTGTTCGCGTAATTGCTGAGAAATAAATTGCAGTACGGCGTCACCGGCCAGGTGGCCATGTTGATCGTTGTAATCTTTAAAGTGATCAACGTCTAACATGATCATGCACAAGGGTTGTTGGTTGTCCGCACTGCTCTGGCGTTCTCTTTGAAAGGCATAATCGAGCCAGCGTCGATTGGGCAGCTTAGTTAAACTGTCAATATGCGCATTGTGCTGACTATAGGTCAGAGAGTTGTTGCCGCTGCGGATGCGGTTGCATAATGCAGTTAAGAGGTTGCGCTGAATGGCAGGCGTGATGGCGTAAATCTGTGCAAGATGGCGGCGGTGCAGGCGCATCACTAAACTCGGCTGGCAAGCAATGACAAAAGCACTGGGGTGTTGTTGATCAATAAAGCTGACTTCGCCGGTGTAGTCACCCTTATTGATGAAGCCGATCGGTGGGGTATCAATAGAACTTAAATGAACGCTGAGCTGACCTTCAATAATTAAATACAAATAATCATTGGCTAATTCTGGGGTCAATAACAGGCTGCCGCACTGCAGGGAATGGGTTGTAAAGAGCGCTAAAATAGTCTGCAAGCTGTCATTGTCGACCTCTTGAAACAGCGGGCAGGCGCTGAACAGCATCTGAAGATCTGCGCGACTGGGCGGGTTCATAGCGGGGTCTCTTGATAACGGCCTACACAACCTCTATAGCATGCAGCTTATCTTAAGGCTAGGGGGTTCTCTTGCTGGGTTACTCAAACGCTTGCAGGCGAATGGCATCTTAGATGGGCATGCTTGCGTGCTGTTAGCTAGAAAATTCAGGGGTATAAACCCATGTTTAAAGGGCAATCTGCGCCATTATTGTGCCAGTACAGATTGCCGTTGATTAGACTAAGGTATTAATGATTTGCCTTAGATAAGTGATAACTCAGTTTAAATAAACTTAAGCGTTGTTCGGCCAGCGCTTGCCAATTGGCAATAGGTTGTGTGACTTGAATCTCAGCATGCATGCCGTATCTAGAATCTGGGCGCAGTTCAACGTGCAGGGTTTCAGCCAGATCGGCTAACCGATCAAGCAAGGTGCGGCGCATCGCATCTAAACGTAACTCTGGCTTGAAGGTTTTACCAACTGCGGTGACTGGAATCTGCTCGATCAGCCAGATGTCTTTAGGAATAGCCGCGCGCTCACTGATGCAGTGTTGGGCATGCTGCAATAACTCATCAATACTGACGCTGTGACCTGGTTTGAGCTGGATGTAAACCGCAGGTAATTCGCCGACCCGTTCATCAGGCTTGCCAACCGCTGCGGCCATCGCGACGGCGGGGTGTTTGTGCATCGCTTCTTCGATCACTTGCGGATCAATATTGTGACCGCCACGGATAATTAAGTCTTTGCTGCGTCCGGTCAGCCAGAAATAACCATCGGCATCTTGACGGCCTAAATCACCGGTATTGAACCAGTCGCCATCAACCCAAATACCTTGGTTATTCTCAGCTTTTAAGTAGCCGTTAAAGACGCTTGCACCGCGGATGCACAGTTGTCCTACTTCGTTGCTGGCAGCATTGCGTACAAATTGACCGTTCTCATCAATGATTTTTATTTCAACTTCGCAGTACGGCATGCGCAAGCCAATTGAGCCGGGACGCATTTCGCCATCTGCGGGGTTTGCGCAGCTGCCACAAGTGCCTTCGGTGAGGCCATAGCCTTCAATTAAACGTACCCCTGAGCGTTGTTCAAATTGTCGAATCAACTCAACCGGCATCGGAGCTGCGCCGCACAATGCATATTTAAGACTGGAGAGGTCATGGCCTTGGCTGGGCACCTCAAGCAATGCGGCATAAATCGTGGGTACGCCGCTGAAAAATGAGACGTTATGACGCTCAATGATTTTCCAGAAGTTTTGTATCAAAGCTGGCGTGCGATAACCTTGTGGCGTGGCCAATAAAACCTGCGAACCGGTTAAAAAAGGTGTTAAGCCGGTGACAATGACAGCGTTGACGTGAAACAAAGGTAAACCACAGAGTGCGGTGTCTTGCTCATTAAAACGTGTGATCAGCGACATGCTATACGCCATTGTCACCTCATTACGATGACTGTGTGGCGCAAGTTTTGGCGTGCCGGTGGTGCCGCCCGTATGAAAATAACTGGCGATATCGTCAGGCTGAAAAACCCGTTGGCTTTCTAGATGATCAGCAGGACAGTCTGCAATCAAAGCATCAAACTCTAAGACCCCATCGGGTAACGGTCCGCGCATGGCTTTAATCGTGGTTTGCTGGGGTTCGGGTAAAAAGTTCGCCAAATCCACCACGATAATGGCTTTTAAATGGCTGAGCTGATCGCGCAGGCTTGCGACTTTGTCCCAGAGTTCCGTGCCAGGGAAAGGCGCGAGGGTGATGAGGATTTCTGAATTTGATGCCTTGATCAGTTCCAAAATGTGTTCAGCATTGAGCAGCGGATTGATCGCATTAACAATGCCTGCCGCTTCACCGCCCCAGATGCTGTAGTGGGTATGTGGCAAATTAGGCAGTAAAAACGATACCGCGCGATCTTTAGTTAAGCCAAGGCGATGCAAGGCATTTGCAGTTTGGGTGATTTTGCCAAACAGCTCGCTGTAGCTGAGCGTCAAAGGTTGCTCGTCATCGCTGGCTTGTAATAAAAACGTTAGCGCAGGGTTATTTGGTGCGCGCTTGGCACTGCGTCCGATCAGCTCATAGGTGCTGATGGGTAGATCGCGCTCTGTCAGAGGTGTCTGTTCGAGCAACTCAATATCTGCCAAACAACGGATAGTGTGTGCCAACGTGCTCATAATATGCCCTTATTGTTATTTATTACGCTTCTTAGAAGGTCGAGTCAGTGTCTTGGTTTTACGTCAGTTGTGTGCTCAGCCAATGGCCGATATCAGCAATTTGCTGCTGGCACACTTCATGCTCCATTGGATAGTCGTGCCACGTCACTGGAACACCCCAACTCTGCAGTTGTTGTTGCGCTGCTTGACCCATAAAAAACGGTACCACGGGATCGTTGCGACCGTGCATACACAAGGTTGGCGTGCGAGCTTGTAAAGGACTAATTGCCGTTACTTGCTCAAAGGTTGGAGCGTAGGTGGACAGTGCGAGCACACCACCTAGAGCATCATTCCAGCGCAAAAATGCGGTATGTAAGACCACTGCGCCGCCTTGTGAGAATCCTGCTAAGAATAAGCGCGCTGGGCTAATGCCGCTATCCCGTTGTTGTTCCATCAGCGTGATCAATTGCTGGGTGGAGATTTCCAGTTGTTCGCTGTTAATCGCTCGTTTGCCTGGGCTGATGGATAAAATATCGTACCAGCTGGGCATCGTGTAACCGCCATTAATGGTCACTGCTTGGCTGGGGGCTTGCGGTAAAATAAAGCGGGTGCTTGGCAGTTGCGGCTGTAACATGCGCGCCACCGGTTCAAAGTCGCTACGGTCAGCACCTAAGCCGTGCAGCCAAATCACACAGGCATCGGCAGGTTGTAAAGATTCAACAATTAATGCATTTTTGATCATGAGTCACTCTTCTTTAAGTGTTTCAAAACGGCCTAATTGGCGGTTTTTCTGAACATTATTCGCGTTAAAAATGCGTCCATTCATCGCGATGTAAATGCCTGAGTCTAAGCATTGCAACGCGCCAATAGCAAAACCTAAATTAAACGGCGCATCGCTTTTACGCATTCGCGCGGGTTGCATAGCACCGGTTAACACCACGGTTTTATTGGTGATTGCAGCTAACTGCTGCGCAGTTAATGCCATGGTATCAGTGCCATGAATGATTAAAAGGTGTTGATGTGGGCTGCGCATGACCTGCTCGCAAAGCTGTGCGCGATCTGCATTGGTGAGCTCAAGGCTGTCTTTTTTCAGTACACTGTCCACACTATAGGCTAGGTTAACACCGGCCTCTTGCAGCAGTTCGTCTGCCATCGGTTCGCCGATGCTGAACTCGGATAAAGCATCGTGGTAAATTTTATCGAAAGTGCCGCCGGTGGTTAAAATATGAATGTGCATGCGGGTCATCCAAATGAAAAGCGTTCTGCCATGAATTATTGCCTGAATGCTCTAATAAAGCCACGACAACACTAGGATAAACATGACTACACCGCTGTCGCCGCCTTGGTTTGTGTACTTAGTGCGAAGCGCCAATCAAGCCTTATATTGCGGGATCAGTTTAGATGCGCAGAAGCGCTTTGCGCAGCATTGTACGGGCAAGGGTGCGCGTTTTTTTGCCACCAGTCCGGCACAAGCCTTGGTCTATATTGAAGCCTGTGCGGATAAATCCACCGCATTGCGTCGTGAATTAGCGATTAAACGTATGCCCAAACATGCTAAAGAGCGCTTGTTGTTGGCGCCAAGTAATCAGGTGCTAAGTGCTCAAAAGGTCGAAAAAAAGCCCCATTAGTGTGTGTCTAACGGGGCTTTGGCTTTGCTGTTACTGGTACGCGCCTGGAACTGGGCGTAGGTTGATTTCTACCCGACGATTCTGCTGACGACCTTGTGCGGTGGCGTTATCAGCAATCGGCTGATCAGGGCCAACACCGCGAACGTTCATGCGCATCCCGCTCACGCCTTGGTTGCGCATATAGTCAGCGACACTTTGGGCACGACGTTGCGACAAGGTCATGTTGTGCTGATAAGGACCTGTGCTGTCAGTGTGGCCCACAATTTCAATGGTGTTTTGATCATATTGGTTAAATGACTGCGCCAGATTGTTCAGCGTGCCATAAAAGTTGCCAGAAATGGCTGCGGAGTCGGTGGCAAATGTCACGTTGCCGGGCATGATCAAGGTTAAGTTGTCACCGTCACGTTGTACATCAATGCCAGTGCCTTGCATGCTACGGCGCAATTCAGCTTCTTGTTTATCAACATAATAACCATAGCCCGCACCTGCCGCGCCGGCCACTGCTGCACCAATCAAAGCACCTTTTTTACGGTCTTTTTTGCTTGAGGTGGCTGCGCCGACCACTGCACCACCTAAGGCGCCTAAGCCGCCATAGATTGCGGTTTTGTTGGAGCTGCTTTGTTGTTGGCTTTGATAAGGATTGTTACTGGCGCAACCGGCCAATAGGACAAAAATACTGGTAGCAAGTACTGTGCGGGATGTGGAGATTTTTAGCATAATCAATTCCTTGTGGTGTTTGTGTGCCAGATTTCAGTTTTATTCTATGTTTATTAGAGTCGCGTGAATGCGAAAAGTTCTTTCGTGCAGGCAAACTGTTTTTGCTGTATTCGAGCTTCGTGCTGCTTCACGGTCCTGTACTGTAAAGCCTTGCTCAGTCTGGCTTTTGTTATAGCGCAATTGGAATGCTAAGGCTTTAGCTGAGGGGCGATGCCATCCAACTTGGCTGGTCATCGTTTTAAAGTTTAAAATATCACTCTGTATTTATTGTTATAGTCTAACGTATGCACCATTTAATGTCGGTTACTAAGGAGCAACATATGATCAAGTATCAGGCAGGTATTCTCGCTGATCCCGTTCCACCTCTTGCCCGTCATTTGTTTTTTACTCTGGAATCAAAAGAGCATTTGGCCGCTGCACTGCGTCGTCTGGCCCTGATTGTCGATGGTGATGCCACCGTGATTGGCTTTGGTAAGTCGCTGCTGCAAGCGTTGAATGTGCAACTGGATAAGTTACGCGTCTTTCCGGCAATGAGCACTGAAGGCATTGATATTCCCTCGACTCAGCATGCTTTATGGTGTTGGTTACGTGGGGACGACCGAGGCGAACTGCTGCACCGCACTGATGCGTTGATCGCTGCCTTAGCGCCGGCGTTAAAAGTAGTACAGATCACTGAGTCCTTTCGTTATAAGACCGGCCATGATCTCACCGGTTATGAGGATGGCACAGAAAACCCTGTGGCACAGGCGGCGGTGGATGCGGCGATTGACAGCGAAGGATTGGGCGGCAGTTATGCTGCAATCCAGCACTGGGTGCATGATTTAAAGCGTTTCAAGGCGTTGCCACAACAAGAGCAAGATCATATTTTTGGTCGTCGTTTAAGTGATAACGAAGAAATAGAGGATGCGCCAGAATCTGCCCATGTCAAGCGCACCGCGATGGAGGATTTTGAGCCAGAAGCCTTTGTCGTGCGCCGCTCGATGCCTTATATCGATGGTGATGAGGCCGGCTTAGTATTTTTATCTTTCGCGAAAACCTTGGATTTCTTTGAAATGCAACTGCAACGCATGATGGGTTTAGATGACGGTATTGTTGACGGTTTATTCAGTTTTAGCCGCCCAGTTACCGGTGGCTATTATTGGTGTCCGCCGATTCACCAAGGCCAGCTAAAGCTCAGCACAGTGCTATTAACAGAGTTATAAACTCGCCATTACCTTGTTGTAAGACGAGTTTGTAAAATTTAGATTGTCGGCTGGAGTTTGCGGTGGTCCACCCAAAGTAGGGTGGCCCCAGCAATAGCCGCTGGCATGGCGATCAAGTTAAACAAAGGAATCATCAGCGCAAGATAGGTTATGCCACCAAAACCTAAGCTGAGCCAACGTTTAGCTTGCAGCCATTCGAGCATCAGCGGCCAGCTGACTTTATTGTTATCAGCGGGGTAGTCGATGTACTGCACTGCCATCATCCAAATATTAAACAACACCCATAACGGTGCGGCGATAATATTGAGCCCAGGAATAAAAGATAAAATCAGCAAGCCTAGGGCGCGCGGCAAGAAATAACCCAGCTTGCGCATTTCACGCCACAAGGTGCGCGGCACCATGGCCAGCAGTTCGCTCCAGCTAAAGGGCGCAAAGTGATCTTCACCGCGAGCAATGACTTCAACTTTTTCAGCGAGGAAACTGTTAAAAGGCGAAGCAATAATGTTGGCAATGGTGGTGAAGGTGAAAAATATAATCAGCAGCACCAAGAGCACAAACAATGGCCACAAAATGTAATCTAAGAAGGATAGCCAACTGGGTAGATTTGGCATCAATTGCGTGACCCAACCATTAAAGCGCTGCACTGAAAAATAAATTAATCCGAAAAAAACTGCGATATTAATCGACAGTGGCAGTAAAACGAATTTGCGCAAACCTGGGCGCATAATCATTTTAAAACCAGCGTTTAAATAGTGTGGGCCGCCAAGAGGCTGAGCGTGCATAAAGTCTTTCCTGTCAGATTGGTGTGCTAAGTGACCGTGCTAGACAATACGAGCAGAGTCAAACAGTGTTGAAATGGTGTAATCTGCATGAATTAAATATTTTAAAGGTTAGCGCTGGGTTAGCGAACCTGCAAACTGTAATCTATGACACATTTTTTGCCCTTAGATCCCTTGGTAGGAGTTATTTATGTCTGAAGTTCGTCACTCACGTGTGCTTATTCTTGGTTCTGGTCCTGCGGGCTACAGTGCGGCAGTCTACGCGGCGCGCGCGAATTTAAAGCCTTTGTTGATTACTGGAATGCAAGCCGGTGGTCAGTTGACCACCACCACGGAAGTCGACAACTGGCCGGGTGACCCAGAAGGTTTAACCGGGCCTGCCTTGATGCAGCGCATGCAAGAACATGCTGAGCGTTTTGAAACTGAGATTATTTTTGATCATATTCATACCGCGCAATTGCAAAGCAAGCCTTTTACTTTAATTGGTGACAGCGGCACTTATACCTGTGATGCGCTTATTATCGCCACCGGTGCCAGCGCGCGCTATTTAGGTTTGCCATCCGAAGAAGAGTTTATGGGTAAAGGCGTATCGGCTTGCGCCACCTGTGATGGTTTTTTCTACCGTAACCGTGAAGTGGCGGTAGTGGGTGGTGGTAATACTGCGGTTGAAGAGGCGCTGTATCTGTCCAATATCGCCAGTAAAGTGACCTTGATTCACCGCCGCGAAACCTTCCGCTCCGAGAAAATCTTGCAAGATAAACTGCATGCGCGCGTGGCTGAAGGCAAAATTGAGCTGGCGCTGAATGCGCAGGTGGATGAAGTGCTGGGCAATGCAATGGGCGTGACTGGCGTGCGTTTACTTAACAATGATGGCAGTACGCGCGAGCTCACCGTTGATGGCTTGTTTGTCGCGATTGGTCATACGCCCAATACTGGTTTGTTTGAAGGTCAGCTTGAACTTAAAGATGGTTACATGGTGGTCAATGGTGGACGCGAAGGCAATGCCACGGCCACCAGCATTGCTGGCGTATTTGCTGCCGGTGATGTGGCGGACAATGTCTATCGCCAAGCCATTACCTCGGCGGGTGCCGGCTGTATGGCTGCATTGGATGTGGAAAAATACTTAGAGAGTTAAGTCACAGCAGCTGCCTGCGTCATAACAAAGCGGCTTTGCTGTATTAAAAGCTTCCTTTTATGGGGCAGGTGAGTTGAGTTGTTGAGAGGCGACCACGCGCTATCACACAGCTTCTCGCGCTTGCAATCCTCTGTTGAACGCTGCCTAGCCGCCGCTCTCAGCTGCTGGGCGGTGGTATTTAATAATTGAGGCTTTTAACAATGCTGTGCGGCTAGTGTATCGCAAGTATACGCGCAGCATTATGACTCGAATTATCCCTCTAACACTGCACTCGAAGCAGGGTACAAACGCGCTCAGCTTAAAGCGATTTGTGCGTGTACAACTTAGACAGCCCTTACATAGCGGATGCATATCTGGCTGGAATTGAGTCTGCAAAGTGTAAAAGTAAAGTGTTTACTGTGTAGCAACCTAACCTTGCTGGCGTTTTAGTGAGAACTGGCACGCATATCAGAGTCTTAAAAGCCTAGAGCGGAACTGGGCAGGAGCAGGTTATCTAAGAAAGTGGCATTATGCTATTGTCAACGCTTTTTTGCAGCTGCTTTTACGGAGTCAAGCCCATGTGTTCACAGGATGTCAATGCCGGTCTACAGCTGCAGGAGCTGATGCAGCGCAATCAGTTTTTAGAGCAACAGATTGTTGTGCAGACTGTGCTGCTCTCTGAGTTAAATGAACAGCTGCAGGCGACCAAGGAACAGCTGGCCCAGACGATTGTAGAGCATCAGCAGGCTGAAGAAGCCTTGCGTAAAAGTGAGGGTCACTTTCGCATGATGACAGAGAGCGTGGTTGATGTGGTCTGGAAGCTCGACCATGAATACCGCTTCACCTATATCAGCCCAGCTGATGAGAAGCAGCGCGGCTACAGTGCTGATGAAGTGATAGGCCACTATGTGTTTGAGATGTTTGATGAAGAAGGCATCGCCACAATCAAACAAGCGGCCCAACAAAGACATGCCGCTGAAAAAAAAGGCGTACCACTGACCGATGTTACATTCGAGGCCAGGCATCGCTGTAAGGATGGTACTTGGATATGGGGGGAAGTCTGCTACAACCCTGAGTTTGATGCTCATGGCAACGTGATTGGCTTTTACGGCATTTCCAGAGAAATCACTGAGCGCAAAAAGATGCAGGATCAAGTGCGTCAATTGGCGTTTTACGACCCACTTACGCAGTTACCCAATCGGCATTTACTCTATGATCGCTTGAATCAAGCGATGGCCAATACGAAGCGTAATGGCGCTTATGGCGCAGTGATGTTTATTGATTTGGATAATTTCAAACCGATTAACGACACGCATGGGCATATTGCGGGTGATTTATTGTTGATTGAAGTGGCGCAAAGGTTAAAAAAATGTGTGCGTGAGACGGATACCATTGCGCGCTTCGGCGGTGATGAGTTCATCGTGGTGCTCGCTGAATTAAACACCAGCGAGGCGCAATCCTCTCAGCAAGCCCGTCTTGTGGCCGAGAAAATGCGCATCAGTTTGGCGGTGCTGTATCAGTTAACAGTTCATTATGAGAAAAAACCCAGCGCCGAGATAGAACACCTCTGCACGGCGAGTATTGGCGTAACGTTATTTACTGGGCAAGATGTCTGTGCTGATGAGTTACTGAAGCAAGCCGACCGTTCAATGTATCAAGCCAAAGAAAACGGGCGTAATTCAATTAGATTTCATCATTTAGCTGAGGCGTAATAGTTGTTGCAGCGGCGCAGAGTAGGACTCGAAGTGGGCGCCCATGCCAGCGCCCAGCAGGCCGTGCGTTAAGCTGCGTTGAATGTTCAATGCCTATATAACCCAAGCGCTGATTGCTCATGCCGATGATGGCATTCGAACAAGGTCAATCAGCGCCTGAGTAAGGGTGTTTATAACTCAAGGGCTTGCCAACTGTTTTTTTCGTAGCGACTCAAGCCTGCCTCGGCAAAGCGCCATAAGTGAATCCAGCCGTTATCAAGCAACTGTTGTACCACGCGATGTTGCGCGATCACTTTCTCAATGGCGTGGCTGGGCGCATCAATGATGACGGTGAGGCGCAGCGGCTCATGCATCCAGCGCCGGCCGTCATGCAATGATTGTTGCGCTAAGCCGATGCGCAGGTCGCCGCCGTTGCCTTCGAAAACCCCGATATGCCCACCGACCACGTTATGCAGTACTTTATTGCCGCTACCCAGGCGCTGCGGATCGCAGACTGAGGCGTGGTATTGCAGGTTAATCCAGTGAGTGACCAGCATTGGTGCGGTCATCAGCAGTTCGAGCACGCTGCCGTCAGCATCTTGTGCGCTGTCATAGTCATGTAAAAAGCTGCGCCCGTTTAAATCCAAGCCGATACTGCGTTGGCGCGCTGCGATGATAAACGCCGCATTGCCGGCCAAGCCCCATTCAGGGCGAGTCTGCGCACCATCGTTGGCGCGACGACGCAACTGCATCAGCAGCTGCTCAGCGCCAGTCGATGCGCTGAGCCCAAGTGTTGCGGCGCGTTCGCGACGCACTTGATCACCGGCTTGAGCAAACACACTGTGCAGTGTGTCCCAGCGTGCGCGCGCCGGCGCTGTCAGCAGATCAAGATCAAAGCCGTTGATTTCATCGGTGGTGGTATTGTGCAGTGCAGCAATAAACACGGTGTGCTCTGGAATCTCAATGGCGCATGCGCTTAAACCGGCGCGCACCTCTGGTTCGTTGAGTAAACCAGCCAATACCCGAGCATTGACCTCGCCGGTTTGTCCGCAGCAGGCGCCGCAATCGAGCGCAGCTGCGTGCGCATTATTTTTGCTTTGGCTGCCATGCCCCACCAGTAAAACGGTGGCTGCGAGCTGTTTATCCAAACCCATGGCGTGTAAAACTCGGGCGGCGAGTTGCACCTTTGCCTGAGTGTCCATGCCATATAAGGCGGGCCGGCATAAGCGCTGATAGCGTGCCGGCAGACCGGTTAAGTCAGTGGACTGCAATGATTGGCTGGTTGGCTGCAGCCAGCGTGCAAGTTTTCCTACATAGGCGAGGCCTGCGGCTTCAACATAGGAGAAGGCTGAGGAAGGCCAGCGACTGGCAGAGCGCATCTGCTCAGACCAGGCAAAGTTACGCAGGCGCGCCTGTTGTGCGCTGCTATTTAATGCCTGCTGTGCTGCGGCAGTGCTGGCCAATACAGGACTGATTCTGTCGGTCACTTGCAGTGTGGCGGGCAGCAGTCCGGGTAGCTGCGGGCGAGTGGCTGCAGTAGCAAAGGGTGTATAGGCCACGGGCAGTCCAAAAAAGCCGGCAAAGCCAATGGTTTGCAGAGCCGGGTGGGCTGCTTCCAGAGCGCGGCGCAAAGGTTCACTGCGCACATCAATACAAAACACCGCCTGAACCTCAGGCGCTGTAGCCGTTGTGTTGATGGTCTGGGAGGCTGCTGACGGCATTAATTGCTGGGCTAGCTGACGCTGATAGCCGATCTCCAAAGCAAGCTGCCAGACTTCGTCCGTAATTAAAGTGTCTTCGGCCTGCTTGATCTTTTCGGCGCTAAACTGCCATTGCTCCTGTAGCGATGCGAAGGCTGTTTGTGCAACACTATCGTCCTTGCAGTCTAATAAAATCGCACCCCAGGCCAAGCGGATCGCCAGTAAATCACGTAGGTGCTCATCGCTTTGTCCTGATTGCTGCGCCTGCCAGGCCAAGTAAGCGCACCAAGATGCCCAGCCGTTGACCGTCAGTAAAATGGCTTCCAGATAGTCAGCCCAAGTGGTTTCAGGTAAGCCTAAACGCTGCAATACCCAGCGCTCCGCATCTTGCCGAGTGGCGGGTAGGGCGCTGAGGCTTTGCGCAATCTCGGGCAAGCCCATCAATGTGCCAATCGCGTAATCGTGGGTTAAGGTTTCGCGCCAGAAGGCGTAGAGGCCCGCATCAGATTCTGGCTGCCAGTCAGCTTGCTGTTGATCAAAGTAGGCCGCGCAAGTCTGGCTGACTTGATGGGTGATGGCTTGACGCCAAGACAGGCGTTTGTCTTGCTCAAGGTCATCGTCGAGTATGTCGATTAGCAGGGGCAGGCGAGGGATGCCGGCGTTGTCGCTTAAACCGGCAATGCATTGCTCCACGCTCAACCTTTGTGCAGTGGGAAAACGCTTGAGTGCAGCGCTTAAATCCTGCTGTTGAATCCGACCCGAAGACCAGAGCTGCTGTATATGGTGACGTGCTGGGAAAACTTGGATAGCGCCAAGTACAGCCATTCGCGCGGCAACTTCGCGAATCGGCCGGGCAATGCGTGACCAGTGTGGATTGACCGCAATGGCACGATCCAGCGGCCAGGTGGGTGCGATTGCTTGGCAGGCCTGCGCGCAGGCCATGTCAATTTTTAAGTTGAGTGATGCTGCAGACGTGCGCAGGGATGAGGCGCCAGCGCTTAGCGCGTCTGTCGTGGAGGCCGCGTGTTGTGTAATGTGCGAAGTGGTCTGGCTCATTATAGGCTCCTTAAGTGCTTGCTTGATGGATCAGTCGCGCTTGCGCTCGAGCTGTGCGAGTTAGCTGCATCGCTGACAGTCCAGCCTGTTGGCCAGATTTTTAGGATGAAGCGAGTGACCCATTCATCAACGTAGAAGCCGGCGTAACTCCAGCGCCGCAAACGGCTCAACGTCTTTGGCTTGATCTGCAACGTCATCAGGCACAGGTATAACGCGACCATGGCGCACAAGGTGAGTATGCCGGCTAAAGGGTAAGGACTGTCGGTGACGCCAAGGGGCAAGAGGTGCGCTAATTGGGTCGCCGCAGTCAGGCCGGCGACCAGACTAAAGCCTGCCAGTGCGCGCCAAGCGAGCGTTTTGCTTGAGTGATCGTGCAGGCTGGGTAGCCATAGCAGAGGCGCCCAGGCCAAAGCCAGTACAGCATTCCACCACCAAGGCCAAAAGCTATAAGTACTCAGTTTTTGTACCAGTAATAATGTCAGTAGAGCCAAACCGGGCGCGATAACTAGACTGAGTAAAGAAGGCTTGAGTTGCGGGCGCATCCGTTGCGCTGTGCTGTCTTTGACCATGCTTGAGGCGCAGAGGAAAGCATTGGCTTTATAGAGTGAATGCCCCAGCAGATGCAGGGCCGCCAGCGAGTACAAACCTAAAGCGCATTCAAGTAACAAAAAGCCCATTTGGGCGACGGTCGACCAGGCTAAGCGTACCTTAATGCTGATACGGGTCAGCATCACCAAGCCGGCCAGCACCGCAGTGCTCAGTCCAAAGCCAATCAGTAACCAACGGGCCGCTGTCGACGCTTCTAGCAGGGGTGCAAAGTGAATGATAACGAAGCCGCCGAGGTTGACCACCCCTGCATGCAGTAAGGCGGATACTGGGGTTGGCGCTTCCATTACCTGGATCAGCCAGCCATGTACCGGCAGCATCGCTGTGCGCAGAACCACGGCCAGAACTAAGCAGATAGCGCTGATGTGTAAGGCCAGCGACATCTCATGTTGCTCAAGGTATTGCCACAATGCGGTAAATGAGCCGCTGCCCACCGTTTGCCAAGCTAAGGCAGCAGCGGCAAGCAGTAGTATGTCAGCGAGACGGTCGGCAGCACGTTTTTTATGGGCGGCCAATACAGCAAACGGGCGGTTTGGGTAAAAACAGAGCAGTTGTTGAAGGGCAATCCCTACCATGGCCCAGGCTGCGATCAAGATCAGCCAATGATGCGCTAGCAACAGCACATGCACACAACTTAGCACTGCCGACAGGGCTAACACATATCGCGCTTGCTGCGCTTCGCCCTGTAAATAGCGCGATGAAAAAACGCCGATGATGGTGCCGATAAACTGCACCATCACTGCCAGCCATGCACCCAGTAAACTCATGGAAAACCAATTTAAATAGCCTGCTGAGCGCGCATCGGGCGTACTTGCAGGGGCAAGGCTGCGCAATATAAGTAAAGCCAAACTGCAGCCCAAGGCGAGCCCTGCAAGATAAATATAAGCTCGCCACAGCCCTGTGATTGGCGTGGCTTTACGGCTGGCCAGTAGCATTGCGGCACACATCAATAGTGCCGGGGTAAAAGGGCTTAGATAAAGCAGTAGGTTGTTCCATACAGCCATGACGCGCACTCCTCAGTTGGACCGCTGCTAGAGTGCTTGACTTTTATTATTCTGTAAAATACATTGATATGAACTTTTTGACATTGAAAAAAGAATGATAAATCTTAAGCAGCTGAATTTTCATCACTTATTTTATTTTTGGCGTGTGGCCAAGATCGGCCATCTGACCCGTGCTGCGCAGGAAGTGCACACCTCGCAATCCGCTTTATCAGCACAAATCAAACAGCTGGAAGAACATTTAGGCAAGGATTTGTTTGAACGGGAAGGTAAGCGTCTCTTGCTCACCGCAACAGGGCAACTGGTGTTTTCTTACGCAGAAGAAATTTTCGGTCTGGGCCAAGAAATGCTGGGGCGCTTGGAAGTGCACAGCGAAGGCATGATGCGTTTGCGGGTCGGCAGTGTTGCTACGCTGTCAAGAAACTATCAAGAGAATTGGATTCGTCCACTCTTGGCTGACCCAAGTGTGGTGCTGACGTTAGAGTCAGGTTTGTTAGAAGGGCTGTTGGAGCGATTGTTGCAGCATGAGTTGGATATTGTGCTGGCCAATGAAAGCGTACCGGCACGCTCCAACCGTCCTTTGCATTGTCGTTTTCTTGGCAGTCAAAACATCTCTCTGGTGGGGCCTGCCAGCATTTGGAATAAGCGCAATTTGTGCATTCCAGAGGACTTGGATGGGGCTGATATCGCACTGCCTGGTCCACGGCATGCGCTGCGCGTGCAGTTTGATGCGTGGTGCGCTCGAGCGGGGGTGAAGCCGCGCCTGCGCGCGGAAGTGGATGACATGGCGATGCTGCGCCTGATTGCACGGGACAGTCAGTGGCTGACCGTGCTGCCTGAGGTTGTTGTACAAGATGAGCTGCACAACGGCAGTCTGGTCATTGTTGGCCAGCTGCCTGATCTACAAGAGCAGTTCTACGCCATTACCACGCCAAGCTTGCAGCGCATTCCGCGCTTGGAAGTGCTTTTGGCTGGCGCTTAAAACAATCAGCTGAGCTTGGCTTATTAGGCATTGAGCCCAGCTGTTGTGCTGCACATTAACTGAGAAAGTTGTTTTTGCTTTAACCAATCAGCATGCGTAGTTCTGCCAAAAAGCTATCACGCTTTGCCCTGATTTCTGGCAGTAGCAACAGGGCTGACTCTTGCTCGCCTTTGGCATGCATCGCCACTGCATTTTTTCCAAGCAGGTGCAGATCACGATGCAGGTAAACAATATGAGAAAATTTTGAGCAGAGTCCAAAGCGGCTTTGTGCTTCGCTATCGATCCAGATGCCGACTTTGCACAGATGGTGATCCAGTGCGGGCATGCTGTCAGCTTCCCCACAGACCCATTGCTCGACTTGGGTGACCCAGCGCCGGTGTTCAATTTCAGCGTAGAGCAGTGGCAGATTCTGTACATCGACCGCTTGCTGGCCCAGCCATAAAGGTTCTGCTTGCCAGTGTGTGACCCAGTGCGGCAATTGCTCTGCCGGCATGGGACGTGCAATGCCATAGCCTTGACCTTGCTCGCAGCCCAAGCGCAGTAATAGATTGCCTTGCTCTAGCGTTTCGACACCCTCAGCAATGACTTGCATGCTAAAGGCTTTAGCCATACCGATCACGCCGGAGATGATCGATAAGTCGTCAGGGCTTTCCAGCATTTCATTGACAAAACTCTGATCGATTTTTAACACAGTGGCTGGCAAGTGCTTGAGGTAGGCCAGCGAAGAAAAACCTGTACCAAAATCGTCAAGTGCCCAGCTCACGCCCAGCTGACGAGAGCGTTGCATCACTTCAGACACCGCTTCAAGGTCAGAAATCATGCTGCTTTCAAGCACTTCCAGCTGCAGGGCGGCGGGTGCGATATCGGGGTAATCGTTCAGAACACGATTGAGTTTGTCAAAAAAAGCTTTATCAAACAGTTGCTGACTGCTGATATTGACGCTGACCTGCAGCTCAAGCCCGATCTGTTTCCATGAGCGCATCTGCTCTAGAGCAGTGCGGATCACCCAGTCGCCCAGTTCAATTTCCAAAGGGTGGTTTTGCAAAGCGGGTAAAAAATCACCGGGTGGCACCAGTTCGCCGCTGGGTTTTTGCCAGCGCACCAATGCTTCTGCGCCGGACACTACGCCGGTCTTCATATGGACTTTCGGTTGGTAATACAGCACCAACTCGCCAGCCTGAAGCGCGCGGCGAATCTCTTCCAATTGACCGGTCAATGCGCGGGTGTCGCGTTCTAGGCCAATGTCGTATTTCTGGAAGTGGCCTTTGCCCAGCATTTTTGCCTGAAATAATGCTTGTTGTGCTTGGCGCATCAGTTGATCGCCAACCACAGTGATCGGTTGCGGGAACTCAGTCACGCCAATGCTGGCGGACAGGGCAATATGCAGTGCGTCGATGCTTAATGGTTTATTAATAACGGCTAACAGCCGATTGAGTTGCTGGAAATAGCTGTGTTCAGGCGGTAATCGGGTGAATAACACAACAAACTCATCGCCGCCAATGCGCGCAACAATGGCGGTGTCGCCGAACAATTGGCGGATACGCTGGGCCAACACCTTGAGTAAGCTGTCGCCAACGGCCGCGCCATGTTGCTCATTCACTTCGCGGAAGTTATCTAAATCTATCAGGGCCAATACCAAGCGGCGGTTATTGTGCTCGCAGTACTCCATTTCACGCGCCAGTGTTTCTTCGATTGATCTGCGATTGGGCAAACCGGTGAGCGAGTCATGAAAAGCCAGACGTTGTAAGGATTCTCGCTGTTGTACTTTTTCCGTGACATCTTGCACTGTGCCTTCAGCGACGGCTGGATAGCCCTGCGCTTCTGCAGCATCAAATCGACCTCGAATTTCCAGGTGTTTGACTTTTTCGCCATGCAGCACAATGCGGTGTTCTAGGTGCAAATCACTCAGTCCTGATTTTGCATTGTGATAAGCCTGAAGCACTGATGCACGGTCTTCTGGATGAATCAACTCAATATAGGATTGAGCATTGGGGTTGAAGTGCTCAGCATCACACTCAAAAATACGAAACACTTCGCGTGACCATTCCATGGCGGGGGAAATATGATCGATACGCCAGTGCCCCATGTGCGCCAATTGCTCTGCGCGCTCCAGTTGCCTGATCGCCAACGTACGCTTTTGCTGCAACTCTCGATGCTCTAGGGCAATGCCGAGTAAATCACTCATCAGGCTCAAGAACTCAACCACATCCTCGCCCCAGTGGCGTTCCTCTTTCACCGCGTCACTGCCCATAAACCCGACCAGCACTTTGCCGACATATAAAGGGTAGACGCAAACAGAGCGGATACCTTGTGATTCTAAAATTTGATACTCGTTAAGTGCCTCCGCTGGCATATCGTCAATGCGTTGCACTAAAACATAGCCCACATCACGAAACTGGCTCCACCACCAAGCCAATGCACTGGAGGGCACGCCTTGAAGGTTTTTGATTTCCGAAGCCACCCCGGGTGCGCACCATTCATGTGTGTTATTCATCCGCTGACCGTCAGCGCTGACCAGGAACACATAGGTTCGGTCAGCTTGCATGTATTTACCGCTGCGTTGTAAAGCACGGTTGATGGCTGCGTCAAAATCATCCGTTGATGAGGCCATAAAATCAGCAGCAAATTCGCTGATCAGTGTGCGCGTGTCACGTTCACGCTGCAGGGTCAGTTCAGCTGTCTTACGCTCGGTGATGTCAGTTTGAGTGCCGACCATGCGGGTTGGTCGACCGGCGGCATCTTGTTCAATAACCTTACCTCGCGATTGCATCCAGCGCTCGCTGCCGGCTTGATCAATCACTCGGTGTTGGTGCAGAAAGACTTCACTTTGACCTAGCATATGGCGGATAAAGTCTTGATGCAGGCTGGGCCAGTCATCTGGATGAATAGTGAAATTATCTTGGGATAAGTGATCGGCAGTCACCGCATGCTGGTTAAGCGTGGTGAAATCCCAATCCCAGAGATTATCGCTGCAGGCACCAAGAACTGATATCCATTGTTGTTCTTGATCTAATAATGCCTGTTCTGCCATTTGGCGAGAATAAGCTTCTCGCTCCAACGCCAGGGTGCGAGAAGAGAGTTCTTTGTACATCGATAGCACACTCTGAATCAATCCAGAGGTCTGTCCGGTCATGCTTTCTTGGGCTGATTTTTTTGCACTGCCTAAATCCATGCCTTCGCGCAGTTGTAAAAAAACCAGTGAAAAGCGTTTGTCTTCATACAGAATATGATGTGCCAACCAGCCCGTGAGGAAGGATAGCAGCCCATCAATCAGTGTGCGTCGATCATCTGTTTGCAGCTTGGCCTGCATGCTGCGCACTGCATCAATAAAGCCATTGTGGGTTTTTAAATGACCTTCGTACCAACTGTCGTTCACCAGTATCTCAGCCCATATCGCTTCTTCTGTTTCAAAGTGATACGCAGCGTAATCAATCAAAGCGTCTAAAATACGCTCTGTCTCGCTGACCTCCGCGCCATAGACATACTCATGTGCCAGATCATTGATTAAATTAACCAAGCAGCGGTGCTGCTCGTCAATAGTCGCTATGCCAGTTTCAAAGCTAGGGTTCCACGGAACAATATCAAACTTGGAACGCGGGGCTGATGGCAACATGGATGTATAGACCTTGATAGGTTTTAAAAGCTGATTAAGTTGGGCTGTTATTAGCGTTTAATCAGAACAGGTGTCACGGCGTGCAATGCGTGTTGCTTTTAACCGCTAAGGTGGTGAACCTTTATATGGTAGCACTTTGATATCTATTATTATGCAATTATCCATAACATCTTTTATCAATACAAGACCTCGACTAAGTCTCATTTTAAGGGTGGCTTAAAATGCTTGGTTGGCGCTGTTTTTCAGGCAGATAAAAGGCTGTTATTAACTGGCTTTGCTACACATATCCTTCTGATTGTATGGGCTGCAGTGACGAAACGGTATTGATATTTAGGCTAGCTTGCCGACCACGTGAGTCTCAACTAAATCATCAACAATGGCAAAATGATGGCATTTCAAGGGTATTTAGAGGAAATTGATAATGATCAAATGACAATGATTATCATTAGCATTATAGTGTAACGCATTCACATCTCAGATCCCCTGATGTTATTTGCGGAGTACGTGTTTTATGTCATTTCCTTTATCTCGATTAACCTTGGCCTGCCTTGCAGGTTTAAGCCTCGCTACGCAGGCTGCCGATGTGCAATTGGCAGACACCGTGGTGACTGCGCGCGGTTATGCCAGCGACAGCTTTGCCACGCCACAGGCCATCAGTGTGATCAAGCCAGACCCCACCAGCCAAGGGCCTGCAGGCAATCTATTGCGCGGCCAACCCGGCATGGCGCTGCAAAGTGATGGTGCCTGGGGACAAAATCCGGTGTTGCGCGGTTTAAAGCGTGAAAGTGTGGTGGTGATGGTCGATGGCTTTCGAGTCAACTCAGCCCAACCGCAAGGTGCCTTGGCTTCATTCTTGGATTTAGGTCTACTGGATCGCGTTGAAGTGGTGAAAGGGCCGGGTTCTGTGCTGTATGGCAGCGGTGCGATGGGTGGCGTGGTTAACTTGTTGACGCCTGAGCCGCGCTTTACTGAAGAAGCTGAATTAGCTGGGCGTTTTGGCACGTCGGCGAGCAGCGTTGATCATGGCTACAGTGGTGCTCTGTTACTGCAAGGCAGTAATGCGCAGCAGGGCTTTGTCGTGGGTTTGGCTGGGCGTGATGTCGGCAACTATAAAAGCCCCAATGGCCGTGAGAAAAACACCGGTTATGAGTCCGATACGCTACTGTTGAAATACCAGCATAAAATTGCCGATGAGACTGTGTTGCGGGTGAATGTGCAGCGCCACAATGATGAGGATGTCTGGTATCCAGGTTCGGCGCGAACTGGCGGCCAACCAGGCGGTGCAGGTTTACCGCCGGCACTGGGCAAAGTCACCATCCATTCGCCCAAACAACATCGTGAACTGTATGCGCTAGGGCTGGATGCGCCGTTACTCGGCGGCACGCTGTCGACGGATGTCTATCGCCAAGAAGTCTATCGTGAGATCCGCGCCTATTCTGACAAGCTTCAGCGTAACTATGTGCGCAATGATGTCAGTTTTATTACCCATGGTTTACGCAGTCAATGGAACGGTGCAATCACTGATGCGCATTGGCTGACTGTCGGCGTGGATGGCTGGAAGATGAGCGGTGATCCCGCGCGTTATATGAGTGGTCCCCCTACGTTTAATAACGCTATGCGCAATGATCCGTTTAAAGACGGTGAAGTGTCATCGATCGGATTGTTTATGCAAGATGAGTTTTCAATTGGCAGCACCTTATTTACTGCCGGTTTGCGCTACGATCGCGCGCAAGGTGAGGCGAAGGTCAAAGGTGCTGGAGCGGCCGCGCAAACCTCAGGTTTAGGCAGCAGTGATAATAATCTGTCGTGGTCACTCGGCGCTGTGCAGCCTTTGAGCGACGACTTAAATCTGTATGCCAATATCGGCCAGGCTTACCGTGCAGCGGATATGCGTGAGCGTTTTGAAGACTCCGCACGTGGTGATGGTTATTACCATGTCGGTAATCCACAGCTTGATCCAGAACGCTCCAGCAGTGCTGAGTTAGGCTTAAAAGGCCGTGACGGCTTGCAAGCCTTTCAAGTGGCAGTCTTTTATACCCGTATTGATGATTTTATTGCCGGTCGCGTAACCGGAGCGAATCATCCGCAAAATGGCCTGGCCATTAAGCAGACAGAAAACTTAAACAAAGTGGTGATTTACGGTCTTGAAGCAAACCTTGAACTGCCTGTCAGTGTCTTTATTGCTGATGCAGGCTTTACCTGGCTGCGCGGTAAAAACAAGCAAGACAACGAGCCGCTGTATCAGATGCCCGCCCATGAGTTACGCCTAGGTATCGGCCAGCCCGCGGAACGTGGTTTCTCCTGGCACGCGGGCTTACGTGCAGTGGCTAAACAAGACCGCATTGCTACAGACTTCAGTAATGGCAGCGAGAATAAAACGGCAGGCTTTGTCACCGCTGATGCACGAATGGGCTATGGCTTTGGCGCAATGGGCGGTTTAAAAAGCAGCCATGTTGACCTGCAGTTAAGTAATTTGGCCAACAAAAAGTACCATGAGCATCTGACCGATGGCATTAGCGGGCAAGAGCTAAAAGCGGCGGGGCGCGGTGTAACGCTGGCATTGAGCGGCGCGTTTTAAATAAGACTTTACAGTCATGTTCAATCATCCGGGTTGTGGTTATGCTGATTGTGCAAACACTGTATATGGAGAGCGACCTGATGAATGAAGTAACAGTACGTATGACTAATTTGTTTTTGCAGCTTGGTTTGGATGCTACGCCAGAGGGCATTGCACGCTTTATTGGTGAGCATCCTTTGCCAGCCGAGGTCAATGTGTTGGATGCCGAGTTTTGGAATGATGGACAACGTCAGTTGTTAAAAGAGCTGCTGTGCTCGGACGGAGAGTGGGCGTTGGTGGTTGATCAGCTCAACGAAGCACTGCGTATCCCGCAAGCCTAATCGCTGCATGGTGTTGAGTGCTATGAAACCTCGCCTTGCCCATTAAGTTGGCGCAAGGCGTTTTTTTAAAGGGTCTATTCCAACGAGTCTCTGCGCTTAATTGTTGTGTGTCTCCGCGCGTGGCTCTGCGCAGCCTGCTTGGCCGTCATGGCGCGGCGTGGTTAAAATCCTAAAGAAATATACCCCGTATAAGGCAAAACCACTGATCCACAGCACGCCTGCGCTCAGCAGCAATGGATTGAAAATACCTGCACCGCTGTAGGTGCCGGCATAGGCGCGCACCAGTGCGGCGCCGATAAATAGCACGGCTGCGACAGGTATCCAGACTCTTCGGTCCAGCCATAAGCCTGAGTGGATGCGCGCAACAATACTCATAATGGTGAAAATAGAGAGGGTCATTGCGCCTGCAGTGAGCAAGTGACGACCTGCTGAAGGCAGCAGTGGCGCACCCAAATAGGCGGCGCCGAGCAGGCCATAGCCCAATGCCATTAACCAGTAACTGGCGTACAGCATCAACGCCAAGCGTGACAATAATGGACGACCGACATGCCAATCATTCAATAGGTTAAAGATGGCTGCCATTGCCGCAAGTGCGACCCAGCCGGTGGTCGAGTTTGCACCTAAAATAAACTCAGAGAGGGCGCATAGCACAATCATCGTTATGGCTAAATAACGGCGTGGCGGTCTGGCGATATAAGCGATCGCCTCCGGATCATTGAGGGTTGTTTTGTGTTCTACGCGATTGTTCACCACACTCATTGAGACGCGGCTGGTAGCAAGAATAATTAGGATCATTAACGCGTGGATGCCCATGTAAAGCCAGCTTAATGCCAAACCAGGCTTGGCCAGTGACAGAAAAAAGCCGCTTTGTAAAATGGCTAAACCAACAATGAGCAGTGGAAAGCTGATGTGTTTACGCTGTGGGTCGCGCCACACTGGAGGAGTGATATAGAGCAATAAACCCAGCCAAAACACTAGGTTGAACAATAAAGCAGGCCATGGCGTAATCCAGAAAGCCAGCACATAGCATAAGCGCGCCACCAGCCATAGGAGCAGTAGGTTCAGCAAGGGTAATTGGCCAAGGGGTTTGCTATGGGTGAACTCAGGGATCGCAGTCAGAGCAAAGCCTGCTGTTGCCGCAGCAGCAAAGCCAAAAATCAATTCATGAGCATGCCAGAGCAACCAGCCGCCAGCCATTGGCCAGGCACTCAGCCAGCCTTGTAAAGACAGCAGCCATAACCCCATAAATAACATGGCGCTGCTAGCAGTGACCAAGAAAAACGGGCGAAAGCCACACAATAAAAGTGGCGCATTTAAACAGCGTTTAAAGAGGTTCATGGCGTGCATCCTGTGCGCTGTTGCGTGGCTGTTCTGCAGCGTTCAGCGGGCTAGCATCCATGCCAAAACCAATGCGGATGCTGTCTTTGGCGATCAGTGCGGCGGTGGTTTGATAAATCCATGCATCGCTACGTTGTTGATGCGCCGTTGTCAGCGGGAACGCCTCAAGCAAGCGGCCGGGCGCAGGCACCATCATGATAATCCGGTCGGCGAGGCGCACGGCTTCCATCAGGTCGTGGGTGATCATCAAGACACTGGTGGCGCGTTCGGTGATGTGCTGACGCAACAGGGTATAGAGTTCAAGTTTTAAACCAATATCCAAAGCAGAAAAAGGCTCGTCCAGCAGCAGTAAGTCAGGCTCAATTATTAAAGCACGGCCTAGGGCAATTCGGCTTTGCATGCCGCCGGACAACTCATGCGGGTATTTGCTGAGGTCCTCGGCGGTCAAACCCAAGGCGCTGGCCATGCGCTGAACCTGCTGCTGGCGAACAGGCTTGGCAACACCAGCCGCTTTTAAACCTAACAGCATATTGTCTTGAGCCGTTTTCCACGGTAGCAGGCGAGGCTCTTGAAACATGCAGGCTATCTTGTTAAACCCTTGCTCAATTACGCCTGAGCTGGGTGTTAGTAGGCCGGCAATAATATGCAGTAAGGTGCTTTTTCCGCAGCCTGAAGGGCCAACTAAAGCTAAGGTTTCACCGGCGTGCAGGTCTAGACTGATGTCACTGAGCACTTCGGTTAAAACGTACTTGTGTTGCAAGTGACGGATATGTAAAGCGCTCATTGACTGACTCCCACTCGCCAGCGTTCCAGGTGCCGTTTAATCGGTTCCAAAAGTAAATACTCAGTGGCCAATAACACGCCTAACACGGCAACCACCCAGGCTAGGGTAGTGGATGTATCGAGCTGTGCACGTGAAACGGCTAAAGCGGCGCCAATGCCATCTGAGGTGCTCAACAATTCAGCCATCACCACCACTTTCCACGATGTACCCAGTGCTGTGATCCAAGCGGGGAACAAATAAGAGGCGAGATGCGGCAGGTAAATATCCGTGAGACGCATGGTCCAGGGTAAGCCGTACACCTGTGCGACGGCTTGCAGATGGTTGTCGAGTGTGCGCGTGCCTTGCATGGCACCGGCAAACACAATCGGTAAGCAGGCGACAAAGACAGTGAACACAGGGGTGGCATCACCAAGGCCAAACCACAGCATAGCCAGGACCAGCCATGCAATCGGAGGCATGCCCAACAGCAGAGTAATCAACGGGCGGGCTAGCATTGAGGTGGTCATTGAAAAACCAGCAAGCATGCCTAAAACACTGCCCACAAGTAATGCCAGCGACAAACCGTAGAGTGTGCGGCGGCCTGAGATCAGCAGTTCCGGGCCGGCTATGCCAGCGTTCAGCATGTCTTTTAACTGCGCCAACACGTCCAGCGGGCCGGGCAATATTAAGCTGCCGTAGTGCTGGCCGGCCAACTCCCATGCTGCACAAAACAGTAACAGGCTTGCCAGCGCACCCCAGCCACTCCAAAGATAGCTTAGGGTGTTCGGTAACAGGTTTTTAAGTTGCTTCATGGGTCTGGGCTATTGTGGGTTGGCGTAAAAGTTTGTATCAGGCAGCTTGCCACCGACGGATGCAGGTTGTTTGTCTAATAAAATCTGTAGAAACGCTTCGATTTCTTGTTGGGCTGCGAATGCGCTGGCGTAATGATTGTTTTGTGCGGCTAACGCATCACTGACCGCCTCGCTTGAGAGCATTGGAATTTGCGCAGCGACTTCCTCCGCGCATGGCTGCGGATGTTCTTGGCACCACAGGGTTGCTTGGGCATAAGCTGCTTCAAAACCGGCTACCAACGCCGTGTTCTGACGTTTCTCCCCCAGCACCACGATGCCGGCCTGCGGAATACGTGCGGCTGTCCCCATCACACGCCCCCACTCTTGCTGTAGATCGACACTGCGGTGCAACTCAGGTGCAATCAAGGCAATGGGAAAGGATTTGGTTTTGCGCAAGGCCATCGACACCGCAGGTTCAGACAGCAGGGCATGATCAACCCTGCGCATAATCAACAGCTGCATGGCATCCATCGGTGTCGCCGTGTAATGCAGCTTAAAATCTTTATTGGCACTCAAACCTTGTTGTTCCGCCAAATGGGAAAACACGATGTCTGGCATATCTGCGCGAAAAGGAATGGCAATCTCTAGGCCTTTAAAATCGGCTAAGGTTTGCTTATTTGCATCACGTGAAATCATCCATAAAACGCCCCACTGTGACACGTTGAGTAACGCCAAAGGTGCGCCGCGGTTGTATAAGTTGGCGGCGACGTTGGTCGGCATCGCCATAAAATCGACCTTACCGTTGAGTGCTAGCGCGCGTAATTGGTCGGGATTGGTCCAGACAATAAACTCAACCTGTTCGGCAATAGCCTTTAATCCATCCGTTGCTAACAAATGAATTAAGCCATTGGATACGCCAGCAGGTGGCCCAGCAATCACGAGTTTTTTAACCGGTAACTCAGCGTTTGCAGAGGCAACAGTGGGCCAGAGGCTGAACAAGCTGCACAAGCCGAACACACTGGCGACCGTTATTTTGCGGATGAGGTTCAAGGTGTAACTCCAGTTTGCTGAGTGAGGGCCGGTTGCTGTGGCATAGTTAGATCATCTTGAGTGGTCTTCAGTAAATAATAACCACTCTCATTTGTGTGTAAGCTTAAGTAATCTGCCCATAGCCTGGCAATGATAATTATCAATTGTGTACCGCTCTATGCCGTAGATGCGCGGTTTAGGAGGGTTGCTTAAGGCCTCTGGATAGAATGCTTTTTTATATAGTACTACTAAAGTAAGGCTGCTTTTGACCTGCATGGGCTTTTGTTCGAGGTTAGAGTCGTTATCATCGAGATGAAAGCGTGCCTGCGGTTGGCGTAGGCATTGAAGATAATGAGGCTTATTTTATGATTTATGCACAACCTGGTACTCAAGACTCTTTATTTACCGTCAAGCCACGCTATGGCAACTACATTGGTGGTCAGTTCGTGCCTCCGGTGAATGGTGAGTATTTTAAAAACACCACGCCGGTGACTGGCGCCGATTGCGGTGAGTTTCCACGTTCAACTGCGGATGATATTAACTTGGCGCTGGATGCGGCCCATGCGGCGGCTGATGCCTGGGGTAAAACCTCGGTGCAAGAGCGAGCCTTGGTGTTATTGAAAATTGCTGACCGTATCGAGCAAAACCTTGAATTGTTAGCGGTGGCAGAAACCTGGGACAATGGCAAAGCCGTGCGCGAAACGCTCAATGCCGATGTACCTTTAGCGGCGGATCACTTCCGTTACTTTGCCGGCTGTATTCGCGCGCAAGAGGGCAGCGCAGCGGAAATCAATGAGCACACAGCGGCCTACCATTTCCATGAGCCCTTGGGTGTGGTTGGACAGATTATTCCTTGGAACTTTCCGCTCTTGATGGCGACCTGGAAACTGGCTCCAGCATTGGCAGCGGGTAACTGCATCGTGCTCAAACCCGCAGAGCAAACGCCTTTATCGATTACTGTGCTAATGGAGTTGATTGGTGATTTATTGCCGCCAGGTGTGCTCAATGTCGTGCAAGGCTTTGGTCGTGAAGCAGGCGAAGCCTTAGCCACCAGTACGCGAATTGCTAAAATTGCCTTTACCGGCTCCACGCCCATCGGCTCGCGGATTATGCATGCGGCAGCGGACAATATTATTCCTAGCACTGTCGAGCTGGGTGGTAAGTCACCGAATATTTTCTTTGCCGACATTATGGATGCTGAACCGACCTTCATTGAGAAAGCGGCAGAAGGGTTGGTGTTAGCCTTCTTTAATCAGGGCGAAGTTTGCACCTGTCCATCGCGCGCTTTGATTCAAGAGTCGATTTACGAGCCATTTATGGCTGAAGTGATGAAGAAGATTAAACAAATCCGCCGTGGTAACCCGCTGGATACCGAAACCATGGTCGGCGCGCAAGCCTCTGCGCAACAGTTTGAAAAAATCATGTCTTACATGGACATTGCCGCTGAGGAAGGTGCTGAGGTGCTGACCGGCGGTAAAGTTGAGAAGCTAGAGGGTGATTTGGCGACGGGTTACTACATTCAGCCCACGCTGCTCAAAGGCCACAATAAAATGCG
Source organism: Pseudomonas sp. (assembly GCA_048266525.1). GTDB lineage: Bacteria > Pseudomonadota > Gammaproteobacteria > Pseudomonadales > Pseudomonadaceae > Denitrificimonas. Next base: position 29,625 of record JBLWZG010000006.1, read on the forward strand.
CGTCTTCCAAGAAGAAATTTTTGGTCCAGTGGTTGCTGTGACCACTTTTAAAGACGAAGCAGAGGCATTAGAAATCGCCAATGATACTGAGTATGGCTTAGGTGCCGGTGTGTGGACGCGTGACATCAACCGAGCGTATCGCATGGGGCGCGGCATTAAAGCAGGACGCGTGTGGACCAATTGCTACCACCTGTATCCTGCGCATGCGGCCTTTGGTGGTTATAAAAAGTCAGGCGTAGGGCGTGAAACCCACAAAATGATTCTTAATCATTACCAGCAGACTAAAAACTTGTTGATCAGCTACGATATCAATCCTTTGGGCTTCTTCTAAACAATGGCTTGCTATTAAAAACCACCCTTTGTCAGCCACCCGTCTCCTCGACAAGTGAGCGAGCAAAATCTAAGGCCTGAATTCGATAGTGTCGGATTCAGGCCTTGTGCTTTCAGTTTCGAGGCAAAGCATGATGCAATGTGCTTTATATGGCTGGGGCAGGGCGGGCTATACTTCACCCGCGAGTTTGCGCTGGTATTTGAACTGCCACAGCGTGTGCATAAACGCGCTACAGAACAGCAGAGCGCTTAAAACAATCTCAGCATAGCCAAGCCAGGCTTTATTGGGCGAGAAACTAGCAAGCACGCCGTGTACAAAGTAGATATTGATTAAAATACAGGCCCAAATATGAGTTTTTGCCGAGCCCAGAAGTATGCCCAGCGCAACAATCATTAGCGGCACTAATGCAAAGCAAATAATCGCGAAAGCACCAAGGCCTGGTGTGTTGTGGCGTGAGGTAAAGACTAAGTTCCAGGCAATCAGTAGCACCGCTAATGCGGCGAGCGAAACGAGGCTGATGGCGCGGCTGATGCGTAAGCGTGGCTCAAGCCAGCTTAGTTCAGGAAGGGTTTTGGAATTCTTTTTAGCCACGAGGCTTCTCCAATTGTTGGGCAAATTGCGCTAAGCGCAAACCTAAGGCGGTGCACAGACTGATTTCATTCTGATCCAGCGCACGTTTGCTGTCGGCGCCGGCAACATGACTTGGCCCGTAAGGCGTGCCACCTGCGGTGGTGTTGAGCAGTGCCGGTTCGCTGTAGGGCAGACCACAAATCAGCATGCCGTGGTGCAGCAGCGGCAGCATCATACTGAGCAGGGTGCTTTCTTGTCCGCCATGCAAACTTGAGGTGGAGGTGAAAACGCCAGCAGGCTTATTGACCAGCTCACCGGTCAGCCAGAGGCTACTGGTGCCATCCAAAAAGTACTTCATCGCTGCGGCCATGTTGCCAAAACGGGTTGGACTGCCCAGGGCCAGACCTGCACAGTTTTTAAGGTCATCGAGGGTGGCGTACATCGCGCCTTCTGCAGGGATCTCAGGTGCGACTGCTTCGCACTCGGTGGAGACTGCCGGTACGGTACGAATACGCGCTTCAATGCCGCCTTTTTCAATGCCGCGAGCAATATGCCGGGCCATGTCTGCAGTGGCACCGTGACGGCTGTAGTAAAGCACTAGAATATAAGGCGTACTCATGGCAGTAACTCCATCAAGTTCTCGATTGGGCGGCCAATTGCCGCGCGCGAACCCACTGCTAAAATCGGGCGCTCGATGAGAATAGGGGCTTGCACCATGGCGTCAATCAGCTGTGCTTCAGTTAAATCTGGATTGTCTAAGTTCATTTCGCGGTAAACTGCTTCACCTTGACGCATCATTTGCCGAGCGCTAAGACCGAGTTTGTCTAACAGTTCCCAGAGTTGTTGAGCATTCAGCGGTGTATCCAGATAGTGCACGACAGTGGCATTGATGCCGCGCTCTTCGAACAGGGCTAAAGCCGCGCGTGATTTGCTGCAGCGAGAATAATGGTACAAGGTTATATCGGTCATTCGAGTTTCCCTAAAAAAACGCATGCGACATTCTAACAGGCTAAGTTGCTTGGACGGTATGTCTGGGTAGAAGAGAAGACAATGTTAAAAAAACATCTGATGATAGGTTTGATTTTAATCCTGACTGCCTGTGGGCAAGCAGAGCCTTTAGGTACAGACCAGCATGGAGTGCTGATTGCTGAAACTTCAGTGGCTGATCAGTGGTTAGTGATTAACTATTGGGCCATCTGGTGCGCTCCGTGCCGCAAGGAAGTGCCAGAGCTAAATGCCTTGCATCATCAGTTGCGCGAGCAAGGTGTGCGGGTGCTGGGTGTTAATTATGACCAACTGCAGGGTGAAGAACTCTTGGCGGATAGCCAGCAGCTTGGTATCGAGTTTCCGGTGTTGAGTATTGATCCAGCAGCGCGTTTTAAATTGCCAGAAACACAGGGTTTACCCGCGACCTATATTGTTAATCGCCAAGGGGTGCTGGTCAGTCAGTTGCGCGGTGAGCAGACAAAAGATGCGATTGTTAAAGCGTTACGAGAGGCTGGATGGTCAGTGCCATAGTACGCTGACCTTGCAGAGCAGGGTGGTTTAAACAGCTTTTTTACGATCCTGTAATGCGCGTTGCATTTCACGATTGGAATCACGTTCTTTTTCAACGTGGCGCTTGTCGTAGTCTTTTTTACCTTTGCCTAAAGCAATTTCGCATTTGACCAAGTGCTTTTTCCAGTACAAGGCTAAAGCTACGCAGGTGTAGCCTTTTTGTTGTACACCAGCAAATAACTTATCCAGCTCATTACGATTGAGCAGCAGTTTACGGGTGCGGGTAGGGTCAGTAATCACATGGGTACTGGCAGCCGTCAGCGGACTGATATGACAGCCCATCAGCCATGCTTCGCCATCTTTAAGTAAGACGTAACTGTCCACCAATTGTGCTTTGCCTGCACGTAAACTTTTAATTTCCCAGCCTGCCAGAGCAATACCTGCTTCCATGCGCTGTTCAACAAAGTAATCGTGTAGCGCTTTTTTATTCAGCGCAATGGTGCCTTGAGGTTGTTTTTTATGTTTAGCCATAGTGGGCGATTATAAGACGTTCTGTGGCGTCTGGCGAGAGGCGAGCAAGGAATCTTCAACTTTGCTTGAGACGCTGGCGTGAATGCACGACAATAGCCGCCACCCTGATGCGCTTAGAAAGACACAATGCTTGCTTTAGTGCTGCAGCACGTTAGCTGCAGTTGGCGTTTTCCCGGAGTCTAAGCATGTAAGTGCATCGGCAATTTTAATAGGTGAATAAAGAGTTTATATGGCCACGCGCATTCAACGTTCTGCACTGCTGCCTTACAGCGTTGCAGCTTTGTATACCCTGATTAATGATGTTCAAAGCTATCCGCAATTTTTACCTTGGTGCTCAGCTGGTGAAGTGCTAGAGCAACGCGATGATTTTATGCGTGCGGCACTGATGATTACGAAAGGTAAGTTGTCGCAACGTTTTGTTACTCAAAATAGCTTAGTGCCCAATCAAAGCATCAGTATGGCTTTAGAAGAAGGCCCGTTTAGTCAGTTGCAAGGCACCTGGGAGTTTAAGGCGTTAGGTGAAAAAGCCTGTAAAATCAGTCTAGATTTAGAGTTTGATTATGCTGGGCCTATTGTCAAAGCCACTTTAGGCCCGCTGTTTACTCAGGCAGCCAATACTATGGTGGATGCATTTTGTCAGCGAGCGAAAGAATTGTATGGATAAACCAATGATTCGTGTGGAAGTGGCGTATGCCCTTGCGCATAAACAGAAAATTGTGCAGTTACAAGTTGAACAGGGCACCACAGCCAGAGAAGCCGCCTTACGTTCAGGCTTGAATGCAGATTTTGCAGATTTGGATTTGGCTCAGAGCCCACTGGGCATTTTTGGCAAAGGCATTGCTAAGCCTGAAGAGCATGTTTTAGCCAATGGTGAGCGTGTGGAAATTTACCGTCCGCTACTAGCTGACCCAAAAGAAGTGCGTAAGCAACGTGCCGCACGAGCAGCGCAAGCTAAGGCAGAGGCTGCTGAATAAGCCTCTACTTGCATTTTATTAATTGGTTGCTTGCTCTTCGTCTTTGAGACGTGAGCGTGGAATCGGTGCGGCTTCAACCTCGTCAACTTCACGCTGAATCTGCTCTTGTAATGAGCCTGGTGCGGGTGATTCTATGCGTTCGACGGCTGTATCACTCACGCTCCCAGTCACCACTGCAGCATCATCGCTAGTGTTCTGAGTTGTAGTATTTGGCTGGCCTAGAATCGCTTGGTCACGACTTATGCCGGGCATAAAATCACCGGCTAAGCCAAGTAATTGCTGGTTGTCATCAAAGATTAAACTGATTCGTTCTTGTTGGCGTGTACCGCCAGCGATTTGGATACTGTATAAGTAGTCCCAGCGATTACGGTGAAATGTATCGGTAATCAACGGAGTCCCCATAATAAAGCGGACTTGGCGAGTGGTCATGCCAGGGCGTAATTGATCGACCATGTCTTGGGTAATGACGTTGCCTTGTTGAATATCGATTTTATGCACGCCAGGAAACGAGCATCCGACGAGTACTACTAATAGGCTCGCGAGGGTAAAGCTGCGGATAATACGTGTGCTATTTTGCATTGCAGATGGACTTCCACTATCGTGACTGGGTTACTGATGCGCTGATCATACCTGTATTATGTGCTTCAGCGAAACCGCATAAATGAGAAAACGACTATGGCTGAGAATATTGAACTACGTAAAGCGGGTTTAAAGGTCACTTTACCGCGGGTTAAAATCATGCAAATCCTTGAGGTGTGCGAGCCGCGCCACATGAGCGCCGAGGATGTCTATAAAACACTGCTGGATGCGGGTGAAGATGTGGGGCTTGCCACTGTGTACCGTGTGCTGACGCAATTTGAAGCAGCAGGCTTAGTCATTCGTCATAATTTTGATGGGGGGCATGCGGTCTTTGAACTGGATGATGGCGAGCACCATGATCATATCGTCTGCGTTGATTCAGGTGAGGTTTTCGAGTTTTATGATGAGGAAATTGAAAAACGTCAGCATAAAATCGTCACCGATATGGGCTATGAGATGGTTGACCATAACTTAGTCTTATATGTGAAAAAGAAAAGCACAGCGAACTAGCCTAATTTACAGCCTTAAAGCAGTTATTGATGACTGCTTTAAGGCTTATTAGCGGCTGTAAAGCGCATTGATAACGCCATTATCTCAGAGTTTTTGTTTTGCCTAAGCGCACAGTGTCTCAGCAAGCTTTTACAGAATATTTTTACCGACCGCCTGTGCCTGCAGGCTATATCGCTCGACCTCGGTTGTGTCAGCGTTTAAATGCAGGCTTAGCTGGGCGTTTGATTTTGCTGTGTGCTCCGGCAGGATTTGGTAAAAGTGCTCTGGCAAGTGATTTTTGTGATCAGTTGCCACCGATTTGGCACACAGTTTGGCTGTCCTTAACTTCACGGGAGAGTGATCCTGGTCGTTTTTTTGAGCGCTTTATCAGTGCTATACACAGCATTTATCCGGACGCCTGCGAGCAAGCGCTAACGGTGTTGAAAACGCGGCAAAGCCATCAAGCCTTTCCCTATGAGGCATGGCTAAATGATACCTTGGATGAGATGAGTCGCGATGCGCAACCGGCACGCAATCCTTTATTGTTGGTTTTAGATGACTACCATCTCGCGCAAAGTGAGGTGCTTGATCACAACGTGCAGCATTTGCTGAATCATTTACCCTCAGGATTGTTGCTATTGGTGACCAGTCGTCAGAGGCCTAACTGGCATTTGGCGCGTTGGCGCTTGTCTGGACAGGTCTTGGAGATCAATGAGCAGGATCTACGTTTCAATCCCTGCGAACTACAAAGTCTATTAATCGAGCAAGGGCATACCCAATTGAGTACGCCTGTTGTTGATAATATTTTGTCTCGCAGTGAAGGTTGGGTTGCAGGGCTGCGTTTGTGGTTACTGGCGCTCAATGGTCGCACGGATAATGAATATGCATTATTGGCAGGGCCGCATGGTGCGCAGGGCTTGATTCGTGAGTATTTGCTGGAAGAAATTATTGCGCAGCAATCAGAAATGGTGAAAGCGTTTTTATACGCAACGGCGCATCTCGAACGTTTTAACCTGAGTTTGTGTGACGCTGTCACTGAGCGTCAAGACAGTGCACAGATGCTTGAGTATCTGCTGGCTTATCAAGTTTTCTTAGTGCCATTGGATGAACAGGGGCAGTGGTACCGCTACCACCACTTGTTTTCTGATGTTTTGCAGGTTCAGCATGCTGACGCTGTGAATGTGCGTCTATTGCATCAGCGTGCCAGTGCTTGGTTTGCGCAGCAGAAGATGCTATCGGAAGCGGTAGAACATGCTTTATTAGCTGATCAACCAAATCTGGCTGCACAGTTGGTTGAGGGTTCTGCAGAAGAACTGCTACTGGCTGAGCAAAACATCAGCATGTTATTGCGCTGGAAAATGTATTTGCCAGATCATGTTTTGGCCAGCACCCCCCGTTTAATCATTTTGTATTGCTGGGCGCTCGGCTTGGCCTGCCAGCTGGATGCAGCCGACCAACTGTTGGCACAGTTGAGTAAGTTTTTACCAGCACCCACTGTCACTGAGCAGCAAGGATTGCTGGCGCAATGGCAGGCGCTACAGGGCTTGTTGGCACGGGGTCGTGGAGACGCAATGCGCGCGCGACAATACTGTAATGATGCGCTGGTTGATTTGCCCAGTGAACGACATGGGCAGCGCCAAATTTGCTTATCTATCCTCGGCAATTTGGCTATTTTGCGCGGTGATATTTTGCAGGCGCGACAATTGACCCGCGATAACGTGGAGCTGGCACAGCGTGTGGGTTGCCGGTTGTACACTGCTTTGGCTTTGTATGATCGTGCGCGGGTTTTGCAGATTCGAGGGCAAATACATCGTGCTTTGATCATGGTTCGTGACGCGCTGCAATTACTGGCGGATATGCCGCGAGAACGTGTCTATGCGGTGCGCGCTCGGTTGACGATGTACGAGGGTTATCTGCTTGGTATGCGGGGATTGACGCAAGAAGCGAGGGTTAAACTTTGCGCAGGTATCAGTGAGGCGCAAGCTTGTCGTGATGTCAGTTTGTTGATTGGTTATCGGATGCAGGCTGTATTGGAAGGTGTGAGTGGGCGTGCAGCTGAAGCGTTTGCGCAGTTGGCTGAATCTGAACGCATCATGCATACCTGGGATGTGCCAAGTATTTATTACTTGGCGATGTTGACCTTGAGTAAGTGTGAGCTATGGCTGCAGCAAGGCCAGCTGGAACTCGCGCAGCCTTGGCTGGAGCGCTTATCAGCGACTTACAATGTGCAGCAGATGGACAAAGCTTCTGAGTTTCATCCGCAATTGGCGTTGTATGTTGAATTGCAAATGGCTGTATTGGAGGGTGCAACAGACCGGTTGGCATTCGCTGAGCAACGTCTGCGTCGGTTAATTGGTTATGCGCAGTTGCACGATTGTGTGGTGATTGAGCAAACCGCGCGGGTTGATTTATGTGTGCTGTTGTTAGAGCAAGGTGCAACTGTTGCAGCCTTGGATGAATTAACCAAGGCTCTGCAGCTAGCGCAAGGTGGTGCGTTGTTGGCTTTTCAGGTGCTGCAGTACAAGCACATCGAATGGTTTCGTCAGCAACTCAGAGTGTGTCCGTCCAGTCAGGTTGTGGATGAGTTGCTTGCTGCTTTGCCAGACGCTGTAGAAAGTAAGGTCAGTGCGCTGCCGTTGGGTCAGTATGAAGCGCTAAGCGCTAGAGAGCTTGCGGTTTTACAGTTGATTGCACAGGGCTGTTCTAATCAGGAAGTCAGCGATAAGTTGTTTATTTCCCTGCATACAGTGAAAACGCATGCGCGCAATATCAATTTTAAGCTTGGCGTCGAACGCCGTACTCAAGCCGTGGCACGGGCGCAGGCTTTAGGTGTGTTGAGCTCAACTGTTGGCTAGTTGCAAACGTTGCGAACAGTCGCAATCACGGGCATGGCCCGTTCCTACAGGAGAGTCAAGCGTAGGAGCGGGCCATGCCCGCGATTGCAATCGAGCAAACCAAGATCCACTTCCAGGCCCGCGATTGCAATCAGGCCAACCAAGCAGCGCTCCCAGACACGCCTGCTTATAAAGAGTTGGAGTTGGCGGTGCTGGCGTGATTTGATCACGGGCATGGCCCGTTCCTACAGGAGAATCAAGCGTAGGAGCGGGCCATGCCCGCGATTGCAATCGAGCAAACCAAGATCCACTCCCAGGCCCGCGATTGCGTCT
>JBLWZG010000006.1:37862-139149 GCA_048266525.1 Pseudomonas sp.
TCAAGCGTAGGAGCGGGCCATGCCCGCGATTGCAATCGAGCAAACCAAGATCCACTCCCAGGCCCGCGATTGCGTCTAGCAAACCAAGAAACACCCCTACGCCCGCGATTGCTATCTAGCAAACCAAAAAGCGAAGCCTGCGTGTTAATTCAGACTTCGTATGGGGAAAAATTATTACTGTTGGTCGGCGTAGACCTGATCAAAAATTCCGCCATCATTGAAATGGGTTTTTTGAATATCTGGCCAGCTACCGAATGTTGCTTCGACTGGCATAAAGTCAACTTTAGGAAAACGGTCAGCAAACTCAGTAAGAATCTCTTGGTTGCGTGGGCGTAAATAGTTATTGGCAGCGATGCGTTGCGCTTCATCTGACCATAAGTACTTTAAGTACGCCTCAGCAATGGCGCGTGAACCTTTGCGGTCAACAACCTTATCAACCACAGTCACTGGTGGCTCAGCTTCAGCACTGACACTGGGATATACCACTTCAAAACCACCACGACCGAACTCACGCGCGATCATCTCTGCTTCATTTTCAAAAGTGACTAACACATCACCAATTTGGTTTTGCATAAAAGTGCTAGTTGCCGCACGGCCACCGGTATCAAGGACAGGGGCCTGCTTAAACAACTTGCCGACAAAGGCTTTCGCATCGGCTTCGCTACCGCCATTTTTCAGCACATAAGCCCAAGCGGATAAGTAAGTGTAACGACCATTACCCGAAGTTTTTGGATTTGGCACAATCACTTGCACGCCGTCTTTTAATAAATCCGGCCAGTCCTGCAGATTTTTTGGATTGCCCTTGCGCACAATCAGCACAGTTGCCGAAGTGAAAGGTGCGCTGTTGTTAGGTAAACGCTCAGCCCAGTTTTCTGGGATAAGCTTGCCGTATTCATACAAAGCATTGATATCGGTGGCCATGTTCATGGTGATCACATCGGCAGGCAAACCATCAATCACTGAACGTGCTTGCTTGCTAGAGCCACCATGTGACATTTGAATCGGCGTGGCTTTGTTGCCTTGCTCCTGCCAGTGCTTTTGGAAGGCGATGTTGTAGTCTTTGTAGAAATCGCGCATCACGTCGTAGGAGACATTCAGCAGCGGCGCCGCTTGGAGGGTAGTTATACCGCTCAAGCTCAAGGCAAGAAGTGATGCAGCCAGCAAACGTTTCATATCGCGATCCCTTGGTAAAATTGCAGAAGGGCACCACTATAGAGAGGGATCGTTATACTGTAAAAGAATTAAAAGTAATTTTGATATTCTATTGCGTATAAAAAAGCCCTCGCGAGGAGGGCTTTTTAGAGTCACGCAGGATTACATATTTGGATAGTTCGGGCCGCCAGTGCCTTCTGGTGGTGTCCAAGTAATGTTTTGCGCAGGATCCTTAATGTCACAGGTTTTGCAGTGCACACAGTTTTGCGCGTTAATTTGGAACTTCTTCTCACCGTTTTCTTGGGTGACGATTTCATACACACCCGCTGGGCAGTAACGTTGTGCTGGCTCGTCATACATCGGTAAGTTTTTCTCCACTGGAATACTGGCATCTGTCAGCTTTAGGTGACAAGGCTGTACTTCTTCGTGGTTGGTATTGGATAAGAAGACTGAGCTAAGCTTATCAAAGCTTAATTTGCCATCTGGTTTTGGATAAACAATCTTCGGCGACTCGGAAGCGAGCTTTAAGGTTGAGTAGTCAGGCTTTGTATCGTGCAACGTAATAGGGATTTTACCGCCAAAAATGTTTTGATCGATGTAGTTGAATGCACCACCCAATACAGCACCAAACTTATGAATCGCAGGACCAAAGTTGCGACTGCAGAATAAATCTTCGTATAACCAACTGGACTTGAACGCATCCACATAAGCAGTCAGTTCATCACCACCTTCGCGGCCTTGCAAAACTGCATCGGCGGCTGCTTCAGCGGCTAACATGCCAGACTTCATGGCAGTGTGGTTGCCTTTGATTTTAGCAAAATTAAGTGTGCCTAAATCGCAACCGATCAGTGCACCGCCTGGGAAGACCATTTTTGGTAATGAGTTGAAGCCACCTTTCGCCAGTGCACGAGCACCATAAGCAACACGGGTGCCGCCTTCTAGGTACTGGCTGATCACTGGGTGATGCTTATAACGTTGGAACTCATCGAACGGTGACAGGTGCGGATTGCTGTACGACAGGTCAATAATCATACCAACAGCCACTTGGTTGTTTTCTGTGTGATACAGGAAAGAACCACCTGGGTTGTCATTGTCCAAAGGCCAGCCTGCGGTGTGCACCACTAAACCTTCTTCGTGTTTAGCTGGATCAATGTCCCAGATTTCTTTAATACCAATGCCGTAATGCTGCGCATCAGCTTCACTGTCAAGTTTATAGCGCTTAATCAATTGCTTACCAATGTGGCCACGGCAACCTTCAGCAAATAAAGTGTACTTAGCGCGCAATTCCATACCCGGCGTATACATGCCGTCTTTTGGGTTGCCTTCGCGATCAAGACCCATGTCGCCGGTTAAGATACCGTAGACTGCGCCGGCTTCATTGATCAAGGCTTCTTGTGCAACAAAACCTGGGTAAACTTCAACACCGAGATTTTCGGCTTGTTGAGCTAACCAGCGGCATAAATTACCTAAAGAGATAATATAGTTGCCTTCGTTGTGCATGGTTTTCGGCACAAAAAAGTTAGGGATTTTTTGTCCTTTATCGGCGTTTTTAAACAAATAAATGTCATCGCGCTTAACCGGCGTATTGAGTGGCGCACCGAGTTCTTTCCAATTTGGAAACAATTCGTCGAGTGCGCGTGTCTCAAAAACAGCACCAGAAAGAATGTGGGCGCCGACTTCGGAACCCTTTTCGACGACACAAACGCTGATCTCTTGACCGACTTCTGCTGCCTTTTGTTTGAGTCGGCATGCGGCTGAAAGCCCTGAAGGGCCAGCACCTACGATGACGACATCGAATTCCATAAATTCGCGTTCCACAAGCTATCTCCTAATCACGCTGTACATTATTTTATTTTGGAAGGCTTGGATCTCTCACTGAAATTGTGAGCATTTTTTTCATTATATCCATGACTGCGTCGTGTTCCAATACAAACGCTCGTTTGAATTTATAAAAACTCTGTTAGAATGCAATACGAAGATGATCAGAAAGCCTGCATTGTTGTATTGACCGACTTAGGTCTTACGTTCAAGATAGCAGAAGTTTTGTGCTTATCTGATGGATTGGTTATTTAAATTCGACCAAGCGCATCACTGGCCAGGCTTGTCTTGGCGACATTTTTTATTCACCCGAGATAACGAGGAATCCATGAAGGTTCTAGTAGCTGTCAAACGAGTGGTAGACTATAACGTCAAGGTTCGCGTTAAAGCGGACAACACTGGCGTAGATCTCGCCAACGTTAAAATGTCTATGAATCCTTTCTGCGAAATTGGTGTTGAAGAAGCCATCCGCTTAAAGGAAAAAGGAATTGCAACTGAAGTAGTTGTCGTTTCCATTGGCCCTAATGCTGCTCAAGAGCAATTGCGTACTGCGCTAGCTCTGGGTGCTGACCGTGCAATTTTGGTCGAAAGCAATGATGAACTGCGTTCACTGGCTGTTGCAAAACTGCTTAAAGCAGTGGTTGATAAAGAGCAGCCGCAGTTGATCATGCTTGGTAAACAAGCCATTGATAGTGATAACAATCAGACCGGTCAAATGTTGGCTGCGTTAACAGGTTATGCGCAGGGTACTTTTGCTTCTAAAGTTGAAGTCGCTGGCGATAAAGTTAATGTAACTCGCGAGATCGATGGTGGTTTACAAACTGTTGCGCTGAACTTGCCAGCCATTGTGACCACTGACCTACGCTTGAATGAGCCGCGTTACGCATCATTGCCTAACATCATGAAAGCGAAGAAAAAGCCGCTGGAAGTTATCACTCCAGATTCTTTAGGCGTTTCTACCGCATCCACAGTCACGACTTTGAAAGTTGAAGCACCGGCAACACGCAGTGCGGGCATCAAAGTGAAGAGCGTGGCGGAACTGGTTGAGAAACTTAAAAACGAGGCGAAAGTAATCTAATGGCTATTTTGGTTATTGCTGAACACACTAACGTCGCTCTGGGTGCTGCTACCTTGAACACCGTTTCGGCGGCCAAAGCTATTGGTGGCGAAATCCACCTGTTAGTTGTCGGTGCTGGATCCGCTGCGGTTGCGCAAGCGGCTGCAAAAATTGATGGCGTAAGCAAAGTATTGTCAGCAGACAACGCTGCATTTGCTCATCAGCTGCCTGAAAACGTTGCCCCTTTAATTGCTGAAGTCGGGAAGGGCTATAGCCACATCCTGGCTGCTGCAACCACAAATGGTAAAAACATCATGCCACGCGTGGCAGCGTTGTTAGACGTTGATCAAATCTCTGAAATTATCGCAGTAGAAAGCGCTGATACCTTTAAGCGTCCAATCTACGCGGGTAACGCAATTGCTACTGTGCAATCAAGCGCTGCAATTAAAGTCATCACCGTACGTGGTACTGGTTTTGATGCGGCCGCTGCAGAAGGTGGTTCAGCCACTGTTGAAGCAGTTGCTGCTGGCAGCGATGCTGGTATTTCAGCCTTTGTTGGTGAAGAACTGGCGAAGTCTGATCGTCCTGAATTAACGGCTGCTAAGATCGTTGTGTCGGGTGGTCGTGGTATGCAGAATGGTGAAAACTTTGCCATGCTCAACAGCGTTGCTGACAAGCTTGGCGCTGCAGTGGGTGCTTCACGTGCTGCGGTCGACGCAGGTTTTGTACCCAACGATATGCAAGTAGGTCAAACAGGTAAAATTGTTGCGCCAGACTTGTACATTGCTGTCGGTATTTCCGGTGCGATTCAACACTTGGCCGGTATGAAAGACTCTAAAGTGATCGTTGCGATCAACAAAGATGAAGATGCGCCGATTTTCCAAGTGGCTGACTATGGTTTAGTCGCAGATTTATTTGATGCTATCCCAGAGTTAGACGCTGCGCTGTAAGGCCGGCTTTGCTACAAAAAACCCGCTTTCGAGCGGGTTTTTTGTATAAACGCAATGCGTTTAAGGGTATAGAGCGAGCGGTTTAATTGTTGCTGATTCAGCCCTGTGTGGGTTCAGTAAAATCATTCGATGCGACGCTTGGGTCGATGCGCGTGTAATATAGTCGTCTGATTGTGCAAGTTAAACTCTGGAGTGTTATGAGCGGGCGATTGATAGTGTGTTCTATGGTACTGGCCACCAGTGTGATGCTCAGTCCTGTGTATGCAGCACAGCAAATGTGCAACACACTGCTAGCTGTGGTGCATGCAAATGCACAACCCTTTGATTGGCAGGACGCCCGCACCGGTATTAGCCAGGGTTTAAGCATTGACCTGCTGGCAGCCTTGGCAGAAAAAACACAGCTGGATATACAACGAGTCACGGCCAAAGATACCTCGAAAGCGTTGCGCGAAGTGCGCAGTGGCCGAGTCGATCTAATTATTGGTGTGCACAGTGAGCCGCAAAAAGATTCGCGTTTGGATTATCTTACCCCGGCTTATGCACAGCAGGATTACCGGATCTGGCTGCGAGCAGGTGAGCAGGCATCGCTGCAACAATGGCCGCAATTATCAGGTTTACGCGGTGTACGCGGTTTAGACCTGAAAGCTTTGCCGGGTTTTGATGCACAAGCACAACAGTTTAATTGGCCGCTGCGCAGCGTGCAGGGTACAAAAGCCGCGACTCAAATGGTGCTGCAAGGGCGGGCGGATTACCTTCTCGCTGAACAACATCACTATCAGCTGTATTTACAAGAGGCAAAACTGACCGATCTGTTTGAGATGATTGAGCCGCCTGTGGCAACGCGCCAGTTGTTTGTCGCTTTGTCAAAAGATTCAGCCTGTAATGATGTGGCTATGCGCAACACACTTTCTAAGGCGCTGGTTGATTTGACGCAAGCGACTGTTGCGCAGCGTCGGCTCACGAAAGCAATGCAAGACTGGCAGACGATGCGTCTGCACGACGCAAGCCCTGATAAATAAAGCTGTGTTGGTGCGCGAGCTGATCAAAAAAAGCCCAGACATGCTGGGCTTTGTTGTCACTGAGGTTTAACGTCTTTGTTGTAACGCGGCAATGCGCACTTCTAAAGGTGGGTGGCTCATCAGTAAGCCAGCTAAGCCTTCTTTTAAGCCGCCGCTGATACCAAAAGCAATTAATGCTTTGGGCATCTCTGATTCAATGTTTTGTTCCGCACGTAAGCGATTCAGTGCGCCAATCATTGCCGGGCTGCCAGCTAAATCAGCACCGGCTTCATCGGCACGGAATTCACGACGACGCGAGAACCACATCACGATAATGCTCGCCAGCAGGCCAAGGACTAATTCGGCAGCAATGGTCGCAACAAAGTAGCCAATACCGCGGCCGTCTTCGTTTTTCAGCAGAACACGGTCGACAAAGTCTCCGATAATGCGAGCAAAGAACATCACAAAGGTATTCACCACACCTTGCAGTAGCGCCATAGTCACCATATCACCATTGGCCACGTGACCAATTTCATGGGCCAGTACTGCTTTCACTTCTTCGGGTGAAAAACGGTCCAGTAGACCTTGGCTGACGGCGACTAAAGCATTGTTACGGTTCCAGCCGGTAGCAAAAGCATTGGATTCGTGGGATGGGAAAATACCCACTTCTGGCATGCCAATACCGGCTTGGGTCGCCAGTTGTTCAACGGTTTGTAATAACCATTGTTCTTGGCGTGTGCGTGGTTGATCAATGACTTGCGTGCCGGTGCTGCGTTTGGCCATCCATTTGGAGATGAATAAAGAAATTAGAGAACCGGAGAAACCAAACACGGCACAGAAAATTAACAAGTCACCATGGTTTTGACCGGTGTAGCGGTCGACACCCAGCAAGCTGAGAGTAACGCTGGCAACCAACAATACTGCGATGTTAGTGGCTAAGAATAAAAAGATACGCATCATGTGCGAAAAGCTCCAAAATTGATAACAGGTGAACTATATAAGGGTTGCGCGGCTGCGCTTCAAGCGTGTGACTGTTGCAAACTGTGTCAAAACGTCGCATTTATCGCAGGAAGAATACTTGCATCAATTCGATCACTCGTTCGCTGTGTTGAGCGTGTAAGGCTTCGCGCAACTGGTTGGCTAAACTGCCTTGTGCTCGACGAACACTGGGTGGGGCATTTTCTAGTGGCTTTGGTAATGGTGTAACCGCACTGCCAAGGCGTAAAAAAGCTTTTTCACAGAGCATAATTTGATCTAAGGCTTCAAAACGAATGATGCTGTGATAGCGCAAATAACCTTCTTCAGCCAGCCAGATAAAAGAGCTTAAACAGCGCTGTTGCCGATCGCTGGGCAAGCCAAACTCGTCCGGCGCCATATAGCCGATTAACTCATCCATATACAGCGTGGTTTTAGTCGGAAAGGCCTGATAAAGCGTCAGCAGACCTTTTGCGCTATCCGTATAAAAATCGTCAATATGAAGATCCATGCAGACTCACTGGCGATAGGTTTTTAAGAAATTGCCGATACGACCGATGGCTTGTTCCAGATCATCCACACGCGGTAGCGTCACCACGCGGAAGTGGTCCGGCCACGGCCAGTTGAACGCCGTGCCTTGCACGACTAAGAGTTTTTCTGACAGCAATAAATCCAGCACGAATTTTTCATCGTTATGGATAGGGCAAATTTTTGGATCAATTCGCGGGAAAGCATAGAGCGCACCCATCGGCTTTACACAGCTGACGCCAGGAATATCATTGAGTAACTCCCAGGTACGGTTGCGCTGCTCCAGCAAGCGGCCGTTGGGTAGCACGAGATCATTGATACTCTGATAGCCGCCGAGTGCTGTTTGAATGGCATGTTGCGCTGGCACGTTAGCGCATAAACGCATATTGGCCAAAATATCCAAGCCTTCGATGTAGCTGCGCGCACGGTGTTTAGGGCCTGATATCACCACCCAGCCTGAGCGAAAACCAGCCACGCGGTAGGACTTAGATAAACCGTTAAAGGTCAAGCACAGTACATCAGTGGCTAAGGACGCGGTGCAGATATGCTTGGCATCGTCGTACAGAATTTTGTCGTAGATTTCGTCAGAGAAAACCACCAAGTTGTGCTGACGGGCTAATTCCAGAATATCCAGCAGTACTTCTTTGGAATACACGGCACCGGTTGGATTATTTGGGTTGATCAACACAATGGCTTTGGTGTTGGAGGTGATCTTTGCACGCATATCATCGATGTCTGGAAACCAGCCCGCTTGCTCATCACATAAGTAATGCACAGGTTTGCCGCCAGCCAAGCTGGTCGCCGCAGTCCACAAAGGATAGTCAGGCGCAGGCAGTAGCACTTCATCGTTGTTGTTTAATAGTGCTTGCAGCACCATCACGATCAGCTCAGAAACACCATTGCCGAGATAGATGTCTTCAATGCCGACACCTTCAACATTCATTTGCTGGTAGTACTGCATGATCGCTTTACGCGCGCTGAACAGGCCTTTGGAATCGCTGTAGCCTTGCGCTGTCGGTAAATTACGAATCACATCCTGGAGGATTTCCTCTGGTGCTTCGAAGCCAAAGGGTGCAGGATTACCAATATTGAGCTTGATAATACGCTGGCCTTCATCTTCAAGGCGTTTGGCGTGTTTCAGGACAGGGCCTCGGATGTCATAACAGACGTTAGCGAGCTTGTTCGATTTGCTGAACTGCATGATGTTGAGTATCCCAAATAAAAAGGTCAAATAAGGGGCGATCTGTCGATAAAAAGCGATTTTGAGCGCTGTCGCATAACTAGCCCGTGCCTCCCTACATTGCGCTTAACCAGCAAGTCATATAGAGGCACTTAAAGATGCCTATCATACGACTGTGCTAGCAAAGGTGAAAGGGAGCGGTATGCTTATCACCCCGCTTTAATTGGAGAATGTGATGCAAAAGGTTGAAAAGAGCGCAGAAGAATGGCGCAAGCAGCTCTCTGATGAGCAATTCAGAGTGTGCCGTTTAGCTGGAACCGAGCGGCCGTTCACAGGCGAATATTGTTCGCCAAAGTTTAAAGGCGTGTTTCATTGCGTTTGCTGTGGGCAGCCTTTGTTTGATGCGCAGCATCAGTTTGACGCTGGCTGTGGCTGGCCAAGTTACTGGCAGGCGCTGACGGCAAATGCGGTGATTGAGCACATTGATAATAGCTTAGGCATGCAGCGTGTTGAGGTGGTATGTTCTGCTTGTGATGCGCACTTAGGTCATGTTTTTCCCGATGGGCCTGAGCCAACAGGCTTGCGTTATTGCATCAACTCTGTGGCTTTGCAGCTTGAGCCAGCGCCTGCTGAGTGATTGCTTTAATCACTATATAAGCTTGCGTCATCTGCTGATCTAGAACAGCAAAGTAATCTGTTGGAGAGTGTTTGTGTCTGAGTTGATCAATGAGTTTTTGCAGCGTGCTAATCAAGTCTTGCAACACATTGAGCCTTTGCTGCCAAAAATGGCCGAGCCGATTGATTGGAATACTGTCTATGCTGCAAGCTGGCAGCGTAAAGGCAATAGCAGCTTTTTTCGCCCCATTGCGCTGGGTGCAGATATTCGCTTAGCTGATGTGTTGGGTGTCGATCTGCAGCGTGAGCAGTTATTACGCAATACCCAGCAGTTTATGCGTGGCTTTCCAGCTAACCATGCTTTGTTATGGGGTTCACGCGGTACCGGAAAGTCCTCTATTGTGCGTGCATTGTTGGCTGAGTATGCCGAGCAAGGTTTGCGCTTAATTGAAGTTGAGCGCAATGAGCTGGCAGACTTGCCGCTTATCGTTGAATCTCTAGCCGGTTTGCCGCAGCGCTTTATTGTTTTTTGCGATGATTTGTCCTTTGAGGCCGGCGAGGGCGATTACCGTATTTTGAAAAGTGTGTTGGACGGCTCTTTAGAGCGAGCACCGGATAACGTGCTGTTATATGCCACCTCCAATCGCCGTCACTTGCTTCCCGAGCAGCACAGCGACAATCAGCATTGGCAGCAGGGTGATGGCGGTGAACTGCACCCCAGTGAGGCGGTAGAAGACAAGATCGCCTTGTCTGATCGTTTTGGCTTGTGGCTGTCGTTTTACCCGTTCAGCCAAGAGCATTACTTAGATGTGGTGCAGCACTGGATTGCTGAATATGCACGGCCTAGCAAGCTTGACTGGCAGTTTACTGAAGAGACGGCCAAACAAGCGATCAGTTGGGCGACAGCACGCGGCAATCGCAATGGCCGTTGCGCTGCGCAGTTTGCTAAACAGTGGGTGGGTTTGCGCTTGTTAGAGCAGACGCTATAGCCGTCGCTGTTTTGTCTAGTGTCGAGTGCTGCAGTGTATTGGGTTAATGCTGTACAGGCTCTATACTGTGTGGCTTGTTTTTAAGGGGATAACACTATGACCACACCGCATGTCGAACAACACTTGCAGCTGCTAGCGCACCTGCGCACGATTTTAGTTGCGGTAGCAGATGCAGACGTGGTGCCAGAAAATCATCACGCATTATTTCTTGAGCGCTTTGATGAGATGGTCGCGGACTTGCGCGCGAGCAGTGATGATCTTTATGTCGGACAAGACATCATCAGCCAGGTGTTTCAGCGTTATCCGCAAATTGCCCATTTAGTACCGCGCGATTTGCTGTGGTTTTTTGGCGGTGATTGCTTACATTTTATGCCCGACGATGAAATTGATAAGTATCAGCAGCTAGAAGACCGCCGTTATCAAGCCTTAGAAAACGGTGAAGACTTCGATTGGAATCATGAAATTCAGCTGATGTTTATGCCGGAAAAGACTCCAGAGCACTGAAATATAAAGAATTTTTAAAAAATGCTTGACGCATCGCGGGATGCTCCGTAATATGCGCGCCACTTCAAGCAATAAAGCAAATCGCCCAAGCTTAGAAGTTGCAAGCTGTAATAAGCTGAAGGATGCGTCCCCTTCGTCTAGTGGCCTAGGACACCGCCCTTTCACGGCGGTAACAGGGGTTCGAGTCCCCTAGGGGACGCCACTTTTGCGGGAATAGCTCAGTTGGTAGAGCACGACCTTGCCAAGGTCGGGGTCGCGAGTTCGAGTCTCGTTTCCCGCTCCAAATTTGGCGTCAAGCTAAAAGAAGAAAGAGCCTAAGGGCTCTTTTTTTTCGTCTGCTGTTTAAGCCCTTGATTCTACTGGCTTTGCTCGCTTTTCTCTGTGCCGTTCTGGCCGCTTTAAAATCATTTTAATTGTGCATGTCACGGCTTTTTATAGGGCTAAGGCAGGGTGCTGAATTGTGCTTTTTTAAAATCGGTGACCGATTGGTGACAAATTACTTAGAAGCGCGGGCCGCTGGCCCGCATTGTGCTGACGCGAAGCGCAATGTCTAAGTGATTCGCTTGAATTGATTACGCGGTCATTAATCGCTATGGATAGTGCTTATGTGTGCGCTTTGATGTGTGTGCGCATTGCATGCGTATTGTGCGCATATTGCGGGCGGGCCGCCCGCGCTCCCAGAATTGCCTTAGAAGCGCGGGCCGCTGGCCTGCATTGCACTTAGAGTTGCCTGTTGTTTTGTGTTTTAAGTCACAAATCCATATTTAAATTTGACAGTTACTTTTTAAAGTCTATTTTGAAAATCGCAATACATAACTTTGATTTAAATATACAAAGCACAAGGAAGGTGTTCTATGCGTAAATATATTCTTCATTCACTTATGGCGGCTGCAATTAGTGTAAGCAGCGCATTTGCAATAGCAGCTGAAACTCAAACAGCACCCACTGCGCAAGTTGTGGCAAGTGTTGTTCAGCCCACAGTGAATATCAACTCTGCTGATATGGAAACGCTAGCCCGCGAACTCAACGGTGTTGGTGTAGCGAAAGCGCGGGCCATTGTTGAGTATCGCGAAGCTAATGGTGCGTTTGCTAGCATTGATGAGTTGTTAGAAGTGAAAGGTATTGGTATGGCTATTCTTGAAAAAAATCGTAATAAACTCTCGGTTAATTAATATTTAATATTGTTTATCAAGGATGATAAATAACAGGGTGCGTTAAATATTAATTAAAAATCATCAGGATGATGAAAAAGGATTGGTTTAATTAATACATTTGTTTTTCTTATCGCAAGGAGTGATGTATTAAAGCATGGATGCATAACACGGAAGTTAGCATGTGAAAATATCACATGATTGCATTTAGGGATGAAGTAAGAAGGGATGACCTCGCATTAAGTAGAGCCATCCCTTCGCTTTTTAAGGAAGCACTGATTAATTACGTCATTGCCAGGAGCAACGCGACGCGGTAATCGCTAACGTGTTGACACATAAAGCCAGTTGGATTGCTTCGCTAGGCTCGCAATGACATTTTTGATTTATTCAGCATCTCCTTAATACGCATACAATTTTAAGGCTAAGTACAGATTCCAGCTGATCAACACTGTGAAAGACATCAAGAGCACAGGTAGGATCACTTGCCAATGTCGTTTGGATAATGCCGCGATGGGCTGTTTGATTTGTGTGAGCGCAAGGCTTGCAGAGCACATCAAACTGGCCAGCAGCGCGCCGGCCAAGATATCGGTTGGCCAGTGTGCGGTTAAGTACACTCTAGATAAGGCAATACTGGCGGCAGGGATGAAGGCGGCTAAGAGCCAAATCACTCGCCAGCGCTGCGGCTGTTGACGACTCGCCAGCACACCAAGCACTAGAAAAAAAGCAAACCCAGAGGCGCTATGACCGCTTGGAAAGCTAAAGCTTTGCAGTGGTTCCAGCAGGATTGAGGGTCGAGCTCTTGCAAAATAATGCTTGAGTAGGTAATTACTCAGGGCAGTGGTGATCAGTGTGGTACTGGTGAACAACAGGGCTTGGAATTGTTTAAACAACAATAGTAGGACGCAGAGGATAAAGCTCACGGTGATTTGCGTGGAAAAATCGCCGAGGCGGGTGATTAAAACCATGCTTTGATCAAGCCAAGCAGCTCGAATCAGTTGGCTAAGGTCATGCAAGTACAGGTCAAACACCTCTAAAGATGGCCAGTTCAGCATTAAAACAACGAGGGTTAACCCCGATACTGCTGCGCTGATCATGCTGGCTGTACGCCAGTCTCGCAAGCAAGCTAAAACACTGATCAGTACACAGCCTGCGATGCCACTGGCGATCCACGCTGTTTGCTGCCAAAAAAGTTCTGGTGGATGCAGCTCAAGAGCGGCCCCGACCAGCCAACCAGGCAACAGATAAGCGACGGCCCATCCTGCTGCGGCAAATAGACTGACGATCATGAAGCGAGTCAGCGGCATCGCCAGCATGCCTGCGACCAGAGGCAATACAGGACGTAGCGGCCCAATAAAACGGCCAACTAGCAAGCTTAAAACACCATAACGGGCAAAATGCAGTTCAGCATTAATCAGCCACTGCGGATGATTACGAATGATGGGTAATTGTGGCACTTTATGCTGTAAACGACGGCCGAGGGCATAGGATAAAATATCGCCAGACAAGCCTCCGAGCCAAGCTAGCAGCAGGACGCTGGATAAATCGAGCGCACCGTTACCGGCTAGCACGGCTAGAGCAAAGAGTAATACCACACCCGGCAAGAGAATGCCGACTAAGGCCAAGCACTCTAATAATGCTACAAGAAAAATAGCCGCCGCAAGCCAGTAGCTGCTGCTTGCCGACCAGTGTAAAAGTGTTTGTAAAAAGTCATTCATTGAAAGTCGCTTAGTCATTAAAAAGTAAAATAGCCGCCAATAGCAAACGCACCGCGGATCAAAGCCATAGGCATTAGCGGTACTCAGTCATGGGTCATTCTAGCGTGGTTGGCTTGTCCGTTTTGAATTTAAGCGCGGTTCACACGCTTTACCCGTGCCGCAGGCTGGGAGCATGTTAAAGTGACTGCCCATATTAGGCATGAGTTTTTATGTTAATTCCTTTTGAACAGATTGAAGCCGGCACATTAACGCGCTTAATCGAAGATTTTGTGACCCGCGATGGCACTGATAATGGCGATGAGACGCCACTGCACACACGTATTGAACGTGTGCGTCATGCCCTCGAGAAAAGGCAGGCGGTGATTGTTTTTGATGTGGAAAGTCAGCAGTGCCAACTGTGTTTAAAGCGCGATGTGCCCAAAGAATGGTTGGCTGACTTAGCGCAGTTGAGCGCGCCAGACTCAGCAGAATAAGGAATATAGAGGTCTGTAAATATCTTTTGAACTTGTAGAGAGTCCATGCAGTCATATTTTGTGACGAATACATAATGACCATGGAGATAATTTATGCTGAGTAAAAAATACCTGACAGCTTTATTTGCCGCTGCCTCTTTTTTAGCCTTAGCGGGTTGTGCATCACCCACTGTGATTACCTTAAAAGATGGTACTCAACTACAGACCACAGATAAGCCAGATTTTGATGAGGAGAGTGGTTTCTACGAATTTGAGCAGCTGGATGGCAAGCCAGTTCGCATCAATAAAGATGATGTGCATACCATTAAGAAAATGTAAAACAACTGAGCCAGCAGGCTGCGTATACCTAGTCTGCTGGCTTAATCTCTCACTTGTTTCGGGATTCAGACCACTGCAGACCGCACAACGCTAAAGATAACCTCGTTCAACATAGCTATATTGCTTTAACCAACTGAATCCAAACCGGATCCAACACCTGCTGATCGCTGTCAATTCCGAGTTCTTGCATGCTCTGTTTATGCGCATCCGCTTCGTAGACGATCTGCCTGATTTCGCTGGTATTACCATCGAGTTGATGCATTTGGATCAGCCCTAAATGATAAAAACGCAACAGCTTCATCGCGGCAGGATTGCGCGCGGCAACACCGTCAGTGACATTGTGCATGACGTTGGTGATGCTCATTAAGCTACGTTTGAGCTGCCAGCCATAGACGTTAGCCGCCATCCAAGGTTGTTTGCTAAATACCAAGCGCACCAATGCGGCGGTAATCACAACGCCAGCGGCAACGCCTGCTACATTTAAGCGGAAATTATCACCGCCGGCTTCGCCAAAAAACATCACCAGTAAGCTGGAAATTAACATCGCCAGCGCAACAAACATCGCAATGATAATCCAGGTCGCCTTGCGGGTTTGCTGACGATATTCTTCAGGTTTAATGTCAGCCAGCTTAAATAAAATAGCGTCATTTTTTGCACTGACTGCAGATGGAGGCGTTTGCTTGGACATAAGAAAGATGAGGCTCAGAAAAATAAAGGTTGCGTCATCATACAGCAGCCACCTGTCATCCTGTAGGTACAACCGCTACGGCGATGGGCTAATCACGCGCTGCTGATCTGTTAAGGGTTTAGCAAATACAACGTCACATAGGCTAAGACAATATAGCGGCTGGTTTTGGCGATGCTCACCAATAAGGTAAAGCGCCAAAAAGGCTCGCGCAAAACACCGGCAATTAAAGTCAATGGATCACCAACAATCGGCAGCCAACTCAGTAATAAGCTCCAACGGCCGTAGCGTTGATACCAGTGCTGTGCGCGTTCAAGCTGCGCTGGCGTGACAGGAAACCAACGGCGAGCTTGCCAGCGTTGCAACTGCGCACCCAGCCACCAGTTAATCTGCGAGCCGGCTATATTGCCCAGCGAGGCCACTAGCACCAATGAGTACACCGCGCTGGGTTTAAAGGTCAGGAGGGCCACCAGCGCTGCTTCTGATTGCATGGGCAGCAAGGTCGCGGCGATACAGGCCGACAAGGCTAATCCCAGATAACTGAACCCGCTCAGCATGGGTAAGCGTCTGATTGTGGGTGGATGAAAAGAACAGGTTTGCAAACACTCACGGGCTAAAGAGCTCCAACTGCACGGCATCGTGTTGTTGATCCAGTAGGCGCACGCCAACCCCTAGTAAACGCACCGGTTTGTTACCGCGCATAAAAGCTGCGGATAACAGCAAGCGGTAACTGTCCAGCTCAAGGGGCGCACCGGCTTGCTCAATGGTGGTCTGGGTAAAGTCGTGAAACTTTACTTTCACAAAGGGTTTCTCTGGGCGGTAACTGTCATCCAAACGTTGTTGCCGGCGAGTTAAATCGTCCAGCAGGCTAGGGAGTTGCTCAAGGCAGGCGGCTAAATCCGGAAGATCCTTATCAAAGGTGTGTTCGACACTGACGCTTTGCCTGCGGCTGAAGGGCTGCACTGGGCGATCATCAATACCGCGCGCCAATGACCATAAGCGCTCACCAAAGCTGCCAAAAGCCTTGGCCAGGGCAAGCGGGCTGTGTTCACGCAGTTGCGCGCAATCATTGATGCCCATCGCGGTCAGTTTTGCCGCCGTAACTTTGCCGACGCCATGGAGTTTTTTCACCGGCAAGGCTAAGACAAAATCATCCACCTGATCTGGCGTGATCACAAACAACCCATCGGGTTTGCGCCAGTCTGAAGCAATTTTGGCTAAGAACTTATTCGGTGCAACACCGGCCGACACCACCAAACGCAATTCTTGCCAAACACGACTACGAATCTCTTTGGCAATTAAGGTAGCGCTGCCTGAGCATAAGCTGCAGTCAGTTACATCCAAAAAGGCTTCATCTAAAGATAACGGTTCAATGCAGTCGGTGTAGTCGTGCAAGATGCTGTGGATCTGCCGTGATGCGGTTTTATAAGCATCCATCCGCGGTTTAATAATCACCAAATCAGGACACAGTTTGAGTGCGCGCGCAGAGGGCATAGCAGAACGCACACCCCAAGAACGCGCTTCATAGTTACAAGTCGCAATTACACCGCGTCGATCGGCCGAGCCACCCACGGCCACAGCACGGCCTTGTAGGCGCGGATCATCGCGCATTTCAATGGCTGCATAAAAACAATCAGCATCAATGTGAATTATTTTTCGCGAACTCAAAACCCTTGTAACCCCTATGCAGCATGCCTATAGAGCCGCTAGCTTAGCACTAGAGGGCTCTAAGTCGGGCGTTTTACTGAATTTAAATACAGTATTCGTTTGACAAGGTTCAAAAAGTGGCTATAATTTGCGCCGCGGGATGGAGCAGTCTGGTAGCTCGTCGGGCTCATAACCCGAAGGTCGCAGGTTCAAATCCTGCTTCCGCAACCAAATAGATCAAGAAAGCCTCAAGCATTAATTTGTTTGGGGCTTTTTTGTTTCTGCCCTACCTTTAGCCCTTATCCTGCGCGGCTTACAGCTCCTCTCCCTGCTACTAAAAGCCCCTCTAAAAGCCAGTGTTCCAAGCTGCTTTCCAGCTAAAAATCAGCTAACAAATACAATATCTCAAAACTCTAAAAACGCTTTGCTGACCAAATGCTGACCAAATCCTGCCATTTTGCTGACCAAATGCTGACCATTTTATTGGTCAGCAAGAATAATTTATGACCTTCGGGTGCCTGTTTTAAAATATTTATGAGCGGGTATTGGTCAGCAAGATCAACCCTGCTCAGCATCAGGAATGTATTCAAACAACTCATCAACTGAGCAGTCGAAGAGCTCACAAAGCCTGGCTATTGTATTCAAGTCGATACGCTTAGCCCGCTCCTCATAGAGTGTTGCGACAGCATTACGCGTTAGCCCAGTTCGTCTAATCACTTCAGCTATCGTTAGCCTTTCTTTGCCCATCAAAGTGGAAAGGTTGCACTTAAGCACGACGTACCTCCAATTATTGTTACCTGCCTTTAGGACATGATGTTTGTTCTGAACGATAGTTGCATCAGTTGTCCGCTTCTAGCTCCACTTTGCCCGTGTTCTGAGGGATGTATTCAAACAGATCGCCTACCTTGCATTCAAAAAACTGGCACAGCTTCTCTATGGCCTCAGCTTCAACACGTTCTGCTCGCTCGTTATACAGAGCTGAAACGGTATTTCGATGCAGTCCAGTCTCGGTTGCTACGTCGATTATTTTCAGTTTTCTCATACCCATGAGGGTCGAAAGATGACACTTAATCACTATAAAGCCTCTTTTACGCCCTACAAATACAAATAAAGACTTGCAAATGAAAATAAAGCACTCTATTATCAAGGCATGATTGGGATTTGCAGTGCTAAACGCCCTGCAAATAAACAATGTGTATGTATTTAGCTATTCTAGCTAGGAGTTATCATTATGTCTCATACTTTCTTAACCACCGATCAGCTCTCTGAGCGTATCCACTACAACGCACGCACCATTCGTCACCAGCTGGTGGATAAGTGCCTGTTTGAAGGCCGTCACTATGTGCGTCCTTTTGGTGGCCGCAAGTACTTGTTTATTTGGGAAACCATTAAAGAAGACTTGCTTGCCTCGTACAGCGACAGCGTCGCAATGCCTTTCCAAGCGGAGGCTTAATCATGGCTAACGTTCGTGTAGATGAGCGCACCGACAGGCTCTATTTAGATTTTCGCTACCAGGGTAAGCGCTATCGTGAATTTACCGGATTAAAAAACACGGCCGCTAACACCCGTAAGTTGGAAAAACTTGGCGTGAAGATTGAGCAAGAAATTGTTCTTGGCACTTTCAAATATCACGACCACTTTCCAGAGTCAGCTGCAGGCAAGCGTTTTGCGCAAGAAGAGTTGGAGCAAATTAAACAGGCCACAGCTGTTGGAGCAGCAGTCGCTTCGGCACTACAGGCTGAATCAACCAACACGCCACTGTTTAAAGATTTTGTAGAGGAGTGGATTATGGAAAATAAGGTCAGTTGGCGGGATTCGCATTTGGCCAATATGCGCAACATCGTCAAATGCCATTACTTACCGCATTTTGCAAACAGGGAAGTCGGCAGCATCACTCGTGCTGAATTGTTAAAGTTTCGATCAGAACTCGCCAAAGTACCAGGTCGAACCATTAACAAAGGACTCTCAGCAAACCGTATCAACAAGATCATGGATCCGTTGCGACGTGTTTTTGAGGAAGCCGCCGACCGTTATGAATTTAACACACCCTTTATCCGCATTAAACCGCTGCGTATCCAGAAGAGTGACGTAGAGCCCTTCACGTTAGCGGAGAGCTTGCGCATTATTGCTGCAGCACGCCCCGATTATAAAAATTATTACATCGTGCGCTTTTTCACTGGTATGCGTACTGGTGAAATTGATGGCCTCAAGTGGAAATATGTGGACTTTGAGCGCCGCCAGATCTTGATACGGGAAACCATTGTTGCCGGCAAAGAGGACTACACCAAGACTGACTCCTCTCAGCGTGAAATCCACATGACAGATGCAGTTTATCGCGCTCTGAAACATCAGCATAAAGCCACCTCACTGGTATCAGAGTTTGTCTTCTGCAACCTCAAAGGTACGCCGCTGGATCATAACAACGTGACTAAGCGGGTCTGGTATCCGCTATTGGCTCAGCTCAAGCTGCAAAAGCGCCGGCCTTATCAAACAAGGCACACCGCCGCCACGCTCTGGCTCGCAGCGGGTGAAGCACCGGAGTGGATTGCTCGGCAAATGGGGCATGCCAGCACTGAAATGCTCTTCAAAGTGTACTCACGCTACGTGCCCAACCTCACCCGCAAGGACGGCTCAGCCTTTGAGCGTCTGCTGGATGAGCAAATGAGTCTGTTGGAGAAATAACCATGCAAGAGATTCTATTGAAAACAGAGCAGCAGAAATTGATCACGCCGCGCAACGTAACGATCTGGTTGATTAACTATTACAAGATTCCGCGCAGTAACGATTTGTCATTGCATTGGGGCTTGCCGTACTGGATCGATAACTACACCGCCATCAAACACTGGGTTGAGCGAGTTATGAGCGAAAAGCCTTACGAGGGGCGCGTGCTCGGTGATCTGCGCCGCCGCTTTGAAGAGCAGTTGCCCATTTAAAGCACATCTAACAGCACCCTGTT
The DNA here is from genome assembly GCA_048266525.1 of Pseudomonas sp. Classification (GTDB taxonomy): domain Bacteria; phylum Pseudomonadota; class Gammaproteobacteria; order Pseudomonadales; family Pseudomonadaceae; genus Denitrificimonas. The sequence goes on from JBLWZG010000006.1 coordinate 57,574, forward strand.
TATGGGTGCTGGCCTAAGCCCTTTTGAGTCAATTTAAAGAGTTATTTGTATGACAGACTTTGATTTAGCCTGGATCAATCAAATTGATGCAGTCAATGACATTTGGAGTGTGCAAACACGCGATAAACAGTTTTATAAACAGAAATATCGCTTCGGAGTACCTCAACATACTGATGGTTATGTCGCTGTTGTTGAGCTCAATGGTAGTCAGTTTATAAGAGTGCTGGAGGCTGAAGTTCTACAGCTTCCACACGACGTTGTCCGTACTCATTTCGCTTGGCGACAACCAGAGCAACTCGATTTCCAAGGGATGCTCTGGCATCACGCGGCCCTGATACAAGATCCTGTTTTAAAGGAGTTTCTGACCAATATTCTGCTCGATGCGAAAATCATGCATCCATTTTATATGGCTCGCGCCAGCCAAGACTTTCATCACAATGAAAAAGGCGGCCTTTTTACGCACAGCGTACAGGTCGCTTTAGCGGCAATAGAGATAGCCCGAAATTATGGTCTTGAGCAACCTGAAGTTGATTGTGTTTTCGTCTGTGGATTACTGCATGACATTGGCAAGATCATGATGTTTTATAACATCGATAAAAACCAACAAAAAGGCGTCAATGGGCAGCATGAGGCCTTTAGCTTTATGGTTCTCGCTGAGCACTTGGAGCGCTTAAAAGACCAAAATAAGACGCTATTTGAGGCCGTTTCGGCAACGCTATCCGCCAATGTGAACGGGAAAAAGCATTGCGAATATGTGATTGAAACCATTGTTCGAGCGGCTGATCGTATTTCTGCTGAAATATATCAAAGTCGTGCAGCATTCAAAGGCAAACCTGCATCGCATCTACGCGCTAGCTTCCAGCCTGGCAAGCACTATAAGCGCTTAGGGCAAACTTAAACAAGCGTGTAATAATGTAGCTGCACGAACACGCATAGGCCAGCAAGGTTGCTTTGTACTTGCTGGCCTTTTGGTATCTAATACTTAAATGTTTTTTATTCTTCTTATACCAACATGCCCCCTAGAAATATTACTTTCATTCTAGGCCAGCACTCCCTATTTAAGGCATCAGCATGAACCACAGCGCACACAATAAACTCATTTCTTTTATTTGGAGCATTGCCGACGACTGCCTGCGCGATGTGTATGTACGCGGTAAGTACCGCGATGTGATTTTGCCGATGGTGGTGTTGCGTCGTTTAGATACTTTGCTTGAGCCAAGCAAACAAGCCGTCTTGGATGAAGTGACGTTCCAGAAAGAAGAGATGGATGCCATTGAGCTGGATGATGCTCCGCTAATGGCTGCGTCCGGTTATGTGTTCTACAACACCTCTAAATGGACGCTAAAATCAATCTACAGCACGGCGACCAACAACCAGCAAATCCTACTGGCAAACTTTGAAGAATACCTACTGGGCTTTAGCGATAACGTTAAAGAGATCATTGAGTGTTTTAACCTGCAAGCGCAGATTCGTCACATGGCATCCAAGCAGGTATTACTCGATGTGGTCGAGAAGTTTGTCTCGCCCTATATCAACCTCACACCCAATGCGGTTGCTGATCCTGATGGTAATCTGATGCCTGGCCTCAGTAATCTGGGCATGGGGTATGTGTTTGAAGAACTGATCCGTAAATTTAACGAAGAAAACAACGAAGAAGCCGGTGAGCACTTCACTCCGCGTGAAGTGATTGAGCTGATGACGCACTTGGTGTTTGACCCTATACAAGGCAACTTACCGCTGACCATGACGGTATATGATCCAGCCTGTGGTAGTGGCGGTATGCTGACCGAAGCGCAAAACTTTATTGAAGAAAAGTACCCCAACGACAATCGTGATGTGTACCTCTACGGTAAAGAAATCAACGATGAGACTTACGCTATTTGTAAGTCTGACATGATGATTAAAGGCAACAACCCAGAAAACATTCGGGTAGGCTCAACTTTATCTACCGACGAGTTCGCCGCGCAGCGTTTTGATTTTATGCTTTCTAATCCGCCCTATGGCAAAAGCTGGGCTTCAGAGCAAAAACATATTAAAGATGGCAACGACGTTATCGACCCTCGCTTTAAAGTGAAATTAAAAGATTACTGGGGCGTAGAAGCAGACGTGGATGCCACACCACGCTCTAGCGATGGGCAGTTGCTGTTCCTCATGGAAATGGTCAGCAAAATGAAGTCGCCTGAGCTAAGCCCGTTAGGTAGTCGCATTGCCTCTGTCCATAATGGTTCCAGTTTGTTTACCGGTGATGCCGGTGGTGGTGAAAGCAATATCCGCCGTTATCTGATTGAAAACGACATGCTGGATGCTATCGTCCAACTGCCCAACAACCTGTTTTATAACACCGGCATTACTACTTATATTTGGCTGCTCAGCAATAACAAGCCTGCGCAGCGACGCGGCAAAGTGCAGCTGATTGATGCCAGTTTATTATTCCGTAAGCTGCGTAAAAACTTAGGCGAAAAAAATTGTGAGTTTTCACCAGAGCATATTGAAGAGATTGTCCGCACCTATTTAGATTGCGCCGCAGTCGAGCGCCAGCTAGATAACAATGGCGACCCCATCGGCATGGCCAGCCAAGTGTTTGATAATTCGGATTTTGGTTATTACAAAGTCACCATTGAGCGCCCAGATCGCCGTAAAGCGCAATTTAGCGCTGAGCGTATTACCAGTCTGCGTTTTGATCGTCAACTCAACGAAGTCATGCAGCACTTGTACAGTGAGTATGGCGAACAGGTATATGCCGCGACAGGCTTTGGTAAAAATAACAAAGACAGCTTTTTAAAGTCCATCGAGAAAGACATTCTTAACTGGTGCGAAGACAACGATATTAGTCTGAATGCCAAAGCTAAAACCAAGCTCCTAGACGTTAAACAGTGGCAATCATTGAAAGACTTACACGCTACTGCTGAGCAGCTCATGCAGGCGATTGGCACTCAAGAGTGTGCTGACTTCAACCTGTTTAAAGCCAAGGTTGATGTACAACTCAAAGCCGATAAAACCAAACTATCGGCGTCAGCAAAAAACGCCATTTTAAACAGTGTCAGCTGGTACGACGAAAACGCTGCCAAAGTGATTAATAAAGTAGTCAAGCTCAGTGGTGATAAGCTCGATGAGCTGCTAGAACGTTTAGGCTGCAGCGAAGCCGATTTACCTGACTTTGGTTACTACCCGCGCCCAGCTACCGAAGGCGGCAAAAAAGGCGAATACATCACTTACGAAACCAGCGCCGATTTGCGCGATAGCGAGTCAGTCCCCGTTAAAGACAGTATCCACCAGTATTTCCGTGATGAAGTGCAGCCGCATGTGAGTGAAGCCTGGATCAATCTGGACTCAGTTAAAACCGGTTATGAAATCAGCTTTAACAAATACTTTTATCGCCACAAACCCTTGCGTGCGCTGGAGGATGTGGCTGCCGACATCATTAGTTTGGAGCAACAAGCCGAAGGCTTAATAGCGCAGATTCTAGGTGTGAGCAGCTTTGATGCAGCAGTTAAAGAGGTGCAAAGCTAATGGTTAAGTTTGCACAGATGCCTAAGTATGAGGTGTACAAGGATTCAGGGTTTTCATGGGTCGGTATAATTCCTTATGAGTGGGAGGTATCAACACTTGGTAGCTGTTTGTTTCCAGTCTCAATTAAAAATCATTCTGACTATCCTTTGCTCTCGGTCACAAGAGAGCTAGGGGTTATTGAGCGTGATATAGAAGATTCAAATTCTAATCATAACTTCATACCTGACGATTTAACTGGGTACAAGCTGCTAAGGCAAGGTCAGTTTGGTATGAATAAGATGAAGGCTTGGCAAGGATCTTATGGCGTATCAAAATTTACAGGGATTGTTAGCCCTGCGTATTTTGTTTTTGAGTTTACGAAACCAATAAACCCTGATTATTTCAACTGGGCTATTCGAAGTCAGCTCTATGTATCTTATTTTGGTAGTGCTTCTGATGGTGTGCGTATTGGTCAGTGGGATTTATCTAAAAGCAGAATGAAAGGCATCCCTTTTTTGCTACCTAGTGAGCAAGAACAAAGATTAATTGCCAACTTCCTCGACCAAAAAACCGCCCAAATTGATGCCGCCATTGCCATTAAAGAACAGCAAATTGAGCTGCTAAAAGAACGTAAGCAAATCATTATCCAGCAAGCCGTCACCCAAGGCCTCGACCCTAATGTGCCAATGAAAGACTCAGGCGTAGAGTGGATTGGGCAGATACCCGAGCATTGGGAAGTGGTTAAGTTATCTTATGTAGCAAAAATAGACGCTGGTTCAACACCAAGTCGAAGTAATTCAAGCTATTGGGGCGGAAATATCCCTTGGATTAAAACAGGCGAAGTTAATTACAACACTATTTTTGGTAGTGAAGAATGTATTACTACCGCAGGTTTAAAAGGTTCCTCACTCCGTTTGGCACCTATAGGCACATTGTTAATGGCAATGTATGGGCAAGGTGTTACTCGCGGAAGAGTTGCAGTTCTTGGTATTCCTGCAACATATAATCAAGCATGTTGTGGGATAACTTTTAAATCTCGTATTAATGTTGAATTTGCCAGATTTTTTTTCATAGCCGCTTATAACTATATTAGAGATGATGGAAATGAAACAAGTCAGATGAATTTGAGTGCAGGCTATATATCAAGCTTAAGGATTGTTGTTCCAGGCTTAGATGAACAAAGTATTATTATTAAATTTTTAGATGATTTCTCATTATCTGTTGATGAAGCAGTCAGCTTGCAAGTGAAACAAATCCAAAAACTCAAAGAGTACAAAACCACGCTAATCAACAGCGCCGTCACTGGCAAAATAAAAATCACCCCAGAGATGCTGCAAGCTTAAGCAAGGAAGCGTTATGTTCACCATTAACCGTCAAGACAACCGCATTAAACCGGTTAAGGCAAAAAGTTTTAACGAACTGGGCTTTTCTGAGCGCAAGCACCTACAAGAATGGTTGGCGCATCAGCCCAATGCTTTAGGTGCTGAAGAGCTGCTGATTATTCAGAAAGAGTTTGCTGGTTTTGACGAAACCCGTGAACGCCTTGATCTACTGGCGCTGGATAAAGACGGTAATTTGGTCATTATCGAAAACAAACTGGATGACAGTGGCCGCGATGTCGTGTGGCAAGCAGTCAAATACGCATCCTATTGTGCCAGCCTCAGCAAAGCGCAAATTGTCGAGATCTACCAGCAATACCTTGATCAGTATGAGCCCATTGCGGCTGATACTGATTCGCCCTCTACACCAGCCAATGCCGCGAGCCGCATCTGTGATTTTTTAAATGCGCCCGACTTAGATGAAGTAAAGCTTAACCTTGGTAACAGCCAGCGTTTAATTTTGGTCGCGGCTAATTTTCGTAAAGAAGTCACCAGCACCGCCCTCTGGCTGCTCGGCCAAGGTATTAACATTCAATGTTTTAAAGTCACGCCCTATGCGTTGGGTGAGCAACTGCTGATTAACATCGACCAGATTATCCCCACCCCAGAAGTGAAAGAACTGATGATCGGCATCAGCGCCAAAGAAGCCGAAGAAAAAAGCACCGAAGTGGTGCTGAAAAATCGTCATAACGTACGCCGTGAATACTGGGAGCAAATGTTAGAGGTGTTCCAGAAAAGCCACTGTACTTTGTACAACAATATTAGCCCGGGTAAAGACCACTGGCTGTCGGCAGGTTCAGGTTTAAGCGGTTGCCCGTACCAGGTGCTTTTCTTACAAAAAGAATTATGGGTAGCGCTTAACATTGCTCGCAGCGTGACAGAAGAAAATAAATTCTTATTTGATTATCTAATCCAGCACAAAGAACAAATTGAGCAAACATTTGGTGAAAAGTTAGAGTGGCTGCGCATGGATGACAGAAAATCATCCCGCATTCAGTACACTCGCCTCGCCGATGGCTTCAACCAGGACACATGGCCGCAGTCCATCGCTTGGCATCTGAAATATATGAGCAAGTTAGAGGAAGCCCTTAAAGGCCCGCTGCAAAAGGCATCAGAGGCGTTGAAGCAAACTAAATTTTAATAGATCGAAATTAAAAAATAACAATGGCATAAATGAGTTTTAATAATTACAAGCTAGGCAATATATAAGCGAAAAATTCTTATTAAAGCTAAAGGAATAACGATAATAATGAAAGAGTTGATATTCAGTGTAAAAGATATCTTTAATAGTAAAGATAAATCAGGCTGTTTAACACAGTATAAAGCTGACTTTTATCATATTCCGGCTTATCAGCGTGGGTACAAATGGGGTAGCGGTGAAGGTGAGGCTGTTACTCTTTTACTGGAAGATTTATTGAGTGCTTTCAGGCAGAAAAAAGAAGAGTATTACTTACAATACATCACTGTAAAGCCTATAACGATCGAAAAAAAGGGACTTTGTTTGGAGGTTATTGATGGGCAACAAAGGATAACCACCCTCTCTATAATTCTGTCTGTGCTGGCAGACTTAAGTGATGAGCCGTCGCTTAACTATGCAAATGAAAAGCTACATTATGCTATCAGAGAAAATTTTTTTGATGAGTATGTCTATGACACAAACAATCTAAAAAAAATTAAAGATACAATATGGAAAGACTTTATTAAGGAAGGCGGAGAAGAGCTCAACAAGCAAGATGTCTATTATTTACATGCGGCTGTACGGAAGTGTTTTTCCTTCATAGAAGACAATAAGAATAAGGATTTTAGCCTTAGTGGTTTTTATGACTTCGTTTTAAACTCCACGAAAGTAATCGTTAACTCCATCGAGCAACACGTTGCAAGCGAAACTGTTTTCAAAAACCTTAATAGTAATCAAGTGCCTCTCTCAGAAACAGAACTGATTAAGGCTTTATTGATTACCAACGCTGGTCGAAAACAAGTTAATCAATCTGAAGCGCACTTTAGAGAAGTAATGGAAGTGCGTTTAGGGCTTGGTCGAATGTGGGATGATATTCAAAATTGGTCAAGTATTCCATCTATTAAAACGTTTTATTTTAATAGTCGTGATGACGCCATGCATGAGTTTTTAAAACTTGTTGCATTAGTAATGGGTATAGAAAGCTTACCTGCTAAGAAAAAAAGTAAAACGGAAAATAAAAGACAATTATTTAATTTTTTTAGTAAGGCAGACGTAAAAGAAGTAATAGCTCAAATGGTGGAGCTGCATAAACGATTAGCAGATTGGTATAGCCAAGATAACTTATACCATCTAATTGGATTTTGTCGCTTCGCAAAGAATAGTGGACATAATGTTCTTAAGTTTATTGCAGACTGTTATAAAGCCAGTACAAAACCAGAATTATATGAGTTTCTCAAAGGTACAAAAGAGAAATTAATCAAGAGGGAAGAAGACGGATTAAATCCTAGTGCATTAAGCTACGGTGAAGATACCGACCAAATACATGCGATCTTACTTTCATTGAGCGTTTTTTCACAAAGTGCTGATTCTGAAAAGCAACACATATCACGCCGCTTTGATTTTAACTCCTTCGTAAAGGAGCAGTGGAGTTTAGAACATATTTTTCCTCAAACCCCTGAAGGTAAAAAGAATATTTTAACTGATGATGACAAAAAAATATTCGTAAGATGTTGAAAGATGAAGAAATAGATATATCAGATGAATTAGAAAAAGCATTGAACGCTGATAAGCGTGATGAAAACCAAAAAAATCTTATTAGCAAAGCAATAGGTGAATGCAAGAGTGTTCATGGTATAGGTAATTTATGTTTGCTTACCGTCCAAAATAATAGTGAGTTAAGCTGCGGTTTTTTTAACGACAAACGCAAAAAGATTTTATCAATGCTGCAAGAAGGCAGTTTTGTTCCAAGACATACTTTCGATGTGTTTTCGAAAATGTTTGAAGGTAGTAAAGAGGACCTTTCTCTATGGAGTTTAGACGACATAAAAGCGCATATGAAACATATAGCTAAACACATGGAGGTAGAAGCTTAATGAAGGCTGGAAAATATACAATTCAAGAGCTTTTTTTTAACCGCTATATCGAACAAATAATAATACCTGAAATTCAACGAGATTATGTTTGGCAACAGGAACAAATAGAGGGCTTGTTAAGCTCTATTAGTGATGATTTTCAGCGCTTTAAAGAAGCTAAAGTTCCAACTATAGATGCAGACTTGAAAGATGAGTCCTTTCCAGAAGATTTTGAAGTGTTTTACCGCAGGCGAAATCATTCTTCAAGTATTGGTTTTGTTTATGCCTACAGTGACTCTCAATACGAAGGACATTACTTTTTAATTGATGGTCAGCAAAGGATTACTACTATTTTTCTTACCCTTTTAGTTTTAGCTTCAAGGGGAAATAAAAAGGATGAGTTTAAAAAATACTACTGCAACGGTGAACGTTCCAAACTTAATTATCGTGTGAGAGAATCTGCTAGTGATTTCTTGAGCCGCTTAGTGCCATTTTATTTAGATAAAGATCCCAGCAAAGTCAAAGACCAAGCTTGGTGCTTAGAATCTTTTAGTAATGACGTAACAGTATCAAATATGCTTGCATGCTTGGATGTTGTTACTACTTGGTTAGAAAATAAAAACAGTGCTATTGATGAAGCTAAGTTCTTTGATTACCTGGGCGAGTATACGGAACTCTGGTATTTTGATACCAATATTAGTGCGCAAGGTGAGCAACTTTATATTTATTTAAATGCTCGTGGGGAAAATGTTCAAGCTAACGAAAACCTTAAAGCAGAAATGCTAAGTAGACTTTCAACCCCTAATGAAAAAGAGCAACGTGGCAAAGAATGGGAAGACTGGCAAGATTTTTTTTGGAAGAATCGTTCGTTGGGTAAGGCCACCAGTGCAAACCCTAATGCTGATATAGGTTTTAATGAGTTTCTTTCCTGTATAGCAGGTTTGAAAGTTTTTTTAGAAACAGATGACTCTAAGGATCTAAAGAGCCAAAAACCAATTGTGCCAGATACGGTTATGCAGGCAAAAGTGTTGCAGATCGAAGATATTTCAAATTGGCTAAAGCCAATCATCTATATACATGAATACAAAAATGACATAAATAAAAAATTCACTTACTCAGGCTGGATCGGCACCTTTTTAAAAGAGTTTTGGCAATGCTTAAATATAAATAAAACAGCGTGGGTTATTGATTATAGCGATGATAATCGAAGCACAGAACGCTCAAGAATGGTCTTTGTATGGGGCGTTTTACTCTGGGTTAGGCGTGCTAATGATTCAGACAAGGATATCTCCCCCTTAACAATCTTTAGAGGAATACGTCAGTTTTATTTGCGTTATAAAAACAATAATCGCTTAGTGGTAGGTCAGCATGGCATTAAAAAATCAATAGAGCACTTACTTAACGACGGTTTTATCTCCAAAGAAGAGGGTCGAGAGGAATATATTAAGGAAAGGTGGTTAGCTAACTTATCAGAAACCGATAGAGTAAAGTTTGAATCACTTCTGTGGGAGCTAGAAGACCATCCTTATAATCTTGATGGTTCTGATGTTGGAATGCTTAACGTTAGCCATTTGGTTACGTTGGATTCTGACTTAACTTATGATCATCTACTTAAAATAAAAGAAGCTTTTTTTGAGTGTTTTCCGGTTTCTGAAGCTCAAACGTCAAATAAAAACTTTCCTATTATCCAAAGTATCCTTTTGCATTACGGTGTTTTTTATACTCGTATAAGCCCTTGGTATTATGAAAACTATGAGTTCAGCAACTGGAGAAAAAATATAAGGCCGCTAACAAAAAAAGATGAGGAAAGAGGTAACGAATTTAGAATATTTCTTACTGATTTTGCAAAGTCACAATTATCGATTGCAAGTTTCTTATCAGAGAAAAGAACTGGAATCACTATCGGCTCTATAGATACAAATAGCTTGCATGGCCAACTGCTATGGTACAACTGCCACTTGGAAGAAAGTATGTGGGAGATGGGTGGTTATATTGCGTTAAGTGAGAGTTCAGACAACAAAAAAGATAAAGCGTTTGATTCACAAAAACCATTTTGGAATACCTATGGTAGTTTTCGATCAGAAAGTAAGTGCAAAATGTTAGCGGATTGCTTAGATAAAGGTATGTTAGATCTACCTAAAAAACATTATGGTCAAGGAAAATATAATGGTTAGTCAAACCAACGAGCAGGCATTAGAAGCTGCAATTGAACGCGCTTTAACCGGTACCTGCATCGAAGACAACAGCGGCAATCTTGCTGATGCTACAACCACTTCTTATAGCAATGCACACCTTGGCTATGTGGCTGGCTTCTCTTCTGACTTCAATAAACAGTATGCGATTGATGAGCGCTATTTTTGGCAATTTCTTGAGCACACACAGCAGCCGGAGTTGGATAAGCTTAAAAAACATAATCCAGTAGACTGGCAGCGCAAGCTACTGGAACGCTATGACCGTCTGATTAAAAGGTACGGTATTTTGCATCTTCTGAAAAAAGGTTTAAGTCTGGATGATGCGCACTTTAACTTGATGTACCCAGCCCCTTTGGTCAGTAGCAGTGAGGCAGTCGCCAAGAACTTTAATGACAATATTTTTAGCTGCACACGACAGCTCTGTTACTCGCAGGCAAACCCACTGCAAGAAATTGATATGGTGCTGTTTATCAATGGTATACCGCTGATCACCATGGAGCTGAAAAACGCTTGGACTGGGCAAAATGCAAAATACCACGGCCAAAAACAATACCGTGAAGACCGTGACACTGAACAGCCACTGCTGAACTTTGCACGCTGCTTAGTGCATATGGCGGTGGATACTGATGAAGTCTATATGACCACTAAACTGGCAGGAAAAAGCACTGTTTTCCTGCCTTTTAATAAAGGCCATAACCACGGAAAAGGTAATCCACCCAGCAGCACCGGCCATAAAACTGCTTATTTATGGCAAGAAATTTTCACCAAAGAGAGCCTAGCAAACATTATCCAGCACTTTGTGCGTTTGGATGGCAACAGTAAAGTGCCGTTTCACAAAAAAACACTGTTTTTCCCGCGTTATCATCAGCTTGATGTGGTGCGTAAGCTGGTCAGTCATGCGGCAAATCAAGGTGTAGGCCACACCTATTTGATTCAGCATTCTGCAGGTTCAGGCAAATCAAACTCCATTACTTGGGCCGCTTATCAACTGATTGAAACCTATCCTGCGACAGAAGCTGTGGCTGGCGGATACAGCATGGAGCAACCCCTGTTTGATTCGGTCATTGTAGTCACTGACCGACGCTTGCTGGACAAGCAACTACGCGACAATATCAAAGAATTTTCCGAAGTTAAAAATATTGTTGCGCCTGCGCTAACCTCGGCTGAGTTAAAGACGGCATTGGAAACCGGCAAGAAAATCATCATCACCACCATTCAAAAATTCCCTTTTATTATCGATGGCATTAGCGATCTGAGTGATAAGCGCTTTGCGGTAATTATTGACGAGGCACACAGCTCACAGTCTGGCTCTGCCCATGACAATATGAACCGTGCGATGGGCAAGGCTGATGAAGAAGCAGTTGAAGATGCTCAAGATAAGATTCTGCAGGCCATGCAATCACGCAAGATGCGCGGTAACGCTTCGTACCTAGCTTTTACGGCAACGCCTAAAAACAGCACCTTAGAAAAATTCGGCGAGCAGCAACCCGATGGCACCTTTAAGCCGTTTCATCTGTACTCAATGAAGCAAGCAATTGAGGAAGGCTTTATTCTAGATGTGTTAGCTAACTACACCACCTACAAAAGCTATTACGAAATCGAAAAATCGATTGCTGAAAACCCAGAATTTGAAACTAAAAAAGCACAAAAAAAGCTTCGCGCCTATGTCGAGCACAGTCAGCACACCATAGATACTAAAGCTGAGATTATGCTTGAGCACTTCGTTACTAATGTGGTCAATGCCAAGAAGTTGAAAGGCAAAGCTAAGGGCATGGTGGTTACGCAAAATATAGAAACAGCCATACGCTATTACAAAGCTATTACTCGCAAGCTACAGGAACAGGGTAATCCTTTTAAAATTCTAATCGCCTTTTCCGGAAAGAAAGAAGTCGACGGTATCGAGTACACCGAAGCAGATATCAATGGTTTTAATGAGACAAAGACTGCAGAGAACTTTGATACCGATGACTACCGTTTACTAGTAGTAGCCAACAAATACTTGACTGGTTTTGACCAACCAAAGCTGTGCACCATGTACGTTGATAAGAAGCTGGCTGGCGTGATGTGTGTACAAGCACTCTCGCGTTTAAACCGTAGCGCTGCCAGCCTGGGTAAAAAGACAGAAGATTTATTTGTATTGGATTTCTTCAATAGCGTTGAAGATATCCAAGCGGCTTTTGATCCGTTTTATACTGCCACGTCGTTATCTAAAGCGACGGATATCAACGTGCTGCATGAGCTTAAAGATGCGTTAGATGATGTAGGCGTATACGAGTGGCACGAGGTTGAACAGTTCGTTACGCATTATTTCAATGGTGAAGATGCAGAGGTATTAAGCCCAATTATTGATACCGCTGCTGCCCGTTTTGAGCATGAACTAGAGCTTGAGCACGAAGATAAAGTCGACTTTAAAGTGAAGGCTAAGCAGTTTGTGAAAATTTACGGACAAATGGCGTCCATCATGCCGTATGAGATTTTGGTATGGGAAAAGTTATTTTGGTTCTTAAAGTTTCTAGTGCCTAAGCTAGTAGTGAACGATCCAGAATCTGATGCGATTGATACTCTGCTTGAATCCGTTGACCTCAGCTCCTATGGCTTACAACGAGTGAAGCTCAATAATGCGATTAGCTTAAACGCTGATGAGTCAGAACTTGATCCACAGAACCCCAATCCTCGTGGTGCTCATGGTGATGAGAAAGAAAAAAATCCGCTCGACGAGATCATTGCTACGTTTAACGAGCGCTGGTTCCAGGGCTGGAGCGCTACGGCTGAAGAGCAACGGGTAAAGCTGATTAATATTTCTGACAGCATCAAGCAGCATCCAGATTTTGAAACTAAATATGCCAAGAACCCAGATCCACATAACAAGGAGCTGGCCTTTGAAAAAATATTTAAAGAAATTATGCTGCAGCGCAGAAAAGATGAGCTCGAACTGTATAAGCTTTTTGCCAATGATGGCGCGTTTAACCTGTCGATGGTGCAAACCATGCAGCGGATGGTAGAGCTGTAAGAATGAAATACGCTGGTTAGGTTATAGGAAAACGCTGAATAATTACCTGCGTGGCCAAGACGTTGCCAAGCAATCAGCGCTGACAGCGTTCGCTAACATTATTCAGTGTTTCCATAATCCAGAGCTAGGGTTATTTGTGTTCGCAGAGAACATCATTTTTAGAGCAAACCATCTTTTTAAAAATCAAGCGATTTATTTTCCGTTTTTTCGAAAAAAGGCGGCTAAGTGACTTTTTCCGTCACTTATCGATACCTGACCTTCGCCCAATCTCTCGTAAGATTCCTCTAAAGCCAATAAAAATCATTGGCGGATCAAGTTTAGGGGGTGTGAGTGTGAGTAGAAAATTATCGATAGATTCAGTGCACCAGCCAGCTACGGGGCTATTGGGCGAGGTCTACCGAGCCCTATCATCTGTCCAATTTAATGCCGCGTCTCAGCGGCAAATACTCGAGCAGATTCAGCAGGACAGCACTACTGTGTTGCTGGATCTCCCTCTTATTGAGGTTATTCAGCAGCGTGAGAATAGCTATTTACTCTGCAGTAGCTTTCGCCATTATCAATTGTTGCGAGCAGCAGGTGCAAAAAACGTAGATGCCCATATTTTACCTGCTGAAACATCCCCTAATAGTCATGCTGTACGAGCATTTCGTCAGAATATCAGCGCTATTCTGATGTATGACTGCACGACTAAATCGCCCCATCCGCAGCTGCGCGAACTGAAAAAACACCTGAAAGGCCGTAAGCGTAACAACAACCCCACATAGCCAACGCTTTTCTGATGCCATAGCTTACCCGTTTTAATAAACGAGGTGATGTATGAGCCGCCAATATCGCAACACAGCGCAGTGGTTAGAGTTAATTGAAGCTTTTGAGCGCAGCGGGCAAACCCAGGTCGAGTTCTGCGCTGCGCTTAAGCTCAATCCTAAGTATTTTAACAAGCGCCGCAGTGAGTTATTAAATACTCACTCTGAGTCTGCTTTTGTGCAGGTGCAGGCTCAATCGATGAGCACGCCAGCGGTTAATTTAGCTGCATCACTGACGTTGAACTTTCAGCAAACTGAACTCACTTTGCCTTTGTCGGTTGATCCTCGCTGGCTTGCGGGTTTAATCAAAGCGCTGTCGGTATGAAGATGTTTGTTGAGCCTCCGGCCATTTACTTGCATAAGCAGTCGGTGGATTTTCGCAAAAGTATCAATGGGCTTTGTGTGATCGTTGAAGAGCACATGCGGTTATCAGCCTTCAGCGGCGCACTGTTTGTATTTTGTAATCGTCAGCGCGATAAAGTTAAAGTCTTGTACTGGGATCAAACAGGTTTTTGCCTGTGGTATAAGCGTCTTGAAAAAGACACATTCAAATGGCCAAAACAGATGCGCGGTGAAGTACTGACATTGTCTGAGCGCCAATGGAGTTGGCTGCTTGAGGGGCTGGATATTGAGCGAATGAAAGGCCATAAGCCGCTACAGTTCAGTAGCACTTACTGAGAAAAACAAGCGCTACTGGATTGGCATAAAAAGATTGTATCTATAGCTGTTACGTCTAATTAAATGGTTGTTTTTAAAGGCTTTTGCAGACGCTTTATAGTAAAATAAACGCCATGAAAACGACTGACTCAACCACCTTGCCTGATGATATCGAGAGCTTAAAAGCACTCGTTTTGTCATTGCAGGGCGAGTCTAAAAAGTATCAGCAGCTGTACTATGAGACGCTTGAAAAATGGCAGCTCTCACTCAAGCAGCGTTTTGCTGCCAGTAGCGAAGGTTATCCAGGTCAAGGTGAGTTGTTTAACGAAGCAGAAGAGCTGCTTGCGCCCAGCGAAGAAGAAATCGCTGCAGATGAAACCATCACCTACACCCGCAAGAAAACCCGTCGCCCAAGTTTAGCTGCAGAACTACCTCGCGAAGACGTTGTTCACGACATTCCTGCCGCGGATAAAGTGTGCAACGACTGCGGTAATGATTTACACCGCATGGGTGAAGAGGTCAGCGAGAAACTGGAATTTATCCCTGCGACCGTTAAAGTCATCCGCCATATTCGCCCTAAATACAGCTGCCGTTGCTGCGAGAAAAACGCAACACAAACCCAGATTAAAATCGCACCCGTTCCAGCGAGTATTTTGCCTAAGAGCATCGCTACACCGACGTTACTGGCACAAATTATCAGCGCTAAGTACCAGTTTGGCTTGCCCTTGTATCGTCAAGAAGCATTATTCAAAAGCTTTGGTATTGAGCTGCATCGACAGACCATGAGTCGATGGTTGGTCAAGCTCAGTGAGCAGCTTGAACTGCTGTATGAGCACTGGCATCAACAAATACTGAAGCAGCCAGCCATCTGGTCCGATGACACGCCAGTAAAAGTGATCGAAACTGAAAAGTCGCAGTGTTATATGTGGGTTTATGGCTGTGGCGCCGATAAAAAATCAGCCGATGGCCCGCCCAATATTGTTCTGTATGACTATCAGGATGGACGTGCAAGCGCTTGTCCTGAGACCTTTTTGCAAGGCTACACCGGCTTGCTGCAAGTCGACGGTTATGCCGGTTATAACCATACTGAAGCCACATTAGTTGGCTGTTGGGCGCATGCTCGGCGCAAGTTTATTGAAGCTAAAGCGGTTCAACCTAAAGGTAAAACAGGGCGTGCTGACCAAGCACTCAACTTGATTCAAAAACTGTATGGCATTGAAACATCAATCGCCGATGCAACGCCTGAACATAAACGACAGGTGAGGCAAGAACAGTCTGCGCCGATTATGCAGCAGCTCAAGGCTTGGCTGGATAAAACAGTGCTGCAAGTGCCACCAAAAACAGCCATTGGTGTAGCACTGCAATACAGCTTGAACCAATGGAACAAACTGACGGCTTATCTTGAGCATGGGCTGGTTAGCATCGACAACAATCGTGCTGAGCGTGCGATTAAACCTTTTGTGATTGGCCGTAAAAACTGGTTGTTCTCCAACACCCGCAGCGGCGCCAAAGCCAGTGCTATTCTTTATAGTCTCGTTGAAACAGCCAAAGCCAACGACCTGCAACCTGCTGTATATCTTCAAGCGTTGTTCGAACAACTACCGCATACCAGCGCTGCTGATATCGATACGCTTTCGCCTTGGAATATCAAGCTTAGCTAAGCATCGGCATGCTCTAACGAATGATCGCAGTTGTGCTAGGTGTGGGTGTTGTTACGCTTACTTTTAAATCCTATAAATCTATAATTTTCAGATGCTCAACTGATTTTGGCCCGTTTTCTTGCTCACGCCGCCTGTTTAACCGCAGTTTGATTTTTTATAAAACAATGATTGGCAGTTGAGCAGGCTGTGGCAGTCGTTAATGATGAGGTGGCAAAATAACGCCAACAGACTAAATCCGCGACTCAATCAAACCGTTTGATTAATATTGTTGGCCAGCGACTGCGGCGTTATTGCATGTGGGGTTGATCAGTTACAAGTCATGGGCTATCCCATTTACTTGTTCCCAGATCACCTGTACTCCTAGGGTA
Organism: Pseudomonas sp.; assembly: GCA_048266525.1. Taxonomy (GTDB): domain Bacteria; phylum Pseudomonadota; class Gammaproteobacteria; order Pseudomonadales; family Pseudomonadaceae; genus Denitrificimonas. The sequence goes on from JBLWZG010000006.1 coordinate 74,163, forward strand.
TCATGATGCTGCACACCTTTAATGTGGTGATTGAGTTAGTCGTGCTGATTTGCTTATTGATGTTAGCGACAAATTTGCTGACACAATCTCACTCCCTGCTGCAAAACTTACAAGCTATCCGCCAAGACCCACAACGGCTGGATTTGTCTGTGCGGGTGAATAGCAAGACAGGACATAACGCACTGATGAAGTTATTGGATGCATTGTTAGAAAGCATGGACGGCACTATTGATTAAGTACAGGCCGCGCAAAAACATAGCAGCCAAGTTTTGCACAATATGACAACGGATACGCAACAACTGCTGGGTTGCGCCGCTGAAGACCATTAGGAAGCGCAGCAAATACATCAGACATTGGTGCGCAACCTTGAGTGTTTTGCCAGTAAAAAACAGGCCAGTATGCGAATTGCCGACAGCATGTCAGGCTTGACCTACGAGTTTGCCCAGTTACAGAAACGCTTAACGACATTTAACACTTCAAATCATTAATGGCGGATTAAAATTGTTGCATTAAAGTCTTTAGATTTTTCTCTGCTGCAATGTATGATGAGCCATTGTTTCGCTATTACTGCTCAATCTGCGAGGTCGGAAAATGCCAGAAAAATCAATGGTATATGATAGGTTTTCCTGTGCTCGCTGCGCGGATGAGTCCAGTCTTGATTTCGATTTCACCATGGCTTTTCAACCTATCGTTAACTGCCAAACCAATCAAATGTTTGGATATGAAGCCTTGGTTAGAGGTTTGGCTAATGAGCCGGCGTATTCAATTATTTCTAAAGTCAATGATGACAACCGCTACTTGTTTGATCAGTTGTGTCGGGTTAAAGCAATAGCATTGGCTGCACAGTTAAAGCTTGACTGCATGCTCAGTATTAACTTTCTGCCTAAAGCAATTTATAAACCAGAGCGTTGCATTCGAACCACCTTGGAGGCAGCTGAAAAGTATGGCTTCTCAACCGATAAAATCATGTTTGAATTTACTGAAGTTGAGAAAATTGATGACAGTAACTTTGTTAAAGAAATCGTTGAGTATTATAAAAAGTCTGGGTTTTTCACGGCCATTGACGACTTTGGCTCTGGCTATTCTGGCTTAGGTTTGCTCGCTGATTTCCAAACCAATATCGTCAAATTTGATATGGCGTTGATTCGTAACATTGATAGGGATAAGTCACGCCAGTCGATCATTAAGCACTCTCTGAACCTATTTCATGATTTAAACATTATCCCTTTAGCCGAAGGCATTGAAACCATCGAAGAAATGCAGTGGTTGAAAGACTCAGGCATTGCCTTGATGCAGGGGTACCTGTTTGCTAAGCCAGGTTTTGAGTGTTTGCCGCAGGTTGATTTTGCAGTATTTAATACGCCCCAATAGTTGTCTGTTTCGACTCTTACCGCGATTTACAGCCCTGAAGAGCCCTTTCTGATAGGGCTTGCTGCCAGCTCATCAGCAGCTTCAGATCACTTGCATAAGTTCAGTATAGGCGCTGAGCAAAGTACTTTTTTCTCGGTAAAGGCACGCCACTGTCAGAGCGCCCAAGGATTCCGCGGGCTTTTATCCAAGTTTGCTTTGGTCGCCTGATTTAAGCGGATGCGGGCAAAAAAGAGTATCAATTAAACTATCATTGTTTTATTGTGTGGATGTTTTGTGTGGTTTTTGTATAAGTTAAGGGTTGGCGTTTTCAGCACACTCAGTGAGGCATTATGTTTGATAAAACGATTAAGAAGGCTTTAGCTAGCTGTCAAAGCAAACTGCTCCACTATGAGAATAAATACAGCGCCATTGATAGATCTACGGCCCTGATAGAGTTCAAGCCTGACGGCACAATCCTGTTTGCCAACGCGATTTTTCTAGCGAGCACAGGTTATCGTTTACAAGAGATTGTTGGCAAAAACCATCATATATTTTGCTCCGCAGACACGGCGAACAGTCGCGAATACAAGGCGTTTTGGGCGCGGTTGGCAGCGGGCGAGTGTATTCAAGACCGTTTCTTGCGGCTCGATAAAAATCATCAAGACATTTGGCTTGAAGCCAGCTACAACCCGGTTTTCGATGAGCAAGGCCAGGTTAGCAGTATTTTTAAACTTGCAACCGATGTGACCACGCGAGTGCGCAAAGAGTTGGCTGAGCATGGGATTGTTGAGGCCATTCATCGCTCTATGGCCGTCATTGAGTTTAGTTTACAAGGCCATATCATCACGGCTAACGATAATTTTTTAAGCACAATGGGTTACCGCCTCGATGATTTACGCGGGCAGCATCATCGCGTTTTATGTTCGGCGGAGTTTTCCCATACCAAGGATTATGTAGCGTTTTGGCAGCGCCTTAATAACGGTGAGTTTTTCTCTGGCCGCTATATGCGCTTGCACAAATCGGGGCGCGTTGTCTGGTTGCATGCGACTTATAATCCAGTCTTTGACGAGCATGGCCATTTGCTAAAAATTATTAAGTTTGCCAGCGATATTACCGCACAAGTCGAGCAGCAGTTAGCAGAGTCGCAGGCGGCCTCGCTGGCCTATGATATTTCTGAGAAAACTAATCTTGATGCGCAAAGTGGCGCGCAAATTGTGCAGAGTACAGCGGATGTTGTGCAAGGCATTGCTGGCGAATTAAATGATGCAGCGCAAAGTATTTTGGCAGTCAGCGAGCAATCAGAGCACATCAGTAAAATTGTGCAGACAATTAAGGGTATCGCTGATCAAACCAATCTGCTGGCCTTAAATGCAGCCATTGAAGCTGCGCGAGCAGGGGAGCAGGGACGTGGTTTTGCTGTAGTAGCCGATGAGGTACGCAGCCTTGCGGGCCGAACTGCGCAAGCCACAGTGGAAATTGCTGGGGTTGTGCAGAGAAATCATGAGTTGGCACAATCGGCTGTAAGCAATATGCAAAGCAGCCGTGAGAAAGTCGAGCAGGGTGTGCAGTTGGCCAATCAAGCGGGCGATGCCATTGCGCATATACGTGATGGCGCCACTCAAGTTGTGCAGGCAATACGCCAATTCCGCAACACGATGCAGCATTAAAAATAGCCAAGTTAAGCCAAGCCTTGCCCCGTTCATCGTGATAAAAACTGAGCACAACCCCATTGTGCTCAGTGACGGGTTTTTACAATGGACTATGCCAGACCCTTGCCCTGTGCCAGTATGTGCGCGCTAATCAAGTATTCCACGCGCCATCAGAGTCTGAGTGCTAACAATCCATGACGTTATTTTCAGTAAAAAGATATGTAGGTATGCTCTGTGCGCTTTTTTTGCACTGCAATACTTATGCAGAGCAAGATATTGGGTCGGACATCCCCGGCACTCAGCAAGCCAGTGCGGGTGTGCTTGCTTATGTGCAGGACGTGTTTAAGCCGGTTCCAGCAAAGCCTTATTGGTATGTGCAAACCAGTGTATATACGCGGCATTTCACGCAAAAATCTGAACACAACAATAATCAAAAGTTGATTGGTTTGGAGCGCCATAGCCAAAACAGTTACTTGTTGGGTGCGGCGAGCTTTATTCATTCCTTCGGGCAGCGCTCATACTACGGCTATGCAGGTAAACGTTTTGATTTCGATGGGACACCCTTTTACGCTAAAGTGACGGCGGGTTTGCTATACGGCTATAAAGGTGAGTACCGCAATAAAATACCCTTGAATCGCTTTGAAATAGCGCCGGTTGTTATTCCTTCGTTGGGTGTTAAATATCAGCGCGTCAGTGCCGAGGTTGTGCTGTTAGGTGCGGCTGCGAGCATGATTAATTTTGGTCTTGAATTGTAATAATCCTTTGCTGAATCGCGTCCTATTGAACTTGGCTTAGGCTTTAAACGATTACGGAGAACGTCATGGATCTGCTGCAAGGGTTATTACTGATTGGCGTCATTCATACCTTGGCAGCGGCTTCGCCTGGGCCTGATTTTGTTTTGGTGACTCAACAAACCTTAGCTCATGGAAAAAAAGCAGGTTTGATGTGCAGTATGGGTATCACCCTTGGCTTGGCTGTGCACATTACCTATTCTGCCTTTGGTTTGGCGGCGCTGATAGCCAACTCAGCGCATCTGCTGTGGGCGATCAAAATACTAGGCGGTGGTTATCTGTGTTATTTAGGGGTTAAAGGTTTGCAAGCCAAAGCCGCAGGTATCGAGCAGCAGCAGTCCAAGCCTGTTCAGCACTCATTACGAAAGAGTATTGGTATCGGTTTTCTGTGTAATGCGTTAAATCCCAAGGCGCCGATTTATTTTGTGGCGCTGTTTACTGTTGTTCTTTCTCCAGAGATGCCGCTGTATCAGATTGCTATTTATGGCGCCTGGATGATGTTGATTCAGCTAATCTGGTTTTCTACCCTAGTGGTCCTGTTATCACGCCCAAACATCAATAAAAAGTTTAAAGCCTATGCTCACTGGGTGGATCGTGTGCTGGGTGGGGCAATGCTTGGCTTGGGTATTAAAATGCTAGCGACGCGCATCAGTTTGTAATCAGACCATGCTTGAGTGTGCAAGCAAACTTAGTTGGCTGCTTGTATCTTCCTTATAAATCAGTACAATAGCGGCGCACCAAATCGTTGGTGCGTGCGTTATGGCGACCCTGTCGGTCCCCTCGCAACGATTAGCCGTAAACCTGGTCAGGCCCGGAAGGGAGCAGCCATAGCGGTGACATTGTGTGCCGGGGTGTGGCTGGCAGTGGTTGCCACCTAATTAGTATCTGCCGTTAGCAACCCTCCGCGCAAAATTCAAATAAAGCCTCTTCGCCAACCCTGTTGCGGGTGCATTTTTTCTTGTGCTCCGTTAGCATGGGCGTCTGTTTTTCTGTCGGTCTTTGGTTGCTATGAGTTATCAGGTTTTAGCCCGTAAATGGCGCCCCCGTTCATTTCGTGAAATGGTTGGCCAAACTCACGTTCTAAAAGCTTTGATCAATGCGCTTGATCATCAGCGTTTGCATCATGCCTACCTATTTACCGGTACGCGCGGTGTGGGCAAAACCACTATTGCGCGAATTATGGCGAAATGTCTGAACTGCGAGCAGGGCATCAGTTCGACGCCTTGTGGTGAGTGTTCAATTTGTCGCGAAATTGATGAAGGACGTTTTGTCGACCTGATTGAAGTCGATGCGGCGAGTAAAACCAAGGTTGAAGACACCCGTGAAATGCTCGATAACGTGCAATATATGCCGACGCGCGGGCGTTACAAAGTCTACTTGATTGACGAAGTGCACATGCTCTCGACCAGTTCTTTCAACGCCTTATTGAAAACTCTGGAAGAGCCGCCACCCTATGTTAAGTTTTTATTAGCCACCACTGATCCACAAAAGTTACCACCGACCGTACTGTCCCGTTGCCTGCAGTTTTCTTTGAAAAACATGCCGCCTGAGCCGATTGTTGGTCACTTGCAAAATGTGTTGACCAGCGAAAATATTCCCTTTGAAGACGATGCACTGTGGTTGCTCGGCCGAGCTGCGGATGGCTCGATGCGTGATGCCATGAGTCTCACCGATCAAGCGGTGTCTTTCGGTAATGGCCGGGTGTTTGCTGATGATGTCCGGGCGATGCTGGGTACGCTGGATCAAGGTCAGATTTATGGCGTGCTCAAAGCCCTGATTGCCGGTGATGCCCGTGCAGCACTGAGTGCCGTTGCCCATCTGGCTGAGCACGGTCCAGATTGGGCGGGGGTGTTAGCGGAAATCCTCAATGCTTTGCATCGTATTGCCATCGCGCAGTTGTTGCCAGATGCGATTGATAACGGGCAGGGCGATCGAGCGCAAGTGCTTGAGCTGGCAGCTATTATTGCGCCAGAAGATGTGCAGTTTTACTATCAGCTGGGTTTGATTGGTCGTCGTGATTTACCTCTGGCGCCCGATCCCCGTGATGGTTTTGAAATGGTTTTGCTGCGTATGTTGGCGTTTCGTCCTGCCAACTTACCAGGTGCACCGAGCACGCCTTTAATTCAATCAGCTGCAGTGACTGCGGCAAGCACAATGACAACTTCGACACCCAGCAGCAGTGCTGTGACAGCTAACGGGCCGCCTGAGATTGTCGCTAACGTTGCGCCTGCAACACCGGCCGTTGTTTCAAGCACAGCCGTTGAGCCGCGCGCCGCGGTGTCGAGTGCTACACCGCCAAGTCAGCCAAATGCTGTGGAGTTGGAGCCGGCGGTTGCAGCTATGGCACCAGCAGCCGCGAGTATGAGTTCCTCAGCTGAGACGGTAGAACATATTCATGCACCTTGGGAGGAGCAACCAGCCGCTGCTGTTACGCCAGAAACAGTCGAACCAGCAGCGCTGCCCACAGCGTCAGCCACTGTAGTGGTGGAGCAAGTGGCGATGACTGCAGAGCGGCCTGATGACGCTGAGACATTCAGCGCCGCAGATGGTATTGCCCGCACCGCCAGTAACCAAGAAGCCGCGGCAGACTATCAAGAGCAGGATTACAGTCAGGCATTTGCTGCAGAAACAGAGTCAGTTGATGAGGACGACAGTTACCTCGAGGCTGAGGCGTTTCAAGCCTACGATTATGTTTCCAGTTTAAGTGAAGAGGATGCCAAACTGGCACAAAGCAATGTGCATTTGGCTGATTTGCAGCCCAGCATCCCCGTTGCCACAGGCTTAGCGGCCGAGTGGCAAGCCTTGTTTGCGCAATTGAAGCTGGCGGGTATGACCGCTAGCATTGCTGCCAACTGTGTGTTGGTGGAGAAAAGCGCCTCCACTTGGCTGTTGCACCTTGATCCCAATCACAGTGCTTTATTTAATGACACTCAATTGCAACGTATTAGCGATGCGATTAATGCGCAGCTGCCCACGCCGATTGAGTTGAATATTGCAGTGCATGCCATTGATCAGGAGTCACCGGCATTGGCACTGCTGCGCAAACAAGCAAAACGTCAACAAGAAGCAGAAGCTGCAATCCATTCTGATCCCATAGTATTGCAGTTAATGGATACCTTTGGCGCTATAATCAGCGCTGATAGTATCCAACCCATAGACTCGGTAATGTAAGGAATCCCGTATGAAAGGTGGTATGGCTGGCCTGATGAAACAGGCGCAACAGATGCAAGAAAAAATGCAGAAAATGCAGGAAGAATTGGCCAATGCTGAAGTCACAGGTCAGTCTGGTGCAGGCTTGGTGAGCATTGTTATGACCGGTCGTCATGATGTGCGTCGTGTCAGTATTGATGACAGCTTATTGCAAGAAGATAAAGAAATTCTTGAAGACCTTATTGCTGCTGCAGTCAATGATGCGGTTCGTAAAATTGAGCAAAACAGCCAAGAGAGCATGGCCGGTATGACCGCTGGCATGCAATTGCCCCCCGGTTTTAAATTACCCTTTTAATGCTGTTGGGCCAGCGTTTAACTCAATGTCATTGAGCTAGGCTGCTGGTCCTGTCGTTTTGCAGTGGCTGGTTTACTTAAGCAGCTGCTGTATCTTTTTTTGTTAGTCAATGCTCTGGGTATTCATGTCGTTTAGTCCTTTGATTCGTCAACTTATTGATGCCTTTCGTGTTTTGCCGGGCGTTGGTCAAAAAACCGCGCAGCGCATGGCTTTGCAGCTATTGGAGCGTGATCGCAGTGGTGGGCAACGTCTTGCACAAGCGCTGAGTCAAGCGATGGAGGGTGTAAGTTATTGCCGTTCTTGCCGCACGCTCAGCGAGGATGAAATCTGTAATTTATGCAGTGATCAGCGTCGTGATGATAGTCTGCTGTGCATTGTGCAAGGCCCGATGGATGTCTATGCCGTTGAGCAAACCGGTTATCGTGGTCGTTATTTTGTCCTGAAAGGGCATTTGTCGCCGCTCGATGGCTTGGGTCCAGAAACCATTGGCATCCCTGAATTGCTTGGTCGCGTCAATGCTGGAAATTTCACTGAAGTGATTCTAGCCACCAACCCCACTGTCGAAGGTGAAGCCACCGCGCATTACATTGCGCAGATACTGGCTGATAAGCAGCTGATTACCTCACGCTTAGCCCACGGCATGCCGCTCGGTGGTGAATTGGAGATGGTTGATGGCGGTACCCTCAGTCACGCCTTAGCTGGTCGTCGCCCGATGCAAATATAGTTAAGCTCTAGTATTGCTTGGGAGCGCGGGCGGCTCGCCCGCTTCTTACGTTTAAGGTGTTGATTCAGTCGTGTAGGGTTATCCACAGAAGCTGTGGATAACTGTGTGGGTAAGTTGGTTGTAAATGGCTGCAAGGCCGATGCTGTGGGGCTGTAGCTCAAATTGATGAAAAATCAAACGTTATAAAAAAGCCTTTATAATCAATGTGTTAAGAGATTTTTTGAAAGTTTTTGCTAAGTGCGCAGGGAAAGTGCTAAATAAAAAAGTCAACCCTTAAAATGTGGACAAGTTTATTTAAATCTGTAGATTTTGAGTTGACATCAGTGTGTAAGTGGCGCTAGTCATCCTCAAAAAAATCTGATTTATATGCCTTGTTACCCTAGGTAGCGTAAGCCTTCACAGCGGCATAGTCGCAACAGCAGACCCCTCCTCTATACTCATCTCGAATCTGTTACTCAGCGTAGCAATGCTTGGTGTATTCGCGCAGAGGGTGAGGCGCAATGGGCTAAAGCGTAGTAAGATAAAAACCAATCTATTTAACTGCAATTTAAAGCGTAGCCGAAGATGACTGTTAACCCTGCCAATCCAGATTATTTTGAGCAAGACAATGACGATTTAGTCATTGCTCCAGCGCGCCCAGTGTTACAACCGCCACCGATGTACCGGGTGCTAATGCTCAATGATGATTTCACCCCTATGGATTTTGTCGTGGAGGTGCTTGAACGTTTTTTTGCCATGAATCGTGAACAATCAACACAGACGATGTTGGCTGTGCATAATCAAGGCTTTGCGGTGTGCGGTATATTCACCCGTGATATTGCTGAAACCAAAGCGCATCAAGTCAGCCAATATGCACGTGATTGCAATCACCCTTTATTGTGTGAAGTTGAAAAAGACGCATAAAGGTATCAGGCCTAAGTGAGGTGAAAGCATGTTGAATTTAGAACTTGAGGTCACCCTCAATCTTGCATTTAAAGATGCACGCGTCAGCCGGCATGAGTACATGACGGTAGAACATTTACTCCTAGCGTTATTGGATAATCGTGAAGCTGCACGCGTGCTGCGTGGTTGTGGTGTCAATATTGAATTGCTGCGCCACGATTTGCGCACCTTTATTGAAAATACCACGCCATTATTACCTGAGCATGCCGACGAAACGGATACTCAGCCCACCTTGGGTTTTCAGCGTGTGCTGCAACGTGCGGTATTCCATGGGCAAAGCTCAGGTAAAGATGAAGTGGGCGGCGCCAGTGTGCTGGTCGCAATCTTTAGTGAAGCGGATAGCCATGCGGTTTACTTGCTCAATCAACATGATGTGCAGCGCCTCGATGTGGTCAGTTATATCTCCCATGGTGTCGACAATGAGCGTGCCGAGCCCAATGCTCCGCAGTCTGACGCTGAAGGTGAGGACGCTGAGCGTAACGCGGGGAGCAATCCTTTGCTGGCCTATGCGCAAGATTTAAACGAACAAGCACGCCAAGGCCGTATTGATCCTTTGATTGGTCGTGCACATGAATTGGAGCGGGTTGCACAAATCCTCGCGCGTCGTCGTAAAAATAATCCTTTATTGGTCGGCGAAGCCGGTGTAGGTAAAACAGCAATTGCTGAAGGCTTGGCGCGCCGTATTGTCGATGGCGATGTGCCGGATGTGTTGCTCGGTAGTGTGGTTTATTCGCTGGATTTAGGTGCCTTGCTGGCTGGAACGAAATACCGAGGCGACTTTGAAAAGCGTTTAAAAGCGCTGCTTAATGAATTACGTAAACGTCCGCAAGCGATCTTATTTATCGATGAGATTCACATGATTATTGGCGCCGGCTCTGCGTCTGGCGGTGTTATGGATGCATCGAATCTGTTAAAGCCACTGCTGTCCTCTGGCGAGATCCGCTGCATTGGCTCAACCACTTATCAAGAGTTTCGCGAGATTTTTGAGAAAGATCGAGCTTTGGCGCGTCGCTTCCAAAAGGTCGATGTCACCGAGCCTTCAGTGGAAGACACTTATCGCATTCTGCAAGGCTTACAAGAAGGTTTTGAAAAACATCACCAGATTCCTTACACCGATGCCGCGCTGCGTGCTGCAGCAGAGTTGGCCTCTAAACATATCAATGACCGTTATATGCCAGATAAAGCCATTGATGTGGTCGATGAAGCTGGCGCCTATCAGCGGTTACAGCCGAAAGAGTCACGTGCGGCCTGTATTGATGTGCGCCAAATTGAAGATGTAGTGGCAAAAATTGCCCGCATCCCAACCCGTCAAGTCAGTAGCTCAGACAAAGAGCAGTTGCGTCACCTTGAACGTGATTTGCGCTTAACTGTGTTTGGTCAAGAAGCGGCGATTGATGCTTTGGCGACGGCGATTAAACTGTCGCGCGCAGGGCTCAAGTCGGTGAATAAGCCGGTTGGCTCATTCTTGTTTGCCGGTCCTACGGGTGTCGGTAAAACAGAAGTGGCCAAGCAGTTGGCCAACTCGCTCGGCATTGCCTTGGTGCGCTTTGATATGTCGGAGTACATGGAGCGCCATACAGTGTCGCGCTTGATCGGTGCTCCTCCAGGCTATGTTGGCTTTGATCAAGGCGGTTTGCTCACTGAAGCGATCACCAAGCAGCCGCATTGTGTGTTGTTGTTGGATGAGATCGAGAAAGCCCATCCAGATGTGTTTAACCTATTGTTGCAGGTGATGGACAACGGCACGCTGACCGACAACAACGGCCGCAAAGCTGACTTTAAGCATGTGATCTTGGTGATGACCACGAACGCCGGAGCTGAGTCTGCTGCGCGGGCATCGATTGGTTATGCTAAGCAAGACCACAGTACCGATGCCATGGAAGTCTTGAAGAAAACCTTCAGTCCAGAGTTTCGTAACCGCCTCGACAGCATCATTCAATTCAGTCGCTTAAGTCCTGAAACCTTGCAATCCATTGTCGATAAGTTCTTAACCGAACTGCAGGCGCAATTGGAAGAGAAGCAGGTGCAACTGGATGTCAGCACTGCCGCGCGGGGTTGGTTGGCTGAGCATGGCTATGATGCGGATATGGGCGCACGGCCCATGGCGCGCTTAATTCAGGACCATATTAAGCGGCCTTTGGCAGAAGAGATTCTGTTTGGTGCGCTGGCGGATGAGGGTGGGATTGCTCGCATCGATGTGAAAAATGATGGACTTGTATTGATCTGTGTAAAGGCTTGCAGTCCAGAGCCCGCATAAAATATGCCTACCTTGAGAAACAGCAGAGCATGCCCATAACTCTTGGGTTTTTGGCATGCATTCTGCTTGTCTTTGATATTACTTAGCGTCATATTGTTGTCGCGTCAAAAAAACAGTACTAAATGAGTGGTTGCTGCGGGTTCGAGCGGAGTCGGCGAACTGCAGAGACTTTCCTTTAGTTGTTGGTCTTTTTGCCGATATCAAAAAAACGCAACATGCCGATACTGTGAACTCAGTAGCAATTTATAGTGCTTGCCACAGTGCAATCAGCGGCCATTCTTTTAAGCGGTTTTGGGATTAATCATTATGAATCACCCGTCAGAACAGCGTCAGATGTCGGTGCAAACAAAAATAAATATTGCCTTACTCTCGGTGTTTTTTGTTGTGATGTCAGCTTCACTGATTTTTTCAGTGAGTAATGAGAAAAGGCTGGTGTTAGAGGTCGTTGAGCAACAAACAAAAGACACTGCCGATAGCTATTTCGACAGCATCAATACTATGATGCTGACTGGCACAATGGCGCAGCGTAACGTTTTGCGCGACAAGATTCTTTCGCGTCCCGGTATCACCGACGCGCGGATTATTCGCACCGATTTAATCAACTCAGTGTTTGGGCCCGGTTATGACCATCAGGCTCCAGTAGATGAGCTGGACCGTCGCGCTTTGGCTGGTGAACAAATCATAGAGGTCACGGATGAAAGTCGTGGCCGTGTGTTGACTGTGATTAATCCGATTCATGCATCGAGTGATTATCGTGGCACCAACTGTTTAACTTGTCACCAAGTCCAGCCAGATTCTGTAGTCGGTGCGGTACGCATCAGCTATTCGTTGGATGCATTGGACAACCAAGTTGAACGCAATATGTGGACGGCAGCCACCATCCAGTTGTTGTTGTTGTTAGCTGGTTTGGCTGTGATAGTGTTTATTGTGCGTCGCACCGTGATTAAGCGTATTCATGCGATGCGTCACACTATGGAAGCCATCGCTAAAGATGATGATTTAAGCTACAGCGTTGTGGTGGAAAGTCGCGATGAGATTGGTGCAATGGGCAATGCGTTTAATCGCATGATTGCAAAGTTTAAGCAGAGCTTGCACGCCGTTGCCGATGTGACTCAACAGCTACATGATGTTTCGGATCAAGTATCAGATGTGGCCGATACAACCCTGCAGGCTGTGGTTCAACAGCGTACTGAAACCGACATGGTGGCTTCTGCTATGAATGAAATGAGCGCAACTGTGCAAGAAGTTGCGCGCCATGCTACGCAAACTGCGCAAGCCTCACAAGGTGCTGACGATGAGTCTAAGCAGGGTGTATTGGTGGCTCAAGAAGCAATCGAAGGCATCCGCGAATTGATTATGGAAATTGAAAGTGCCGCTCAAGTGGTGCAACAAGTGGAAACCGATACAGCAAATATCAGCGCTGTGTTGGATGTGATTAAAGGCATTGCTGAGCAAACCAATCTACTGGCTCTTAATGCGGCGATTGAAGCCGCGCGCGCGGGCGAACAGGGCAGAGGTTTTGCGGTGGTGGCCGATGAAGTGCGTACTTTGGCTTCACGTACGCAAAAATCCACTGAAGAAATTCAGAATATGATTGAGCGTTTGCAGCACGGTGTGAAAAACGCCGTAGGTGCCATGGGTGGCGCACAACAGCGGGCAACCAGTGGCGCAGACTGTGTTGAAAAAGCCTCGCAAAGCTTGCATGTGATTGCTGCAGAGGTGGCGACAATCAATGATATGAATACACAAATTGCCACCGCAGCAGAAGAGCAGAGCGCGGTTGCCGAAGAGATCAACCGCAACATCACCACCATCAGCTCGATTGCTGATAACACCTCCGCAGGTGCGACACAAACCGCACAAAGCAGTGTGGAGTTGGTGCGCTTAGCCGCAGAGTTGCGTCGTTTGGTCAGTCAATTCAAGCTCTAACATGCCGGTGCCGTGATGCAAAAAAACGCGCTACGGCGCGTTTTTTTGTAAGTTGCGTACTTGCTCTTGCAGAGTGTTGATGGTGCGATTGGTTTGCGCTCGATAGGCATCAAAATCACTCAGTGATGGCCCTTGATTGCTTGCTGCAGCGGCAGGACGTTGTTCTAATTCACTGCGTAAAATGAGTATATCTTGCTGCAAACGGGTCAGGTCGTCTTTTGTCCCGCTACTCTTTTGCAAGGCCAGCAGTTGTTCATTGAGATGTTTAAAGTTCTGCTTTTGCTCAGCAAGTTGTGCCAGTTGTTGTTGGCTGTCTTGATGGCTTTTGGTCAAGCTGTTGAGTTGTTGGCTGTGTTCTGAAAGGCCTGTTTTGAGTTCTTTTTGCAGGCTGTTTAATGTGTTGTGTTGCTGTTCAATAGTGTTTTTTTGCGCATCACTAAGGCGGCTTAAGTCATTGACAGTACTGTGTAAACTACTCAGCTCACTTTGAGTTTTAGTCAGGCGTGAGGCATACTCAGTGAGAGAGATTTGCTGTTGTTTGGCTGCTTCTACTGCACTACTTTCTATTTTATTCAGACGCATTTTTAGAATTTCATTATCGCCCAAGACACTTGATTCCGTGGCGGTGAACTTGCCCGTGATGTCTTTAATCCGGCCTGCGGCATCTTCGCTAATTCTGGAAAAGCTGTCTTGGGTGGCAATCAGCTGCTGCTCTAATAACGCAATACGTTGCATGCTCCACCAAGCAAAGGTTCCACCGGCGCAGAGCAGTGCTAAAGTAAGGGCCGATAGAACACCAACAGCTTTACTGGATGGCGCTGCATGATCAACAGCCTGAGCCTGAGCCTGAGCCTGAGCTGGGGCTGTTGCGGTAAAGGTGGCGGTGCTTGCGGCTTTAAATGCTGGTTCATGGCGAGCAGCGCTAAGGCTGGGTAGTTCATTAATCTCATCGTGTGCATCATTGCGCATTATCAGTTGCTCGCTGGAATTGTGTGGCGGTAAAAAGGTGCTCAGTATAGCCTAAACAGGCTCTATTTTAGCTCCGCACTATAGAACCTGTTAGGTCTTTCGAGTTCAGTTTTGATCTGTGTTTAGTATGAATCCTGTGGCATAAGCGCAATTGTCAGACTAAACTCAAATGCTGTTGTTATTGTGATTGGGGTTGTCTGATGAGTTTGTTTTTAGTCGGTGTATTGATCACTGCGGTTTTACTTGTAGCGTGGGGCGTGAGCTTATACAACGCCTTGGTGCGTTTAAAGCATAGCGTAACTAAAGCGTGGGCCAATATTGATGTGTTGCTTAAGCAGCGCCACGATGAATTGCCTAAGCTGGTGGAAACCTGCAAACAGTATATGCAGCATGAGCGACAAACCCTTGAAGCTGTGATCAGCGCGCGAAATGCCGTATCCAATGCGCGTGAACAGCATGACATTGGCGCATTAGGTACTGCTGAAACAGGCTTGCGCTTAGGTTTGGGTAAGTTGTTTGCCTTAGCAGAAAACTATCCAGAGCTGAAAGCCAATGAAAGCTTTCAGTTTTTACAACAAAGGATCAGTGGCTTAGAGAATGGCATTGCTGATCGTCGTGAACTGTATAACGAAGCAGTCAATCTTAATAACGTGCGCATTGAGCAGTTTCCAGACGTGCTAATTGCTCGTTATTTCAAGTTTACAGCCGCTGAGTTGTTGCGCTTTAGCGATGCAGAAAAAGCGGATGTTGATATCAAAAGCCTGTTCGGTTAAATCAGCGTGGATATTGTTGGTTTTAGTCTTACCTTTGGGATCACCAGTGTCATCAGCTTGGGCAGTGGTTGGTGGTGCATCAACAATCTTAAGAAAGCCCGTTATTTGTTAGATACGCCGACTTCAAAAGTACGCTCGGCAGCGCAAGGCTATGTCGAGTTGTACGGTGTCCTCAAACAAGGCATCGGTCAGCAGAGCGCGCCTTTAACCGGTGAACCCTGCGTTTGGTGGTCGTTTGCAATTGACGAGCAAGTACGCAGTGGTAAAAACAACAAGCGTTGGCAGCAGGTGGAAAAAGCCAGTAGCGCAGCGCTATTGTGTTTGAGTGATGGCACCGGCGATTGTTTGATTGATCCGCAAGGGGCGCATGTGATGCCGTTGACTAAACAGGTGTGGTACGGCTCAACACGTCACCCGCGCCAAGAAATGCCACGTAAAAACATACTGCAATCAATGCTCTCAGGAATGAAGCGCTACCGTTATACCGAGCAGCGTTTACACGTTAATGAGCCGCTGTATGCCATTGGTGATTTTGTAACCCGTGCTGGCAGTCATGATGCTTTTGATTTGACGGCGACGCAGGGCGCGCTGATCCGTGAATGGAAAGACGATTTTAGCGGCTTGTTGCGGCGTTTTGATCGTGATCGTAATGGTCAGTTGGATGAGCACGAGTGGCAAAGAGTCCGCGATGCGGCAGAACAGCAAGCACAGCGTTTACACCGACAGCGCAGCGCTGATCCCGCGCAACATTTCTTACGCAAACCGCAAGAAAGCCAGCCGTTTATTTTGTCCAGTCATGGCGAAGATGAGATTGCCAAACGTTTTATCTGGCAAGCGGTTTTTGCCGCATGCCTGTGTATTGGCAGTGCACTGGCGGCAGCTTTTATTATCAACAGTCAGCTTTGATGTTGTGCTTAATCGCTCAGATGCAAGCGCTCTAAGGTGCTCATCAAGACGCGCACTTTTTGGATCGATTCTTGATACTCATCTTGACTGTTGGAATCAAAGACAATACCGCCGCCGCCCCAGCAACTGATATCACCCTGATTGGCCAATAAAGTGCGAATAGTGATGGAGCTGTCCATTTCGCCGCGGCAATCGAGGTAAAAAATACTCCCGCAATAAATACTGCGTACCTCCGCTTCCAGCTCGCTAATGATTTGCATGGCACGGCGCTTTGGTGCGCCGGTAATTGAGCCACCAGGAAAGCTGCCCATCAGTACATCTAGGGCATCGTATTGGGCGGCGAGGGTACCGGTAACGCTGCTCACCATATGGTGTACATTCGGATAACTTTCTAAAACAAATAACTGTGGCACACGAATGCTACCTGTGGCGCAGTAGCGGCCTAAATCATTGCGTAGTAAATCGACAATCATTAGGTTTTCGGCACGGTCTTTACGGCTACTTAGCAAGTCAGCTGCCAGCGACTGATCCTCGGCAGTGTCCTGACTACGGGCGCGGGTGCCTTTGATTGGGCGACTTTCAACCTGACGCTGGCGTACTTGAATAAAGCGCTCCGGTGATAGACTCAGAATCGCTTGCTCAGCATTGACACGAATAAAACTGGCAAAGGGTGTGGGACAGCTATCGCGTAAGCTGCTGTACGCTTGCCAGGGATCGCCTTGATAGTGGCTGCGAAAACGTTGGGTGTAATTGACTTGGTAGCAATCGCCGGCAGTAATGTAGGCTTGCACGCGCTGTAAAGCCTGATGGTAGGCTGGCTCGCTAATACTAGAGCTAAATGGCGCAAGTAAGCTAAATGCTGTAGTCGTGTGTGCTGGGCTTGGAGGTTGTGACTTGAAGCGCTGCAGTAGTGCATCAATCCGCGTTTGCGGCACCAATGCGTGGCACATCAACCAGCAGTGTTGTGTTTGATGATCACTGATCAGCGCCCAATCGTATAAACCCACTGTAGCACTGGCTAGGCCTTCAATCTCACTGGCTTGCGCCAGCTCATTGAACTCATAGGACAAATAGCCAATCAGGCCGCCGCTGAAAGGCAGTTCAATGTCATCGGCTGGCTGGCATTCTGGCAGTTGTTGCAAGAGCACACGGCAGCGCTGAGAAAAGTCAGCGGTGGACTCATGCTTGTGCGGGGTAATGCTTGCTAAGGGCCAAGCACTTAAGAGGTCATAGCGGCCACGTTGACTATTGGGTTTGCCTGAATCCAGCAGCACAGCTCCGTCTTCTGCATGCAGTTGACTGAAGTAGTGGCGTGGGTCGGCGTGGTATTCAAGAGCAAACAGATGACAGGTCAGCATAAGCACTGCTTGTGCTCGGCAGTCTAATTACAGCGCTGCCAAGCACAAAAGCCTCGTGAGTATTATTGAGAAGGAATAGAGGCGAATAAGCTCTGGGTGAAGCGTACGCGCTCTTCGACAGACTCAGTGATGCCTTTGCTTTTCAGATCGGCTAAATGGCGCTCTACAGCATGGGTACGCAAGGTGAGGCCAGCGTTATTAGCGATTTGAATATTCAAGCCTGGACGGGCATTGAGTTCAAGAATCAACGGGCCTTTATCTTTATCAAGCACCATATCAACACCAATGTAGCCAAGCCCGCAGAGCTCATAGCAACCAGCCGCCAAGGTCATAAAACCATGCCAGTCGGGCAGTTGCACACCGGCCACCGGGGTGCTGGTGTCAGGGTGTTTGCTGATTTTGTTATTCAGCCAAGTGCCTTGTAGAGTTGTACCGGTGGCTAAGTCAACACCGACACCGATCGCGCCTTGGTGCAAGTTGGCTTTACCGCCAGACTGCCGGGTTGGCAGGCGCAGCATGGCCATCACTGGATAGCCCATCAAAACAATGATGCGAATATCCGGTACACCTTCGTAACTGATACTTTTAAACAAAGGATCAGGTGTCACACGGTATTCAATCAGGGCACGATCGCGTGAGCCGCCAAGCGAGTAGAGACCGGTTAAGATGCTGGAAATCTGGTGCTCAATTTCTTCATGGCTAATGATTTTGCCGGAGATCGTCTTGTAGCGATCTTCAAAGCGATCAGCGATAACTAAAATACCGTCACCGCCAGCGCCCATCGCAGGTTTAATCACGAAGTCAGTACGCCCTGCCAGAATGCTATCGAGCTTCTCGATTTCTTTTTCCGTGGAGATGATGCCATACATTTCTGGCACGTTAATGCCAGCGCTGATGGCGCGCTCTTTGGTGAGAATCTTGTCATCCACAATGGGATACAAGCTGCGCTTGTTGTACTTCAGGACATAATCAGCATTACGTCGATTAATACCCATGATGCCTTTGGCGCTGAGCTCGCGCCACGTTTTAATTAAACCAAACCCAAGCATGGCATCAGTCCTTTAAGAAGGCTTTGAAACGGAACAGTTCTGTTAAGCGATAGCCGCGGTAGCGACCCATTGCCAACATAAAGCCAACCATGATCAGCAGTACGGCTGGGAAGGTGAAGATAAAGTAGGCCAGTTCAGGAATGCTCATGAGGTAATGGGATAGCGCCGCAGCGAACAGGGTGCCGACCGCAACTTTAAACGCATGATTGCCGCCGCGTTCTTCCCACGTGATGGAAAGACGCTCAATGGTCATGGTTAAAATCACCATTGGGAACAGTGCCACTGACAGACCGCGCTCTAAGCCGAGCTTATGGCTGAACAAGCTGATTACGGCAATCAGTACCACGACAAAGGTTAAGACCACCGAGAGCCTTGGTAACATCTGTAATTTGAGATGCTCTAAGTAGGAACGCAGTGATAAACCCAGTGTGGTAATAATGGTAAATAAGATGATCCCGAAACCAAGCTGAGTTTCACGGAAAGCCAGAGCAATCAGTACTGGGGTAAAAGTACCCAGTGTTTGCAGGCCGCCCAGGTTACGCAGAATCAAAATCACCATCACACCAAGCGGAATCATAATCATGATTTGGTAGGTTTGCTGGGTCTGCAGCGGCAAGCCATAGAGTGAGTAATCGAGAAAGCCTTCAGCGGTATTTTCATTGCTGAGTTTGGCTAAGCGAATGGCGTTCATTTCGCTGTTATTGAGGGCGAAAGTGACTGCAACTTTGCTGCCGCCATCGAGGCTTACCAATGGCGCATCGCCAAACCACCAAATCAAACGGTCTTTAGGTAAACCTTGTTCGCCCGATTGTGGATTGAAGTACAACCATTTCTCACCATTAAAGCTGCGCAACCACAACTCTGGAGACTGTTGCACATCTGCCTGCAAACGAATGGTATGCAAACGTTGCATGGGTACGTGTGCAATCGACAGTAGCAGATCAATCACAGCGGCTTTGCGCTCACTGGAGGTGTCACCGCCGAGTAATAAACGAATATTGTCATCGGAGGTATTGTTCACCCGCTTAATGGTTTCGCTGATAAAGGTTTCCACATCGGCTGAGTGTTGGCGAATTGGCGCAAGCAAGGCTTCCGCGGCAATTTTCTCAGCGCCTTCAATGGGCAGGCTTTCGCGGTAAATAGGGCCTTTAGCTTTGATTTGCTCGCCACTGTAGCGTTTGGTCATGACTAAACGGTAATACAACGTTTGTTTACCACTGGCTCGACGGGCAGACCAAGTGATACGGCGATTGTCTTCGTTATGATTAACGCTGACGCCGTAATTGTTCGAGATAAAACTTTCATTCAAGCTGACATAGTCTTGATTCAGCGGCGGCACAAACATGTGTAGTTTAACTGGTTCGCGGGGATTGGCTTGGAACTCAACCTTGGCATCGATGTTCCAGAGGTTATCTGTTTCATCTTCTGAAACAGGAATACCGAGCACAAAGATTTGGTAGGCCGTTACCGAGACTCCAATGATGACACATAGAGCGATTAATATTTTTAGATGCAGTGTCAGAGAACGCATGATAATTACTCGGCAAAGGCTGTTGTGATGTTATGAGTGTCGCATTGTGGTTTACCCACAGAGTATTTTATGGCGGGATCAATCAGTGCTTCAAACTTCTTTAGCGCGCTAGAGCCCAGTAAAAAGGGGTATTGAAAAGTGCTTCGGTCAGTTAAGTTGACTTCAATAGTACGCAGTGCTTTACCCATACAAATCGACATTTTAACCACTGGGCGCGGCGTGTAGCTTTTATCTTCTTCGGGATCATAGTCTCCGGAGCGGCGCTTAATTTTACTGATGCGTGCCAGTGGTAGTTCAATGGCATGCTCATGCGCTTCGTCTAAGGCTAAATAAAAGCGCACCCAAGACTTGCCATCACGCTTAAAACGCTCAATATCACGCGCACTGAGCGAGGCTGTTTTCGCGCCCGTGTCTAATTTAGCCGTCATGTGCATATCAATGTCGGCGATATACACATGCTCATTTAAGCCATAAATAGTTTTATTGCTGATGGTGTTGAGTTCGTTAGCTGTAGTCATCGTTGGCAGTAAAGCTAGGCACGTAAATAGTGCAATAAAATTAAGTCTCATAGTTCTCGCAAATATAACAATGTGAGTGTATTACCGTCATGTTAGCACTTGATCACGCTGGCAACCTTACAGATTAATTTGCTGGCTCAGCTTTACTTGATCGGTGCGTATTCTAATCGGCAATCTTAAAAATAACCATGTAATCCTATAAGTAGCCGGTTTTCTATTGCAAGTGCTGGCATGAAATCCTCTTTAGGGTTGGCTATAAAGCTCATGTTGAAGCGTTATAACGGGTCATCTGTTCGACCTTGGTCTGAAGATTGTCGACAATATCTCTGTACTTGTTGACACCTTGCGCAGTGGAATGTAGTTTTCAGCTATTCTTTATTTGAAGGTGTCAACACTGTGCAGGATGTTCATGAAGACGCAACGCGTATCTCGAATGAGTCTGCGACCTTGTCAGAACAAGTGTTTCGTAGCATTCAAGCAGCGATTGTCTGCGGTGATATCGCTCCCGGCAGTAAAATCTCTGAGCCAGAACTTGCTCGCACCTATGGCATCAGCCGTGGCCCGTTACGTGAAGCCATTCATCGCTTAGAAGGACAGCGGCTGTTAGTGAGAATTCCGCACATTGGTGCGCGGGTTGTGGCCTTGTCCCATGCTGAGCTGATTGAACTCTATGAAATTCGTGAATCCTTAGAAAGCATGGCCTGTCGCTTGGCTGCTGAGCGTATGAGCGCTGTTGAAATCGATGAGTTACGTGCGGTGCTGGACACCCATGAGCGTGATGCAGCCTTTCAAGCGGGGTTGGGTTACTACCAGCAAGAAGGTGATTACGACTTTCATTACAAAATCATTCAAGGCAGCGGCAACCAGATGTTGGTGAAGTTGCTGACTGAAGAACTCTATCAGTTGGTGCGTATGTACCGGATTCAATACTCGACTACGCCCAACCGGCCACAGCAAGCCTTTAAAGAACATCACGGCATATTAGATGCCATTGCCGCTGGCGATGGTGAATTAGCCGAGTTACTGATGCGCCGCCACATTGCTGCATCGCGGCGCAATATTGAGCGTCATTACCAAGGTGCCAATGACACCGTTAAATCCCTACGAGGTAAATTATGAGTCGTACAACTCCAGGTCAACGTTTTCGTGATGCGGTTATTGAAGAAAGCCCGCTACAAGTGATCGGTGCGATCAACGCCAACCACGCTTTACTTGCACAGCGCGCTGGCTTTAAAGCCATTTACCTATCCGGTGGTGGTGTTGCCGCTGGCTCTTTAGGGTTGCCAGACCTCGGAATTACTGGTTTAGAAGATGTGCTGATTGATGTGCGTCGCATTACCGATGTCTGTGATCTGCCCTTGTTAGTTGATGTTGATACGGGGTTTGGTGCATCTGCTTTTAACGTCGCACGTACGGTAAAATCCATGATTAAAGCCGGTGCTGCGGCGATCCACATTGAAGACCAAGTCGGTGCTAAGCGCTGCGGTCACCGCCCTAATAAAGAAATCGTCACTCAGCAAGAAATGGTCGATCGCATTAAGGCCGCCGTGGATGCACGTACTGATGATAGCTTTGTAATTATGGCGCGTACCGACGCTTTGGCGGTGGAAGGTTTGAACTCTGCATTGGATCGCGCTGCTGCTTGCGTTGAGGCCGGTGCTGATATGGTGTTTCCTGAGGCCATTACTGAGCTGGAGATGTACAAACTCTTTGCTGAGCGCGTCAATGCGCCGATCTTGGCCAATATTACCGAATTTGGTGCAACACCACTGTTCACTGTGGACGAGCTGAGAACGGCCAATGTGGGTTTGGTGCTGTATCCATTGTCTGCCTTCCGCGCCATGAATAAAGCGGCAGAGAATGTCTACAACGCTGTACGCCGCGATGGCACGCAAAAGAATGTGATCGACACCATGCAAACCCGCATGGAGCTGTACGATCGCATCAACTATCACGCTTTTGAGCAGAGCTTAGATGCTTTGTTTGCCCAGAAAAAAAGCTAATTTCGAGTTAATCACCGGTTGAGTGATGGCCAATAATAAAAGTATGAGGAATAACGTGATGACTGAAGCAAAGAAGAAGGTACTCAGTGGCGCAGGCCTGCGTGGTCAGATTGCCGGGCAAACTGCGTTGTGCACTGTCGGTAAGGAAGGCGCAGGCTTAACCTACCGTGGTTACGATGTGCGCGATCTTGCTGTTCATTGCAAAACCTTTGAAGAAGTGGCGTATTTGCTACTTTACGGACACTTGCCAAACCAAAGTGAAATCGATGCTTATCTCAAGCGTCTGCATGCTATGCGTGATTTACCCGTGACTTTGAAAGAAGTCCTTGAGCGCATTCCAGCTGATGCTCATCCGATGGATGTGATGCGCGTGGGTACAGCGATGCTTGGCACTTTAGAGCCAGAGTTGAGCTTTGAGCAACAGTTGGATGTTGTTGATCGCTTGTTGGCCGCTTTCCCTGCCATCTTGCTGTATTGGTACCGCTTCAGCCATGACGGCGTGCGCATTGACTGCATGACCGATGAACCCGATATCGGCAGTCACTTCCTGGCGTTATTGCATGGCAAATCACCAAGCGCATTGCACCGTGAAGTGATGAACGTTTCACTGATTCTCTATGCAGAGCATGAGTTTAACGCATCAACCTTCACTGGCCGCGTTTGTGCGTCAACCTTGTCTGACCTCTACTCAATCATTACTGGTGCGATTGGTTCACTGCGTGGACCTTTGCATGGTGGTGCTAACGAAGCTGCGATGGAATTGATTGAGCGTTTTAGCTCACCTGAAGAAGCAGTGACAGAGCTGCGTGCGATGATCGCGCGTAAAGATTTGATCATGGGCTTTGGTCATGCGATCTACCGTGACTCCGATCCACGTAACGAAGTGATCAAAGGCTACGCCAAGAAGCTTGCAGAAGAGGTGGGTGATACGGTGATTTACCCAGTTTCTGAAGCCATTGAAGCCTTTATGTGGGATGAGAAACGTTTATTCCCCAACGCTGACTTCTTCCATGCTTCGGCCTATCGTTTTATGGGTATTCCCACTCCGTTGTTTACGCCGATTTTTGTCTGTTCGCGTGTCACCGGTTGGGCAGCACATGCTTTTGAACAGCGTGCTAATAACCGCATTATTCGCCCAAGTGCTGAATATATTGGTGAAGAACAGCGTCCAGTACCACCTGTGAGCGAGCGCTAAGAGTTTGAGCGCTTAAGCTGAACCAGCAACCAGCGGTGTGAATGCACTGCTGGTTTTTCTGCTTGAGCTGATCACGTTCTCCCTGTTTATCTGATGGATTTAAAACGTTATGAATACCGAATTCCGTAAAAAACTAGCCGGCACAGCGCTCCACTATTATGACGTGCGCGAAGCTGTTGATGCCATTGAGCCTGGTGCTTACGCCAAGCTGCCGTACACCTCACGCGTCTTAGCCGAAAACTTAGTGCGCCGCTGTGAGCCCAGTGAGCTTACGGATTCGCTTAAGCAGTTGATTTATCGCAAAAGTGATTTGGATTTCCCTTGGTATCCAGCGCGCGTCGTGTGCCACGATATTTTGGGGCAAACCGCCTTGGTTGACTTAGCTGGTTTGCGTGATGCGATTGCCGAGCAGGGCGGTGATCCGTCCAAAGTCAATCCAGTGGTACCCACCCAGTTAATTGTTGACCACTCGTTGGCGGTTGAACACGGTGGTTTTGATCCGGATGCCTTTGATAAAAACCGTGCCATTGAAGATCGTCGCAACGAAGACCGTTTCCACTTTATTGAGTGGACCAAAACAGCTTTTAAAAACGTTGATGTGATTCCGGCAGGTAACGGCATCATGCACCAAATCAACTTGGAAAAAATGTCGCCAGTGATTCAAGTGCGTGACGGGGTGGCCTTTCCTGATACCTGCGTCGGTACTGACAGTCACACGCCGCACGTCGATGCACTAGGTGTAATTGCGATTGGTGTAGGTGGCTTGGAAGCTGAAACTGTGATGCTCGGCTTGCCATCGATGATGCGCCTGCCTGATATCGTTGGGGTTAAGTTAATTGGCGAGCGCCAGCCTGGCATTACTGCCACTGATATTGTTTTAGAGTTAACTGCGTTTTTGCGTAAAGAGCGTGTAGTGGGTGCTTACCTTGAGTTCTTTGGCGAGGGTGCGGCGAGTTTGTCGATTGGTGATCGTGCCACCATTTCCAATATGACTCCTGAGTACGGCGCCACTGCCGGTATGTTCTATATTGACGGACAAACCACTGAGTACTTAACCCTGACTGGTCGTGAGCCAGAGCAAGTGAAACTGGTGGAAAATTACGCCAAAGTTACAGGTTTGTGGGCTGATGCTTTAACAGAGGTTGAATACGAGCGCGTCTTGACCTTTGACCTGTCTAAAGTGGGCCGTAATATGGCCGGCCCCTCTAACCCGCATGCACTGGTCTCCACCAGCGACTTAGCGAGCAAAGGTATTGCCGGTGCGTGGAAAAAAGAAGAAGGCTTAATGCCCGATGGCGCTGTAATCATTGCCGCGATTACCAGTTGCACGAACACCAGTAACCCGCGCAACGTGATTGCTGCCGCTTTGATTGCACGCAATGCTAATAAGCTGGGCTTAGAGCGCAAACCATGGGTGAAAACCTCTTTTGCACCAGGCTCTAAAGTGGCTGAACTGTACCTTAAAGATGCCAATTTGCTGGAAGAACTTGAGCAACTCGGTTTTGGTATTGTGGGATTTGCTTGTACCACCTGTAACGGGATGAGTGGTGCTTTGGATCCGAAAATCCAGCAAGAAATCATTGATCGTGATCTATACGCCACGGCCGTATTATCCGGTAACCGTAACTTTGATGGCCGTATTCACCCGTACGCCAAACAAGCCTTCTTAGCTTCGCCGCCTTTAGTCGTTGCTTATGCAATTGCCGGTACCATCCGCTTCGATATCGAAAAAGATGCGCTGGGCCATGATAAAGACGGCAATCCGATTACCCTGAAAGACCTGTGGCCAACGGATGCTGAGATTGACGAGATTGTTGCTGCTAGTGTGAAGCCCTCGCAGTTCAATCAGGTTTACATCCCAATGTTTGATCTGGGCTCGATTACCCAATCACCGAGTCCGCTATATGACTGGCGTCCGATGAGTACCTACATCCGTCGTCCACCGTACTGGGAAGGTGCTTTAGCTGGCGAGCGTACGATGAAAGGTATGCGTGCCTTAGCCGTGCTGGGTGACAACATCACCACTGACCACTTGTCGCCCTCCAACGCGATTATGATGGACAGTGCCGCGGGTGAGTATTTACACAAAATGGGCGTGCCAGAAGAAGATTTCAACTCCTACGCCACCCACCGTGGCGATCACCTTACGGCGCAACGAGCCACTTTTGCCAATCCTAAACTGTTTAACGAAATGGTGCTGGATGAGCAGGGTGAAGTGCGTCAAGGCTCCTTAGCGCGTATTGAGCCAGAAGGCAAAGTGACGCGTATGTGGGAAGCCATTGAAACTTACATGGAACGCAAGCAGCCGCTGATTATTGTTGCCGGTGCTGACTATGGTCAGGGCTCATCGCGTGACTGGGCGGCAAAAGGTGTGCGCCTGGCTGGTGTGGAAGTGATTGCCGCTGAAGGCTTTGAGCGCATCCACCGTACTAACTTGATTGGCATGGGGGTGTTGCCGCTGCAGTTTGCCGAAGGTACCACACGCCTCACCTTAGGTTTGGATGGTACTGAAACCTACGATGTGGAAGGTGAACTCAAGCCAGGCAACAGCATGACCCTAGTGATTAACCGTCGTAACGGTGAAGTTGTGCGGGTACCAATGCTCAGTCGTATTGATACAGCTGCCGAGCAGGTGGTGTATGAGGCCGGTGGCGTGTTGCAGCGTTTTGCGCAAGAGTTTCTTGCCTCCGAGGCAACCAGTGCTTGATGCAGATTGAGGCATGAGCAACCCGCTAAGCGAGTAAGCCTTGTTTAGCGGGTTATTATTTTCTGCTGGTTGCGTATTTGCGACCACTGTTATTTCTAGCGTTAACTTAGGGAGATTCCATTATGAGTCAGGTCCCACAAATTAAAATTCCGGCCACTTATATCCGTGGCGGCACCAGTAAAGGTGTGTTTTTCCGTATTGATGATTTGCCTGCAGCCGCGCAACAGCCCGGCGCCGCACGTGATTCACTGTTGTTGCGCGTGATTGGTAGTCCAGACCCATACGGTAAGCAAACTGACGGCATGGGTGGTGCGACTTCGAGTACCAGTAAAACGGTATTGTTAGCCAAAAGTACCCAGCCGGATCACGATGTCGATTATCTGTTTGGCCAGGTCTCGATTGATAAGCCCTTTGTTGATTGGAGTGGTAACTGCGGTAACTTAACCGCGGCTGTGGGCTCGTTTGCGATTTCTAACGGCCTGGTTGCGGCGGACAAAATCCCGCAAAACGGCATCTGCACCGTGCGTATTTGGCAGGTCAATATTGGCAAAACCATTATTGCTCATGTGCCAATGACCAATGGTGAAGTACAAGAAACCGGTGACTTTGAACTGGATGGCGTGACTTTCCCTGCCGCTGAAGTGCAAATCGAGTTCTTGGATCCTGCCGATGGAGACGGTGATGATGCAGCGATGTTCCCCACTGGCAATGTGGTAGATGATTTAGAGGTGCCAGGTGTCGGTACGCTCAAAGCCACCCTGATCAATGCCGGTATTCCAACCATCTTTGTTAATGCTGCAGATATTGGTTATACCGGTACTGAATTGCAGTCAGCGATCAACAGTGACAAAGAGGCCTTGGCTAAGTTTGAACTGATCCGCTCGCACGGTGCAGTCAAAATGGGTTTGATCAAGGATGTCGCCGAAGCTGCCGCGCGTCAACACACGCCGAAAGTGGCTTTTGTTGCACCACCTGCGGATTATGTGTCTTCCAGCGCTAAAGCGATTCACGCAGCTGACATCGATGTATTAGTGCGTGCGCTATCCATGGGGCAGCTGCACCATGCGATGATGGGCACTGCTGCGGTGGCGATTGGTACGGCAGCCGCTATTCCTGGCACTTTAGTCAACTTGGCCGCCGGTGGCGGTGATCGTCAAGCGGTGAACTTTGGCCATCCATCCGGCACCTTGCGTGTCGGTGCCGAAGCCGCGCAAGAAAACGGCAAGTGGATTGTTAAAAAAGCCATTATGAGCCGCAGTGCCCGGGTCTTAATGGAAGGCTGGGTACGTATTCCAGGTGATGCTTTCTAGAATACTGCAAAGCTTTAGCTGAACTAAAAAGCGCTCTTTTCGAGCGCTTTTTGTTATCCAGACAACAATCAAAAGTAGGCTGGCTTATGTTTCTTACTGCATTAGAAAACGTTTGTCTAACGGCTTCATATATCAGGCTGCGAACTGCACTGGGATGGTATAGGCCAAAGCAAACAGCCGGGCTGATCATCGATTTGATGCTTTGAATAAATGGGTGATTCGGCTGAGTCATATTTATTACATATTTAAATAGAGTAAGTCTTAGTGCGAGTTGTGCAGGTTAATCCTGCTAGTCTTAACCTGAAGTGCAATGCAGAGCCGCATTCTTTATCTGTGTCAGTTTGCACAATGAGCGCACAAATAGGCTGCAGGATGTTGCTGAAAAGGGTTATAACAAGGCTATGTCAGCGCAGGCTTGCGTGTTCGGCCTGTTGTTCAACACT
This sequence comes from Pseudomonas sp., assembly GCA_048266525.1. Taxonomy (GTDB): domain Bacteria; phylum Pseudomonadota; class Gammaproteobacteria; order Pseudomonadales; family Pseudomonadaceae; genus Denitrificimonas. The sequence continues at coordinate 102,072 of JBLWZG010000006.1, forward strand.
TAGGAGTTTTTATTGTTTACTGATTTGTTATTTGAAGAAGGACTAACCAAAGTGGATGCTGAACTGGATGTGATCTTTGTCCCCACCGATGATTTGGTCGTTGAGGCCATGTTAAAAATGGCAGCGGTCACTCAGGATGATATTCTTTATGACCTTGGCTGCGGTGATGGCCGTATTGTCGTGGCTGCAGCGATGGAGCGTGAGGCGCAGGCGGTCGGGGTTGATATGGATCCGCGCCGTATTGCTGAAGCCAATGCCTTGGCTGAGGCGGTCAGCGTGACTGAACGAGTGAAGTTTCTGCAAGAAGATCTGCTTGCTGTCGACTTTAGTGCGGCAACAGTGTTGACCTTATACCTGCTGCCATCACTCAATCTGAAGTTGAAAGCGCGCATCTTAAGTGAATTAAAGCCAGGTACTCGTGTGATTGGCCATGCCTTTAATATGGGGCGCTGGCAACCTGACGCAAAACGGGCGATGGGTGATGTTTATATTTATAAATGGGTGGTTCCTGCACCTGTGCACGGTACTTGGGAGTGGTTGAGCGAAGAGGGCAAACTTTACCGGGTTGAACTGCAGCAAGCGTTTCAAATGCTCAGCGGTCAAGCGTGGATTGATGGCCAAGCGGTTGATTTGCTGGAAGCGAAAATGCTGGGTGATCGTGTGCATTTATCGATCAAAGCCTGTGATGCTGAAGAAGCTGATTTATTTGTTTCGATCTATCGTGAGGGTCAGTTGCTGCCGGCAGCAGATAGCAAGCAAGTCTCAGTCGGTGTGCGCATCACCGTTTAACGCCATTGCGCGTAATGCCCAGACAAAGCTTAATGTGCTGGGCATGTTTACAGTTACGACTTTACAAGGTTGTGCAATGGCCGCCGGAGGTGGCTTGGCCTGAACTGCTGGCATTACAGGTGCTTCTAAGTGCAGCTTAACGGGTTCTGAGTTGTACCAGTCCCAGACAAATCAGTGCGTCGTTAACCCTGTGCGGCTTATTCTGTTTTGAACTGCTTGGCATTTTGCTCAAGGGTTTTTGCTAGGGTCTCAAGCACCTTACTGGCTGCTGTGATTTTTGCCGCTTCTTCTTCAGCCAAAATGGCAGACTGAGTAATTTGGTTGAAGTTATTGCTGATCTCAATAGCTACTGCTGACTGTTGTTCTGTGGTCAAGGCAATCTGCTGATTCATATCAGTGATGCGCGTTACCGAGAGATTAATGGCATTCAATGATTCACCTGCACAACGTGCTTGCTCGACACTCAAGCTCGCTTGTTTTTGGCCTTGATCCATGACGGTAACTGCTTTACTTGAGCCCGAATGCATTTTCTCAATCACTTGATGAATTTCGCGGGTGGAATCTTGCGTTCTGCGCGCCAAATTGCGCACCTCATCAGCCACGACCGCAAAGCCACGGCCTTGTTCTCCGGCGCGCGCCGCTTCAATTGCTGCGTTCAGTGCCAGTAAGTTGGTCTGCTCAGCAATTTCTTCAATCACCTGCATCACGCGACTGATTTGACTGCTGTCGGCAGACAACTCGTTAATCACATCTGCCGCTTCGAGTACTTTTTCAGCCAAATCATTAATGCTCGACTGGGTTTTGTTCACTTCTTCTTGGCCAGCATTGAACTCATTCATGGCTATTTGAGCCAATGAAGCCGCTTCGCTGGTAAGTCCTGCAACATCAGTAACCGTGTGTGACATCTGAGAAATTGCCGTTGCTCCCTGTTCTGTAGAGAGCTTCTGGTTGCGAATCAAATCCTCATTCTGATGGGCAGTCAGCAGGAGACTCTCTGAAGCATTGAGTAGCTGCTTTGCTGTCTGCATGGAGCTTTGTGTTAGTCCCGATAAGTGCTGACTGAGGTTGCGCACTGCACTAAGAATACTGTTGTCATGTTGAGCATCGACATGCACTGTTAAGTCGCCGGACGCAATTTTATTAATAATAAATGCGGCTTTTTCTGGCTCACCACCAATGATTTTTTTAAGGCTGTTGACCACACTCAGCGCGACAACGATGCCAATAATGATTGCGAAAAAGGTCACCGTCAGCATGATCGTCTGAAAACTATTGGTTTGCCCTACAGCAATGTTGACTTCTTTTTGGATGGATATTTCTTGGTAGTCAATCAGCGCATTAATACGCTTCAGCCATTCTGTATAAGCAGGTGAAACGGTGTCTAACAACAGATTTGTCGCTTCAAAGAAGCGATTGTTGTTAATCAAATCAAGCAGTTTAGCTGTTTCTGCAAGCGTACTTGCCTCTATGCTTTTGATGGCTTGCAGCATCGTGGTTTCTTCAGGTGTTTGGACTGTTTTGGCGTACATTGAATCTAAAGTAGCCGCTGCGTTTTGATAAAATGTGTTAAGAGTTACGATATTGGTTTGATGCACGATTGATTTTTCAACGTTAGCAACCAATACGGCATCACGAATAGCAATAGCCCGATCATGCACACTACCGCGAAAGTTAATGGCTTGACGCTGCTCAACTGCAGTTTGCTTGGATAATTGATTTAGATTTTTATCGGCAATGCTGATCTTATATAAGCCTAAGAGGTTGATGGCTAACATAATAAATAAAAGCGTAGCGAAACCAGCATACAAACGATTGGTGATTTTCATAGAGCATTCCTTAAGTTATGCGAGAGACCCAATATTGGGCAGCTGTGCTGGTTGAGAGCTAGTGACAAAGTGCTATCACAGTTTTGCCAAACATAACGGATCAAGTAAACAAGTCAAGTTACTCGAAGCAGGCGTGCCTGTCGTCTTGTATAAAATATAATCTTCTAAAGTGTAAGTGATTGCCTACGCTAGCGCTTTGATTTAGCGCAAGAGAGTGTCTGCAATTCGCGTGGAAATGCACAGCAAAGAACAGACTTTAGTGTAGATAGGAGGAGGCTATGCTAGCAATGGGGATTGATCGAATTGATTTTAGGTCTTGAGGCTGGAGAGGATGTTGCTTGGAAGACGGCACTGGCAGACCTTGTCTGGTTTGCCAGTGCCGTTAGCCTTTAGTTGTTTTCCGCGAGGAAGAACCAGGTATCCAGTACTGAGTCTGGATTCAGGGAAACGCTTTCGATGCCTTGCTCCATTAACCAGCGTGCAAGATCTGGGTGGTCAGACGGGCCTTGGCCGCAAATACCGATATACTTATTGGCTTTAATGCAAGCTTGAATGGCCATCGACAGCAGCTTCTTAACCGCAGGGTCGCGTTCATCAAACAAGTGAGCAATCACCCCAGAATCACGGTCCAAGCCTAAAGTCAGCTGGGTCATGTCATTTGAACCGATGGAGAAACCATCAAAATGCTCAAGGAACTCATCTGCCAGCAGCGCGTTAGAAGGCAGTTCGCACATCATAATCAAGCGCAAACCGTTTTCGCCACGCTTCAGGCCATACTCTTCCAGTAAGCTGACCACTTGCGCAGCTTCATTGACAGTACGTACAAATGGCACCATTAATTCAACGTTTGTCAGACCCATTATATCACGCACGCGCTTCATCGCACGGCATTCCAGTTCGAAACAGTCGCGGAATGATTCGCTGATATAACGCGATGCGCCGCGGAAACCTAGCATTGGGTTTTCTTCAGTCGGCTCGTACAGCTTGCCGCCAATCAGATTGGCGTATTCGTTGGATTTAAAGTCGGACAAGCGCACAATGACTTTTTTCGGCCAGAACGCAGCAGCTAAGGTACTGACGCCTTCCACCAGTTTGTCAACATAGAAATCAACCGGACTGGCATAGCCGGCAATACGCTTTTCCACGCTTTCTTGCAGATCACTGGGTAAGCTGTTGAAATTCAACAAGGCTTTCGGGTGTACGCCAATCATGCGATTGATAATAAACTCAAGACGCGCTAAACCAACACCGGCGTTAGGCAGTTGGGCGAAATCAAAGGCACGATCAGGGTTACCCACGTTCATCATGATTTTGAATGGCAGTTCTGGCATTGCGTCGACAGAGTTGGTGCGAATGTCAAAATTCAGTTCGCCATCAAAGACAAAACCGGTATCGCCTTCAGCACAAGAGACTGTGACGCCTTGGCCGTCTTTCAGTAACGCGGTGGCATTGCCACAACCGACTACTGCTGGAATGCCAAGTTCGCGAGCAATAATCGCGGCATGACAAGTACGCCCGCCACGGTTGGTGACAATCGCGCTGGCGCGTTTCATCACCGGCTCCCAGTCTGGGTCGGTCATATCTGAGACCAGTACGTCCCCTGGCTGAACTTTATCCATTTCGGAGACGTCATTGATCACGCGCACCGCGCCTGCACCAATGCGCTGGCCAATCGCACGGCCTTCAACTAAAACATTGCCTTGCTCTTTGAGCAAGTAACGCTCCATGACGTTGAGGTTGCTTCGGCTTTTCACTGTTTCAGGACGAGCCTGGACAATGTACAACTTGCCATCATCACCATCTTTAGCCCACTCAATGTCCATTGGGCAACCATAGTGCTGCTCAATGATCACAGCTTGTTTGGCAAGGTTGGTGACTTCTTCATCGGTGAGGGCAAAACGCATGCGGTCAGCAGCGGCAACGTCAACGGTTTGAACTGATTTACCGGCACTGGCGTCTGCGCCATAAATCATTTTTAAGGCTTTACTGCCGAGGTTGCGACGTAAAATCGCCGGGCGGCCAGCAGCTAATGTTTGCTTGTGTACATAAAATTCATCAGGGTTAACGGCGCCCTGTACCACTGTTTCACCGAGACCATAAGCGCCGGTGATAAACACCACATCACGAAAGCCTGATTCAGTATCAAGACTGAACATTACGCCAGCCGCGGCTGTTTCTGAGCGGACCATGCGTTGAACACCCGCCGACAGCGCGACGTTACGGTGATCAAAGCCTTGGTGCACGCGGTAGGAAATGGCGCGGTCATTAAACAATGAAGCAAAGACTTCTTTGGCCGCGCGGATCACATTATCGACACCGCGAATATTCAAAAAGGTTTCTTGCTGGCCGGCAAACGATGCATCAGGCAAGTCTTCTGCCGTGGCAGAGGAGCGCACCGCGACGGCCATATTGTCATTACCATTAGCCATTGCCGCGAAGGCACTACGAATGTCAGCATCCAGTTGCGCAGGGAAATCACCGTCTAAAATCCATTGGCGAATTTGCGTACCAGCTTTCGCCAGCGCATTAACGTCATCAATGTCTAAGCTATCCAAAAGGTCATGGATGCGTGCATCTAAATTATTGGCATCAATAAAGTCACGGTAGGCTTGCGCGGTTGTGGCAAAACCACCGGGAACCGATACACCGGCACCTGCAAGGTTGCTGATCATTTCGCCTAGGGAAGCGTTTTTGCCCCCTACACGCTCAACATCATGGTTACCGAGCTTATCGAGGGAAACTACGTACTCAACCAAGGTGATCTCTCCACGTCTATATTGAAAGGGCCAGTGTAATCTATTGGCCTTGTTTGGGGAAAATGGGTCACAATGTCGCTAAACAACATGTCTGGTAAAAAACCAGCCTATAATAACCGAGAAACGTCCACGACTTAAGGCTTTTGGCAATTATGAAACGTACAGCTTTTTTTATCTCTGATGGAACAGGTATTACTGCCGAAACACTTGGGCAAAGTTTACTGGCACAGTTCGGTAATATTGATTTTCGCCGTTTAACCAGGCCTTACATTGATACAGTTGAAAAAGCACAGGCTATGGTACAGCAAATTAACGCTGTCGCCGACACTGAGCAGGTGCGGCCCATTGTCTTTGATACCATCGTCAATACTGAAATTCGTGACATTCTTGCCACTGCCAATGCGTTTAAAGTGGATATTTTTTCGAGTTTTCTCTCCCCTTTAGAAGAAGAGCTCAATGAGCGCTCCTCGTATTCAGTGGGTAAATCACATTCAATCACCCATAGCGCCAATTATATGGAGCGCATTGAAGCGGTGCATTTTGCTTTGGATAATGACGACGGCGCGCGCACCCGTCATTACGACAGTGCGGATATTATTTTGGTTGGTGTCTCGCGCTGTGGCAAAACCCCAACTTGCCTGTATATGGCGATGCAGTACGGGATTCGCGCGGCCAACTATCCATTGACTGAAGAAGATATGGAACATTTGCAACTGCCTTCTTCTTTGCATAAATACAAAGATAAGCTGTTTGGTTTAACCATTGATGCTGATCGTTTAGCCGCGATTCGTAATGAGCGTAAGCCCAATAGTCGCTATGCCAGCTATGCCCAGTGTGAGTTTGAAGTGCGTGAGGTTGAGGCTTTATTTCAGCGTGACAACATCAATTTTATCAATACCACACATTTTTCTGTGGAAGAGATTTCTGCCAAAATCTTGGTGGAAAAGGGTATTGAACGTCGCTTTAAGTAGGCGTTTGTTATTTAAAAAGGCGTGTCGTTTAACAGCTGCACACCTTTTTTATAGCTTTAGTGACAGCTTGGTTTAAGCAAACTCATCCCAGCCGCCCATTTCTTTCCAGCGATTGACAATGCCGCAGAATAACTCGGCAGTTTTCTCTGTGTCGTAACGCGCATTGTGTGCTTCACGGGTGTCAAAACTGATATCTGCCGCTTCACAAGCTTTGGCTAATACCGTTTGACCGTAGGCTAGGCCGGCTAAGGTTGCCGTATCAAAACTTGAGAATGGGTGGAATGGGTTACGTTTAATCCCACAACGCTCTACCGCAGCATTTAAAAAGCCCAAGTCAAAGTGGCTGTTATGACCGACTAAAATGGCACGCTTGCAACCACAAGCTTTGAGTGATTTACGTACGCTTTTGAAGATTTCAGCTAGGGCATGCTCTTCTGATACCGCCATGCGCAGCGGATGATCAAGTTTGATTCCGGTGAAATCAAGAGCAGCCTGCTCAATATTGGCACCAGCAAAAGGTTCTACACGAAAGAACAGCGTATGTTCGGCGTAGAGCAAACCTTCATCATCCATTGCTGGAATCACTGCTGCAATTTCTAACAGGGCATCGGTTGCTGCGTTAAAACCACCGGTTTCAACATCAATCACCACGGGCAAATAGCCGCGAAACCGGCGAGCCATCAGCGACTTTAAGCCGCCGCTGTGAGGCTCATTACCGTTGTTGATGTATTCTTCTTCATAATCTTGCATTGAGTTGCTCATGCTTGAGTTCCTAAAACACGCCAATTAAGGGTTTCACCTGCGCGCAAAGGAATCAGCTGCTGCTCGCCAAAGGTTAAAGATGATGGTGCAGTCCAAGGTTCGCGGACTAACGTGATGCTATCTTGATTACGCGGTAACTGATAAAAGTCTGCGCCAAAATGACTGGCGAAACCCTCAAGCTTGTCTAGCGCATTGCGTTGTTCAAAGGCTTCGGCATACAACTCAATTGCGGCATAGGCGGTGTAGCAACCGGCGCAACCGCAAGAGACTTCTTTGGCATTTTGTGCATGGGGCGCAGAGTCTGTGCCTAAGAAAAACTTAGCAGAACCGCTAGTCGCAGCATCCAATAACGCTTCTTGGTGAGTATTGCGCTTTAGAATGGGTAAGCAATAAAAGTGCGGGCGAATACCGCCGGCAAGCATATGGTTGCGGTTATAGAGCAAATGGTGAGCCGTAATGGTGGCAGCAACCTTGTCCGATGCCTCACGGACAAATTGCGCTGCATCTGCGGTGGTGATGTGTTCAAACACCAGTTTTAAATTGGGAAAACGATTCACCAAAACCACCAGTTGATCATCAATAAAACGTTTTTCACGATCAAAAATATCCACATCAGCGTGGGTGACTTCACCGTGTACCAAGAGCGGCATCCCCACATCACTCATGGCTTCTAAGGCTGGGTAAATGGCTTCCAGTGAGGTAACACCTGAATCAGAGTTAGTGGTGGCACCGGCCGGATAGAGTTTGGCCGCATGGACAAAACCGCTTTTTACTGCGTTGTGGATATCGGCAGGAGAGGTTTGGTCTGTCAGGTAAAGCACCATCAATGGCTGAAAAGCGCTCTCGGCTGGACGTGCATCTAAAATGCGCTGACGGTACTGCTCGGCTTCAGCTGCATTGCGCACCGGCGGCACAAGGTTTGGCATGATGATAGCGCGGGCAAAGGTGCGGGCCGCATCGGCAACAGTGCGCGGTAATAATGCACCATCGCGTAAATGGATATGCCAATCATCAGGTCGCAGCAGGGTAAGACGGTCAATCATGAAAGCTTCCAGTCGGTTGAATTAAATATAATGTGCTGAATGCTACCGTAAAAGCGCGATGCAGGCATCTGCTTTAAAGTTTTCTTGGTTGTGACCGATACAACAAGTAGCATTTTATCAACGGGAGAGCGCGATGCGCTTACTTGTATTGTCTATTTTGGCGAGTGTCTCATTGACGCCTGCGTTAGCGGTTACCTTTCAAACGCCTTTGGAACATGTGAAATGGACGGTTGCAGGGGATCGCTTTGAGTGCCGTCTGACCCAACCAGTGAAAGGCTTTGGTCAAGGTGAGTTTGTCCGTCGCGCCGGTGAAAACCCTATTTTTACACTGCATGCACAAGAGCGCTGGCTTAGCCGTGGTTCTGCTGTTTTGCTGGCAGCCGCGGCACCTTGGCGTGCGGCACAGGGTGATATCAGTTTAGGTTCGGTCATTATTAATGCGGACAACACCAGTCTGCAAACTTCGCAATTGCAAGCGGGGCGTTTATTGACCGCTTTATTGGAGGGGCGTGGTCCACTGATTCGCCATCGCACCCAGCAAGGCGAAACGTTAGAAGTGCGAATTATTCCTGCGCATTTTTCTGATGCGTATCAGCGCTATTTGGACTGCACCGCGAGCTTACTGCCTTATAATTTTGAGCAAATAAAGCAAACGCGTATCGGCTTTCCTAATGAAAATATGACGTTGAGTGATTCAGCTCAAGGCCGATTAAAACTGATTGCTGATTTTTTAAAGGAAGACCCAACTGTCAATCGTATTGAGCTTGATGGCCATTCTGATAGCTGGGGTAATCGGCTCAGTAATCGTGAAATATCTAGGCGACGTGCGCTTGCGGTAAAACAATTTTTAGTTGACCAAGGTGTGCCCGAAGAGCAGATTGTGGTGCGCTTTCATGGTGAACGCTACCCACTCAAGCCTAATAATAGTGCAGCCAACCGTGAGCTGAATCGTCGCGTTAATGTAGTGCTGTTGCGAGTGCCAGAAACCACTTACAGCGCTTTAGATAGCGCTGTCAAGGAATAAAGCTTAAGGCTGTTTAAAGTGATCTTGGGTTAACTTGATCACCACGGGACTGAGCACTAGCAGTGAAATCAAGTTTGGCAGGGCCATCAAGCCATTGAGGGTGTCTGCCAATAACCACACTGTATCCAATTGGCTCATTGCACCAAGCGGAATCACCAGTACCCAGAGTAAGCGGTAAGGAAGAATGGCGCGATTGCCAAACAAGTATTCCCAGCACCGCTCACCATAATAGCTCCAGCCCAAAATGGTGGTGAAGGCAAACACCACCAACGCAGTGGTTAAAATATAGTTACCGGCACCTGGCATCGCAGACTCAAAGGCTGCCGATGAGAGTGCTGCGCCGCTCAAACCATTGCTCCAGACGCCTGAGCAGATAATTGCCAAGCCGGTCATGCTGCAAACAATGATGGTGTCAATAAATGTGCCCATCATGCCGATTAAGCCTGAGGTCACCGGGTCTTCACTGGTGCCGGCGGCTTGGGCAATACCCGCGCTACCCAGTCCTGCTTCGTTCGAAAAAACACCGCGTGCCACACCAAAGCGAATCGCAGCAATCATGGCTGCACCAGCAAAACCACCGACCGCGGCATGGCCGTTAAAGGCAGAGTCAAAAATCAAGACTAACGCATCAGGAATGGCCTGGTAGTTGACCACCAGCACCACCATGGCGGCAATTACATAAGCCATGCACATAAAGGGCACGAGGGTTTTGGCTACCGCGCCAATGCGTTGAATCCCGCCTAAGATTACTAAACCAACCAGCACCATCACACTGATACCACTGAGCCAAGCTGGGATAGCAAAGGAGACGTTAAGACTGGCGGCCATACTATTGACCTGTACCATGTTGCCAATGCCGAAACTGGCTAAGCCACCAAACAGCGCAAAGCAGGTACCGAGCCAAGCCCACTTATGGCCGAGTCCGTTTTTAATGGCATACATCGGGCCACCGACAAAATGGTTGTGGGCGTTTTTTTCACGAAAATGCACTGCCAGCACCACTTCGCAGTATTTGGTCGCCATGCCAACCAGCGCCGTGCACCACATCCAGAACAGCGCGCCAGGGCCGCCCAATACAATAGCAGTGGCCACACCGGCAATGTTGCCGGTGCCAACTGTCGCTGCGAGTGTGGTCATCAATGCGGCAAAGGGACTGATTTGACCTGTGCTGGCATGACCTTGTTCGCGGCCTTTCCAGATTTCTACGAAGCCGCGCTTAATGTTCAAAATAGGCATGAATTTAAGGGATAACATCAGAAATAAGCCGCTGCCAAGAATGGCAATGAGCATGGGTGTTCCCCATACTAAGTTATTAATGTGGGTGATTGCGCTAGTCAATATTTGCATAAGAAAGATTGCTGGTTGGTTGGAAGAAAGACAATGTGCTCGAGTTAGCTACGCGACAGAGGCGTAACTTTTGCTGTAATAGAGCGATGAGGTGAAGGTTGGCATTATCCGTTATTAAGGCATGTTGTACAGAGTTTTATTGTCTTTTAGCGCATTTCACTCGACCTGATACGTTACACTGACAACTTGTAGAAGAAGGTGACAATATGATGAAAAACCTAACAATTGGCTTACTACTGGTACTGCCGACTGCGGCGCTGGCTTTTCCATTTGAAGTTGAAAAACAGCTCAATGGTGCTGAAATTGCGGTGGACACTTTAGATCTAGGCAACAACATGGCTTCGGTATCGCTGTCGAATTACGGTACACGTGGGGCTATTTGTAAAGTTCGCTTTCGTAATGGCCCAGAAGCACCGCGCACACGCAAGGCGCATGTGCCGGCGGGTGAGTCTGCGCACTTAACCGCGCGCTTTAATAACGCCGTGATTAAAATGCGGGTTAAAGTTGAATGTAAACAAGATTAACCTCAGCTCCTCAGAGCTGGTGTTTAGTAGGGGTAGAGCAGGGTATGGCGGCAATTGTACAAGGGTTTTGGAAGCGTAAAAGCCTTGCAGAACTTGATCAAGAAGAATGGGAATCTCTATGTGATGGTTGTGGTTTGTGCTGTCTGCAAAAGCTTGAAGATGAAGACGATGGTTCGGTGTACTACACCAACATTGCCTGCAAACTTTTGGATTTAGATACTGCGCGTTGCAGTAATTACCCAAACCGTAAAAACTTTGTGCCAGATTGTATTCAGTTAACTGCAGATCAAGCGGATGCGTTTCGCTGGTTGCCGAGTACCTGCGCCTACCGTTTGGTGCATGAAGGTAAAGACTTGTTTGTTTGGCACCACTTGATCTGTGGTAATCGTGATGCGGTACACACCGAACGCATTTCCCAGTTAGGCCGCATGGTCAGCGAACTGGACGTGCACGAAGATGACTGGGAAAAGCATCTGATTTTTAGATCAGGCTAAGCATAGTTGCGGGCTGACAATGAGTCAGGCTGCCGAGAAAGATTGTATTAGAGTATCTACAGAAGTGTGTTTTTGAGGCTTACAAATATCTGCTGCTATCGTAGGGGCGGGCCATGCCATCGTTATTCTTGGCATTGCTTTGTTTTGATGAACGCCAGTGTCGCCTTTCTTATCTCAGGAAAGGCAAATGACATAATGTGCGGACCTTTAGACTCAAGCCAGCAGAGTTGCTGTTGCGGTTGGGCTGATTGCCACTGAGCATAGAGTGCTTTGCCGTGCTGGTAAGGAATAAGAGTGTCTTTCTGACTATGCATAATCAGCACGGGAAGATCAATTTTGGCGATATGTTTGACTGGATCCCATTGGCTCGGAATAAGCACAGTAAAAGGCCAAATAAGCCAGCCGATTGGATTTTTACTCATACTGCTTCGCGCTGCGGGAGCAATCCCGCTCAGTGGTGCATCTAATACAAGTGCTTTGATTTGATACCTGTCTGCGGCCTGAGCAGCAAAATTAATCGCCATCACTGTACCAATGCTTTGCCCTAAGACAATCAGGTCTTTTTTCGGCTGCTGCTGCTTCATCCATGCGGCAGCCGCCTCAATGTCTTGGAATATATCGGGCATTATTGCTTTGCCTTGCGAGGCGCCAAAACCACGATAATCCAAGGCCAGTACACTGACACCATTGCGCGCTAACCAATAAATACTATGACTGTGGCTGGAAATGTTTTCAGCATTGCCATGCAGATATAACAGCATCGTATTGGTCTCCGGCAGGTCTCCCTGAGCGGGTATCCACCATGCATTAAGTTGGGTGCCGTCAGCGGCTTTTAGCCAAACGTCCTGATAGATAAGATCAACATCGCTTGGGGTTGAGATCAAAGCTTTTTGCGGATAGAAAAATAAAGTCGACAGCGAGGTACAGCCAGCAACACTTATGATGCTGATTAAAACCATGAGTTTATACAGCAGTTTGTGCCCGGTTTTTGTGAAATTAGCGCGCAAAGCACTAGTAATACCAGTTAAGACCAATGCCCACCTCATGCTGTTTGTTGGAGTGCTGATTCAGTTTGAAGTGTTGACTTTTAGCCTCGATTCTCAATTGAGCGTTGCTTGATAACTTCCAACCCAAATTGGCCTTGACCTCGCTGCGTTCGGTTTTATCCAGCCAGCTTAACCTTTGCCAGTTGCTTTCCACTTGCGCCTGAAGTTGCTCGCCTTGCCACAGCCAGCCTAAGTGTGGGCCAAGGCTGAGTTGAGCACCTTTATGGAATTGGTTATCGGCCATTAATTGTGCTTGGGCTAAAGCATAAAAACGCCCCAGTGATGTGAGCCAAGCTTTACCAAAACCTGCATGCAGATAACCATAGAGTTCAGCGTCTGCACCCGCAAAACGATCTAAACCGCCGCTGACTGACCAAGCAATCGGCTGTTGGAAATAGGTTTGCTGGCTGAGTGATAAAATATCCACCACTTGAAATTGCTGGACGCGGACTGCACCGCCATCCCAGAGTCGCAAACTTAGATTACCCATTTGAATTTGCGAACCGGGTACGAAGCCTTGCGGTAAATCCATCACCTCATGAAAAGCCGCGCGGTAACTCAAATCAATAAAGCCTAAGTGCTGTGCTGCTGAGCCTTCACGCTTATCTGCATAGGCATTGCCGGCTTTTGCCCGCACACGCTGGCTTAAATGGCCCTGGTCATCGCGATGAGACGGCTCTGGGATCTCGGCAAAGCCGGCTGATTGAGGATGTTTTGCTCGCGCCGATAAGATGTCTATGGTGCGCTTGCGCAGTACCGGATTGGCTTGTTTTTTTTGTACAGCTAAATAGCGGGCATAGGCATAAGCAAGCTCTAATGATTGTATGTGCTCTTGCTGATTGAGGTTTAAGGTAAGGCGTGGAATGTCTTCCGTTTGTTCTACTAATGCGCGCGCATGTTCCAATACGTTTTCTGAGACTTGCTGGCTTTTATATTCCAACTGACTGGCAGCAGAGGGTCGGTACTCGGTTGCTTCTACTATGCCGCGCTGTTGTAGCGCCCTTATGGTATCAACAGGCATTGCGCTGAACATAAAGTCATCAGTGACATCAATGCGCTCTGAACTGGCATCTAGCAACGCCAGTAAACGATAAGAGCAGTTTTCATCAAAGAAAAAATAATCAAAGAATGTGTCTTTAGTTTCCCAGATATGACTCACAAACTGATCTGTTTCTTCTTTACTGAGATTGAGTTTGTATTCCCAAATATCACGATACTCCATGTGTGAGTATTCGTTGGTTTTGGCATAGTACGGCAACACTGAAACAACGCCAGGGTAGCCACCAGTCAGACCTTTCCAAGTGAACACCAGTTCGTTATCGTCTGGGTTGGCATTGGCAGCAAAGTTGACACTGTAGGCGAGTAACTTATTGCTGGTTACGTCCTTTTTATCCAAACGAATAAAGGTGTGACCATACATCGAAGAGGGCGAATTAATATGCGAGGCAGGGAAAACCAGTGTTAAGTACTCAGCGCTGAGTTGTGCACGCCACTCCTCCAACTCTGAGCAAGATTGATCAACAAAGCTAAGTTCAGGCAGTTGCTGTTTAAGCCAGTTATAGCGTGCTGGAAATTGACACTGTGCAGACTGGTTATCCGCTACACCGCTGATGAGAAACTGTTGTAAATCAGTTTTGAGTTCTGCCAATAATGAACTTTTACCATTTTCTGCTAAAAAGAAGTTAGGGCTATCATTTTGGCTTATATAGCGTCCAGTAAACGGGTGTTTTCGATAATGTAAAAGGTGCGACCACTGTTTGCTCTCAGCGATGGCGTTTAATTTTTCCGTTGATGGCAGGCTCAGGTCTTGGGCCAATGCGGAGCAAGAAAACAGCATAAGGCTGGCAATCAGAGACCTTGCTAACATGCTATAAACCTTTTGGGTAACAATAAAAGAAGCCCGCGATTGCGGGCTTTGAAAACACTAGGTAAAAATTAACCTAAGTATTTTTGTAAGTTTGCGTCTGTTGCCATCGCAGAGGTCATTGCTTCAAATGCTGAAGCTGATGTTGCTTCGGCGCTGAACATTGCATCAAAGTTGGCCTGCATGACACGATTGAATGCGGCTGTATCTTGAGTTTTAACGCCCATCACTTCAGCTAAAGCAGCTAAGGTTTCACCTTGGCCAACTGCAGCGTCGGCAGCCAGTTGATCCATGTTTTCATCCATAAATACTTGTGCTGATTTCAGTGGGCCGTTGGCTGATTCACAGCCTAAAGTACCTGACGTCATGCCGAAAGTTTGGTTGCCTGAAGTACCGTTAGTCGTTGCAGCCAATACATACTCATGCCACTCATCTGCTTGTGGGAAAATAACGGTTGAACCCAGTCCGCAACCCGCCGGGCCATTTGCAGCAGCTAAAGCAATAGAAGATGCAGAAGCTAAGATAATACCTGCAATAATTTTCTTCATATGTAATGTCCTTTGATTGACTAATTTGTTATAGCGCTTACAACGCTTATTTACCGTAATCGTCTTTTTTCTTTCTGTCTAGCAGCTAATAACTCATTTTGCGCAGAAAATAAAAAGATTGCGTAATACCCAACAGTTTCACTTGATAATTAGGAAATACCTGAAAAATCAATCACGTAGTGACTAATAGTATTTGTTGAGTTCTTTTTTTGACTGTTATTGCCGTGTATATTTAAGGAAGCACTGATTAATGACGTCATTGCCAGGAGCGACGCGACGCGGCAATCACTAACGTGTTGATACATAAAGCCAATTAGATTGCTTCGCTACGCTCGCAATGACATTTTTTGATTTATTCAGCATCTCATTAATAATAAATATTATTTTAAAATATAATAATCAATACTGCCCAGATTAAGCTAAAAGCCCAGCACAGATATCTATTTAATATATAAAACACACAGGGCTGCTGCATAGACAGCGTTTATCAGATTGCTTGGTTTATTCTTGCTTTTTCAACAAGTCAGCTAACCCAGCTAAGCCTTTAAAGGTTTGTTGTGGGCCTTTTTGCCCTGCACGTTCTTCTTTTTGATAATGCATATCCACTTGACGCTGATGTTCATTGTCATGACAGTACAGGCATAACAGCTCCCAGTTTGAGCCGTCAGCAGGGTTGTTGTCATGGTTATGGTCGCGGTGATGCACGGTCAGTTCGCTCAGGCCTTTACCGCTAAACTCACGGCTGCAGCGGCCGCAGAAGTGAGGGTACATTTTTAATGCTTTGTGACGGTAGCCGCTTTCGCGTTCTTGATAGGACTGCGCGAGGATTTTATCGAGCTTGCTGGTGGTCATTGAATCGGTCCTTTGCAGATTAAACTCAGCGGGTTATTTACTGAAAAGAGTTTAGCGCGAATGCCTGTTACGCCGCCGGCAGTTAAGCGAGCGCTGTGCATCTCAAGGTAGTTTTGTGCAGCAGTTGCATCACTAAACAAGTAGACACCGCCGGCTTCTTGCGTGGCAGCATTCTCAGTCCAGATTTTCCAGATCAAGCCAGGTTCTTTGATGATTGACTCGGCCAGAGCCTGCATCGCTTGATGCATCTCTTCACCAAATGGTCCAGTAAAGGGGAAATCAATTTGCAGTAAAGTTAGCATTGCCAAGCTCCATTAATATTTAAATAGATAATAGAGCTTGGTTGAGTAATGCTCAAGGTGCAGGCAGGGGATTAGTTGCTCGCCGGCAGGGCTTGTTTGCCTAAGGTTTCAATGGTTTGCCAGAGCCAGTGTGGCAAGTCATCCGAATCAAGGCTATCAATCATGTTTTTCACTGCTAAACCCAATTCGGTATCGCCATCAATTTGTAAGCGACGACGAAAGAAGAGGGTGTCAGGGTCTTCTTGGCGGCTGGCCAGCAATAAGAATTCGCGCCAGTTGCCGCTAATGGTGACTTCAACCGGCGCGCGTTCTTGAATCAGTAAGCGATTGCTGTGCGGATCTTTACTTAAGCACCAAGACAGATTTAGGTCATTGACCCGTAAACGCATCCAGCGTCGCTCTAAAATATCGAATAATCCATCTTGCATGGCTTGCGCAAATACCTGATTTAGGCTGCGTTGCAAAGCAAAACGCTGCAAGAAAAAAGGCATGTGGCTGGCCAAAGGCAGGACGCGATCGCCTGCCGATAATAAAAAAGGCGCTGCACGGTTTAACATAAGCCGGCCTCCTCAACGCTGACCATACCTGGGCGGCCATGCCAGTAGCCATTGCAGCCTTGCACGGCAAGTGGCGGCAGATCACCTTGGCGTACGCTATCCCACGCACGAATGATCTCGCTCATGCCTTGGGCGCGCGGGCTTAAGCGGGCAATATCAGTGCCGGCGGCTTGTAATGAGGGGAAATCCGCCAGTAAGTTGTTGATTTCCGCCGACATGGTTTGAATACCGTTAATGGTAAACAGGGCTTGGCCTTCTTGACTGAGCAAAGGGATGCCTTCTTCGTAGTTAATGCAGCACAGCTCACAATCATCTTTTGCACGGTTTTCTGAGCGAGCGGTAAAGCAGCGTGCGGAATAAGCTAAAGGTAAATGTCCGTAGGCAAAGACTTCAACTTCAGGGCGTGCCACACCGAGTTCATCCAGTTGTTTGAGCGCTGCTGAAATAATCTGTGCGGAGCATTCAACCGGTGGCGACCAGCGTGTCATGCCGCACTCGATAAACTCAGCAAGAGTTTGGCCATTGTAAATATTAAGAGCTGGACCGCCCACAAAAGGCACGTTTTGCTGGCTCAGATAATGCACTGCTGACATGTCATTGGCCTCAACCAAAAACTCGCCATTGCCGCACATGCGTTTCAAACTTGACAGCTCGGATGCCGCTTCCACTAGCGTCAGCCCCGAGAGAACGATTTGCGCCTGACTTTGCTGCTGCATATCACGAGCTAGGCCAAGCCAGTCATCCAGTGATAATGAACGACGTTTTGAGCAAACGGTTTCGCCCATATAAATAATATCGAGCGGTTGCTCTGCCATATCAGCATAAAACTGCATCAAGGTGTCACGATCCCAGAAGAATAACACTGGGCCTAAAGAAAGTTTCATAATGATTGCCCCTATTGCCATGCGCGGTGGTAAGCGCCAAGAGTGGTTTGACTGCCTTCAGAGAGCCCCGCTAAGGTTTGTCGCCAAACAGGCTCTACTTTGTATTGCTCAGGGGCTTGGCGATGGCTGTCTAAGGCGGCGCGCCATACACGAGTGACTTGCTCAACATAGGCAGGGCTGCGCTGGCGGCCTTCGATTTTTACCGCGCTGACGCCAATTTTGGCCAGTTCAGGAATCAAATCCATGGTATCGAGGCTGGTCGGTTCTTCTAAAGCATGAAAACGCTTGCCGTTAACCATAAAGCGGCCTTTGCACAAGGTGGGGTAACCGGCTGATTCACCTTCAGTGTAGCGGTCGATTAGGACTTCATTAAGGCGCGAGGTCAGCTCACCCTCTTCATTGCTCCAGCGCACCGCTTTAGCCGGCGAGCAAACGCCACACAAGTTAGGGGACTCGCCGGTGAGGTAGGAGGATAAATGGCAGCGACCTTCAGCCATGATGCACAAGCTGCCAAAGGCAAAGACTTCAATAGGGACTGGGCTTTGGCTGGCTACATGCTTAACCTGCGCGAGTGACAAAACACGCGGCAAAACAGCGCGCTTGATGTTGTAACGGTCTTGATAAAAGGCCAGTGCCGCGGCATTGGTGGCTGAGCCTTGCACCGAAAGGTGCAAATTAAGTTGTGGGTGGTGTTTCGTGGCGTAAGCTAAAACGCCAGGGTCTGCCGCAATCAAGGCGTTAACACCCAAGTCAGCCGCCTGATCAACAGCGCGCTGCCAGCGGTTCCAGCCGTCGGGCTGGGCATAAGTGTTGACGGCAATATAAACGTGCTTGTTGTGTTGATGGGCAAAAGCCACACCGCTTTCCAGTTGTTTGTCATCTAGGTTTAAACCAGCAAAGTGGCGCGCGTTGGTATCGTCACGAAAACCAACGTAGACAGCATCTGCGCCTTGGCGAACAGCGGCTTTTAGGGCGGGCAAACTACCGGCAGGACAAACCAGTTGCATGGGAACTCCTCACTTCAGGTATGGACACAGGCATCAGCTGGCAGGTCCATTTTAATCCATGCAATCTAAGCAGGTTGGCGCAATTAGGCCTTGACGGAGATCAATTGCAGGTAAGTAACGGATGACGTGCAACGAAAAAAAAGAAGGTTTTTAGCGGTTAAATGTAATGAAAAAGCGTAATTTAAAGGTCTTTTGCGGCAATAAAAAATAAACCTGCTGTGCGTTACGAGGCGGACTAAACAGCACACAGCAGGTTGTTTACGCAGGCTAACCTTGCAGCATTAAGGTTGCAGCTTCCATTGATGCGGATAAGTCTTCATCATCATCAAGCCGCTCGTGTACATCGAGGCCCAGTTGCGAAAACGCAGCCACTTGACTCCAGTCAATTTGGGCCAGCGGGTGGTCGCTACCCGCATAGCTTTGCAAGGTGGCGACCTGTACGATATCAATGTAATCCACAGTTTTGGATTGACGTTGAAAATCAAGGTAGTTGCTCGGCACTGTGGCAATTTGCTCAGGAAAATCCCAAGCGCGTAAGATTTTTTCGCCCAAAATAGGATGAATACGGTCGATGATGTGATTGAGACTGATTGAGTCTTTCAGCAGCGCATTACTTTCTTCGGCATAAGTCAGAATCGGTAAAATACCAATTTGATGAACCAGTCCAGCAAGCGTCGCTTGATCAGGCATTAAGCGGGTAAAGTGACGGCACAATACGTGACAAATCCCCGCGATTTCAGTGCTTCTATTCCAAACATCACGCATTTTATTATCAATCACATCGGATGTGGCTTGGAACATCTGCTCCATGGCTAAACCAGTGGCCAAGTTTGATGTGTAATTGATGCCTAAGCGGCTGACGGCCATATTTAAGTCGGTGATTTCTTTATTGGTTCTCAGCAGTGGACTGTTGACAACCTTAATCACTCGCGCGGTCAGCGCCGCATCGTTGCCGATGACTTTACTGAGCGCTGGAATACTGATGTTAGGGTCTTCTGCAGCTTCGCGCACACGCAAGGCAACTTCAGGCAGAGTGGGCAAAACCAACTCATCATTTTCAATCGCTTCCAACAGCTCATTCAGCACTGTTTCTGCCAGCGTGCCCATGTTAATACTCCTTCAGAAAGCTGATGCTGATGTGAGTTCAGCGCAAAATTTCACGTTCGGTGTCGAGTGCATAAGGCAGGTCAAGCAATTCAAGCATGGTTTTTTCGTCGCCCTCTAAGTAAATACGACCATCGCCCACGGCATCATCTAAAGCAGTGGCTAATAACTCGATACCGTATTCACTCTGTGCAGCGCTGACTACTTCGCCGACTGCGCTCGAGTGCACCGGTGATAAGAGCGGTGTGCCGGCTGTTGGCAGAGTTTGTGTGGCAAGTTGGAAGCGGTACATGTGGCGCTTTAACTTGCCGAGGTATTGCATGCGCGCAACGATTTCTTGGCCGGAGTAACAGCCTTTTTTGAAGCTCACTGCATCAAGGGCCGGTAAATTCAGCATCTGTGGAATAAATTGCTCGCGAGTTGGCATAGTGACATGGCCAATACCGCTACGAATTTGCGCCAGCAGCCAAGTATTGAGTGGCGCTTCGCTTAGGTGGCCGAGTAAGCGCTTGCGCAAGCATGGGCCTTCATCAGCATGCACCCATAATTCAGCTAGATCGCGCGATACTCGCACTGCAATCATAGCGTTATGGTGCACAGTGCTATTCATTTCACTCGGCAATTCGATGCCGAGAGCGGTCAGGGCTGCATCACCTTGGTATAAACCAAAGCGGCTCCACAGCGCGCTATCATCGCTAAGCTTGGATTTAGAGAAAACCGCAAATTTTTGCAACTCAGCCAACTGTGCGACTAAAATATCGTGGTCCATGGCTAACAAATAGCCGTCATTCTCTAAAAGCAGGCGAAAACTTGATAACATGCGTCCCTTCGGCGTGCAACGCGCGCCTAAGCTGCTACGCTGATCGCTAACGTAGCCTAGGTGGCAGGTGATTTGCCCTTGCAGGAAGGTTTTTGCATCGGCACCACGCACGGCTAAAACGCCTTCGTGGGTTAACGGGGTAAAACTTGCACAATCAGTCATGACTGTCTCACTAGTAAATAAAGCGTGTGACTATCATAGAGGGCTAAAGGCGTCTTGTCAGCGTGTGTTGTTCGGTAACTGTGGTCTTATTCTTGGTTAATTCTTTTTTTTGGAGTGTGTCATGTCTATCGAAACAGAAGTTAAACGTCTTTATTGGCACAGTCGTCGCGGTATGTGGGAGCTTGATCAGTTATTAGTGCCTTTTGTTGAAGAGTGCTATTTGCAGCTGGATGAAGCTGATCGCGAGCGTTATCGTTTGCTTCTGGATTGCGAAGATCAGGATATTTTTGCCTGGTGCATGCTGCGTGCCGAGCCTGATAATGATGATCTAAAGCGCATTATTGGATTGGTTCTGGATCATGCGCGGCCAAAATAATCCATTTGTATGCCACTGGCAGCCTTCAGTTTGGCTGTCAGTTTTGGCTCTACTAATCAGTGTTCTGGCCTGTATCGCTGTAGCGTTATCGGCGATTGAAGGTGTGTGGCGCAGCGGCATATTGACGCTGCTTGCGGCTCAAATAGCCTATCAAGTGTTTCAATTAGCGCGTCTTGAACAGCCTTCGCAGCGCCGTGGGATACGCCGCGATGATTCAGGTTGGCAGATTTGGACAGCTCAGCACGGCTGGCAAGCGGTGCAATTACGCGCTGATAGTATCGCCATCCCAACATTGGTATTGCTGCGTTATCGCTACGCCCATCAGTGGTTCTATCGAAGCCTGCTTGTGGGCGTCGATAGCCTGTCGGCAGACAGCCATCGACGCTTACGTGTGCGCTTGAAGTTCAGTCGTCAGCGCTGGATGGTCGTAAAATAGTGTCTATGGCGCGCTCAGCCAGCTCTGGGTAGTCTAGGGTGTAATGTAATCCGCGACTTTCTTTACGTTGCATCGCTGATCGAATGATCAAGTCGGCAACCAAGGCAAGATTGCGTAATTCAATCAAATCGCGACTGACGCGATAATTGTTGTAAAACTCATCGATCTCACTGAGCAATAAGCGCACCCGATGCTGTGCACGTAGTAGGCGTTTGTTGCTGCGCACAATGCCGACATAGTCCCACATAAAGCGTCTGAGTTCGTCCCAGTTATGGGCAATAATGACATCCTCGTCAGAGTCAGTGACTAAGCTTGCGTCCCATGCTGGCAACTGCTGTAACGCTTGGTTCTGAGTGACTTGATTGGCGATATCCTGAGCTGCCGAACGCGCATATACAAAGCACTCCAAGAGTGAGTTGCTGGCCATCCGGTTTGCACCGTGTAGGCCAGTAAAGCTGGTTTCACCGATGGCATATAAATTAGGAATATCAGTGCGTCCATGCTGATCAACCACTACGCCGCCACAGGTATAATGCGCTGCAGGCACCACAGGAATGGCTTGTTGAGTGATATCAATGCCAAAAGTTAAGCAGCGCTCATACACGGTGGGGAAGTGTTCTTGAATAAAAGCTGCAGACTTATAACTGATGTCCAAGTAGACACAGTCAATGCCTAGACGCTTCATTTCATGGTCAATCGCTCGTGCAACGATATCGCGGGGGGCTAATTCTAAGCGCTCATCGAAGCGCGCCATAAAGCGTTCGCCGTTGGGTAGTTTTAGGTGCGCACCCTCACCGCGTAAGGCTTCGGTGATTAAAAAGTTTTTTGCTTGCGGATGATACAGGCAGGTTGGATGAAATTGGTTGAACTCCAAGTTGCCTACGCTGCATCCGGCACGCCAAGCCATGGCAATGCCGTCGCCACAAGCACTGTCGGGGTTACTGGTATATAAATACACTTTGGCAGCCCCACCGGTGGCGAGAACAACGAAGTGTGCCGCATAGGTGTCCACTTCGCCGGACTCACGGTCTAGCACGTAAGCGCCCAAGCATTCATGGCCTTGGCGGCCTATTTTGTTGGCAGTAATTAAATCAACAGCCACTTGCTGTTCAATCAAGTCGATATTGCTGTGCTGACGAGCGCGCTCTAATAAAGTGGTGAAGATTGCAGCGCCAGTGGCATCTGCGGCATGAATAATGCGCCGATGGCTGTGTCCGCCTTCGCGGGTCAGGTGGTAGTCAAAATGAGAGGCTTCTTCCGTATTGGCGTCGTTGCGAGTAAAGGGCACACCTTGTGCAATCAGCCAGTCAATCGCACTGCGGCTGTTTTCAACGGTAAAGCGCACAGCATCTTCGCGGCATAAACCGGCGCCAGCAATTAATGTATCTTGCACATGCGATTCGACAGTGTCGCTGTCGTCAAGTACCCCGGCAACCCCGCCTTGCGCCCAGTAGGTTGAGCCGCTGGACAGATCACCCTTACTGAGCACGGCAATCCGTAAATGGCTGGGCAGGGTCAGTGCAGTGGTTAATCCTGCCGCACCGCTGCCGATGATTAAAACATCATACTGATAATATTGGCTCATTATTAAGGTCCGCTATAGGTACGTGCTGAAGGCGGCAGCTAGTATAGCGCTGGATGGCTTGGCAAAATACTTACAATTGCAGGGAACTTTTGCGATATAAGATGGCTCAATAGTGGCGTATTTGATTAAGCAACGCGCAGTCAGTAAGAAAACGTTACAGTGGATACAGTGCGCAACTGTGGTGAGTCTTGTTTTCGACACCAGTTGAGTTTCTGTGGGCGTTTAATGTGGAGAGAGTTTTTATGGCGCAAATGAACTGTGCTAAACAAATGAATATTGCAGCGCGGCTTAAATACCATGCTGAGGGTTACGCATGACCCCAAATGATGATCAGTTGTTAGTCGAGCGTGTGCAGGCGGGTGATAAGCGCGCTTTTGATTTGTTAGTTTTAAAGTATCAGCATCGCATTATGGGTTTAGTGGTTAGGTTTGTGCATGATCCACATGAAGCACAAGACGTGACCCAAGAAGCCTTTATCAAGGCTTATCGCGCTCTGGCTAATTTCCGTGGTGACAGTGCTTTTTATACGTGGTTGTACCGAATTGCGATTAATACTGCGAAAAATTATTTGGTTTCACGCAATCGACGCCCACCAAGCAGTGATGTTGATTCTGGTGATGCTGAGTTTTATGACGGCGATCATGCGTTAAAAGATATGGCGTCGCCAGAGCGCTTAATGTTGCGCGATGAGATTGATGCCACTGTGCAAGAAAGCATTAAACAATTACCAGAAGATTTACGTTCAGCGCTAACTTTACGTGAGTTTGACGGTCTCAGTTATGAGGACATTGCCACCGTGATGCAGTGTCCAGTCGGTACAGTGCGTTCGCGCATTTTTCGGGCACGTGAAGCTGTAGATAAAGCTTTACGGCCATTGCTACAAGACGCTTAATGCGCAGCGCAACCCAACGAGGAAACTACACATGAATCAACAGGTCCTTCAGCAGTCACTCTCAGTTCTCATGGACAATGAGGCCGATGAGTTAGAGCTGCGTCGAGTTCTTAATGCCAGTGACGAGCCGGAGCTGCGTGCTGCTTGGACGCGTTTTCAAGTGGCGCGTGCTGCTATGCACAATGAAACAGCCTTCGCTCCAGTGGATTTGTCCGCGCGAATCATGGCGGCCATTGATGCAGAGCCAGCGCTGAGCCATCATGCGGCTGTCGCAACACCTGAAGCTGTAGCATCAGCTCCAGTGCGGACAATGCCGTGGTTGGGGCGTGTGGCGGTTGCAGCATCTGTCACCTTAGCGGTGCTGGGTGGTGTGCGCTTTTATAACCAAGATGCTATTCAGCAAGATGCGCTTGTTGTGCAAACTGAGCAGCGTTTACCTGCCAGCTCATCTGCGCAAAGCTCCGTGGTTTTAGCCAGTTACAGCGCGCAAGGCCATACTGCGGCAACCGCTGAAAGCTCGGGCAAAGTGTCATGGTACGAGCGGCGCTTGCCAAGCTATTTACGTCAGCATGCCCAGCAGACCAGTGTTAACAAAACAGAAATTGGTCTACCTTATGCGCGGGCTGCCAGCTTAGAAGGTCAATAACACATGCGATTAATGGCACTGTGCTCAGGGTTTTTCTTTTGGGTGGCATTCAGTCAAACGACCTATGCCGCCCAGTCTGCTGATCAATGGTTGCAACGCATACAGCATGCGCAGACGAATCAAGGCTATCAAGGTGCTTTTGTGTATGAACGCAAAGGAGCGTTCTCTACGCATCAAATTTGGCGCCAGCTTAATCCAGAAAAAGAAATGGTTGAGCGTTTTTTGCAGCTTAATGGACCTGCGCATGAGGTGATGCGCGTTGGTGGAAAAGTCGCTTGTATGAGTGCTGCGATTGCCGATACCTTGTCTTTGCTGGATGTTTGGCCGGCACAGAACTTTGACGCAGCACAGCTACAAAAGTGGTATGACATTCGTGAAATAGGTGAGTCCAGAGTCGCCGGGCGCAATACTGTGGTTGTGTTATTTGCGCCGCGCGACCAACACCGTTATCCGCTTGAATTGCACATTGATGAAGTCAGCTCAGTGCCATTAAAAACCTTATTGCTAAACGAGCATGGTGAACTGCTCGAGCGCTTTCAGTTTGTGCAATTTCAGGCTCAGCCTGATACCAATAAACAGGTTTTGCGCACATCTCATCTATTGCCCAGTGCTGACTGCCAAACTGTTTTAGCCGATCCATCGCTTGGGGATATTGAGCTGGATGTGGACTGGTCTGTCAGTTGGACTCCACCTGGTTTTACTTTGCTCAATAGCCATTACCGTCCTTCTGAAGACGGTGCAAATAACGTGCTCAGCCAGGTGTACTCCGATGGCTTGGCGCACTTCTCGATTTTTTTTGAACCGATTGATAATCTTGAAATTGAGAGTGGCCGACGTCAGTTAGGACCTACCGCGGTGGTGTCGCGCAAAGTCATAAATGGCACGCAACAGGTGATGGTGACGGTGGTGGGTGAAATTCCTCTTGGCAGTGCCGAGCGAATCGTGCTGTCGATGCAGATAGGTCAGGGGCATAGAGATGATTGAGGAAGCAGCCATTGTCGTGGCGGTCGAACAGGATGGTGTGTGGGTGGCTACTGAGCGTAAGACAACCTGTGGCAGCTGTTCTGCACGAATGACCTGTGGTCAAGGTTTGTTAGCCAGCATTAGCTCAGATAAAAAACCACATAGAGTTAAAGTGCAGACGGATATGAGCCTTTGTGAAGGTGATCAAGTAACTTTAGCTGTTTCAGAGACGTTGCTGGTGCGCAGTGCTTTCTTAGTTTATATGCTGCCGTTGCTGCTGATGTTTGTCAGTGCGTTAAGCCTTAATGCCTTGAGTGTCTCCGAACCTTGGATTATTTTTGCTGCTTTGCTGGGGTTTGTTGCTGGTGTAGTAGGGGTGCGTCGTTACAGTGAGAACTGCCTTGATTGTGCAGCAGTGCAGCCGCAGTTGCTCTGCACGCAGATCACTGTAAGCCCTGCGCTTAAAGTTTGATTAAATGATTGGAGAGTCTTTATGCCACATAGAAAAAAATCATTATTAATGAGTGCAAGCTTGGCTCTGGTAATGCTGTTTGCGTCAGTGGCCCAGGCGCAGTTGCCAGATTTCACTCAGTTGGTTGAGCAGTCAGCGCCAGCCGTCGTCAATATCAGTACCCGACAAAATATTCAGCAACGCCAAGCTTCAGTCGGTGGTCAGTACAATATTCCAGAGCTTGAAGGTTTGCCGCCGATTTTTCGTGAGTTTTTTGAGCGCAGCTTCCCTGTGCCGGGTGCTCCCCAGGGCCGACCAAAAGGCCAGCAGCGTGAAGCGCAATCCTTAGGTTCAGGCTTTATTATTTCTGCAGATGGTTATGTGCTAACCAATAACCATGTGATTGCAGATGCCGATGAAATTATTGTGCGTTTATCTGACCGCAGTGAGTTAGTCGCTGAGTTGGTCGGTACAGATCCGCGCACAGACGTTGCTTTGCTTAAAATTCCGGGTAAAAACTTACCTACGGTGCGACTTGGTAAATCCAGTGATTTAAAGGTCGGAGAATGGGTGTTAGCTATCGGTTCGCCGTTTGGTTTCGATCATTCGGTCACAGCTGGCATTGTCTCGGCTAAAGGTCGTAACTTACCCAATGATAATTATGTGCCATTTATTCAAACGGATGTGGCAATCAACCCTGGCAACTCTGGTGGCCCGTTATTTAATTTGAATGGCGAAGTGATTGGGATTAACTCACAAATATTCACTCGCTCCGGTGGTTTCATGGGCTTGTCTTTTGCAATCCCGATGGAGGTGGCTTTAGATGTGTCTGAGCAGTTAAAAGCCAGCGGTAAGGTTGATCGTGGCTGGCTAGGTGTTGTGATTCAAGAAGTGAATAAGGACCTCGCTGAGTCATTCGGTTTAGATAAGCCTGCCGGTGCCTTGGTGGCTCAGGTTTTAGAAAACGGTCCAGCCGATAAGGGTGGCTTAAAGTTGGGCGATGTGATTCTAAGCATGAATGGCCACCCAGTGGTGATGTCTGCTGATTTGCCGCACTTGATTGGTGTTCTTAAGCCGGGTGAAACCGCTAAGTTAGTGGTGATGCGAGAAGGCTCACGTAAAAATTTAAATATTAAAGTGGGTGCGCTGCCCAGTGATGGTGAGGAAATGTCATTGGCTGGAGGTGAAGGTGCCGCCAGTAAAAGTAATCGTTTAGGCATGACAGTGGTTGATTTAACAGCTGAGCAGAAAAAAGCCATTGATTTGCAAGGTGGCGTGGTGATTCAAGAGGTTCAGGATGGCCCGGCGGCGATGATTGGTTTGCGGCCTGGTGATGTGATTACTCACCTGAATAATCAAGCGATTGATTCTGCTAAGACCTTTACAAAAATTGCCCAAGCACTGCCCAATAATCGATCGCTATCCATGCGTGTATTGCGTCAAGGCCGCGCCAGCTTTATTACCTTTAAGTTGGCGAATTAATCCTAGCTTAAATAGGGTTTAGATTAAAAAAGCGACGTTCTGTCGCTTTTTTAATGCTTGCTCGATCAACAATGTGATGAGTAAGCATGGTTTTTGCTGTGTCAATCGTGTGATAGATGACTTGCACGGCATAAATCAGGTAAACTCTCGGGCTATTTTCTGTTGGCAATCGGTCGACGGACTTAATTGTAGAGTGATGTTCTGTGAGTGACTTGAGTCATATCCGTAATTTTTCCATCATTGCCCACATCGACCATGGTAAATCCACCCTGGCCGACCGCTTTATTCAAATGTGCGGTGGCTTGACTGAGCGCGAAATGGCGTCTCAGGTCTTGGATTCTATGGATCTTGAGCGTGAGCGGGGCATTACTATTAAGGCACACAGTGTGACCTTAAGTTATACCGCCCGTGATGGCCGCACTTATCAGCTGAACTTTATTGATACGCCAGGCCACGTTGACTTTAGTTATGAAGTCAGTCGCTCGCTGGCAGCTTGTGAAGGTGCATTGCTGGTGGTGGATGCCGGTCAAGGCGTAGAAGCGCAATCGGTTGCCAATTGCTATACCGCCATTGAGCAAGGCCTTGAAGTGATGCCGGTGCTGAATAAAATCGACCTGCCGCAAGCGGATCCGATTCGCGTGCAAGAAGAAATTGAGCAGGTGATCGGGATTGATGCTACCGATGCGGTGACCTGCAGTGCGAAAACCGGTCTAGGCGTGGATGAAGTGCTTGAGCGCTTGGTGCAGGTGATTCCGCCGCCGGTTGGCGAAATTGACGCACCGCTGCAAGCGCTGATTATTGACTCATGGTTTGACAATTATTTGGGCATTGTTTCTTTAGTACGAGTCAAGCATGGCCGTATTAAAAAAGGCGATAAAGTGTTGGTCAAATCAACCGGACGCGCTCACCAAGTCGACAGTGTTGGGGTGTTTAATCCCAAGCATACGCAAACCGAAGATCTGAAAGCCGGTGAAGTGGGCTTTATTATTGCTGGCATTAAAGATATTCAAGGTGCGCCGGTTGGTGACACCTTAACCCTCTCGAGCACGCCAGATGTTGCCATGCTACCCGGCTTTAAGCGTGTCCAGCCACAGGTCTATGCTGGCTTATTTCCGGTCAGTTCTGATGACTTTGAAGACTTCCGTGATGCGTTAGAAAAACTCACGCTCAACGATGCCGCTTTGCAATATCAACCAGAAAGTTCAGAAGCACTAGGCTTTGGCTTCCGTATTGGTTTTCTCGGCATGCTGCACATGGAGATCATTCAAGAGCGCCTCGAGCGTGAATACGATCTTGATTTGATCACGACTGCGCCTACGGTAATTTTTGAAGTGGTGCTTAAAAATGGTGATGTTATTTACGTGGATAACCCATCACGGATGCCTGATCCATCCAGCATTGATGAAATGCGCGAGCCCATTGTTAAAGCAACCATTTTAGTGCCGCAAGAACACTTGGGTAACGTCATTACCTTATGTATTGAAAAACGTGGTGTACAAACAGACATGCACTTTTTGGGCAGCCAAGTTCAAGTGATCTATGACTTGCCGATGAATGAAGTGGTGCTGGATTTCTTTGACCGTCTAAAATCAGTCAGCCGTGGTTATGCCTCATTGGATTACAGCTTTGATCGCTACCAGAGAGCTAACTTGTCACGTTTGGATGTATTGATTAACGGCGAGCGGGTTGATGCGCTAGCGTTAATTGTGCATCGCGACAGAGCAGCTTCCAAAGGCCGGGCGTTGGCGGAAAAAATGAAAGAATTGATTCCGCGCCAGATGTACGATGTGGCGATTCAAGCCGCGCTTGGCGGTCAAGTTGTTGCTCGTACCACGGTAAAAGCCTTACGCAAAAACGTCTTGGCTAAGTGTTATGGCGGTGACGTGAGCCGTAAGCGCAAACTGCTTGAAAAACAAAAAGCCGGTAAGAAAAGGATGAAACAGGTGGGTAACGTGGAAATTCCACAAGAAGCCTTCCTCGCAGTGCTCAGAGTGGATGAATAACCGATGAACTTGAACTTCCCGTTGATTTTGGTGCTCGCGGTTGCTATTACGGGTTTCTTAGCCTTGCTGGATGTGGTGTATTTTGCACCACGGCGGCGCGCTGCAATTATCCAGTATGAAAAAGATGCTGTGGCATTTAACTCTGAAGTGCGCGAGCGTTTAGAGAAAGAACCGCTGTTGATTGAGTATGGTAAATCTTTTTTTCCTGTGTTAGCGGTGGTCTTGGTGCTGCGCTCATTTATTGTTGAGCCGTTCCAGATTCCTTCTGGATCGATGATCCCAACCCTTGAAGTAGGCGATTTTATTTTAGTTAATAAGTTTTCTTACGGTATTCGTTTACCAGTGATTGATAAGAAAGTCATTCCAGTTAGCGACCCAGAACGTGGCGATGTGATGGTGTTTAAATACCCTGAAGACACACGTATCAACTACATTAAACGCGTGGTGGGTTTGCCCGGCGATACCATTACTTATACCTCTGAAAAACGTATTTTAGTCAATGGTAAACCCGTGGCTGAAGCATTTTTAGGGGAAGAGCCAGGCAGTCTTGGCAGTGCACGTTTGTACACGGAGCAACTGGGTGAGCATGAGCACTATATTCGTAAAGAAGTACGTCGCCGCATAGAGCCTACTCGTGAGTGGCAGGTGCCGGCAGGTCACTACTTTATGATGGGTGATAACCGAGATAACTCGAAAGACAGCCGTTACTGGGATGATCCAAGCATTCCTTTGGAACTACAAGGCATGGTGCCAGATGAGTATATTGTCGGTAAAGCCTTTGCCATTTGGCTGACCTGGGCGAACCCTAAGTTTAGTGTGTTACCCAGTTTAAGTCGGGTGGGTTTGATCCATTAAAGTAAAACCTTGTGTTTGCTCTCATACCGAGCAGGCAAACATCGGCTAAAGTGCGCTGACATTAATAAAATCGAGGTTGCTATGCAAAGCATTCGTAAACAAAAAGGTATGTCTTTCTTTGGTTGGTTGGCTGTTTTAGTAGTGGTGGTGTTTTTTGCCAGTGCTGCATTTAAGCTGATGCCGCATTACTTGGATAACAACGCGCTAGAAAAAGCTATTATGGCTGTTGAGGAAGACAAAGCTCTGGGTGATAAAATCGTCACTGTTGCTGATTTCTATGGCCATATCAGCAAAAGTATGCAAATCAACAGCATCCGTGATTTGAACATGGATGAGATTTTAACCATTACGCAAAATAACAATGATTTCATTGCTCATCTTAAATACGAGAAGCGTGAACCTCTGATTAAGAACATCGATCTGGTTGTTAGTTTTGATAAAGAATATCGTGTGCGTGCCAAGTGAGTGATCCCATCTTAAGTTTGCAACGAAAAATAGGTTACACCTTTACCGACCCTGCTTTGTTAACCTTAGCGCTAACACACCGTAGTTTTGCTGGGCGTAATAATGAGCGTTTAGAGTTTTTAGGTGATGCTATTTTGAACTTTGTCGCGGGGGAGGCTTTATTTAATCATTTCCCGCAGGCCAAAGAAGGTCAGTTATCACGCTTGCGCTCGCGTTTAGTCAAGGGCGAAACCCTTGCTGTGTTAGCGCGAGGTTTTGGCCTTGGTGAATATTTACGTTTAGGTTCGGGCGAGTTGAAAAGCGGTGGCTTTCGCCGTGATTCAATCCTTGCCGATACCACAGAAGCCATCATCGGTGCGATTTACTTAGATTCAGGCATGGAAATGGCGCGTGAGCGTGTGCTGGCTTGGCTTGCACAGCATTTTTCTGAGTTAACACTGGTGGATACCAATAAAGATCCAAAAACCCGTTTGCAAGAATTTTTACAATCACGCAATGGCGACTTGCCGCAGTATGATGTGATTGATATTCAAGGCGAGCCGCATTGCCGCAGTTTTTCAGTGGAATGTCAGGTCAGCTTACTTAATGAAAAAACCCAAGGTCAGGGCGCGAGTCGACGTATTGCTGAGCAAGTTGCAGCGTCTAAAGCGTTACAGATGTTGGGTATAGAGAGTAAAAATCAGCATGACTGAAGAAGAAACACGTTGTGGCTATGTGGCTGTAGTGGGACGCCCGAATGTGGGCAAGTCAACACTGGTCAACCATATTTTAGGCCAAAAGCTAGCCATTACCTCGCGTAAACCGCAAACCACCCGTCACAACATGCTCGGTATCAAAACCGAAGGTGCTGTGCAAGCGGTGTACGTTGATACCCCAGGTTTACACAAGGGCGGACAGACTGCGCTTAACCGCTTTATGAATCGCAGTGCCTTAACTGCATTGAAAGACATCGATGTGGCCGTGTTTGTGGTTGATCGCATGCGTTGGACTGATGAAGATGAAATGGTCTTTGAGCGCATTCAGCATCTGACTTGCCCATTGATTATCGCAGTCAATAAAGCAGACCGATTAGAAGATAAAAGCCAGCTGTTAGCCCATTTAGAATGGCTGGCAAGCAAGCTGCCGAACGCGCAAATCGTTCCCGTCTCGGCTCTGCATGGTCACAACCTTGAGACACTGGAGCGTTTAGTCGGTGAGTATTTGCCGGTCAGCGAGCATTTTTTCCCAGAAGATCAAATCACTGATCGCTCTAGCCGCTTTTTGGCTGCTGAGATGGTGCGGGAAAAAATCATGCGTCAACTGGGTGCTGAATTGCCGTATCAGATCACGGTTGAGATTGAAGAATTTAAGCAAGAAGGGCGTATTTTGCACATTCACGCGCTGATTTTAGTTGAGCGTGATGGACAGAAAAAAATCATTATTGGCGATAAAGGCGAGCGCATTAAGCGTATTGGCCAAGAAGCCCGTAAGGATATGGAAACCCTGTTTGACTCGAAAATCATGCTCAATTTATGGGTCAAAGTAAAAAGTGGTTGGTCAGATGATGAGCGCGCCTTGCGTTCATTGGGTTATCAAGAGTATTGAAACCAACTTGGCATGCGCTCTGTCCTGGAGTGCATGCTATTTAGAGGCTGAATTATGCAGTCGTCGCTAGCCTTTATTTTGCACAGCCGTGCCTACAAAGAAACCAGTGCCTTAGTTGACCTGTTCACCCCTAATGGGCGTTTACGTGCAGTGCTGCGTAGCGCACGGGGTAAGCATGGCAGTGTCGCGCGGCCGTTCTCTTTGTTGGATATCGAGCTGCGTGGGCGTAGCGAATTAAAAAGCATCAGCCGTATCGAGCCAGCAGGCGAGTTTAACTTCCTGCAAGGACAAGCACTGTTTTGCGCCATGTACCTAAATGAGTTATTGGTGCGCTTACTGCCTCTGGATGATCCGCAGCCGCAACTCTTTGAACACTACACTTTGTCTGTACAGGGCTTGGCGCATGGTTTGCCGATGCAACCTTTACTGCGCAATTTTGAATGGCGCTTGCTTGAGCAGCTGGGCTATGGCTTTTCTTTTGCAGAGGATGTTCATGGGCAGGCACTGCAAGAGCAAATGTTGTATCGTCTAGTGCCGCAAAGTGGTTTTGAAGCGGTGTCGCTGATTCAGTCTGGGGTGTTTCGCGGTGCAGATATCTTAGCCCTGGCAACTGCGGACTGGCAGCAAGAACGTATTTTACAAACGGCCAAGCGGGTCATGCGTCAAGCGTTAGCGGCCCATTTAGGTGGGCGCCCGTTGATGAGTCGTGAATTGTTTTTGACACAAAAAGGGTCTGTGTAATGAATGTGAATAAGCGTATTTTGTTGGGTGTGAATATTGACCATATTGCCACTGTGCGTCAGGCGCGCGGTACGCGTTACCCTGATCCGGTCAAGGCCGCTTTGGATGCTGAGCAAGCCGGTGCCGATGGTATTACCGTGCATTTGCGCGAAGACCGTCGCCATATTCAAGAGCGTGATGTGCGCGTTCTGCGTGAAGTGATGCAGACACCAATGAACTTCGAAATGGGCGTCACAGAAGAGATGCTCGTTTTAGCTGAAGAACTTCGTCCTGAACATGCCTGTTTTGTTCCAGAAACGCGCGCTGAGCTGACCACTGAAGGCGGTTTAGATGTGGTGGCGCAAGAAGCGCGAATTGCAACAGCGGTCAAACGTTTACAGGCGGTTGACTGTGATGTGTCACTGTTTATTGATGCCGATGAGCAGCAGATTTTGGCGGCTAAACGCGTTGGCGCGAGTACCATTGAATTGCATACCGGGCACTACTCCGATGCGACAACGTCCACTGAGCAAGCTGAGCAGTTACTGCTGATCCGTAAGGCTGTTACTTTTGCTTTAGCGCAGGGTTTGGTGGTCAACGCAGGGCATGGCTTGAATTATCATAACGTTGAACCGATTGCGGCAATTGCTGGGATTAACGAGCTTAATATTGGCCATGCCATTATTGCCCACGCCTTGTTCGTTGGTTTTCCTGCAGCGGTGGCTGAGATGAAAGCCTTGATTGTTGCCGCAGCACAACGCAGCAGCACAACTTTAAAGGAGCACTAAGTTGGTTATTATCGCGATACTGGTGTGTATTGCTGCTTTCTTGTTAGGTTGGCTGTACAGCATTAAAACGCTGGCCACATTAGAACCTTTATTACGGCATTTCATCAGTCTGTTGGTGGGTGCGGTGACCCTGTTTATGGCGATTGCAATATTGATCTTTTTTGGAGTGATCGCTCCGCAAGGTAAAAATCCAGCCGCTGACGATGTGCAAAAAGACCCCTCCGCAGCCTTGTTCGAGTCCGTCGTGCCGTTTCAATCTGAACCTAAACCTTAACCTTTAGGTTTGCCATCCTCTGGGTATAGCACTGTATGCCCAGAGGATACATCTGACTTTAAAGCCTTTTGCCTTACGCTTCAGGCTTGAGCATATCTTGCGGGCGCACCCACTGGCTGAATTGCTCATCGGTCACTAACTCAAGGGCCATCGCTGCCTCGCGCAAGGTGAGGTTTTCGGCATAGGCTTTTTTAGCGATTTTCGCCGCATTATCGTAGCCGATGTGCCGATTTAACGCCGTCACCAACATCAAACCATTTTCCAAGTGATCCGCCATTTGTTGTTCATTGGCTTGCATGCCTGCAATGCAATGCTCTTGGAAGTTACGGCAACCATCCGTCATCAGCTCAATGGATTGCAAAATGTTATGGATAATAACCGGCTTAAACACGTTGAGCTGCAGATGGCCGTGGCTCGCAGCAATATTAACAGTGACGTCATTACCCATCACTTGACAGGCCAACATTGATAGCGCTTCACACTGCGTCGGATTGACTTTGCCTGGCATGATTGAGCTGCCCGGTTCATTGGCGGGTAACAACACTTCAGCAAAACCGGCGCGAGGCCCAGAGCCTAGCAAACGTAGATCATTGGCGATTTTCATCAAGGCCACGGCTAAAGTTTTTAACGCGCCAGATAAACTCACCAAAGCTTCGTGCCCAGCCAAAGCAGCAAACTTATTGGTGGCTGAGGTGAGTGGTAGGCCTGTTGCGCTGGCTAATTCTTTAGCAATATCGTCAGCAAAACTTGGGCTGCTATTGAGACCAGTCCCGACAGCTGTGCCGCCTTGTGCCAGCTCGGCAACGGCAGGCAGGCAGTGCTCGATTGCATGCTTAGCATAATCGAGCTGTGCGACAAAGGCTGAGAGCTCCTGACCAAAGGTGACTGGCGTTGCATCCATCATGTGGGTGCGCCCGGTTTTTACCAAATTGGCATAACGCTTAGCTTGCTTATCCAGCCCGTCACGCAGCAGTTTGATGGCGGGGAATAAGTCATGCTTAATCGCCTGCAGCGTAGCGATGTGCATTGCAGTGGGGAAGCAATCGTTGGAGCTTTGTGCACGGTTGACATGGTCATTGGGATGCACCGGTGACTTACCGCCACGTCCTTGTCCGGCAATTTCATTGGCGCGACCCGCAATCACTTCGTTGACGTTCATGTTGCTCTGCGTGCCGCTGCCAGTCTGCCAAACCACCAGAGGAAAGTGCTCGTTGAGCGATCCGTCAATGATTTCATCGGCAGCTTGTTCGATCAGTTTGGCAATGTCCTTAGGCAGTTCGCCTAAACGGGCATTCACCCGTGCTGCAGCTTTTTTGATCTGCGCTAAAGCATGCACGACGGCGAGTGGCATGGACTGTGAACCAATCGCGAAATTTTCTTTAGAGCGCTGTGTTTGCGCGCCCCAATAGGCTGTGGCAGGTACTTCGATGGCACCTAAACTATCGGTTTCTGTGCGGGACATAATCAATCTCCAAGCAGGTTGTCAGGGATTATTCGTCTTTTTGGCGTTCTTGCGCTTCCAACTCGGCGTTGCGTTGTTTCATCAACTCCAGTTTGTCTTTATCGATTGGCATTTTGTTAGCGGTGTCGCGTAGTAGCAGTAAACTGCCGGCGACCGAGCCAAACACTAGAGCAATTAAAAGCCAAATATACCAAGGCATGGGTAACTCCTTAATCCGTTAAATGAGAATGTATCTCATAAAGCCTGTTGTTGCATCTGTAAAGGCTATGCACAGACAGAGTACAGGATAAAAGCCCGCTAAAATGCCGTAGCAACAAACTTGATGCGACAGTGAGCCTAGAGGAAGGCTACAATGCTGCGGATTTTATTGATACGAGACTCAAGTCATGTCCAGCCCAATTGTTGTAGCCCTCGATTTTCCTAGTGAAGCGCAAGCTTTAGCCTTAGCAGAGCGTCTAAATCCTCAGCAATGCCGTCTTAAAGTCGGTAAGGAGCTGTTCACGCGCAGCGGACCTAAGGTGGTTGAAGGCTTGCATGCATTGGGTTTTGAGGTGTTTTTAGACCTTAAGTTTCATGATATCCCCAATACCACGGCGATGGCGGTGAAAGCGGCGGCTGAATTGGGCGTATGGATGGTCAACGTCCATTGCTCCGGCGGTTTGAAAATGATGCAAGCCTGCCGTGAGGTACTGGAACAACATAACGGTAATACGCCTTTATTGATTGGCGTGACAGTGCTGACCAGCATGGAGCAAAGCGATTTAGCAGGCATCGGTTTAGATATCGCACCCCAGCAACAGGTTTTGCGTTTAGCCGGTTTAGCCGAGCAAGCAGGTTTAGATGGTTTAGTGTGTTCTGCGCAGGAAGCCGCACTGCTGAAAAAACAATGGCCAGCAGGGCAGTTGGTGACCCCAGGCATTCGCCCAGCCGGCAGTGCACAAGATGACCAGAAACGCATCCTGACTCCAGCGCAAGCCATGCAGGCGGGATCAGATTACTTAGTCATCGGCCGCCCAATCACCCAAGCTGCAGATCCTGCACAAACGTTGAATGATATTTTGGCCGAGCTGGCCTAACGCGGAATGCAAAGAGTTCGCAGCATGCCCCGCGCCAATCCAATCATATTGGAGCGCACCATCCGGAGCCGCCCAACTATAGATGCGACTCAACTGTAGGTGTAACCCAACCGTAGATGCGGCTCAACTGTAGGTATGACCCACTGTAGGAGCGGACCATGTCCGCGATAGCGCGCTTGCAAACAAAGAAGCGCTACCAGACGCGCCAGCTTGTCACGATCCGGAATTAGCAGTGCAGGGTAAACTGATCGCGGGCATGGCCCGCTTATATGGACCCACCCGTTGTTGCAAGCCATTTTTGACGTCAACAGAGGTTAGATTTGCACGCTTATATCCGG
>JBLWZG010000007.1:0-113797 GCA_048266525.1 Pseudomonas sp.
TAAAAACGTGGCCTAAGCCACAAGAAGTGGGTCAAAATTAATGGCCAATAGTGGATCAGTTTAAATGGCCATTAACAGTTGCGAATGGGGCTTAAATGATTGTTATCATTAGTTGAATATCGAGGGGGAAGCTTAGGCTATTTGAGGGTGTAGCGGTGTTGCTTGACCGTGAGTGTTATATGGGATGATTCATGGGTAAAATAGCCCGTCAGTTGCTAGGCTGAAAACTTTGTTGATGTCACTGAGTGACGCTGAAGAGGGTAGTTAGATGAGACTTTTACACACCATGCTGCGGGTCGGCGATCTTGATGCTTCGATTGCTTTTTACACTGAAGTGTTGGGTATGCAACTGTTACGTCGTCGGGATTATCCAGAGGGTAAATTTACCTTAGCTTTTGTTGGTTATGGTGATGAAGCCAGCAATAGCGTGATTGAATTGACCCACAACTGGGGCGTAGAAAAATACGATTTGGGTGATGGTTATGGGCACATCGCCTTAGAGGTGGAGGATGTTTACAAAGCCTGTGAAGACATTCGTGCACGTGGCGGCAAAATCACCCGTGAGCCAGGCCCGATGATGCATGGTTCAAGTATTTTGGCTTTTGTTGAAGATCCAGATGGTTACAAGATTGAATTGCTGTCGCCTAAGCGTGCCGACTAACAGGTATTAAGCAGGCTGAGGTGAAAAGTGCTTCAGCCTGTTCCACAAAAAACGGACGACTCTGTATGACCAGGTCGCCCGTTTTTAATATGCACTGACTAGCAGTGCATTTATCCGCTTTACAAGGCTTGCCTGTTGTCATGGCTATAGCCGCCACCTAAAGCTTTGTACAGCTTGATCTCGCTGGCCAGTTGCGCAAATTGTGTTTGGATACGCGCTTGTTGCGCATCAAACAATAAGCGCTGGGCATCAAGCAACGTCAGCTGATTATCAATGCCTTCACGATAGCGACGGTCAGCTAGAGCGTAATACGCTTCACTGGATTTAACCAAGGCATCGTGAGCCGCCAGTTGCTGCTTATAGGTTGTGCGCTCAATTAAACCATCCGCCACTTCTTGGAACGCAGTTTGAATGGTTTGCTCGTAACGAGCGACATTGATATCTTTTTGGATTTTACTGTAATCCAAGTTGGCGCGTAAACGTCCTGCATTAAAAATCGGCAGATTAATGCTGGGTTGAAACAGCCAAGAGCCACTACCAGCATCAAATAATCCTGATAAATCAGGGCTTAAGCTGCCTGCTGTGGCCGTCAGGCTAATGCTTGGGAAGAACGCTGCGCGTGCTGCACCGATATTGGCATTGGCGGCTTTCAGATTGAATTCTGCTTGCAGAATATCTGGACGGCGCTGCAATAGATCAGCAGGCAAGC
Organism: Pseudomonas sp.; assembly: GCA_048266525.1. Classification (GTDB taxonomy): domain Bacteria; phylum Pseudomonadota; class Gammaproteobacteria; order Pseudomonadales; family Pseudomonadaceae; genus Denitrificimonas. The sequence continues at coordinate 1,371 of JBLWZG010000007.1, forward strand.
CAACAGGAACTTCGGCAAACTCAAACTGTTTTAAAGGCACGGGCGTGGCTAAATCAGCAGGCGTGTTACCGCCTAAAAGCAAGTTCAATGCATTGCGACTTTGCACACTTTGGCGTTCAAACTGGGCTAGGCTCACGCGTGCACTGTTGACAGCCGTGCGTGCTTGTTGCAGCTCCAAGGAAGAGGCGACTCCAGCATCGTAACTGCGCTGGACCAGTCGCAAGCTTTCCTCATAGGTGCTTAATGTCTCGCGCACTAGCGCCAAGGTTTCTTGGTCAGCTTGCAGGGTAAGCCAAGCGGTTGCCACGCTAGCAATCAAACTAAGCTGGGTGCTGCGCTGGGCTTGTTCACTGGCAAAGAAGCTGGCTAATGCTTGCTCGCGCAGGCTGTTTAAGCGGCCAAAAAGGTCCACTTCCCACGCAGTCATTCCCACTGCTGCAGAATATTGACTGTTGATCGTGGCGTCGCCTGTTTGGCTCATATTACCAGGAATACGCTGGCGATTGCCGCCACCGCTGGCATCAATCGCCGGGAATAACGCACTACGCTGAATACGGTATTGCGCACGGAATGCTTCAACATTGAGTGCGGCAATGCGCATGTCACGGTTGTTTGTCAGAGCCGTTTCAATCAACTGCTGAAGCGTTGGGTCTTGGAAAAACTCACGCCAATCCGGTAACTCTACGCCGCCTTGTTGAGCTTGCGCATCATTCCACTGTTCTGCAACTGGGGCTGCTGGCTGCTGGTAGTTGGGAATTAATGAGCAGCCAGACAACGCTGTTAATAACGCAACGGCTAGGGCAGTACGCTTCATTGCGCGTTCTCCTTTTTGTCTTCAGCTGTTTTAAACAAAGTACTGACTGCAACATAGAACATTGGTACAAAGAAAATGGCTAAGATCATTGCACTGATCATGCCGCCGATGACTCCGGTACCGATGGCGTGTTTGCTGCCTGAGCCGGCACCGGTGGAAATGGCTAATGGCACAACACCTAAGATAAAGGCCAGCGAAGTCATGATGATTGGGCGCAAACGAATACGGCTGGCTTCGACTGCGGCAGCAGCCAAGCTCATGCCTTGTTCATGTAACGACTTGGCAAACTCCACAATCAAAATGGCGTTACGTGCTGACAAACCAATAGTAGTGAGCAAGCCAATTTGGAAGTACACATCATTGGATAGACCGCGGCCGTATGTGGCCAGTAGCGCACCCAGAATACCCAGTGGCACAACCAACATCACCGAGAAAGGCACCGACCAGCTTTCGTACATTGCTGCAAGGCACAAGAAAACCACTAATAAGGACAGAGCATACAAAGCAGGCGCCTGATCGCCAGACAGGCGTTCCTCATAAGACAAACCAGTCCATGCCATACCTACGCCAGTTGGCAGTTGCTTTGAAATCTCCTCGACTGCAACCATCGCATCACCGGAACTGTATCCCGGTGCTGCACTACCGAGGATTTCCATAGCAGGCACACCATTGTAGCGTGACAGTTTTGGTGAGCCGTAGGTCCACTCGCCGTGGGCAAAGCTGTTAAAGGGGATCATCTCGCCTTTATCATTGCGCACATACCATTTTGCCAAATCTTCAGGGTTCATCCGTGCATCGGCTTCGGCTTGCATAAAGACTTTTTTTACACGGCCGCGATCAATAAAGTCATTCACATAGCTGCTACCCCAAGCCGCTGATAGCGTTTGGTTGATGGCATCGAGTGATAAGCCCATAGAGCTGGCTTTTTCATCATCAATGATCAGCTTATATTGCGGCTCATCACGCAGGCCGTTGGCACGCACTTGGGTTAAACGAGGGTCTTCGTTGGCCAGTTGTACAAACTGATCACGTGCTTGGCTTAATACCTCATGACCAACGCCCGCGCGGTCTTGCAAGAACATATTAAAGCCTGTGGCGTTACCCAATTCCATTACAGCAGGTGGCGCAAAAGCAAACACCATAGCATCTCGGAAGGAGAAGAAACGCATTTGTGCACGCTGCGCTAGAGAAAAGACACTTTGATGCTCAAGGGTGCGCTCTTCCCAAGGTTTAAGGCCAATAAAGGCCATACCTGAGTTTTGTCCACGACCGGCAAAGTTAAAGCCTGTGATGGCAAACACTGAGCGCACCGTATCGGATTCTTCTGTCAGCAGGTAATCACGCATTTTACTGACAACATCATAAGTGCGCTCAGCGGTGGAGCCTGCAGGTGTTTGTACTTGAGCGAAGAGTACGCCTTGATCTTCTTCAGGTAAGAATGAAGTCGGGATCATGGTGAACATCCAGCCCATGATGGCGATAATGATCACGTACATCAAAAGATAAGGTGTTTTACGATGAATCATCGCCGCCACACCGCTTTCATACTTGTTTACGCCGCGCTGGAAACTACGATTAAACCAACCGAAGAAACCACGTTTTTCGATGTTGCCGCCTTTTTTAATCGGCTTGAGCATGGTGGCGCACAATGCCGGAGTAAAAATCAATGCGACCAGTACGGAAAGCACCATTGCAGAAACAATAGTCACCGAGAACTGCTGATAAATCGCGCCGGTTGAGCCTTCAAAGAAGGCCATTGGAATAAACACCGCCGACAATACCAGACCAATACCGACCAGTGCGCCTTGAATCTGCCCCATGGATTTACGCGTGGCTTCTAGGGGTGATAAACCTTCTTCTTCCATCACCCGTTCAACGTTTTCTACCACCACAATGGCGTCATCCACCAGCAGACCGATGGCCAAGACCATTGCGAACATGGTCAGGGTGTTGATGCTGTAACCAAACGCAGCCAATACGCCGAAGGTACCTAAAATAACTACCGGCACAGCCAAAGCAGGAATTAAGGTGACGCGCAGGTTCTGCATAAACAGATACATCACCAAAAACACCAAAATAAAGGCTTCGATCAGCGTGTAGATCACCCCTTCGATCGAGGCTGAGATCACCGGCGTGGTGTCGTATGGATAGACGATCTTCATCCCTTGCGGAAAGAATGGCTCTAGCTCAGCCAGAGTTGCACGCACCGCACGTGCGGTATCAAGGGCGTTAGCACCCGTCGCCAGTTTAATACCAATACCGGTTGCCGGTTTGCCATTGTATTCAGCGTTAACGCTGTAGTTTTCGCCGCCCAGTTCAACACGCGCCACATCTTTTAAGCGCACTTGTGAGCCATCTTGATTCACTTTGAGCAAGATGTTTTCAAACTGCTCCGGCGTTTCGAAGCGGGTTTTACCAATAATAGTGGCGGTCAGTTGCTGGTTTGGTGATGCTGGCAGACCTCCCAGTTGTCCTGAAGACACTTGCACGTTTTGCGCGCGAATTGCCGACGCTACATCAATCGGCGTCATCGCAAAGTTGGTCAGCTTGATTGGATCCAGCCAAATACGCATCGCGTATTGAGCGCCGAAAATCTGGAAGTCACCGACACCTTGGGTACGTGAAATCGGGTCTTGGATATTAGAAACAGTGTAGTCAGCCAGGTCATACCTGTTCATGCTGCCGTCTTCAGAAATAATCCCGACGACCATTAAGAAGTTTTTGGCTGACTTGGTGACACGAATACCCTGTTGCTGCACTTCTTGCGGGAGCAGCGGGGTGGCCAGTTGCAGCTTGTTCTGCACCTGTACTTGGGCAATATCTGGATCGACATCTTGCTCAAACGTAATGGTAATACTCATGCTGCCATCGGAGTTACTTTCCGAAGAAATATAGCGCAAGCCATCAATACCATTCATTTTCTGTTCGATCACCTGAACCACGGTGTCTTGCACTGTTTGTGCTGAGGCACCTGGGTAGCTCACCGAGATACCAACGGCTGGTGGAGCAATACTTGGGTATTGATTGACTGGCAATTTAAGAATCGCCAGTCCGCCAATCAACATAATTACCAGGGCAAGTACCCAAGCAAAGATGGGGCGGTCGATGAAGAAATTCGACATGAAAAGATTCCCTTATTGAGCTTGTGGTGCAGTTTTTTCAGAAGTGCTGTCCGCTGCAGAGACATTGCCTGCAGGATATGGATCAGCCTTAACACCCGGTCGAACAAACTGCAGGCCTTCAGTGATCAAGCGATCACCTGCTTGTAAGCCTTCATTGACTAACCAGTAATTACCTGAGGTGCGTTCGGCTTTGAGCATGCGTACTTCAACTTTATTGTCAGCGTCGAGCACCATCGCCATTGCCTCACCTTTGGGGTTACGGGTGATGCCTTGTTGTGGCGCTAGAATAGCTTGGCTTTGAACGCCGCTGATTAAGTTGGCATAGACGAACATGCCTGGCAGTAGTAAGCCATCAGGGTTTGGGAAAACCGCGCGTAAGGTGACTGAGCCGGTGCTGGCATCCACTGATACTTCGGAGAACTCGAGAGTACCTTTGTGTGCGTACTCACTGTTATCTTGCAGTCGCAGCGTGACTTGCGCTGCATTTTCGCTGGCTTTTTCCAATTGGCCACTGGCCAGTTCACGGCGTAGGCGTAGCAGGTCATTGGCCGACTGAGTGACATCGACATAGATCGGGTCAAGCTGCTGAATCACCGCAAGCTCTTGCGCTTGGCCATTGCTGACTAGAGCCCCTTCGCTGACGGTTGAACGACCAATGCGACCAGAAATCGGTGCTAGAACACGGGTATAGCGTTGTTCGATTTGTGCTCGCTCAAGAGCGGCTTCAGCCTGTAAACGATTGGCTTGTGCGTCATCGTACTGTTGGCGGCTGACGGCACGCTCTTCGACCAGCACTTTATAACGCTCGGCTAACGAACGAGAGGCTAATAAGCTGGCTTGTGCGCTTTTTAAATTAGCTTCATACAGAGCTGGATCAATTTGATACAGCTGTTGATTGGCTTTAACGTCACTGCCTTCTTTAAATAAACGCTTTTGCAATATACCGTTGACTTGTGGGCGAACTTCGGCGATACGGTAGGCAGCTGTGCGTCCGGGTAGTTCGCTGGTGAGCGTGTAGGACTGAGATGACAGCGTCACGATACCTACTTTAGGGTCAGGTTGCTGTTGACTGGTTTGCTCGGCTTTTTGCTCACAAGCACTGATCAGTATTGCGCAAGCAAGAGTTAAGGTGGCAGCTGTAGCGCGTGATGAAGAGCGGGTCATAAAATCATTCCTAATTAGCATCTTTTTAGCACTGCACAATAAACGCACGCAAATACGAATGCAGGGGTGCATAATTATGCACTGCTTTACTCGGAAATACAGTGCATTTTGATTGGACCAGACAATATACATACATTCATGTATGTTGGTAAGTAGTTGTACAGATATAATTACTGTATAGCTTTTGTAGAGAAAACTGTATCTATTTGTCGATTAAAGCGCGTACAGCTTTTCTCAATGTGACCAGGTGAGCTATGACACCCGCTATTGTTTTATTAGAAAAAATGGCTATCAGCCATAGAGTACACTGCTATGCACATGATCCACGTGCACCATCGTATGGCTTGGAAGCAGCAGAAAAACTAAATTTGCCCGCCAAGCAGGTTTTTAAAACCTTACTGGCCAGCAGCGAAGCAGGTGAGTTATTGGTCGCTGTGTTGCCGGTGCATTCCCAGTTGAATTTAAAAGCCTTAGCGGCGGCGGCTCAGGTTAAAAAAGTAGAAATGGCGGATCCGCAGCGGGCGCAACGCAGCAGTGGCTATTTGCTGGGTGGCATCAGTCCGCTGGCGCAGAAAAAAGCCTTGCGCACTTTTGTTGACTGCAGTGCAGCTGAGCAGAGCACTATTTATGTCAGTGCGGGGCGACGTGGCTTGGAAGTTGAGCTGAGTGCCGATGATGTGCTGAGTTTAACTCAAGGGCAGCTTGTCGAGATTGCCAGTCTTGGCCATTGATCTTTAACTGCCCTGAGCGCTTCTTGTTGTAAATCAAGAAAAGCCAGTGAAAGCTGCAAAGAGCAGTGAAGCGGCGCGCGTAAGGCATTAAGGTATGCACAGCCAGACCTCGCTCAGTACAAGACTTGTTATTGTGCTGCGAGGCTTAACGTATTGTTTCCTCAGGAGCAGCGCATGCTTTTTACTCATCCTGTTGTCGCGAGCATTTTGCAACATCCATTTTTCAAGCATTTGAGCGTGGAAAATCAAGAGCGTTTGATTACGCAAAGTCATGAACAACAATGCCTATCAGGAGAGTTGTTAATTCGTCAGGGTCAACCGGCTGAACGATTTTTTTTAGTGCTAAAAGGCCGGGTTAAGCTCTACCGGATATCTGCCGATGGCCAAGAAAAAGTGGTGGAGATCATTCAGGCTGGACAAACCTTTGCAGAGGCTGTGATGTTTATGCAGCGCTCTGAATACCCGGTATGTGCTGAAACCTTAGAAGCGGTGCAATTGGTCAGCTTCCCCAACCGCTTAATGTTAACTCTACTTGAGGAAAACCCGCAGGCTTGCTTGCATTTGCTCGGGCACATGAGCATGCGTTTGCATCAACGTTTGGGTGAGCTGGAAACCCTGACCCTACAAAATGCCACGCAGCGCTTTGCTTTGTATCTGATTCAGCAGTTAGAAGACCGGGCGCAAGAAACCGTCAATATTGAATTACCTTTGCCCAAGCGCTTGATTGCGGCACGCTTGTCCATGCAACCGGAAACTTTGTCACGGATTATGGCGCGCTTAAATCAAGATGGCCTGATTGAAATGCAGGGGCGTAATATTCATATTCCAAGTATTACCAATCTGTTAGCGCCTTTCGCCTAACGACGCACGGCTGGTTCTGCTGAAGATGCCAATGTGCTAAGCATTGCGCCGTTCAAATCGACTGAAGAGTTGGCTGATGTTATACCAGAGTGCCGCAGTGCCTAAATTGGCGCTGCGCTCTGCCAGTTGTCCATCCAGCATGCTTTGCGTGCGTACATGTTGCACAACAAAGTGCGCCACGCCGGCAGCACTTAAACGACGCGCCAGTTCCAGTAAGCGCTGCGGATCAATCAAATCCCAATGCACTGTCGTGCGGCACTCATACGTGACGCCACTGGCCAGCAGCAATTCTAAACACTGCCAGTTGGCTTGGCCGCTGCCGGATACGCCAGTAATCAGTTGGCTGTCTTCGACTAGAGCTTTGACATCAAAGCCCACCCAGTCGCAATAGGGCAAAACTCGCTGCAGTGCTTTAGGGTTAATCCCTGCCGTATGTAAGCCGACTTTAAAGCCGAGGTTTTTCACCTCTTGCATCGCCGCTTTAAGGCCGTTCTGCAAGGTCGCTTCGCCACCACTAAATACCACGGCTTCAAGCAAACCTTGGCGACGCTGTAAAAACTCTAGAATACTGTCCCAGCTGTGCATCTGCTGCGCGCGTGGTGGAATTAAGTCAGGGTTATGGCAATAGCGACAGCGCCATGCACAGCCTTGGCAAAACACCACGCAGGACAGATGGTCTGGAAAATCTAAAGTAGTCAGGGGCACGAAGCCCCCAACTCTGAGTTGCTCAGCCATGCTTAGGCGGACTGACGCTGGGTTGGCTGCTCATTAAAATGCATGCGCTCACGGTGTTCAGATTGCTTGCCTAGATTGAAAGCGCTGACTGGACGGTGGTAGCCCATCACGCGGGTCCAGACTTCACAGCGTTGACGTTGTTCTTGCGGCAGTTGCTTTACAGTTTGCATAGGTCTTTCCTTTTAGTTTGATGCAGGGCATCGGATCAACGCGCTGCTCTATAAGTGGCGCGCTGGCTTGCTCAAGGGGTCTTAATGGACGGCCTTGAGATGTTGAGCACGTTGCTGTTCTTGCAGCAGCGCTTCGTCACATTTCGGGCAGAACTCATGTTCTCCGGATAAATAACCGTGCACTGGGCAGATGGAGAAGGTTGGGGTAATGGTTAGATAAGGCAGACGAAAGCGTCCCAAGGCATTGCGCACCAGTTTTTTACAAGCATCGGTAGAGGAAATTTGCTCTGACATATACAGATGCAGCACTGTGCCGCCGGTGTATTTGCATTGTAGTTCGTCCTGCAACTCCAAGGCTTCAAAAGCATCATCGGTAAAGCCTACCGGCAACTGCGATGAGTTGGTGTAGTAGGGCGCATCGAAGCTGCCCGCCTGCAGAATATCGGCAAAGCGTTTTTGGTCTTCTTTGGCAAAACGGTAGGTGGTGCCTTCGGCTGGGGTGGCTTCCAGATTGTAGAGGTTGCCGGTTTCTTCTTGGAACTCGACTAAGCGCTCACGGACATGGTCGAGCATTTCCAGCGCCATTGTGCGTCCATTAGCAGTGTGCATGCCCTCGGCATCGTCGGTGTAATTGCGCAGCATTTCATGCAGACCATTGACGCCAATGGTGGAGAAATGGTTACGCAGCGTGCCTAGATAGCGTTTGCTGTAGGGGTAAAGCCCAGCGTCCATGTGGTGCTGGATCACCTTGCGCTTGACTTCCAGGCTGTCTTTGGCCATTTCCAATAGATTGTCGAGACGGCGATACAGACCAATCGGGTTGTTTTTATACAGATAACCTAAGCGTGCGCAGTTGATGGTGACTACGCCCAGTGAGCCGGTTTGCTCTGCCGAGCCAAATAAACCACCACCACGTTTAAGCAGTTCACGCACGTCCAACTGTAAACGGCAGCACATCGAACGGACTTGGTTGGGCTCCAGTTCCGAGTTGAGGAAGTTTTGGAAATAAGGCAAGCCATAGCGCGCAGTCATTTCAAATAAACGGTTGGCGTTCTCGCTGTCCCAAGGGAAATCATGGGTGATGTTGTAGGTTGGGATTGGGAAGGTGAAAACGCGGCCTAAGCCATCACCGGCCTGCATGACTTCGATGTAGGCTTGGTTGATCATCTCCATTTCTTCTTGCAGATCACCATAGGCGAAAGGCATTTCTACGCCGCCGATGTAGGGGATTTGCTCGCGTAAATCCTCTGGGCAGACCCAGTCAAAGGTCAGGTTAGTAAAAGGTGTTTGCGTGCCCCAGCGTGAAGGCACGTTGAGGTTATAAATAAACTCTTGAATGTCTTGGCGCACCTGTGGATAGCTGAGCTGATCTTTGCGAATAAAGGGCGCAAGGTAGGTATCAAAGGAGCTAAAGGCTTGCGCACCGGCCCATTCGTTTTGCAAGGTGCCAAGAAAGTTGACCATTTGTCCCAGCGCACTGGACAGGTGTTTCGGTGGTCCGGCTTCAACACGACCTGGGATGCCGTTAAAGCCTTCGTTGAGTAAAGTGCGCAGTGACCAACCCGCGCAATAGCCCGCGAGCATATCCAGATCATGGATATGCAAATCAGCTTCACGGTGCGCTTCGCCAATTTCTGCGCTGTACACCTCATTGAGCCAGTAGTTGGCGGTGACCTTGCCGGATACGTTAAGAATTAAACCGCCCAGTGAATAGCCTTGGTTGGCATTGGCGCGCACCCGCCAGTCTTCACGGGATAAGTACTCATTCATGGAGGAAGCAACATCGACCAAGTTTTTGCGGTCACGGCGCAAGCGTGCGTGTTGTTCGCGGTACACAATGTAGGCGCGCGCAGTGCGAAAATGCCCAGCGGCCATTAAGGTGGTTTCGACGCAGTCTTGGATTTCTTCAACACTGAGAGCAGCATGTTCAGGTAGGGTTTTTAGCACATGCGCGCAGAGCTCAGCTGCAGTTGCTGGAGTAAACTCGCCGGTCGCGCGTCCTGCTGCAGTAATCGCATGCAAGATTTTTTGCGCATCAAAACAAGCGTAACTTTGATCGCGTTTACGCAGTTGTCGGGTGGTGGGTACTGCGGTTAAGCTCGGCATAATAAACCTCTAAATACATTATGTAGTGTTTATATGTGTTTACAAACACAAGATGTAGTGCAAGGTACGTGACGAGAAGGCGTTTTAAATTGACCCGGGTCAATTCTTAAAAGATAAGCTTGGTTTATTGATCTGTCGCACAAAAGGCTATAGCGGAGTCTTTTATGCGAATAAAAATAGCTTTGTGCAGGGCTAGGTGAGCTGGCTGGGCTGTGATTTGAAGCTGGCTTATTATCGTATCTGACACTCACAGCGGCCGCGTGAGCCGCTGTGGTTTAGGGTTTTGAGGGGTTATGTGATTGAACTGTAACGGCGCACGCCAGTCATGGGTAAGCTGCTGTGCGCGGCAACTGTGCCGGGTGTAGCAAAGGCCACCAAGTGATCGGCTGCGACTTCAATACCTACATTTTCGCCAAGAAAATGATCAATATGGCTGGTGAAAATCGCTTCCAGTTGGTTGCCGGTTGGTAGTTCTAAGCGATACAAGGTCGCCGCACCTAAAAAGGTTTTACCAATAATGATGGCTCTTAACGGACTGTCAGGCGAGTCAATGATGTCATCTGGACGCAATAACACATCGACAGTGCTGCCTGCTGGCCAGTTGTAGGCGCGGTTACCGCGGATTACACCAAGCTCAGTTTGTACGCTGTCATGGGTGAGCATTTGTCCGCGAATAAAGTAGCCTTGACCGACAAAGCTGGCAACAAAGGGCGTCAATGGCTCGTGATAGAGATTAAAAGGTGAGTCCCATTGTTCGAGACGGCCTTTATTAAACACACCAATACTATCGCTCATGGCAAAGGCTTCTTCTTGGTCATGGGTGACCAAAATTGCACTGGTGCCACGGTGTTTAAGGATGTCGCGAACTTCTTGGCTTAAACGGCGGCGCAGTTCGCCATCCAAGTTAGAAAAAGGTTCATCGAGCAACAGTAAGCGCGGTTCAGGAGCTAAGGCACGGGCTAAGGCCACGCGCTGTTGCTGACCGCCGGACAGTTCATGGGGATAGCGTTTACCCAGATCGCCGAGCTTGACCAATTCCAATAGTTCTTGGGTAATACGCTCCACATCGGGGTGTTTACGAATGCCAAAGGCAATGTTCTTCTCAACACTCAGATGGGGAAACAGTGCGTAATCTTGGAACACCATACCAATGCGGCGTTTTTCTGGGGCTAAAGTAAATTTCGGTCGTGAAATCACCTCACCAGCCAAAGTGATTGAGCCTTTTAAAATAGGTTCAAAGCCGGCAATAGCGCGCAGAGTGGTGGTCTTGCCGCAGCCGGAAGGACCGAGCAGGCAGCCAATGTCACCGCTATTAAGGTGCAGATTTAACTGCTGCACTATCGGTTGATCGGCATAGCCACAACTGAGATCAGTGAGACTTAATAACAACCCGTTCTTATCCATGTTGGTACAGCGCTGGATTGATTAAAAACTCAAGCAAGGCTTTTTGCGCATGCAAACGGTTTTCAGCTTGTTGCCACACCACTGCACGGGGATCATCGAGCACATCCAAACTGACTTCCTCGCCACGGTGCGCAGGCAAACAGTGCATCAGCAGTACATCATCGGCAGCCAAGTCGAGTAGATCTTTGCTGACTTGGAAGGGACGAAACTCGGCCATGCGCGCTTGCGCTTGATCTTCTTGGCCCATCGACGCCCACACATCAGTGCTGATCAAGTGAGCACCTTGCACCGCTTGCTGCGGATCATCAGTAATACTGACACGCTCACCCGCCCACGCCACTAATTGCGGGTCAGGTTCATAGCCTTTAGGGCAAGCAATGCGTAAGTTAAAGTCAAACTGCACCGCAGCTTCGATATAGGAGTTGCACATATTATTGCCATCACCAACCCACACCACGGATTTGCCTTGGATCGAGCCGCGTAGTTCAGTAAAGGTTTGCAGGTCAGCGAGTAGCTGGCAAGGGTGTAAATCATCGGATAAACCGTTGATTACGGGCACCGTTGCGTGCTTAGCAAACTCCGTTAGGGTAGCGTGGGCAAAGGTGCGGATCATCACCGCATCAAGCATGCTCGACATCACAATGGATGAGTCAGCCAGTGGCTCACCGCGACCCAGTTGGGTGTCACGTGGTGATAAGAAAATCGAGTGGCCGCCCAAGTGAAACATACCTGCTTCAAAAGACAGGCGGGTACGGGTTGAGGCTTTTTCAAAAATCATTCCCAAGACGCGGCCTTTAAGTGTTTCATGTGCTTGGCCGGTTTGGCGCTGGTGCTTGAGTTCGATGGCGCGCTGGATGATCAGCTGTAATTCTGTAGGAGAGCAATCCGTTAGTGACAAGAAGTGTCTAACGCTCATATTTTATAACCTTGATGAATGCGGAAGTATGCAAGTGCGGTATAAAAAACAGTAAAACCGCCACGGCTAAATAACATAAGCCCCGAATCTTATAAGGTAAAGGGGGCTGTGTGCAAACGCTGGCAAACCTGCGCTGAGTAATCATACTGGGTGACCCTACTGCTTCGTTGTGAAAAGAGCGCAATCGCACAGAATTAGTCTAGATAAAGTCAATTGCTTGATTTGAATTAATCTAAAGCAGAGCGTAACGCTAGGTTTTAGGCTAGAATACGCACCAGGTACCCAGCAATGAATGGGTGTAATGACTAAAATATGTGTCGAGGTGGCTTGTGGATATCATCGAAACGATTAAAGAGCAGATCGAAAACAACCCGATTTTGCTATACATGAAAGGTTCTCCAAACGCGCCGCAGTGTGGCTTCTCGCAGCGTGCGACCCAGGCTCTGATGGCCTGTGGCGAAAAATTTGCTTATGTAGATATTCTTGCAAATCCAGACATCCGCGCCAACCTGCCTGCGTATGCAAACTGGCCGACCTTCCCACAATTATGGGTAGACGGTGAGCTCGTCGGTGGTTGCGATATTATCACTGAGATGCACGAAAGCGGCGAGCTGCAAAAGATCGTTAAAGCTGCAGCAGCAAAAGTTCAAGCTTAATCGGTGCGCGGCAGTCTTAAACTGCGCGTCGACTGCAGCAAAAAGCCTCTATCCAGATATCTGAGTAGAGGCTTTTTATTACCTATCAATTGTGTGAGTAGTTAAGCGCTGTTTCGCATCGCTTCACTAGTACTTGTAGCGCTGGCGCTGGCACGGTTTAGCGCGCTGAAGAACGCACGAATGCTCGCGGTGGTTATATTGCTATCAATACCGACACCAAACACTGGGCGTTGGCCTGGTAAGCGCAGCTCAATATAGGCTGCAGCTTTAGCATTACTGCCGCTACCAATTGCGTGCTCGTTGTAATCCATGATCTCCACAGCAACAGGCAAGCTGGCCACCAAGGCTTCCAGTGGGCCATTGCCACAACCGCTCCAGCTTTTAACCTCACCGTCAGCTGATACTTCAGTGGTTAATGTGCAAATGCCGTCTTCTTCTTGTAAACGATGCTTGTGCAGGGCGTATGGGCTCAAGGCCTGTAAATACTCACGGTCTAATAAGGTGTAAATTTGCGCAGCCGATACTTCCAAGCCTGAACGGTCGGTTTCCGCTTTAATCACTTGGCTAAACTCAATCTGCATGCGACGTGGCAATTGAATGCCGTATTCCTGTTCCAGTAAATAAGTGACGCCGCCTTTACCCGATTGGCTGTTGACGCGGATCACTGCCTCGTAGTCGCGACCAATGTCAGCCGGATCAATGGGCAGGTAAGGGACTTCCCAAATACCGTCGACGTCGCGCTGGGCAAAGCCTTTGCGAATGGCATCTTGGTGCGAGCCGGAAAATGCCGTGTGGACTAAGTCGCCCGCATAGGGATGACGGGGATGTACGGGCAGTTGATTGCACTCTTCGACAACTTTGCGCACCGCATCAATATCAGAAAAATCCAACTCTGGATCAACGCCATGGGTGTACATGTTTAAGGCTAAGGTGACTAAGTCAACGTTACCGGTGCGCTCACCATTGCCAAACAAGCAGCCTTCAACACGGTCAGCGCCGGCCAATAAGCCCAGTTCGCTGGCAGCTACGCCAGTGCCGCGGTCGTTATGGGTGTGCAGGCTAATGATCACATGCTCGCGGTAATCAATATTGCGCGCAAACCATTCAATTTGGTCGGCATACACATTAGGTGTGGCCACTTCGACTGTGGCAGGTAAGTTCAAAATCACTTTGTGATCAGCGCTGGGTTGCCATACATCTAACACCGCATTGCACACTTCAACGGCAAACGGAGTTTCCGTGGCGCTGAAGGTTTCTGGTGAATATTCAAAGGTCCATTGGGTTTCCGGTTGCATGGCCGCGTATTTTTGAAACAATTGCGCTGCATGCACGGCGATGGCTTTAACACCGGCTTTGTCTTGGTTAAAGACAATGCGACGGAACGCAGGGGAGACTGCGTTGTACATATGGACAATGGCTTTAGGTGCGCCTTTTAACGATTCAAAGGTGCGCGCAATTAAGTCTTCACGAGCTTGGGTCAGCACCTGAATCGTGGTGTCTTCAGGAATATGCCCGTCTTCGATCAGCAAGCGAACAAAGTCAAAATCGGTTTGTGAGGCCGATGGGAAGGCTACTTCAATTTCTTTCACGCCAACCGCCACTAAGGTTTTAAAGAAGCGCAGTTTTTTTTCAGGGCTCATTGGTTCGATCAGCGACTGGTTGCCATCACGCAAATCCGAACTACACCAAATCGGCGCATGGGTGATAGTCTTATTTGGCCAAGTACGATCCGGTAAATTTAATACAGGATAGGCACGGTATTTAGTGGCTGGGTTACTCAACATGGGCATGAGTTGATCCTTAATCGAGGTCAATGAAATGAAACATGGCTTTAGCGCATACTCTGTGTGGTTATTTGCTCAATATGGCATGCGATACTGCACTGGTTGAATTAAATCTATTAATGTGGGTTTTTTATTGCAAGTAATGTTTTTAAATTGGTAGAAATCGTCTTTTTACTATTTTTTACTAGTTTTATTTTGCTTTTTTAAAGTTTTTTTAAGGTTTTGTTGTTGTTGGCTTTTTTCTGCGGCAGACTGTCGCGCGAGTTGCAGGCTGATTTGTGTGATCATTTATCAGCAATAATTTTTACTGGGGTAGCAATGACAGCAATGGAGTACCAGGATTGATTAAGCAGAGGTGCAATCACGGCATAGCGACTTGGCTTGGCTTATTTGCCATGCTGATGATCCATGTCGGCCCGCTTATTTCTGGTACTCAAGCACTCTCTTCTTTGGATTCAGATACAGACCTTACAGAGCAGCACCTGTACGAGCGGGCCACGCCCGCGACAGCGTTCTTACCCTTAGCATCAGATACAAAACACCACCAGCACGCCGCAATGCTTGTTGATGAGAACACTCATTCACAAGCACAAGCTGACAAAAACAGTGATTACCACGCGCTAATGGGCCATCAGCCAGCGCCTGCTGGCACCCCGCAATGGTTGGCTAATTTAGAAATGTGTGGCTACTGTGACTTATTAACAGTCAGCCCGCCTTTGCTGTTAGCGCTATTGCTGGCGCTGCCTGTGGTGCCGCCAGTGCAATGGTTAGTTGTACTGCCGACACCGCCACGCCCTTTGCCAGCCGAGCACAGCCTGCGCCATCCGCGCGCGCCACCGATCCATCTGTTTACTTAAATCAAACGGGTCACAGGCCCGTGACTTAATTTAAATAAATAATGGATACCTCTATGTATATCAATCGTATTCGAGGCGCTGCTGCGCCACGACAAGACAATGCTTTCAAATTAAAGCCATTGTCGCATGGCTTAGCGCTGGCACATGCTGCGCTGCTAGGTTTTGCAATCTGCGCGCCGCTGCAAGCGAGTGCTGGCGATGAACAAGAAGCTGCACAGTTAGCGCCTATGGTCATTACCGGTGTAGCGCAAGAGTCACCGATTAAAGTGGTGACTGATCCACGTATTCCACGCCAACCCGTACCGGCCAGTGATGGTGCGGATTATCTAAAAACCATTCCGGGTTTTTCTGCGATGCGCAGCGGTGGTGTCAACGGTGATCCGGTATTCCGTGGTATGTTTGGTTCGCGTTTAAAAATGCTGACCAATGGTGGTGAGATGGTGGGTGCCTGTCCGAATCGTATGGACTCGCCCAGCTCCTATATCAGCCCAGAAAACTACGATAAGTTAACGGTAATTAAAGGACCGCAAACGGTGTTGTGGGGCGCTGGAAGCTCTGCAGCGACAGTATTGTTTGAGCGTGAGCCTGAAGTCTTTGATGCGCCAGATTACCGTCTAAACGGCAGTCTGTTAGTGGGATCTAATCGTCGTTTTGATCGCAGCATTGATGGTGCAGTGGGCAGTAAAGAAGGTTACCTGCGCGTGCTTGCCAACGCATCTAAAGCCCATGACTACAATGATGGTGATGGCGATCGCGTACCTTCACGTTGGAATAAGTGGAACACTGAGGCCGCTTTGGGCTGGACACCAACCGATGATACTTTGTTAGAGCTAACAGTGGGTCGCGGTGACGGTGAATCTCGCTATGCTGGTCGCGGTATGGATGGTACTCAGTTTTTGCGCGAGAGCGTCGCGTTACGCTTTAAGCAGGAAAATATCACTGATACTTGGGCCGCTTTAGAAGCGCAGCTGTATTACAACTACGCTGACCATATTATGGACAACTACAAGCTGCGTAGCATCACAAAGCCGGCAATGGCAACTCAAGTGGATACTCGTACTTTGGGCGGTCGCATTAAAGGCACCTGGCAGTGGGATGCTTTTGAGTTAGTGGCTGGTGTGGATGGACAAACCAGTGAGCACCGATTGCGCCCTCGTACTGGTGGGATGACGCTTTCAAATCCGGTTAAGGATGCTGAGTTTAATCAGTGGGGTGCTTTTGGTGAACTGACTTGGACCCTTACTGATAGCGACCGAGTGATTAGCGGTTTGCGTGTTGATCGCCATAAGGTTGAGGATCATCGAGAGTACTTGGCGCATCGTCGTTTGATACCCATTTGCCCAGATCACATGAGTTGTAGAGTGAATCCTACGGCCAATAAGGATAGAACTGAAACCTTGCCGAGTGCTTTTGTGCGCTATGAGAATGATCTGCAAGCCATTCCAGCGACTGTTTATATTGGTTTAGGTCACGCCCAGCGTATGCCTGATTACTGGGAGTTGTTCTCAGCCTCTAACATTATGCAGGGCGGTGCTTACTTGCCGACAGCCTTTGCTACAGCTGATCCAGAAAAAACTACGCAGGTGGATTTTGGTATCCAATATAGTCAAGGGCCGCTTGATGCCTGGGCCTCAGCTTATGTTGGGCAAGTGCGTGATTATTTGATGTTTACTCATGTCGGCAGTAATGCGCAGGTTAGTAATATTGATGCTCGCATTATGGGTGGTGAGTTCGGTGCTGCCTATAACTTCACCTCGAATGTTAAAGGTGATATGAGCTTGGCTTATGCCTATGGCAAGAACAGCTCTGATGGTCGTGCTATGCCGCAAATCCCACCATTGGAAGCGCGCTTTGGCTTGAGTTATGAGCAGGGTGATTTCAGTAGTGCGGCCTTGTGGCGTGTGGTGGCTGCGCAGAACCGTACCGATGAAGGTCGTGGTAACGTGATTGGTAAAGACTTCGGTCCAAGCTCAGGCTTTGGTGTGTTCTCGCTCAACAGTGCCTACCGTTTAAGCAAAAGCTGGAAAGTCAGCGCAGGTGTGGACAACCTGTTTGACAAAAAATACAGCGAACACTTAAATCTTGCAGGCAGTACAGACTTTGGCTTTGATGATAACCCAACACGCGTTAATGAGCCGGGCCGCACCTGGTGGACGCGAGTCGATATGAGCTTCTAAGTGCGACAGCTGATCAACGCCCAGCGTTGGTCAGCGCTGCAAGGCAGTTTGTGCTAACGACTGATGCGCACACAGTGGTATAGGGATGTACTGGCAGCATTGTTTGTGCTCAGTTCAATCGCCCACTGATCTTGTGGCAAGTAAAAGAAAAGGGCTTAAGCCGGCGCTGGACACGTCTGCTTCAAGCCCTTTTTGGATTTTAGCGATTGATAACGAGCGCTTGATAATAAAGAAAAATAAACAAAAAAACGGCACAAACGCGAGGCTTGTACCGTATTTAAGTCTGTAACGCAGCAGTTTATGAATCAGCGGGCGCGGTAGGTAATACGGCCTTTACTTAAATCATACGGCGTGATTTCAACGCGAACTTTATCGCCGGTTAAAATGCGAATATAGTTTTTGCGCATTTTTCCAGAAATATGCGCAGTAACGACGTGCCCATTTTCTAACTCCACACGGAACATGGTGTTAGGCAGGGTGTCGACGACAGTGCCTTCCATTTCGAAGCTGTCTTCTTTCGACATGCAGTAAAACCCTCAAAATACAATAAAAAACCTGACGCTTAAAACACATTCAGGCAAAAGCGGCGGGTATTATGCCGTATTCAGCCAGAAAAGGCCAAATATCGATTGGCAATAATTTTTTAAGTTGAAAATTGAGGCTGTTTGTTGTCAATGTTAGGCTTTGAGTGCCTGCCAGTCTTGATCGATAAAACCTTCCAGCGGCTGGTATTGAGTTTTGTAATTCATTTTTTGGCATTCTTTAATCCAATAACCCAGGTAGAGGTAGGGCAAGCCTAAGCGTAGACTTTCTTGGATTTGCCATAAAACAGCATAGCGGCCAAGGCTGCGGCGCTTGTCATCAGGGTCAAAAAATGTATACATCGCGGACAAACCAGTGGGTAACACGTCAGTTGCTGCCACAGCAAGTAATTGACCATTTAAGCGAAACTCATAAAAGCATGCAAAAGCTAAATCAGTGGTAAGAAAGTTTTTAAATTGCTCAATGGAAGGCGGGTACATATCACCATCAGCATGACGTTGTTCGATATAGCGTTGGTACAGCGCGTAATGCTCTGTACTAAACAGGCTGTTAACTGGCTTCACTGTTAGGTCTTGATTGCGGCGGATGATCTTCTGTTGCGCAGTTGTTGCGCTGAAAGCCTGTACCGGAATCCGTACCGAGACGCAGGCATTGCAATTGAGGCAGTGTGGGCGGTAAATGTGTGCTGCGCTGCGGCGAAAACCGTGCTCTAGCAGTTGGTCATACAGCTCGGCCGTGACTGGCTCGGTCGGATCGATAAAGATTGAACCAGCGCTACGCTGCTCTAAATAGCTGCAAGGGTGCTCTTGGGTAAGATAGAGCTGTAAGGTTTTCATAGCGTAAGGGTGCTCGTAGTAATCGCAGGCGTGAGCCATTGCATGTCGGTATTTATGTCTAAATACTGAGCTAAGTATTCAGAGAACTCGCTGCGGCGAATGCTTTGAGCGCCGAGGCTGATTAAGTGCGCGGTTGGCATTTGGCAATCGATCAGCACAAAGCCAGCTGCTTTTAGGGCGCTAACTAAGGTCACAAAGCCGACTTTAGAAGCGTTACTGGCACGACTGAACATGGATTCGCCAAAAAACAGCTGACCAATAGCAATGCCGTACAAGCCACCCACCAATTGATCCTGTTGCCAAACTTCCACCGAGTGGGCGTGGCCTTGAGCATGCAGGGCAAAATAGGCGGCTTGCATCTCACTGGTAATCCAAGTGCCATCTTTATCTTTACGTGGTTCGGCACAGGCACGGATCACTTCGGCAAAGTTGCGGTCAAAGGTCACGCTAAATTGATCGCTGCGTAAAACCTTGCGTAAACTGCGGGATATATGCAGATTATTCGGCAATAAGACCGTACGCGGATCAGGTGACCACCAGAGCAATGGCTGGCCATCCTGATACCAAGGGAAACAACCATGGCGATAGGCCGCGATTAAACGTGCAGCGGATAAATCACCACCGGCAGCCAGTAAGCCATTAGGCTCGCGTAGGGCTTTGTCGAGAGCGGGGAATTTAAGTGATGCGCGATTGAGCCAAGTGATCATAAAAACCTTAATAGGGCCTCGTTGTGCTGATAAGAGAAAATGCACTTAAAAAAACTGCTGTTAAGATAGGCTAAATCGGTAAAAAAAGCATGTGCAGATAGAATGCACCGTATTGGCAGTGGGTAAAGGTGAAATCGCTGGCTTAAGTCCGTACAATGGCGCGTTGTTAGACGTTTTTTATGATTATATTTTTGATGAGCCTTTTACCTTAAGGCCGTGCAGGACGCTTTTTTGAAGAACACAATACAGACTCCAATAGCAGAAAATCATACATGGCAAGAGCAGGCTCGATTACGCTTGAAAGAAGGCGTGTTGATCCTCTTAGCGGTGCTGTGTATTTATCTCTGGATGGTGTTGTTGACCTTTGATGTCAATGATCCAGGGTTTACCCAAAGCGTGAGTCAACTGGATACTGCCAATAATGCTGGGGGGCAGATCGGTGCCTGGATTGCTGATGTATTATTTGGGGTGTTAGGTCGATTTGCGTGGCTGTTTCCTTTAGTTTTAATGTTGAAAACTGTGCTGGTTTTTCAAAACCGTTATGAGCCAATGGTTTGGAATGGCTGGTTATTTGCGCTGCGCACATTTGGTTTTATTTTATTGTTATGTTCGGGCACTGCATTAACTCATGTGCATTTTCCATTGCCTGACATTACACCGAAAAACTTTAATATTTTAGGTGCGACGCTGGGTGAGGCGTTGACTGCTGTGCTCAATATTGAAGGCGCAACCTTGCTGTTACTGGCTTGTTTTTTATTTGGTCTGACTGTTTATGCCAATTTTTCTTGGTTCAAAGTTATGGAAGGTGTTGGTGCGCTGACTTTCCGTGTAGGCGAAGCGATCAAATCGCTGGTGCAGAACACTTGGGACAATGCGCAAACTCGCCAGCAAGAGAAGCACCGTTTGCGTGAGGTGGATGCGCAAGTCAGTCAAGTCACAGGCTCTTTGCGTGTGGATAAAGCCGAACAAGCCCGGGTGCGTGATCGTGTATTAAAACGTGATGAAGCCTTAGCGCAGCATGTCAGCGCCCGCGAAGGCCGGCGTGAGCCAGTGATTGCCGCGCCGAGTGCCGCGCAAGCAGCGCCTATACCGAGCAAGCGTGTAGAGAAAGAAAAACAAGCGCCGTTGTTTGTCGACAGCGCAATTGAAGGCACTTTGCCACCCTTAGCTTTGCTGGATAAAGCCGAGAAGAAAAAACCGAGTTATTCCGAAGAGTCACTGCAAGCCATGTCGCGCTTGTTAGAGATCAAACTCAAAGAGTTTGGTGTAGAAGTACAGGTTGACTCAGTGCATCCAGGCCCGGTGGTGACGCGTTTTGAAATACTGTTGGCGCCAGGGGTGAAAGTCAGCCGCATTACTAACTTAGCCAAAGACTTGGCCCGCTCTTTAGCGATGATCAGTGTGCGAGTGGTGGAGGTGATTCCAGGCAAAACCACTGTGGGCATTGAGATTCCTAATGAAGATCGGCAAATCGTACGTTTCTCCGAAGTGCTAGAAACAACAGATTTTGATGAAGCCAAGTCCTGCGTCACCCTAGCTTTAGGGCATGATATTGGTGGCCATCCGGTCATTGCAGATTTGGCAAAAATGCCGCACTTGTTGGTAGCAGGTACCACAGGTTCAGGTAAGTCGGTGGGTGTTAATGCGATGATTCTATCGGTGTTGTTTAAATCCACACCGGAAGAAGCACGCTTGATTATGATTGACCCGAAAATGCTTGAATTGTCGATCTATGAAGGCATTCCGCATTTGTTATGTCCCGTTGTCACCGATATGAAAGAAGCCTCCAATGCGCTGCGCTGGTGTGTGGCGGAAATGGAGCGACGTTATAAGCTGATGTCGGCGATGGGTGTGCGTAACCTGGCGGGTTTTAATCGTAAAGTTAAAGACGCGCAAGAAGCCGGTACACCATTAGAAGACCCATTGTTCCGTCGTGAAAACATTGATGATGAAGTACCGCATTTAAGCAAGTTACCGACCATTGTCGTGGTGGTCGACGAGTTTGCCGACATGATTATGGTGGTCGGCAAGAAAGTTGAAGAGTTGATTGCACGTATTGCGCAAAAAGCCCGTGCGGCAGGGATTCACTTGATTCTTGCTACGCAGCGTCCATCGGTGGATGTGATTACTGGTTTGATTAAAGCCAACATTCCGACTCGTATTGCTTTCCAAGTGTCGAGTAAAATTGACTCACGCACCATTCTTGATCAAGGCGGCGCTGAGCAGTTGTTAGGCCATGGTGACATGTTGTATTTACCACCTGGCACCAGTTTACCGATTCGTGTGCACGGTGCTTTTGTTTCTGACGAAGAAGTCCACCGTGTGGTGGATGCATGGAAGCTGCGTGGCGCACCCAACTACATTGAAGAGATTCTGGCGGGCGTTGAAGAAGCTGGCAGCGGTTTCGATAGCGGTGATGGCGACAGTAGCAGCAGCGAAGATGACCCACTATACGATGAAGCGGTTAACTTTGTAACGGAATCGCGCCGTGCCTCTATTTCTTCGGTACAGCGCAAATTTAAAGTCGGCTATAACCGTGCCGCGCGCATGGTTGAGGCGATGGAAATGGCGGGCGTGGTATCCGCAGCGGCGCACAATGGTTCGCGTGAAGTGATTGCGCCGCCACCACGGCGGGATTGAGTAACAGTGCTTGTTAATCGCTTTACTGTCGCTAATCAGTAAAGCGTCACCTTTCAGCCAAATAAAAGAGAGTATCGATGCGCACAATGTATAAAAGTTTTTTAGGCTTGATCAGCAGCGTGATGCTCAGTGCCGCACTGGTGCTGCCGGTTTCGATCGCTCAGGCAGATGACGCTGAGCAACAACGCGCGGCCAATAAACTCAGCGAGTTACTCAGTCACACACAAACCATTACCGGCACCTTTTCACAACTGACTTTGGATTCCACTGGCACCCAGTTGCAAGAGGCATCAGGACAGATGGTGTTGCAGCGCCCAGGTTTGTTTCGCTGGCACACGGATCCACCATTGGAGCAATTATTGATCTCCAATGGTCAGAAAGTTTGGTTGTATGACCCCGATTTGCTGCAAGTGACTGTGCAGAAAATGGATCAGCGCTTAACCCATACGCCAGCCTTATTACTGTCGGGTGATGTATCAAAAATCAGTGAAAACTTCAGCATCACCTACAAAGAAGGTGGCTCGGTGATTGATTTTATTTTAACCCCGACAGCCAAAGACACTTTGTTTGATACTTTGCGTTTATCCTTCCGTAATGGCGTGATCAATGACATGCAGCTGCTCGATGCCGTTGGTCAGCGCACTAATATTTTGTTTATGGGTGTTAAAGTCAATGAGCCGGTGGATGCCAGCCAGTTTGTCTTTGATGCACCGGCAGAGGTTGATGTCATCGAGGATGGAGAGTAACAGTGCAACTGTTTAGCAGTGAGCCGGTTGCCCAACCATTGGCCGCGCGTTTGCGTGCCAATACTTTGGATGAGTATGTCGGTCAGCAGCATATTTTAGCTGTGGGCAAGCCCCTGCGCGAAGCCTTGCAGCAAGGCGCTTTGCACTCGATGATTTTCTGGGGTCCGCCAGGGGTGGGCAAAACCACGCTGGCCCGCTTGCTGGCGCAGGTCAGTGATGCGCATTTTATTACCCTGTCGGCGGTGTTGTCAGGGGTGAAAGAGATTCGCGAAGCAGTACAAGACGCCAAGCAGCAGTCGGCGCAATACAGTCGTCGTACCATCTTATTTGTCGATGAGGTGCACCGCTTTAATAAAAGCCAGCAAGACGCATTCTTACCCTATGTGGAAGACGGTACCTTTATTTTTATTGGCGCTACCACCGAAAACCCCTCGTTTGAACTCAATAACGCTTTGCTGTCGCGGGCGCGTGTCTATGTGTTAAAAAGCTTAGATGACCAAGCCCTGGAGCTGCTGCTGGCGCGTGCTTTAAGTGATCCGCGGGGGCTGGGTGAGCGCTCATTATCAATTGAGCCGCAAGCGCAGGAGTTGTTAATCCGCGCGGCCGATGGTGATGGCCGACGTTTGCTCAATCTGCTGGAAAATGCAGCTGATTTACTGGAAGACGGCGACTGCATCGACGTTGATCTGTTAGGTGATATTCTCGGTGACAGCATGCGCCGCTTTGATAAAGGCGGTGAGGCGTTTTACGATCAGATTTCTGCTCTACATAAATCGGTGCGTGGTTCAAACCCTGATGCCGCTTTATATTGGTACACACGCATGCTCGATGGCGGCTGCGATCCGCTGTATATCGCCCGGCGAGTGGTGCGTATGGCCAGTGAAGATATCGGCAATGCTGATCCGCGTGCGCTGACCTTGTGTTTGTCGGCGTGGGATGTGCAAGAGCGTTTGGGCAGCCCAGAAGGTGAGTTGGCGGTGGCACAAGCCATTACTTATTTAGCCTGTGCGCCGAAAAGTAATGCGGTCTACATGGCGTATAAAGCTGCGCGCCAAGATGCACAGAACTTTGGCTCATTGGAAGTGCCGCTGCACTTGCGTAATGCACCGACTAAGCTTATGAAGCAGTTAGGCTACGGCGATGAATACCGCTATGCCCACGATGAGCCAGATGCCTATGCGGCGGGAGAGGATTACTTTCCCGAAGCTTTAACACCGCGCCAGTATTATCAACCGCCGGCGCGCGGCTTAGAAATTAAAATTGGTGAGAAACTCCAGCACCTAAAAAACTTAGATCAAGCCAGTTCACGCCAGCGTCGAGAGCCGCAATGATCAACTTTGTAATGGTGGCGCTAGGTGGCGCTCTGGGTAGTGTTCTGCGTTACAGTGCCGGCTTTGGCGTGGCTCATATTTGGCCGCAGCATCTGTACATTGCCACTGTTTTGGTTAATATTCTCGGCTGTTTTTTGATCGGCTGTGCTTTTTCATGGTTTCTGCTGCGCCCGGATGTCTCTGGCATGACAACTTTATTGTTAATGACCGGTTTTCTAGGTGGATTTACCACGTTTTCAACCTTTTCATTGGATGCGCTACGCCTGCTCAATGATGGGCAGCCAGTGCAAGCGTTACTCTATATGGGTGTGACCTTAGTCGGTGGTTTACTCGCCACTTGGCTGGGGATGACCTTGATTAAATTTTCTTTGTAAGAACGGATACCCTTATGCTTGATTCGAAATTGTTACGCACACAACCTCAAGACATCGCCGAGCGTTTAGCGCTGCGTGGTTTTGTTTTAGATGTAGCAGCTTTAGAAACCTTGGAAGCACAACGCAAAGAGGTGCAAACCCGCACCGAGCAGTTGCAAGCTGAGCGTAACAGTCGTTCCAAATCCATTGGCCAAGCCAAAGCGCGCGGTGAAGATATTGCGCCGTTGTTAGCGCAAGTCGATCAGCTCGGTGGTGAACTGGAAGCGGGTAAGCGCGAGTTGGAAGCGATTCAGCTCAAACTGGATGCTATTGCCTTGAATATTCCTAATCTACCAGACGCCTCTGTGCCACAAGGCGCGAGTGAAGATGACAACATGGAAGTGAGTCGTTGGGGTACGCCGCGTAGCTTTGATTTTGCGGTTCAGGATCATGTGGCACTCGGTGAAAACATCAAGGGCTTGGATTTTGAAGCAGCGTCGAAATTATCCGGTGCGCGCTTTGCGGTGATGCGTGGTGGTATCGCGCGCATGCACCGTGCTTTGGCGCAGTTTATGCTTGATTTGCACACGTCTGAGCACGGTTATGAAGAAATGTATACGCCATACTTAGTGCAAGCATCGGCGTTGCAGGGCACTGGACAGTTACCGAAGTTTTCTGAAGATTTATTCCGCATTGAGCGTGAGGATCAAACGCCTTTATATTTGATTCCAACAGCTGAAGTATCGTTGACCAATACTGTGGCCGATGAGATTTTAGATGCGGCGCAATTGCCAATGAAAATGGTTGCACACAGCCCATGTTTCCGCAGTGAAGCCGGCGCTTCAGGGCGCGATACGCGCGGCATGATCCGTCAGCATCAGTTTGATAAAGTTGAGCTGGTACAGATTGTTAGCCCTGAAACTTCGTTTGCCGCTTTAGAAGAGTTGACTGGGCATGCAGAAAAAGTTCTGCAAGCGCTTGAGCTTCCATATCGCAAGATGGCTTTATGCACTGGCGATATGGGTTTTGGCGCGAGCAAAACGTATGACTTAGAAGTTTGGATACCGAGTCAGGATAAATACCGTGAAATTTCTTCCTGCTCAAATTGCACTGATTTCCAAGCGCGCCGGATGCAAACCCGTTTCCGTAATCCAGAAACGGGTAAAACTGAGTTGGTACATACGCTCAACGGTTCAGGTTTAGCGGTAGGTCGCACCTTAGTTGCGGTACTGGAAAACAATCAGCAAGCCGATGGCAGTATCACTGTACCGGCAGTATTACGTCCGTATATGGCGGGTGTTGAAGTCATTCGCTAAGCAGATGCTTACGGATGCGCTATTTTCCGTAGTGCGCGGCTAAACAATAAGAGCGGCTTGGCTGAGGTTAAGTCGCTTTTTTGTTTTTGTGCGGCAAGCTTGATTGCAAGCAATGCAAAATATAGCGCTAACTTTTATAAAGAGTGCATCGGTGACTTGCGCTGTAGCGTTTAGACGTTATTCATGTATTGCCACTATTAATGATTTGCATAAGGGTATTGCCATGGATTACTTGCCGTTATTTCATAAGCTGCAAGGACGCGTTGTGCTGTTGGTGGGCGGCGGTGAGATGGCCTTACGCAAGGCGCGTCTATTGCTGGAAACAGGTGCAAGGCTACGCGTGGTTGCGCCCTTGGTCAGTGATGAATTGCAAACTTTGCTAGCAGCCAAGCAAGGGCAATGCTTGCTGCGCGAATATCAAGCAGCCGATATGCAAAATTGTTGTCTGGTGCTGGCCACCACCGATCAGCCAGCAGTCAATGCGGCGATTGCTGAGCAAGCTAAAGCGCAGGGGATTCCTGTGTATGCGGTCGGCGCACCAGAATTATCCAGTATTATTTTCCCGGCCATTGTGGATCGTTCGCCTTTGATTATTGCTGTCTCAACCGCTGGACATGCGCCCGTGTTGGCGCGCTTAGCGCGGGCTAAAATCGAAACATGGCTGCCGGCAAGTTATGGGCGCTTGGCAGGGCTGGCTGCTAAGTTTCGTGATCAAGTTAAAGCCCTTTTGCCTCATGTGCAGCCACGCCGGGCTTTTTGGGAGGATGTCTTTCAGGGGCAAATTGCTGAGCATGTGTTTGCTGGGCGTGATCAAGAGGCTGAGCAGCTGCTGACAGAGAAAATCCGTGGCGCACAGAATCAGGTGGTTGGTGAAGTGTATTTAGTCGGGGCCGGTCCCGGTGATCCAGATTTACTCACCTTCAAAGCGCTGCGTTTAATGCAGCAAGCGGATGTGGTGCTGTATGACCGTTTAGTGGCTCCGGCAATTCTGCAGCTGTGCCGGCGGGATGCTGATCGTATGTATGTAGGTAAGCAAGCGTCAAATCACAGTGTGCCGCAAGATCAAATCAATTTGAAACTGGTTGAGTTGGCCCAGCAAGGTAAGCGGGTGGTGCGCCTGAAGGGCGGTGATCCGTTTATATTTGGTCGTGGTGGCGAAGAGATTGAGGAGTTGGCGGCGCAGCATATCCCGTTTCAAGTGGTACCGGGAATTACCGCTGCTTCAGGATGCTCTGCTTACGCGGGGATTCCGTTAACTCATCGTGATTATGCGCAGTCGGTGCGTTTTGTTACCGGTCATCCTAAAGATGGTGTGCTGGATTTGCCTTGGTCTGAGTTAGTTTCGCCAACGCAAACGGTGGTGTTTTATATGGGCTTGGGCTGTTTGCCTGATATCTGTGAGCAGCTAATTGCTCATGGCCGTGCGGCGCAGACGCCGATTGCTTTGGTGGAAAACGGGACTACTGCTAAGCAGCGGGTGTTTGCTGGGACTTTAGCTACGATTAATCAGCAGGTTAGCGAGTTTGCGGTGCAGAGTCCAAGTCTGATTATTGTCGGAGAAGTCGTGGCGCTACGCGAGAAGCTAAAGTGGTTTGCAGGCGCGCAGTAGTAGAACTCTGTATGAGCTGGCCATGCCAGCGACTGCGCCTTAATCTGAAGTACGATATGCACAGATTTGGCGTTTTCAGCAGAACAAAGAATCCAGAACGATATGCGCATGCCGTGCCTTGTTGGTATCGCTTTTCCCTCAAAGGGTCATCCTGACCTGATTCGGGGCTGGGCCATCCCTGGCTCCGCTGGCCGCGATACCAACAAGGTACTTATTGATCAGCGGTGTTGTGTGCGAGTGCTTCGGGGCGAACCAAGGATGACGCAGCCCCGCAGTTGAGTCCTGTACGAGCTGGCCATGCCAGCGACTGCGCCCTAATTCGAAGTACGAAAAGCACAAATTTGGCGTTTTCAGCAGAGCAAATAATCCAGAACGATATGCGCATGCCGTACTTTGCTGGTATCGCTTTTCCCTCAACGGGTCATCCATGACTCCGCTAGTCGCGACACCAACAAGGTACTCATCGATCAACGGTGTTAGGTGCGAGCCTGTAGTTCGAATACAGATTATTCATGGATTAAATCTTTGGATCGCAGACATGACCAGCTCATATGAGAGTGCAGGTATTTCTAGTAATTATAGAAAATAGGTAGAAAAGGTTTGAATAAGCAGGTTTCAGTAGAAAATACCGTTTTGCTCTGCGCTTTTTGTTGATCTAGGTTTAAACTGCTGCATTGGATCGGTATGCGCGAGCAGAATTGCTGCGAGTACTATAAAATACCGCGCATCCAGTGAAATACTTTACCAATCAATCTTTACCTAACAGGATTTTATCCAGGAGAGCAGGCATGTCCATTCAACAGGCGCAGGTCAGTCGCGCTGATTTTGATCAAGTTATGGTCCCAAACTATGCACCCGCTGGCTTTGTCCCAGTGCGCGGTGCAGGATCGCGACTTTGGGATCAAAGTGGACGCGAACTGATTGACCTGTCTGGTGGCATTGCGGTTAATGGTTTAGGCCACTGCCACCCTGCGCTGGTTGAGGCGTTAACAACTCAAGCACACAAGCTTTGGCATGTCTCCAACGTCTTTACCAATGAGCCAGCGCTGCGTTTAGCCCGTAAGCTGACTGCCGCGACCTTTGCTGATCGCGTGTTTTTCAGTAACTCCGGCGCAGAGGCTAATGAGGCCGCGTTGAAACTGGCACGTAGAGTCGCGCATGATCGTTTTGGTGAAGATAAATACGAAATTATTTCCGCACTAAATAGTTTTCACGGCCGAACCGTGTTTACCGTTAATGTGGGTGGGCAACCAAAGTACTCTGAAGGTTTTGGTCCGCGTCCAGCAGGCATCACCCATGTGCAATACAATGATTTAGCCGCCATGCAAGCGACGATCTCCGAGCGCACTTGCGCCGTGATTTTAGAGCCAATTCAAGGCGAGAGCGGTGTGTTACCCGCTGAGCAAGCTTACCTTGAAGGCGTGCGTGCGCTCTGTAACAAATACAACGCGCTGCTGATTTTTGATGAAGTGCAATCAGGGATGGGCCGTAGCGGCAAGTTGTTTGCCCACGAGCACTACGGTGTTACCCCAGATGTACTGACCACCGCTAAAAGTTTGGGCGGTGGTTTTCCTATTTCCGCGATGCTCACCACCAGTGACTACGCTGCGCATTTAGCAGTAGGTACGCATGGCACCACCTTTGGCGGTAATCCACTGGCGTGCGCGGTGGGTGAAGCTGTACTGGATATTATTAACACCCCTGCAGTGCTCGATGCTGTGCTCGCTAAAGGTGAATATTTACGCGAAAAACTGCGTGCATTGGGTGAGAAGTACAACCTTTTTGAGTTGGTGCGTGGTAAAGGCTTACTGGTCGGTGCCGTGCTCAATCAAGCTTACAAAGGTAAAGCTGGGGCATTAATGGCAGCGGCTGAACGTGCAGATCTGCTGGTGTTGGTGGCTGGTCCTGATGTTATACGTTTTGCTCCGAGCTTAGTGATTGAACAAGCTGATTTGGATGAAGGATTGGCGCGTTTTGAGCGTGCAATCATCGAGTTTGTCAGCTAAACCCCGGCGTAACTTATTTTTATTTGGCGCGCAGTGCTGCAATGCAGATGCTGCGCGCTTATTTGTTTTTCTAATTTAGGTAATACAACGCATGAACACAGATTTACAGTTGCTTCTGGAAAATGATGATGGCGAACAAACCTCAGCTTCTTGCACGCGTTTTGCGGTGATTTGGCAGGGCAAAGAAATTTGGGTGCAAACAGCCGGTAATGGTCAGCTATTAATTGGTGTTGATGTAGAAGAGGGTGACACCGAGTACGCCAACCTTTTGCTACGACCTTTAGCCACCAACTTAGTCAGCTTGCAGTTAGAAATGGAGCCGGCTGATCCAGCTGATCTGCTTGAAGATGAGCATGTGCACACTGATGAGTGCAATCACTGATCCTGCAGGCAGCTATCGGTACTAAACGCTGCAGTAAGAGCGCATCATCGCTATAATGCGCTCTTTTAGTCGCTCAGTCGGCTGTACTTATTACGCATGACCGTTATTTAATTGTGGAAGAATATATGAAAAGCGCAGAAATCCGTGAAGCCTTCCTTCGCTTCTTTGAAGAAAAGGGTCATACCCGCGTAGCCTCCAGCTCATTGATCCCAGCCAATGACCCAACGCTATTGTTTACCAACGCGGGCATGAATCAGTTTAAAGACTGCTTCTTGGGTTTAGAAAAGCGTGCCTACACACGTGCTGCTAGTAGTCAGAAATGCGTACGTGCCGGTGGCAAGCATAACGACCTGGAAAACGTCGGTTATACCGCACGTCATCACACCTTCTTTGAAATGCTGGGTAACTTCAGCTTTGGCGATTACTTTAAGCGTGATGCAATTCATTATGCGTGGGAGTTTTTGACCTCCGAGCAGTGGCTCAATTTGCCTAAAGAAAAGCTCTGGGTCACTGTCTATGCGACGGATGATGAAGCGTACGATATCTGGGTTAAAGAAGTCGGTATTCCCACTGAGCGCATGATTCGTATCGGCGATAACGGCGGTGCGCCTTATGCTTCGGATAACTTCTGGGCGATGGGCGATACCGGTCCGTGCGGCCCGTGTTCAGAAATCTTCTTTGATCATGGCGAGCACATTTGGGGCGGCCCACCGGGTTCGCCTGAAGAAGACGGTGACCGTTATATCGAAATTTGGAATAACGTCTTTATGCAGTTCAACCGCACTGCTGACGGTGTGATGCATCCATTGCCAGCGCCCAGTGTGGATACGGGTATGGGCCTTGAGCGTATCAGTGCGGTATTGCAGCATGTCAATTCTAACTATGAAATTGACTTGTTCCAGCACCTGCTCAGCGCCGTCGCTAAAGCAGTGGGCTGCGAGAGCAATGACAATCCATCGCTGAAAGTGATTGCCGACCATATTCGCTCCTGCAGCTTTTTAATTGCTGATGGCGTGGTGCCGTCCAATGATGGCCGTGGTTATGTGCTGCGCCGGATTATTCGTCGCGCCTGCCGTCATGGTAATAAGCTCGGTGCCACGGGCAGTTTCTTCTACAAGATTGTTGCCGCGCTGGCCGAGGAAATGGGTGAAGCATTCCCAGAACTGAAGCAGCAGCAAGCGCACATCGAGCGTATTTTAAAAACTGAAGAAGAGCAGTTTGCTAAAACCCTAGAGCAGGGCTTGCGTATTCTTGAGCAAGATTTAGCCCATCTCGAAGGCGATGTGATCCCTGGGTCTGTGGTGTTCAAACTGTATGACACCTACGGTTTTCCAATGGACTTAACCGCTGATATCGCCCGTGAACGCGAGTTGACGGTGGACGAGGAAGGCTTTGAGCGGGAAATGCAGGCGCAGCGTGAGCGTGCGCGTTCTGCCAGTTCCTTTGGTATCGACTATAACGCGCTCGTCAAAATTGACGGCGAAACTGAATTTTTGGGTTATCAGGCGCATCAATCCGACGCGAAGATTCTGATGATTCTTAAAGAGGGTGCCAGCGTTGAGCGCGCTTTAGAAGGCGATCAAGTGGTTATTGTCTTAGATCGCACGCCTTTTTATGCCGAGTCCGGTGGTCAGGTGGGTGATTGTGGTTATTTAACCGCAGATAACCTACGCATTGAAATTACCGATACTACGAAAAGCGGCCATGCATTCTTGCACCACGGCGCTATTACGCAAGGCGCTGTGCAGGTTGGCGATACGCTGTCGGCGCAAGTGGATGATCAAGTACGTCATGCCACCGCGTTAAATCACTCAGCGACGCATTTATTACACGCTGCGCTGCGCGAGATTTTAGGTGAGCATGTGCAGCAAAAAGGCTCGCTGGTCGATAGCCAGCGTTTGCGTTTTGACTTCAGCCACTTTGAAGCAGTCACCGCCAAGCAAATCAAAGCTTTAGAAGAGCGCGTCAATCAAGAAATTCGTAAAAATACGCTTGTGTGCACTGAAGTCACGGATATTGAAACGGCCAAAGAAAAAGGCGCAATGGCCTTGTTTGGCGAAAAATACGGCGATGAAGTGCGCGTGCTGAGTATGGCTGATGGTTTCTCGGTGGAGCTCTGCGGTGGTATTCATGCTGAGCGTACCGGTGATATTGGTCTGTTTAAAATCACCAGCGAAGGCGGTGTGGCAGCGGGTGTGCGTCGTATCGAAGCGGTCACTGGTGTTGCCGCGTGGAATTGGCTGAACGGTGCCGAAGAGCAACTTAAGCAAGCAATGAGCTTGGTTAAAGGGACCCGTGACAACGTTTTGGACAAGCTGCAAGCCTTGCTGGATCAGCAGCGCAGCTTAGAGAAAGAAGTTGAGCAGCTCAAAGCTAAAGCTGCGAGTGCTGCGGGCAGTGATCTGGCCTCTGCAGCGGTTGAAGTCAATGGCGTTAAGGTCTTGGCTGCACGCCTTGATGGTGTTGAAGGCAAAGACCTATTGGTGTTGATGGATCAGCTGAAAAACAAGCTGGGCAGCGCAGTAATTTTACTCGGTGGTGTGCACAGTGAGCGCATCGTCTTAGTGGCTGGCGTGACCAAAGACCTCACCGGTCAATTCAAGGCGGGCGACTTAATGAAACAGGCGACAGCAGTGGTTGGCGGTAAGGGCGGTGGTCGTCCCGATATGGCGCAGGGCAGTGGTGTTGAACTGGCTAAACTCGATGCGGCTTTGGCAGTTACCGCAGAGTATGTAGCCAGTAAAAGCTAAGCCTTGAGTCAATTAAGAATTATCCAGCACCGAATGACGTGTGCTGGATAAAATTGCGAATGCTAACGATGATTGAGGCGGCAGTAATATGGCGTTGATCGTACAAAAATTTGGTGGTACTTCAGTCGGTTCGCCTGAGCGCATTGAACAGGTTGCTGAGAAAGTAGCAAGGTTTCGTGCAGCGGGTGATGACATTGTCGTGGTGGTTTCCGCTATGAGCGGTGAAACCAACCGTTTGCTCGGCTTGGCCAAGCAAGTTTGCACAAGGCCGTCGCTGCGTGAGATGGATGTAATGATTGCCACTGGCGAGCAGGTCACCATTGCCTTGTTGGCCATTGCACTGAATAAAATTGGCGTGCCAGCAGTGTCCTTTACTGGCGCGCAGGTGCCGATTGTGACTGACAGTGAGCACGGTAAGGCGCGCATTTTAAGCATTGATGAAACTAAAGTTACAGCACAGCTCAAAGCCGGCAAAGTCGTTATTGTCGCAGGTTTTCAGGGTGTCGATGAGCAGGTCAATATCACCACTCTCGGTCGTGGTGGCTCTGATACCACCGCTGTCGCTTTAGCCGCTGCGCTGAAAGCCGACGAGTGCCAGATCTATACCGATGTCGATGGTGTCTATACAACGGATCCGCGCGTTGTATCACGGGCCCAGCGTTTAGAGCGTATTACTTTTGAAGAAATGCTGGAAATGGCCAGTCTCGGCTCAAAGATTCTACAGTTACGTTCTGTCGAGTTTGCCGGTAAGTACAATGTACCGCTACGGGTATTGCATAGTTTTCAAGAGGGCTCAGGCACTCTAATTACCACTGATGATAATGAGGACAACATGGAACAGCCGATTATTTCTGGTATCGCCTTTAATCGCGACGAAGCCAAATTGACCATTCGTGGTGTTCCCGATACGCCAGGTGTTGCTTTCAAAATATTAGGGCCCATCAGTGCGGCGAATATTGATATCGATATGATCGTGCAGAACGTTGCCCAAGATAACACCACGGATTTCACCTTTACCGTTAATAATGTTGACTATGACAAGGCACTTGATGTGCTGCAGGCGACAGCCAAAGAAATTGGCGCAGGTGATGTTAGTGGAACTACCAGTATTGCTAAGGTGTCCATTGTTGGTGTGGGGATGCGCTCACACCCTGGGGTTGCTAGCAGCATGTTTGAGGCGTTAGCCAAAGAGAATATCAATATTCAGATGATCTCAACCTCGGAGATTAGAGTCTCTGTAGTGATTGATGAGAAGTATGTTGAATTGGCTGTGCGGGCGTTGCATACAGCTTTTGGCTTAGATGCAGTAGAGCGCTAAGCCGTTAAAATATTTTAGCTTGGAGTTCCGGGCTGTTTGATTTTATTGGCGTGATATAAAAAATTAATTATCGCGATTAATAAAAATGCGAAGACAATGATGTGCAATTAAATATCATCGGTGTACGCTACTCATAACTTACAGATGCAGACTGTAATCCTAAATCGTTGAAGCAAGGAGATATACAATGTTAATACTAACGCGTCGGGTCGGAGAGACACTGATGGTTGGTGATGAAGTCACTGTTACTGTACTGGGTGTCAAAGGTAACCAAGTGCGTATCGGTGTGAATGCGCCAAAAGAAATCGCTGTGCACCGTGAAGAAATCTACCAACGCATCCAAAAAGAGAAAGAAGACAAAGAAGATCCAAGTATTTGATATTTTTTGATTTTTTGCTTTGCAATTTCTAAAAAAATGGGTAAGATACGCCCCGTATTACGGAGAAGTGGCCGAGTGGCCGAAGGCGCTCCCCTGCTAAGGGAGTACACCTCAAAAGGGTGTCGAGGGTTCGAATCCCTCCTTCTCCGCCATATTTAGTATTGCAGAGCAAAGATTTCAAAGAGTTGAAATTAAAAATAAAACTCCTTGATTATCAAGTAAATAGCTTTATAATACGCGCCACATTGGACTCATAGCTCAGCTGGATAGAGTACTCGGCTACGAACCGAGCGGTCGGAGGTTCGAATCCTCCTGAGTCCGCCATATTAAGTAAAATGATCTAATCGTTTTATTTAAGCAATACCAGTGGTGATCTGGATAAACACCAAATGGACTCATAGCTCAGCTGGATAGAGTACTCGGCTACGAACCGAGCGGTCGGAGGTTCGAATCCTCCTGAGTCCGCCATATAAAAAAGCCTGCATTTATTGCAGGTTTTTTTTTGTCCGCTTTTTTTTGTTTTCAGTTTTTTTAGCGCTTGAATTGGCGGCGGCTGACTTTTTCCCTAGGCGCACGCAACCTTGCTCATCAAAGCGCACACTGCGTTTTTGGCCTTTGTCGCTGCGATAAGTGGCGGTCAGGATGCCATTGTTCATATCTTGTTTGAGTGGCTTGCCGAACATGCTTTCCACCTCTGCTTGACTCATGCCGTTTTTTACTTGTTTGCGCACCCGTGCGGTGCGCTGTGCTTGCAGGTCAATGATTCCGCAAGGGTGCGCTAGATCGCCGACGACAGTGACGCGGGTTTTATTGCGTTGCTTTGAATGTTTTTGTTTGGTTTGTTTAATGGCTTGTTTGGTTAGTGCTGGGATTAACATCGGCTGGGCTATGCTGTGGGTGCTTTGTTCAGTATCTGGCGGGCAGATGCTGTCGCTAAAGCTGATTAAGCCGGTGGCATTGATACATTTATAAATTTGCGTTGCGGCCTGCGCGAGTGTGCCATGCAGGCCAGTGATGAATACAGCGAGTAGTAAATATTTTTTCATTTCTATCGTCCTTGATGATCTATGTTTTAACAGAACTTTGGCGGCTCTTTAAGTGTAGAAAAGATTATCCGAATCATCAGTTTTATTATTGACACGGCGCTCTAAGCCGACCAATTGTTAGGTGCAATCGCTGCCTACAATGGTATTATTAGATCTATATAAACCAGACTAGAACTGGTTGGTCATGATTTTTCAGTAGAAAGCATTTCTTCCCATTGAGTGATCACCCTGCCGTTTTGAATATTCCTTTGCCTGTCTTTGTCGCAAAGGTGGAGTACATCATCCATGTTAGAAGTTGAAGAGAGAAAGCCCCAAGAACGGCTGCATGAGCGTTTTTCCCAGGTTATTGAGCTCTTACAACGCCATCGGTTGATTGAAGAAAGAGTTGCGCGGCAAGAGAGTGACAATCAAGAGCGCGTTGAAGCCTTAGTACAACAGCAGCATTTGGCTGAGTTGCAGGCGAAATTGGCTGAATTACACCCGGCGGACATTGCCTATATTTTAGAAGCACTGCCATTGGAGGATCGTTTAACAGTCTGGCAGTTGGTGCGTGCCGAAAGTGATGGCGATATTCTCTTAGAAGTGTCTGATTCAGTGCGTGAGACACTGATTGCAGACATGGATGAACATGAAATCATTGCAGCGACCAAAGACTTGGATGCCGATGAGCTGGCAGACCTTGCACCTGAACTGCCGCGCGA
The DNA here is from genome assembly GCA_048266525.1 of Pseudomonas sp. Classification (GTDB taxonomy): domain Bacteria; phylum Pseudomonadota; class Gammaproteobacteria; order Pseudomonadales; family Pseudomonadaceae; genus Denitrificimonas. The sequence continues at coordinate 37,531 of JBLWZG010000007.1, forward strand.
TGTTGTGCAAGGGTTGATGGAGTCTCTGGATGAGCAGCAGCGTGAGCGTGTACGCTCAGCACTCTCCTATGAAGACGAGCAAGTCGGTGCGATCATGGACTTTGAGATGGTGACCATTCGAGAGGATGTCACCCTTGAAGTAGTGTTGCGTTACTTGCGACGCCTCAAAGAGCTGCCCGATCAAACTGACAAGCTTTTTGTGGTTGATATGGCCGGTATTCTAAAGGGCGTATTGCCGATTAAGCGTTTGTTGGTCAATGATCCTGAGCGCTCTGTGCATGAGGTGATGGCTGATGATCCAGTTACCTTCTATCCTGATGAAGACGGCTCCTTTGCCGCACAAGCCTTTGAGCGTTATAACTTAGTTTCTGCCCCGGTGATTGAAAAGAGTGGCAAGTTAATTGGTCGCTTAACGGTTGACGAAATGGTTGACTTGATTCGTGAAGAGTCCGAAAGCGAAGTGCTCAGTCGTGCTGGTTTGCGAGAAGAAGAAGACATATTTGCTTCAGTGTGGAAATCATTGCAAAACCGTTGGGCGTGGCTGGCGATTAACTTAATTACGGCTTTTGTTGCTTCGCGGGTGATCGGTTTATTTGAAGACTCAATTGAAAAGCTAGTTGCACTGGCGGCCTTGATGCCGATTGTTGCCGGAATTGGCGGTAACTCAGGCAATCAAACTATCACCATGATTGTGCGAGCGATGGCGTTGGATCAGCTGTCAACCGGTAATACCTCTCGCTTGATGCGTAAAGAATTGGGTGTGGCGTTGATCAATGGTGTGATCTGGGGCAGTGTGATTGGTCTGGTGGCTTGGTTACTCTATGACAGCTGGTCATTGGGTGTGGTGATGACCGGTGCTATGACCTTGAACTTGCTCTTGGCCGCTCTGATGGGTGTGGTTATTCCGATGACGATGGTGCGTTTGGGGCGTGACCCTGCCTTGGGTTCTAGTGTGCTGATCACTGCAATGACTGACAGTGGCGGGTTCTTTATTTTCTTAGGTTTGGCAACAGTGTTCTTATTGTAAGGTTACAAATAAACTTGCAAGAGCTAGCAATATAGGCAAAAAAACATTCAATTGTTTGCCAACGGGGTATGGTTCGCGTTAATGTTCCGACGTTTTAGCCATGCATTACTGGCCACTGCGACAATTGCTGCATTGATTTAAATTATAATATTGCCCCCTGTAATTCAGGAAATGGAGCGGATATGACTTCTCAGCAACTCCTTATCGAAGGCGTTGAACTCATGTTTTTTGGCATGGGCCTCGTTTTTTTATTTTTAATTCTATTGATTTACTGCATTAAAGGTATGTCTTTTGTTTTGGAGCGCCTTGTGTCTGAAGAGAGTAATGTTGCTACCGCTGTTCCTGCGGCTGTGCAACGAGCGAGCACTCAAGCTGTTGATCCTGACACCTTACAAGCTATCCAAACTGCCATTAAACAGCACCGCGCCCGTCGCGGCTGAGTGTTTCCATACGGAGTTATCCTGATGACTGCTACAAAGCCACTCGGTATTACTGACGTTGTATTACGTGATGCTCACCAATCGATTTTAGCCACTCGTGTTCGTTTAGACGATATGTTGCCCATTGCTGGCAAGCTTGACCAAATTGGTTTTTGGTCCGTTGAGTCTTGGGGTGGTGCGACCTTTGACGCTTGTATTCGTTATTTGGGTGAAGACCCATGGGAACGTATTCGTGCGCTGAAAAAAGCCATGCCTAATACCCGTCAGCAGATGTTACTGCGTGGGCAAAACTTGCTTGGCTACCGTCACTATGCTGATGATGTGGTGGATAAGTTTGTTGAGCGTGCCGCTGTTAACGGTGTTGATGTGTTCCGTGTGTTCGATGCGATGAACGATCCGCGTAACCTTGATCGCGCTTTAAAAGCGGTGAAGGCCAACGGTAAGCATGCGCAAGGTACCATTTCGTACACCACCAGCCCTGTGCATAACATGCAAATGTGGGTTGATCTGGCCAAGCAAATTGAAGATTTAGGTGCTGACTCGATTGCCATTAAAGATATGGCCGGGATTTTAACGCCCTATGTTGCGTATGAGTTGGTCAGTAAATTAAAGGCCAGTCTGTCGATTCCTATCCACATGCAGTGCCACGCAACAGCAGGTTTATCTTCTGTAGCGATTTTGAAAGCAGTGGAAGCAGGGATTGATAACGTTGATACCTCGATTTCCTCAATGTCGATGACCTACGGTCATTCGCCAACCGAATCAGTAGTAGCAATGTTCCAGAACACTGAGCATGACACCGGTCTTGATCTGTTATTGCTGGAAGAAGTCTCAGCGTATTTCCGCGAAGTGCGCAAAAAATATGCGAAATTTGAAGGGTCGCTCAAAGGTGTTGATTCACGTATCTTGGTTGCGCAAGTTCCAGGTGGCATGTTGACCAATATGGAAGGCCAGCTTAAAGAGCAGGGCGCCAGTGATAAATTTGATGAAGTATTGGCGGAAATTCCGCGTGTGCGTGAAGACTTAGGTTTTATTCCGTTAGTAACGCCAACCTCACAAATTGTGGGCACACAAGCAGTGATTAACGTGCTGACGGGCGAGCGTTACAAGTCCATTACTAAAGAAACCGCTGGTGTATTAAAAGGCGAGTACGGTGCTGCTCCTGCGCCATTTAATGCTGAACTGCAAGCCCGTGTATTAGATGGCCAGCAAGCGGTTGTCTGTCGTCCTGCTGATTTGCTGGATAACGAAGTGGAAAAACTCACCAGTGAGTTAACTGCTTTGGCCAAAGAAAAAAACATCCGCTTGGCTGACGATCTGATTGATGATGTGCTGACGTATGCATTATTCCCACAGATTGGTCTGAAGTTTTTAGAGAATCGCGATAATCCTGATGCCTTTGAGCCGGTGCCAACCGGTAATGAAGTACTTGATAGTGCAAGTGTTGGCCCGCAAGCTTACACCGTTGAAGTGAATGGCAAATCCTTTGTCGTACAAGTCAATGAGGGTGGTGACATTGAAGGGCTCAAACCTATTGGTGAAGCCACTGCGTGTGCGCCTGAGCCCATTGCTGTTGGTGCTGGTGATCCGCAAGGCGCACCATTAGCAGGGAATATCTTTAAAGTGCTGGTTAAGCCCGGTCAAGCCGTGGAAGAAGGCGACATTGTGATTATTTTAGAAGCCATGAAAATGGAAACTGAAATTCGCGCCTTCCGTCGTGGAGTCATTGGTAACGTCAACGTCAAAGTTGGTGATGCCGTTACAGTTGGCGATTGCCTACTGACAATAGGTTGAGGGCTAGATAATGGATAAGCTCTTAGGTCTATGGCAAAGCACCGGTATCTATCAGCTTGAGGCTGGTCAGGCCTTGATGATTGCTGTGTGTATGGGTTTGATTTTCTTAGCAATTCGCAAAGGCTTTGAGCCTTTGCTGCTGATCCCGATCGGTTTTGGCGGCGTGCTCGCCAATATTCCGGCAGCGGGCATGGCAGAAACCGGCGGCATATTGGCCATGCTCTACGATGTTGGCTTGCCCACTAGCGTATTCCCGTTGCTGATTTTTATGGGCGTGGGCGCAATGACCGATTTTGGTCCGATGCTCGCCAACCCAAAAACCTTGCTGCTCGGTGCGGCTGCGCAGTTCGGTATTTTTGGTACCTTATTGGGCGCTTTGGCGATTGGTATGTTGGGTATTCCAGGCTTGGAGTTCACTCTGAAGGAAGCGGCGTCGATTGCCATTATTGGTGGTGCCGATGGTCCGACCTCTATCTACGTGACTTCCCGTTTAGCGCCTGATTTGCTCGGTCCGATTGCAGTGGCTGCCTATTCCTATATGGCGCTTGTACCGTTAATTCAGCCGCCGATTATGCGCGCACTGACCACACCGGCGGAGCGCTCAATTGTGATGTCGCAATTGCGCCATGTTGGTCAAGCAGAAAAAATCGTCTTTCCGCTGGTGCTGTGCTTACTGATTGGCTTGTTGCTGCCAGATGCTGCGCCTTTGGTGGGTATGTTTGCCTTTGGTAACTTAATGCGCGAAAGTGGCGTAGTTGAGCGCTTAGCTGACACCTCACGGAATGCCTTGATCAATATCGTTACGATTGCGCTGGGTTTAACTGTTGGTTCTAAGTTATCTGCAGAGTCATTCTTGCAAATGAAAACTTTAGGGATTTTATTACTGGGTATGATTGCCTTCAGTGCAGGCACTGCAATGGGCGTGATCATGGCTAAAGTGATGAATAAGTTCAGTACCAACAAGATCAATCCATTGATTGGTTCTGCAGGAGTCTCTGCAGTGCCGATGGCTGCACGCGTGTCAAACAAGGTGGGGTTGGAGTCGAATCCACAAAACTTCTTGTTAATGCATGCGATGGGGCCGAACGTGGCAGGTGTGATTGGCTCTGCGGTGGCGGCTGGAGTGTTACTCAGTTTCGTTGGCTAGCCGCGCCGATTAAAGGTTGTTGTGTCAACATAAAAGCTGTCCATTGGGGCAGCTTTTATGTTTTTGGCGGTTAAATTTTTTACAAGGTGGACTGCTTCTTGCTTTGTTGTAAGAAGCAGTAGTTATTGCGTCAATATTTAGTCTGTCGGCAATTGAATTAAAAAGAGAACAATCTGTGAATAACACGCAACTTAAAACTAATATGCGCAGTGGTCTCACCTTGCTCAAGCAAGGCAATTTAGGCGTGCCGCTGTTGTTGTTGGTTATTCTCGGAATGATGACGCTGCCGGTTCCGCCATTTCTACTTGATGTGTTCTTTACTTTCAATATTGCTCTTTCAATTGTGGTCCTGCTGGTTGGCGTGTATGCCATGCGTCCATTGGATTTTGCTGCGTTTCCAACGATTTTGCTCGCCGCTACGTTATTGCGTTTAGCTTTAAACGTAGCCTCTACGCGAGTGGTTTTGTTGCATGGACATGACGGTGGCGATGCGGCGGGTAAAGTGATTCAAGCCTTCGGTGAAGTGGTGATCGGCGGCAACTATGTTGTTGGTGCGGTTGTTTTCGCTATTTTGATGATCATTAACTTTGTTGTGGTCACCAAAGGTGCGGGGCGAATTTCTGAGGTGAGCGCACGTTTTACTTTGGATGCTATGCCAGGCAAACAAATGGCGATTGATGCTGATTTAAACGCAGGTCTAATTAATCAGGACGAAGCTAAAATTCGCCGCAGCGATGTCGCCCAAGAAGCTGATTTTTACGGTTCGATGGATGGTGCTAGTAAATTCGTGCGGGGTGATGCGGTAGCAGGTCTGTTGATTCTGTTTATTAACCTGATTGGTGGTATTGCGATCGGTATTGCACAGCACTCCATGAGCTTTATGGAGGCAGGTAAGGTGTATGCTTTGCTGACCATTGGTGATGGTTTGGTTGCGCAAGTCCCATCGTTGCTGTTGTCTACTGCTGCAGCAATTATGGTTACGCGGGTGACCACTTCGGAAGATATGGGTGAGCAAATCAATCGACAGATGTTTACTTCGCCCAAAGCCTTGGCTGTTTCTGCTGCGATTCTAATTGCGATGGGTTCTGTGCCGGGCATGCCGCATGTCTCTTTTATTGGTTTAGGTTTGCTTGCAGCTGGCGGTGCATATTTTATTTGGCTGCGTGAGAATAAAAAAGAATTGGCAGTGGTAGAGCAAGAGCAGCGTGAGCTTGACCAGCTGCCGGCGCCAGTTAGTGCCGAAAATCGTGAATTGGGTTGGGATGATGTAACGCCCGTGGATATGGTCGGCCTTGAAGTGGGCTACCGTTTAATTCCTTTGGTCGATCGTAATCAGGGCGGGCAATTGTTATCACGAATCAAGGGTGTGCGTAAAAAACTTTCGCAAGACTTGGGTTTTTTAATGCCCTCGGTGCATATCCGCGATAACTTGGACTTACTGCCTAATGTCTACCGCCTTACCTTGATGGGTGTGAGTGTGGCTGAGGCAGAAGTGTATCCAGAGCGTGAGTTGGCGATTAATCCAGGTCAAGTTTTTGGTGTGCTCAATGGTGTGGCGACTCAGGATCCGGCGTTTGGTTTGGAAGCTGTTTGGATTGAACCCAGTCAGCGTGATCAGGCGCAATCCTTGGGTTATACCGTGGTGGATGCCAGCACGGTTGTAGCAACGCACCTCAATCAGATTCTGAATAAGCACGCGCATGAGCTGTTAGGGCATGAAGAAGTGCAACAATTGATGCAAGTGCTTTCGAAAAGCTCGCCTAAGCTTGCTGAAGAGCTGGTGCCGGGTATGGTCTCGTTGTCCACCTTGCTAAAGATTTTGCAGAGCCTGCTGCAAGAGCAGGTGCCTGTACGTGACATTCGCAGCATCGCCGAAGCCATCGCTGACACTGTTGCACGGAGTCAAGATCCTGACACTATTGTTGCTGCAGTGCGTGTCGCGTTATCACGCGCAATCGTGCAAAGCATTGTAGGGCTTGAGCCTGAGCTGCCCGTGATTACCTTAGAGCCAAGATTGGAACAGATATTGCTTAGTAGTATGCAGAAGGCTGGACAAGGTTCAAGTGAGGGTGTCCTCTTGGAACCTGGAATGGCTGAGAAACTACAGCAGTCTCTGATCGAGGCGGCGCAGCGTCAGGAAATGCTAGGCAAGCCAGTGGTGTTATTGGTTGCTGGTCAGATCCGAGCGATGATGTCGCGCTTTGCTCGCTTAGCCGTACCAAATATGTACGTGCTGGCTTATCAAGAGATTCCAGATAATAAGCAGGTCACTATCGTAGCAACGGTAGGACAAAATTGATTGAGGGCTGACTTATGCAAGTCAAACGATATTTTGCAGCAGATATGCGCCAAGCCATGAATCGAGTGCGTGAAGAATTAGGCGCTGATGCGGCTATTATTTCGACGCGCCGAGTGGCTGGCGGTGTTGAGTTGACCGCTGCCCTTGATTATCAGGCGCCAGCATCGTTGGCCCGCCCTAATCCTGCCTTAGAAGCTGAGCTGCGTAAGACACAAACGCAAATATTGCAGGCTCAGGCGCAATTACAGGCGCAGGATGAAGAAAGCTTTAATGGCAAAGATCGCCAGATGTTTGAGCAGGTGATGCAGCGGGTTGCGCCGCAGCCGCCTGTGCAATCAAGTTACCAGCAAGCGCAAGTCGATGCAGCGGTGAATCAGCAAGAGTTTGCGGCGATGCGCTCTGAGCTCAATGGTTTGCGTCAGCTGCTAGAAATGCAGTTGGGCAATATGGCTTGGGGGCAAATGCGTAGCGAGCAGCCCGTGCAGGCAAGCTTATGGAAGCGTTTTCAGAAAATGGGTTTGACCGCCGATATTATCCAGCCTTTTTTACAGCGTGTTGCAGCGGAAAAAGATCAGCATAAAGCCTGGCGTATGGCGTTGGCCCACTTAACTCATGCGATTCGTACACCCAGTGTTGAGCCAATGCAAGAAGCGGGTGTGATTGCTTTAGTGGGCCCTGCTGGTATGGGTAAAACCACCACGCTAGCGAAGTTGGCGGCACGTTATGTGTTAGAGCATGGTGCGCAGCATATTGCTTTGGTCAGCATGGACAGCTACCGAATTGGTGCTCAAGAACAGTTAAAAACGCTGGGTCGCATTTTAAATATCCCTGTTAGTTTCGTCGGTGATGGACAGAGCTTGGCCTCAGTGTTACAACCCTTAGCGCATAAGCGCGTGGTGTTGATCGATACCGCTGGTTTACCAGCGAGCGACCCTGCTTTAGCGTTTCAGTTGGACAGTTTGGCGGCCCGAGGAGTGCAGTCTAAAAATTATTTGGTGATGGCCTCTACCAGTCAGGGACAAGTGCTGAAAGCGGCCTATCATGCTTATAAACGCTGTGGTTTGGCCGGTTGCATCATTACCAAGCTAGATGAAGCGATCAATATGGGAGAGGCACTCAGCATGGCGATTGGTCATAATCTGCCAGTGGCCTATACTACTGATGGTCCGAAAATCCCTGATGATCTACAAGTGCCGCGCAGCCATCAATTAATGAGTCGTGCTGTTCGTTTGCAGAGCTCAGAAGAGCCTACAGAAGACACTATGGCGCAAATGTGTACAGGGTCGTCACTGACCGCACAGTACGTGGGTTAGAGATTAGCAAGCAAGGTATTGAATACAATGACAAATCAGCAGAAACATCCCGTGCAAGTCATCGCCGTTACGGGCGGTAAGGGCGGCGTTGGTAAAACCAATGTATCCGTCAATCTCTCCCTTGCGCTGGCCGATCTTGGGCGCAAGGTGGTTTTGTTGGATGCTGATTTTGGCTTAGCCAATGTGGACGTTTTACTGGGTTTGCAACCAAAACACACCTTGGCTGATGTAATGGATGGCAAGTGTGATTTGCGTGACGTTTTATTAGCAGGGCCAGGCGGGATTAAAATTGTCCCAGCCTCTTCAGGTACACAAAGCATGGTTGAAATGACGCCTATTCAGCATGCTGGTTTAATTCAGGCTTTTAGTGATTTAGGCGATAATATCGACGTATTGATCATTGATACAGCGGCTGGGATTGGTGATTCTGTCACCAGTTTTGTGCAGGCTGCTCAGGAAGTGGTTATGGTGGTTTGCGATGAGCCTACATCCATTACGGATGCCTATGCGCTAATCAAGTTATTGAATCGTAACCACAGCATGAACAGGTTTCGTGTGCTGGCTAATATGGCGCACAGCCCACAAGAAGGGCGCAATTTATTTAATAAACTTGTTAAAGTAACTGAGCGTTTTTTAGATGATGTCACTTTGCAATATTTAGGTGCTGTACCTTACGATGAAATGGTACGCAAAGCCGTACAAAAGCAACGAGCCGTGTATGATGCATTTCCGCGTGCTAAGAGCTCGTTAGCATTTAAAGGTATGGCGCAGAAGATTGATAGTTGGCCTTTACCAAGTACGCCGCGAGGCCATTTAGAGTTTTTTGTGGAGCGGTTAGTTACCCACACTGGAATGGAATAGCATGCATGACACGATCTAAAGGTCTGCAAATGTATAGCAAGGCACAGGGCGCCGATGCGCAGTCTTTGCTGATTGAGCAACATGCCCCTCTGGTCAAACGTATTGCTTATCATATGTTGGCCCGTTTGCCTGCCAGCGTGCAGGTTGAGGATTTAATCCAGGCCGGCATGATTGGTTTGCTGGAAGCAGCAAAGAAGTTTGATGCCAGTAAGGGTGCAAGTTTTGACACCTTTGTCGGGATTCGTATCCGTGGTGCGATGCTGGATGATCTGCGCAAAGGTGATTGGACGCCGCGTTCAGTGCACCGTAATACACGGATGGTGAGTGATGCGGTGCGAGCGATTGAAGCGCGTACAGGGCGCGATGCTAAAGATTTAGAGGTCGCAGCCGAACTTAACTTGAATATAGAAGAGTATTACGCGATTTTAGGGGACACCCAGGGCAGTCGTTTATTTAGTTTTGATGATTTATTGGATGATGGTAATCAGTTTGATACCTACAGTACTTTGCAAGAACCTGGGCGTGACATTGAAAAACAGCATTTCCAAAAGGCGCTCGCCGATGCTATTGCTGGGCTGCCAGAACGCGAGCGTTTAGTACTGTCGTTGTATTATGATGATGAATTAAATTTAAAAGAAATTGGTGAGGTGTTGGGCGTTAGTGAGTCGCGTGTCAGCCAATTGCATAGTCAATGTGCAGCTCGTTTACGCGCACGTTTAGCAGATTGGCGTTCATAACCTGTAAAGATCATTTTTTAAACGTATAAGCATGCAGTCTTTGGAAAAGTAAAGACTGAATTGAAAGGGCTTGGAGGTTAACTTGGATAAAAATATGAAAATCCTCATTGTTGATGATTTTTCAACGATGCGACGGATCATCAAGAACCTCTTGCGTGACCTAGGTTTTACCAACACAGCAGAAGCTGATGATGGTTCAACTGCGTTACCGATGTTGCAAAGCGGCAGTTTTGATTTCTTGGTGACAGATTGGAATATGCCCATTATGAGCGGTATCGATTTACTGCGCCAAGTACGTGCGGACGAAAAGCTTAAGCATTTACCTGTGTTAATGGTTACCGCTGAAGCGAAACGTGATCAGATCATTGAAGCAGCTCAAGCTGGCGTCAATGGCTATGTGGTTAAGCCATTTACTGCGCAAGTATTGAAAGACAAAATTGATAAGATTTTTGAGCGGGTTAACGGCTAAATTAGTGGCTATGAGGCAATTATGGAACACAAAAATAGCACTGAGGCTGATTTTGCGTCCGCGGTAGCGTTGTATGCCCCTGAGCTGCAGCTGTCTCTTGCACAAGGTGATTTGCAGGAAGTAACACGTATCATCGCGCAAATCAGCCAGGTTCGTGAACGGACTTTATACCAAGAAGTCGGCCGCCTGACTCGAGAGTTACATAGCGCCATTATCGATTTTGATATTGATCCACGTAACCCGCATGCCAAAGAGATGTCGCAGATCACTGATGCTTCAGAGCGCTTGCAGTATGTTGTAAAAATGACTGATCAAGCGGCCAACTGCGCCATTGATTTAGTTGAGGCCAGTGCACCACTGGTGAATTACATCAGCTATGAAGCGCAAAGCTTGATGGCTGATTGGCAGCGTTTTATGCGCCGTGAAATGAAAGCTGATGAGTTTAGGCTGCTGGCCCCTCGGATTGAAGATTTTCTCAGTCGCAGCTTGCATGACAGTGACCAGTTGTCAGCTAACTTGAATGAAATCCTAATGGCGCAAGGCTTCCAAGACTTAACCGGTCAAGTGATCAAGCGAGTCATGACATTGATTGCTGATGTTGAAAGTAATTTACTCAAATTGGTGGTGATGGCAGGGCAGGTTGATCGGGCCGTTGGTATTGAGCACTCCACAGATGATTTGCGTAAGAAATCAAATAGAGAAAAAAAATCTAATGTGGGTGAAGGTCCACAGATTCATGCCGATAAGCTTGAGGATGTCGTTTCAGATCAAGTGGATGTTGATGATCTGTTATCTAGTTTAGGGTTTTAGAGGGAGCGTACATGAGCTTTGATGCAGACGAAGAAATCCTCCAAGACTTTTTAGTGGAGGCAGGAGAAATTCTGGAACTGCTTTCCGAGCAGTTGGTTGAACTGGAAGGCCGTCCTGATGACATGAATTTACTCAATGCTATTTTCCGTGGATTTCATACGGTGAAGGGCGGAGCAGGCTTTTTACAGCTTAATGAATTAGTGGCTTGCTGCCATATTGCAGAAAACGTTTTTGATATTTTACGCAAAGGCGAGCGCCGCGTAACCTCCGAGTTAATGGATGTGGTATTGCAAGCACTGGATAGTGTTAACGCAATGTTCCAAGAGGTTCGTGATGGTCAGCCTTTAACACCGGCAAGCGATGATTTGCTGGAAGCTTTAGCGCGTTTAGCAGAGCCCGCCTCTGATGATGAGCTAACAGATCACTCATCTGCGTACCTTGCCAGTGCTGAGCAGCCGCCAGCTGCATCTGATCATGCTGAGGGCGAGTTCGAACAATTGCTTGATGCGATTCAAACCGCGCCTGTGCCTGCCGCACAAGAGGCAGGTCCTGTCAGCGATTTGATTACAGATGATGAGTTCGAAGCGTTATTAGATCAACTGCATGGCACAGTAAAAGCGCCGGCAGCATCTATTGCGGCACAGAATGTGCAGGGCACTGCCGAAACAGCAAGCCAGCCTGAATCAAATGATATCACAGACGATGAATTTGAAGCTTTGCTTGATCAGTTGCATGGTGAAGGTAAGTTTAGCGTTGATGCTGCTAAGGCTGCACCTGTAACTGGCCCAGCAATGCCTTCAGCAGCTGGCCCAGCCAGTGATCCAAACCTGATTGATGATGATGAATTTGAGTCATTATTGGATCAGCTGCACGGTAAAGGCAAATTCCAAGTCACGCCAAAAGCATCGAGCAGCACTGTGCCGGCCGCTCAGTCCAAGGTCGAACTGAGTTCGGGTAAACCTGAAACCTCAGTAAAAAAAGCAACTACTGTGACCAAGCCGAGTCCTGCGCCGGCACCTGCGCATGAAGTAGAAACCACAGTGCGAGTGGATACAGCGCGTTTAGATGACATCATGAACATGGTGGGTGAGTTGGTACTGGTGCGCAATCGCTTAGTGCGCTTGGGTCTCAGTAGTGGAGACGAAACCATGGCCAAGGTGGTAGGCCATTTAGATGTGGTCACCGGTGACTTGCAGTCGGCGGTGATGAAAACGCGCATGCAGCCAATTAAAAAGGTGTTTGGCCGCTTCCCTCGCTTAGTGCGTGATATGGCTCGTAACTTAAAGAAAGAAATCCGTCTAGAACTGATCGGTGAAGAAACTGATTTAGATAAGAACTTGGTTGAGGCGCTTGCCGATCCATTGGTGCACTTGGTGCGTAACTCAGTCGACCATGGTATTGAAGCGCCGGATGAGCGCGAAGCAACTGGAAAAAATAGAGAAGGCTGCGTGATTTTGTCTGCCGCGCAAGAAGGCGATCATATCCAGTTAACGATCAGTGATGATGGCAAGGGTATGGATGCTAATGTGTTGCGCAGCAAAGCGATTGAAAAAGGCATGCTAGAAAAAGAAGCGGCTGATCGCTTAACTGATTTGGAATGCTACAACTTGATTTTTGCGCCAGGCTTTTCAACAAAAACAGAAATATCTGACGTCTCTGGGCGCGGTGTGGGTATGGATGTGGTGAAAACTAAAATCACCCAGCTCAACGGCACTGTGAATGTTTTTTCAACACCAGGCAAAGGTTCGCAAGTTGTTATTAAAGTCCCGCTGACCTTGGCGATTATGCCGACCCTTATGGTTATGTTAGGTAATCAAGCGTTCGCTTTCCCATTGGTTAACGTCAACGAGATTTTTCACCTGGACTTATCACGTACCAATATTGTTGATGGTCAAGAAGTGGTCATCGTACGTGATAAAGCCTTGCCATTGTTTTATTTAAAAAATTGGCTGCTACCCAAACAAGCCCATGCAGAAAAACGAGAAGGGCATGTGGTGATCTTAACAGTGGGTAATCAGCGCATTGGTTGTGTGGTCGATCAATTGGTGGGGCAAGAAGAGGTGGTGATTAAACCTCTGGGTAAGATGCTACATGGCACACCTGGTATGGCGGGTGCGACGATTACTGGCGATGGCCGGATTGCGCTGATTTTAGACATACCGGGACTGCTTAAAAATTACGGACAACGCTATTAAGTTTGCGCCAGCGTTGAGCGATAACGGCTGGCGCAAAACTTTTTGGAGAAGGTATGACGGTCAAGGTTTTAGTGGTTGATGATTCAGGTTTTTTTAGACGCAGGTTGACCGAAATACTCTCTTCAGATAGCAGTATTGAAGTGGTTGGTACTGCCTCGAATGGCCGAGAAGCGATCGAGCAAACGCTTGCGCTACGCCCTGATGTCATTACTATGGACTATGAGATGCCAGTCATGGACGGCATTACTGCGGTTAGAAATATCATGCAGCGCTGTCCGACACCTGTATTAATGTTTTCTTCACTCACCCACGAGGGCGCTCGGGTCACTTTAGATGCACTCGATGCAGGTGCAGTTGATTATTTGCCAAAGAATTTTGAGGATATTTCGAGAAATCCGCAAAAAGTAAAACAAATGCTGTGCGATAAAATCCATGTTTTAGCCGCCAGTAATCGACGCGCATGGACTCGCGGCAGCACTGTTACAGTGCCTGTTAGCAGCACAGCCCCTGTAAAAAAAGAGATGCCTGCAAGCCCAGCGCCAAATCCGCGTACAGAAAACGCAGTTCCGCACAGCTCAGTACGCGCTCGAGTGCCTGTAACAGCGGCTCGGACTATGGCCGGGCAGGCAAGTGAAACGGTTGCAGCTGCCAGTTTAAGCAGTCCAAAACGCAAGGCCTACCGGCTGGTTGCCATTGGTACATCAACGGGCGGCCCTGTGGCATTGCAGCGCGTTTTGACTCAGCTGCCAGCGGATTTTCCAGCGCCTATTGTGATTATTCAACATATGCCTGCGGCCTTTACTCATGCTTTTGCTGAGCGTTTGAACAAGCTGTGCAAAATTGATGTGAAACAGGCTGAAGAAGGCGATGTGTTACGTCCTGGTTTGGCTTTATTGGCCCCAGGTGGCAAACAAATGATGATTGATACACGCGGCACTGTTCGCGTTTTACCAGGTGATGATCGGCTCAACTATAAACCTTGCGTGGACATCACTTTTGGTTCGGCAGCAAAAGTGTTTCAAGATAAAGTGTTGGCGGTGGTGTTGACCGGAATGGGAGCTGATGGTCGTGAGGGTGCGCGCATGCTAAAACAAGTGGGCAGCCAAGTCTGGGCTCAAGATGAAGCCAGTTGCGTGATCTATGGCATGCCAATGGCGGTTGTAAAGGCCAATTTGGCCGATGCTATTTACAGCTTAGACGATATCGCAGGCTATCTTGTTGAGGCTTGTAGCTAATGGATATGCTCAGTCTAGTGGGTTTGGTGATGGCCTTTGTTGCCATCATTGGCGGCAATTATCTAGAAGGCGGACATGTTGGCGCCTTGATTAATGGTCCTGCTGCATTGATTGTGTTTGGTGGCACCTTTGGTGCGGCATTACTGCAAACCCCGGTGAGCTATTTTAAACGCGCCATTCAAATCGTCAGCTGGGTGATGTTTCCCCCTAGAGTTAATATGCCCGATGCAATTAACCGTGTAATTGGTTGGAGCATGACCGCGCGTAAAGATGGCTTATTAGGTCTAGAGAGCGTGGCTGAAGCGGAGCTGGACTTGTACTCGCAAAAAGGCTTACAGCTCTTAGTTGATGGCATGGAGTCTGAAGGTATTCGTAGTATTTTAGAGGTGGATTTATATACACAAGAAGACCGTGATTTACAGGCTGCGAAGTTTTATGAATGCATGGGTGGCTATGCACCGACCATCGGTATTATTGGTGCGGTGATGGGGTTGATTCATGTGATGGGAAACTTGGCTGATCCTTCACAGTTGGGTAGCGGTATTGCTGTTGCGTTCGTGGCAACCATCTATGGTATTGGTTCTGCTAACTTATTGTTTTTACCAATTGCCAGCAAAATTAAAGTCTCGGTGATGCGTCAATCGCGCTATCGAGAGTTATTGCTTGAAGGTATTTTGTCGATCGCTGAAGGTGAAAACCCACGATCCATTGAGTTAAAATTGCAAGGTTTTATGGAGTAGTTATGGCTCGGCGCCGCAGGCCAGAAGAACACATTAATCACGAGCGTTGGTTGGTGTCTTATGCCGATTTTATTACGCTACTCTTTGCTTTCTTTGTTGTTATGTATTCCATTTCCTCGATTAATGAAGGGAAATACAAAGTGCTTTCCGACTCAATGGAAGGTATTTTCAGTCAGCCAGAGCGCTCTATTAAGCCAATTCCGATAGGTGATGAACGGTTTAAAGGTCAAGCCAATCAAGACGAAGCAACCGCCACCGCCAGTGGTCAGGTTGACGATCCCTTAGTCAATATTGCTGAACAAATTCGTGAGCAATTCACCGGCTTGCTGGGTGATGGTCAGTTGCACGTGCGTGCCAATGAAATGTGGCTTGAGTTAGAGCTGAGTTCGAGTTTGTTATTTCCCAGTGGTGATGCGATTCCGCATCAAGATGCGTTTGACATTATCGAAAAAATTGCAGTCATTTTAGCGCCTTTCGATAACCCTATTCAGGTTGAAGGCTTTACTGATAACTTACCAATCAGTACTGCTTTATATCCAACCAATTGGGAGCTGTCCGCGGCTCGTGCGGCCAGTATTGTACGGATGCTGGCGATGGATGGTGTGCAGCCAGAGCGTCTCGCTGCCGTTGGTTATGGAGAGTTTCAACCCATTGCTGAAAACAGCAATTCTGCAGGACGGGCGCGTAATCGCCGAGTGGTTTTGGTTATTTCAAAGTTTACTGATAGCCGTCGCGCAGCTGCTACTCAAAACACTAATATTACTGAACCTTAGAATAATGGCATGTAGATTGCTTTATATAGATAGAGTCAATATAAAGTATTTTTTGCGCCAAATAAGTGACACAACAGCAAAGGGTACAGATAAGACACTGTGTGATTGAGCGTGGAGTAGGCAATGAGAATCTGGGCCGTGGCTAACCAAAAAGGTGGCGTCGGAAAAACGACAACAACACTTGCCTTAGCAGGGCTGTTGGCCGATGCCGGTAAGCAAGTGTTGGTGGTTGACCTTGACCCACATGGTTCAATGACCAGTTACTTTGGCTATGACCCAGATACTATGGAGCATAGCTGCTATGACTTATTTCAGCATGGCGGTAACATTCCACGTGGGCTAGCTGAACAGCTTCTATGTGACACTAGCCATGAAAATATTAAGCTATTGCCCTCAAGCACAGCCTTAGCCGTACTTGAGCGTCAATCGCCTGGGCAAGATGGTTTAGGTTTAGTGATCAGTCGCACCTTAACTCAGCTGTCAGAACGTTTTGATTTTGTCTTGATTGACAGCCCACCGTTGTTAGGGGTGTTGATGGTGAATGCTTTGGCTGCCAGCGAGTTTTTATTTATTCCTGTGCAAACCGAATTTCTTGCCTTAAAAGGCTTAGAGCGTATGGTCAACACGCTTAAAATGATTAATCGATCGAGAAAGCAAGCATTGCCTTTTAGCATTGTGCCCACCTTATTTGATCGGCGTACACAAGCCTCTATGACCGCACTACGTATGCTTAAAAAACAATACCCTGAGACCCTGTGGCATGCGTATATTCCGATTGATACGCGCTTGCGTGATGCCAGTCGAGTGGGTTTAGTGCCGTCGCGCTTTGATAAGAGCAGTCGTGCAATTTTGGCTTATCGAGCCTTGCTTAAGCATGTGCTAGGCAAGTTTGTCATACCGTCACCTAATCCTGAGCTGACAGTGGCCGATACTAAGATGCAAGGTTGATGATGTGTATAGTCATTTTATGAAGAAGCGAAACGGCTTATGAGCAAAGATACCCAGCAAGCAGCTCTGCAGCAGTATTTGAATTCGTTATTGGATACTAACGATGTGGCTCTTTTGCAGCCCAATACGCCTGCTGTTAAGCCGGCAGCCGTGTTTTTTGAAGAACCAAAATCTACCTTGGTTTTGCCTAAGGTACAACTGCGTGAGCCCTTGATCAGCGAGGCGGAGCTAGCACGCTTACCGGTTTCCGTCACGCGTACCGAGTCTGCGCAAGAAATTGATCTGGCTACACAACCGCCAGCGCTAACGGCGCAGGCTTTTGAGCAAGTGACTTGGTCGGATGCACCATTTGAATGTTTACTATTTGATGTTGCTGGTTTGACCTTAGCTGTACCTTTGGCGGCTTTAGGTACTATTTATGCTTTTGAGCCATCAGAGCTCACACCATTATTTGCTCAACCGGATTGGTTTATTGGTATATTGCCTGTACAAAGTGGCAATTTAAAAGTATTGGAAACAGCGCGCTGGGTCATGCCTGAGCGCTATACTGCGTCAATGCGTGATAACTTAAAGTTTGTCATATCTATTAATGGTTTTGATTGGGGCTTGGCCGTGCATCAAGTACGCCACTCAATTCGACTTGAGCCTCACCAAGTGAAATGGAGGGCGCAGCGCGGTCAACGCGCTTGGCTTGCAGGCACAGTGATTGAGCATATGTGTGCTTTACTGGATGTGGAAGTTTTAGCGAAGTTGATCAGTGAGCCGACCGCTTCTAAATATCACGAACATAAATAACTATACGCTGCATGAATCGATGGCTGAGCAAGTCATCAATAGTGTGAGCCTAACGTCCTGAATGAGAGGAATAATAATGCAAAATACATCAGCACACAGCAGCGATGATCCTATTTTACAATGGGTGACATTTCGTCTTGATAATGAGACGTATGGCGTTAATGTTATGCAGGTTCAAGAAGTATTGCGTTATAGCGAGATTGCTCCAGTGCCGGGTGCGCCAAGTTATGTGCTAGGCATTATTAATTTGCGCGGTAATGTAGTGACCGTGATTGATACGCGGCAGCGTTTTGGATTGCCCCCAGCAGAAGTGGGTGACAATACTCGGGTCGTTATTATTGAAGTGGATAAGCAAGTTGTTGGGATTTTAGTCGACAGCGTGGCAGAGGTGGTGTATCTACGCCAATCAGAAATTGAGACAGCGCCAAATGTAGGCAATACAGATGCGGCTAAGTTTATTCAAGGTGTTTGCAATAAAAACGGCGAGTTATTAATTCTGGTTGAACTAGAAAAAATGATGAGTGAAGACGAATGGTCGGAGTTGGATTCTCTGTAATGCACTACGCACTGCTGGTTTTATTCTTGCTGTGTATAGGCAATAGTATTGCCTTGTATAGCGTATGGAAAAAAAAGCAGCATGCAGATGCACGCTTTGCAAAAGCGCTCGAGCAACACGGCCAAGCCTTTAAAGACTTAAGTCGCCGAGTAGAGATCTATTTGTCGGGAAGTCTACAGATGGGCGAGGAACTGCATGAGCTACAAAAAACGCTTGCTCCTTTACCCGATAAGATTTTGCGTATGGAGCAGCGGGATTTAAGCAGTCTATCCTTTACTCAAGCTGCGCGCTTAATTGGCTTAGGTGCTAGCACTGAAGATATTAAGCAATCATGTGGGTTGAGTCAGTCAGAAGCTGAGTTGGTGCAGCGCTTACATAAGAAGACAGATCTGTCTTAATGCTATAAAAATAACTAATAAAAAAGGCCGACTTGTGAAAGTCGGCCTTTTTGCTATTACAAGTAAAAATTACTTGCGGCTAGCTTTTTCTAACATACGCAGAGCGCGCTCGTTAGCTTCGTCAGCAGTTTGCTGAGCACGTTGAGCAGCGCTCATCGCTTCATCAGCTTTGCTGTACGCTTCGTCAGCGCGAGCTTGTGCACGTGCTACTGAATCTTCAGTTGCAGTTAAACGTGCTTCAGTTTCAGTTGATACACTGCTGCAACCTGTTGCTAGAACGGCAGCAAAAGCTAATGCAGAAAATTTTAGAACATTATTCATCGTGTTCCCCTTAGTATGGGTTTCCATGGAAGCAACTTATCCGGTGATAAGCTGACTGTTGCATATGTTACGCATTCGTTTGATTAAGTAAACTAGCTGAACGACTGGAATGCACTTTTTTTTGCATAGTTGCTCAATAAACATACAAAAAATAGGTAAAACCAATATTTAGCATGAAGCGCTCAACCTTTAGCTTATCCAGATAGATTTCAAGGTTGCATTTTCTCAAAAAAAATCATGTTTTTATAATCAATAGAGTTTGAGATTTACATCTTAAAAAAAAGGATGACCTTTGACCGATAAAGCCCTGACTCAGTTTTTAATCCAAAAACTGCTTGCCGTTTTTTTATTAAGCTGCACCTCGCTCAGCTTCGCCAGTGCAGATCTAAAGCTTGCCAGTTGTCCAAACGCTACGGTTGCAATAGACAACTATTGGCAGGTTTTTCAAGATGACTCGGGTCAGCGCACATTTGAGGATATCGGGCAAATAGCTGAGTCACCGTGGGAGGCTGTGGGTAACGATAGACCTAGAATGCCACGTTCGGCTTATTGGTATCGTATGAACATTGATCACCAAAGCCCAGTAAATTGTCGATTGTGGCTGACTTTGGGTACCGCACGTATTACCGATGTGCAGTTGTATAGTCAGCAATCAAATAGTGCTTGGCTGACACAACGTGTTGGTACAGCTTACCCGTTTGCGCAGTGGGCAAGCCCTCAGCGTATACCCAGCTTGCCTATTGATTTGCCGGCGCAGCACAAAATGACGTTCTTTTTGCGTGTGGTAAATACTCCCACTTTTACGACATTGCCGCAGCTATGGCCACAACAAGCTTTGATTAAAGAGAGTGTTCTGCAAAGCCTAGTTGATGGTATGCAAGTGGGTGTGCTTGCGTTATTGATGCTTATTAGCGTATTTGTTGGTTACTTTTTGCGTTTAAAAGTGCTGTTCCTGAATGCGCTAGTGATCTTTGCTTATGCCGTCTATTTTGCAATATCCCAAGGTTATGCATTTATGTACTTGTGGCCGCAGTCAGTGCGCTGGAACGCTGATGCATTATTGGCTATGGAAACACTTCTGCGCGTGGTAACGCTTGGTTATCTCGCTTTGTTATTACAGCTGAAAAAATTGCCACAGATTATTGGACAGCTGTTTAAAGCCACTCAGGTTGGTTTAATACTGCTGTTTGCTGCTACCTTGTGGCTACCACAGGCGCAATGGTTGGGTTTTGATGGTTTTTTAAATAATGGGCTGACACTACTAAGCGCCTTACTTGTTGTGATTGCAGCATATACAGGCAGGCAGAAAAATGTGTTTTATGGCCGGTTCATTTATTTACTGGTTACCGTATTTGTTGTACAGAACCTGTTGCTTGCCCTGTTTTTTCTTGATTGTATTTCGCTAGCACCGGCGACCTACGCAGTTTTGTTTGTTTCTGCGCTGCCGAGTGTGCTTTTACTGAGCTATATTTTGTTAAGTCAAGTGATGTTGGTGCAGCAAAGAGAACAGTTGGCTCTGTCGGATCTTGAGCAGCTTAAGCGTGCCGAGCATGAAAATCTTGAGCAGCGTGTGGAGTTGCGCTCGCGACAGCTACGTAATGCACTCGATAAGCAAAACATGCTACTTGCGAGGGTCAGCCATGACTTACGCAGCCCTTTGCAACATTTGATTCATGATGCGATCTTGCTGCAGTCAACACCAGATCGAGCAGGGTATTATGGGCAAAAAATTCAACATGCAGCAAAACAGCAACTTGTGTTGATTGATGAACTGTTAGAGTTTTCTCGTGGCGAACTCAAACAGTTAGAGCTGCTTATTGCGCCAGGTTATTTATTCGGTTTTTTGCGTGAGATAGAAGAGTCCGGTGCTTTTTTAGCGCAGCGCAATAATAATGCTTTTAAAATTGTCTTGGCCGATGATTTGCCATTATTGGTCAATGCTGATTTTCCTCGTTTACGCCAGATTATTATTAACTTACTCGCCAATTCGGCTAAGTTTACTCAGAACGGTCAGATTACTTTTGCTGTTGATGTTATTAAGAAGGATCTGCAAGGAGGCTATGCCGATTTGCAGTTTGTCGTGACTGACAGTGGTATTGGAATGCCGCAAGACGAGCGTGAGAACTTGCTGCAGCCTTTTGTGCGGGGTGAAAACAGCACAGGCTATCAAGGCAGCGGCTTAGGTTTGTATATCGTGCAACAAATTCTCGACAGCATGGGCAGTGAACTGCTAATTGAGAACACTGCGCTGACTGGTGTGCAGTGCAGTTTCATATTGCATTTAGAATTAGCTGTAGAGCAAGCGCTTGAGCATGTTTTTATTGAAAGCTATAGCTCAAATCAAGAAGGGCAGCAGCGTACAGTATTAATTGTTGATGATGTTGCGATCACCCGAGAAATGCTTTATGAGCTTTTGGCTGGCTATGATTACAGCCCTTTGACGTGCTGTAGTGCGGCAGAAGCTTTAATTATTTTACGTGAGCATCCTGTTGATGTGATTGTGACCGATCAGATCATGCCAGGCATGGATGGTTGGGATTTACTTCGAAACGTACGTAAAGAATGGCCCCAGTTACCTCTATTGCTTTATTCGGCGCGACCACCAATACGTCCTGTCGATCTGGATGCCTCAATTGATTTTGATGCTTGCTTACTCAAGCCTGCTGTGAGTGCCGACCTATTAGCGCAGCTCAAACAATTATTAAGCTAAATCATAGCTGCTCTAATTGTATGTGTTTTGCAGTGGCTTTACTTGTCTGTGCAAGTCACTCAAGGTGTTGTGTAGCTCTGCGATGATACGTTGACGTAGATCGCTTATATGCTGATTGTCATCTGTGAGCAGCGCATTATGCATATCCTGAGCAAGTTTAGAGAGCTGATTGAAACCGGCATGACCTGCAGTACTTATTAAATCGTGCAGGTTTTGTTGGATAACTCCTCTCTCAAGAGCGCTGTCTGTCGCAACAATGCAGGCTAGTCGTTTCTCATAATCTTCAATGAGCATTAAAAGCAGAGTTAAGAAACGCTCTGCGGGCATACTCGTACGCAATGCTTGTAAGCCCTGTAGAGGGTGTTGTTTTACTTGTGATGAAAGAGGCTTGATGGTCTTTTGGCGGTTAGCTGAATCCGGTTTAATATGTTTATTGAGAGCTGCCCAGAGGGTTTTTTCATCGATAGGTTTGCTAATGTAAGCGTCTATGCCGGCAGCTTTATAGCTTTGAATGTATTCGCTGGAAGTGTTGGCACTCACTGCCATAATCACGAGATTTTTTCCTTGCTCTAGAGTCCGGATTTTTTTTGCAGCGCTGATGCCATCCATTACAGGCATCATAGTGTCCATTAAAATCGCGCTGTAATAGCCGTTTTCTTGCACCTGTACTGCATCCACGGCTTGTTGGCCGTCTTCCACGAGATCTACAGTAAAACCAAGACTCTCGAGTAACTCTTTACCAACAAAGCGATTCAGCTCGTTGTCATCCACCAGTAAAATTGTTAAACCGTGGAAGTGTATGGGTGGGGCAACCTCGACTTCTTTTTTGGTAAGACTGTGTGTGTTTTCGCTTGCAGACGCTGCAGTGACTACTGCGCTAAACCAAAAAATACTGCCTTTACCTTCCTCGCTATTCACACCAACCTCGCCGCCCATCAGGTGTGCGAGCTTTTTAGATATCGCCAAACCTAAGCCTGAGCCACCGAAGCGTCGGGTGATCGACGCATCGGCTTGTTGGAACTCATTAAACAACGATGCCACATTGGCGGCTGATATACCAATGCCTTGATCTTCAACTTCAACGCACAAGTGCATGATTTCTTGGTGATGATTTTGCAGGCGCAAACGAATAAAAATAGTACCCGAGGTACTGAATTTAACCGCATTGTTTAAGTAATTCAGAAGAATCTGGCTGATACGGGTTGGGTCGCCTTGTAAGTGTTCAGACAGCTGAGGATCAATTTCCGTATTGAGGCGCAGCCCTTTTTTCTCGACTTCATCAGCCAGCATGGCAATCGTTTCAGATACCAGTGTTGCTGGAGCAAAGCGAATATGTTCGAGCTGTAGCTTGTTACTATCAATTTTTGAGAAGTCTAAAATGTCATTAATAATACTGAGTAAATGGTTACCTGCCGTGTTGATTTTTTGCACACGTTGCAACTGTTCATCGTTTAAGTCATTGCGCAAGGTCAGTTGAATAAGGCCTAAAATCGCATTCATTGGCGTACGGATCTCATGGCTCATGGTGGTTAGAAACCTCGCCTTGGCGCGTGCAGCGTGTTCTGCGCTATTTTTAGCTTCTTCTAACGCTTGTGCTTGCTGCTTCATTGCTGTGACATCAAGTAAAATACCATTAAATAAAGTTGTGGAGTGCTGCTCAGGCTGGCAGGTGGCGAGGATTTTATACCAGAACACCTGTCCACGATGTTCAATACGAATATCTGTATCAATTGGCTGTAGCGATTGCCTACTGCGCTCGAAAGTTTTTTGGATGAGGCGCTGAAACGTTGTTGTGACCGGTAAAGCAGACTCGTGACTAGCTAAAATACGATTGAGTAGATTGTCTGTATCTTGCTCTAAAAAGCTACGAGCTTTGTGGTTTAAAAATAAAAATTGCTTACTGCCGTCCTGATGCATACGTATTTGAAATACGACGCCAGGCATCGCATTGGTTAATGCACTCAGTTGCTCTGAAAGACGTTTATTTTCTGCGCTGCTGGCTGCTTCAAGTTCTAAGCGGTCGGCACGCTGCATATTGTCGCGAAAGACTTGTAAGGCTTGCGCCATACGACCGACTTCATCATCACGCTCGCGGTAACCGATTGGATCATCATAATGGCGGTCACTGAGACGACTCATGACCGAGGTCAGCCGAGTAATCGGCCGTGAAATACCGGCGAAGGCTAAAAAACTAGCAAAACCAATTGCTGAAATAAGAGTGAGACCAACGGCTAGCGTCGTGTTAAAAATCGTATCTTGTGTGGTTGTTGCCAGTGTCTGTGATGTGCTCAGATAATCGCTGATAATGGAGTCGCGCAGCTGGTCCATGTTGTGACGTAATTCAGTCAGGCTAGGCTCTAGTTTGGTACTAATAATCACTAAAGCACGATCACCGCGCCAGCGTGCTGCCGCCTCAATCACTTCGTTAATCAGATTAAAAACCTGCGCTTGCTTAACGTTGATTGCACTTAAATAGAGTTCTTGATTTTTATTTAAGTCGCTAATTTTATTAAGTTTTTCTATGAAAACTAGCTGCTGTTCAATAAGGGATTTTTGCGCTGTCCGCATGTGTTGCTCTTCTTGTTCAGTAAGCACTGAAAAAGCCAAGCGGCTGGCATCGCTGAGATCAAGCAAGGCATCACCAATAACTAACGCGTTAGATGTTTTGTGATCGAGCAAATAACGGTAGTTTTTATCGACACTATTTAAGTTATTGAGTGAATAAAGGGTGATGAGCGCGGCGAGACCACTTAGCGTACCCACCAGCAATAGGATTTTATGCGTGATATTTAAACGAGACTTAATTTTCATAATTCGTCTCTGTGCTTATTGGTATGGCTTCTGAGGGGGGTGTAGGCTTGAATAACCTGTGCAGCGGCTGTGTCAACGCTGATTTTTTCGGCAAGATAATCATGAGTGATTTTAAATAAATGATTATTGTTCATCGATGCCATCACTGCGCGACGCATATTGGCCATGCGTAAGTCATGCATACTTTTTTTAGCACAACTATTAAAGCCTTGGGTGGATATATCCACGCGCACCGGGGTGGCGCCGCTGGCAATGCTAAGTTCGCGTTGCAATTCTTTATCCAGCATAATTTGTGCTAATTGCTGTTGCTGTTTAGGGCTACCGCTGGTGTTTTTGAAAAAAATAAAGTGGTCGCTGTGAAATAAATAAGCACCTTGAGTATCCGGGAAGCGCAAGCATAAATAATCGGTATCTGCAGTTTTTCCTATGCTGACGAGTTCGCTATTAACCCAGCTACCATGGATTTGCATCAATATTTTTCCTTCAGCCATCAGTGCAGTGGCTTGGTTCCATTTAATATTCTGTGTCGATTCAGCAAAATAACCTGTCAGCTGTTTTAAGCGCAAAAAGGACTCTATTAAAAGATCGTGATCTTCAGTTTTAATTTGGCCGTTAATAAAGGCACGACGATAGAACTCAAGTCCTCCAGTGCTCAGCGCGACCAGCTCAAACAGTAATGCCTGTTCCCAGTCATTGTCGAGGCTGGCTAGCGCTGGAATACCCAGGGCTTTGGCGCGCTGCAAAACTGCAATCAGATCATCCCAAGTTTCAGGTTCTGGCAAGTCGAGACGTGAAAATAAGGCTTTATTCACCCAGATCCAGTTGGTTGAGTGGCTATTGATGGGTGCAGATACCCAATGCCCTTGATATCTAGCAGTGTCTTGAATAGCGTGCGGGATAAACTCTTCCCACCCTTGCTGCTGGGCGATAGCGTCCATGTTGAGCAAGGCGCCGGTTGCTGCAAGGCTTTGGATTTCACTGCTGACCATCATTGCCGCATCCGGTAGATTTGCAGTATTAAACCAGCTTTGGAAGTTTTTTAGATACTGACCCGTGGTGCTGGCCTTCGCTTGATCATCCTTCAGTTGTAAACCCTGTGTGGCTAAGTGAGCATTCAAAACGTCAATGCTTTGGCGTTCACCCTTAGAGTTCCACCAATGCCAGAGTGTTGTGCTGCTGTCTAGCGTAGACGCAGCATTACTGGCCAGCGCAGTCTGGTTGAGCACACTGAAGAGGCCTATAGTGAGCCACAACAAGCGATATAGAGCGTGACATTTAAGCATCATAAGAAAATATTAATTCAAAGGGGGTAGGCTGTCTTGGGTCGATTGTAATGGGTAAATACCCATGCTTTGGCTTTGTGTTATGTGTAGGGTCAAATAGTCGATTAAAACACGGGTGGCCAAAGTAATGCCGCGGTGTGGCTTGGTGAAAATATAGAGTGTACGCATGCTTTTCTGTGTATTTGAAAACTTTAAATCGCCGGCGCGTAATCCTTTATCACAGGCACATAAAGGCAGATTGGCATAACCAAAACCAGCCATGACCGCTTCATAGGCGCAGAGGTAGTTGTTGACCTGTAGTGCATTGTCAGTGTTGTCATGGCCGGGAGCGATAAGCTGGATCTGCACGGGCTGTTCGCTATTATTTAAACTGCTACTGAGGACGTTAACAAAACTTAGCTTAGCTAAGGGCCGCGCAACAATTTGTGTGCTGTCAGTGGGCGCAGGAAATAAGCTTAAGGCTAAATCAACCGATTGCGCCGCTACATCTTGAATGCGGTCGGCAGTATTAAGTGTCATTTGAATCTGCGGATAAGCCTTATTGAAGTTCAACAGCACGGGCAGCAGGTAACTGTTCAGGATCGCAGGCAGGACAATATGTAAATGGCCGCTGGGCGTGGCGAGCATCTCTTGCACACTGTTGGCTGCCTGCTGTGCAGCATTAAGCATATCTTGCGTATGCCGGTAAACTTGTGTGCCTATGCTGGTCAAGGTTAGAAAACGTGAACTGCGGTGCAGTAACTGTACACCTAAGCGTTTTTCCAGTTGACTTACCCGCCGACTCAGGCTTGATTTGGAAGTATTCGTGTTATTGGCCGCAATTGAGAAACTCCCTGCATCCACCACCTGTAAAAACCAATAGAGATCAACTAGGTTGTGCGCCAGATTATGATTGTTTGGTTCGAGCGACTCTGCGTTAGCGTCTTGTTTAGGCGGTTTGTGTGTCATATGCGAACGTCCTGTTGCAGTGTGTTGTCTGGAGAGTTTTTTTTATTGTAGGTTATCGGATTCATTCTTTAAAATCTTGATTAAAGTCATTATGGTGATTCGCTACATTGTCTTGATTAGTACCGCTTACGATCAATTAAAAGGATTATTTTGTGCAGCAATCCAATACCCAGCGTTTACACAATGTTCGAATTTTAGTGATTGATGATCATCCGCATGATATTGAGCATTTGCTAAACGCTTTATGCACACAAGGTGCCGAGTTAACCATAGAATCTTTACCCAGGAAAGGTTTGCAGCAGGCACAAATCTTGTCTCCAGATTTGATATTGCTCGATGTGCATATGCCTGATCTTGACGGCTTTGCGGTGTGTCGCTTGCTACATGAGATACCCAGCTGTAAAAACATTCCGGTGATTTTTTTAACCTCAGCTGCCGATATAAATGATCGCGTCAGCGGTTTAACTTTAGGCGGTGTGGATTATGTATTGAAGCCTTTTGACACCGAAGAAGTCTTGGCGCGTATTGCTGTACATGTTCAGCTAGCTAAACGTTCCAGCTCAGAGCAACTCAGGCATGGATACCTGCAAGACGATTTACACCCCGATAAAATTATTCTGCAAGCAGCCATTCGCCAGATCAGTCGTCAATTAAATAACTTGCCTAAGTTGACTGAACTTGCAAAGCAAGTAGGCACACATGATAAAAAGCTCTCAGCTATATTTCGTCAGCACCTTGGCATAACAGTGTTTTCTTGGGTTCGCGAACAGCGTCTGAGTAAAGCGCAAGAGCTGCTGACTTATAGCAGCATGAGCATTGAAGATATTTCTGTAGAAGTGGGTTTTGCCAGTGCGGCGAATTTTGCCACCGCCTTTCGTGAGCGTTTTTCAGTGACGCCGAGTGCCTATCGGCAACAAGTGCTGCAATCACCTTAATTGCACACTGCGAGCTGGCTGCTGCAAATTCAGAATCGATCAGCTCGTGGTCGATGAAAAAAGATTGATTCAGCGTTGCCGCTCTAGCAAAGGTCTAACAATGGTCGTGGAGTACTTGATTGCCTTGCTGTTGTATTGTTGTAAAGGCTGTTTAACTAACTAAATCTATTGAAATCCACTCCTTTTGTGCATCCTCTACCGCTCCTAAATTATTTAACTGATATGGCTTTTTAAGCAAAGTCTGCTGCATTTCGTTATTCTATTTCTGCAGCGGTATATGTTGCGTTTATTGCAACTAGTGATTCTGCTTTATCGCTAAAGATTCTCTTTCTCGGCCGTTAGTATTTGTACTACTCATTATTTGATACCAGCGCATACAAGATTTTGTGAATTTGCGCTTGTATTAAAGCAGCCCTGAACTCGTGCTAGCTAAGGTAAATTGTTATGAAAAATAAAAAAAACTCTGCAATGATGCGTTCCAAGTCGCGCGCGATTGCGCTTGAACCACGCTTACTGTTTGACGGCGCGGGTGCGGTGGGTGTCGCTGATGCATTAGATAACAATTATGTCGAGCCTGAGCAAAGCCAGCACGAAGCAGACTATGCCGAGGCGGATACTAACAGCATCTTAAATACTGATGAGCTGCATGTTCCGGGCGCTGCTAGTCCCTCAGCTTTAGTCATTATTGACAGCCGCGTTGAAAATTTTCAAAGCCTACTCGCTGACTTACCTGCCAATACTGTGGTGCGCGTAGTGGGCAGTGAAGAATCAGGCTTAGCTGCGATTAGCGCTGAGCTGGCTAAGGGCGGCAATTTTGACGCCGTGCATATTTTAAGTCACGGCACTCCTGGTAGCTTTACTTTAGGTAGCGATCAGGTCGATAGCAGCACCCTTGCTAACCAAGCCGAGCAGCTCAGCAGCTGGTCCCTAAGCCTCACCGAAGAAGCCGATATTCTGCTTTACGGCTGTGATGTCGCAGAGGGCGAAGCCGGCCAAGCTTTTATCAGCGAACTTGCCCACCTCACTGGCGCAGACATTTCTGCTTCCAGCAACGCCACCGGCGCTGCTGAGCAGGGTGGTGACTGGGTGTTGGAAAGCGCGACTGGCTCGATTGAGGCGCAAGGGTTTGAGGTTGAAGCCTATGGTGGGTTGTTGGGCACTGTGCCCGAGCCAACAGTCACCATTAAAGATTTACCCGCAGCCAATGAAGTATTCATAGGTGGCGAATTCGACTTCACACTTGAATTTAAAAACCCGGGTACCGATGGCTTTGGTCCTTATGTTGATCTGTATCTGCCCAAAGGTGCTGATGGTGATGATGGTATCGATATAGCCGCTACTGGGAAGATTACTTACCTAGGTGATGCGGTTAATTATCAAGTTATCACATTAGATGTCAGCGGTAAGGCTGATCACCCTTATGCGAAGAATGCTGACGGTAGCACAGTTAAGCTGTCTGGAATTGCAGGGCAAAAAGTCGTTGTTATCGAACTGCCCTTTGGTAGTTTTACAGTAGGTCAGCCGGCTGCGGATCTCAAGGTTTCTGCCAGTGTCTCGAATAAGGCTGATTTAGGCACGGCCTTAACGATTAAAGCGCAGGCGGGTTTCCGTTATGGTAATAGTGCTGTGGGTGCTGGTGGTAGTGTTGTCGCAGACGCTGCTGGTGTAACTACTGCTATTACGCCAACGCTGATTGAATACAGCTACACTTTCAGCGGCCCTGAAGGTGAGACCGCTACCGGTCCAAACTTCCCGCGCGAAATGACCACACATATTAAAGTTGCACCGGGTCAAACGTTAACGGGTTACGAGCTTAAGATTGATTTGCCGAATAACGTTGTTGTGACTCATATCGATGGTGTTCCCCTAGGTACGCCGATTACTGGCAGTGCTGCGGTAAACGAAGTCACTAAAGCTCTGGGTAGTATCACTGGTAATAAAGATGTTGTTATTAAGTATTACATCCCAGATACCAAGGGTGGTGGTGGCGATGTGCTGGATACAACCAGCGGCGCGGCATCATCTTCTCAGTTCCAAGTGTCGGGCTCAGGTAGCTGGACTCCACTGGATACTCGAGATGCTCCTGGAGTACAAAGCTATAACCCGGCTGGCGTTGAATATGAGCATGCCATCAAGTCTTTGGCAGTACAGAAAACAGTAACCGGCACTAACAAGCCGGGTGGAAGTTTGAATTACCAGTTAGATTTTCAAGTATCCGACTATTTTCAGTTCAAAGATGTGGTGATCACGGATGTCATTGATGATGGCCATGCTTTAGTAGATCCAGTCCTGAAAATTACCTACCAAGGTACTGAGTACACTGTCCCTCTAGCAGGACACTTCACATCCGTTACCGACCCAGTAACCCATGACATCACCCGTACTTATAACGTTTCTGCAGCGCTAATAGCTTCTGAAGCTTCATTACCTGAGGGGCTGAAAGCCGGAATTCTTACTGGTGGTAAATTTGGTGCTAACGACTCCAGCGGAACCTTTGGCCGTATCGAATACACCGCAACTATTAATGATAAGTTTGTCTCAGTTCCTGCAGACAAAACTGATGATATTAAGCATGGCGACACCCTAAAAACCAATGCCACTATTAGCGGCAATGTTGTCAAAGTTGGCGGTGAGGCTGGCTCAGAAATTACAGATGCTACCAATACCGAAGTAGCTATCGTTACCGGTGGCATGAAACTGGATGTGGTTAAAGTCAACGGAACAGATGTGCCCGCGAATGGCATTAAACCCGGCGATACTGTGACTTACGAGCTCACTTATGATTTAAGTAACGGTGACTTCGCTGATCTAAAACTAGATGCATTCCTCCCTAAACCAGTATTTGATGTTAGTGGTGGATGGCTGCAGGATTCTCAAGGAGCAGGTGATCCTGCAGCGGGTCACTGGAAGCTCATGGATACCAGTGTCATGCCCGATGGTGTGGCGAGTTTAGATACCGATGCAGCCAGCAATGGTATGAAGTTTAGCTTGGGCAACAGAACTGATACGACTAACACTGAAGGCAAAATCGTCATTCGTTTCACCGTAACAGTCGCGGACGATCCCTTTGTTGATGGGCTGTTTTTAACGGCGCAGGCGCAAGGTCAGGACAACAATACTCCGGGGGATGCAAACTCCCACCAAGCAATTAAGAAAATTCAGCTCAATGAGCCGGTGTTGGAAATCAAGCACGGTATTGTTTCTAAGACTGGGGAGGGCGTAATTGCAGGTACGGCCGGTACTTGGCAAGCACCTGGTCTTAGCGGTCAGCCTTTTACAGATCCAATTACAAGCATTGACGGTATCAATGGCAATATCACCAAAATCGACGCTGGTGATAAGGTGACCTTTGCTACTGGAATCATCAATAAAGGTGGTTCGGCAGCCTATGATATTGCCACCAGCACATTTATCGTGCCGGAAGGCTTTAAGCTGATTAAACAAGACGGCAGTAACACCGCTAATTTATCCGAAGCAAACCTTAAGGTTTATAAAGGCAATGGCACGCTGTTAACTGCTGGTACTGACTATAACGTCTCCGCTGCTGGTGAAATTACTCTCACTAAGGACGGCGCCGACCTTGGCGTTGGCCGAAATGATACAGCCACGGTCAACGATGGCAGTAATATTTTAGTCATCACCTACGATGCCGTCGCACTCACTACTATCGCAGCTGGTAAGGCTACTACTTCGAGCTTCTCGGTAGAAAAGTATGCGGGCAAAGAGGGCGGAAAGGATTTCTTACCGGGTGCAGTGAAAATTACTGACACCGCTACTGCGGCTGTAGCAGAGCCTAGCGTCAAGATTGTCTTTAAAGATGGCTCGATCGACAACGACGACTCCAGCTCTGATAGCACCACCGGTGCCAATATGGTGATTGGCGAAACGATGATCTACGACATCGTCGTTACCCTGCCAGAAGGCACGACCCATGATCTCTACGTTAAAGCGCTAGTGCCAGATGGCATGATGCTCGATACCAGTTATAACAGTGTAGGCTATGAGGTTATTACCACTAAGGGCACAGCTGCAGGTCAAAGCGATGCGCTATCAGGAACTTTTTCTGACACAGCTCCTAGCGTTTCAAGCGTTACGGGTGATACAGGTGCTCTGAGCGCAGATCCGGTTTTCAAATTCGGCAATGTGACAGTTACTGATGACAATACTACGACTAACAATAGTTTCGTCATACGCGTCAAATTGATTGCTGCCAATACCAACACCACTGGAAGTGGTGCTGCCAATAACCAAGACGATCAAACCCGTATTCCTAGTGCTAGCTTGACTTACGATAAGGGTGGCAACACTACGGGGTCTGATAATGATAAGAGTATTGCTGCCACAGGTAATAACTCTACTATCACCATCCGTGAACCCAAGCTAACGATTGTAAAAACCGTTGATACAGACGCTACTACAGCAGGCGTGCAGTCCGACAAAGTCGATGCTGGCGATACCATTGAATACACCATAACTATTAAACATGCTGCTGACTCTTATGATGCGTATGACCTAACCTTTGACGATACTTTTGACAGTGTTCTGGGCATGAATACGAGCGCTAACTGGAGTGTCATGCAGGGCGCCACAGACATATCGGATCAGTTTGAATGGGTAGTAGTGGACGACAAGGACAAGCTACAAACCAAAGCCGATGCCAACGTCGATCTGGCAAAGGGTGAAACCATCGTTATCAAGGTTCAAGGCACAACCAATGCAAGTGTTGCTGCTAAAGCCTCATTTGATAGTGATGCAACAGTTAGATGGAGCAGTATCAACAGCGCTAATGCTTCAGAACGTGATACTAACGAACGAGATGGTTCAGGCGGTATTGGCACTGACGCTGATGTGCTCAACAACTATGCCGCCAAAGATGGTGCAAAGGTTGATGTAAATGCTTCGTATACCCTAAGCCGTGTCGGTGGTTTGGCGGATACAGTTGCCCCTGATAATACCGCCACTGATGCTCAAAATGTTGCGGTAGGTGAAATTGTCCGATTCCGTGTTGTCATGCAAATACCAGAAGGCGAGATCCCCGGCCTCAGCATGATTCCTCAGCTTGGCGCAGGCTATGAGTTGATAGGTGATGGTGCTACTTGGGCGTTGGTGGGGGAAAACGCTGGTCTTTTCTTAGTTAATGGTTCTGTTGATGGAGTTCATTTTGAATCGAATGGCAGCGCAACAAGAAATATCGAAAATACGTTAAACAGCAGTAATACAGCGGGTACAACAGGACGACCAGGCGGCGCAGCCACCTTGACTGACGGTAAGTTCACCCTAGGTACCATTAAAAATACTGACACCGACAACAGCAAAGCAGAATATATCGTTCTTGAATTCAACGCGATTGTTAAGAATGATGCAGCAAACACTGCCGGTACAGCGCTGAGTAGCAAAGTAGAAATCCAGACGGCAGGTACTAAGCTTGGTGAAAGCAATATCACCAAAGATACAGTGGTGGAGCCGCAGATTAGTGCAATCGTTAAAAATGTCGTGGATATTGCGCCGGGTCCACAAAGTGGTGATCCGCACCAGATAACCGTCAGCAACACCTTCACTACCGGTAGCACCAATGCGGCACCGGCCTATGATGTGAAACTGGTAGAACAATTCCCAGGTGGCAGTGAATACACAATCACGGGCGTGAAAATTGGTGGTACCAGCTATACAGTGGATGCTTTACCAGCTGGTGTAACCGCAGTTGTTACTGGTACAGATTCTGGTATCGAACTTAACTTTGAAAAACTAGAGCCAGGCACTGCTGTTGAAGTGTTATACACCGTCAAGGTCCCGACCACAGCAGAGCAAGCTGGTAATACAGATACAAATGCAACCTTAACCTGGAGCAGTCTGCCGGGAGATGAAACCCCAGTAAATAACTTAAAATTTGCCGGTGCGACGGGTGGTGATGATGGCGCCGCAACCGGAGAGCGTATCGGTACTGGCGGCGTTAACAGCTACCTACGCACTGATCCAGCCGGCTACGGCACCATCAGTGGCACGCTGTGGGACGATACTAAAAACCGTGATGGCAGCATTGATGCTGATGAGGCGCTTCTAAGTGGTGTAAAAGTTACTCTAAAGTGGACTAATCCAGCCGGAGCTGAACGTACTCTAACCACCACAACCGATGCGAACGGTAAATATAGCTTTGGCGCTCTGCCATTGGGTGACTACACCATTACCGCACCAGATGATCTGACTTTTACCATTGATGGTGATGAGGATGAGCTTAAGCCTCGCTTTGATGCGGACGGATCGGCTAACGGACTCGGTACCATTAAAATCACTTTAGGCGAAGGCGCGGCACAAGCTGAACAGAATATTGGTTATCTACAAGAAAACGATGCCCCTACGGTTATCTTTACCGACACAGCTGAGCGAGAGTTTACTGAAGGTGTTAATACCCCGGGAGATACTAGCGTTCTCGGCACCGCAGTTAATATGGGCGCAGTCACTATTGCCGATCTAGAGCTTGAGCGTGGGTTGGATAGTTACAACGGCACCACATTAATCGTAGGCCGCAACAATGCAGGCGATGATGGCTTTAGCGCTAACGTAGACGATGTATTGGGTTTTGATAGCACCAAGGTCACGGTAGATGGATCTAATATTAAACTCGGCGGAACTACCGTTGCGACCTTTACCAATGTTGGCGGACTGTTAACGATTACGTTCAACAACGCAGCTGATACTGCCGCAGTCACTACAGTCGCCAGCGCAATCACCTATGCCAATAAATCGCAACATCCAGATTTAGAGCATGACTCGAGCTACAACATCAACCTGCGCTACCGCTTTAACGATGCCAACGATAACGATAAGCAGGGTTATGGCGGAAGCCTAACCGGTGACGCGAAGATTGGCGTAAAAATCATCGTACAAAACGACCCGCCAGTGGCGACTGATAACACCAACAGCATTGGCGAAAAGGCAACATTACCGGTAACAGGTAATGTCCGTTCTGACGGCACGCCAGATAGTGACCCTGATACAGCTTTTGCTGACTTAAAAGTTACGGTAATTGTCGGTGAAGAAGGCACGGAATCTATTGCAGCGAATAGCACTAGCGCGAGTAATGGCACTGTTGTCGAAGGTAAGTACGGTACTCTGACCATTGGTGAAGATGGTAGTTACAGCTACGCAGTTGATAAAACCAACCCGGTTGTTCATGGGTTAAAAGATGGCGAAAGCGTGATTGAAGAGTTTACTTATACCCTGTCAGACGGTTCTTTAGCCGATACAGCTAAGCTGAATATCACCATTAACGGCGTCACTGATCCTGTTACTGTCACTGTGCCAAATGACACCACAGCAACAGAACCAAGCGGTAATGTTAACGATCATGTTGTTTTTGAAAGCGGTTTAACAAATGGTACCAGCCCGAATAGCAGTGATTTAAAAGTGGATTCAAACTTCACTATTGCTGCTCTAGATGGATTAGCCAGCAGTGATGCGGTAAATATCACTTATACCGCTGCAGATGGCACTTCAACAAACCTGAGTCTGACCAAGGCTGAAGTTGAAGCGTTAAACACTACCAACAAAACCATCACTACAAAGTATGGTGAGTTGGTGCTAAAGAACTACAGTAAAAATAGTGATGGAACCATCACCGTTGCTTACGATTACACCTTAAAGAATGCACCAGGTGTTGCTGGTACAGATACTAGTGACAGTTTTACTATTACGGCAAAAGATCGTGGCAACGTTGTTGCTTCACAAGCGCTCAACATCAAGATTGTTGACGATGCACCAACTGCAAAAGCTGATACAGCCACGGTGGATAACGCTGATAACAAAGCTACTGGCAATGCACTCGGCAACGATACTCTAGGTGCTGACCGTGATGTGACGGTGACTGACATCGTTGGCCCGGGCAGTATTGCAGGTGTTAAAGACGCTGAGGGTGTGATCACCGTAGAGGGGGCGCACGGTAGCTTAGAGATTCACCCTAATGGCGAGTTCACCTACACCCGTAGCGGTACTGGTCCTTTAGAAACAACTGAAGAATTCACCTACACCATCACTGATGCTGACGGCGATACCTCGACGGCAAAAATAACCATCACCATTAATGATAAAGCGCCGGTTGTCACTGATGACAATGGTGATCCAGTTGTACCTGCACCGGTTGATCCTGCTGTTCCAGGTGGTCCACAGCATATTGTTATCACGCCTGACCGCAGTGTTAATGAGTCAGGCTTGCCTAACGGCAGTACGGCTAATGACGGCAGCAATAAAACTACCGGCACCATTACCTACACCAAGGGTGATGGACCGCATGGTGTGACAATCACCGACAAAAAGGGTGATGAGCAGCCTATTGTTGTTAATCAAGTGATCGAAACCTCTAACGGTAAAGTCACAATCAAAACGGTTGCAGAGGGCACTATTACCTATGAGTACGAGCTGACTAAACCCAGCAACGGCGACACGACACATGACGCTTTCGATGTGACCATTACTGATACAGACGGTGACTCAACTAAGGTTACCGTGCAGGTGGCGATTGTTGACGATGTACCGACGGCTGTGGCGGATAAAGCCACGGTTGATAACGCTGATAACAAGGCATCTGGCAATGCGCTCACTGCTGATGCTAGCAACCCAACAGATGTTAAAGATGTACAAGGTGCTGATGGCGCAGTCGTGAGTGGTTTGGTGGCGGGTAATAGCGTAGGCACACCGAGCAACGTTGATGTAGGTACAGAAGTCCAAGGCTCTCACGGTAAGCTGACTATACAAACAGACGGCAGCTACATTTACGAGCGTGATAATGGTGATCCGTTGGTCGCCGATGATGTCTTCACCTACACCATCAAAGATGCTGACGGCGATATTTCAACGGCTACCATTACCATTAGCATTAATGACAAAGCACCGATCATTACTGATGGTGGTGTTCCAGTTGCACCGACACCAGTTGACCCAACGGATCCTGCAGGTCCAAGCAAGATTGTGGTCACGCCAAACGGCAGCGTGAGTGAGTCGGGCTTACCAAGCGGTAGCAATCCAGATAATGGCGATAGAACCACCACTGGCACTATTACCTACGATAAAGGCGATGGTGGAAGTACCGATCACACTCTCACTGTTAAGGACAAGGATAGTGTTGTTCATACGGTTGCAAAAAATCTGGTGATCAACACACCTAACGGTAAAGTCACTATTACTGATGTTACTGACGGTGAAATCACTTACACCTATGAATTGACCTCGCCAACGGATAAAGCCACGCAAACAACTGATCAGTTCGAAGTCTCCATTAAAGACAAAGATGGTGATGTCACTCAAGTCACCGTCGTGGTCGATATTGTCAACGACGCGCCGAGTGCTGCTGCGGACATCGGCGAAGTTAAAGCGGATGAAACCTTAACGGTTCCAGCCGCCGATGGCGTGCTTAAAAACGACAACTCAGGTGCGGACGGTTGGAAAGCTGGCGGTGCTGTTGTCGGAGTGATTGCTGGCACTAACACAACGCCAAGCAGCAGCGGTGCAGGCAGCGAAGTGCAGGGCACCTACGGTAAACTGACCATTAATCCAAACGGCTCTTACAGCTATGTGGCAGGTCCGGCCGCGCCGGGTGCTGATCCAACGGTGGAAGATGTATTTACCTATACGGTGCAGGATAGCGATGGCGATCAAACCACCACGACGCTCACCATCACCGTGATCAATAACCAGCCGCCAGTTGCTGAAAATGACTTTGCCAGCACCGACGAAGACACCCCCGTATCGGGCAATCTGCTGATCAACGATCGTGATCCTGATGACGGTGACATTCTCACCGTGACCGAAATCACCGTCGGCGGTAAAACCACCACGATTCCTGCGGATGGCAGCAGCGTTACTATTGAAGTGCCGGGTAAAGGCAAAATCACCGTCAACAAAAACGGCGGCTACACCTTTACCCCGAATCCGGGTGTGATTGGTCAGATTCCTGATATCGGCTACAAGATTACCGACGGTAAGGGCGGTGAGGATGATGCCACGCTGAACATTAATATCAAGCCGGGCAATCCATATGTAGCACCGCCGCCAAGCAGTCCAGCCGATGGTGGCTTTAACTCGCCACCGGTCAGTCCTGCTGACCCAATTCGTTCAAGAGGCTTGATGGATTCGGCGGTGATTACCGATCCGAGCGTGTTCTACGAAGGCGAGCGTTGGGATGATGTACGACGCTTACCGATTCCTTTGCATCCGGTTGTCTATGTCAACAATGAAGTGTCGCTCGCACAGCAGCAGCGTGCAGCAGATGACATGCGAGCTCACTCTGCACCTGATCAAGTTCAGCCATTCCTGGCGCGTAGCAGCAGTCTAGCGATGGGCTTGGGGCAGGATCAAAACCTGTTTGTCAGTCATGCTGTTCGCGACACCCAGCAAACAGCTGCAGGCTTAGATAGTCGTGTCTTAGGACGCTTATCACGCACCGATCTAAGTGCGGACGATCTGCTATTTTCAGCTGATTTACGCAGTCCCGAGTTTATGTCGCAAGACACTGAGGAAGCGCCTGAGCCGAAACAGAAGCTTAAACGAGGACAAAGCCTTGACGATGTGTCTGAGCCAGTCGCTGAGGATGAAATAACGCTGCAAACCTTGGACGTTGAGGGTACGGATTTGATGAGTCAACCCGCTGTGAATCATTCTGTTGCGGCATCCTTTACTGAACAATTACGCGGTACTAGCAAGCGTTTGCCGTTTGCCGCACATAACAAAAACTTTTTGATTTAAAAGACTGAGAAGAAAATGAGCACAAAAACAATTTTTCGCTTGAAGCTTCAGGGTGCACCGGTACTGGCCACTTTAGTATTGCCGCTGTTTTTAGTCGGTTGTGGAGCCATTGCGCCTAAACCCTACACCACGCAAGAGTTAGCTGAGCGGGTGAGTGAAGACCGCAGCCAGATGTTTACTGATCAGGAGCCGATTAATGCACCGATCAGTTTTAATGAAGCAACCGCACGCGCGCTCAAGTACAACCTTGACTACCGCTTGAAGTTGATGGAAAACGCCTTGAGCCAAAACCTGCATGACGTTTCCAAACATGAGATGCTGCCGCGCTTGGTCGCCGGAGCTGGTTATGTTTGGCGTAATAATGATTCGGGCGGTACCTCGATTGGTATTGAAGACCGTCAGGAAAGTCTGCGCGCGTCCACCAGTCAGGAACGTGAGCGTTATTTAGGCAACCTGACCTTCTCTTGGAGTGCGCTGGATTTTGGTGTGTCGTACTACCGCGCGCAACAGAAAGCCGATCAGGTACTGATGGCGGAAGAGCGTCGTCGTAAAGTGGCGCAGACCGTGATTCAGGACGTGCGCAACAGTTACTGGCGAGCGTTAGGCGCCCAGCGTTTAGTCAGCCAAGTGGATGATTTGTTGGTGCGTTCACACGCTGCACTGGAAAAAGCTAAGAAGGTTGAAGAGCAAGGTTTAATGCCGCAATCACAAGTTTTAGCCTATCAGCGTGCCTTGCTCGATGCCGTTAGCATGCTGACTTTGCGTCGTCAGGACCTGGAGTTAGCCAAAACCGAACTTGCCGCATTGATGTCATTACCGCCCGGCACGCAGTTCACTTTGGCCAATGAAAATGAGCAGGTCTTACCAGCAGTGCCGACCAATATGGATGAGCTGGAGTTAGTCGCGCTGCAAAATCGTCCAGAAATTATGGAAGAGTGGTACCGTAAGCGCGTCACCGCCAATGACATTAAAGCCGCGAAATTGCTGCTGTGGCCAAACCTGACGGTTGATGCCGGTCCGCAATGGGATTCCAACAAGTACAACTACAACAGCCATTGGACCGATATCGGTGTGCGCATGTCGTGGAATATCCTCAAGCTGACCCAATACCCATCCTTAGTGCGTTCACATAAAGCACAGAATGCTACCGATGATATGCGTCGTATGTCATTGTCGATGGCGGTGTTAACCCAGGTGCATGTCGGCGTACAGCGTTATTACTTAGCATTAGAAGAGTTGAAGTTTGCTGAGGAAAGCCAGCGTGTTGACGGAAACTTACTCAAGTATGCGCGCTCTGCAGCGCAGTCTAAGTTTGATTCTGAGTTGGAAGTGATTCGTGCCGAAGCGCGTGATTTGCTCACCCGCTATCAGCGCGATGTGGCTTACTCTAATGCCCAAGCGGCTTGGGGGCGTGTGTATAACTCAGTCGGTCTAGACATCATGCCAGATGCGGTAGAGAGCCATGATGTGGCGACCTTGGCGCAAGCGATTGGCAACACTATGAACCAATGGCAGGAAGTGACTTTTGTTAGTAAAGCGGAGTAACCCTATGCTGCAGCTGCAGTATTCAGTCACGCGTCAAGCAGTGCTTGGCGCCATGCTGCTGTGTTCGGCGAGTTTTGCTGGTGCTGAGCAGGTACAGGTGCTTGAATCTGAGCCTGTTGCAGTCGTCGAGAGCAAACTAAGCGAAGCACAGCTGACCATGGCGCAGCTGGCCAATCCCAATGCCATTCGTATTTTGTTAAGCCCACAACTGGAAACGGTGTTGGTCGCGCAAATGATGGGCAATATCTCCAAGCTCAATGCCAGCCTTGGTGCTGAGGTGAGTAAAGGGCAAACACTGGTGACTTTTGATTGCGCAGAGTCCAATGCACGCATGCGTATTGCGCAAGCTGAGCGTGATTCGGCTAAAGAAAGTATGGCGGTGAAAAACAACCTGCTGCGTTTAGATGCGGCGGGTGAGTTTGAAGTGGCGATTGCGCGTGCTGAGCTGCGCCGCGCCGATTCCACCGTGGCCTTAAATAGCGCGCAGATGGCCCACTGCAAGGTGCAAGCGCCTTTCGCTGGGCGCATTGTTAAGGTGCATGTGAAACCCTATCAGGGAGTTAACGCTGGCGAAGCCTTGCTTGAACTGGTCAGCGATGGGCCGTTAAAAATTCGTTTGAACGTACCGTCCACCTTGTTGCGTGAGGTGCAGATTGGCAGTCCCTTTACTGTGGCTGTTAATGATACGGGCCGCCGCTATGCTGCCAATATCACAGCCATTAATGGCCGTATCGATGCCGTCTCGCACAGTGTTGAAATGGAAGGGCGTCTAGAAGAAGCGGTCACTGAGCTGTTACCGGGTATGAGTGGTGTTGCGAGTTTTAGCACGATGAGTGATGAGTAATGCTAGATCATGACTAGTGCTGATTCTGCACAACGCTTGCTGGAACTGGAAGCGCGTGCGCGTGGCGCGACCAATCTGGCTGAGTTGTGCTTTTCTATCGCCAATGACAGCCAGAGTCTGCTGGTGTTTCGTCAGGCGCTGGTGTTTGTTGGCGATGCGCAAGACAGCCGCTTACACACGGTTTCTGGCCTCACCAAGCTGACTGAAGACAGTCCTTATCTGCTCTGGCTCAAACGCATCTGGCCGCGCTTGCAAACGCATTGTCAGCAGGCACCGGCTTGGTTGACCTCGCAAGCTTTGACTGATCAGCCGGCTGAGTTACTCGAGGGTTGGCAAGAGTGGTGGCCTACGGGTTTGTATGCCTTGCCGATTAAGCGCCGTGATGGAGAAATACTGGGTTGGGTGGCTTTTTTACAGGATCAACAGCCAAGCCAAGAGCAACACCGCGACATGCTACGCGTGCTGCAAAGTTGGGGCTATGCTTGGGAAATGCTGTCTGGCAAGCCGCGTCGAGGTTTGCGTAAGCGCTGGCAGGGTCTGAGTAAGCTGCAGCGACGCGCGCTCATTATCGTGCTGGGTATTGTGCCTTTCATTCCAGTACGACAAAGCTATTTAGCTCCGGCAGAAGTGATTGCCTTAGATGCTGCGGTGGTGGCTGCGCCGATGGAGGGGGTGATTAAAAGTTTAGCAGTGCGGCCCAATCAACCGGTTAATATCGGTGATGTGTTGTTTGTCCTTGATGATACCGTGCTGCGCAATCGCCAAGCGGTGTTAAGCCAGTCGGTGGCGGTAGCGGACGCCGAACTGATGGTTAACACACAAAAAGCATTTGATGATATGCGTAGCAAAAGTGAGTTGACCATGCTGGCCGGTCGTGCTGAAGAGCGCCGTGCAGAATTAGCTTCGGTACAAGAGCAACTCAACCGCACAGTAATCCGTGCTAGCCACGCAGGCATTGCGGTGTTTGCCGATCCTGATGATTGGCTTGGCCGTCCGGTGAGTACCGGTGAGCGCATCATGCAGCTGGCCAACCCGAATACGCCTGGCGTATTGATTGAAGTGCCAGTTGCGGATGCACTGGTGTTGCATGAGGGTGCGCCGGTTAAGTTGTTTTTAACCGTGCGGCCCTTGTCGCCGTTGTCGGCTTCTGTGGTGCAGAGCAGCTATCAAGCCTATTTATCCGATGAGCGTATCGCCAGCTACCGTTTGCGCGCTGAGTTTACTGAGCAAGCGCAAGAGGCGCGCATTGGTTTACGCGGCACGGCTAAGGTGTATGGCGACTGGACGGTGCTCGGTTATTACCTGATGCGTCGGCCGCTGGCCAGTTTGCGCGAGCTAACGGGTTGGTAACATGCAGCCAACGCTAGAACTCACCGCGCTGCGTGAAGATCTGCGCCTGCACGAGTCCGGTTCGGACTCTGATGGCGCACCCATTTGGGCGATTCAAGATCCGGTCACCAATCGTTTTTATCGCATTGGTTGGCTCGAATATGAGTGTTTGCTGCGCTGGCCGGGCGATCCACAGCAGATTGCTGACGAGATCAGTGCCAATACCACATTATGGGTAGAGGCCGAACAAGTCGCTGATTTTGCGCAGTTCTTAGAAATGCACCAGTTAGTGCGGCCAACCCAGCGTACCCGTGAACGCATGCTCAAACAAGCCAATGAACCGGGTTGGCGGCACTGGAAGTGGTGGCTGCAAAACTACCTGTTTGTCCGCGTGCCGATCTTACGTCCGCAGCGTTGGCTGCAAGCGGCGATGCCGTTGGTCTCGCCGTTGTTTAGCTTTTGGGCCGTTGCTCTGATTGTGTTGTCCAGTGTGCTGGGGATCGTTTTGGTGGCGCGGCAGTGGGATACCTTTACCCATGCTGTCACCGATATGTTGACTCCAGCCGGATTACTGGGTTTTGTTATCGCGCTGATTGTCTCGAAAACTTTACAT
Source organism: Pseudomonas sp. (assembly GCA_048266525.1). Taxonomy (GTDB): domain Bacteria; phylum Pseudomonadota; class Gammaproteobacteria; order Pseudomonadales; family Pseudomonadaceae; genus Denitrificimonas. Next base: position 80,141 of record JBLWZG010000007.1, read on the forward strand.
GAGCTCGGCCATGCCTTTGTTGCTACGCGTTATGGTGTGCGTGTGGCACATATGGGCGTGGCCTTTTTGGTGATGTGGCCGATGCTCTATACCGATACTGGCGAATCGTGGCGACTCAAATCGCACCGTCAACGTTTGGCAATTTCTGCCGCTGGGGTGACCAGTGAATTGGCTTTGGCGGGTTTAGCCACCTTGGCCTGGGCGTTGCTGGATGACGGCACTCTGCGCCAAGCCATGTTGTATTTGGCTACCACCGGTTGGATATTATCGCTGGCGCTCAATGTCAGTCCTTTTATGCGTTTTGATGGCTATTTTATCCTCTCGGATATGCTCGATTTTCCAAACTTGCATGAGCGTGCAGGCGCTGCCGCCAAAGTCTGGGTGCGACGCACGTTGTTAGGTTTTGACGAGTCCTATATCGAAGCGTACAGCGCACGTCAGCGCCGCGCATTGGTGGCTTTTGCTTTAGTGACTTGGTTGTATCGCTTTATTGTCTTTTTAGGTATTGCCGTGATGGTGTACCTGTTGTTCTTCAAACTGCTGGGCATCTTTTTGATGGTGGTTGAAGTGATTTGGTTTATTGGTCGTCCAATTTGGTCCGAGGTGAGTGTGTGGTTTAAACGTCGTCAGGAAATCAAGCCGTCGCGTCGCTTATTGCTGCTGGCCTTATTGGCGGGGCTGTTACTGCTGTTGCTGATTCCGTGGAAAACTGAAATCCAAGCCGCGGCTGTTGCGCATCCTCAGCGAGTACAAACCGTTTATGCACCCTTTGCCGCACAGCTCGACAGTCTGCATGACAGCGGTGCGATTGAGCAGGGCACGGTGTTGGCGGCATTCAGTGATCCGGAGTTATCCGCGCGTAGCAATCGCAGTGACGCTTCTTTATATGCTTTGAATCAGCGTTTAGGCGGTTTACTGGGCGACGCAGAGGGCAGTGGCACGCGCTTAAGTATTGCTGGTCGCATGCAAGAACAGTTGTCTGAGCTGACCTCGATTGATGAAGAGCGTGGCCGTTTAGCGATTGTCGCGAACTTCTCTGGACTGTGGCTGGATGTCGATCCGTATTTACGCGCTGGTGTTTGGGTCAATAGCCGCGAACCCGTAGGGATCTTAGTTGATCCACACAGTTGGGTGATTGATGCCTATGTCGAGCAGCGCATGGTCGAACGTTTGGAGCCGGGCAAACAGGCACGCTTTTATATCGATAACCAGCTGAGTTATGTCAACGCCGAAGTGGAAAGCATTGATGCCACGCAGTCGCGCTCTTTGCCCTTTAACATGCTGGCAACTCGGCATGGCGGCAGCATTGCCGTGGTTGAAGGTGAAGAGCATAACAAACCCGCTGAGGCTTTATACCGTGTGCGTTTGCGCTTAGCTGAAGCTTTGCCGGCGTTGCGAGAACAGCGTGGTCGCGTTTATATCGAGGGCGTACGGCGCAGTATGCTCATCGAAGCCAGTCGCAATCTGATGGCGCTGTTGATTCGTGAGAGTGGATTTTAAATATATACTTTAGGTGCTGTGACATCATTGCTGTTGTAACTGCAGTGTTTCGGAATAGACTTTAACGTTCATCACTCTTTTTTACAAGGCAGGCTTTTTAAAGAAAAACTTCAACAAACACTTGCACTTAAGAAAACTAGGCTATATATTAGCGCCCTCGATTGGGGACAAGCAGTAAGCCTCTCCAGTCATGCTTCTACCGCCCGGATGGCGGAATAGGTAGACGCAAGGGACTTAAAATCCCTCGAAGGTAACTTCGTGCCGGTTCGATTCCGGCTCCGGGCACCATACAGCAAAGCCGCGCCGCCAGCGGCTTTCAAGAGACCAGCCTAGTGCTGGTTTTTTTGTTTTTGTAGTAAATTAATTTCCGAACTTACAGATTATTTCCGAACTTTTACTTTGTGGGCGTAACTTTCTTGCCTTTCCTGTCGTAAATATAGGTCTCCATTACTGTTGGAGTTATAAGGCTAAGACGCAGCGGATGGTGAAAATTGTCCAAGATGCTGGTTTCACTTCAAAGCGCTTGTATAGGTGTTTGGCTGGAAGCGCTAAGCCACCTTTTGATACTGTGCTTATGCGGGCCGGCGGCCCGCGCTTCCAGACTCCTTCAGATGAGCTGGCTAGAAATCTTCAAAATCTTCAGCATTGAGTCGCGCCACTCGATCGCGTTCTTCGCTGAGTACGGCTTGAATGTCAGCCATCACAGAATCAATGTCTGCTGGTGTATCAGGCTCAAAGAACTCGCCAGTCAAAACCGTATCCATGTCTAGCTTGCCTTCTTTATAGAGGCTCCACATCTCCGGGCTAAAACGTGTCTCGAGCAACTCCGGGGCGAACTGGCCGTAATACTGGGTGATGTTATTTACATCGCGGTTGAGCATAAAGAAGGCGTTATTATTTGCTGCTGCATCGACGGCTTGGGGTAGATCAATAATCACCGGGCCGTGTTCATCAACCAACACATTAAATTCAGATAAGTCGCCGTGTACCAAACCCACACAAAGCATACGTTTAACGGATTCCATCAGCGTGGCGTGGTCTTTACGCGCTTGTTCGGCATCTAGGGTGACGTCATTTAAGCGTGGTGCAACTTCGCCGTCGGGCAGAGTGACCAGTTCCATCAGCAATACGCCATCAAAACAGCCATACGGCTCTGGTACGCGCACACCAGCAGCCGCTAAGCGATACAACGCATCCACTTCGGCGTTCTGCCAGGCTTCTTCGGCTTGTCCGCGGCCAAACTTGGAGCCTTTCTCCATGGCGCGCGAGCGTCGGCTGTTGCCAGTTTTACGGCCTTCACGGTACAACGAGGCTTTTTTAAAGCTGCGTTTGTCCATGTCTTTGTAGACTTTAGCGCAACGAATATCATCACCACTGCGAACCACATACACCGCAGCTTCTTTACCATTCATCAGGGGGCGTAACACCTCGTCAATCAGCCCATCTTCAACGAGAGGGATTAGGCGTGCAGGGGTTTTCATAGGGCTCCCAAATAAATAATGATATGAAATCAACAGTAAATGCTTAAAAACTGTTGATCAAGCGCTGGGCATCAATCGCAGCGCGCCAAGTATAACCAGCTTGGCACGAGATATTGTCAATCGATGAGGAAATGTGCTGCAAATATTTATCTAAGGCGATTTGGCGCAGGCTTATTGCGCGGTGATGATGTTGCCTGCATGTAAGCCGCATTCTTTTTGCGTGGCTTCTTCCCACCACCAGCGGCCTTCACGTTCGTGTTGGTTGGGCAGGACAGGGCGGGTGCAGGGTTCACAGCCAATACTGATAAAGCCGCGCTCATGCAAACTGTTGTAGGGCAGCTCCAGCATGCGGATATAGGCCCAAACATCTTCGCTGCTCATCTGTGCCAGTGGATTAAACTTATACAGCGGCTGTTCTGCTGTAGAGAAGGCTGCATCAAGCTCAACGGCAGCGACATTGCTGCGCGTGCCCGGGCTTTGATCGCGGCGCTGGCCGGTGGCCCAGGCTTTGACTGTGCTGAGTTTGCGCTTCAGTGGAGCAATCTTGCGCACGCCGCAGCATTCACTGTGGCCATCTCTATAGAAGCTGAATAAGCCTTTTTCGCGAACTAAGTCTTGCACCTGTTGTGCGTCAGGCGAGAGCACTTCGATGCTGATTTTATAATGCTCACGCACTTTTTCAATAAACTGGTAGGTTTCTGGATGCAAGCGGCCGGTATCTAAGCTAAAGACTTTAACCTGCGGATTGATTTTCCACGCCATATCTAGCAGTACCACATCTTCTGCACCACTAAAAGACAGCCATAACTCATCACCGAAAGCGGCAAAAGCATGCTTGAGAATCTCTTTTGGTGAAGCGTCGGCGCAATCAGCGATCAGTTGCTGAAGGTCAATTGAAGCAGTCATGCTAGATTCCTAATAGAATATATCGGTGTTTAGATGCGCACATATTAGCAAACCCAGCGGTACGATTAGAATGAATAAAAACCGTTATGCTTATGCTTTATGGGTATACAGGGCGTGAATAGGCATCTTAATCTTGCATGGTCTAGGTTGAGCGGCTAAAGTGCCTCTTTTTATGTGATGAGGAATTGCTGTGGAAATCGCCTGCCTTGACCTTGAGGGTGTATTGGTTCCAGAAATCTGGATTGCCTTTGCAGAAAAAACGGGTATCGAATCATTACGGGCGACCACACGTGATATTCCTGATTACGATGTGCTGATGAAGCAACGTCTGCGTATTTTGGATGAGCACGGTTTAACCTTAAACGACATCCAAGAAGTGATCGCCACGCTCAAACCTTTAGACGGCGCGGTGGAGTTTGTGAATTGGTTGCGTGAGCGTTTCCAAGTCATTATTTTATCCGATACGTTTTATGAGTTTTCCCAGCCACTGATGCGCCAACTGGGTTTCCCAACCTTGCTCTGCCACAAACTGGTGACTGATGAAAACGGCCGTGTGGTTGACTATCAGTTGCGTCAAAAAGACCCTAAGCGTCAATCTGTGCTGGCGTTGAAAACCCTGTACTACCGCATTATTGCTGCCGGTGACTCTTACAATGACACCACTATGCTGGGCGAAGCGGATGCGGGCATCTTATTCCACGCGCCAGACAACGTGATTGAGCAGTTCCCGCAGTTCCCTGCAGTACATACTTTTGATGATCTGAAAAAAGAATTCATTAAAGCTTCAAACCGTCAGCTCAGCCTGTAACGCTTTCAGTTTGGGTTGTTTAGCTTGTGCGGCTTGATCGTACAGTTTAAGCAGCCCAAACACTCTCTATTCCACACTTAGATACAGAACCCGCTAGGCTTTGTGCTGCTCTCAGGTCTTAAATGAGCATTTTTTTCGTGATGTTCACCCCTACGGGGCGGTGCTAAAGCACGTTCAATCCAAAGATTGTAAGCTGGTTTTTAACAACGTCCTGACAGCGCAGGTAATTATTAAGTGCTTCCTTAGGCTTTGTGATGCTTTCTGTACTGCCCTGGCGTTACGCCTGCTCTACGTTTAAAAAATCTAAAAAATGAGCGTGGCTCAATAAAGCCCAATTGTTCGGCAATGCTGTGCAATGGTTTTTGTGTGCCGCTCAGTTGAGTTTTGGCCTGAGTAAAACGTACTTCATCCAGTAGTTGTTGATAACTGCTGCCGGCTTCATGTAAGCGTCGCTGCAAGGTGCGCAGTGATAGAGCGCAATGCTGCGCTACGTCTTCTTGGCGCGGTACTCGGTTGGCTAAAATCTCTTCGATGGCCTGACTCACCTGTTCGGTAATAGACAGTTGCGTCGGTGCTTGCAGCTGATTGAGTAGACTACTGGCGTGCTGCTCCAAGGTGTGTAACAGCATCGAGTCGGCTTGGCGCACCGGCAGTTGCAAGTAGCTCGCTGGAATCAGCAAAGCGTTGTGTGCTTGATTAAACGCCACTGGGCAGGCAAAGAGTGCTTGGTAATCTTCCACAGTGGTGCCGCTGGGTTGCGGGTGGGCAAAACTGACTTTTAACGGTGCGCTGGCATCATCCACCAACCATTGCGCGTAAAGCAGCCAAGCGGCTAAGACATTTTCACTCAGATGCTGACGCAGTAACGGCGCTTGATGTTGGCAATGCCAGGTCAATTCAATGGCGTTGCCACGTGCTTGCAGTTGCGTGGTGCCGCTGTCGCTGACCAACTTTTCAAAGGGAATAATACGGTCTAAGGCATCGCCTAAGGTGGCGCAGTTCATGGTGATATAACCCAGTACATGCCAAGACGCAGGCTGCACGTGGCGCGCCGCGTTTAAACCAAACAACGGCTGTGGTCGCTGCGCTAATAAATGACTTAATAATATCTCGAAGGCCTGTAAAGACACGCGGCTATTGCTGTCTTTTAGCTGTTCTGAACTGATCTGTGCCGCAGCTAATGCAGCGTTGGTATCCAGTTGCTGATCCTCGGCATAGTCTAAATAACGCCAAAGCGCTGCAACAGAAGTGGTGCCAAGTGTGTGCATAGGTGTTTTCACATGATTATTTAGTGGTTTTATCCTAAACGCAGTTGGCGTAATTGGCTACTCGTGCGGTGTAATCTGACCTCGGTTTGTCTTTCTAACAGCGCTATGCTCAGTTTAAAGTTAATTGAGTAAAGACGTCACTGATTAAGAGCGTCTCTACGGGGAGCGTAGCAACGTGGCAGTCCACAGATACGCGTCTCTGCGAGGCCGTAGGCCGAAGCAGTCCATGTGCGGCATGTCTGTAGTGCTGTGTGGTTTGCAGGGTGGATTGCTTCGCTGCACGCGCAAAGACGCGGCAGTATTTTCTTAGGACTAGCACATGACAACAATAAATAACGAGGTGGCTATGCGACGTTGGAACGGATGGGGCGACAGCGCCACAACAATGGAGCTGCCAGCACAGGGCGCAGATTTTTTACAGAGTCTGGTGGGGCGTGGCCAAGTGTTGCCTGATGCCAGCTTAGACGAGGTAATGGCACAAGTGCCCGCGTCGCGGTTACCCAAGCATAAGCTGGTCAGTGTCGATGCCGAAACAAGGGTGCGCCATGCCCGTGGGCAAAGTTTGCCAGATTGGTTGGCGATGCGCAGCGGTGATTTTGGCGTATTCCCTGATGGTGTGGCGTTTCCAGAATCAGCAGCTGACATTCGTCAGTTATTAGCCTGGGCTGCAACGGAAAATATCGTAGTGATTGCTTATGGCGGTGGTACCTCGGTGGCTGGACATATTAACCCGCAAGCCGATACGCGCCCGGTGTTGACCGTCTCTTTGGCGCGGATGAATCAGCTGCTGGATCTGGATGAAGACAGCTTGCTCGCCACCTTTGGCCCGGGTGCGAATGGCCCGCAAGTGGAAAATCAATTGCGCGCGCGCGGTTATACCTTGGGGCATTTTCCGCAGTCGTGGGAGTTATCCACGTTAGGCGGTTGGGTCGCCAGTCGCTCCAGTGGTCAGCAATCGCTGCGCTATGGCCGTATTGAGCAGCTGTTTGCTGGCGGCGAAGTAGAAACCTTTGCTGGAACCTGGTCGTTGCCCTGTTATCCAGCCTCGGCGGCGGGTCCTGATTTACGTGAGTGGGTGATGGGCTCGGAAGGGCGTTTCGGTATCATTTCGCAAGTGAAAGTGCGGGTGACCCGCTTGCCCGATGATGAGCGTTTTTATGGCGTGTTTCTGCCGTCTTGGCAGCAGGCGCAAGAGGCCGTACGCGAGTTGAGTCAGGCGCGCATTCCGCTGTCGATGTTGCGTTTATCCAATGCGCTGGAGACCACGACGCAATTGGCGCTGGCCGGTCATCCGCGCATGATTGGCGTACTGGAACGTTACTTAACCTTGCGTGGTTGCAGTGAAGGTAAATGCTTACTGACCTTTGGCGTGACCGGTGATCGCCGGCAAAATGCGCTGTCGCTGCGCCAAGCTAAGCGTCGTTTAAACAAACATGGTGCGGTGTTTACCGGACGTTTTCTGGGCAATAAGTGGCAGCAAGGCCGTTTTCGTTTCCCGTATTTGCGCGAAGCCCTATGGAAGGCTGGTTATGTAGTGGACACCTTAGAAACCGCCACGCAATGGGGCAATGTGCAACCATTGATGGGCAAAATTGAGCAAAGCTTGCGTGACGGTCTAGCCGAGCAAGGTCAGCAGGTGCATGTGTTCTCACATTTGTCCCATGTGTATGGGCAAGGCTCGAGCATTTACACCACCTATGTGTTTGCCTGTGGTCAGGACTACGAGCAGACACTGGCGAACTGGCGCAGGCTGAAAACGCGAGCCAGCCAAACCATTGCCGATAATCAAGGCACCATCAGTCATCAGCATGGTGTCGGCCGTGATCATGCGCCTTGGTTGGCGCAAGAAAAAGGTGAGCTGGGCATGGCTGCGATTCAGGCGGTGGTGGAGCGTTTGGATCCACAGCAACAGCTGGCACCCGGTGTGCTGCTGATGGATAAGCACCATGACTAGTGCAGCCACACAGCACGTCAATTGGACGCAGGCATGGCGTGACCAGGTGCTGCCTGAGTTGGCTGCGCAGACTTGGGATTTGATTGTGATTGGTGGTGGCATCACTGGCGCTGGAGTGATTCGCGAAGCGGCGAAGCGTGGCTGGCGTTGCTTGTTAGTGGAGCAGCGGGACTTTGCTTGGGGTACATCGAGCCGTTCTTCAAAAATGGTGCACGGTGGTTTGCGCTATATCAGCCAAGGTGAGTTGGCGTTAACCCGTGATAGCGTGCGTGAACGTCAGCTATTGCTTGATAACGAAGCCGGTTTGGTTGAGCCACTGCCATTTTTATACCCACATTATCAGGGTGAGTTTCCCGGGCGCTGGGTGTTTTCTTGGGTATTGCGTCTGTACGATGGTTTTGCTGGGCAATCTTTGCAACAGTTTCATCCACCGTGGCAAGTGCCGATGGTGGCGGCGGGTTTACAGCACGCGCATTTGCAGGGGGCCAGCCAGTTTCAAGATGCGCTGACTGACGATGCACGCTTAGTCATGCATGTGCTGGCAGAAGCTCGTGCGCTAGGTGCCTGTGTGGTGAGTCATCTGCGCGTGCTTGAGCGTTTATACAGCGACGATAATGCCGCCGCTGCAGGGGATGTTGAGCAACGTGTCAGTGGTGTGCGTATTGAAGACACTTTGACCGGGGCGCAGTTTGATTTGACCTGTAAAGCGCTGGCGCAAGCCACCGGAGTGTGGACCGATGCGGCAGGGCTAAGCAAGCAGCAGCATGACATTCGCCCGCTGCGCGGCAGTCACTTGCTCATACCCAGTTGGCGTTTGCCGGTCAGTCAATCGGTAAGTTTTAAGCATCCCATTGATAAGCGTTTAATGTTCATCTTTCCATGGGAAGGTGCCACGGTGATTGGCACCACTGATATTGATCATAAAGATGACCTCAACCAAGAAGCAGCAATCAGCCAAGCTGAAGTGGAGTATTTGCTGGCCGGTTGCGCCAAGGTTTTCCCCAGCGCACAGATCAGCGCAGAGGATGTGCTATCGACCTGGTCCGGTGTGCGCCCGATTGTGGTGAAAAGCAGTGACAGTGGTCATAAACCTTCGGATGAGTCTCGCGAGCACATGCTCTGGGTCGAGCCGGGTTGCGTCAGTCTAGCGGGTGGTAAGCTCACCACTTTTCGTCTGCTGGCGTTAGAAATACTGCAAGCCTGTACGCTATTTAATGGCTGTTCGATGCAAGAAACCGCGCAAGCGCAAAGTCTGTCGGCACCGCGCCCAGCGCATGATTGCTTAGCAGGATTATCCAGTAGCGTGCAGCGTCGTCTCTATGGCCGTTATCGCGCTAATTGGCCAGCGTTTTGTGCCGTGTTGAGTGAAGTGGGCACACTGCAGGTCAGTACTACCCCGATTTACTGGGCTGAATTGGCGTTTGCTTGCGAGTATGAGTTAGTGATTCATTTGGATGATTTATTACTGCGCCGCACCCGCCTCGGTTTATTGTTGGCGCAGGGGGCTGTGGCCGTGCTTGAGCAGGTGCGTGAGCTGTGTCAGCCGCGTTTAGCCTGGGATGACCAGCGCTGGGCCGAGGAGCAGCAGCGTTATTTAAATATTTATCAGCAGTTTTATAGTTTGCCCGGCGCTGCAACGGTGAGCCTATGAGCACAGAGCAAGCAGTTAATCATTCGACAAAAGACTATGTGCTGAGCATTGATAACGGCACGCAAAGTGTTCGTGCCATGCTGTTTGATGCTGCAGGTCACCTGTATGCTTTAAGCCGAATCGAGATTGAACCTTATGTCTCAGCGCAACCCGGCTGGGCGGAGCAAGAAGCCGATTACTATTGGCAAGCAGTGGGGCAGGCCTGTCAGCAACTCTGGCAGCAGGTCAGTATTGATAAAGCACAGATTAAAGGCGTCAGCGTCACTACCCAGCGCGGCACTGTTGTGCACGTAGATCAGCAAGGGCAAGCCTTACGTCCAGCCATGGTGTGGTTGGATCAGCGCTTGGCTGATGTCAACACACCCTTGCCCAATCCATGGCGCAGCCTGTTTAAGCTGGTGGGGGCGGCCAGTATTGTTGACTACTTTCGCGCTCAAGCGGAAATCAATTGGGTCGCTCAGCATCAGCCAGAGATACACGCCCACACTCATAAAGTGTTGCTTCTATCGGGCTATTTAAACTACCAATTGAGTGGGCGTTTTGTTGATTCTGTGGCCAGCTGTGTTGGCTATTTACCTTTTGATTATAAAAAGCTGCGCTGGGCGGCAAAAGGTGACTGGAAATGGCACGCTTTGGCAGTGCGCCGTGAACAGCTGCCCGAGCTGATTGCGCCCGGTGAATTGCTCGGCCACCTGCATGCCGCAGCCAGTTTGCATACAGGGCTGCCGGAAGGCTTACCGGTTATTGCCGCTGCAGCGGATAAAGCCTGTGAGGTTTTGGGCGCGGGCGCAGTGGATGAAAGCATTGCCTGTTTATCCTATGGCACCACCGCCACCATCAACACCACGCGCAGTAAATATCTGGAAGTGACGCGCTTGATTCCGGCGTATCCGGCGGCAATTCCGCAGCACTTCACCACCGAAGTGATGATTTATCGCGGTTTTTGGATGGTCAGTTGGTTTAAGCGTGAGTTTGGTCTGCGTGAGCAACAGCGCGCTGAGGGTTTAGGCGTCAGTGTTGAGTCGTTATTTGAAGAACTGATCGAGCAAGTGCCAGCCGGTTCCATGGGCTTGATGCTGCAGCCGTATTGGTCACCGGGTGTGCGTGAGCCGGGACTGGACGCCAAAGGTGCAATTATTGGTTTTGGTGATGTGCACACCCGCGCGCATATTTATCGAGCAATTTTAGAAGGCCTGGCCTATGGTTTACGCCAGGGCAAAGAACAAATCGAAAAACGCAGTGGCGTAACAATTGAGCGCTTACGTGTATCCGGCGGTGGCTCGCAAAGTGATGCAATTTTGCAACTCACCGCGGATATTTTCGGTCTGCCGGTTGAGCGCCCACACACCATTGAAACTTCCGGCTTGGGCGCGGCGATTGCTTGTATGGTGGGTGTTGGCTTACAGCCTGATTTTGCCACTGCAGTGCAACATATGACCCGTGCAGGTGACGTATTTCATCCCAGTCAGCACAATCACGCGTTGTACGATAAACTCTACCGCGAGGTCTACTGCAAAATGTATCGCCGCTTGCAGCCGCTGTATCAGCATATTCGGCGCATCACGGGTTACCCTAAGTAGGCTGTAGTTTGCGTATCGGTTGTTTATGCTTTTCCTGAGCTGGCCGATAGCAACGTATCTTATTTTTTAAAGGTGGTTTATCGATGGCCAGTATTCTTGATAGTGTTGATCAGCGCACGCAGCTTGTAGGTGAAAACCGCCTAGAAATTTTGATGTTTCGTTTGCATGGCCGTCAGCTGTTTGCGATTAACGTGTTTAAAGTGCAAGAAGTGGTGCGCTTGCCTGCGTTAACGCTAATGCCGCAGCGCCATCCGCACATGTGTGGGGTGATCACTTTGCGCGGCAAAACCATTCCGGTGATTGATTTAGCCCAAGCCATCGGCATGCGCCCCTTGGTGCAAAATGAAAACAGCACCGTGATTGTTACCGAATACAACCGCTCCATCCAAGCCTTTTTGATTGGCAGTGTCGAGCGCATTGTTAACCTAAACTGGGAAGCGGTACAGCCACCGCCACGTACTGCCGGCCGTCAGCATTATTTGACTGCGATTACTCATGTTGATGATGCGATTGTAGAAATCATAGATGTGGAAAAAGTCTTGGCTGAAATTGTGCCAATGAACACCAAAATTTCTGCAGAAAAACTCAGCAATCCACTATTGGCTAAGGCGCGTGGCCGTGAAGTATTAATTATTGATGACTCCAATGTAGCGATGCACCAACTCACCGAAGCGCTATCGCAGCTTGGCATTACCGTGCATCAAAGCACTGACGGTCTTAAAGGTTTGCAGCAATTGCAGCAATGGGCTGATCAGGGTGAGGTGCTGACCGACAAGCTATTAATGGTGTTTACTGATGCGGAAATGCCAGAAATGGATGGTTATCGCCTGACCACCGAAATTCGTAATGATCCGCGTATGCGTGATCTGTATGTGGTGATGCACACCTCATTGTCGGGTAGTTTTAACGCAGCTATGGTCGAAAAAGTGGGCTGTGATAACTTCTTGTCGAAATTTCAGCCAGATCGTTTAGCCGATGTGATTCACGAGCGCTTGTTAGTGGATGAGGCCTAATTGCTACGCTACTGAATACGCATAACTCGCCGCGGCAGTCTTGAGCGGCTGCTGCAGCATTAAAACACCCGCTTATGTTATTTAAACAGGCATAATAGGCTTCTTTAAATGCTGAATTAAGGTGTACAGGCATGGCGTTGATTGGAGATGTGAATACCCTACAGGTTATTCGACAGGCTGATTTTGGCGTGTATTTGGATGGCGGCCCGGATGGGGATATTCTTTTACCTCGGCGTGAAATGCCTAAAGGCGAGCCTTGTGAAGATGAAGACTGGGTCAATGTCTTTGTCTATCACGACAGTGAAGACCGCATCATTGCCACCAGCCGTAAGCCAACGATTAAAGTGGGTGAGTTTGCCAGTCTAAAAGTGGTGGATATCAACCGCATTGGTTTATTTTTAGATTGGGGCTTAAACAAAGATTTGTTACTGCCGCACTCTGAAGAAAAGCGTCCCCTGCAAGAAGGTGACTACTGTGTGGTGTATGCCTACATTGATCAGCGCACCAAACGCATTACTGCCACTGCGCACTTAGACCGTTTCCTCGATAAAACTCCAGCCAATTATACAGTCGGTGAAGAAGTGGATTTGCTGATTGTAGAGCCGACTGATTTAGGCTTTAAAGCCATTATCAACGGTAAACACTGGGGCCTGATTCATAAAAACGAAGCCTTTAAGTTTTTGCGTGGTGGCATGCAAGAGCGTGGTTTTATCCGCGAAATTCGTGACGATGGCTTGATTAACCTAAGCCTACAGCCACAAGGGCGCGAGCTGCGTGACAGTTTGAGTGAAGCTATTTTGGCTCAATTAGATGCCAATAACGGCCGCTTGCCGCTTAGTGATAAAAGCCCTGCGAGCGAGATTGCTGAGATGTTTGGTGTCAGCAAGGGTAATTTTAAAAAAGCCATTGGCGGCCTGTACAAGCATGGTGTCATTCGTATCCTGCCAGATGGAATTGAACTGGTTTAGATCGGCTGTAACGAGGCTTAAATGCGCATTATTTATGGACTAGTAGTAGCTGCACTGTGCGTTGCGGTGGTGTTCGGCGTGCAGAAATGGCGTGGCCCTGTGTTGCCTGGATTAACTGTCGAGTTTATGCCGCTGGAACTGCGCATTGTGGCCAGTGGCGAAGTGCGCTACCAGTCGTTGGCGCGCATCGGCAGTGAGATCACGGGCACTGTGTTGGCGCGGTATGTGCGTGAAGGCGATCTGGTCAGTAAAGATGATTTACTGATTGAGCTTAATCCAGACGAGTTGCAAGCACGTTTAGCCCAAGCAAACACCTTGCTGCAGCAATTGCGTGAAGTCAGTCGCCCGCAAGCGCAAGCGGCTTTAACTGAGGCGCGTGATAATCTGCGCCAAGCCAGTCGTGAAGCGCGTCGCCGTGAAGCACTGGCCGTGAAGGGTGTTATTTCTACCGAGCACGTTGAGCAAGCACAGCGCATTGAGCTGAATGCCAAAACAGCCTTAACCCGTGCCCAACTTTCTGTTGATTCTTTGGCAGCGGGCAGCACGGAAGAACAGTTGCTTCAGCAGCGTATTGTTAGCGCCGAGGCAGAGCTGGCGAAAACCCGTATCTATGCACCCTTTGCAGGACGCGTACAAACGCGCAATGTTGAGCCAGGCGACTTGGTGCAGCCAAGTAAAGTACTGCTGGAAATTGCCCGCAGTGATGGCTTGGACCGCGATGGCGTTGCCAGTGATGGTTTAGAAGTGGTGGTTGCGCTGGATGAAAAAAACTTTGCTCCGCTCAAGCTACAGCAATCGGTGCAATTGATCGCTGATGCATGGCCAGAACAAACAGTGCCGGGCGTGGTGAGTTTTATTGCGCCTGCAGTCGACAGTTCGCGCGGCACTATTGATGTGCATATCAGCGTGTTGGCGGATGACTCGAAACAGCGCAATATTTTTCTCCAAGGCATGACGGTATCGGCCAATATCATTGCTGCCGAGCGTGAGCGCACCTTAGTGCTACCCAATGATTATCTACTGACTTCATCGGCTGGACACACTCAGGTTTTGCGTTGGCAGGATGGCGCCGTCAGTGCGCTTGATGTGCAACTGGGTTTGCGCAATATGACCCACAGCGAAATTCTGTCAGGCCTGGCTGAAGGTGATATCGTGGTGCAGGCGGGCAAGGTCAGTGATGGCCAGCGCGCTCGTGTACGTTTCGAGCAGGCGCAGCATGTCATTCGTTAGCCAAATTGTCAGCTTGCGTCATTCGTTATGGATTGAATGGCGTATTGCTCTGCGTTTTTTGGCGGATAACCCACTGCAAACGTTATTGATCAGTGTTGCCATTTCGGTTGGTGCGGCGGTTATTGTGTTTATCACCGCGTTGATGATGGGCCTGCAAAATAACGTGATTGAACGCACCCTTGGCACCCAAGCGCATATCCGTATTGAAGCGACTCAGCAGCATAATAATTTTTCTGCAACGCCTGAAGGCACCTATGTTTGGGCGCTAGAAAGCCCACGTGCACAGCGTTTGCAAACCATTAATAACTGGCAGGAAGTACGTGATGCCTTGGACCACTATCCAGGCTTAAACACAGTCTCGCCGCTTATTTCCGGCCCAGCCTTTGCACAAAAAGGTAATGCGCGAGCCTCAGTGGCGCTGATGGGCATTGACCCTGCGCGTTATGCCGGGATTATCCAGCTCAAAGATTATCTTGTGGAAGGGCGTTTTAGTGTCGGTGCTAGCGATGTTGTGATTGGCAGTAAGTTGGCTGAAGATTTAGGCCTGCGCACAGGTGACAAACTGCGTTTAGACGCCGGTGATAATCGCCAAGCCATCATGGACGTGGCGGGTGTGTTTGAGCTGGGTGTGCGCGAATTAGACAGTCGCTATGTGTATACCGACATGAAGCAAGCACAAACTTTACTGAATCTACCCGGCGGCATTACGATTTTAGAACTAAAAATTTCTGATGTTTTTACTGCCGAGTATTGGGCGCAGCGCATTGAGCAACTTACCGATTTACATGTGCAAAGCTGGATGGAAAGTAATGGCCAGTTACTCAACGCCTTACGCTCACAAACCATGACCACGCAAATGATTCGGGTGTTTGTCGCGATGTCGGTGATTTTCGGGATTGCCAGTGTCTTGGCTGTCAGCGTGGTACAGCGTACCCGTGAGATCGGTATTTTACGGGCGATGGGCAGTTCGCAGCAGCAAATTTTGCGGGTGTTTCTTTTGCAGGGCGGTCTTTTGGGGCTCTGCGGTTCACTCTTAGGTGTCATGGTGGGTTATGCCTTGGTGCAAGTGTTTAATGGTATCGAGGAGCGTTTGTTTGTGATTCGCCTAGAGCCTTCGATGCTGTTGTCGGCGATTTTAATTGCTACTGTTTCTGGAGTGATCGCCGCGATGGTGCCTGCCCGTCGAGCGGCTAAATATGATCCGGCGGTGGCGATTCGTTATGTCTAAATCAGAGGTGTTAGCCCACGCTGCTGATCAGCAGGTGGTGTTGCAGTTAGATAAAATCAATAAGATTTTTAATCCTGATACGCCACTGAAAAACCATGTTTTGCATGATATTTCTTTGCAGGTCAGTCGTGGTGAGCTGGTGGCGCTGGTGGGTACATCCGGTTCTGGTAAAAGTACCTTGCTCAATGTCATGGGTTTGCTGGATGTCGCTTCAGCCGGTGAACTACGGATTCAAGGGCATCTGGTGCAAGGTTTGACGGAGCAGCAGCGTACGCAGTTGCGCAGTGAGTCGATTGGTTTTGTCTTTCAGTTTCATCATCTAATCAGTGCTTTTAGCGTATTGGATAATGTGTTGATGCCGCTGATGCTGCGTTATGGCAAGCCTTCGGCTGAGCAAATTGCTTACGCTGAATATTTGTTGGGCGAGGTCGGGCTGACGCAGTTTATGCGTCAATCAACCAATCGTTTGTCCGGTGGCCAGCAGCAGCGGGTGGCGATTGCGCGCGCGTTAGTGACGCGTCCGGCTTTGGTCTTAGCTGATGAGCCCACTGGTAATCTTGATACGCAAACGGCTGATGAGGTGTTTAGTCTGTTTGAGCGTTTTAACGTTGAACACCAATGTGCCATTGTGATAGTGACGCATGATCCGCGTTTAAGTGCGCGCTGCCCACGCACCATTCGTCTGAGGGATGGGCGTATTGTTTATGATGGCGCCTCTAAGGATCTACCAAACTTGTTCGCCACACCTGGGAGCGCGGGCAGCTTTCCCGCAGTGGATTGATGACTCAGTAATTGGTGCTCTTCTGGGAGCGCGGGCAGCCTGCCCGCAGCCGTATGATGACTCCCATCCCGAAGTACGTCGTACGCGCTAAAGCCTCGCACATACTAAAAACTTTCTTTCCGATAAACGGCATGCTCGACGAAGCAAGCCAGCTCTGCTGTTCACGTTTTGCCATGATTTTGGTCAAGTTGCGTTGATGTTTATTCTTTGCCATTTACCATATATAGCGATAGCATCCTTCGCGATCTACAATATGTAGTGTTTCTGCGGTCTTTCTCTGATTCTCTAGTTCGTGTGCTCTAGGGACCTGTGCCGCAGCTGGATTTTTTAGGAGTTCATCATGAGTCAAAGGGTTGCGGTAAGTTTTCAGGCGTCATCAACCACAAATATCGATTTACAGCCAGCCTCTCTAGATATTTGGGATGCGAAATATCGACTGAAAACCAAAGATGGCCAAGGTATTGATAGCAATATTGACGCGACCTACCAGCGTGTCGCGCGCGCGTTGGCTGACATTGAATTGCCGGAACTTCGCGAGCATTGGTACGAACAGTTTTTGTGGGCGCTGTACCGTGGGGCGATTCCGGCCGGGCGGATTATTTCTAATGCTGGTGCGACGGCTTATAAGCCTGCCACTTCAACGATTAACTGTACGGTGTCGGGTACCGTCGGCGATTCGATGAATGATATTTTAAGCAAGCTGCACGAAGCCGGCTTAACCTTAAAAGCCGGTTGTGGGATTGGTTATGAGTTTTCCACACTGCGTCCTAAAGGCGCTTATGTGTCTGGCGCTGGTGCTTATACCTCTGGGCCGCTGTCGTTCATGGATATCTACGACAAAATGTGTTTTACCGTGTCCTCGGCCGGTGGTCGTCGTGGCGCGCAAATGGCAACCTTTGATGTGGGCCATCCGGATGTTTTAGATTTTATTCGTGCTAAGCGTGAAGACGGCCGTTTGCGTCAGTTTAATCTGTCATTGTTGATCACCCATGAGTTTATGCAAGCGGTACAAGAGGATAGCGATTGGGCGTTGGCTTTTCCGCTCAACCCTGCAGAAGTAGAAACCGATAAACTTGATGTCAATGACAGCCGCCAAGTGATTTGGCGCTATTGGCCAACGACGAAGAACTACATCACGCGTGAAGATGGCATGGTCGCATGCCGGGTCTATCGCACACTAAAAGCACGACGGATTTGGGATTCCATTATGGCGTCCACGTACGATTTTGCTGAGCCAGGATTTATCCTGATTGATCGTGTGAATGAGTTAAATAACAACTGGTTCTGTGAAGATATCCGCGCCACAAACCCGTGTGGTGAACAGCCACTGCCGCCTTATGGTGCGTGTTTGTTGGGATCGATCAATCTAACCCGTTTTGTGCGCCAGCCTTTTACTGATCAGGCCAGTTTTGATTGGGATGAATACGGCAAGGTAGTGAATATCTTTACCCGTATGCTCGACAACGTAGTCGAAATTAATGGTTTGCCACTGCCTGAGCAGCGTGAAGAAATCATGCGCAAACGCCGCCACGGTATGGGTTTTCTGGGATTGGGCTCAACTATCTGTATGTTACGCATGAAGTATGGCGATCCTGAATCCTTGATCTTTACTGAGCGAGTCGCTAAAGAAATGGCTCTAGAAGGCTGGCGTGCGGCATTGCAGCTGGGTAAGGAAAAAGGTGTTGCGCCGATCATGGATGAAGAATTCAGCGTGACCGGTGAAATGCTGGCTAAGCGTCCAGAAATGCGCAAAGACGGCTACAAAGTAGGTAAAAAGATCAAAGGTAAAGTGCTCTGGGCTAAGTACAGTCGCTATATGCAGCAAGTGGCAGCTGAGGAGCCTGAGCTAATTGAGCAACTGGCTGAGTTCGGCGGGCGTTTTACCCATCACAGCTCGATTGCGCCAACCGGCACCATTTCTTTGTCGCTGGCCAATAATGCCTCAAATGGTATTGAGCCCAGTTTTGCCCACCATTACTCGCGCAACATCATTCGTGAAGGCAAAAAATCTAAGGAAAAAGTCGATGTGTTCAGCTATGAACTGCTGGCTTATCGCACTCTGATTGACCCTGAAGCTTTGACTGATAATCTGCCTGAGTACTTTATCAGCGCTGATGAAGTCAATCCGGTACAGCATGTGGATGTGCAGGCAGCGGCGCAGAAGTGGATTGATTCCTCGATATCCAAAACGGCCAATGTGCCAACCGATTACCCTTATCAGGACTTTAAAGATATTTACCTGTACGCCTATCAGCAGGGTTTAAAAGGCTGCACCACCTTCCGCTTTAACCCAGAAGCCTTCCAAGGGGTGTTGGTGAAAGAGGAAGATTTGGCGAAAACCACCTATAGATTCAAGTTGGCAGATGGCTCAACGATTGAGGCCAAAGGTAACCAACAGATTGAATACGATGGTGAGATGCACAGCGCAGCCAATCTTTATGAGGCCTTTAAAGAAGGTTATTACGGTAAGTTTTAAGCTTAGGAATAAATGATGAGCATTAAAATCAGCGAAAAAATTGTTGGCTATGAATTGGTTTCTGACAGCGAGCAGGTAGCAGCGCCTGTTGCAGTACCTGAAGCCAAATTTGTCGAGATGCATGAAAAAGTTAAGCGGCCAGAGTCGTTGGTCGGCTCAACCTATAAAATTAAAACGCCAAATTCAGAGCATGCGTTTTATATTACGATTAATGATATTGTTTTGAACCCGGGCAGTGCACATGAGCAGCGCCGTCCGTTTGAGGTGTTTATTAACTCAAAAAATATGGAACACTATCAGTGGATTGCCGCGCTGACGCTGATTATTTCAGCGGTGTTCCGTAAAGGCGGCGATTGCACTTTCTTGGTGGAAGAGCTGAAAAGTGTGTTTGATCCAAAAGGTGGCTACTTTAAGCAAGGCGGGCAGTGGATGCCGTCTTTGGTGGCTGAAATTGGTGATGTGTTAGAGCGTCATCTGAAGTTTATTGGTTTGATGGATGATGGCTTAGATGAGCATCAACAACAGTTTATTGCACAAAAGCGCGCTGAATTTGAACAGCGCTCTGCGGTAAAGCAGACAGCAGCCAATTGCGATGACAGCACCGAAACCTATCCCGCTGGCGCGCAATTATGCAGTAAGTGCCACACTCAAGCAGCGGTGCAGATGGATGGCTGTTTAACCTGTTTGGCCTGTGGTGACAGCAAGTGCGGCTAAGTCAGACGTTTTGATCTAACTGGGAGCGCGGGCCGCTGGCCCGCAACACAGGCGCTATTGCTTGCTAGGAGTGTGGGCGGCTCGCCCGCAATCGTGTGATTAGTCCCCTGTATGAGCTGGCCATGCCAGCGACTGCGTCTTAATCCGAAGTTCGGCATGCACAGATTGAACGCTTGTAGAACAGCAAAGTATCCAGAGCGATATGCGCATGCCGTCCCTTGCTGCTATCGCTTTCCCCTCAACGGGTCATCCTGACCCGATTCTGGACTGGGTCATTCATGACTCCGTTGGTCGTAACACAAACAAGGCACTCATTGATCAATGTTGTTGTTTAGGGCTGCGCTTGTTAACAATTTTACCTTTTAGGACGCCTTTAGTGGCATTCTTGAATTGTTTGTATTCGTAATTGTGTAGCCTATGCTATATAAGAAATGGCAATCGTCTTTTTAGCTGCGATACTGAAAATAACGAGCACTGATTAGTACTTAGCAATCACTAAGGCCAACACAGATATGATTGATCAACCCCCGCGTGCGCAGTTTGATATTGTTCCATGGAACTCAAGTTTTGAGACTGGCATAGCTATAATTGATGAACAGCACAGTCGGCTGGTTAAGTTGCTGAATGAGTTGGCTTATAGCTATGTGTGCGGAGTTGATCATAGTGAGATAGAGCGTATTTTAGACGCCTTAGTCGAATATGCTGCCTATCATTTTAAAACGGAAGAAGCGTTGTGGGCTGAGCTACCGATAAAAGACAGCATGTTTGAGAGTCATCTAAAAACTCATAATAGTTTTGTCGGTAAAGTTCGAACGATGCAGTCTAGGCTTGCTACGGATGACAGCCGCACGGTGATGAATAATCTGTTGTCTTTTTTGATCAGTTGGCTGGCGCATCATATCCTTTATGAAGACAAGCGCTTTGCTCTAGTGCTTTTGCATGTGCGTGAAGGTATGGATCTGGACAGCGCTAAGCAGCAAGCTCACGCCGCTATGATGGGGCAGACCTCTGTGCTGATTCAGAGAGTACTGTCCATGTATAAAGAGCTCTCTTCTCGCACCCTGGCTCTGGAGCGCGAGGCCTATTCGCGCCAAGCCGCGGAACAAGCCTTGGCCGCGCAAGAACAGCAGTGGAGTTCGGTGCTTGCAGCCAGTAGCGATAATCTCTGGGATTGGGACTTTAGCAGGGGTAAAGGTGCGCAAGACGATCAACTACTGACTGCGGAACAGTTCTCTCAAGAAGGCTTCAGAGTACATCCGGACGACTGGCAAAGCCTGCGGCAGGATTTTCTTGCCCATATGATGGGACACAGTGAAGTATTTCTACATCAGCATCGAATTATAGATGCCGCTGGTAACCAGCGCTGGATACAATCGCGTGGAAAAATAATTGAACAGGATTCTGCAGGCCGAGCGAAACGCATGGTTGGCACGCAAACTGATGTAACAGAACGTAAAACAGCAGAGCTGACATTGCAGCGTGAGCGTGATACACGCATGCTCATTAGTGAGTTTGCTGCTGATTTTATGGCGTCATCGGCAGAGGATTTTGATGCGGCGGTTAATCGAGCACTGCAGCGCAGTTGTGAATATATGGATGCTGATCGAGCCTATGTATTTTTAATCAGCGCTGATGGTCATTACATTAACAACGCCTATGAATGGTGTGCTGCTGGTATTCAGCCTGAGATTGATAACCTGCAAGGTATTGCTACCAGTGGTTTATCCTGGTGGCTGAGTCAGCTTCGCGATGAGGGTCATGTGTTGCTTCCGCGCGTGAGTGATATGCCGCCCGAGGCGAACAATGAATACCATATCTTAGAATTACAAAACGTGCGTTCACTGTACGCCTATCCATTATATGTCGATAAACAACTGGTTGGCTTTATGGGCGGCGATGCGGTTGCTAAAGAGCGCGCATGGAGTGCAGAGTCGATTGAGTTTTTAAGTTTGATGGGGGACTTGCTGGGTATAGCTTTGGGGCATCGACAGATGCATCAGAAGCGTGCGCAGGCCATTCGTCAACTGGAGCGTGCTGAGCAGCAAGCTCAATTGGGTAACTGGCAAGTAGAGTTTCCTTCAAATCAAATTGTTTGGTCACAAGAAGTTTTTCGGATTTTTGAGCGCGATGCACAGACATTTGCGCCTCATAGAGACGCCTATTTTGAGTTGATTCATCCTGATGATCGAGAAGCAATGTTTGCTTCTTATGAGGCGGCAAAATCATCCTTGAGTGAACTGCACCTGGAACACAGGATATTGCTAGCTGATGCGCGGGTTAAACACTTGGAGGTTCGTGGGCGCTTTGAGGCTAATGCTGAGGGAGAACCGACGACTGCTGAGGGTACAGTTCAGGATGTGACGGAAAAAGTACAGCACCGCGAATCATTGCGGCGCCTAGCATTCGAGGACTCTCTGACGGGCTTGCCCAACCGTAGGTCAGTTGAGAACACTTTGGCTGATGAAATGACGTATTGCATACGTCATGACCGGCGTTTGGTGTTGGCTCTTCTTGATCTCGATAATTTTAGTGAAATCAATGATCGACATGGTCCAGCTTTAGGCGATGCTTTGCTCAAGGCATTGGCGCAGCGTATACGACGATTGCTCAGCAACACCGCAGTTATTGCTCGTGTTGGTGGGGATGAGTTCGTGGTGTTATTTACACGGTTGCAAGCTGAAGATAGCTATTTCCAGCAACTCAGCAGGCTGCTAGCAGTCATTAGCCAGCCTTTAACAATAGATGGCATTGATATTGTTTTGACTGCCAGTATGGGTGTCACTGAATTCCCGCAGCCCATGCAAGTGGCTGCTGAGCAACTTATACGCCAAGCCCAGCAGGCATTGTTTCAGGCCAAAATCATGGGTAAAGGCCTCTTTCAGAGATACGATATTGGCTTTGAGCAGGATGCTCGTGCGCTGACAGATTATCTAGAGCAAATCCGCAAGGCATTACATGCGGGTGAGTTTGTTCTGCATTACCAACCCAAAGTATGCATGAAAACGGGTGCTGTGTTTGGTGCTGAAGCACTGGTGCGTTGGCAAAAAAACACAGGCGAACTGGTGCCACCGAATGATTTTTTACCTGCTTTGTATAATCACCCTTTAGAGGTTGAATTGGGTGACTGGGTGATACGCACTGCGTTGGCGCAGATGCGCGCATGGAAACAACAAGGCTTGGAGCTGCAAGTGAGTGTTAACGTCAGTAGCTTGCAGCTATTTGATGAAGCCTTTGTAGATAAACTCAGTATAGAACTTGAGCAATACCCTGATATTTTACCTTCAGCGTTTCAGCTTGAGGTGCTTGAAAGTAGCATGCTGGATGATCTTGATGCGGTTTCTGGGATTATGCAGCGATCTAGGCAATTGGGTGTCAGCTTTGCGCTGGATGATTTTGGCACGGGTTACTCATCACTTGCCTATCTCAAGCACCTACCAGCCAGCGTATTAAAAATCGATCAGAGTTTTGTTCGAGAAATGATGGAAAGCTCAGATGACTTATCGATTATTTCGGGTGTGATTGGTATGGCCAATGCGTTTGGCATGGGGGTGATTGCTGAGGGTGTCGAGAGTGTTGAGCAAGGTAACTTATTGCTGCGCTTAGGCTGCCAGCAAGCTCAGGGCTATGGCATTGCTAGGCCTATGCCAGCCCATGAGTTTCCGGCTTGGCTGCAGGGTTGGAAAGCTGAACCGTCATGGATTGGGCTAAAGCCAGTTGAAGTGCAAAACTTGCCGCTGCTGTACGCTGAGGTTGAGCATCGCTATTGGATAATGGCGTTGGAAAAATGGCTGGGTGGCGAGGGCGAAGGTGTTCCTGCGCTCGATAGCCATTTATGCAAGGTTGGTGCGTGGATTGAAAGTGAAGTCCAAAGTCGCTTAGGTTTGCATGAAAAGTTTTCTCACATGGTTCACCTACACCATGAGCTGCATAGGTTTGGACAAAATGCAATAACCATGCATGCCAAAGGTGAGACTGAGGCTGCTTTGGCGCTGTTGCCAGATATTTGGCTGCAACGTGACTTGTTTTTAGCAGAACTGAAGGCGCTAATAAGCTAAACAGTCTGTAAAACATTCTGTGCCATGCGTACTGTATTAAGGAAACGCTGAATAAATCAAAATCGTCATTGCGAACGAAGTGAAGCAATCTGATTAACTTTATGTATCAATACATTAGAGATTGCCGCGTCGCTTCGCTCCTCGCAATGACGCAATTAATCAGCGCCTCCTTAAGTCTAATACCCCTGCAGCGTACCTGACAGTGCTGACTTCAGACGCTGCGCCATCCATGGCGCGCTGGCCACAAGCCTTGCGCAGTACGTATTGGCTATGTGTGTGTTGCCGGCTCTGTATAAGTCTTTTTGCTTCGCTTGCAGACTTTAGCGCGCAGGTAATAAAGTCAGACGCTGTTTGCCATACACAGTATTAATGTCCTTATAGCTGATAGGTAGAGGATAGAGCTTGCCAGCGCTATCCGCTTTTAGTTGGTGATAGGGGCTGTACGGGTTGTCCGATTGACCGGTAAAACTTGCTGCTGACACAGGTATCTGGCGTGAGAAATCGATCAGCATGATTTGACTGTTGCTGGCTTGCGACTCTGTGATTACAGCAGTGTTTGCCTGATGGCTGCTTAACAAATTGTCGATCAGGAAATCTGCTTTAGACGCTGCAGAGCTTTGCCAAAAAGGGCTGTCGTCGCGCCCTAATAGATGGTCCAGCCAAGCCGGGTAGCTGTGCTGATTGTGCAGGGTAAAGGCGTGCTGCAGACTGGTCGGCAGTGTCTGTAATTCTTGCTTAAACAGTTGCGCTTGGGCCTGCGCTAAAAAGCGTTCCAGCCAAGCCGTATGCTCTTTAGATAAAGGCTGCTGGGCATTGATGGCGGTGAAACTTTGCAGCGCTTGTCCGGCTGCTGCACGTTGCTCGCTGGATCGTTTTTGCACGGCTGCTTTTAATGCCTCTGGCATGCCTCCCGCACTGAGCATTTGTTGCAGTTGCACCACTAACCAAGACCGCTGTTGCGCGGTATTTTGCAGAGCAAGGCTGGCTGCCACAGGTTTTTTAGCCAGTTGTTGCGCAAGATTTTCTGCGCGCTCAGGACTGGCCCAACTGCTGGATAACTGCATGCCATAACCCGGTTGCGTCAGACGTTGATTCGCTGCGCTGAGCCAGCCTTGTGGCGGATCTTGATCATAGGGATAGAGCATTGGGTCGGCGTAACCTTCCCAAGCCACCTTGGCGTCCCAGCCCACCGAAGGAAATAGACCGCGACTGTTGCGACGGTTTGGATAGGTGCCAGTCACTTGCCAAGCAATGTGCTGGGCATCGGCCAGTAACACGTTAGCCGGTAGCGCACGCAGATCCTGGACAATCTCTGTCGCGCTCTCCACGCTCTGGCTGCGTAACAACTGCCACAGTGCAGTGAGACTGCGATCATCGGAGCTACGCGCTTGCTGCAAAGCTAAGCCATAACCGCTGTTGCTGTGATTTGGCAGGGCGGTGATTAACGGGCCATGCGCGGTGCGGTATAGCGCTTCTCGAATGGGGCGTTGGCCACGAATAAAAAAGGTTTCCATGCGTTGCTGCGCAGGCTGCCATGTGTTTTCAGAAAAATATTCAAGACGGCCATTATGCTGGCGCAGTTTTTCAATAAACACATCCTGCGTATCAGCCATTACGGCGCTGATGCTATAGGCCAGCTTGCCATTAAAACCCGACATCACTAAAGGCACACCGGGAATAGTTAAACCGGCGGCTTGCAATTGTGGCGAATGTAAGTTGACCCAGCTGTACAACGAAGGTTGCGGCTTTGTGTTGCTTACAGCAGTTGGCGCAGCGTGCAGCGTATTCAGAGCTAATAGGCTACGGCGGTTGGCGCTGTGCTGTGGGCTGAGGGTCCAACTGCTGGCCAGCAGTGCTTGTAAAGAGTTGACTGCCGCAAGTTGATTCAATGTCTCAGTCAGTTGCAAAGTGTTAGCGCGTAAGGCGCTGTTGTGCAGAATTGATTGCGCTAGCGTCACTAACTTTTCGGCATCATTGTGCGCCACAGGTTCATCCGGATAAATCGGCAGTAGCCAAGGTAAATACTTGCTATCTAAATGCTGCGCTAAGGCTAAGGCTAAAACCTCTTCGGCTAAGTTACCGCTTTGACTAAAGCTAAACAGGCTAAAGAGTAAGGCGCTGTCCTCAGCTTTCCAGTAGTCAGGTTTATAATTGGCCTGCACCAACTCTGGTGGCAAGTTGTCACGCATCTGATACAGATAGGCATTGATACCGCGTGCATAAATCTCGAAATAGCTTTGTAGATTTTTTGGCGCATTTTTATAGAGATTCTGCGCATCATTTTGCAGATTAATCGAACGCATTAAGCGGTCGACATTGAGCATCTCAGCTCCATGTAACTCAGCCAAACGTCCTTGCGCTAATAAGCGTAGCTGCAGCATCTGTGACAGGCGATCACTGGCGTGGCTGTAACCTAAAGTAAACAGCAGATCATGGGAATTACTCGCCTCAATTAACGGCATGCCCGCTGCGTTTTTAGCAATATGACTGGATTGGGCAATGCCTTGCACGCGCAGCACGCCGCTATCGGGCACTACACTTTTTGCTGCGCGTGGCTCTAATAGCTGGCAACCCGACAAACTGCCCAATGCACTGAGCAATAGCGCTGCACCCATTGCAGGCATAGAAAGGAATGGCAAGCCAGATAGAAGGCGCATAGTGATCGTCCGCGTAGGTCAAGTCAAAGAGGGCAGGCAGGTCAAACCTGCAGGCGCCTATTGTAGGCCGTTAACTGTTATCCTTCACGCTCTTTTGCGGTGATTGTCATTAATAGCTAAGGGTATACAGCGTGTTGCAAACAGAAAAACAGTATGTGCAGTGGCAAGACAATGAGACAACTCGCAACACGCTGTGGCTATCGGAAAGCAACCAGCCGCCGCCCGTGCGCATTGTCATAGTTGATGATCAAACGACAGCCGATGAGGCCTATCGTTTGGCGTGTGAAGGCACTTCGATGCTGTGGCGTGGCGACTTTCATAATGCGCGACAATTACTGCAAGCGCTGACTCGACGCATCGAGCGCAGCGAGCAGCGCAAAGGCAGCAAAGCGGCTAAATCAGCCAAGCCTGTGTCTGACACGGCTGCGATTCCCAACGCATTTCACCAACAACGCCTAGTGCAAGCGCAGCGGGCGCGGGTGTTAAGTCGGCTGTTGTTGGAGTTGGATGCCGGTTACCTCAGCCGCTTGCGTCGTGCACCTGAGTTTAGCGCAGCCTGTACTGCCGCTTTTGGTGAGTTGGGCGAGTCTTGTTTAATGTCATTTCGCGACCTGCAAGGGGCTTTAGGTGCCGCGCAATGGCGAGAAAAGGGTGTCCCCATTAGCACATTAGATATTTCAATTTTTCCCCATTACGGGGTATTTGCCCCGACACGCCATGAATATGTGCAGTTGCTGCTTGATGCGCCGTTGCCTGCTGTGCATGATTTGGCCTTTGATATTGGTGCCGGCACGGGTTTGTTAGCCATCATTCTTGCCCAGCGCGGTGTTAAACAGGTGGTGGCTACTGATCTCAATCCTCGCGCTTTAGCCTGTGCTGCAGATAATCTGCAACGCTTAGAGCTCGCTAACGTTGAGTTGCAGCAAGCGGACTTGTTCCCCACGCAGCAGCCGTTAGCTAATCTGATTGTCTGCAACCCGCCTTGGCTGCCAGCCAAGCCCAGTTCACCGCTGGAATACGCTGTTTATGATGCCAAGAGTGCCATGTTGCGTGGCTTTCTGCAGGGTGCTGGCAAACACTTAGCGCCGCAGGGTGAAGTCTGGTTGATCCTTTCTGATCTGGCCGAGCACTTGCAACTGCGTACTCGCGAAGAGTTGCTTGGTTGGTTTGCAGCAGCGGGTTTAACCGTGAAATACCGCCTGGATACCCAACCCAAACACGCTCGCAGTCAAGATGAGAGTGATCCGTTGTATGCCGCGCGTAGTGCGGAAGTGACGTCGTTGTGGTGTTTGCAGGCGCAATAAGAGCGGTGTTTGGAAAATCTGCTTGGTTTTGCATGTCAATGGCGTCATTTTACTGCGTTATATGATGAAAAATCCTTGAGTTACCGACTAAAACAAAGAATTTCGTCTAAATTCTAGTTGTTTGAGCATTTTGAGAGACCTGTCACTTAAGTTCTTTTGCTTATTTCTTAAGTCTGTACTTCAATGCTTGTGTATTGATTGACATTATTGATGAATTGGCAGGGATGTTATGTTTTTAAAGGCATATGGATGTGCTTTTTTATTTTTTATATGTGTATCGAGTGCTGCTGCGCAGGTGCAGCTTCCGGCGGATAGAGAGCTCTCGCGTGAACGCCAAGAGCGTTTATTGCAAGAGCAACAACGTCGACTAGAAGAGCTGCAGTCCCTTCCTGGTCGACAGCTCAGCACGCCAAGTCTGCCTGCAGATGACAGTAGCGCTTGCCTTCAAGTTGATAGCATTGAGCTTAACGGTGCAGATATTTTATCGCTGCGTCAACGCACGCAGTTGCTTCAGCCTTTTATCGAGCAATGCCTCACCGCCAGCGATCTGAATCGCTTGCTCAGTGATATCACCCATGCGTATCTCAAACGTGGCTATGTCACCACGCGTGCTTATTTGCCGCCACAAGACTTGCAAGACGGTGTGTTGCAGATCCAAGTGATTGAAGGACGTCTTGAAAGCATCGATGGCGGTGACTTAAGCAGCGCTTTAGAAACCTCGATGAGTTCTCCTGCAAAGGTTGGTGAGCGTTTAAATCTGCGTGAACTGGAGCAGTTGATTGATCAGCTCTCTCGCTTACCATCGCGGCAAGTCAGTATGGAATTGGCACCCGGAGACGAAGTCGGTGGCAGTCACGTCGTGTTACAGGGGCAGAGATTAAAGCCTTGGCGTGTGGCGTTGAATCGTCATAACGATGGCCAGCGCAGCACTGGTGAGCAGCAGTGGGGGCTTGACTTTGTTTGGGACAGTCCGTTGGGACTGGCTGATCAGCTGAGTTTGCGCGGCAGTGGCGACACGGTCAGCGATCAATATAAACATTCTGCAAGCCATGGTTTAAGTTACAGCCTGCCGTATGGCTGGTGGACCTTTAATTATTTTTATAACCACAGCTACTACCGTACTCAAACCCAAGCACAGGGTTTCTCATTTGTGCTGGATGGTGTCAGCACCGCGCACGCTCTGAGTGCTGAGCGTGTTTTGCACCGTGATGCGCTGAGTAAAACGGCTGTTAGTGTCGGTTTAAACCATCTGCGCAGTCGTAACTACCTTGATAATCAACGCTTGGATGTGTCCAGTCAGCGCTTAACTGAGCAGCAAGTCAGTTTTAATCATGGTCGGCGCATTGGTTCGGCGTTTGTGAATTTTGATCTGGGGTACCAGCGCGGAATTGGCGCCTTGGATGCGCAGCGGGCAGGGCGTCCGCAGGGCTGGCAGCCGGTGGCGCGTTATAACAAATACACGCTCACAGCCAGTTATTTACATCCTTTCCAATTGTTTGGTGAGCGCTTCAGCTTTGATAGCGTGTTCAGTGCGCAACGCAGTGAGGATGTACTGTTTAGTCCGCAGCGCTTTAGTTTGGGTGGGTTGTATTCGATTCGTGGCTTTAAAGAGCAATCGGTGACGGGCGACAGTGGTTATTACTTGCGCAATCAGTTTCGTTGGACACGGTCTGTCGCACTGGAATGGCTGCGCCCTGTCGTGCAGGAATACAGCCTCAGTGCCGCCTACGATATGGGCGCGATTCGTGGTGATAAATACAACCATGAACAAAGCGGCCGTTTAGCCAGCCATGCCTTTGAGCTGAGCGCGCGCGGTCAGCATTTAGCTGTTTCTGTTACAGCCGCGCATACATTGTCGCGCCCGAGCGCGATTGAGCGTAAAGAGCGGCCCATTTATTTCCGATTTGATGTGTTTTTCTGAAAAGGATTTCAGTATGCATACCCACAGCCGCGTATTTAAAACCACAGCCCAACTGCTAATTGCCGTGATGTTCGGACAGTCTTTATTGGCTGCCGCCGCCGGTTTGAGTGTCGACAGCAGTGCTGGCGCTAACACGCAAATTACTCAAGCAGGTAATGGTGTGCCTTTAATTAACATCGCCACGCCGAACGGCAATGGACTGTCGCATAACAAGTTCACCGACTATAACGTTGGCCAGCAGGGACTGATTTTAAATAACAGCACGGATAAATTTACCCAGACTCAGTTGGGCGGCGTCATCATTGGCAACAACAATCTCAACGGTAAATCAGCACAGCTGATCCTTAATGAAGTGACCGGTGGCCAAGCCAGTCAGCTTAAAGGCTACACCGAAGTGGCGGGTAAACAGGCGCATGTGGTGGTAG
Source organism: Pseudomonas sp. (assembly GCA_048266525.1). GTDB lineage: Bacteria > Pseudomonadota > Gammaproteobacteria > Pseudomonadales > Pseudomonadaceae > Denitrificimonas. Next base: position 110,061 of record JBLWZG010000007.1, read on the forward strand.
CCAACCCGCACGGGATCACCTGTGATGGTTGCGGCTTTATCAATACACCTCATGCCACGCTGACCACGGGTAAGCCGATTATTGAGCAAGGCCAGCTTAAACGTTATGACGTCGAAGGTGGACAGATTGAAATTGCCGGTGCGGGACTGAATGCTACTAATGTCAGTCAATTTGATCTGATCACCCGCAGCGCCAAAATCAATGCTGAGTTGCACGCCAATCAACTCAATATCATCACCGGTCGTAACAGCGTCGATGCGCAAACCCTCACCGCGACTGCAAAAGCAGATCGTCCAGATGATACACCCAGCCTCGCTATTGATAGCTCTGCCTTAGGCGGAATGTACGCGGGTGCTATTCGCTTAGTGGGTACTGAAGCAGGTGTTGGGGTGAAACTGGCCGGTGATATGGCCGCCAGTGCCGGTGATATCCGTATTGATACCAACGGGCATCTGAGCCTAGCCAGAACAGCGGCTAAAGGTGATATCAAACTCAATGCCGCCCAGATCGATTTAACGCAAGATGTTTACAGTCAGCAGTCCGCTCAAATCATCGCCCAGAATGGAGCCATTACTATAAATGACAGTCTGGCCGCTGCTGGTGATCTACATCTAAATGCTGCACTGATTGATAACCATGGCGTGATTGAGTCAGGTAGCAAAACCGCTGGCAGCAGCAATACTGCCAGTATTTTAACAGTGCAAGGTGGCGAGTTTAAAAACCAAGGCACAGTGGTTGCGCAAGGTGTTTTGAGTGCTGATTTGAATGTATTGAATAATCAGGGCGGACAGATTGTTGCGGTTGGTGCAGCGCTGATTGATGCCAATCATCTTGATAATCGTGGCGGGCAGCTGGTTGGCCAGCACACGCTAGACCTTAAAGTGCAACAGCTAGATAACGCACAAGGCACTCTGGCGAGCAATCATGGCTTAACCATCCAAGCGTCTGATCAGATCAATAACAACAGTGATGGATTGATCTTGAGCCAGAGCGGTGATCTGAGCATCAGCAGTCAAACGATCAATAACCAAAGAGGTGTACTTCAAGCGAATACCGGCGTTGTTAACCTTACCGCCAATCGCTCGCTGAATAATCAAAGCGGAAAAATACTGGCAAATAGCAACTCGCTCCAGCTCAATGCACAGCATCTGAATAACCAAAAAGGCGTTATCCAAGCCCACAGTATTGCTGTGACTGGAGGCGGTATCTTAGATAATCGCCAAGGGCAGATGATTGCAACACAGGGTAATTTACAACTCGCACAAGCGGCGATTAACAACGATGGCGGCAAGCTTATTAGCCAGCAAAACCTTACAGTTGATGCGTCGAGCTTATCCAACCAAAGTGGGTTGATCGGTGGGCAAGAGGTTGCAGTCAGTTTGACGGGGCACTTGAACAACAAATCAGGGCTGGTTGAGGCAACAAACAGCCTGTTATTAAGCGCAGGCTCGGCAAGTAATGATAGTGGCCGTTTACGAGCTTTAGGGCAGGCTGGCAGTAGTGCTTTTACCATCAAGACGCTGTTCAATAATGATAAAGGTTTGGTTGAAGTCGGTAACCAGCACTTTTTATTAAACAGCCAAGCCTTGAGCAATCAACAAGGCACGATTCGCCATCTTGGCGATCAGTTTGCCTTAAGTTTGAGTGATGCAGGCCAGGCAGGCGGAAGCTTTTTGACCAATGGAATCCTCAAACTGGATGTGGACCGTTGGCTTAATAGCAGTGAACTGCAGGCTCAACAAATAGAGCTCAAGGTAAACCATTTCACCAACACCGCAACTGGCGTATTGCGCTCAATTGATGATTTGCATGCCAGTGGCAATACTTGGCTGAATGACGGGCAGATTGAAACTGAAGGTGCTTTGCATCTGTCCTTGACCGATAGCTATACAGGCAAGGGGGCGTTACACAGCCAAGGCAATTTATATTTAAAGAGCCAGAACGTCGATCTGCAACAAGGCGCCAGTGTGCGCAGTGCTCAGAACGCACTGTTTGAGTTAGGTGGTCGTTTGCTCAATGCCGGAGCCTTGAGTGCGGCAGGTGATGTACAGATTCGCGCCAGTGATATAGATAACCAAAGCACTCTCGGAGCTGGTCAAGGGTTGCGTATTGAAACAAATGATCTCTTGAATCAAGGATTGATTTTTAGCGGCGCCGATATGGCGTTACGCAGTAATACACTGACCAATCGGTATGGCGATATCTATAGTTTAGGTGCTCTAACTGCCGCCAAAGATGATGCTTATACCGCGATGACCGTGCTGGAAAATCGCTCAGGCAGTATTGAGTCCAGTGGTGATATGCGTTTACACGCTGCAACTTTGAATAACCGCAAAGAACAGTTTCGTCTTAATAAAACGTTAACTGATGGCTATATTGATGTGGTTTGTTATGACTGCAGTGGCGATCATCACAATGTTGATTATGTAGCCACTGAGCGTTTTGAATTTACAGTAGAAGACGACTCCGCTGCGGCGCGCATTCATTCAGGTGGCAATTTAGCTGTGCAGGGTGATGCGATAGCTAACCGTTACAGTAGCCTCAGTGCCTCCGGTAATATCAGTATTATTGCCGATACCTTAGAAAATCTTGCTGCGAGCACAGGCACAGCGCAGCGGGTACAGCGCTTTAACACAGGGCGCATCACCGATGGTACAGACGAGCGTTTTCGTTGGAATTATATTTATCCTTACAATGCCCAATCGTTACCTAAAACGTTGCCAAGTAAACTCTATAACTGGCGTTTAGTCAGCGATATCGAAACACAAACGTCCACAGGCAGCGCTGCGCCGGCTATTATTCAAGCCGGAGGCAATATCCATATTCAGGTTAGAGATAGCATAAACAATGCTTCGCTTTTGGAGCATCAAGCGCCGCAAGCAAGCGCGGCGCAGACGCTAGACACTCAAGTTAACTCAGGCTTACAACCTTTAGTTGTGCAGTTGAATGCGCAATTGCCAGCCGACCTGACTCAGCAGCTGGTTGACCCAACAGCGCTACCTGGGTTTAGTTTGCCGCAGAGTTCCAGTGGATTATTTACCGTTAACTCGAACGCCAGTCATCCCTATTTAATTGAAACCAATCCGCTGTTTGCCAGTATGAGCGGTTTTCTCAATTCCAATTATTTGCTGCAAGGCCTGGGTTATGACCCTCAGCAAGCACAAAAGCGCTTAGGTGATGGTTTGTACGAGCAGCGCTTGATTGAGCAAGCTGTTATTGCGCGTACCGGCAAGCGCTTTCTTGATGGCCTCACCTCCAATGACGATCAGTTTCGTTACCTTATGGACAACGGCATTGCCAGTAAAGAATCACTGCGCTTGTCGCTGGGCGTATCGCTGACAGCTGAACAAGTGGCTGCCTTAACCCATGACATTGTTTGGCTGGAAGAGCGTGAAGTACAAGGTGAAAAAGTATTGGTACCGATTCTGTACTTAGCGCAAGCAACAGACCGCGTTACCCCTACAGGGGCATTAATCCAAGGGCGTGATGTGGCGTTGATTTCCGGCGCAGAGCTTAATAACAGCGGCATGTTACGCGCCAGTAATAATCTATCTGTGAGCGCTGAAAACATCAGCAACAGCGGCTTGATAAAGGCCGATGAGCGTCTGCAGTTATTGGCGCAAGACAGTATTCACAATCAACGCGGAGGTTTAATTAAGGGGCGAGATATCAGCCTGCTGGCAGTTACAGGCGATATCAGCAATGAGCGAACCATTACTCAAGAAACCCGTAATGGC
>JBLWZG010000008.1:0-113785 GCA_048266525.1 Pseudomonas sp.
GGGTCGCGGGTTCGAGTCCCGTCCACTGCGCCATATTACGAAAACCCGTTAAGTAGTTGATACTTAACGGGTTTTTTCGTTTTACGTTCGAAAAATCCCCTTTGCAAACACCTGTGTGCGGTTGGGTATGCCGTGCGTTGCAGTATGCCGATTAAAAGACCTGTAGCGACCATCAAAGTGTGGTGTTGAACAGGTTGCAGTGATTATCGCGGTAATCGCTTTTATATTGAGTGATCTATTGTCTGGGATTAATCATCGGCTGGATTGATTATGTAATACCCGTGTCTTAGGTGTTGATTTTAAATTGACGCAAGTGGAATTAAGCGTCAATTTAAAATTTTAGTTGTTTATATGCTTGAGTTAATGCTTTAGTCACTTACTTTAGCGTCTGGCGCGAGCTTTGTGCGCCTTTTGTCTGTTGAAATAGCTATGGCTTTTAGCCATTAAAATAAAAACATGGCTATAATGCTTTGCTTAATAAAACAGCTTAGAGTACATGGCTGAAAATAAATAATATCGGCGGCGGTTGGGTTTCCTTCTTCGCACGATAGACAGCATATCCAAGGGAGGGGTAATGACAGACTCAGGGCTTAATAGTTTTACTGGAGCGCTATTGCGATCGGGGCGCAGTGGCGATTACACGCCGCTTGGTGAAGTGGGGCAGCCAGTTTTTAAGGTTGCAGGGCAGCTTCGCGAAGCCTTGAAACGTAAGCTCGGCTTTATTGACGGCAGCAGTGGTCCAACCTATGCCGATCACCTAGCGCTACCGAAGAGTGATCAGCTTGGCGATACCATTGATTGGTACAGTGCGCATCCGGGTGATGTGATTCCATGGTCCTCGGCAACCGAGGATGAGCGTGAGTTGGCGCGGCAACAGTTGCGTGTGTTTGAAGATAAACTTAATCAATATTGCGCAGGATTTAATGCGCGCCAAGCCGAACGCGGGCAGCAACGTCAGGCCACGCCGGTATCTTTAGATGCGCAAGTCTTTACTAAACTCCTCTCAAAAGTCCTGCACACCCCAGATCCTGAGTACGTCTATTTGGTTAATGGCTTTCCCGTACTGACGTTTTGGGGTTTTATTTTTCCTCAAGCACAGTTACCAAGTGATCCATTACTGCCTTTATTTCCGGCCACTAAAATCAACTCACCCAGCGCAGCCGTTGCTGCAGTGCCAGAGCATCTGGCTACGGCTGTGACAGAAACCTACGTGTTAGAAAAAGAAATCATCAAACGTCCTTGGTGGCGTCGCTGGTTGTGGTTGCTGCCACTGCTGCTTTTGTTGCTATGGTTGTTGTTTGGCTTACGCTATTGCAGTCCGCAGATGGCCAATAATTTAGGCCTGCCGGATCTTTCTTTTACTTCGCCGAACGTCAATCTGCCAAAGCTACCTGCATTGCCTGAATTGGGCTTAAACAGCACTCAGCTGTCAGGTGCAGATTTGCCAGCGAACGCGATGCAAGACCCTGCTGTGCCAACAGAAGGTGTGTTACCTGATGGACTAGAAGAGCCTGCAGCCACTGAAGCGCCATTGCCAGAGAGTGAGCCTGAACCAGAGCCTGAGATGGCCAGCCCCGATGTACCCGAAGAGCAGCCGGCAGAGCAACAACCGCCTGAGCCGCCACTGCTGCCTGATGCACCGGAGTTGCAGTCGAGCAATCCGGATAAAGGTCAGAGCCTGCAAATCCCACCTGCGATACCTGATGGCCAAGCTGATTTTCTCAATGGCAAGTGGCAAGCAGGGGCGGGTATTCAGGATAAAAACACCGGCAAACCTTTGCGCCTTGAGTACGAGTTCAATAAAGGTAAAGGCAAGGTGACGGTGCAAGGCCCAGGCGGTATCCGCTGCAGCGGTGATGTTGATGCGCAAATGACCAATGGCAGTATGCGCATTAATAGCACCGGTCAAACCAATTGCTCAGATGGTTCTCGTTTTGAGATGCCTGAGATTTCGTGTGCGCCTGGCGCTCAATCAGCAGCAGACTGCACTGGGAACTATGAAAATACCCGTTTCCCAATGTCGATGCGCAATGCTCAATAACTACGGATTGATTAAGAATGTTGCCTGAACTTACGCAATTTGAAGAGACGATTACGCTAGTAAGTAATACCGGAATCCAGTTCATTGACTTGGGTCTCGCTCTGCAAGTGAATAAAGAGTCTAACGGTCAATTCGCAAAAGCGACCAATGAAACAGTCACGCGCCTTGCTTACAATACTGAGAATGACTTTTATTATTACGATAAAACCCCTGAGCTGATCTCTAATAACATTATTAAAGGCGAGCCTGCCTTTGATCTGTCATTAGAGCAGAGCTTACGCTTGCTTGATTCGCACTGGTTGCCGATACCTTTTGTGCGTTTTATTGCTCCGTTCCGCTACGATCAAGGCCCCTCTAACTGGGTGCGCATGCGCATTGTTAAGTTGGATAAGCCAGACCTAGATGGCAATAACTACCGCATCACGATTGCCTTTGATACCAACTTAATGCCCGACAATGAGCACGCGAACTATTTGGCGCCAAGCGTAAAAGACGTTGACGCTGGGGTGTCATTTAAACTCAGTACCTGTGTTGAGCAAACCAATTGGTTTTTCACCCAAGAGTGGGTTAACAGCTGGCTTGAGGCGATTTTCAAAGAAGCCTCCGCACACCTAGACGCGCAGGACCTTGAAGAGGCATTAGACCGCCACGAGCCGCAAGCACATTTACTCAATGTGTTAAGCCTGATTACCAGCAGTACTGTGCATAAAAGTCCGACCCAGCCTAAGTTGCAAGTCCCTGTGGTTAAAATCGAAAATAGCAATCGCGGTGATTCCTTACCGGTGATTCCGGTTGATTTGGTGTTAGATGTTGGTAACTCGCGAACCTGCGGTATTTTGATTGAAAACTTGGGTAAAGACAGTTCCCGCTTAAACAGCAACTATATTTTGCAATTGCGCGATCTATCTGCGCCTGAGCGCGTGTATAACCATCCGTTTGAAAGCCGTATTGAATTTGCTCAAGCGGTGTTTGGTAAAGAAAACTTTGCGGTAAAAAGCGGGCGCAACAATGCATTTTTATGGCCGACCATGGCGCGCGTAGGTAATGAAGCAGGGCGTTTGGCCAGTCAGCGTCGCGGCACTGAAGGCTCCACCGGATTATCCAGTCCTAAGCGTTATTTGTGGGATGAAAACGCCTATGATCATGGTTGGCGTTTTAATTCCTCTTACATTAAAAGTGACACGGAAGCACATGCCACTGCGGCGCCATTTTCCCATTTGATCGATGAATACGGGGAAGCCTTATTTACCTTGGATGAAGATGACCGTTTGCCGGTTTTCTTGCCGCGCTATTCGCGCAGTTCCTTGATGACTTTTATGTTGGCCGAAGTGCTCGCCCAAGCACTGTGTCAAATCAACAGTCCGGCCCAGCGTGCACGCCAAGGGCAGACAGACACACCGCGCCGCCTCAATAGCATTACCCTGACTGTACCGCCGGGTATGGCGCAAGCTGAGCGTGCTATTTTGCAAGAGCGCTTAAACCAAGCGATCGTTTTAGTGTGGAAAAGCCTCGGTTGGCACAGCGGTGAAGAGTCGCCGTTTCTTGCCGGTAAAGAAGCCAATCCCTTTAATCCTAAGCCAAGCGTGCCAATGCCCAAAACCAGCGTGGAGTGGGATGAGGCGTCTTGTGGACAGCTGGTCTACCTCTTCACCGAAATTAATGAGCACTTTGGTGGTCACCCTGAAGAGTTCTTCAAAGCGATTTTGCGGCCGGATAAGAAACTGCAAAAACGTGATGAAAGAATCACTTTGGCCAGCATTGATATCGGTGGCGGCACCACTGACCTGGTGATTACTGAGTACCGGCTTGATCGTGCCGGGAGTAATAGCAGCGGCAGTAACGTGCATATTGTGCCCAAGCAGCTGTTTCGTGACAGCTTCAAAGTGGCCGGTGATGACATTGTTTTAGATGTGATCCAAACCTTTATTTTGCCCAGCTTCGCCCATGCGCTGGAAAACATTGGGATTAAAGAGACAGAGGCTTTGCTGGCCATTTTGTGCGGCAACGACTCGGTCAGTACGCAAAACCAAATTTATCGTCAGCAGCTGACTTTGCAGGTGTTTGTCCCGATTGCCTTGAGCATTTTAAAGAAATACGAAGACTACAATCCGGAAGAGCCAGAGGGGCGTTTGACCTTCAGCTATGAGGAGCTGATGCAGGGTTCAAGAGCCAGCCCTGAGGTGCAAGACTTTGTTGTGAGTATGTTGCGGCGCAATCTGCGACGCAATGACATTGTGTTTGATGTGCATACAGTCAACATCGACATTGACTTACAAAAGCTGCATGGCATGTTTTTGTCAGGGAAAATAACCATCACCGATTCACTGTCGGCACTCTGTGAAGTGATCACCCAGTACCCTTGTGACATGTTGTTATTAACCGGTCGACCATCGCGCTTACCGGGTCTGCAAGCCTTTGTGCGTAAGAGTCTGCCGCTGCCTCCAGGGCGTATTTTACCGATGCACAACTACCATACCGGTGGTTGGTACCCGTTCCATAAAAACGGCATGATCGATGATCCAAAAACCACCGCAGCAGTCGGCGCGATGCTCTGTATGTTGTCGGCCAACTACAGCATTTTAAGTTTCTACTTCCGCTCGATTGATTTAAAGCCGTACTCCACCATTCGTTATTTTGGCGTGATTGATAATACCAACCATGTCAGTCTCGGTGACGTGCTCTACAGTGATATCAAAACGGCAGATGGCAAAATGCAATTGCCCAGCGAAGATGGAACTGAAGAAAGCGAGACACCGCCACTTGAGTTCCGTGGTGATATTCGCTTGGGTTTCCGTCAATTACCGATTCAGCGCTGGACCGCATCGCCTTTGTACACCTTGCGTTTTACTGACTCAGGTAAAGAAAAGTACACCCGCGCATCGAAGCAGAATAATGAAATTCCTGTCTTAAAAATTCGTTTTAAAGTTAAGGATCCGACTGAGTATATGAAGAAGATGGGTATTAATAGTGACCGTTTAGAGGTCTCGAAAGTTGAGTGCAGCGTCACTAGCAGCACCTTCAATCTGCGCACAGACTTTAAGCTTGAGCTCAATACAATGCTAGATACCGATATGAGTGATACCAATTATTGGCTTGATAGTGGGAATGTGAAATGACTGTACGTACATTAACCGCAAAGCAAAGTCAGCTGATTGCCAAGTGGAAGGCTGTCTATGCGGGTTCTGAACAGGCGCTGAACTGGATTGCTCAGACGCGCGCAAACGCCCCCCGTTTGGATGCTGAGGCCGATGATTTTAATCTAAAGCTGTACCGCGCCCGTAACCTTGCGCGCAGTCTACAGCGTGTCGCTGGCACGCCGATGACGGTAGGCTTTTTCGGTTTATCGCAAGCCGGCAAGTCATACTTGATTTCTGCACTGGCCGCTGATCAAGACGGCGAGCTAGAAACAGATATTGGTAACAGTCAGACACTTAATTTTATCGACCATTTCAACCCAGTGGGCAGCGGTAAAGAGGCGACAGGCTTGGTCACGCGCTTTACTTGTCAAAGCCAGCCGATTGAAGATGCAAACTATCCGCTGCAATTGCGCCTGTTTCAAGAAATTGAAATTGCCATGATTTTGTCCAACGCCTGGTTCAAAGACTTTGATCAAGAGCGGGTTGATTTCAAAATCAGCGAAGAGTTGATTCAGCGTGTCCTTGCGCCGTATGACAACCTCGATACCACGCAACCGGTTGCCGGGGTCAGTGCCGAAGACATTGTGGCGCTGGCCGACTACTTGCACGCCACTTCCAAAAACTCAGTGGGTAAGCTTGAAGCGCACTACTGGCCACGCTTAATTAAAATTGCACCTTATCTAAGCATTGCGCAGCGCGCCGATGTGTTCTCGATTCTTTGGGGTCAGCAAGCTTTATTGAGTAAAACCTACGTTGAGTTAAGCACGGCTTTGCATAAAGTGAGCTTGGCCGACATTGTGTATGCGCCGATCAGTGTGTTGGTGCAGCCGCGAGGTGACGCGCTGGTACAAAGCAACAGCATTATGAATGTTGATACTTTGAACTTGCTACTAACGTCGCGTGATACCTCAGTGCAAGTACGTCCCATGCTTAATGGACAGCTGGGTCAAGCGCAGTCCATTTTAACGGCGCAATTGACCGCACTGACCACAGAAATGGTTTTCCCTCTCGCCAGTGCACCAAAAAATAAAATTGTTGAAGAGGTTGATTTACTCGATTTTCCGGGCTATCGCACCCGCCAGCAATTTATCAAGATTGAAGATGCCGCTGCTTCTGACTCTGAAGCCAGCCCTGTTGCGCGTTTACTTCTGCGCGGCAAGGTGGCCTATTTGTTTGAGCGCTACACCACTTCGCAAGAAATGAGTGCGTTGGTCATGTGCACCAGCTCTTTCAAACAAAGTGATGTGGTGACTGTAGGCCCGGTGTTAACCGACTGGATCAATAACACCCAAGGAGCCACAGCCGAGGAGCGCCAGGGGCGTTGCGGTTTGATTTGGGCGTTAACCATGATGGACGGTTTTATCACTAGCTCGCTCAGCCTTAAAACTGAGCAAGTGCCTGAAGCCTGTGAAAACATGCTCAAACTGACCATGATGGAGCGTTTTGGCAATTTAAACTGGATGCAAGAGTGGGGTTTGGGCAAACCTTTCAATAATACCTTTTTTGTCCGCAAGCCGGGTTTGCAAACACCTTTTATTCAGCTTGATGGGCAAGAGCGTGAGGTCAATCTCGCCGAGCAGCATATCGGTAAACTCAGCGAGTTGCGGCAAACCTTAGTGGCTACGCCCTCTGTTGTGCGTCACATAGCCAACGCTGGCGAAGCCTGGGATGCGATGTTGCTGTTGAATGATGGTGGTATGGCGCGCTTTACCGAAAGCTTTACCAATGCGGCCAATATTGAGTTTAAACTGGATCGTATTCAGCAGCAGTGGCAACAGCTCGATGACAGCCTGACAGGAGGTTTGAGACGTTGGTATCAAGCCGATGGCGATGCCGCCCTAGATGAAAAACGTGGCAAAGCGCAGTTGGTGCTGCAGGGCTTGGGCCCTTATGCGGCCTCTATAGGCGAGTTGATGCAGTATATGGCGGTGCCAGATGATGTCTTGCGCAACTTATATTTAAGTGGCGTTTACGAAGACAATAACAGCGATGCCAGTGCAGACACCGCAAGCACCAGTAGCAGCCTGTATTCCAATGACGCGGGTTTTGATTTTGGCAATATTTTCAGTACGGAAACTGCAGCGCCAGTGCTGGAAAACACCACGCGTAAAGTCACCAGCCATGAACAACGGTTTGCCAAAGCGGTATTCAGTGCTTGGGTGGGTCACTTGCGTGACCTTTCAGAGCGTACGCAAGTGCTTAATATCCTCTCCCTGAAGCGTGAGGTGGTCAGCGCCCTGGTTGATGAAATGATTACCTCCAGCTACCGTTTCGGCTTGCAAGATAAGCTGACCGAGGCACTGTTAGCACATGCGCAAACGGGTAATCGCCGCGAGCAAACTGTCGAAAAGCAAATACTCACCACGCAGATTATTTTGCAAGATTATATTGCTTGGTTGGGTAATTTAGATTTGCCGGCCAGTCAACGCTCGAAGCGCCATGTCAATAAAGCCCCAGGCGAGGTGTTTGATTTTTATCCTCAAGAGGGACCAACAGATTTACCGCAACTGCCAGAAAAACCTGAAGATCCAAGCCGCCGCTATTTAATGGATTGGTTTTCTTCAGTGGTAGATGTGACGTTAAACAATGCTGGGCATAGTCAAGGGCGTGAAATCACCTTGGAACAAAATAATGCTCTGGGTGCGGTTTTACAAACATTTAAGGCATTTTAAGCATGAGAATTAATGTTCGCTTAGATTCACTAGCGCCGAATATTCCTGGTCAGGCGCAGATGTCGATTAAAAACTGGAGCGGTGAGGTGAGCGGCTTAAAGTTCACCGTGCAACGCCACCAAGACCTCGGTTATTTAAACGGCGTACAACATGATTGGAGCAATAGTGAATATTGGTTCCAACTCAGTAGTGTCGAGCAGGATGGAGAGTTTCTGCGCGTTAATATCGGTGCAGACTTACTTGATCCGTTGCTTGAAGACATTAACGCCAACTACCGCATTACGCTGCGTAACAATGACGGTGTAAACCAGTCTGGCACGCTTAAAATTGCTTCCAGCTTGCTGCCCAGCAGTGCCTTGGGTAGCAGTCAGGCGCATCAAGCCTCAGGTCATCTTTCATCCCCTGTTGCAGCTTCTGTGCCAGAGCCACAGGCAGAACCACAGCCAGAACCAGAGTTCAGTTTAGACTTGCCGGCAGAAGAGTCCGAGCCCCAAATCGTGGTGGAGGAGCAAACGCCTGTTGCCGCCGCAGAGCCGGTTGTCAGTGCGCCGCCAGCACCTTCGCCGCAGGCGAGTAACAGCAGCAGTAAGAGGGTGTTAATTATTCTTCTGCTTGTGTTGTTGTTGCTAGCAATTGCTGGTGCGGTATGGTGGTTTTTACAGAAAAAAGACACTGCAACCAGCCCGGTTGCCCCTGTTGCACAAACTGAAGTTGGCGTAAGCCCTCCAGCCGCTGTTGCGGCGGGCGTATGTTCGCTGGCCAGTATGCAAGCGCAAGATGAGCTGAGCTTTATTCAAAACTGCTTGCAAGAATCAAATGACAGTCAGGCATTGCTCGAGGTGATTGGTCAGGCTAAAGCCAACAGTCACTGTGGTATTGCGCAGCGTTTATATGCCAATCGAGCGCAGTCAGGTGATGCGCTGATTGCTCTGGCCTACGCCAAAGAATACGACCCTGAGTTTTTCGTCGCCAATGATTGTTTCAAAGAAGCCAATATAGAAACGGCTGTGTATTGGTATGAAACTGTGCTGTTGAATCAACCTGACAATGCTGAAGCAGCTCAACGCTTAGAAGGATTAGTCCAGTGAAATTAACTCTAACTCGCTTGGCGTGTACGCTGCTGGGCTCATTAAGTTTCAGTATGCTTGCTATAGCTGCGGATACACCCTTGTTGCAAGAGGGCAAAAAGACCTTGTACCAGCGCGTGTTAACCACGCCAGGTTGCCAGTTGGCCACTCAGGCTGGGCAACGCAAAGGAGTCGAGCAGGCTGCATTTAGCCGCTTTTATGTGTACGAGCGTGACAGCAGTGCTGGCAGTGAGTGGCTTAAAGTTGGGCCTGACAGCTATGGTAAAACCATTGGTTGGCTGCCCGCGAGCTGTGTGGTGGACTGGAAAATGCAGTTGACCTTAGCCTTTACCAACCCAGCGAATCGCGATCGTATGTTGTTTTTTAAAGATCGCCTCGCGTTAGAAAATATTTTGGATTCAGAAAACCCTGCAGCGGCTGTTGAGCCATTGCGTGCATCGCTCAAATCGAAAAACACCGCTCAGAGCGTGTTAGCGCAAGAGCCAGAGTTCTACATCGACTTACAAAAGCAGTTTTATTTGCTGCCTATTTTAAGCGGTGAAGAAGTCATGACTGAAGAAGGTTTTCGCGCACGGGTACTCAATGTAGCTTCCGTCTCCAAGGATGATGGCAACTCTGCGGCCGCTCCAGATGTGACCAATCAGTTAAAAGAGTTCAGCGCCGCTGTTGTCTTTGTGATTGATTCAACCATCTCCATGCAGCCGTACATTGAGCGCACGCGACAAGCCATTGAGAATATTTACAAGCGCGTTGAAGAAGAAAACCTGAGTAAGCAAGTGAAGTTTGGTCTGATTTCTTTTCGCAGCAGTACCAAAGATCGAGCGGGCCTTGAGTACTTAACCAAAATGTACGCTGACCCCAGTACGGTTAAAGATGGTGCTGATTTCTTAAATAAAATCAAAGGCTTACAGCAGGCTAAAGTGTCTACTGCATATTGGCATGAAGACCCTATGGCCGGTGTCATGCAAGCGATTGAGCAGATTAAGTGGAACGAGTTTGGTGCCCGTTACATCGTCTTAATTACGGATGCCAGTGCGATCGAGGGTGATGATGTTTTAAGCTCAACAGGTCTGAGCGCCGAGCAAGTTCGCATCGAAGCGAGCAAGCCAGGCGTCGCCATTTACACCTTGCACCTAAAAACCCCAAAAGGTGAGAAAGATCACGCGCGCGCTGAAGCACAGTATCAAACCCTGTCCACCTACTCATCGACCAATACCTCTCTTTATTACCCGGTTAATGCCGGTGACGTTGAGCAATTTGGGCAGAAAGTCGATGCGTTGGCCAATGCCATTACTGGCCAAGTAAAAGCTGCTTATATCGGTGACGATGCGGTTGGCAGTGCCGCAAATGCGCAGACTGTTGAAGAAGATAAACTGCTCGCAGACGCCAAGTTAATTGGCCATGCCATGCAGTTGGCTTATTTGGGTAATAAAACCGGCGCTAAAGCGCCGCCGGTGTTTCAGGCATGGATCAGTGACCGCGACTTGGTCAAACAAAATATCCCCACCACCGATGTGCGAGTGCTGCTGACAAAAGCGCAATTAAGTGATCTGAGCGACATCATGAAAGAGATCTTAAATGCGGCCAATGAAGGTTTGATTTCGCCTTCGGAAATGTTCAGTCGTCTACGTTCAGTGGCCGCAACTATGGGCGCTGACCCCAATCAGCTGCAACAAAAAAACAGCACTAAGCTGGCCGAGCTGGGTGTGATGGGCGAGTACCTAGAAGATTTACCCTACCAAAGTGAAGTGCTCAACTTAGACGAAGAAACCTGGAAAGGTTGGGACGGCTTAGCTCAAGAAAAGTTTATCCGTAATGTCAGTACAAAGCTGCGTCACTACCAGCGCTATAACGCTGATGTGGATCGCTGGGTCAAGCTCACTGCCAGCGCCGACGCCCGTGAAGATGTGTACCCTGTGCCGCTGGAGATGATGCCTTAAATGCTCACTGTTCAAGGATTGAAAATAACCCGAGGGAGTGGTGAGCAACAACATCAAGTGGTGCTGCCGCACCTTGAGTTGGCCGCCGGTCAAGTGCTGGCGGTCACCGGTGAAAGTGGCTGTGGTAAAAGCACTTTATTGGAAGTCTTAGGTTTGCTGCTCAAGCCTGACCGAGTGGATATTTTCCAGTTGGGGCAGCCAAGCATCGATATCGTTGACTTACAACTCAAGCAGAATGAAAGTGTGTTGGCGCAGATACGTGCGCAACGCTTAGGCTTTGTTCTGCAAAACGGTGGCTTACTGCCGTATCTCAATGTGCGCGATAACATTCAGCTGCCACGCCGTATCTTAGGTTTAAGCGCTGACAGTGCGCGTATCCAACAGGCGATTGCCACCCTCAAACTTGAGCATTTGCTGGATAAATTGCCGCAAGCTTTATCGATTGGTGAGCGTCAGCGCGTGGCCTGCTTGCGCGCTATCGCCCATGAGCCTCAGTTGCTCTTGGCCGATGAGCCAACGGCTGCGCTTGACCCGCACAGTGCGCGACGCTTGTTTAACCTGTTTCTTGAAGTGGTCAGTGCTTTGCAACTCAGTGCGCTGGTGGTGTCACACGATTGGGCATTGGTTAAAGAGTTTAATTTACCGGTCTTGCACGCTCATAGTGAGCCAGGAGTCAGCACCTTTGCGCTCGCCCACCGTTAGTTTTTGGCTATTACTGCGTCTTGCTACGCGTGACCTCTGGCATGACCGCAAGGTGTCTTTTTGCATTGCCGCCTCTTTGGTTGCGGTGATTGCGCCCTTGCTATTGCTGTTTGGTTTAAAGCATGGGGTGGTCAATCAGTTGCAAGATGAGTTGCTCAGTGATCCACGTAATCTTGAAATAAAAATGCTCGCCAGTGGCAACTATTCAAGTCAATGGATACAGGATCTACAAGCTACGCCGGGGGTTGGTTTTGCCATCGGGCAAACCCGCTCACTCAATACCCAGGCCGATTTATTTATTGATAATCGGCGTTTTGTGGAAAACGCCGAGGTGATTCCAACCGCAGCGCATGATCCACTGCTCAACAACACTTTGAGTGATTTGCAAGCGGGGCAAACCATTTTGAGCTACAGCGCTGCTCAGCGTTTAAATGTGAACGTGGGCGATACTCTTCGCCTGCGGGTCTTGCGCAAGTTGGAGCACGTCAATGAGCGCGGTGAGCTGGAGTTAACCATTGTCGCAGTGCTGGATGCCAGCCGTTTTTCCCGTCCTGCGGCCTTTGTAAACTTGCCTTTACTGATCGCCTTAGAGCAGTTTCGTGACGGTGTCAGCATGCCTGAGTTTGGCTTAGATACCGGTACGCCGCCAGCCAACAATCCGGTCAGCTTTTCCAAAGTGCGCCTGTATGCACAGAGCATGGATGATGTGGCGGGGTTAAGTGACCGCTTAGCCGAGCAGCGCATTGAAACCAGCAGTCGACTGGCTGAAATAGACAGCGTGAAAGCGATTAATCATGTGCTTGGTTTGATTTTTGCAGTGATTGCTTTAACCGCACTGGTCGGCTGCATTGCTTCATTGGTGGGCGCGTTTTTAGCCAATATTGACCGCAAGCGTAAAGATTTAGCGGTGCTGAGGCTGCTGGGCTTTACCCATCAAGCGATTGGCGCCTATGTGATAGTGCAAGCATTAATCATTACCCTATTGGCCTATCTGGTGGGCTTGTTGCTCTATGCCATCGCCAGTGAGCTGTTCAATAACGTTTTAATCAGTAACCAAAGTACCAACCAGTTTGCCTGCCAGATTAATCTGAGCCACGGCCTTCTGGCTTTGTTATTGGCTGTGGTGGTAGCGGTATCTGTTTCCTGCATTGGTGCCGTGCGCGCTATTCGTATTCAACCGGCGGAGAGTTTACGTGAACTATAAAAAATGGCTGAGCATCAGTCTCTTCAGTGCATCGCTGAGCTTGGTGAGTGCAGCACAGGCCGAAATCACTTGGAATGAAAAACACTACAACCCCGCGGCACTGGCGGATGATGTCACCCTGCCGATGCCCTGCGGTGGCGCGATGGTGTTTCGCAAAGTGTATATCCCATCCAGTAGCCCGTTGGATGATTATTCCATTCAGCTGGGTCAGGACAGTGAAGACTGGGGCTATGTTGAGCACACGCGGCCAACCTTCGTCGCGGGAAGCTTTTCTGAGCCAAATAACAACTCACGTTATTACTTGATGGCCAAGTATGAGATGACTGAGTTGCAATATCAGGCACTGATGACGCAAGCGTGCGTGAGCTCTTCCAACAAGTTGCGTCTGCCAGCAGTCAGTTATAGCTGGATGAATGCCATGCAAGCTGCGGACACATACAATTTATGGTTGCGTCAACAAGCCGCTAAAGTCTTGCCGAAAGAAGATGGGGTGATGGGTTTTGTGCGCTTACCCACCGAGGTTGAGTGGGAGTTTGCCGCACGCGGCGGGCTGGAAGTGGCTACAGCTGAGTTTCGTGACAACCGTTATCCTATGCCAGACGGAATCAATAACTATGAATGGTTTTCTGGCGCACAGTCGGCCAACGGTAAATTGCAGCTCAGTGGCTTATTACAAGCCAATCCGCTGGGCCTGCACGACATGCTGGGCAACGCTTCAGAAATGATGTTTGAATCCTTTCGTCTGAATAAGCTCGACCGTAACCATGGCCAGGCCGGTGGTTATATCGTGCGTGGCGGCAACTACTTAAGCAAAGCAGAGGATATTCGCAGCGCCAATCGTCGCGAAGAGTCGTATTACTCTGACAGCGGTGAACAGGGCAATAAAACCACAGGCTTTCGTCTGGTGTTAACCGCACCTATTCTAACCTCGCGCGAACGTGTCGCCAGTATTGAACAAAGCTGGAAGACCCTTGGTAGTGGTAATGCTGTTGATGGCAGCCAAGCGAGCACCTCGGAGCTGGGTAAAATTGCCTCTAAAATTGAAGACAAAGCCCTTAAAGAGCAAATCAAAACCGTAGAAAGTCAGCTGCGCGCCAGTAATCAGCAGCAAGAAGAAGCACGTAATCAAGCGATTCGTGCCAGTCTTAATTTGGGCGCGTTTTTATGCACAAAAATGCTAGATGACGGCAAGTATTTAGACTTTTTACAGAATAACTATAGTATTAACTGCGCAGTTGAAGAACCTGATGCAAGTTGTGGTATGCGCAAGAGCAAACTCGACGAGCAAGAGGAACGCTTAAGTAAACTCAGCCGTTATTATGCCAGCAGCCTGATTGATGCAGCGACCTTGTATGGTGAGTCGGCGATTAAGCAGCAAGTGCCGGTGATGACTGAGATTGTGGAACGTAATAAGCAACTCAGCGAATTAAAGCCTTATTTAGCGGCACACTGGGATAACCAGAAGTCGTTTCTAAAAAGCCAGCAAATCACTACTAAACAGTGGCTGGAAAACTGTAAAACAGTACGTTAACTCTTACTATTAAAGGATAAAATCCATGGATATCACTCGTCTGTTCAACCATAAAACCCTCGTCAGTTTAGCGATTTCTAGTGCCATTCTTTTATCCGGTTGTGCATCAACTGGCAGTGACATGACAGCAGGTTCGGCGGATTCACGCTTAACCAAGAGTGAAAGCGCTAAGTTTTTTAGCAAATCCGGTTATCAAGCCTGTGCCGTCGGCGCCGGGGTTGGCGTGTTGGCCTGCTTAGCCTCCAATACCAGCAATAAAGCAGCTTGTGCGATCGCTGCAGGCATTACCGCGTGTGGTGTGGCCATGGGGGCAAACTATTATTTGGATGATCGTCGTAGCCAGTACGCCGATACCAATGAGCGTTTGCAGGCGATGACCCAAGATATTCAGCAAGATACCGACCGTGTGGTACAGCGTACCCAAGTGGCACAACGTGTGATTGCCGATGACAAAGCGCTGATGGCTAAGATTGAGCAAGATCGCGCCAGTAAAAAACTTGATGTTGCTAAAGCAAACAAAGACTTAGCCTCGATTGATAATAATATAGCCCTGCTGAAAAAAGATTTGAAAAACATGCAATTTAAGGCAGAAGAATATGCAAAAGCCGCGCAAAAAGAGCGCGAAGATGGGGCCGGTGACAAAGTGGCGCTGATGGATCAAGAAATTGCGCGCATGAATCAAAAAGTGGCCTTGTTGCAGACTGAAGTAGATGGTCTGTTTGATCAGCGTTCAGCGATTACCTTAGGATAATCTAATGCAAAAACTATTATTGAGTACTGCGTTGCTGAGTGTGCTGTTGAGTGGTTGTGCTACCCAGCAAGCATGCGACTCCAGTAAGCACGATCCAAGCTTATTGGAGAAACTCAATTGCGATGTGGGCGGTGGTTATCAGCAGCAAATTAGCCAAAGGGAACGCGATTTATTGGATGCGCAAGCTGAAAACAAGTTGTTTCATGAGGTCTATGTGCAGATTGAGGCACAGCAGCAGTCAGTGCGTACTGACTTGCTCAGCCAGCAGAAGCAACAGGCGCAACTGCAAGCCAGCCTCAATCAGTTACTGCGCCAACTGAAGACAAAACATGCGGCAAAAGCTGACACGCAACAGCAGTTAGCCGCGCTGCAAGCGCAGTCCTTAAGTTTGCAATCAGTCACCAGTAACGATCCGCAAGTGATAAAGCAAAAGCAAGAACAGCTGGTTGAATTACAGCGGCAAGTCAGTCGTTTGCAATTGAGTTTGGGGTATTAACTGAGCTTATTCTTGCTGGCGGCAATGCCTTAGGCGTGCCGCTGGTTTTTTATCTTTAACCTTTAAGACCTCAATCCGTTATGCAAAGAATTCTTCGCAGCAGCATGCTTTACTCCGCGCTGAGCAGTGAAACCCGCGAGCAACATCAAGTCCTGCTTAAAGTCTGTCCGCCGCATTTAGCACAACTCTTTGCGATCGGCCGCAGCGGCAGTGATGACCAACTTGAATGGTGGACCCCTTTAGGCGGGCAAGCCAAGCCTTACAGTGCTTTGCCAGATGAACCGCAAAAACAGCTGTTAAAGGTGTTTGAGCAGCGCCAGAAGTCCTTAGCAGAGTTGGCGGATCATCTTGAACAACGGGGACAAACTGCACCTGCTCAGACGCTGCGCCGACTGCTCAGTGAGATCGATGTGAGCAAGCTCTACAGCATTGATAATCAACCGGTGTTGGTGGAGTACTACCCAGCAGTAGAAACCAAAGTAATCCCGCCGGTTGCTGTTGCTAGCGCCGCGGCGGTTGCAACTGGAACTACGGCGGCGGTGGCAGCTGCGCCACGCGTGCTGAAAAAAAGAGCGCTATGGCCTTGGCTGTTGCTGCTGTTGCTGCTCGGTTTGGCTTTATTGGTCTGGTGGCAATTGCTCTACAAAGATGTTTCTTTTTTGAATGCGGTCAAGCTGTTCACTGAAAGAGGCAGTCGCATTGAAAGCTATGCTTGCGCCAAGCAACAAAGCAAGAGTAAACCTGACTTTGTCACCGTATTTGATACGTCCGGCTCGATGACCCTCAATATCAACGCGTCTGCCGCGGATGAAGAGTGGCTGCTGGATATCGGTGGTTTATATGAGCATGACAACCGTGATCCAAGACGTTTACGCGTGCTCAGTTCACCAACCCGCGAAGAAGTGGCCAAGCAAGCCTATGGGCATATGCTGGCGAATTTGCATCCAGACATCGACACCCGTCTGATCACCTTTGCCGGATGTGGCAGCGTGATTGATCATGGTATGCATAACCACCAACAACGTCCTCAGTTGCTCGAACGCCTGCTGCAAAGCAAAGCTGAAGACGGTACACCTTTGGCGGAGAGTTTAAGGGTGGCGGCTAGTCAGGTGGATGGCGTTAACAAAGATGCCATGATCATTTTATTTATAGACGGTGAAGATGGTTGTGGTGAAAATGTCTGCGCGTTGGCAGGGCAGTTGGCCACTGAAAAACCACGCTTACAAATTAATGTGGTGGACGTCAGTGGTAATGGTTTATCCAGTTGTGCGGCGCGGCTGACCAATGGGCGCATCTACAGCTCGCAAGATGCAGAGCAGATTAATGCTGTGTTCCTAGAGGCGGCTGAAGAGTTCACTGCGGCGGCGTGTGAATAAAGCTGCCGTTATGGGGCTGCTATTATGTCGGCTTAACTGTCGCGTAGCTGCACTATGCTTTGTTTGTTAAAGCACAATACGGCTAAGTGATGGTCAGCTCGCGAAAATACTGTAGGCAACATCAGAGCCGTTAAATACCAGCGCATTGTGTAGCTGCACAAGATCTGCGCCTGCCAGCAGGCGCGCTTGATAGTCTTCGGCGTGGCGAACGCCACCCACGGCAATTAAGGCGATATCGGCGTGAATTTCACCGCGGTAGAAGGCTAATTGCTGGCAGGCGAGGGCCTGCGCAGCTGGATTTTGCCAAAGTGCAAAATCGCGTGCGGTCACCGGTTTGCCTAGATCAAAAGCAATTGCAATACCTGCTAACGGAGCGGACCTGAGTGTTTTAATGGTAGCACCGAGTGTTTCTGTGCCTAGAGTTGTGTGTAGTTTCACGACCATGGGTAAATTGGTGTTGTGCTCTTGCAGCAGGCTAGCCTGTTGCTGTTGGATGCTGTGCAAACGCGCAATGATCTGTTCTAAGTCGAGTTGGCTGTAGCTGTCGTAGATATTGATACTAATGTAGTCGGCTATTTTGCTGATTGCCGCTAGCGTGCCGCGCAGCTGCTGAATCGATGCGGGCAGCGCTGCGTCATGTATATTCAGGTTGATACCTAAAATGGCTGGATTGTTGTGCGCTGCTGCATCGCACATGTGCAGTAACGCTGCTTGATTGAGTGTGCAAGAGCCCAGTTCAATACAACCAAAACCAAGCGCAGCAGCAGCTCGGCCGAGTTGTCCGTGCTTATCAAAACCTGCAGCAATACCCAGACGGTTGGGAAAACGAATGCCCATCACTGTCGCTGCGTTATTTTCGAAACAGCGCGCCTGCTGCGCGGCTGCCGGAGCACTTTGCGCGCGTAAGCACGCTGCATTGAAGGCGTCTGCCCTAGGGTTGTGCATGACGGCTGCCGTGCGTGGCACGAAAGTGCTGCATAAAGTCGGCCAACGCCTGGAGGGCTTGATCGGTTTGTGCGTTATACAGGCTGGCGCGTATGCCGCCAAATTGTTGATGGCCTTGCAGGTGCAGCAAACCCTGTTGCTCGGCAGTCGCAATAAAGTGTTGCTCGAGTTGCGCTGTCGGCAAATGAAAGCACAGGTTCATGCTTGAACGGTACAGCGGGTCGACATGATTGCTATAAAAAGAGTCATGATCAATGATCGCGTAGAGCTTTTGCGCGCGCTGCGTGTTTCTGGCAGACAGTGCGCTGACGCCGCCTTGTGCAATGATCCAATCACACACCAGCTCGGTTAAATAAATGCTATAGGTCAGTGGCGTATTGAGACGGTTGTTGTTAGTAATGTGCTGTTTGTAGCTGAGCATTCTCGGGGTTTCTGGACGCATATTTTCTAGTAAGTCATCCCTGATGATTAAAATCACCAGCCCTGTTGGGCCTATATTTTTTTGCGTGCCAGCATAGAGCATGGCGTAGTTTTCAATGCAGATCGGCCGCGACATAAAGTCTGAAGTCATATCTGCAATCAGAGCGGTAGAGGCCAGCTGCGGATCGGTATGCCGCGCAACACCTTGCGCTGTTTCATTACTGGTGATGTGGCAATAATCCGCATTGTCTGGAATAGACCAGGTCGATACCTCAGGCATACTCAGCGGCTGGCAATCTTGATTGCTGGCGCCAATATGCACTCGGCCAAAGGCTGCAGCATCAGCAGCGGCTTTGCGTGACCAATAGCCGCTATCGATATACACCGCTTGCCCGTTGGGCGTGAGCAAGTTCATCGGCACTAAAGCAAACTGGGTTGATGCACCGCCTTGCATAAATAAGACATGGTAATTATCCGGCACACTGAGAATTTGACGTATTTTTTGCTTGGCCGATGCCATAATCCCCATGAAGTGCGCACCGGTGAAAGGCATTTCCAGCACAGACATGCCGCTGTTATGCCAATTAAGTAGCTCACTCTGCGCACGGAGTAATACCGACTCTGGCATCAGCGCAGGCCCGCCAGAGAAATTAAAAGTTTGCTCTCTACTGCGCATTAGAACAGCACCAAGCTATGGCTGGCGGCGGTCATAAAAAATATCAGCGGAAAGGATAAAATGGTATTGGTGCGTGATGATAGAAAGGTGATGCGTGAACAGCGAATCCGCTCTTCCAGCGAGGCGGGTACAAAACCTAGGACTTTCTTTTGATGAGGCCAGAGTACAAACCAGAGGTTGCACACCATGATGATGCCAAGCCAAGCGCCGATGCCAATCACAGCTTGATGGCCGTCGAGGGTTAAGGCGGACAGCAGTGTGCCTCGGTACCAGAGCATGGCCAAGCCTGAGATCAGCACCAACAGCGAAGCATGCCGAAAAACGCCATGCTCGCGTTGCATACGGCGGGTTAAATTCTGCGCTCGATCCTCGGCACTGGATTCGCTGTGCAAGGCTTTAAAGGTGGGGTTTTGCACCACATTGGCATAGTTGTGGCCGATCCACACTAAAGCACCAAGGATGTGCAGGTAACGAAACAGACTGTCGAGAATGGGCCACAACATATTAGACACCGTTAATCAGTTTGAGCGCGAGGACGCAGAGCACTGCGGTAAGAATGAGCCCAGCGCTCAGTGTGCCAAACAATGAATCATGCGGAAGTTTCATGATTGACTGCTCAGGTCGACCCAGCCGGCTTCGCGCCCAATCAGCGGCGCTTTATTGGCGTTGTTGGCCTGTTGCACCGCATCAGTAATCAGTGAGTGATGCGGTGATTTACTGCAAGCCGGATCGGTATTGCTGGCATCGCCGGTGAGTAAAAATGCTTGGCAGCGACAACCGCCAAAATCGGTGGTTTTTTCGGAGCAATTTCGGCAAGGCTCTTTCATCCAGCTGTCGCCGCGATACAAATTAAACTCGTTGGACTTGTGCCAAATCCACGACAAATCCTGATTGCGCACATTGGGGAAGTTCAGGTGCTGCATGCTGCGTGCTTGTGAGCAGGGTAAAACAGTCCCATCGGGCGCTACGGTTAAATGAATACTGCCCCAGCCGTTCATGCAGGCTTTGGGTCGTCCTTCAAAATAATCTGGGATGACAAAAAACAATGTCATTGTGTCGCCCAACCGTTGGCGCGCGGCAATCACTTGCGCTTCAGCCTTAAGTAACTCCTCTTGCGTGGGCATCAGCTGTTCACGATTGACCAGCGCCCAGTTGTAGTACTGCACATTGGCCAGCTCTAAATATTCCACGCCGATCTCTGCGGCCAGCTCGATAATCTGCGGTACCAAATGGATATTGATTTTAGAGATAGGCACGTTAAGCACCATCGGAAAGCCGAGGCGTTTGATCTCTTTGGCGATCTTGATTTTCTTATCGAAACAATCCACACCTGAGAGCCAGTGGGTTGTCATTGGCTCGCTGGACTGCATGCCCAGTTGAATATGCCTTAAGCCTGCTTTTTTTAAACGCTCTAAGCGTTTTGTGGTTAAACCAATGCCTGAGGTGATCAGGTTGGTGTAGTAGCCTAGACTATTGGCTTCTTCGACGAGTTCTTCTAAGTCTTTGCGCAGCGTCGGCTCGCCACCGGAAAAGCCAATCTGCATAGAGCCCATCTTCTTGGCATCACGGATCACTTGCTTCCATTCATCGGTGCTCAGTTCGTTGTCTAAGTCATCCAAGTCTGTCGGGTTGCTACAAAAAGCACACTTGAGAGGGCATTTGTAAGTGAGTTCCAGTAATAGCCAGATGGGTGCACCATTACCATCAAGACGTAATTCTGATCCAACCTTTGTCATGACTGACCTCCAGGAAATCGTTAACCTGCTCGAAAATAAAGCTTTCACTTGCATCGAATTTTTTCTTCAAACCCGCCACGATGTCACCAATACAATGTTGCCCATCGCAATAATTTAAGATTTCACCGGCGGTTTGATTGAGCTTCACAATGCCTTCTGGGTACATGATGACGTAGGCATCTTGCGAGGGTTCCCAGCGAAACATAAATGATTCGTTAATATTAAAAAAACAGGTATTCGTTATTGAGCTTTTGTTTTTCATAGTGTTAGCGCCTTAATAAGGAGCACTGGGAAAAGCATTCCCAGCGCTCTACTGTTAGCGAACGTAAACGTAAGCTGTTACTTCAAAGCCTAGTCTCAGGTCGCTGTACGCTGGATTAATCCACGGCATAATTACCTCCAATAGTTTCTTTGATTTAGAACGAAATATATCGTTCGGGTTTGAGTATATGTCTTGAAAAAGTCAGAGATACACAATGCTTTGGAAGTAATACATCTATCTATTGGTGTTGGTTTGTCTATTTTTCTATTGATAAGTTTTTAAATTGATGTAATTGATTTTTGTCATTTTATTATTGTTTTTTTTGTTGTAAGCGATATTTGTGGAAGCTTTAATTAAATATATTGAGTGCTATGTTCAAGGAGATACTGAATAAATCAAAAAATGCCATTGCGAGCGTAGCGAAGCAATCCCATTGGCTTTATTTAGCAACACGTTAGAGATTGCCGCGTCGCGTTGCTCCTCGCAATGACCTAATTAATCAGTGCTTCCTCAAGTATTAAGTTGATATAAAACGTCATCATTTTATCTCAAGACAGTGGTGGCAGGATGTTAGAGGGACGGAAAGGCGGGAGATGTGTTGCAGCTTGCCTGTGAGACAAGAAAGGGTCAGTCGGTTGTCCGAGTTATCCCTCAATAGGCTTTATGTTGTATCCGATGACAGCTTGCATAAAGCGCTATTGGCGGGATGTGGTGCGCTGTGTTTATTTTTTCCAGTAGTTGTTGGCGGCGGCAACGGTTTGATAGTTGGTGGCGACAACTTGGGCTGCGGCCATTAAATTGTCGGCATTGGTTTCATACATGGCACGTACTTGCGTGCGCTTCTCTGCAGAAGGCTGCGTGTGTTTAACCGCCATTCGCGACATTTTAATGGCCAGCTCATAGCCTTCTTGTGGCGTTTTGGTTTCCAGGCTGCTGAGCCACTGTTCGGCGAAAGCGGCAGGGCTGATAAAGACGGTTAGGCAGAGTGCGGTTATTGTTTTGTTCATAATGGACTCACTGTTTGTATGTATGAGGGGCATGTATTGCGTTCGTTGAACTGCACTGGCAGTGTGTCGAGAGGCTGGCTGTTTTTTGAATACTACTTTGGTGTGTTTTGAAATATTTTCGAATTAAGACTTCGGTGTGCTACTGGCGTTGAATAGGTCAGGCGGCTTGGCTGGTATTGCGCTGTGGCTAGGCAGCACGTAAGGCGTCTGTGTTGCCTGTTCTAAAGCACTATTGCATTCTTCTTCGGGGCTGTGGATTGTGTAAGCCATTCTCGCTAAGGGGCATATATGCACGCTATTGACGCACCAACTGATCCTTTATGGGAAATCGATTTAGGCGCAGGCTGTCAACTCACCGTGTTACAAGCGGCGGGTGCGCAGCAATGTGCTTTGGCGCTGAGTCTGTGTTCCGGCAGTCATGATGAGCCTTCTGCATATTTGGGCATGGCGCATTTCTTAGAGCACTTGGTGTTTCGTGGCAGTAAAAACTATGCGACAGATGATGGCTTAATGGCCTTTGTGCAGCGTCATGGCGGGCAGGTCAATGCACAAACCCAAGCGCTGCACACCCTGTTTCACTTCCAAGTGGAGGCGCCACTCTTTATCGGTGCACTTGCACGCTTGGTCGATATGCTGGTGTCGCCACGTTTGGAGCAGGCGATGCTGGAGTCTGAACGAGAAGTGCTGCATGAAGAGTTTCATTTGTATTGCCAGGCCCCACAGATGCTGATGGATGCCGCGCTTGCTCTGGGCTTGTCGACAGCGCACCCCTTGCAGCGTTTTTATGCCGGTCACCGTGACAGCTTAGCCATTGAGGATGCAGGCTTTAACCAAGTGTTAAGCGCGTTTCATCAAAGCGCGTATTTATCCAGTCAGTTAAACATAGTTGTGGTGGTTCCCGATGTTTGGCCACTTTGGCAGGATAACGTTTTAAATGCATTACGGCCCTTAACCGAGGTGTTACGAGACAAGCCGCGCCGCGCATTAGCTGCGATAAGTGTTCAGCCAAGCGCAGCGCTTAAGTTATGTTTGCCGCTGCCGGAGCACTATTGTGTGGTGCATGTGCCGATTAACCAGCAGGCTGAGGGCTTGGCGCAACTGGCGGAGAAACTGCAGCACGCCTTAGTTGTGGGCGCATCGCACTCGTTTCTAGCCTATGCCAAACAACAGCATGGCTGCTCCAGTATTAAAGTGCGCGCACCTTATGCAGGATCTGAGCAAGGTGTTTTAACTTTCGAGTTTAAATGTTTACACAATGATGGTGCGGCGCTATTCACCGCCTTGTTTGCTTGGCTAAGGCAATGGCAGCAGCAGCTGCACAGCGCAGAGCAGCAGGCGTATGAGGCGCAAGCGCAGGCCAATCGTTGGTTGGTTGCACAGCCCCTAGCTAAAGCCCAGCAGATACTCCGCGATGGCTGGCCGTTACAAGGAATCACAGTGGCCTGCTTCGCCGCGCTGAAGCAGGTTATGCAGCAGATTGCCGAGCAGGCGTTTGTTCAAGTACTCGCAGGTCCAGAGCCGGTAGAGGGCTTTTATCAGCAAGGTTTGCCGCTGCAAGTAGAGCGGCTGCCTGTGCGTCAGATTGCCGTTGTGGATACTGCCACCTATAGGTTTTGTAATCCCTTATTTGCTCGGCATGAGCATGTGCCTTGTGCGCAGAGGCTTGCCTGTAATGCCTTAGCGCAGCATCAACCTGAGGCGTTGGCACAGGGTTTGGCGGTCTGTTATTGGGGATGGCAGGTTGCTCAGCCGTATGCGCATGCGCAGCGCTTACAGGGGCATATTGCACCTGTGCAGGCGTTGCTGAGCTACAACGCCGTGCAGGTGCAAGTGGAGTGCATGCGCGGTTATGTGTTTGTTCGCTTGACCGGTCCAACTGCGTTTTTACCCCTTGCTTTGCAGCAGGTGCTGGCGGCTGTGGACGTACCTTTGCTTGATCTGCCCGTTGAGGAGAACGGCCACTTTGCTTTGCGCAGGCTTCTGCAGCGCTTGCCTGCGGCCCTTGCTGGGGCTGAACAGGCGTCTGGCACAGCGCAGATGGCATGGGCTGGTCAAGTGCAAAGCGCGCTGTGGTTGGGTCAGCCGCTGCCAGTGGATGTGTTGCCTGAAGATTATGTGCAGCGTTTACAAGGGTTGCCGAGCAGTCAGGCAGAGCAACGCCGTTTGCTGGGCTGGCAGTGTGTCGTGGATGACGCTACTGCTGATGCTGTATTAATCGTGCACATCCCTTTACCAGCTATCAACAGTGCGGATAAGGATCGGATGCGCGCGGTAAACAAGGTGCTGAGTCGGCATTTTCAGAGTGCCTTACAGCGTTCTTTGCGCGATGAACAGGGCTTATGTTATGCGGTCTTGGTGATGCCGTCGGCGCAAGTCGAGCATGAGGGGCTGGTTTGTGCTGTGCAGTCCAGTAAGGTCAGCGCAGCACGGATCTTGACTGAGATACAGCACTGTTTAGCAGATTTTCAGGCCGGTTTGCCGGCACACTTGGAGGTGCTGCTGACAGAAATATTGGCTCAGGCTGAACAGTTAGAGCGTGGCTGCTTTAGTGTTGAACACTTAAGTCAGATGCTGTTTAGGCACTGGTTGGAACAACGCCTCGCCACAGGTTTGGCTGAAGAGGCGCGAGCGGTGCGCGCCATAAGCACTGCTGATATTGGGCGGTATTGCCAAACCATCCAAGATCAGCGCTGCTGGTTTTTATTGAGCAATCAGGCGGCTGCTGAATAAAGCCTCTAAATCTGCCCTACACAAGCGCAGACTTTTAAGTTCGAGTTTGAATTTAAAGCTGTGCCGCTTGCTTATTATCTTTTAATGTATTGTTTGATGTGTTTAAAGTCAGTTTGCATTTTTTATTATCCTGCTGAATTAACTCTAAAGTAGTGCCTGCTGGTTAAGCCAGCAGGCTCAAGCTAAGTTGTGTTTTTTATAAATATTAATTTTTAAACTTAGTTCTTTTGGATGCATACGATAGAGATGAATTATATATATCCAAAGAAGCTATCTGTAAGTTGTGTTCAATAGCCTCTAAAGCGGTGTATTAGTCGAGTGCATAGCTTCTAATAATCAGTACCGAAGCGACTGATAGGTCAGTTGTTGCATTTCTGTGGAGAAGTTTATGTATAACAAAAAAATTGCCAAACATATTTTTATGCCGTTAGCACTGGCTGGTGCTGTCGCCGCCGCCAGTACTCCCGCTTTAGCTGAGATCGTTCTTTATGATAAAGACGATACAACTTTCTCGACCGATGGTTATGTAAATGCGTTTTATGTGAACAGTGATGTTGACCGTGATGGTGATCAGTTTGACCGCCGTCAGTCGCGGATCAAGATGGGTTTTTTGCCCAACTACATTGGCTTCAATATGGGTAAAAAAATCGATGGCTTGCAGCTAGGTGGCCGCGCCTCGTTTTGGGTGACGATCAATGACAGCGATGATAATGGTACCGGCACCGATATCGATGTACGTCAGTTTTACGGCACGGTTAGCAATAGCGAGTGGGGTGAAGTGCTGATTGGTAAAGATTTCGGTCTGTTTGCCCGCTCTAATATTTTGCTTGATGAGCTGCTAGCTGGTTACGGACAAGTCAGTGACACCTTAGGCTTAGTCGATGGTGGTGGCGTGTCCTTTGGTAATATCGGCAGTGGCTACCCGTACCCATTCCCAACTTCACAGATTACCTATCGCTCACCGGTCATGAGTGGTTTACGTGTCGCGGTGGGTTTAATGGATCCCGTCGATACCAACGATAGCAGTGCATTGGGTAAGGCTTATCAGAAAAATCCACGCATGGAATCAGAAATCACCTATCAGTTTGACCTGGCTGGCGCAGAGATTTACTCATGGCTCAATGGCGGCTATCAGACTTCAGAAAACACTGACAGTGCGGTTAAAGACGTCACCTCCAAAGGCTTAGGTTACGGTGTACAAGCCAAGATGGGGCAATTTACTGTCAGCGGTTCAGGTTTTACTGCGAAAGGGATTAACCCGTTCTTTACCAATAACGCGGGTAACGCAACACTGCGCGATATCGACAGTAAAGGGTACTTGGCGCAGGGCTCGTATCGCTTTGGTAAAAACCGCTTGGCTCTAAGCTATGGTAAAACCAAGGATGATGGTAACGGTGCAGTGGCGACCGGTGCTGATTATGAAACACGCGGCATTGCCTTGTTCCGCGACATCAATGACAACTTAAAGTTAGTGGCTGAATACAATCAGTTTGAAATTGATGGCCACAAAGGCAACACCGCCGCCAATGAAGACACCAATACTTTTGCCGTGGGTGCTGTGTTGACCTGGTAAGCCCCTGCGATTGTGCTGACAAACCAGAAGTGTTCAGGCCTTCTGGTTTTTTATTATTAAGCCTTTAGTAGGTACTGCTCGCGACTGAAGGGGCATGGGTTTCTGGCTTGATGTTCTTAAAATAGACACATAATAGGTAGGTGAGTTATGGGTCTAGCACAATTATCATTTGATAATGAAGGAATCACAACAGCAGTGTCCTTTGCCCAGCAGGCAGAGGCTGCCTCCGAGGATTTAGCACAGCAGCTGCTGGATCCTTACTTGGGTTTTGTACTGTTTTTCTGCTCGGCGGAATATGATTTAGCTGCGCTGTCAAAAGCCCTTGAAGGTTGTTTTGGCAGTGTGCCGCTGATTGGTTGCACTACGGCTGGAGAAATCAGCTCGGAAGGCTATGGCCGTGGTTGTATCAGTGCCATCGGTTTTGATCATCGGCATTTTTCTGTGGCCAGTGTCTTGATCGATGAAATGGAGCGTTTCAGTTTATATGATGCACAAGAGCTGGTGGAAAACCTGGTCAGTGATTGCCGCAGTAACGCTTTAGCACCGATTAAAGACCATAGTTTTGCCTTAACCCTGCTCGATGGTCTGTCCAGTCGTGAAGAAGTGGTGCTGGCTGCGCTCAGTGCTGCATTGGGGAGCATTCCTCACTTTGGCGGTTCTGCCGGTGATGACAACCATTTGACCCACACCCATGTTTATTACGATGGCCAATTCCACAATGGCGCGGCAGTGGTGGTGTTGATTAACACCCATTTAGATTTTGAGGTGTTTACCACCCACCACTTACAGCCCTCCACAGAAAAGTTGGTGGTCACTAAGGTAGACAGCGACTCTCGCCGCGTGCTCGAGTTCAATGCTGAGCCTGCCGCTAAAGAGTATGCACGCTTAATCGGTCGACGCTTAGATGAGTTGGATATGCATCTGTTTGCCAGCCATCCATTGGCGGTGAAAATCAGTGGACGTTACTATCCGCGCGCGATTCAGCAGACCAATGCTGATCAGAGCCTGACATTTTATTGTGCAGTAGAAAATGGCATTGTCCTCACTGCCATGCATACCACCTCCTTGCTGGATAATGTTAATGAGCTGTTTTTAGGACTCAATCAACGTTTGGGTGAGCTGCTGATTACCATCGGCTGTGATTGTTTTTTACGCCGCTTGGAAATTGATAGCACAGGCAGTCAGCAGTCCATTGAGGACGTGCTGAAAAAGCAGCATGTGATTGGCTTCAACACCTACGGTGAGCAGTTCAATGGCATGCACATTAATCAGACTTTTACTGGCGTAGCCATTGGACGGCCCAAATATGGCCAGCGCTGACCTTGCCGCACAGCTTCATGTTTTGCAGCAAGAAAACAGCAAGCTGCGCCGGATCAATGCTGCCTTAGTTGAGCGGGTTGAGTCCGGTACGACACAAAACTCGGATGCCTATGCTGCATTTCGCCATTCTGTGGTACTCGCCGAACAAGTGCGTGAGCGCACCGATGCGCTCAATCAAACCATGGCTGATTTGAAAAAAAGCAATACATTGCTCAGTCATGCGCGGCAAACCGCAGAAGTTGCCCATCAGCATTTAATTGATGCGATCGAGAGCACCAGTGATGGGTTTGTCTTGTTTGATAAAGAGCATCGGGTGGTTCTATTTAACCGCCACTTTAAAAAGTTTTGGGACAAAAGTGCTTATCGGATTCATGTTGGCACCTTGCTCAGTGAGGTCAGAAGCTTTATTGAAGGCACAGGCTTGATTGTTGAAAAGCAACGCAGTGGCCACCAGCGTTTGTTGTATCGTTTGCGCACTGGCCGCTGGTTACAAGTTACCGAACGCCCGACCCAAGAGGGTGGCTTGGTGATTTTATACACTGACATCACTGAGTTAAAACACTCAGAGGCGCAGCGGCGTGAGCAAGCACTCGCGCAAAAAACCCGCTTATTGCAGCAAACCGTAGATAACTTGTCGCAAGGCGTTGCGATGGTCAGCGCTGAAGGTGTTTTAGAGTTGTGGAACCACCGCTTTTTGGAGTTGTGTGATCTGCAGCCGATTGAAGCCAACTGTTCATTTGTGGAGGTGATGGCCAGCAGTCCTGCCGCAGTATTGACCCCGCAAAGTGTTGATCAGGAAGGCCAGCCGCTCCGGCAAAAAGAGCAGCACTTGGCCGATGATCGAGTGGTTGAAATTCGTACCCATTTGCTCCCTGGCGGTGCCTTTGTGAATACCTTTACTGACATCACAGAGCGTTACCAACATGCGCAAGCGCTGCGTAAAAGTGAGCAATGGATACGTTTGATCACCGACCATGTGCCGGCCATGATTGCCTATGTCAATCAAGACTTTACCTATGAGTTTACCAATAAGGTCTATGAAGAGTGGTACCGCTGGCCGCGCAATAGCATTTTAGGGTGCAGTTTGCGTGATGCACACAGTGATGAGCATTTTCTGCGTTTGCAGCCCTATATCAATCGCGCCCTCAAAGGCGAAAGTCTAACCTTCGATGTGGCGGAAAGCAGCGTCTTGGGTAAGCAGCGTTTTATGCAGCGCTCCTATGTACCGAACCGACAGAGCAGTGGTGAAATTACCGGTATTTTTGTGCTGGTACGCGACATCACTGAGCGCCGACAAACTGCCGAGGCATTGCACCAAGCCTACCAAAACCTTGAAGGACGGGTGCGTGAGCGTACGGCGGAATTAACTCAGTTAAACGCACAGTTGGTCTCGGAAATTGATGTGCGTAAGCGTGCCGAAGTCCATCTGCTTGAGGCAAAACGTGAAGCGGAAGAAGCTAATTTATCAAAAACAAAGTTTTTAGCTGCGGTCAGTCATGATTTATTGCAGCCCTTAAATGCGGCGCGCCTATTTACCGGCTCCTTAGCCGAGCGCTCGGAAGCGAGCAACTGCCTCAGTCTGATTAAGAACATCAGTAACTCGCTGGATGATGTGGAAAATCTGTTGGGCACTTTAGTCGACATTTCTAAGTTGGATGCCGGTGTAATTAAGGCAGATGTCTCGGCGTTTGCTGTCCATCAATTGCTAAAAAATCTAGCCGTGGAGCATCAACAGTTGGCGAAAAGTGTCGGATTGAGCTTGGATTTTGTACCCAGTTCAGTTTTGGTAAAAAGCGACATTAATTTGTTGGCGCGTATCTTACGCAACTTTTTAAGTAATGCGATTCGTTATACCGAGAGCGGTAGAGTGTTATTGGGCTGTCGTCGCCATGTTGATTGTATTTCTATTGAGGTGTGGGATACGGGCATTGGTGTGCCTAAGGATAAACAAGAAGAGATTTTTCAAGAGTTTAAACGCGGTGATGGACAGCGGTTAAAGCAGGATCGAGGGCTGGGTTTAGGTTTGGCGATCGTGGAAAAAATTACGCGCATTTTAGGCCATCGGGTGCGGGTGTCCTCTCAGCCTGGCAAAGGCTCAATGTTCGCTGTTGAAGTACCTTTAGCCCAATCCCACGAACTGCAGAGGTTGCCCGATGTGCAAGTACCGTTCTGTGATTTAGATCGTCTGGCTGGCGCTCGTATTTGGGTGCTGGACAATGACCTGGCGATTTGTCAGGCCATGCGCACGTTGCTGGAAGGCTGGGGCTGTTTGGTCAGCACCGGGCTGTCAGAAGAGGATTTAGCCGAGCAAGTTGGCAGCTTTCAGGCTGACGCAGATTTATTAATCGTCGATTACCATTTGGATAATGAAGCCAACGGGGTGGATGTGGCGGTGAACATCAATCAGCAACGTCGCACGCCACTGCCAACCTTGATGATTACCGCCAACTACAGTAATGAGCTTAAGCAACAAATGCGCACGCTGGGACACACCATGATGCATAAGCCAATCAAGCCTATGCGCTTAAAAACTGCACTCAATCATCTATTGGATCATTCTCGCTGAGTGATTGTCGGCCCTAAAGTGCCGACCTACAGGATCTGCGGGTTTGCCAGGTGTGGTTGGGCTAAGGCCCGAGCTAAGGTCGTTCTTGTTGTAGGTCGTTCATTTATGAACGACATAACCAACCCGCTTGGCGATGCGATTGTCGGCCTGTAGGTCGTTCATTTATGAACGACAAGACCAACCCGCTTGGCGATGCGGTTGTCGGCCTGTAGGTCGTTCATTTATGAACGACAAGAGCAACCCGCTTGGCGATACGGTTGTCGGCCTGTAGGTCGTTCATTTATGAACGACAAATCCAGCCCGCTTGGCGATGTGATTGTCGGCCTGTAGGTCGTTCATTTATGAACGACAAGAGCAACCCGCTTGGCGATGTGATTGTCGGCACCTAAAGTGCCGACCTACAGGGGCTGCGGGTTTGCCAAGTGTTGTATCGAAAAGCCTAGCGGCGCAGGTAGGTAGAGAAATCAATATCACCCACGGAGAGGATGGCTTGCACGCGGTTATGCACATTGAGTTTTCTTAAAATCGCTGAGACATGCGCTTTGACTGTGGTTTCGGCAATATCTAAATTATAGGCAATCTGCTTATTGGCCTCGCCCTTGGCCATGCGCTCGAGCACTTGCAATTGTTTGCGCGTCAGCGCCTGTAACAGCTCTGGAGAAATGGTCGCCTCACGGGGGGTACGGCGGGTGTTAGCTTGTTCTGAGCGAATGATCTCTGCCGGCAAATACACATGCCCTGCTAACACTTGCGCGATTGCTGCAGTCATTTGTTCACGTGGTGTGGACTTGGTGATGAAGCCTACTGCACCGTAGGTGATGGCTTGTAAAACAATGTGCTTGTCTTGTTCAGCAGAAACAATCACCACCGGAATGGTGGGTGCTTCATTGCGTAAACTCATCAAACCATTGAGCCCGCTCATGCCGGGCATGTTTAAGTCCAATAGAATTAAATCCAAATTATCCTGCTCCGTTGCCAGCAGCAGGGTGCTATCCAAGTCTGCGGTTTCGATGATGGTGCAGTCAGGAAAGCCAGAGCGAATGACATTGCAAATCGCCTCGCGAAATAGGGGATGATCGTCAGCGATTAATATGTTGTACATGGTCTTTGACCTCGTTTTTATAGATAACACACAAGTGATTAGAAAGGTTCAGGTTGTGACAATTGCAGTGGCAAATCAGCTTGTTCCCAGCCGTCAGTGCCATCGCGTAGCCAGTAAAGATTGCTATAGCCTAGTGCGTGTGCGCGCTTGACTGCATTCCAGCCCAGCCAACAATCAGAACGACAGTAAAACACAATAGGGTGTGAGCTGTTATTGGCTGTGGCCTGCTCAAGATTACGTTTACAGTA
Source organism: Pseudomonas sp. (assembly GCA_048266525.1). Classification (GTDB taxonomy): domain Bacteria; phylum Pseudomonadota; class Gammaproteobacteria; order Pseudomonadales; family Pseudomonadaceae; genus Denitrificimonas. The sequence goes on from JBLWZG010000008.1 coordinate 31,524, forward strand.
TGCCAGCCATTGCGCACTTAGCGTGCCATCCCCGCAATTGGCCAACCATAGGCTTTTGGGTAGATTACGGTGTGGCTCTGGCAGAGTGAACTGCCCGCGTAGCCATGGATTACGGTATACATCAACCAGCAGCAAATCAGGGATTTTCTGTTGTAAGGCCAGTAGTTCACTGGGCTCAATGGTTTTGGCATGCTCGTGAAAGGTGGGCGTAGGACTGCGATAGAGGGTGCTTCGGTAGCCATCTTCTGTAAATAAATTGCTTGGCTCTGCATAACTGTTGACTGACACTAAGTACAACAATGTTGCTGCGAGCGCAGTACAGACTGATTTCAACATAAGTATTCCTCTTCGCCAGTCAATTCATTAGATGCAAAAGAAGCACCTTTGCAAATGGTACGTTGTGCTCTATGCCTTGCTACTAAAGTGCTGTTTTTTGTTATGGGGGATTATGTGCGTTGTGCCGAGCGCAATGATGAGCGTTTCGGGCTAAAGGTTAAGACCGCAGCGACCAAGCAAATCTGGGTAGTGGTAGCACAGACCATCAGCGCGCCTAGATTAAATTGCAAGTACAGCGCGTAACGAACCAACTCGACCGCATGACTGAAGGGATTGATCAGGCAGATCCAATACAACCAGAGACTGGCTTCTTGCATTTTCCACAGTGGGTACAAGGCTGAGGATAAGAAAAACAGCGGGAAAATTACAAAATTCATGACCCCAGCAAAGTTCTCCAACTGGCGAATGCCATTGGATAACAGCAAGCCAATCGCACCAAGCATCAATGCCACCATAAACAAAGCCGGTAAAGCACTGAGCAAGCCCAGCCAAGGTGGCTGTACTCCGTAGAGCCAGGTGATGGCTAAGAAAATATACACTTGGACAATCGAAATGCAGGCGCTGGCGATTAATTTGCTGACCAATAAAAAGCTGCGCGGCTGTGGGCTGGTCAATAAAATACGCATGCTGCCCATCTCGCGATCATAGACCATACTTAACGAGCTCTGCATGCCGTTGAACAGCAAAATCATGCACACCAACCCCGGCACAATATAGGTTTCATAGGTGATGTAGGTGTCATAAGGCGCAATGATGGCGATGCCCAGCGCTGCACGAAAGCCTGAGGCAAATACAATCAGCCACAATAACGGACGCACTAAAGCGCTGAGCAGACGGGTACGTTGCTGCCAAAACCTCAGCCATTCACGGAAAAAAATACCTGAGAGGCAATACCAATAGGCCTTCATAGTGCTTCCTTTGGCGTCAGTTGTGCAAAGATCTGCGTCAGTGTTTGCTGCTGATACTGGGCTTGGATGGCCGCAATACTGCCGTTGGCGACTAAGGCACCTTGGTTAAGGATTAACACATGATCGTCTGGGCCGATTTCGTCCAATAAATGGGTGGTGGACAACACGGCAATATCGCGCTCGGCACAGAGGCTGCGCAAATGTGCCTGTAACGCTTGGCGACTGGCAGGATCGAGTCCTACGCTGGCTTCATCGAGCAGCAGTAAGCGCGGGTTGTGCAGGAGTGCGCGGGCAATTTCAACGCGTCGGCGGTGACCGCCATTGAGCAGGCGCACTTTGTCATGACGTCGATCACTGAGCTGCTGGCGTGCTAGCTCATCATTAATGCGTTGCTTGGCGTCAGCCGGAGAAAAACCATGCAAGGCAGCGTGGTAGCGCAGGTTTTGCTCAACGCTGAGGTCCAGGTCGAGGGTGCTTTGTTGAAAGACCACGCCTAGCTCACGCAGGGCTAAGCGTGGACTGCGATTCAGGTCATGGCCGCTGACATAAATCTGCCCCTGTTGAATCGGAAAAAGGCAGGTGAGCAAGGAAATCAGGGTTGTTTTGCCGGCCCCGTTGGGTCCGAGTAAGGCGGTCAGGCGGCCTTTCGGGCAACTGAAGTTCAGCGCATGTAAGACATCACGTGCGCCATAGGAAAAACTGACATCGCTGACTTGCAAAGCATTCATGGTGTCACCACAACGCCCCAAGGGTAACGGCCGACTTTAATTGACTTGGTGACTTTGAGGCTGTCGACATCAATCAAGGAGACATCACCACTGACGCCATTGGTCGACACTAAAGTTTTCTGATCTGGGGTAAAGGCCATATGCCAGACGCGGCGACCGACCAGTAAATAATCTAAAATCTCCCAGGTTTTCGCATCCACCACGGCAATGTGATTGGCCGGGCCGAGTGCGACGAAAGCGTAACGGCCATCGTCCGTCAGCTTGATGCCGACCGGCTGGATTTTGTCAGGGTGCACACCTTTGATTTCGAAGGTCATGCTTTTCAAAATCTCACGCTGATCAACATCGATGATGGTTACCGTGCCGCCGATTTCTGCGCTGGCCCACAGACGTTTACTGTCTTTACTGAACTCAACGTGACGTGGACGCTGATCGACCAAGGTATTGTGCACCAGCTCATTGCTGGCGGTGTCGATCCAATGCAGCATGTTGGTGGTTTCACTGGTATTGACCGCCCATTTGCCATCAGGGCTGACTGCCATGCCTTCTGGCTCGACACCGACATCAATCTGCGCCATGACAATGTTGCTCTCGACATCCACCACGGTGACCAAGGCGTCGTCTTCATTGGAGATGTACAGCCACTTATTATTGGGGTGTAAAGCAAATTGCTCAGGGTCATCGCCGGAGGCCAGCTCTTTGATAATAGTGCGGTTACTTAAGTCCATCACCTGCACGCGATCCGAGTCGCTGGCGCAGATATACAGCAGTTTATTGTCATGTGAGAGCAAGAGGCCGCGCGGACGCATACCAACGTCAAGGGTCTCGGTGACGGTTTGCGTGGCTAGATCAATCACGCTGATGGTGTCGTCTTTTTCATTTGACACGTAAGCGGTAGCTGCCAAGCTGGTTTGGCAGACTAGAAACAGAGCGGATAAAGCTAATAAACGGCGCATGGTGTGTCCTTATTGTTATCAATAGTTGACCGCTACAACAGCCAATAGGCGCGTTGTTACAGGGCTTTGTCGCTTAAATGGCAGGTGGTTTCGGCTTGGTCGAAACCTAAACTGTCCATTTCATTACGCGGGTGCAAGAAGCCCTCTTGTGGTGAGGTGCTGACCAGTGAACGTGGGTGGACGAGGGCAATGGGTTGGCGCAACTGGCCACTCCATGGGCGAAAACTCAGTTTGCGTCCTTTAAAACCATCGATGGGCAGTTGATCGCTGAGTGCTAAGGCGCGGATCTGCGCAGGGTCAGCATGTTTGAGTTTGGTCACTGCGGTGGCAATGCTGCGTAACGCAATCCAGCTGGCAAAGTCGATACTGTTCATCCAACGTTGGGCGTGTTTTTCAAAGCGCTTTTGCAGCTGCGCGGCACCATAGGTTTCAATGGTTTTATGCCAGCCCACTGGGGTTAAGCCTTGGGTGCCAATCACCGGGCGTGGCAGCCAAGTGTTGTAAGGCAAGTACTCACCAAAATCACCGGCTTTATCGGCCACCACCACCACGTCATAGTTTTTACTTTGGGTAAATAGCGGCATTTCTGCGCTGGCCGAGCGGCGCTGATCGCTGCTGAAGTCCCAATGCTTTTCCGCCACGATGGTTAAACCAAAGCGTTTGGCTGAACGGCGTAAGGCGTTGGCATAGGCGATGTCTTCAGGGGCTTGGCCGACAATCAACAGCCAGCGTTGCCATTGGCGCAGCGCCATAAACTGGGCTAAAGCATCGGTTAACATCGCATCGCTGGGTAAGGTATGCAGGACATTGCTGATGCAGGCGGACTGGCGTAGCTCGTCATCGGCACTGCCGGCGTTAAAAAACAAGCTGTCCGGTAGTTGCGTGGCCAGCTGACGCAGCATACTTTGTGGTGCATTGACCACAAACAAACGGACCCCAGCGTCATGCTGCGCGGTGGCGGCGGCCAGCAGTTGCTCGGCGCTAGCAGAGCTGTGGCTGCTCAGAGTGTAATGTTGTTTGAGAAAACGCCCAGTGCTGTTGTTGTCGTTTAATGCCAATTCAGCGCCGCGCAAGCCGCTGTCGGTGGGTTCAGGGATGACATTAGAGAGTAGCGGGCGAGCGGCCGGTTGGTAGGCTAAATAAGCAATGCTGATCTCGAGAGTCTCGGCATTATGGGTGGTTGCAAAGCTGGAGTGGATACAGCCCAGCGAGAGTAGAAAAAGTAAAATACGCATAACAATGAATTCCTCTCTGATTAAAAACCAGCATAGGAACTGTCTGTCACGAAAGGAATATGCAGAAAGTACCAAGCATGCAGTACCAAGGTAGGAGATTGTTTAGATTGCGCTCTGATTAGCATGGCCTTGTCATAAAAATAACTAGGAAGACAGACTATGAGCTTTTTAAAAGCGACAACGTTAGCGGCAGTGTTGGTGTGTGGTATGGCAGGTATTGATACGGTGAAAGCCGCTGGAGATCTGACCACCAAGCCGGAACGTTTGCCTGACTTAGTGATGGGCTCAGAGCAAAGCGACTACAGTTTTTCCGAAAAGACCTACGCATTAAGCACCGGTAGTTCTTACCGTCTCAAAGTCATTTCCAACGGGCAAAAAGAATGTGCCTTTCAAGCACCGCAGTTTATGCAGTCCATCTATTTACGCAAAGTAGAAGCCGGCGGCATGGAAATCAAAGTCATTATGCTGACTGAGCTTGAGTTTGAAGATGCAGGGCAAGCGGAGATGTTCTTTGTGCCGATTCGACCTGGCCGCTTCCCGTTCTACTGTAAGGGCCTGGAAGGCAAAGGGATGCAGGGCGAATTTGTGGTTAAGTGATGTTAACAAACAAGGATTATGCCTATGTCGGCATTATGGCGCATCAACCTGTATGTCACCTTGTTCTTCGCAGCGGTGGTGGCGGTTTGTTTAGTGGTGTTGTTGCGCCAAGCGCAGGCGGATGTCAAACGTGAGTTAGGCGCTGCACAAGTTTTGGTCGACTATTTGGCTGAAGCGGCAGCGCATGATCCCGAACGCTTTGTGCGTTTAGAAGGCTATTTGCGTCACGTGCGTCTTGAGTTGGTGGAGTCAGGACACACCAGCCAGTTAAACACCGCGCACAGTCATGACCGTTTAACTCAGTTGTTGTACCCGCAGCCGGCCCCTTTACATCGCATCGAGTTGGCCGATGGTCGTGCGTTATTTATGGCAATTGACCCGCAAGATGAAGTGGAAGAAGCGCAGGACTCCATTGTGCAGTTGCTCGGCGTATTTGCCTTGGCGCTGCTGTTGACCTTGCTCACTATTCGCTGGGCGGTGCGCCGGGGTTTGTTGGTATTGGAGGATGTGCTGTTGGCCTTGCAACACATTGGTGAAGGCCAGCTGGCCGTGCGTTTACAGCGCTACCCGGTGCATGAGGCGGAACAGCTTGCTGAGCAGTTTAATAAAATGGCCACGGCATTGCAGAGCACGCAAGCGGAAAACATGCAGTTGACCCGCGCATTGTTGAATCTACAAGACAGCGAACGCAGCCGTCTTGGGCAAACCTTGCATGATGACTTAGGCCAGTATGTGGCCGGCATGCGCGCGCAAATTAAGCTCTTGCAAGTGCTGCATGAGCAGCCACAAAGCGTCTTAGCTGTGGCGCAAACCTTAGAAGAGCACGGCCGGCAATTACAAACTGGTTTTCGCTGTTTGGTGCGCGATTTATACCCTGCTATGTTGGACCACCTGAATGCGGTGGAAATGCTGGATAACCTGCAGCAACAATGGCAACAAAATCATGGCGGTCATTGCCGTTTACATGTGTTGGGTGTTATTCCAGAGTTGGCTGTTGCGCAAAAAAACCAGCTCTATCGTTTTCTCCAAGAAGCGTTAACCAATGTCAGCCGGCATGCACAGGCTACGCATGTGCACCTGTGGTTGCAGTATAAGGACCACGTGTTACGTATTCTGGTTCGCGATAACGGGCAAGGCACTTCAGCACCGCAGCAAGGTTTAGGTTTGCGTTCGATGGCTGAGCGCGCACGCAGCTTGGCTGCGCAATTGCAGATTAAGGCGCGAGAAAATCGCGGCTGGAGCCTCTATCTTTATTTACCCCTAGCAGGCGCACACAATGAAAATATTATTGGTTGATGATCACGCGGTGGTGCGTCAAGGCTACGCCAGTTTACTCAAAGCCCTGCTGCCTGATGTGCAGGTCAATGAAGCCGACAGTGGTGAAGATGCTTTGCAGGCAGTGCCGCAACTCGCCCCACATTTGGTGGTGTTGGATATTGGTTTGCCAGGCATCAGTGGTTTAGAGACCTGCCGTCGTCTGCGTCAACGTTTACCGCAGTTGCCGGTGCTTTTTTTTAGCATGCATGATGAATTGTCCTTGGTGCGCCAAGCCTTGGATGCGGGAGCCACGGGCTACATCACCAAGAGCTCGAGTCCTGATGTGTTGGTCGAGGCGGTGCGCCGTACACTCTCTGGCCACATGTACATTGAACAAGCATTAGCCACGCAACTGGCCAGCCAGAAATATACTCAAGGGGCGATTGATCCACGCTTACAAAGCATGACGCCAAGGGAAATGGAGGTGTTTGTCATGTTGTCGCGCGGTTTGCCAACCCAGCAGATTGCGGCAAAACTCTGTATCAGTAATAAAACAGTGTCCAATTACATGACGCTATTGAAGCATAAGTTACAAGTCAGTTCGCACGTTGAGTTGGTGCATTTGGCGATTGATACGGGGGTGTTGCGCATTGGTGAAGCCAGCTAATAGGCCGTGGCAAACGGCTATTAGCTGAAGGTGCGGATTGTTATTACCAATCGAGCGGACATGCAGTGCAGCCTTCCATAAACGTGCCCAAGAAAGTTGCATAATGACGGCGTGCGCCAGTCATATTGGCTTTGGCCATATTGGCTTCGCTGAGTTTGGACTCTTGCATATTGGCGTCAATAAAAGTCGACTTGCGCAGGTCTGCTTTGGTCAGCCAGGCCATTTCTAAGTTGGCCGCATTAAAGTTTGCACTCTGTAAATCTGCCCCAGAGAAGCGTGCAAAATCTAAATTAGCGCCATTAAAATCAGTGTTTTTGCCCTTCGCGCCTTGTGCCATTAAGGCCCAGCCGGTAATGGCAACCAGTTTGGTATTGCTCAGATTAGCGCCGCGCAGGCTGGCTTGTTGTAAGCTGGCGCGGGTCAAGTTAGCGCCGGACAGGTCAGCTTTATCAAAGGTGGATAAATCAAGTTGGGCGTGACGTAAGTTGGCCCCAGATAAGTTTGCTCCATTGAAGTTGATTTTACGCAGATTCATATTGCTTAGATCCGCGTTGCGTAAATCCATGCCGGTACAGTTGCTGGCGGGCTCAAGCTTACAGCCATTGATGGTTGGCACGTCGTCTTGGTTGGCGACCACTGCAGTGCTTAACAGAAGGGCTACAACAGATAAAATATGGCGTTGCATATACAGTACCTCAGTAAAAACCGCTGCTATGCAAGCACAGCAGCGGTGCGGGTTAAGTGAATAGACGCAGTGCTATTACTTGTTATCCCACTCTGGCAATTTGAACACCCAGAATGAACCTCCCTGTGCCACAGGTTTGGTCAGCTCTGCCATGTCGCCGCCCCACAGTGGTACAGCGCCGCCGTAACCTGAAGTGACACCGATGTACTGCTGACCATCCATTTCCCAAGTCACAGGTGGTGAAATCACGCCGCTACCGGTTTGGAATTTCCACAGCTCTTTACCTGTTTTAGCGTTAAAGGCTTTGAAGAAACCATCACTGGTGCCGGTGAATACGAGGTTACCTTTGGTGGCCAATACGCCAGCCCATAATGGTAATTTCTCTTTATGTTCCCACGCCACTTTACCGGTGGTTGGATCCATGGCGCGCAAGATACCTACGTGGTCATCAAACAAACGCTTGATGCGGAAGCCTTGACCTAAGTAAGCCGAGCCTTTTTTGTAGGAGACTTCTTCAGTCCAGTAATCTTCTTTCCAGTGGTTAGCCGGTACATAGAACAAACCAGTGTCTTGGCTGTAGGCCATAGGGTTCCAGTTTTTACCACCCAAGAACGGTGGTGATACTTCGACTGACTTACCGCGCTTCTCACCTGGCTCAGGCTTGGGTGGACGCTGACCTTTAACTTCAGCCGGGCGACCGGTTTCCAAGTCAATGTGTGAAGCCCAAGTAATACCATCAACAAAAGGGAAAGCGTTTTTCAGCTTACCGTTGTTGCGATCGACCACATAGAAGAAGCCGTTACGGTCAGCGTGTGCTGTGGCTTTGGTGACTTTGCCGCTTTTGTCTTTGTGATCAAACAGCACCAACTCGTTGTTACCAGAGAAGTCCCAAGCATCGTTAGGTGTGTGCTGGTAGAACCATTTTACTTCACCGGTGGTGGCATCAACGCCGACTTGACCTGAGGTGTAAAGACTGTCGAAGTCTTTTGGATCGCCACCATCAGCAGTGCGCTCCCAGCCATTCCACGGTGCTGGGTTACCGGCGCCAATGATGATGGTGTTGGTTTCTGCATCAAAACTGGCGCTCTGCCATGGTGCCCCACCGCCTTGACTCCACGCTTCTTTTTTGCCAGTTGGGTGATTTGGGTCATCCGGCCATGATGGTGCTTTAATGTCACCGGTTGGTGTGCTGTCTTTACCGTTGAGGCGGCCCATGTGCCCTTCGACAAATGGGCGCATCCAAATTTCTTCACCCGTATCTGGGTCGCGGGCAAACAGTTTACCCACCACGCCAAACTCGTCACCTGAGCTGCCGTGAATCAACAGTACCTTGCCAGTTTTAGCATCTTTCGCCATGGTCGGTGCACCGGTCATGGTGTAACCCGCTGCTTGATCACCGAACTTCTTGTTCCAAACCACTTTACCGGTGTCTTTGTTGAGGGCAACTACGCGTGCATCTAACGTGCCGAAGAACACTTTATCGCCGAAGATCGCAACACCGCGGTTCACCACGTCACAGCATGGACGAATATCGTCAGGCAGGCGGTGGCTGTAATTCCACAGACGCTCACCAGTTTTAGCGTCCAACGCCCAGACACGGGAGTAGGAGCCGGTGACATAAATTACGCCGTCATGAATTACCGCTTGCGATTCTTGACCGCGTTGCTTTTCATCACCAAAAGAATAGGTCCAAGCCGGGGTCAGCTTGAATACGTTGTCTTCGTTGATTTTGGCTAACGGGCTGTAACGCTGTGCGTTAGTGCCCATACCATATTGCAAAACGTTGGTGGTGGTTAAATGGTCTTTAGCAATATCCTCCCAGGTAACAGGGGTTGCAAAACTAAGGCTTGAGCCAATCAAGCTCGCGCCCAAAATTAAGCCCTTTACCGCACGGGCTAATGGTTTGGCAGAGCTGGGTAATTGTTTTTTTATCATTGCTTTACTTCCCATAGGTTGCATGTTGTGAGTCCTGCGTCATTGATGCTCGCATTGACGGTTACCATGTTGGGAAAGTGCAGGACTTCTGCATACGGAAAAACTCCCGCTGGCTGCGGGAAAACTTCCCAGGTCGCCGGGTAATTGGCAGTGCTTCTAAAGCTGTTTTTTGTATACCTTTAAACCTACTACTAAGGGTGCGGCTCTCGACCACTAAAGCAGCGTTCTACTCTGAATGAGACGTTTCTAACATGAAAGCAAGGATGTAACTGGATGGCGTGAGCCTTGCTTAATACTTGTTAAAGGGTGGAAATGATGAATAAGAAAAATATCCTGTTTGGTGCCTTAGTGACTGCATGTTTAGGCTTTTCTAGTGGCCTGTATGCGCACGGTGATATGGTTCCGCAAAGCGTTGACACCGGTGAGTTGCGCTTACTCGGCGAAGAATGGGTGGATGAAAACCCCTATCGTGGTGACGATCCGCAAAATGCTTTAGCGGTCGAGATTGGCTCTTCGGCTTACAACCAGAACTGCGCACGCTGTCATGGTTTAGAAGCGCAGTCGGGCGGCATTGCCCCAGATTTACGAATGTTAGATGCGGATATCTCTGGTGACGAATGGTACAAGGAACGTGTGATCAATGGCGCGGTACGCAATGGTGCGGTGTATATGCCAAAAATGGCTGAACACTTAAGCCAAGAAGCGTTGTGGGCGATTCGTACCTACGTTGAAAGCCGTCCTAAGCCATAAAGCGGAGTAATAATAATGCAGCGAATCCTGATCGCGTTGTGTGCCTTATTCAGCCTTACACTGTCGTGCCAGTTGTCTGCCGAAAGTATTGGTAATCAAGTGCGCTCCTACGATGACATGATCGCCGCAGGCAACTTAAAAGTGGCCGTCTACGAAAACTTTGCGCCTTACAGTTTTAGTGTTGATGGTCAGGCTAAAGGGGTTGATGTTGAACTTGCCGAGCAGATTGCTCAGCAACTGGGTGTGAGCTTGGAGCTACTCTGGGTCACACCCGGTGAAAAACTCGATGATGATTTACGTAATTTTATTTGGCGTGGGCATTATCTGCGAAAGGATATTCGCGCTGATTTGATGCTGCGGGTGCCTTACGATCGTGAGTTTTCCTATCGACGTAACGAGCTGGGTGAGTTGGTCAACGAGTTAGTCGTGATGTTTGGGCCTTATCAGCGCGAACGCTGGCTGACGGTGTACAACAGTCGCCGAATTAAGCGTCTGGAAACGGTCGGTGTTTTTCAATACCACCCGGTGGGTGTTGAAGATGATTCAGTCCCCTCGTTTTATTTGCTCACCGCCTTTGCTGGGCGTTTAAGTGGCAACGTTAAACACTTTGTCAGCCCATCTGGCGCCTTCAGGGCGATGCAAGACGGCCAAGTCGATGCAGTGATGGCGATGCGCGGCGAGCTGGAGTGGTTGCTCAGTCAAGCAGGCGATGCGCAGCTTAAGCAGTCCGATGCAGCCTATCCAAACTTAGGTCAATCGACCTGGGAAGTGGGCATGGCTGTGCATGAAAGCAACCGTCAGCTGGCCTATACGGTGGAAGCCCTTAGCGAGGCGATGATTGCTGATGGACGTATGCAGGCGCTGTATACGAAATATCATTTAAGTTATGAAAAGCCAGAAATGTACCAATAGCTTAAATACACAAGCGGTTCCCAAAAGTAGAGCGTGGGAGGTGGTATGAAACAGTCAATTGTCGGCGCCTTAATGCTGTGGCTGATCTCAAGCGGAGTCAGTGCTGTGGAGGGTGATCCTTTGCCCTCGGTGATGTGGGAGTATTTCCATGAGCGTCTCCTGAAGAATGCAGAATTTGTCTTTGATGATGCGGTGAAGGTCAGTGTGCCGCCGTTTGCCGAAGATGCGCGGCAAGTTCCGGTGGAAGTGGATGCGCGTGCGCTCAAAGGCAAAGTTGAGCGGATCATGCTGTGGGCTGAACTCAACCCGATCCCGCAAATACTGACCGTGCACCCCACGAGCGAATTAGAAAAGTTTTTAGCGGTACGTATTCGTGTTGAACAAGCCACGCCCATTCGTGCGGCATTCTTAATGGATGATGGTCTCTGGCATGTCGGCTCAACCCGTATTGAAGCCGCCGGTGGCGGTTGCAGTGCGCCGAGTGTGGTGCGCGCGCAGGACGGCTGGGAAGATAATCTAGGTAAAATCTTAGGTGCGCGTTTTGCCGCCGGTGATAACAGCCGTCTACGCATCAATATCTCGCATCCAATGGACAATGGTTTAGTGGATTCTGTGCCTGAGTTCTATGTTAATCAGGCTGAATTGCGTGACGTGTCGGGTACTGTGTTGGCCCGTTTGGATGTGTTTTCTGCCATGAGTGAAAACCCAACCATTACCTTAGGGGTGAAAGGTCATCCGCAAACTGAGTTCTGGTTGCGCGATAACAATGGCAATGAATTTACTGCCTACATTCCCTAAATCAATGCATGACAGGCACGCCATGTTGGGCCGTGTTGCTAGGTGTTGGATTGAGCACGGAGGCGTTACTTAACAGGTTTTTTGCTTTATCGAGGTCATACTATGCGTTGCTTATTTCTCTTTTTATGCAGTTGTGTTTTCAGTGTGACGGCTGTTGCTGATTATCAATTAGTCCCCAAAAAAATTGCCGAAAACACCTGGTTGCTGGAAGGCACAACGGAAAACTTTAACCTGCACAATGGCGGCAACATTGTCAACGCGGCTTTTATTGTCAGCGACAACGGTGTCATCGTGATTGATACCGGCCCTTCGTTTGCCTATGGCAAAGAGATGCGCGCCGCCATCGCCAGCGTCACAGACAAAGCGGTGATCCAAGTGTTGCTGACCCATCACCATCCCGACCATGTGTTAGGCAACCAAGCCTTCTCTGAAGCACCGATCGCGGCTTTGCCGGGCACTAAAAAACTCTTGCAAGAGCAGGGCGATCACATGGCGGAAAACATGTATCGCGTGGTGGGTGATCGGATGCGCGGCACGGAAGTGGTGTTGCCAACACAGATGGTGGAAGAAGGCGTGCTAGAGATTGCCGGTTACCCTTTGCGTCTATTGAGTTTGACCGGACATACCGGCGCTGACTTGGCCGTGTTGGATGAGCGCACAGGGGTCTTGTTTGCTGGCGATTTGGTCTTTTATCAGCGCGCTTTAGCAACGCCCAATACGCCCAGTTTGACTGCGTGGCTGACAGATATTGACACCCTTGAGCAGCTGCCCTGGAAATTCATTGTGCCGGGGCATGGACCGATAACCCATGACGCTAAACCTTTCGCACAAATGCGTGATTACTTAACCTGGCTGGATCGTTCCTTACGTGAAGCGGCCAAGAGCGGTCAGGACATGAACCAAGTGTTGCGCATGCCAATACCGGAGCGTTTTGCTCAGGTCAGTTTGACCCGTTATGAGCTAGTCCGCACAGTCAGTCATTTGTACCCACAATATGAGCAAGAGCAGTGGCAGCGCCTCGACCAAGAATAAGCAGAACAGCCAGTCCAGAAAACCCATGCGTGTAAACAACCTCCAAGCATTGCTCAAGCAAACTTTGAGGTTGTTACCGATAGAGTGAGGCAGATCAATCTAGTACTAAATGCTCACCACGTTCTTGTTGCCAGTCATCAAATGATTGCACTGCATGTTTACCCTGCATGCGATGGATGATTTCAAAATAATCCTGTTTGAGCGGGTCCTGCATGATTTCAGTGCGTGGCTTAACGCGGATAGCATAAATATCTTGTACGTTTTGATGATCAAAACCACGCCACTGTTGTTGGCCTTTCAACAACTGATAGCGGTGATCTTCTAACGCTTTAATAAGCGACTCACTGTCTAAGCTACGGGTGCGCTGCACCGCGTCCGCCCACTGATAGATCACGCTATAGGCTGAAGCCGCTGCGCTACCTGGGTATTCAGCGTAGCGTTGGGTGTAATCTTGTACAAAAGCGAGGCCTTTCTCACTGTTTTCCATGGTGGGTACGCGCCATGTCCAAGCTTGTGTACCAATCACGCCAGCCATAGTTTGTGGGCCAATATTTTGCACCAAGGTACGGCTTAAATTGGGAATAATAATTTGTACTGTGTCACTTAATCCCAACGCAGATACGACCCGCATGGCATGCATAATATTTTGACCTTGCAGCACTAATACCAAGATATCGGCTTGGCTTTTTGCTGCTTTTGTTAGTGCTTTTTTATAATCAGCATGACTGGCATTGACTGATTTTAAACGGGTAAAACTGTGTTTTGCCCGGTCTTGGCTGCCGGTTGCTAAGCGCAACGCTGCTTCCATGCTCAACCCCCAAGTATCATCGCTGACAATGTAATGGTAGCGCTGGCGCGGCATATGCCAAGACAAGTATTCACCTAATACTTGTGCGCTCATCCAGTCATTGTTTGATTCGCGGAAAATATAGCGATGACCTTCACGGCCTGTGACGTCATTGGCGTAGCTGAGCACCGCAAAATAAGGCAAACCCAGCTTTTTAGCGCGACGCCCTGCGGCAATGGCTTCTTCACTGGTAGCGCCCCCGAAAATCATTTTAGTGTCACTGCTAAAAAAATCATCAACATTGCGCCGTGCTTTTTCGGCGCGTGAGGCGCTGTTTTTTGTCAGCAGTTGTAATGGTCGATTAAGAACGCCCCCTGCTTGATTGATTTGTTCAATGGCCAGCAGTGAGCCTTGCATCAACTCCAAACCTTCTGCTTTATAGTTGCCTGTACGCGGGAAATTAAGACCTATTTTAATAGGATCGCTAGCAAGTGCGGTGATCGGCAAAAAGCACATGATCAAACCGCAAAGAGTGGATTGCTTCACTGATATTCCTCCTGTTGAGTGAAGCCTGTTTTTTAGTCTTTATGCGCGTGTTACCCCATGCTTAGTTATGAGCAACAGATTAGAACTTTAGCCTTGCGTATGCGGTACAGCATCATTTGACTAAAGTTGAATGAAGATAGCGATTAAGTCGCTGCGCTCTATAGTTCTTCTAATTCTGCGTCTGGTTAAGTAACCGGATTTGCTGTGCTAGCGGTGAAGTGTTACGACTAACGTACGTGGTAACTAAGCATTGAGGTCAATTGTTGTTGAGCCTGCTGCAGCGAAGAATCTAACTCGGTTCGGGATAATTTCCCGATCATAATAATAACGCTGTAGAGGTGGCCATAATGAAACGCACACGACTGCACCACATGTTTGCTTTATCCGCATTATGCGGAGCAATGCTCTTGCACACGAGCAGTGCATACGCGGTAACGGATCAAGATATTTTAGATGATGCTAAGACCACACATCAGATTGTGAGTAACGGTTTGGGTTTGGCCGGGCAGCGTTACAGCCCGTTGGCCAAAGTTAATGTGGATACCGTGCAACAACTGCGCCCAGTTTGGGCGTTATCCTTTGGTGGCGAGAAGCAGCGCGGTCAAGAATCACAGCCTATGATTAAAGATGGCGTGATGTATGTAACAGCGTCTTATTCCCGTGTGTTTGCCGTGGATGCGCGCACCGGTAAAGAGCTGTGGCAGTATGATGCGCGCCTGCCGGACGGCATTATGCCGTGCTGTGATGTGATTAACCGTGGAGTTGCCTTGTACGGCAACTTGGTGATTTTCGGCACCTTGGATGCCAAGTTAGTCGCTCTTGATAAAGACACCGGTAAGGTGGTCTGGCGTAAAACCGTTGCGGATTACAAGGACGGTTATTCGATTACTGCGGCGCCGATTGTGGTTAAAGGAAAGCTGATTACCGGAGTATCTGGCGGTGAGTTCGGTATTGTCGGTAAAGTTGAAGCTTACAATCCAGTCAACGGTGATCTGATCTGGACGCGTCCGACCGTTGAAGGTCATATGGGCTATGTCTGGAAAGATGGTAAGAAAATTGAAAGCGGCATTTCCGGAGGTGAAGCGGGTAAAACTTGGCCGGGCGATCTCTGGAAAACCGGTGGCGCTGCACCTTGGTTGGGTGGTTCTTATGACGTTGAAACAGACTCCTTATTATTTGGTACCAGTAACCCGTCGCCATGGAACTCGCATATGCGTCCAGGTGATAACCTGTTCTCCTCCTCACGCTTAGCATTGAATCCAGATGATGGTTCGATCAAATGGCACTTCCAGACCACGCCGCACGATGGCTGGGATTACGATGGGGTCAACGAGCTGGTGCCGTTTAGTTATGAAGAAAATGGCAAGACTATCAAAGCCGCAGGGACCGCTGACCGTAATGGTTACTTCTATGTGTTGGATCGTACTAACGGCAAGTTTATCCGTGGTTTCCCATTTGCCGACAAGATCACCTGGGCGAAAGGTTTGGATAAAAATGGCCGGCCAGTCTATGACGAGAGCAATCGCCCAGGCGCACCGGGTGCAGAGAAACAAGGCAGCTCTGTATTTGTCGCGCCGGCGTTCTTAGGTGCAAAAAACTGGATGCCCATGGCGTATAGCCAAGATACCGGATTGTTCTATGTCCCGGTCAATGAGTGGGGCATGGATATCTGGAACGAAGGCGTGACCTATAAAAAAGGTGCAGCCTACTTAGGCGCAGGCTTTACCATCAGACCGCTAAATGAAGATTATATTGGTGTGTTAAAAGCCATTGACCCGAAAACAGGCAAAGAAGTGTGGCGCTATAAAAACTACTCGCCTTTATGGGGTGGTGTGTTAGCAACCAAAGGAAACCTGGTGTTTACCGGTAACCCTGAGGGCTTTTTAATGGCCTTTGATGCGAAAACCGGTAAAAAACTCTACGAGTTCCAAACCGGCTCGGGTGTACTCGGCTCTCCTGTGACATGGGACATGGACGGCGAGCAATACATCAGTGTTGTATCCGGCTGGGGTGGTGCGGTGCCGTTATGGGGCGGCGAAGTGGCTAAGCGGGTGAAGGAATACAACCAAGGCGGCATGGTTTGGACCTTTAAATTGCCAAAAGAGCACACGATGTAATTTTTTAAGCGTTGTGCAGATACAACAAAACCGGCTTGGCCGGTTTTGTTGTATCTGGGTTGCCGCTCGCACAGAGAAGGATTAATCCTGTACGAGCAGGCCATGTGATCCTGTACGAGCAGGCCATGCCTGCGACCCGAACTTCCAACCAGCGCCTAACCTGGCAAGCACACCGCGATCCGAACTTCAAACCAGCGCCTAACTTGCCAAGCTCACTTGCGGGTGCGCTTGCGCGGCGGTGGTGGGTGGCCTTGAGTATCGGCGCGTGTTATCTAGTTCTAAATAACTAGATCTTTGGTGCGTTGGGTGGATTCGGCTGTTGGCTAAGAGTGGCTATTATCGAATCATCACCTGCCCGCGGTTGGCGCAGGCATTGAATAAAAAAGGATACTCTCATGATTTATGCACAACCCGGTACACAAGGTTCACTACTCACAGTTAAGCCGCGTTATGGCAACTATATTGGTGGTCAGTTTGTGCCACCTGTGAATGGTGAGTATTTCACGAACACCACGCCAGTCACCGGTGCCGTAGCGGGTGAGTTTCCGCGTTCGACCGCCGATGACATCAATCTAGCTTTAGATGCTGCGCATGCTGCTGCCTGCGCTTGGGGTAAAACCTCAGCACAAGACCGTGCCTTAGTTCTGTTAAGAATTGCCGATCGTATTGAAGAAAACCTTGAGCTGTTAGCCGTTAGCGAAACCTGGGATAACGGTAAGCCTGTGCGTGAAACGCTGAACGCTGACATCCCTTTAGCAGCTGATCATTTCCGTTACTTTGCCGGTTGCTTACGTGCCCAAGAAGGCTCGGCAGCTGAGATCAACGAACACACTGCGGCCTATCACTTCTACGAGCCATTGGGTGTGGTTGGTCAAATTATTCCGTGGAACTTCCCTATCTTAATGGGAGCGTGGAAGCTGGCACCGGCTTTGGCGGCAGGTAACTGCATCGTCCTGAAGCCAGCTGAGCAAACGCCATTATCCATCACTGTTTTAATGGAACTGATTGGTGACTTGCTGCCGCCGGGCGTTCTAAACGTTGTGCAAGGTTTTGGTCGCGAAGCCGGTGAAGCCTTAGCCACTAGCAAGCGTATTGCCAAAATTGCCTTTACTGGATCAACCCCAGTTGGTGCGCACATTATGAAGTGTGCCGCAGAGAATATTATTCCAAGCACTGTTGAACTGGGCGGTAAATCACCGAACATTTTCTTTGCCGATATTATGAATGCCGAGCCGGCCTTTATTGAAAAAGCCGCCGAAGGTTTGGTTTTGGCCTTCTTTAACCAAGGTGAAGTGTGCACCT
Source organism: Pseudomonas sp. (assembly GCA_048266525.1). Lineage (GTDB taxonomy): Bacteria > Pseudomonadota > Gammaproteobacteria > Pseudomonadales > Pseudomonadaceae > Denitrificimonas. The sequence goes on from JBLWZG010000008.1 coordinate 49,072, forward strand.
GTCCTTCGCGTGCGCTGATTCAAGAGTCTATTTATGAGTCCTTCATGGAAGTGGTCATGAAGAAGATCAAGCAAATCCGTCGTGGTAATCCGCTGGATACAGAAACGATGGTCGGTGCACAGGCCTCAGCCCAGCAGTTTGAAAAAATCATGTCGTACATGGACATTGCCAAAGCAGAAGGCGCTGAGCTGTTAACTGGCGGTAACATTGAGCACCTTGAGGGTGATTTGGCCAGCGGTTACTACATTCAGCCGACCTTGCTCAAAGGCCACAACAAAATGCGCATTTTCCAAGAAGAAATTTTTGGTCCAGTGGTCGCAGTCACCACCTTTAAAGATGAAGCTGAAGCGCTGGCGATTGCCAATGACAGCGAATTTGGTTTAGGTGCTGGTTTGTGGACGCGTGACATTAACCGTGCCTACCGTATGGGGCGCGCCATTCAAGCAGGTCGTGTGTGGACCAACTGCTACCACCTCTACCCAGCCCACGCAGCGTTCGGTGGATACAAGAAGTCGGGTGTGGGTCGTGAGAATCACAAAATGATGCTCAGCCATTACCAGCAGACGAAAAACTTGCTGATCAGTTATGACGTTAATCCTTTAGGCTTTTTCTAAGCCTGTGGATGACTGGCGCACGGCCTCTGTTTTTATTGATTAAAACTCAAGCCGTGCGACATGTGGGACTCCGTGATGTTTGCATCTTGGATGGGATGCGGACCTTGTCGACGAACGAGTAGGACCTTGAATTATTAAGGTAGCGCCCCCCGCACACCTTACTTAGTTTTAGTCGAAACGCAGCCAATTGGCTGCGTTTTTTTGCTTTAAATACAGTGTGGCGCTGGCCTTTAAATGAGTGCGACCAATGGCAATAAAAAACGGTCCCAAAGTACCGTTTTTTCTACAGCGCAACAGCGTTATTAATAGATACACCGGAATTGCCCGGTTTTAATAAGAAAGAGGAATCAATCATGTGGACTAAACCTAGCTTTAATGATCTGCGTATTGGCTTTGAAGTAACCATGTACATCGCAAACCGTTGATACATTGCGCTTCATGTTAAACGTCTAACGATCAGGCCCCAGCCCTGCTGGGGCCACTAAGGAAAAGCAGCATGTACATTCAAGTATTGGGTTCAGCAGCAGGTGGTGGTTTTCCGCAATGGAACTGCAATTGTCATAATTGCCATGGATTACGCCAAGGCACTTTAAATGCTGTGCCACGTACACAGTCTTCGATTGCTATTAGTGATGATGGTGTCAACTGGATTTTATGCAATGCTTCGCCGGACATTCGAAACCAGCTTGAAGCATTTCCCGCTTTGCAGCCTGCGCGTCAAGCACGCGACACAGCGATTGCAGGGATTATTTTACTCGACAGCCAGATCGACCATGTCACCGGTTTACTGACCTTGCGTGAAGGCTGTCCGCATGACGTCTGGTGCACCGACATGGTGCATCAAGATTTAACTTCAGGCTTTCCCATCTTTAATATGCTGGCGCACTGGAACGGTGGTCTTAATCACCAGTTGATTAGCCTTGATGGCAGCGCGTTTAGCGTGCCGGCCTGCCCAGCCTTAAGCATCACAGCAGTGGCGTTGCGCAGTAATGCTCCGCCGTATTCACCGCGCCGTGATGATCCACACCCAGGCAATAATATTGGCCTGCTGATTGAAGACACACGCAGCGGTAAAACAGTGTTTTACGCGCCGGGTCTGGGTGAGATGGATGACAACCTGCGCCGCATTATGGCCAGTGCTGATTGTTTATTAGTTGATGGCACTGTCTGGCGTGATGATGAAATGCAAGTCAACGGTGTGGGTACTAAACTGGGTAGCGAAATGGGCCATTTGGCGCAAAGCGGCCCTGGCGGCATGCTCGAAGTGCTAGCGGACTACCCAAACGCACGGCGGATTTTAATTCATATCAACAATACCAACCCTATTCTGGATGAGGACTCACCCGAGCGCGCGCAAGTGCAGGCTGCCGGTGTGGAAGTGTCTTATGACGGAATGAGTATTCAACTCTAGGAGCCTGCGATGAGCGAGCAAGCGATGACCCCCGAGCAGTTTGAGCAGGCGCTGCGCGCGAAGGGTGATTATTACCACATTCATCACCCCTACCATATCGCGATGCACAACGGGCAGGCGACCCGTGAGCAGATTCAAGGTTGGGTGGCCAATCGGTTTTATTACCAAATCAATATTCCCATGAAAGATGCCGCAATTATGGCCAACTGCCCTGACCGCGATGTGCGTCGAGAGTGGGTGCAGCGTATTTTGGATCATGATGGTGCGCCCGGTGAAGAAGGTGGGATTGAAGCCTGGCTGCGTCTGGCAGAAGCGGTCGGCTTGGATCGCGAGCAAGTCTTGTCCGGTGATTTGGTCTTGCCGGGCGTGCGCTTTGCGGTGGATGCCTACCTTAACTTTGCGCGCCGTGCCAGTTGGCAAGAAGCGGCGAGCAGCTCGTTAACCGAGTTATTCGCACCGCATATTCATCAATCGCGTTTGGATGCATGGCCGCAACATTACCCATGGATTGATGAAAGCGGTTATGACTATTTCCGTAAGCGTCTCAGCGAAGCGCGCCGTGATGTTGAGCATGGCCTCAGAATTACTTTGCAGCATTACACCACGCTCGCCGCGCAGCAGCGTATGTTAGAAATTTTGCAATTTAAACTGGATGTGCTGTGGAGCATGTTGGATGCGATGAGCATGGCCTATGAGCTCAAGCGTCCACCGTATCACACGGTGACCGAGCAACAGGTGTGGCATCGAGGGTTGGGTGTATGAGTGAGTTTAAGCTTGAGGATCGCCCGCGTATTCGTCGTGGTTTTCGCTTGCAGTGGGAGCCGGTACAAAACTGTGATGTGCTGCTGTACCCAGAGGGCATGATTCAACTCAATGACAGCGCTGCGCATATTTTAAAGTTAGTCGATGGTCAGCGCAGTATTGCAGAGATTATTGCGCAGTTGCAGGAGCAGTTTCCTGATGTGCAGGGGCTGGACGAAGATGTTTTAACCTTTATGGGGGTGGCCTATGCACAGTTCTGGCTTAAGTCCTGCTAAGGCTGTGCAAAGCCCTCCGTTGTGGTTGCTGGCTGAGCTGACTTACCGTTGCCCTCTGCAATGCCCGTATTGCTCCAATCCAGTAGATTTTGCTCGCAGTGGCGAAGAGTTAAATACTGAGCAATGGATTGAGGTGTTTCGCCAGGCGCGTGAGCTGGGCGCTGCGCAATTGGGGTTTTCCGGTGGCGAGCCGCTGGTGCGGCAAGATTTGGCCGAGCTGGTCAAAGCGGCACGTGATTTAGGCTTTTATACCAATCTGATTACCTCAGGCATTGGCCTAACTGAAAAACGTATTACTGAGTTAAGCGAGGTCGGTTTAGACCATATTCAGATCAGCTTTCAGGCGGCCGATGAAGAGGTCAACAATATGTTGGCCGGCTCCAAAAAAGCTTTTGCACAAAAACTGGCGATGGCCAAAGCAGTGAAAGCTGCGGGCTATCCAATGGTGCTCAATTTTGTTACGCATCGGCACAATATCGATCGCATGGACCGCATTATCGAGTTGTGTATTGAGCTGGATGCTGACTTTGTTGAGCTGGCCACCTGCCAATTTTATGGTTGGGCCGAGCTCAATCGCGCCGCATTATTGCCGACCCGCGAGCAGCTCGACCGTGCTGAAAAAGTCACCCAACAATGGCGTGAGAAGTTGGCGGCAGAGAACCATCCCTGCAAGCTGATTTTTGTTACGCCTGATTATTACGAAGAACGTCCCAAAGCTTGCATGAACGGTTGGGGCAGTTTGTTTTTGGATATCACTCCAGATGGCACTGCCTTGCCCTGTCACAGTGCGCGCCAGTTGCCGATCAAGTTTCCCAATGTTAAAGAACATAGCGTGCAACACATCTGGCAAGAGTCATTCGGTTTTAATAAGTTTCGCGGCTTTGATTGGATGCCAGAACCCTGCCGCTCTTGTGATGAAAAAGAAAATGATTTTGGTGGCTGCCGTTGTCAGGCCTTTATGCTCACCGGTGATGCGAGTAATACCGACCCTGTGTGCAGTAAATCTGAGCACCATGGGATTATTTTGGCGGCGCGCGAGCAGGCCGAACAGGCCCCGCTGGGCGTGGAGCAAATGGTTTATCGCAATGAAAAAATGTCCAACATTATTATCAAAGGTTGAGTGCTGATGCTTGAGTCGCCGTCCTCTAACGCGGGCTTTTGGCCAAGCCAATGGAGTGCGCAGCAGGCGGCCGCCGCGGGCAAAGAGCTGAATGAGTTAAAAGTGTCAGCGCACGGGGTGTTTTGGGCTGAGTCTGATCCGCACAGTGCATGCACCTGGGTCTATCGTTTTGAGCATGCGACACAAGCCAGCCAGCGCTTCACTCCTGACGGTTTTTCGGTGCGCAGCCGCGTTTATGAGTACGGTGGTGGCTCATTTTGCCTGACCGATAATGGTCTGGTGTTTGTCAATGAAGCCGATCAGCAGCTGTATCTGCAAACCTGGCAAGGCGCACCGCAGCCGTTGACTCAGCGCCATGCTTGCCGTTATGCGGATATGCAATTTGACCGGCTGACGCAAAGCCTTGTGGCCATTGAAGAAGAGCACGGTGGGCAAACTGTCGAGCATCGCTTGGTCCGTGTCAGTTTAACCGGTTTGGATGAACAGGCTTGTCCTGCACCTACGGTTCTGGTTCAAGGCAGTGATTTTTACGCCGCGCCACGCTTAAGCCCCAATGCTCAGCGCTTGCTCTGGATTGAATGGCAGCGCCCCGATCAACCTTGGACGCAAACTCAAGCCTGGTGTGCGCAGCGTAATGCCGACGGAGGCTGGGGCGCAGCCTATTGTTTAGCGGGCGCAGCCGGTGCGGCAGCTGTGCAACAACCCGGGTTTGATCACAATAATCGAGCGTTGCTGCTCAATGATCAAGACGGCTATTGGCAGTTATGGCGTGAAGACAGACCAGGCCAATTAGACAAACTGCAAGGTGTCGAAGCTGACTACACCGGAGCACCTTGGCAGCTGGGCGGCTGCAATTATCTCGCGCTGGACAATGATGAGTATTTGCTCAGTTGGCTGTATAACGGCTTTGGTCATTTGGCTGTGTATTGCTTTGCCGAGCAGCGCGTGATCAAGCGACTGGCCAGTGAGTACAGTCGCTTAAGGCACTTGGCAGCGGATGATGATTTTTTCTATTGCATTGCCTCGCATGTCGCGCAAGGCAGCGCGGTGCTAGCGATTGATCGAAGCACGGCTAAGGTGCAAGTGCTGACTCAGTTACAGATTGAGCTTGCTGTGGATGAGATCGCTCAGCCCTATAGTTTTTATTTCCCTAGTGGCGACAATCACCAAGTGCATGCGTTTTTTTATCCACCGTGCAATACGCGCTGTCAATTGGCTGAAACAGAGCGGCCACCCTTGTTGGTGTTTTTGCATGGTGGACCCACCTCAGCCTGTTATCCGGTGTTTGAGCCACGTATTCAGTTTTGGACGCAAAGGGGTTTTGCCGTGGCCGATTTGAACTACCGCGGCAGCACTGGCTTTGGTCGTCAGTATCGACAGCTCTTGCGTCATCAGTGGGGCTTGCTCGAGGTGGAGGATGTCTGCGCCCTGGTGGAACACTTGACCAAGAAAGATTGGATTAACCCGCAGCAGGTGTGTGTACGCGGCGCCAGTGCTGGCGGTTATACAGCATTGTTAAGCATCGCCGCCAGCCAGCAGTTTGCCGCTGCGGCTAGCTTATATGGAGTGAGTGATCCGTGGGCTTTACGGCGCATGACGCACAAATTTGAAGCGGATTATTTAGATTGGTTATTGGGTGCGCCAGATGCGTTTACCACCCGTGCGCCGTTAGCAAAGGTCAAGAAAATCGCCACTCCCGTGATTTTCTTTCAAGGCGGGCGTGATGCGGTGGTGGTGCCTGAGCAAACCGCTGTGATGGTTGATGCTTTAGCCGCGCAGGGGGTAAAGGTTGAATGCCATGTGTTTGCCGAGGAAGGGCATGGTTTTCGCGATGCGGCCAATTTGGCACAGGTGCTGCGCCTTGAGTTGGATTTTTATCAGCGTGCCTTTCAAGGTGGTTAAGTTGAGTTTTTTTCCAAGTTGCTACCAACCTGTGCAGTCTGCGTAGACTCTTGGCTAGTACTTAAACCACGGTGAGATTGCTAAGCTATGCAGCCTGTTTTGTGCACTTGCATGCTTGGGTGGATGCACTGCTGAAGCAGGTCGCCTATACTCTTTGGCCTGCTTTACGACAATTATAAAAGAGTCTCTATGAATCGATCGATCAGCGAATTACGTAAATTCGTCTCTCCAGAAATTGTCTTTGGTGCCGGCTGTCGTCACCGCGTTGGTCACTTCGTCAGTGTGTTTGGTGCAACCAATGTGTTGGTTGTCTCCGATCCTGGAGTGCAAGCGGCAGGCTGGGTGGCAGACGTTGAGGTCAGTTTGCAAGAGCAAGGCATTAGCTACCATGTGTTTACTGAAGTATCAGCCAACCCTCGAGTTGAAGAGGTGATGCACGGTGCCGAAGTCTATAAGTTGCATGGCTGTACCGCGATTGTTGCGGTGGGCGGTGGCAGTCCGATGGATTGTGCGAAAGCCATTGGTATTGTCGCTGCACACGGTCGCAGTATTTTAGAGTTTGAAGGGGTGGATACCATTCGCTTGCCGAGTCCACCGTTGATTTTAATCCCCACCACCGCTGGCACCTCGGCAGATGTTTCGCAGTTTGTGATTATTTCCAATCAGCAAAAGCGAATGAAGTTTTCCATCGTCAGCAAAGCGGTGGTGCCTGATGTGTCATTGATTGATCCAGAAACCACCCTAACCATGGATCCCTTTCTCGCCGCCTGCACCGGGATTGATGCTTTGGTCCACGCGATCGAAGCCTTTGTTTCGATTGGCAGCGGCCCACTCACCGATCATCATGCGCTGGAAGCGATGCGCTTGATCAGTGGTAACTTGATCGAGATGATTGCCAACCCTGAAGACATCGTCTTGCGTGAGCAAATTATGCTCGGCAGCATGCAGGCCGGCTTGGCTTTTTCGAATGCCATTTTGGGCGCAGTGCATGCCATGTCGCACAGCTTAGGCGGTTATTTAGATTTGCCGCATGGCCAGTGCAATGCCGCGTTAATTGAGCATGTGGTAGCGTTTAATTTCGACGCCGCGCCTGAGCGCTTTAAAATCATTGCGCAAACCTTTGGCATTGATTGCCGCGGTTTAACCCCGCCGCAAGTTCGCCAACATTTGATTGACTACCTGATTGCCTTTAAGCGCGCAGTGGGCTTTTATGACAGCCTCGGCGTGTATGGCGTCAGCGTCTCTGACATCCCGTTTTTATCGCGCCATGCGATGGTTGACCCTTGTATCTTGACCAACCCGCGCGCATCCAATCAGCGTGATATGGAAGTGGTGTATGGCGAAGCACTCTGATCACTTATTGGCCGGGCTGTTAGGCTTAAGTGATCAATCGGCGCGTAAGAGTCATTACCCTGAATTGCTGTTGCAGTTAGAAGAAGTTGAGCGTGAGCGCAATCGCTATAAATGGCTGTTTGAACATGCCACTTATGGCATTTTTCAATCGCATATCAGTGGTGGTTTTCGCGCGGTGAATCCAGCGTTAGCCAGCATGCTGGGCTACAGCAGTGCTGACGAATTACTAGCGATGAGGGGGGCGGAAACCGATAGTTTGTTTGTCAATGGTGCCAGCCAAGTCAAGCGTATTCGTGATGAGTTATTGCAGAAAAAAATTGTCCGCGGCTATGAAACGCGTCTGCGTTGCAAGGATGGCAGTGCGCTGGATGTGCTGATGAACCTGTTACTCAAAGACGATGAGCCGGGTGTGTTGGAAGGCTTTGTTGCGGACATTTCTGAACGGAAAAGAAATCAACTGCGCCTTGAGCAGCTCAATCTTGAGTTGGAGGACCGAGTTGCTGAGCGCACCCATGAATTACTGCTCAGCAATGAGGGCTTACAACAACAAATTGCCCAGCGTGAGCAAATGGAAATAGCTCTGCGCGAAGCGCGTGATGCGGCCGAAGAAGCCAATCATAGTAAAGACAAGTACCTGGCCGCGGCCAGTCATGATTTATTGCAACCGTTAAATGCCGCGCGTTTGTTGATATCCACTTTGCGCGAACGTGAATTACCTGCAGCAGAAAAGCATTTGCTTGAGCGTGCGCATATGGCTCTGGAAGGTGCGGAAGACCTGTTAGCCGACTTGCTGGATATTGCTCGTCTTGATCAAGCCGCAATTACACCTACCTTTGCTGCATGCCGTATTGATGAGTTGTTTAACGCATTGGCTTCCGAGTTCGAGCCGGTGGCGCAGGAAGCCGGTTTGCAATTGAGAGTGCTGCCGACCTCGTTGTGTGCCTATACCGATAGCCACTTGCTGATTCGTATTTTAAGAAACTTTCTCAGTAATGCATGCCGCTATACCAAGTCAGGACGCATTGTTTTAGGCGTGCGTAGACGCGGCAGCCATCTGCGTATTGAAGTCTGGGATACCGGTGTCGGCATTGCACTGGAGCAACAAGAAAAAATATTTTTAGAGTTTAATCAGTTGGGCAATAACCATGCAAATGGCCGTAAAGGGGTTGGCTTAGGCTTGGCAATTGTTGAGCGGATTGCCACGATTCTAGAGGCGCGCGTGGCGCTATGGTCACGTGAAGGGGTAGGCTCCTGTTTCAGCATTGAAGTGCCGGCGACCACCGCGCCTGCTCAGCCTTCCTTCGCGATCTTGCCGCGTGCGAGTCTAGCTAATGACTTGGCTGGCCAGCGTATACTGGTGATTGATAATGAGCCTGATATTTTGCACAGCATGGGCGCATTATTGGATCAATGGGCCTGTGAAACAGTGTTGGCCGCTGACTATGCCGGCGCGGTGCAAGCGCTCGGTGGGGTGGCGCCGAATTTGATTATTGTGGATTTACACCTCGACAACAATGTCACAGGTTTGCATGTGGTGGAGCAGTTGCGTGGTTATTTTTCAGAGCAACTGCCCGCGGTATTGATCACTGCAGACTACACTGATCAAGAGCAAGCGCTGCGCAAAAAATTGGGCATCCCCATGCTGAATAAACCTGTGCGTCCAGGCAAGTTGCGCGCGGTGATGAGCCACCAGCTCAAACCGTCGGGTTAAGCACCGCGTGCGTGCCGCGCAGCAAGGCTGCATGTTCAGAAAATTGATCGACTAACCAGTTATACACGGCCTCAAAACGTGCCAGTTGCGCCGTTTGCCGGTGGCTGAGCAGCCACACTTCGCGAAACACAACAGGCTCATCACTCAGTTGTTTAAGCCCCGCTTCGTTGGCCAGCATGCAAGGTAAAACAGCCAGACCAACGCCATGCTTACAGGCATGAATCAGCGTTTCCAAGTGGCTCGATTGCAGGACTGGCGCTTGCTTGATGTTCAGTTGTTGCAGCCAGCGCATTTCGGGGACATGGGCTAAGTCATCGGTATAGCTGAGCCAAGCCTGTTGCGGCCAATCCGCTGCCTGCACGGCCGGGTGCTCAGGATGGCCGTAGACTGCCCAGCCCAGCTCACCAATTTTACGCATGAAAAGTGCTGCATCGCGCTCTGGGCGGGCTAGACGAATCGCGATATCGGCTTCACTGTGGCTGAAGGATAAATCGCGGTTGTCATTCAGCAGCTCTAAGCTCAACTGCGGATGCTGGCGCTTCAAACTGGCCAGATGCTTGACCAGCCACAGGCTAAAAATAAAATCAACCGAGGTGATGCGCACCGTGCCACTGATGCTCTGGGCGGCGTCTTGGGTGTTGTGCAACATCTGCTGCACATGCCCGCAAATGGTCTGCGCCGAGGCGAGAAAGGTCAGGCCCGCGGCGGTGGCTTGATAACCGCTGGTGGTGCGGATAAATAGGCGGGTTTGTAACGTGGCTTCGGCAGCGCTAAGACGCCGACTGATGGTGGAAACATCCACTTTTAACTGGCGAGCGGTGGCGCGCAAGCTGCCTTCACGCTGTAGCACTAACAGCAAACGGATGTCATTCCAGTCAAAGGTATTGGCGAGCATCATGTCAAATCATCCTTCAGTCAGGCTGTTGCAAAAATGCAAACTGTAACGGCAATTTTAGGTGTTCCCTTTACTGCCCGTCACTTCGACAATGGCACCATCAACCTACTACTGGAGAACAACAATGAGCGAGTTTCCAACCTTATTTCAGCTGACCGGCAGCGAGCATCCTGCGGCGCAATGGCAAGACGCTGTACTGGTGATTATTGATGCGCAAAATGAATACCGCATGGGCGATATGAAGCTGCCTAATGTTGAGCCGGCTACTGTGCAAATTCAACGTTTGCTTGCCGCGGCCCGTCAGCATGGTAGCCCAGTGGCGCACATTCGTCATATCGGCGTGCCGGGCTATTTATTTGATCCTGAAGGTCCGCGCGGGCAGATCTTCGATGAGCTGACCCCCGTCGCTGGTGAAGCGGTGATTGATAAGCCGTTGCCCAATGCGTTTGCTGGGAGTTCGTTGCAAGCCTTTGTGCAAGACACTGGGCGCACATCCTTAATCGTTTGTGGTTTTATGACGCACATGTGTGTCAGTGCCACGGTGCGTGCGGCAAAAGATTTGGGTTATCAAAGCACGGTCGTCGCCGATGCCTGCGCCACCCGAACCTTACCGGGTTTAGATTCAGCTCAGTTGGATGCGCAAGCCTTGCATGAGATGGAGCTGGTGGCACTGGCTGACTTCTTTGCCTGCGTTGTGAAAGATGCTGCTGCATTGTCTGCTTAATTAGCCATTACTGCCGGCGCTGTAAATAAAAAAACCTTACTTTAACCTAAGGTTTTTTTTCATCTGCAGAAAAGCTCGCCGCACGCGAGTGTGGCATTAGAGCGCAGAGCTTTGCTGTGGATCAGCATCTAAACCACTAAACCCACTACAATGGCGCCAAACATATTGGTCCGCGTCTCACGCGACACAGGCTTACTTGGTGATCTGACCGCTCTGGCTGGTCTGAGTCGATGAATCGCTGAGGGTGTATTAGCCCTTTCTTATGGTTTTTCTAAAATGGCGCAGCAGTCGCCAGCTAAGGAGTAACGATGAAAACAGTACAAGGTTTTGCCAAGCTGGGATGGGTTGTTGGTCTGGCGGCGGTATTGGTTGCTTGCGGTGGCGCACCCAGCGAAGCGGATATTCAGAAGGCTCTTGAGCAAGAAATACAGCTGCAAATTGATCAGGCCGCCGGCAGCAGTGGTGCCGATGTGAAAGGCATGATGGCTGCCTTGATGCCAAAGGTTGACAAAATCGTCGTGCAAGGTTGTGAGTCACTTGGTGATGACGCTTACCGCTGCACCGTTGAAGCGACCACCTCGATTAAAGATCGCACGATGACCCATCGTGACAGTGTGCGGATGACTAAGAGTCAGTCTGGCGAATGGAAAATCTCGCGCTGAGTCAATACATGCCGCATAAGCTCAACTCAATACATGCGCGTTGTTTGCCGTAACCTGCATGTTTTCTCCCCGCAAAATACGCAAGGCGCGCCTTAACAGATGCAAGGCCTTGCGCTTTGTGGTACAAATGCCTCCGTTAAACAACTGTTTAATTGAACTACGTTCTCAGGGCGGGGTGGAAATCCCCACCGGCGGTAATTGTACTGATAGGTGCATAGCCCGCGAGCGCTTATTGTGCGGTGTTAATCACCCCTAATAAGGTCAGCAGACTTTGGTGAGATCCCAAGGCCGACGGTAATGAAAACTGTGCACATTAAGTGTCACGGTATTCTTAAAGTCCGGATGAAGAGAGAGCGGGATCTAGCGCCGTACAGGTCTTGTACGGTGTGCTCCCATTCGATCAAAAAAGCCTTGTTTTCCACAAACAGGAGATCGACAGCATGCAGATGGAAGCATTTTTTGCAGGGGCAGAATCAATATGTTTACTGGAATAATCGAAGCCGTTGGCAGCATTCGCAGCTTATCGCCCAAAGGCGGTGATGTGCGTGTGCGCGTGGCGACAGGCAAGTTGGATTTATCCGACGTCAAACTTGGCGACAGTATTGCGGTAAATGGTGTGTGTTTGACTGCGGTTGAGTTACCAGGCGATGGTTTTTGCGCTGATGTCAGCCGCGAAACCTTAGCGCGCAGTGCCTTTATTAACTTAAAGAACGGCAGTCAGGTCAATCTAGAGAAAGCCTTATTACCGACCACACGCCTTGGCGGGCATTTGGTCAGTGGTCATGTTGATGGGGTGGGTGAAGTCATTTCTCGGCAAGACAACGCCCGCGCGGTGCAATTTTGGATTCGTGCACCTAAGCAGTTGGCGCGCTATATCGCGATGAAAGGCTCAATTACCGTAGATGGCACCAGCCTGACGGTGAATGGGGTGAACGGCAGTGAGTTTGAGTTGACCATCGTGCCGCACACCTTGCAAGAAACCATCATGGCGGATTATCAAGCGGGCAGCTTGGTCAATCTAGAGATTGATTTGATTGCACGCTACCTCGAGCGCCTGTTGCAGGGCGAGCACGCCGCAGAACCAACCAGCACAGCTATTACTGCAGGCTTTTTAGCCGAGCATGGCTTTATGCGCTCTTAATTGAAGGGTTATCCCATGTCATTGAACAGCATTGAAGAAATTGTTGCCGATATTCGTGCCGGCAAAATGGTCATCCTAATGGATGACGAAGATCGTGAAAATGAAGGTGATTTAATCATCGCCTCTGAGTGCGTTACCGCTGAACATATTAATTTTATGGCTAAATATGCGCGTGGCTTGATTTGTATGCCGATGAGCGTGGAGCGCTGCGAACGTTTGGGTTTGCCGCTGATGGCGCAACATAACGGTTCAGGCTTTGGCACCAAGTTCACCGTTTCGATTGAAGCGGCTGAAGGCGTGACCACGGGTATTTCTGCAGCCGACCGCGCGCGCACTGTGCTAGCAGCTGCAGCGAAAACCGCCAAAGCGAAAGATATCGTCAGCCCAGGGCATATTTTCCCCTTGATGGCGCAAGCAGGCGGTGTTTTGGCGCGTGCTGGGCATACCGAAGCGGCCTGTGATTTGGCGCGTCTGGGTGGCTTTGAGCCAACGGGCGTGATCTGCGAGATCATGAATGACGATGGCACCATGGCGCGTCGTCCTGAGCTCGAAGTGTTTGCAGAAGAGCACGGGATTAAAATTGGCACCATTGCTGATTTAATTCACTACCGCATGATTCATGAGCGCACCATTGAGCGCGTGTCTGAGCAAGCGCTGGATAGCGAATTGGGTCAATTTAAATTGGTCACCTACCGCGAATCAAACCTTGGTGATGTCCATTTGGCGCTGACTTTAGGTACTATTACACCTGAACAACCAACCCTAGTGCGGGTGCACAATATGGACCCATTGCGCGACTTATTTATGGTCAAGCAAGACGGCCGTTGGAGTTTGCGTGCCGCGATGGCAGAAGTGGCCAAAGCCGGCAGCGGCGTGGTGTTATTGCTTGGCAATCAAATGACCGGTTCCAGCTTATTAGCGCATCTTGAGCGCCAATTGGGCGCAGATGGCGACGCAAAAGCTACAAAAACCTCTGGCACCTATAGCACTGTCGGTGCCGGTTCACAGATTTTACGCGATTTGGGAGTACGCAAAATGCGCTTATTAAGTGCACCAATGCGTTTCAATGCCATATCCGGATTTGATCTAGAAGTTGTAGAATACCTGCAACCGCAGGATTAACTGTTACTGGAGCAGCAGATGTTGCTGCTCCTTCGCTCTTTATTAGGATGGGAAGAACATGACCTTGAAGACAATCGAAGGTACCTTTATTGCCCCACAAGGCACATTTGCGCTGGTTGTTGGCCGTTTTAACAGCTTTGTTGTTGAAAGTTTGGTTGAAGGTGCAATTGATACATTAGTGCGCCACGGTGTGAGCAAAGACTCAATTACCGTGATCCGTGCACCGGGTGCTTTTGAACTGCCTTTAGTGGCGCAGAAAGTTGCTGAGCGTAAAGAATACGCGGCAATTATTGCCTTAGGTGCAGTGATTCGTGGCGGCACGCCGCATTTTGAATATGTGTCAGGCGAATGCACTAAAGGTTTGGCGCAAGTCTCCATGCAGTTTGGTGTGCCAGTGGCTTTTGGTGTACTGACCGTTGACTCGATTGAACAAGCCATTGAACGTTCTGGTACTAAAGCCGGTAACAAAGGTGTAGAAGCAGCGTTGTCGGCGCTGGAAATGGTCAGTCTGCTCGCGCAGCTGGAGGCCAAGTGAGTTTAAATAACGACGACTGTCACGATAACCCACCGCCGCGTGCAAAAGGACGCATTGCCATGCGTCGCGTTGCCCGTACTTTGGCGATGCAAGCCTTGTATCAATGGCATGTAGCTGGACAAAATCTCAATGAAATCGAAGCGCAGTTTCGAGTCGATAATGACTTTGCTGGCGTCGATGGTGCGTACTTCAATGAGATTCTACGCGGTGTTCCTGGTAAAAAAAGTGAAATTGATGCCTTAATTGAACCGTTTCTCGATCGCCCAATGAGCGAGCTGGATCCGGTTGAATGGGCAATCTTACGCTTAGCGACTTGGGAGCTGGGTAACCGTATTGATGTGCCATACCGTGTGGTGATCAATGAAGGCATTGAGTTGGCAAAGGTGTTTGGCGCAACCGATGGCCACAAGTATGTCAATGGCGTACTGGATAAGCTGGCGCTGCGTTTACGTGGTGCAGAAATCCGTGACGCAAAACTCAACAAACAATAATCTTTGGCACGCTCGCCGAAGTTTAATGGTGGGCGTGGCTCGATGAATGAGTTTGAGTTGATTCAACATTTTTTCACCCGCTCTGCCTGTGCGCAGGGCGGTGAAAATATCTTCTTAGGCATTGGCGACGACTGTGCCTTACTGCAGATTCCTGAAGGTCATTACTGCGCTGTATCTACCGATAGCTTAGTTAGTGGTGTTCATTTTCCTAAAGATTCACCTTCCTTTTTGCTGGGCCAGCGCGCCTTAGCTGTCGCGGTTAGCGATTTGGCGGCAATGGGGGCCAAGCCGATTGGCTTTACCCTCGCTATCACCCTTGAACAGATTGACTCGCCCTGGTTGCAGGCCTTCAGTGAAGGTTTGAGTGCCATGGCACAACACTGTGCGATTGCTTTAATCGGTGGCGACACCACGCGCGGGCCCTTATCGATGACGGTCACAGTGATGGGCGCAGTGCCGGCCAAGCATGCCTTGCTGCGTTCTGGCGCACAAGTGGGTGATCTGCTGTGTGTCAGTGGGCCCTTGGGCGCAGCGGCAGCTGCCTTGCCTTTAGTGCTCGGACAAGTGACGGCTAACGCTGTGCCTGCAGAAGTTCAGCAGCAACTCTTGGCAGCCTATTGGACGCCACAGCCGCAATTAGAACTGGGACAGTGGTTGCTGGGCAAAGCCAGTGCTGCGCTGGATATTTCCGATGGTTTATTGGCCGATTGTGGACACATTGCTAAAGCCTCGAACGTCGCTTTGCAGATTGAGCAGGCGCGGGTGCCTGTTGCTGAAGCCGCGCAGATGATTGCCGGTGATGTTGATGCGCTGCAATGTGCGCTAAGCGGTGGCGATGACTATCAGTTAGCCTTTACTATTGCCGCGTCATACCTTGAGTCACTGCAACAGCAGTTTGCTGATGTGCGGGTGATTGGCCAGGTCTGTGCCGGGCAAGGTGTGCAATTGCTCGATAGCACAGGGCAATCAATCAAGAGCGCGCATCTTGGCTATCAGCATTTTCAACAAGGATAAAACAACACATGCACAGCCCTAACGTATGGCGCAATTTCTGGCATTTTCTCGCCTTTGGCTTGGGCTCAGGTTTAGCGAAAAAAGCCCCTGGTACTTGGGGAACCTTAGTCGGTTTAGCCTTTGTACCTGTGCTGCACATGCTGCCATTATGGTTGGCGCTGCTATTGATTGCCGCAGCCGGCGTATTTGGCGTGTGGTTGTGCGGCCGTGTGGCGAGTGATCTTGGCGTGCATGATCATGGTGGGATTGTTTGGGATGAGTTTGTCGGGATCTGGATCACCTTGATTTTTTTACCCAATACTTGGCTGTGGTTGCTGCTGGGTTTTGTGGTTTTTCGCGTGCTCGATATTGCTAAGCCTTGGCCGATTTCAGTGTTAGATCGCAACGTCGGTGGCGGCTTTGGCATTATGATTGATGACATATTGGCTGGGGTGATTGCCGCTGGCGTGTTGTACGCGGCTTGGTTTTTTACCTTGTAAGCATGGTCTATCTTGGGGGGAGAGAAGAATGGGTTTTTTTCGGTTGCTGATGGGTGTGTGTTTGCTGGCTGGCAGTATGCTGGCTGGCGCACAGCCCTCTGTACGCGTGGTGGGCTTGTTTCCTAATGCGGCGCTGTTGAACATTGATGGCCAGCGTACATTGGTTAAAGCAGGGAAAACTGGGCCGCAAGGTGTCACCGTGGTCAGCGCCGATAGCCGTTCTGCGGTACTGCAGATTGATGGGGTGCAAAGTACCCATACTTTGAGCCGTGATTACGGTAATGGTGGCTTTGCTGAACCTGGCAAACGCCGCTTAACCATCTCCAAAGGGGTGGCTGGGCATTATTGGGTGACCGGATTGGTCAACGGCAATACCGTTCCCTTTATGGTGGATACCGGTGCCACGACCATTGCGATGAACGCAACGCAAGCGCAACGCTTAGGTATTGATTTTAAAAATAGTGGTAATCCAGTGCGAGTCAGTACGGCCAGCGGCACCGAAATGGCCTGGCGGGTCTATTTAAACAGCGTCAAGCTCGGCAGTATCGAAGTGCTGGGCGTTGATGCCATGGTGCTGGACGGTGAGTTTCCGCGTGATGTGCTGTTGGGTATGAGTTTTCTCAGTCGGGTCAGCTGGCGCGAAGAGCAGGGCGCGCTGATTGTTGAGGCAAAACACTAAGCGGTGCAGGGTTTTGCCACGCATCAGCGAGATGTACGACTGCTGGGCAATTTTTCTTCTGCGGTAGATCAGTTACTATTGTTTTTTTGTTGTTATAGGCGATCAATCTAAATGTATTGTCCTTTTTGTGGTGCCAATGATACCAAGGTGATTGACTCACGCTTAGTGGCCAATGGCGATCAAGTGCGCCGTCGCCGTGAATGTTTGATTTGCGAAGAGCGCTTCACTACCTTTGAAACCGCTGAGTTGGTGTTGCCGCGTTTAATTAAGCAAGACGGCAGTCGCCAACCTTTTGATGAAGAAAAATTTCGCGCTGGAATGCTGCGCGCCCTAGAAAAACGCCCGGTCAGTTTGGAGCGTTTGGAAGAGGCGGTGGCCAACATCAAACGTAAACTGCGTGCCAATGGTGAGCGTGAAGTGAAAACCTTGGTGGTCGGTGAGCTGGTAATGAACGAGCTGAAAAAACTTGATGAAGTGGCTTACATCCGTTTTGCGTCGGTTTATCGTCGCTTTCAAGATTTAAACGAGTTCCGTAAAGAAATCGATCTGATGGCCAGCGGCCAAGACGAAGAATGATCGATCAAGCCTATATGGCGCAGGCCTTGCGTCTAGCCGAGCAAGGTTTGTACAGCACCCATCCTAATCCGCGGGTCGGATGTGTGCTGGTTGCTGACCAGCAGGTAGTGGGCGAAGGCTGGCATGTGCGTGCCGGTGAGGCGCACGCAGAAGTACACGCCTTGCGTCAAGCCGGTGCTTTAGCGCAGGGCGCTACCGCCTATGTCACTTTGGAACCGTGCAGTCATCATGGCCGTACACCGCCTTGCGCAGAAGCATTGGCGCAGTCCGGGGTGGCGCGCCTGGTGGTGGCCATGCAAGACCCCAATCCGCAAGTGGCTGGCCGCGGCATTGCTTATTTGCGAGAGCAAGGCATTCAGGTTGATCTCATGACGGGCGAGCTGGCCGCTGCTGCGCGCGCCTTAAATTGTGGTTTTGTCAAACGCATGGAAAGCGGCTTACCTTTTGTACGGGTAAAGCTGGCGATGAGCTTGGATGGGCGCAGCGCCATGGCCAGCGGTGAAAGTCAATGGATTACCGGGCCTGCGGCAAGAGCTGATGTGCAATGTTTGCGCGCCCGCTCCAGCGCTATTTTGACCGGCGCGGAAACGGTGTTGACAGATGATGCACGCCTGACAGTGCGCGCCGAGCAGCTGCCACTGGATGCGCCATTGCGTGAGTTAGCCTTGTCACGGCCACCGCTGCGGATTGTCATTGATGGGCGCTTACGCGTGCCGACTGATATGGCCTTTTTCACTGCCGGTCCGGTGCTGGTAGTAACCCATCAAATCCCGCCAGCCAATACCGCGCAGATTGAATACCTACAGTTGCCTGAAGTGAAGGGCCATGTTGATTTGAGCGCCTTGCTGCACGAGTTGGGCCAGCGCGGCATCAATGAGTTAATGGTCGAGGCAGGCCCGCAACTGGCCGGCGCCTTTGTCCAAACCGGTTTAGTCGACGAACTCTACGTCTACATGGCCGCCAAACTGCTCGGCTCCAGCGCCAAACCCTTACTGCAACTACCAATTGACGCGATGGCCGATGCCATCAACCTACATACCAGCGACATCCGCGCCATCGGCCCCGACTGGCGCATCATCGCCAAACTAACACCCTCTCAGTAGTTCGAACTTGTAGGTCGGGCTTCAGCCCGACACCCAGGCTGCTAAATTTCATTCGCGAATAGCGTCTGTTGTGCTTGCCAAGCGGCGTTGTGATCTCTAATATACGCACCACTTCGAGAGACAAGGGTGATTAGCTCAGCTGGGAGAGCATCTGCCTTACAAGCAGAGGGTCGGCGGTTCGATCCCGTCATCACCCACCACTTGTCCTTAAAGTATGCGCAGTGGTAGTTCAGTTGGTTAGAATACCGGCCTGTCACGCCGGGGGTCGCGGGTTCGAGTCCCGTCCACTGCGCCATATTACGAAAACCCGTTAAGTAGTTGATACTTAACGGGTTTTTTAGTTTATGGGTAGCAAAAACCCTGTCTTATTGCAAAATAATCGTCGTATATTCTTGCTGTGACTCTTTCTGTGACCAATTTTGCGTCATATATGATTGATTTGAATCTTTCGTGATTGATATGGATCGTGTTTATCTGTTTTTGAGTGTTTTAGAATTGCTTTCAACTCGTTGAGGCCTACAACTCCAGCGCCCTGAAGATGTTGAGGGTGCTGCTATTAGTGCTAGAGTGTACATCTCAGTGGCGTGATTTGTGCCGAAGTCAAGAGTCAATAAAATCTACTAGACTTTGTGGGTACCTAAGCTTTGTAGGCTGAGTGTGACCACCTACAGCCTGATAGCAAGCTTGGCTGTAGGGTGATGGTAAGAAATTTGCTCGGCGTAAGGGCTGTGATTCTTGTACACTGCGCCGATGCTTTTAAATCAAAATAATCCATCCATTAAGTGGCTGCCCAATACCGCTGGTGTGACGCAAAGTATTGCTGATGCCCTGGCGCAGCGTATTATTTGTGGCGAACTGGCCGGTGGTTTTGCGCTGCGTGAAATGGCGATTGCCCAGAGCTATCAGGTCAGTCGTAGCTCAGTGCGTGAAGCCTTATTGCTGCTGCAGCGCTGCTATCTAGTGGATATTTATCCGCGACGTGGTGCACAGGTTCGTGTGCTAACTGCGCAGAATGTGCAAGATTTGTATGACTTGAGCACCGAATTATATATATTGCTTGGCACTTTGTTGGCGCAGCGCTGGCAGAGCCAAGGACAGCTACTGCCATTTGTTGAGGTGCGCCGTGCGATGCAGTTGAGTGTGCAAAATAATGACGTAGATGGGTTTGTTAAGCATTGTTTTGCCGTGATTGAGGTGGCCACTCCAGTGGTCAATAACCCGTATTTGCGGCAGGCCTTAGCCAATGTGATTCCAGCCGTAGGACGTACGTATTATTTGGCTTTTAAGCAGCGCAGCGCTGAGATGGAGCAGTTGACGCGTATTTTTGACCAATTACTGGTTGCTGTGCAGGCTCGTCAAGTCGAGGATATTGCGCGACTGCTGTACGCCTATGCGCAAAAAAACTGTCAATTGGTGCTCAGTGCCTTGTCAGGAGAGCATTGATTCATGCGTCTGAAATGCATCCGGCTGGCCGGCTTTAAATCCTTTGTTGATCCCACTACGGCCAGCTTTCCAAGCAATATGACCGCGGTGGTGGGGCCCAATGGCTGCGGTAAGTCGAATATTATTGATGCGGTGCGCTGGGTGTTGGGCGAAAGTTCGGCGAAAAACCTGCGCGGCGAAGCAATGACCGATGTGATTTTCAATGGCTCCAATACCCGCAAACCGATTGCTCAAGCCAGTATTGAGCTGGTATTTGATAACAGTGACGGCACCTTGCAAGGTGAATACGCCAGCTACGCCGAAATCTCCATCCGCCGCCGTGTTACCCGTGAAGCGCAAAGCACCTATTTTCTCAATGGGGTGAAGTGCCGCCGTCGCGATATCACTGATATTTTCCTCGGCACCGGTCTGGGGCCGCGCAGCTACGCGATTATTGAGCAGGGCATGATTTCCCGTTTGGTCGAGGCACGCCCCGATGATTTGCGCATTTTTATTGAAGAAGCAGCAGGTATTTCTAAATACAAAGAACGCCGCCGTGAAACTGAAAACCGCATTCGCCGCACCCAAGAAAACTTAGAACGCTTGCTCGATTTACGTGAAGAGTTGGGCCGACAAATTGAGCGTTTGCAGCGCCAAGCCCATGCCGCCGAGAAATATCAAGAATACCAAGCTGAAGAAAACAGCTTAAAAGCACAGCTGACCGCATTGCGTTGGCAGCAACTCAATGGCCAAGCGGGTGAGCATGAAGCGCTGATCAGTGAGTTGGAAACAACCTTGCAAGCGTGCATCGCCGAACAGCGTCAGGCGGACGCGAAAATTGAGTTGTTGCGCGATGGTCATCATGAGCTATCTGATGCGTTCAATCGCGTGCAAGGACGTTTTTATGCCATTGGTGCTGATATTGCGCGCCATGAGCAAAGCATTCAGCATGCCCAGCAACGTTTGGCTCAGTTGCAAGAAGACTTACGTGAAGCAGAGCGTACGCGCCTTGAAACCGAAAGCCATTTGGCCAGCGACCGCGAGCTGTTGGCTCGTTTGCTGGAAGAGTTGGCACTATTGACCGAGCAGCAGGCCGAGGCGCAACTGAATGCTGAGTGTTCGGCCGATGCTTTTTTGCAAGCGCAAGAGGCCATGCAGGATTGGCAAGAACGTTGGAATGCCTTGACTGAGCAAAGCGCGCAGCCGCGCAGCGAAGCCGGTGTGCAACGTGCGAAAATCGATCAGCTGGAGCACAGCAGCCAGCGCTTAATCACCCGGCAGCAGCGTTTGCAAGATGAGCAGCAGGGGTTGGCCGATGACCCGCTGGCTGAGTCTTTGGATGAGCTGCATGCACGTGTGGATGAGGCGCAAGCGCACCTCGATGAGTTGTCCGCCTCGCAGCAGTTACAGGCTGCGCAGCTGCAGGATACGCAAGAGCAACTGACTGAAAAAAACCAGCAGCAACAGCAGGTGCAAGGTCAATTGCAACGTCTGCAAGGACGTATTTCAGCCTTAGAAGCGCTGCAGCAAGCCGCTCTCAATCCCGAGCAAGGTGTGCAAGAGTGGTTGGCCAGCCAGCAGTTGCAGCAACAACCGCGTGTGCTGGATGGCTTAAAGGTTGAAGCCGGCTGGGAACTGGCGGTGGAAACGGTGTTGGCGGCTGATTTACAGGCCGTGCAAGTCGAGAGCTGGGCTGATTTGGCGCTAACGGATCTAAGCAGTGGGCATTTACGATTGGTCAGCAATGGCGCAACGGTTGCACCGGTTAAAAACAGTTTATTAAGTAAAGTGCTGTCGGCTTCGTTGGATGTCTCGCCGTGGCTAGCGCGGGTGTATGCGGTGGCAACCTTGGATGAGGCGTTAGCGCTGCGAGCCCAGTTAAACAGCGGTGAAAGTGTGGTCAGCCAAGATGGTTATTGGCTGGCTGCGCATTTTCTCACCGTGCAGCGTGGTGATGCGCACAGCAGCGGTGTGCTGGCGCGCGCGCAAGAGCTGGACGCGTTGCTATTGAACGTGGCTGAGCTGGATGAACAGCAGCAGGCGTTGGCCGATCAGTTGCAAAGGCTACACAATGCCCGTCATTCGCTGCAAGAGCGCAGCGCGCAATTACGCGGTGACGAACAAGCCGCCCATCGCGTTTTAAGTGACTTGCAAAGCCAACTGTCCGCCAAGCGTGCTCGCGCTGAACAGCTGCAACTGCGCCGCGCAGCCATCGAAACGGAGCTTGCCGATATCAGCGAGCAGCAGCAGATGGAAGCCGAACAGATCGCCGAAGCACGGCTGTTATTGCAAGAGGCGTTAGATAATATGGCCAGCGCTGAGCAGCAACAGCAACAGCTGCAAGCTGAGCAAGGTCAGTTGCGCAGCCAGTTTGAGCAGTTACGCCAACAAGCGCAGCAGGATAACAACACTCAGCATCAATTGGCTTTGCGCATCAGCACCCTGAGCACGCAACAGCGCTCTACTGAGCAAGCCTTGCAGCGTTTAGAACAGCAGTTCGCCCAAGCCAATCAGCGCCGTGAACAACTCAATTTAAACCTTGAGGAAGGCGCCTCACCGATTGACGAATTGCGTGCGCAGTTGCAGGCGTTATTACAAACGCGCTTGAGCATTGATGATGAGTTGCGCGCGGCACGTACGGCTCTTGACGATGCCGATACGCAGATGCGTGAGGCCGAAAAGCAACGCAGTCAAGCCGAACAGCGTGCGCAAGGGGTGCGTGAACAATTAGAGCGCCAACGTCTGGCTTGGCAAACCTTGAGCGTACAAAAAGACACCTTGACTGCGCAGTTACAAGCACTGGATTTGGACGTGCATAAGTTGCTTGAGCAGTTACCTGTGGATGCTCAACTCAGCGTTTGGGAGCAGCAATTGGCGGCGGTGGCCGCACGTATTGAGCGCCTAGGAGCAATTAACCTGGCCGCGATTGAGGAGTACCGTCAGCAGTCGGAGCGCAAAACCTATTTGGATGCGCAAAATGATGACTTGGTGGAAGCGCTGGATACCTTAGAAAATGTCATCCGTAAAATTGACCGCGAAACCCGCAACCGTTTTAAAGAGACCTTTGATTTAATCAATAACGGCTTGCAAGAGCTGTTTCCAAAAGTCTTTGGCGGTGGCCATGCCAGCTTAGAAATGACTGGCGATGACTTGCTCAGCACCGGCGTGGCCATCATGGCACGCCCACCGGGTAAGAAAAACAGCACCATTCATTTACTCTCCGGTGGCGAAAAAGCACTGACCGCGCTGGCTTTGGTGTTTGCCATCTTCCAACTTAATCCTGCGCCGTTTTGTATGCTCGATGAGGTCGATGCACCTTTGGATGATGCCAACGTTGGCCGCTATGCGCGGTTGGTGAAAGAAATGTCGGAAAAGGTGCAGTTTATCTATATCACCCACAATAAAATCGCTATGGAAATGGCCGATCAATTACTCGGCGTGACCATGCATGAGCCAGGTTGCTCACGTTTAGTCGCGGTGAATGTGGAAGAAGCGGCGGCGCTCGCGGAAAGCTAGACAGCGCAATAGCCGTTACAGTCAACAGCCATTCAAGCGCCGACAATACAATCCTGTTGTTAAAATCGTCTATAGCATAGCCATTGAGCTGAGATTTTGTGTTATGAGTGGTGGTCTGCGATTGTGTTGTTGCAGCCTCAACGCGTAGTGTGCAGAGCCTAGATTTAGCGTTTTACCTTGCATGGATAATAATAAAAAATGCATTTGGATATTCGTACCTTACTTATTGCTGTGACATTGGCAACTGCCTTTTGTGCTGGCGCTCGCTTTTTACTGTGGCGGATGCATCAGACTATTCCTGGCCTCGGCCGCTGGGCACTGGCCGGTGTCAGCGCGGTCATCACCTTTTTGTTGATTTTGAGCTATGGGATCGCGCAGTGGAGTGCGGCTTTATCATTGGCGCAGGTGTTTATCGTCCTTGGTCTGCTGCTCAGTTGGGATGGCTTTCGACGGTTTCTCGGGCAACCGGCACTGAGTCCTGTGTTGTTACTGACGATGGCGGCGGTTGCGCTGCTGTGGGTGGTGATTGCGCAGAGCCAAGCTTTAATCGGCGCTAGGGCGGTTGGCAATGCGGTTTTGGTTGCAATCTTATCTTTTTTGATTGCGCGTGATCTGCTGCTTTCAGCTCAACATAAGACCGCAGCGGTGCGCGCCACCGGTTGTATTTATGCCCTGAATGCCGTGGTTTTCCTAATACGTGCGATTGTTGCCCAGCATAATCCTGAGGTTGTTGAGCCGCTCAATCCTAATGGTGTGGCAGCCTTTATGCTGCTGTGGTTACTCTGCTCAGTGATTGCGATCACCTTGGGGATGGTTTTGATGACGGCTGAACGCCTGCAGGCGGACCTCGATAATCAAGCCAATCACGATCCTCTCACTGGGGCGCTGAATCGGCGTTCATGTGATTTGCTCTTCGATAAAGCCATCGCTCAGGCTCAACGTCATGCCCAGCCCTTGAGTGTGCTCATGATTGATCTTGATGAGTTCAAACAAGTGAATGACCGTCTGGGCCATGATTATGGCGATAATGTTTTGTGCCGGTTTGTTGCGGTGGCGCAGAAAATTCTGAGAGAGGATGATGTGTTCTGCCGTTTTGGTGGAGAGGAGTTTGTTGCGCTTTTACCCAATACCTCGGCCGCGGCCGGACTGCTGGTCGCCAATCGCTTGCGTAATGCGTTTGCCATCGACTCAAGCGCCATCGCAACACCAATCAAACATCAACCCTTTTGCATCACCACCAGTATTGGCATTGCCGAGCTTGAGCAGGATGAATGTTTTGCCGGTTTGCTGCGCCGTGCAGATGCGGCCTTGTACCGTGCTAAAGATAATGGGCGTAACCGCTGCGAAGTTGCAGTGTAAATAGATCAGTTGACGCTGATTTTCCGCTAGACTTGCAGCCTTATTTTTCTAGCAGTCATTGTGTATGAATAATCAGATGTGGTTGCGCAGTCAGCGCTTCTGGCTGGGGGCTTTGCATATCCTGCCATTGTGTTTGGCAGTGTTGCCTTGGGGGGTGTTGGCCGGCTCGATGGCGGTGAGTCAGGGTTTTACCCCGCTGCAAAGCATTGGTTTGTCGGTGTTGGTCTTTGCTGGCGCAGCGCAGTTGGTCACCATCAGCATGGTGGCCGCGGGTAGTGGTTTTATCGCGATCTGCTTAACCATTCTGGTGATTACTGCGCAGCATCTGCTCTATGCATTGATCCTGCGCGAACATGTGGCCTCTTTGCCCCTTAAAAAACGTTTGCCGGTGGCCTTTTTATTGACCGATGAGCTTTTTGCCTTAAGTGTCGGCAAGCGCGCCTACGACTTTGCCTATCTCATGGGCGCAGGTGTATGTTTTTATTTAGCTTGGATTGCCTTCACCGCGATCGGCGTGCTGCTGGCGGCATCAGTGCCGAACTTAGCTGACTATCATCTGGATTTCTCGATTGTGGCGACCTTTATTGCGATTGTGGTGCCAATGATTAAACGTCTAAGCAGCTTGATTGGTGTGCTGGTTTCGCTGCTGCTGTCATTGATTTTGAGCAGCTTAGCCATATCCGGTGCGATTGTGCTTGCAGGGTTAGTGGGTATGTTCTGCGCGGTGAGTGTCGCACGCTGGCGCGGGGAAGCCGTATGATTTGGCTGCTGATTATATGTTTAGCGGGCATTGTGTTTCTTAACCGTTATATTTTGCTCGAGCCGCGCCTGCCGATTCGCTTACCAATCTTTATCCGCCAAGCACTGCAATATTCTGCCCCTTGTTTACTCACGGCGATTTGCGCGCCGATTTTACTCGCCGATACAGGCTTAAGTGGTTTGCTCAGCAACCCTTACAGCTATGCTGCAGTATTCAGCGTGGCCTGTGCTTTGCTGATTAGAAACATGTTGCTCTCGGTACTGGTCAGCTTGGCTGGGTTTTATCTGCTGCTGTATCTGCTGGGCTAAATGGCGTACCTATTTGCAGGCCACACCTTGAAATCCTGTAGAACAGCCCCATTAAAGAATTAAGCAAGCAATAAAGAGTGCTTTGATCATCAGGCAAGCGCGGATGATCAATCGACAGAAGGTGCTTTTTAGCGTAGGATGCTTGCTCTGTCACCTGAGAGTGAACAGCTTTGGGGCCGATTAGGATTCGACGCTGGTTGCGAAACTTTAGGTGCATGCCGAGTTGGTAACAGAACTCGTAAATCCACTGTTGCAACTTCTATAGTTGCCAATGACGAAAACTACGGAGCACAAGCTCTAGCTGCGTAAGCAGCCGAGTCGCTCCCCTGGTCGCTTCGGCGCCAGCAGTCACTAGAGGATGTCTGTAAACTCAAACTGACTGTCAGATAGAACAGAATCGCCGCGTAGTACGTTGTGGACGAAGTGGCTAAAACTTACACAACTCATCCAAAACACCCTGCCGATCGGGCGGTTGCGGATTAAATCAGTAGACACGGCTAAGCATGTAGTACCGACAGCGGAGTACTGGCGGACGGGGGTTCAAATCCCCCCGGCTCCACCAAAAAGAAACGCCTAAACCCTTGATTATCCTAGAGATTTTCAGGGGTTTTTGCTTTCTGGAAGTTGATGTGTCTATAAAGTGTCGAAAAAAGCTATAGTGCTAAGCAAAACTGCACTAACGGTGGAGGCTTGCAGATTCGTGCGCACGAATGGGTCTGTGCTATTAATTTTAATTGCATGCAGCCTGTGACAAAAGTTATAGGCTGAGGTTTTGGCTGTGCATCTGCACTCTTAGTTGAAGCAATCAGCATCAGCTTGTTTAAGTGCAGATTACGCACGGCGATTATTTATTAATTGGGGTCATCGCTAGCGCAGCATTCAACGCATATGCGCTACTGCTTGGGCTTCCAGCTCCGATTTTAGTGCAGGTGCAAGCTGCAGTTGACGTGCAAGTTCATCAAGGTAGGCGCGCTCCATATAGCTTTCCTCATCAACCACAAGAATGCTGGCAAGGTACATTTCCGCTGCAATTTCTGGGGTCTTGGCTGCACGAGCGAGGTCGGCAGGATCGAGAGGCTTGCGCACCTCTTGCTGGAGCCATGACTGTAACTGTGGCTCGTTGGTTAGCTTTGCGATGGCATCATCAATCAACAGCTGCTCGCGCTCGTCAATATGGCCGTCCGCCTTCGCAGCACAAATAATTGCGCGAAGAATGGCTTGGCTATGCTCTTCCATGACTGCTGGTGCTACACGATCCACTGTCTGCGCTTGATACTGTGTAGAAGCTGCGCTGGACTGTACTTGGTCTCGGTTTTGTTGGTTATTTTGCCAGTTGCTATAGGCTTTGTAGGCCACAACCCCTAGCGCGGCTAAGCCACCATAAGTAATAACGTTGCCGCCGACCTTGCGTGCTTTTTTACTGGACATTAGCAAACTGATCAGAGCGCCGCCCAAGGCACCACCACCCATACTGCCAAGCAGACCATTGAGTGCTGTATTGGCCTCGCTCGGCGCTGCCTGACCTGTCTGCTTTGATTGCGCTGTATGTTGCCCTTGCAATAATTCTTTACCTGAGCTGAGAAGCTGGTCGAGCAAGCCGCGAGTATTCATCTGTGTCTCCACTGAAATGAGGGTTGATCCGAACGGATTGATTGCATAGTAGTTGACTTGTTCTAAATACAAAATTGTTTTTTTGGCTATACAGCCAGCTTTATTTGACCTTTACATGAGCGTTTAAATTCGACTTTAAAGCACAAAACCATCTCGGTGAAAAACATCTAACATTGACTGAAATACTCCCTGTTTTTAAGGTTAAATTAAGACAGCCTCGGTAATCTTTGCGACGTAGACACACACTATCGTTGTGCTGCAGTACCCCACAGAGGAAACAATCATGAAAATTTTAACTGCATTATGTGTGTCCGTTGCTTTAACAATGGGTGCGGGCTTAGCTCAAGCGGATGTCAGCCCAGCTAAAACAGTTGAATTGAGTACGTCAGGCGCGATTTTAGCTTTTGATAAACTTGATCAGACA
This sequence comes from Pseudomonas sp., assembly GCA_048266525.1. Lineage (GTDB taxonomy): Bacteria > Pseudomonadota > Gammaproteobacteria > Pseudomonadales > Pseudomonadaceae > Denitrificimonas. The sequence continues at coordinate 77,041 of JBLWZG010000008.1, forward strand.
GCTTTAGCGCAACACACAAACGCCAGCCTGTTAGACACTGAGCTTGATGAGTCATATGGCCGTTATATTTACCAAGTGGACTTGCGTGACGATAAAGGTCAGAAATGGGAAGTTGAAATGGATGCTGCTACTGGCGAGATTTTGAAAAATCGTCAGGATGATTAATTCTTAAACCAGCCTGCAAACAGAACTGCGCAACGACCCATGCTTGAGTAATCTTTTTACAAGAATACCGCCATGGGTCGTTGCGTTAAGCATGATTAGCTAAACCCTCTGTGCTAGAACAAAAGAGATCTTTATGTACTTAAAGACTACAAAGCGGCTTGGGCGTTCAATGCAAGCGCGTAGCTGGCTGTCGATAACCTTGTGCTTGCTGGTGGTTGCTGCGTTGCAAATACATACACAGCGTCTTGATTATCGCCTGTATTACTGGCTGAAAACTCACATGCATGCTGATGATTGGCAAGATCGGGCAGTGTGGTTGCCAGACTATAGGGTCGAGATCGATGCTAAACCTGTGATTGGCATACACAACAATCTTTCTGGTCTGACCTATGACCGCGATCTGGGCCTGCTATGGGCTGTTATCAATGGCCCTAATGAGTTGCTTGCTTTAAACCGTGACGGCGATATTCAAGCGCGCTTTAGCCTTGATGGATTCGATGACGTAGAGGCAGTGACTTATATCGGTAATGGGCAATTGGTGGTTGCAGAAGAGCGCAAACAAAACTTAGTGGTCATAGACATTCCAGTGAGTGCTGATGGCACGCTACTGACAAGTGGATCATTGACTCAGGACGCCTATCCATCTCTAAAATTAGCGTTCTGGAGTGAGGATAATAAAGGCTTAGAAAGCCTGACCTACGACCTCGAACATGATCGTCTGTATGTGGCTAAAGAGCGTGATCCTATTCAATTGCTTGAGGTCAGTGGGCTGCGTAAAAGTTTAGATGACGGTGGGCCTATGAGAGTGAGCAACCTATCTGGCTGGATAAAAAATAATGTCTTCGCGACAGATGTGTCATCAGCCACTTTCGATAAAAAGAGCGGCCATTTGATTTTGCTGAGTGACGAGTCGATGCTGCTGATCGAAATAACCACTGAAGGTAAAGTGATCAGCTTTCGCTCCCTCGCACGAGGTTTTGCGGGTTTAAAAAAAGGTATACCGCAGGCAGAAGGGGTAAACATTGACGAAGATGGCTATTTGTATGTGGTCAGCGAACCCAACTTGTTCTATCGCTTTACACGCGAGTTAGAATGAGTCTGCTGCTTAAACTCTGAATTTGCCGTGCGTGCTAGAAGGAGAGGGCATACACATGCACTGCTCAAGTCTGTAATATGCATCGCAATACATGTATCAAAAATGGTCTTGCAGGGTAAGGGGTTGGGCGTCACTTGCTACATATGCATAAGGTCAAAAGGTTTTTAAGACCTGAATCGCGACTCCCTTACTCAGCAAAGACTACACACTGTTTTTTGATTGTGTTGTTACCAATCAAATGAAACTGGACATCGCTTGGTTGCGCAAATCGGTTTTTCCGGTTTTCGAGCCTGAGTGATTTACCTTGATAGAGCCGAGCGCTGTATGACTCTTGATTTTACTACCCTCGATGCCCTGCGCACCTACCACCCCGCGTGGCGATTGTTGCGTTCGGATCATGCGCCACTGGTTGTCAGTTTTTTGCACCGAGTATTCGTCGTGCCCAATATGCGGTTGATGGCGGCGGCGGATTTGGCTGAAACGTTGGAGGACGAGTTGTATGCGCTGCGTCTGCATGCGGGTGAAAGCGCCTTTCCTAAGCCGGCCTTAGATTATTTGAACGATTGGGCTGCGCCGGACAAAGGCTGGCTGCGTAAGTTCTACCGACCCGGTACGGACGAGGCTCAGTTCGATTTAACCCCTGCCACCGAAAAGGCCATTGCTTGGTTAGCACAACTCAGCGAACGGCAATTTGTGGGTACTGAGTCACGCTTACTCACGCTGTTTGACCTGCTAAAACAGATGAGTGAAGGCAGCGAAGCCGATCCAGCCAAACGCATCGCGGAACTACACAAAAAGCGTGCAGAACTCGATGTAGAAATCGCTCAAGTGCTGTCGGGCAATGTGCCATTGTTGGACGACACTGCGGTGAAGGATCGCTTTCAGCAATTCATGCAGGGTGCACGCGAACTGCTAACTGACTTTCGCGAGGTGGAGCACAACTTCCGCCAGCTCGACCGGCGCGTGCGTGAGCGTATTGCGCTGTGGGAAGGGAGTAAAGGCGCACTGCTAGAAGAAATTATGGGCGAACGCGATGCCATTACTGACTCCGACCAAGGTAAAAGTTTTCGCGCCTTTTGGGATTTTTTGTTGTCCAGTCAGCGACAAGAAGAATTAACCGAACTGCTGGATCGAGTCTTGGCACTGCCAGCTGTGGCCGATCTGAAACCAGACACCCGCACCCGCCGTGTGCACTACGACTGGATGGAAGCGGGCGAACAGGCTCAACGTACGGTCGCCGCCTTGTCGCAGCAGTTGCGCCGTTTCTTGGACGACCAAGCTTGGCTGGAAAATCGCCGCATCATGGATATTTTGCACAGCATCGAGAGCAAGGCATTGGCGCTGCGCGAAGTTTCGCCGGCAGGCAATCTAATGGTCATGGCAGAGGCGCGTGCGGATATTGAGCTAGCGCTGGAACGCCCCCTGTTCACTCCAGCCATTAAGCCCGTGTTTGCTAACTTAGTTTTGCAAGCAGGTGACGAAGACATCGACCCCTCAAAGCTGTTCGATCAAGTAGTTGTGGACAAGGCACGGCTCACCCGTCATATCCGTCACGCACTGCAAGAGCGCACCCAGATCACCTTGAATGAATTGGTCATTGAGCAACCACTGCAGCACGGGCTGGCTGAATTGGTCGCTTACCTGCAGTTGGGCAGTGAAACGTTTAACACCGTAGTGGATGAGGACACATCCGAGCCTATTCACTGGCACACAGAAACAAGCGATGGCCAACCCGTCCGCCGCAGCGCACGCATCGCCCGTGTCATTTTTATAGGTTAAAAAGTACAGAGATGAGGGAAGGAATGGATCAACACGTCTTAAACACTACTGCAGCAGCACAGCCAACGATGGCGCCGACTGCCGATCTGTCGGTATTGCTGATCAGCTTACTCAAAGGTGTGCTTTACCGTGATGGCGATGAGCGCCAATGGGCGGCACTGCTCAACCTACAAGCACGGGTACGTGATTACATGGCTGTGCTTAATCTGGATTTGGTGTTGGATGACGCTGAAGGCTATGCCTTCTTGAAAAGCCGCGCCGAGCCCGCTGACGATGATTCATCCCCGCGACTCCCGCGTTTAGTCGCGCGCCGCCCGCTGTCTTTTGCCGTGAGTCTGTTGCTGGCCTTGTTGCGCAAGAAACTCGCTGAGTTCGATGCTGGCGGAGGCGATACACGGCTAGTGCTCGGCCGCGACGATATTGTAGAGCTGGTACGAGTGTTCCTGCCCGATGGCCCGAACGAAGCTAAACTGATCGATCAAATTGAGTCCACCATCAACAAGGTTGTCGACTTGGGTTTTTTACAGAAACTCAAACCAGCGGGTGGCACGGCAACTGGGCTCGCCACTTACGAAGTACGGCGTATTCTTAAGGCCTTTGTCGATGCCCAGTGGCTGTCCGAGTTTGATGCGCGTTTAGCGTCCTATCAGTCGCAACTGGCCGCAATAGCGCCAGCTCAAGAAGGAACTGGCCATGACTGAATCACAATTATTAGGTCTAGACTTCTGTGCCGATGACACCTTATCTGGCTTTCGACTGACACGGCTGGAGGTCTTTAACTGGGGTACCTTTGATAGTCGCGTATGGACGCTGCAGCTGGATGGAAAAAATGGCCTGCTCACGGGTGATATCGGTTCGGGCAAATCCACCTTAGTGGATGCCATCACCACTCTACTGGTGCCGGCCAACCGCATCGCTTACAACAAGGCCGCCGGTGCCGATAGCAAGGAAAGAACGCTGCGCTCTTACGTGTTAGGCCATTATAAATCCGAGCGCAATGAAGTGACCGGTGCGGCTAAGCCAGTCAGCCTGCGCGACCACAACAATTACTCGGTAATCTTAGGGGTGTTCCACAACGCAGGCTACGACCAGACAGTGACACTGGCCCAAGTTTTTTGGATGAAAGACGCACAAGGACAACCGGCGCGTTTTTTTCTGGGAGCGGAGCGGGCGTTATCGATTACGAGCGACTTTGCCCAGTTTGGATCGGACATTACCCAGCTGCGTAAAAAATTACGCGCACTGGGGGCAGAATTACACGACAGTTTTCCGCCCTACGCGGCGTGGTTTCGTCGACGTTTTGGCATTGAAAATGATCAAGCATTAGAGCTGTTTCACCAGACAGTGTCGATGAAGTCCGTCGGCAACCTGACCGACTTCGTGCGCAGTCATATGCTTGAACCCTTCGAGGTCGGACCACGCTTGCAAGCCTTGATCGCCCATTTTGATGATCTCAACCGCGCTCATCAGGCCGTGCTAAAAACCCAGCAACAGGTGGAGTTGCTGACACCCTTGATTGCAGATTGCAACCGCCATAGTAGGTTGGCCACCGAGGTCGATCAGTTGCGCGGCTGTCGAGATCAACTGAGGCCCCATTTCGCAGGTTTGAAGCTGAGTCTGATCGATAAACGCTTAGATTCACTGGCACAAGAGTGGCAGCGTTCGGATACTCAGGCACAGAAGCTCGATGCGTTGTACGAAGCGCAAGCACAGCAACTGGATGAACTGAAGCAGGCCATCAACGACAACGGTGGCGATCGACTGGAACGTCTTGCGGCCGACATTCGTAGGAAAGAACAGCTACGCGATACGCGTAAAGCCAAAGCTCGTCGTTATAGCGAGCTGGCCCGCCTACTGGGTGAGCCAGAACCAGCCGATGCCAGCACCTTCGCCATGCAGCGTGGCAGGTTTCAAAGCGGGCGCGAGGAGGAGCGTAACCGCGATGCTGACTTGCAGAATACCCTCACTGAACACAGCGTAACCTTACGCCAGGGCAAGCAGGAGCATGCGCAGCAAAGCTTAGAAATTGACAGCCTTAAACGCCGACGCAGCAATATCAACGAGCAACAAATCCAAATTCGTACCGCCCTCTGCGCTGCCCTAGGGTTGAATGTGGATGAGATGCCATTCGCTGGCGAGTTGATTCAAGTGCGTGACGATGAGCGTGACTGGGAAGGTGCAGCAGAACGGTTGCTGCACAGCTTCGGCTTAGCCTTACTGGTACCAGATGCGCATTACAAGGCGGTCGCGGAATGGGTAGATAGCGCGCATCTACGTGGCCGTTTGGTGTATTTCCATGTGCGCTCACGCAAGACCGTCGAATTGCCGGAGCTGCAGCGTGATTCTTTAGTGCACAAACTGGCCATCAAGCCCGATTCACCGCACTACGATTGGCTAGAACGCGAACTGGCCCATCGCTTTGATGTCGCTTGTTGTGCCACACCCGAGCAATTTCGCCGCGAACCGCGTGCCATTACCCGTGCCGGTCAGATCAAAGACCCCAGTGGTCGACACGAGAAGGACGACCGCCACCGTATCGATGATCGCAGCCGCTATGTGCTGGGCTGGAATAACAGCGCCAAGATTGCCGCATTGGAAAGCAAACGCAACCAGCTTGAAATGCGGCTCGGCGAGATCGGCAGTCAGATCAGTGCCATCCAGAAAGAACGTGAGGGGCTTACCAGTCGTCTTGAGGCGCTGGCCCGTCTTGAAGAGTTTATCGCGTTTGATGAGCTGGACTGGGCCAGCGTTACCACGGAGATTGCACAGCTGGAGGATGAGCGCAGTCGGCTGGAAGCCGCATCCGATGTGCTCAAACAGTTGAACGACACGCTGCGGGCATTACAGAAAACACAGAAGGAAACTGGAGCAGATCTTCAGACTGCACGTGATAAACGCGCCAAAGTCGAGCAGCGGCGCTCTGACGCGCAAGCGCTTCGACAGCAAACAGCCGAGCTGCTGCATGCAGCTGTTAGCGACGATACGGTGCTGGAAAAACTTGAGGCCATGCGTGTCGAAGCGTTAGGCGAACACCAGCTCACGGTTGAGTCTTGCGATAATCGCGAGCAGGATCTGCGCATTTGGTTACAAGCCCGAATTGATGCCGAAGACCAGAAGCTTAAGCGTCTGCTTGAAAAGATCATCAACGCCATGGCGGCCTTTAAAGAACTATTCAAACTGGAAACCGCCGAGATCGATGCCAGCCTTGAAGCGGCTTTTGAATATGAAAATCTGCTGGCACAGTTGAATCGCGATGATCTGCCGCGTTTTTTGGCGCGCTTCAAAGAGCTGCTCAACGTCAACACCATCAATGAAATTGCCAACTTTAATGCTCAGTTGGCTCGTGAGCGTGAAACCATCAAAGAGCGTATTACCTACATTAATAAATCGCTGGGCGAAATCGACTACAACCCAGGGCGTTATATTGTATTGGAATCGCAAGCCAGTCCTGATGCGGAAATCCGTGACTTCCAGCAAGAATTACGCGCCTGTACCGAGGGTACGCTGACCGGCATCACCACAGAGAGCACGGACGATGCCCAGTACTCTGAGGTTAAGTTTTTACAGGTCAAAGCCATTATTGACCGTTTCCGCGGCCGCGAAGGCTTATCCGAGCAGGATCGCCGCTGGACGAGCAAGGTCACCGATGTGCGCAACTGGTTCCTGTTTGCTGCCAGCGAGCGCTGGCGTGAGGACAACAGCGAACACGAGCATTACTCCGACTCCGGTGGTAAGTCGGGTGGACAAAAAGAGAAGCTGGCCTACACCATTCTGGCCGCCAGTTTGGCCTATCAATTCGGTCTGGAATGGGGCGCGGTGCGTTCACGTTCTTTCCGTTTTGTAGTGATTGATGAGGCTTTCGGACGGGGTTCGGATGAGTCGGCCCAGTATGGCTTGCAGCTGTTTAAGCAACTCAACCTGCAACTGCTGATCGTCACACCGTTGCAAAAAATTCACATCATCGAGCCTTATGTCTCCAGTGTCGGCTTTGTTCATAACGAAGGCGGACGGGCCTCGAAACTGCGCAATCTGTCCATCGAGGAATATCGAGCGCAGAAGACCTTGACACCGCTCCAACTTGCACAGGATTCTGCGCCTTGACTTGGACTGGCCCGAACGAATTGAAAGCGCAACTGGCACGACTTTGGGAGCGAGGTGAACTGCTGCGCGACGCAGTGACAGGTCATCTGCGGTTTCCTTTGCGCCTGTCCCTCAAGTCCCCAAATTCTACGGACATCACCAATCGTTTTAATGAAGTTCGTAAGTGGGCGACTGAGTTGGCTGCAATTGATGGTGTACAGGTCGAATGGCAGGAATGTCGCCACCGTGTGCAGGGCGTACAAAAAATGCCAGCGAATGTGTGGATCGAAACGTTGGATGACGCCTTGAATTGGTTAGGTAAACGCAAAGATTGGCAGCGCTTTTGGCTTCAAGTTTGCAATACGCGGCAAACACATCCAGCCTTATTGCCTTGGTTGGAAAAGCGCCCATTGCGGGCATTGGAGTTAATCGACGTATGGTCACAGCTATTATCAGTAGTAAGCTGGCTGCTTGATCATCCACGTCCAGGTATTTATTTACGGCAGGTAGACCTACCGGGCGTCCACAGTAAATTCATCGAAACTCATCGCGCGGTATTGATCGAATTGCTTGATTTGGTGTTGCCTGCTCATGCGCTGGATATTGAAAAAACGGGCATCAGCCAGTTCGCTGCGCGTTATGGTTTTTTGGAAAAACCGACACGTATCCGTTTCCGTGTACTTGATCCTACTCTTCAAATTGTCTGCGGCTCGACCTGCCCCGACGTGACGTTGGATGCCGATAGTTTTAGTCGCCTGAACCTTGCAGTGCAGCGTGTATTCATTACTGAAAACGAGATTAATTTTCTGGCTTTTCCGCAAGTAACAAATGCCATTGTAATCTTTGGGGCCGGTTATGGCTGGGAGGCATTGGCCCGCAGCCAGTGGCTAAGAGATTGTTCAATTCATTACTGGGGCGATATTGATACCCACGGTTTTGCTATTTTGGATCAGCTACGCAGCCACTTTGATCACGTCATGTCGCTGTTGATGGACAGGGCAACACTTGATGCGCATGCAACCCTGTGGGGACGTGAAGACAAGCCCCAGCACGTAGACTTACTTAGGCTCACAGCTGAGGAGCGCTCACTCTACGATGACCTGCGTGACAATCGCATTTGTGCAGGTCTGCGGTTAGAGCAAGAGCATATTAGCTTTCAATGGCTTGCTCATCACCTTCAGCAGCTTACTGGAGTGACGGCATCTGCCTAAGCACCTTGTTCTAGTCACACAATAAATGGTGTTTGCGCGGCTAAGCAGAGTATTAACGTGGACTTTATTCAGTTTGATGCCTGCTTTTGAAGCGCATTAAAATAAGCAGGATTTGAGCCTGCGACCTTTGGCTTGTAAGTCTGCAAACCTTGTATATGACACTGATGTGCATACTCCTAAGTTCCTTGCAAATTGGCAAAAGTCGAAAATAATCCTCACAGATTTATTGCTGAATTTGTACATTTTCTTGGGCAATGTTCTTGGCTGTCACCTGATTACGGGTGCTATTCGCTCGATTAATGATGTCCAATTAGGCAGTCAGACGCTTATGTTGTCGAGGCGTTAATCTATGGGCAATTAGATGATAAGCTGCTGAAGTCGCACGTATATGAGCAGCGTCATGGCTAGCCAATAGACTCATATAAAAAAGCAGTATGGATTGCTTGTTGCTACTGGTATTTCAAATATCAAATGTAACGTTGATATGTTTTTAGTCGCCACCGCTATTCAAATCAGTGTATATCCCGACAAACTCATGATTTGGAACCTCAGTCATCTGCCAAAAAGTTGGGTGCTCGATAAGCTGATGTCTAAGCATGCCTCATACCTATTTAACCCAGATATAGCCAACACGTTTTTCCGTGCAGGTTCAATTGAGTCGTGGGGACGTGGCATTGAACGCATTAATGATACGTGCAAGCAGGGAAACGATCCCGCGCCAAAATGGCAGCTTGAGCCCGGCGGTTTGTAGGTTATTTTTGAGTTTCCTAGAGACTATGTCCGCCAACTGGCAGATGAAACCGGACAAGCTACCGGACAAGTCACTGGAGAAGCTGAGATTTAGGTGCTGGAAGTGCTTCAAGCTTGTAATTGCTCAGAGCTAACACGCAGCCAGATTCGAGAAGTTACTGGCATCAAGCGTAGAGAAACCTTTCAAAATAATTATTTAAACCCTTTGCTTGCAGAGGGATTAATTGAGCGCGCCATCCCAGACAAGCCCGCTAGTCCAAAACAAAAGTACAGAATCACTAATCCTAGCATGAAGTTTTAAATAATAAATAACAAATTTATAACGTAGACATCCGATCATTGCGCTCTGCTTATAACTGCAGATGTATTAGTGTTTTGCTTCTGCGCCGCAATCGATGGATATGCAGTTAGTTGCAGATGCAGACGGCTTCATCATGACAGCACGTGGAAAAACAGCCGTGCCCTAAGACGACTTACGGTCAAAATCTAGCGCATCAAAAAACTTGGAGTTTAAAACTGGGCACGCCCAGGGCACGGTTTGGGCACGGAGGCTTTTTAGGCTGTTTTTAAGGCAGGAATTACAGGCATAAAAAAAGCCCTAACTCTTTGAAAGTTAAGGCTTTTGAATGTGGTTGCGGAAGCAGGATTTGAACCTACGACCTTCGGGTTATGAGCCCGACGAGCTACCAGACTGCTCCATTCCGCGCCGACAAGTATACTCACTTTTTCGCTTCTGTCAAAACTTATTTTAGAATCAATCATTTATCCGTGATTGGCGCAGTTTTATACGTTTCTTCCAATTACGATTGACCCACCAGCGCCAGTATAAGACGGTGCTGCTATAGCCTATTGCCGCAAGCAATAAGCCCATACAAATAGAACCTGCATAGAGCGGCTGCCAGTGGGTGGTAGTGACATCTAAAATCCAACCAATCGTCATTTTATCTGGCATCTGAATGGCCGGTGTACCCAGTAACCAGGTGCCAAGTTTGTAGTTGGCATAAAATACTGGAGGCATGGTGATGGGGTTGGTTAACCAGACTAAGCCCACAGAAATAGGCAGGTTGGCGCGTAGCGGAATCGCTAAGAAAGCCGCGGCAAACATTTGCATCGGCATCGGAATCATTGCCCAAAACAAACCAACAGCGACCGCTCGCGCAATCGAATGACGGTTGAGGTGCCATAGATTGGGATCGTGGATCAGGCTGCCGAGAAAACGTAATGATGGATTATGTTTCAGTTTTTCCGGATCAGGCATGTAGCGTTTAAATAGTTGACGAGGCATGAATTTTCTCTGACATGCAAAAGCTTGACTATTATGCATCTTATTGCGGCATGGTGCTGTTACAGGTTGCGACAAAAACCTTAGAAAACGCGCTATTAGCTAGAATATTTGTTTGCAAATGCTACAAGGAGGTAGCGGCATGCGATTTCTCATGCTTGCATTGATTGCTGGAATACTTAGCTTGCGGCTTTTGCCTAAGTTGCCCAGTCCATTATGGTTAACAATGGCCCTGTGTATTGCGCTGATCTTTATTGTGCGGCGCAGTTTTGCAGTGACTGTTTTTATCTTGGCGTTCTGTTGGGCGTGTATTAATGCGCAGTGGGCGTTGGATGATCAGCTCGCTCTAGCGCTGGATGGGCGTACATTATGGCTAGAAGGCAGAGTAGTGGGTTTGCCTGAATGGCCTGTTGTGCAAGGGCAGCCATCCACGGTGCGCTTTGAAATGGCGGATGTCACTGCAAGGCGTGCCCAGTTGCCCCAACGTATTCGCCTATCTTGGCGCGATCCGCCTGAGTCGGTGCGCGCCGGAGAGCGTTGGCGTTTAGCGGTACGACTGAAGCGTCCTGATGGCTTGCTCAATCCGAACGGTTTTGATTATCAAGCATGGTTATTTGCTAAGCGCATTGGCGCGACGGGCTCAGTCAAGGCTGGTCAGCGTCTGAGCAGCGGAAAAGGCCTTGACCATTGGCGTGAAGGGCTCAGAAAACGTCTGCAAGATGTTGCTCCCAAACCAATGCAGGGCGTAATGATTGCTTTATTGCTTGGCGATGGCTCTGGCTTATCTGATCAGCAATGGCAAGTCTTACAAACCACAGGCACCGTACACTTATTGGTGATCTCCGGTCAGCACATTAGTTTAATGGCGGGTATGGCCTATGCCTGTGTCGTGTTTTTGCTCCGTTTTGGCTGGTGGCCTGTGCGGGTGCCTTGGTTACCAGTTGCTTGTCTGCTGTCAATCTTGGCTGCGTTGCTCTACGGGACTTTGGCAGGTTTCGCTGTTCCAGTGCAGCGCGCTTGTGTGATGGTGAGCATTGCGTTGTTGTGGCGTTGGCAGTTTCAGCATTTAAGTGCATGGACTGCTTATCTGGTGGCGTTGTCTGCAGTGCTGCTTTATGAGCCGTTGGTGGTGTTACAAGCGGGTTTTTGGTTATCCTTTGCGGCGGTTGCGGCGCTAGTCTTAGCGTTTTCTGGACGTTTAGGTGCTTGGCGCTGGTGGCAAGTGCTCGGCAGGGCACAATGGGTAGCCGCAGTTGGTTTAGCACCGTTTTTGTTAGGCCTGGGTTTGCCTTTCAGCCTGCTGGGGCCGCTGGCTAATTTGCTGGCGATACCTTGGTTAAGTGTGTTGGCGCTGCCGGTCACTTTATTTGGCGCGGCTATGCTAGCGTGGCCATCAGTCGCTGCGCCGCTGTTAGGTCTTGCTGGCTGGCTGTTACAGCAGATGTTTGATGTTCTTGAGTGGCTCGCCCAGAGTGAAGCGGTGTGGATCAATGGTGGGGTCAGTATTTGGGCGTTGTTTTTTGCATTGCTAGGGGTGGTCTGTGCCTTGTTGCCGCGACCCTTAATACCAGTGTTAGCGTTGCTTGGCTTGTGTATGCCGCTGCTGAGACCTGCTGAGATGGTGATTGAGCAGGGCCAGGCCGAGGTTTGGTTATTGGATGTGGGGCAGGGGCAGGCGGTTTGGATTAAAACGGAGCAGCACAGTATGTTGTACGATGCTGGGCCTTTTATGGCAGGTTTTGATGCGGGCGAACGTGTTGTTGTGCCTTTCTTGCAGGGTTTTGCGCAAAAAGACTTGGATTTGCTGCTGATTTCTCATGCCGATGCCGATCATGCCGGTGGTGCGCAGGCTGTGATTGATGCCTTACAAGTAAAGCGCGTGGTGAGTGGCCAGCCCTCAGAGCACCCTACATCGTTCGCCGCGCAGGCCTGCACTGAAACACAATGGCAATGGGATGGCGTGTGGTTTTGGCGTTGGCAATGGGATCATGGACAAGACAGTAATCAGAAATCCTGCGTGCTGTTGCTGAGTGCGCAAGGTGAGCGCTTATTGTTAACTGGCGATCTGGATGCGGCCGGTGAGGCGGCTTTATTGGCCGCTTGGCCTTGGTTAAAAACGGATTGGCTGGTGGCTGGGCATCATGGCAGTCGCTCCTCCAGCTCACGCCGTTTTCTTCGCGCCATTACACCGCGCAGGGTACTGATCTCACGAGGAAAGCACAACAGTTATGGGCATCCGCATCCCATGGTATTGGCTGATTTAAAGCGTGAAAATATAGGAGTGTATGACACCGCGCAAGATAAAGCGCTGCAGATTCGTTTAGGAAGCTATCAGACGCTTTGGACAATGGCGTTACAATCGCGTTTTTGGCGAGCAAAATGAGAAGCCTAACCTTCGGTGTAGGGCTAAGCCTATGCTAAAGTGAGACACATTTTTTGCTGGAGTAACTATTGTGTGGGAACTGATCAAATCGGGTGGCTGGATTATGCTGCCTATTGTTGTGTGTTCAATTATTGCAGTTGCCATTGTTGCTGAGCGTTTATGGACGTTGCGTTCATCGCGGATCAGTCCGCCGCATTTATTAGGTCAGGTCTGGCGTTGGGTACAAGACAAGCAGATGGATCAAAATAAGTTTCAAGAACTGCGCTTGGGTTCTCCGTTGGGACAAATCTTAGCCGCCGGCTTGAGCAACTCGCGCTATGGTCGTGAGATTATGAAAGAAAGCATTCAAGAAGCAGGCGTTAAAGTGGTTAGCGAACTTGAGCGCTATTTAACCCCGCTGGGTACTATTGCTGCGATTACACCTTTGTTAGGTTTGCTCGGTACAGTGCTGGGCATGATTGAGATTTTCAGTGCCTTTATGGGTTCTGGTATGGCCAATGCTCCGCAATTGGCTGGTGGTATTGCGAAAGCCTTGGTGACCACGGCCGCAGGTTTATTTGTTGCCATTCCAACTTTATTCTTTCATCGTTTTTTGCAGCGCCGGGTTGATCAACTGGTGGTCAATATGGAGCAAGAAGCGATTAAGCTTGTTGAAGTGGTGCAGGGTGATCGTGAGGTCAAATTGAATGGGGATGCAGTGTGAAATTTCCCCGTAAACCGCGCGAACCGGTTGATATCAATTTAGCGCCATTGATTGATGTGGTGTTTATTCTGTTGCTGTTTTTTGTGGTGACAACAACCTTTACCCGTGAAACTCAACTGAAAGTGGATTTGCCAGAAGCTGTTAGTGGTACTCCAGCAGAAACAGTCAAAACGCCATTAGAAATTTTAATCGCGGTGGATGGCTCGTTTGTGTTAAACGGTAAAAGTCTGCTGAAGAATGACCTTGCCACACTGATGGAGGCGTTACGTGTTGCCTCTGCTGGCGATCAAAGTTTACCGGTGATGCTCAGTGCTGACGGTCAAGCGCCGCATCAAGCGGTTGTTACCGCAATGGACGCCGCCGCTAAATTAGGTTTTGCTCATTTACGTATCACCACGGTTGAGGCGCAAGCCAAGCCGTGAAGCTGAGCGAACGCATCCAGCACGCTTGGTATCACGGCCATCCTGCGTTGTCTTTGCTGTGGCCCCTGGAAATGCTGTATCGCTCTGTGGTGCAGCGCAAGCGTGCACGCTTTCTCAGTGGTGACAGTGCAACTTACCGTGCTCCAGTGCCGGTGATTGTGGTGGGTAATATCACCGTTGGCGGCACCGGTAAAACCCCTTTGATTTTATGGCTGATCGAGCAATGCCGCGCCCAAGGTGTGCGGGTTGGCGTGGTCAGTCGTGGCTATGCTGCGCGCCCTGCACATTTTCCTTGGACGGTAAGCGCCACAGATACTGCCAAGCAAGCCGGTGATGAGCCGCTGCTCATTGTCCAGCGCAGTGGTGTACCGTTAGTCATTGCACCTGAGCGTGCGCAGGCGGTGCAGCAACTGCTCGCCGAGCATTCGCTGGATATTATTTTGTCCGATGATGGTTTGCAGCATTACGGCTTGGCGCGTGATCTTGAACTGGTATTGATTGATGCGGCGCGTGGACTGGGTAATCAGCGCTGTTTGCCGGCAGGGCCGTTACGTGAACCGGCTGAGCGTCTACAGAGTGTCGATGCAGTGCTACTCAATGGTGCTGAGCAAGACAGCCACAATGGTTTTGCGATGCGCTTGCAGCCGACCGAGTGGGTGCATGTGCGCAGCGGTCGGCGCGAGCCGCTCAGTTACTTCCCCGCGCAACAAAAAATGCATGCGCTAGCCGGTATTGGCAACCCGCAACGTTTCTTCAAGACGCTCGAAGGGTTAAACTGGCAACCCATTGCTCATGCGTTTGCTGATCATGCTCAATTTACCGCGCAAGATTTACAGTTTCCTGATGATTTGCCAGTGGTTATGACTGAGAAAGACGCGGTGAAATGCCGTGAGTTTGCTGCAGATCATTGCTGGTACTTACAAGTGGCAGCGCAGCCTTCACCAGCCTTTAGTGACTGGTTTGCTGAGCAGCTAAAGCGTTTATTAACTGATTCGTTTTGAGGATGTGCTGATGGACCCGAAACTCTTAGATATTTTGGCCTGCCCTTTATGCAAAAGTGCTGTGCAACTCAATGCGCAAAAAACTGAATTGTGGTGCAAAGCCGATGGCTTGGCCTTTCCTATTCGTGACGATATTCCGGTGATGCTGGAAACTGAAGCGCGTACCTTAAGCAATGATGAGCGTTTGGACTAAATCATGACTCAAGCTTTTTGTGTGGTGATTCCTGCGCGTTTTGCTTCCACGCGTTTTCCCGGTAAACCACTGCAAGACATTGCTGGGATGCCGATGATCCAGCGTGTTTGGCTGCAAGCGCAGAAAAGCGCCGCGCAGCAGGTGGTGATTGCCACCGATGATCAACGGATTTTTGCTGCCTGCCAAAGCTTTGGCGCGCAGGTGGTGATGACCCGTGATGATCACGAGTCTGGCACGGATCGTTTAGCTGAAGTGGTTGAGCAGTTAGGGCTGCCCAGTGATGCCATCGTGGTTAACGTGCAAGGCGATGAGCCGCTGATTCCACCGAGTGTGATTGATCAAGTGGCGGCCAACTTGGCGCACTACACACAAGCGGCGATGGCGACCTTGGCCGAGCCTATTACAGATATTGCCAGCGTGCTCAATCCGAATGTGGTGAAGGTCAGTTGCGATAAGCAGGGTTATGCTTTGACCTTCAGTCGTGCACCTTTGCCTTGGCCGCGCGATGCCTTTGTGAAAAGCCAAGAGGTGTTGCCAGAAGGCGTTGAGTTCCGTCGACACATTGGTATTTATGCCTATCGTGCAGGCTTTTTAGCGGATTTTGTTTCTTGGGGCTCCTGCGCTTTAGAACAAACTGAATCCCTTGAGCAGTTACGTGCCTTATGGAATGGCGCACGTATTCATGTGGCGGATGCTGTCGAAGCACCGCCTGCAGGCGTTGATACGTTGGAAGATTTACAGCGTGTTCGACGTTTTTTTGAGGAGTGACAATGAAGGTTTTATTTGTCTGTTTGGGTAATATCTGCCGTTCGCCGACTGCTGAAGGGGTGTTTCGTCGTTATGTTGAGCAGGCAGGCTTGAGCGATATAATCAGCATTGATTCGGCAGGCACCTCAGATTGGCATATTGGCAAAACCCCTGATCCACGCACGCAAGCTGCCGCAGCCAAGCGCGGCTATGATGTGTCGACGCTACGCGCACGTCAGGTCAGCGCCGAGGATTTTACCCAGTTTGATTTGATACTGGCGATGGATAAAAGCAACTTGAGCAACCTGCAGGCCATCCAGCCAGTCGATGCTAAAGCTGAGCTGGCGCTGTACTTGCCGCGCTTCGGCATCAGTCCTGACGAAGTGCCAGACCCTTATTATGGTGGTGAAGACGGCTTTGAGTTGGTGCTCGATATGCTGGAGCAAGCCAGCCAGGTTTTGCTCGATGAAATAAAGGCGCGCTTGTGAGTTTGAGCATTCAAGAGCAGGTTTCACTGCGCTCGTACAATACGTTAGCGATTGATGTGGCGGCGCGATTTTTTGTTGCGGTGCAGTCGCTGGAGCAGTTACAAGCCGCTTTGGCGTGGGCTGAACAACGCGAGATCGCCGTGTTGTTGCTGGGTGGCGGCAGTAATGTGCTGCTCACTGCTGATCTGAATGCTTTGGTCATTCATCTGCAGTTGCGCGGTATTCAAGTGCTCAGTGAAGATGCTGATTTTGCCCAGATTGAAGTACAGGCCGGTGAAAACTGGCATGACTTTGTGCAGTGGAGTTTGGCGCAAGGCTTGAGCGGTTTAGAAAATCTAAGTTTGATTCCTGGCAATGTTGGCGCTGCGCCGGTGCAAAATATTGGTGCCTATGGCGCTGAGCTGAAAGATCATCTCGACAGCGTGTTGGTCCTCGATCGCCACACTGGCCAGACCCAGCGTCTGAGTAATGCACAGTGCCAATTTGCTTATCGCGACAGCCTGTTTAAGCGAGAGTCAGGCCGTCGAGTGATTTTAAGTGTGATCTTCAAATTGCCAAAGCATGCAGCTTTGCAATTGGACTACGGACATTTACGCAGTTACTTGGCCGAGCAACAGGTGCAGCAACCAACTGCGCAAGATGTCAGTCGTGCGGTCTGCGCGATTCGTGCAGAAAAACTACCTGATCCAAAGCAATTAGCCAATGCGGGCAGTTTTTTCAAAAACCCAGTGATCAGTGCTGAGCACACGCAACAACTGCAAGAAAACTATCCTGATATTGTCAGCTTTGCCCAAGCCGATGGTCAGGTCAAACTCGCCGCTGGCTGGCTGATTGAGCAGGCTGGCTGGAAAGGCGTTCGTCAAGGCGATGCCGGCGTGCATGCCAAGCAGGCATTGGTGTTGGTCAATTATGGCGAGGCCAGTGGTCAGCAGATTCTGGAGCTGGCAGGGCAAATTCAAGCCGATATCAAACAGCGTTTTGCTGTTGAGTTGGAAATTGAACCCAATGTGATAGCTGGTCACTTAAGTCACTGAGTCTAACGCAGGCTGAATGTTGGCATGCGCTAGGTCTCTGATGTGTCTCAGCAATTACTCCATGTATTCGCTGGCGCTGTTTGGGGCGCTATCGGCAGCGTTATTGTTTTGTGCTTGAATACGAATCAAAGCACCCAAAGTACCGTGATCCACAAAGGTCACTTGGTCATTGGCCACTAACGCGCTTTGCTTAAAACGCTCGCTGCTGAGCAGGGTTGCGTCTGGGTTGAATTGATTAATCCAGAAATCCATCTGCACTTGACTGGTACGCTCCAATTCCATCGCGACAGTGCCTTCTACCGGATAATGGGCAAACGACTCATTTCCTTCAGTGACGGCAACCTGTACTGATGGGCCGTTGCTGGTTTGTAACCAAGCTTTGTGCAGCAACACTTGATAGCCGTTGGCTGGGGTGAGCTTGCTAACTAAATGATCAAGGTGAGTGCTGCGTAGCATCTCAGTGGTCACAAGGGTTGCGCCGTTGGCCCAGTTGTCCGGTGCTACGCGGCTGGCGATCAGGCTTTCGCTGCTCTGACGAAAGACAATCAGCTCGACCAGTTGTGAGCCATTGGCCAAGGCTTGTGTGCTGCACAGGGTGAGCAAGAGGGCGAGGCGGACTAAGTAACGCATGTGCAGCTCCTTAAATTATTATTCTGCGGCCAGTTGGGTTAACAGGGCCTCAATTGTAGCAAAGCGTTGCTCAGGATTATCCATCGGCACGGTAAATTTAAACACTGTAGCGCCTTCAAAGCGGTAGTGTTTAGGTTGGCTTTGAATCAGTTTAATTAAGCGAATCGGATCGACACAGGTGTCATTGGCAAACTCTAAACGCCCGCCGTAAGGGCCTGCATCAATTTTGAGAATACCCAAGGCTTGCGCTTTGAGTTTTAGTTCGGTGACGCGGATCAGGTATTTGGCGGGATTGGGTAATAAACCAAAGCGGTCAATCATTTCCACTTGCAGTTCTTTCAGGGCGTTATTGTCTTTGGCCGATGAAATACGCTTGTACAGAATCAAGCGTGCATGCACATCAGGCAGGTATTCATCCGGGATCAGCGCCGGTAGACGCAGATTGATCTCTGCCCCATTGTTAAGCGGCTGCTCAAGATTAGGTTGTTCGCCTTTGCGGATCGACTCGACGGCACGCTCAAGCATTTCCATATACAGAGTAAAACCAATGGCTTGGATCTCACCGCTTTGGCCATCACCAAGTAACTCGCCGGCACCACGGATTTCCAAATCATGGGTGGCGAGCATAAAGCCTGCGCCTAAATCTTGCGCGTTGCTGATCGCTTCTAAGCGTTTTTGCGCATCGCTGGTCATGCTTTTTTGTGGTGGTGTCAGCAGGTACGCATAAGCCTGGTGGTGACTACGACCAACGCGACCACGCAGTTGATGCAGTTGGGCTAAACCAAATTTATCGGCACGATCAATGATGATGGTGTTGGCGTTGGGTACGTCAATTCCCGTTTCAATAATGGTTGAAGCCACCAGCACGTTGTAACGCTTGTGGTAAAAGTCCGCCATCACTTGCTCAAGTTCGCGCTCATGCATCTGGCCGTGACCAATGCCAATGCGTGCTTCCGGCACTAAGGCGGCTAAATCAGCCGCGCATTTTTCGATGGTTTTGACATCGTTGTGCAAGAAATACACTTGACCGCCACGCAGTAGCTCACGCAATAACGCTTCTTTTACCACGGCATCTTGGCGCTGCATGACAAAGGTGCGCACTGACAGACGCCGCGCTGGTGGCGTGGCAATGATTGACATGTCGCGCATGCCAGCAAAGGCCATGTTCAGGGTTCGTGGAATCGGCGTGGCCGTCAGGGTGAGAATATCCACTTCGCTGCGCAGCGCTTTTAGTTGTTCTTTCTGGCGCACACCAAAGCGGTGTTCTTCGTCAATGATGACCAAACCAAGGTTGTTAAATTTGACATCACTTTGCAGTAACTTGTGCGTACCAATCAAAATATCAACTTTGCCTTCGGCTAAATCACGGATGGCTTGATTGATTTCTTTGGCGGTTTTAAAGCGGCTCATGACTTCCACTTTAACGGGCCAATCGGCAAAGCGGTCGCGGAAACTGTTGTAGTGTTGCTGCGCCAGTAATGTGGTGGGCACTAAAACGGCCACTTGCTTGCCACTGTGCACGGCAATAAAGGCTGCGCGCATCGCCACTTCAGTTTTACCAAAACCCACATCGCCACAGACCAAACGATCCATCGGCTTGCCTGACAACATGTCATGACGTACTTTGTCGATAGCTGCTTGCTGGTCGGGTGTTTCCTCAAAGGGGAAGGCTGCGCTGAAAGTCGCGTAATCAACCCCAGGATTGCTAAAAGCAAAGCCTTCACGGGCGGCGCGAATGGCATAGATGTTCAGCAGTTCAGCCGCCACATCACGCACTTGTTCGGCCGCTTTACGCTTGGCTTTTTGCCATTGCTCGGTGCCTAAGCGATGCAGTGGTGCGCTGTTGTCATCGCTACCGGTGTAGCGAGCAATTAAATGCAGGTTGGCCACAGGCACATAGAGTTTGGCTTGGTCGGCATATTCAAGCATTAAAAATTCGGTGGCTTGCTCTTCAATCTCTAGTGTCACTAGGCCTTGATAGCGCCCGACACCGTGATCAATGTGCACAACGGGCGCGCCTTCACGCAGCTCGGTGAGGTTGCGAATCACATGCTCATGGTTGCCGTCGCGGTTTTTCTCGCGACGACGACGCTGCATGACGCGTTGGCCGAGTAATGCGCTTTCTGGGATTAGGGCGATGTCATCGAGCAGTACACCGGCTTCAATCGGTGCCACGCAAATAGTAACTTTGTAATCTGCAGTTAAAAAATCTTCCCAGTTGCTCACTTCAACCGGAACAACATCAATGCGCTGCAGCAATTCCAGCAGCACTTCGCGACGGCCTGCGGTTTCTACCGTGAATAAAATGCGACCGTTAAATGTAGCTAAAAAGTCTTTAACTCTATTTAAAGGTTCGGCGGCGCGCGCATCCAGTGATAAATCGGGGAATGTTTGCACCGGTAGACGTTCTTTACCCACCGCAGGGCTGACATCTTGGCTGTCAATAATAATGCGCGGGTGGTCTTTGAGAGCGCTGTAATACTCGTCGATGGCAATAAATAAATCAGCCGGCGGCAATAAGGGACGCTCGATATCACCACGGCGCTCGGCATAACGGCTGCGAATATCCAACCAGAAGGCTTCGGCAGCAGCATCAACGCCCACTAAGGAGAAAACCTGTGCATCGTCTGGTAGATAAGCAAACAGGTTGCTGGTTTCTTCAAAAAACAGCGGTAAGTATGCTTCGATTCCAGCGGGGATAATGCCGCTGGCTAAGTCTTGATAGAGCGGGCAGCGGCGGAAATCAACATCAAAACGCTCGCGAAAGCGTGAGCGGAAATCACCACGGGCTTTTTTGTCTAAAGGGAATTCCCGCGCCGGCAGCAGGCGAATGCTCTCGACTTTGTCATTGGAACGCTGGGTTTCTGGATCAAAGGTGCGCAGCGTTTCGATTTCATCATCAAACAAGTCAATGCGATAAGGTGCCTCACTGCCCATGGGGAATAGGTCAATCAGCGCACCACGTACGGCAAACTCGCCATGCTCATACACCGTGTCGACGCATTGATAGCCGGACGCTTGTAAACTGCTGCGCATGCTTTCCACATCCAGCTTTTGTCCGACATCGAGCATTAAACTGGCATCAATCATAAATGACTTAGGTGCTAGGCGGTGCAGGGCGGTATTGATTGGAACGACTAAAATGCCTTGCTGCAGTTGTGGCAACTTATAGAGCGTGGCAACACGTTGGGAAATAATGTCCTGATGCGGAGAAAAAACATCATAGGGCAGAGTTTCCCAATCCGGAAAGTGCAGAACCGGCAGCTCTGGGGCAAAAAAAGCCAGTTCTTCTTTGAGGCGTTCGGCACTTTGACTGTTATCCGTTAACAGCAAGGTGAAGCGCTGTGTGCTGCGTGCGGCAGCAGCAATGGCTAAACCTTGAGCAGCTCCGGGCAAATTACCCCAGAGCTGTTTGGCTGACTTTAATGGCAGTTTCGGAAGGCGCAATACAGACACAGCTGACTCTTGTATGAACAATAAAAGAGGCGATTGTAACGGGCTATTGAATCGCTCGCTATATAAGGTTTTTAACACAATACGTGCTTAGCGCTTGCCGCTTTCGTTTTGGCAGTCGATAATGTAGCTCTTTTTTAGCCCCTAAATAGGTATCCCACGTGACTCAGAAGACTGACCAGTGTCTTGGTGAATGGATCGATCGCGAAGCCCTTGCCGAGGCAATGATTCCGCTTGTTGGCCAACTGTACCGCAATAATAATGTGGTGACGTCCATTTATGGACGCGGTCTTATCAACCGCTCTGTCATTGCAATTCTTAAAGCGCACCGCTTTGCCCGCCACCGTATAGGCGGTGACTCTGAGCTGTCTGTGCGTGATACATACCCTATTTTAAAGATCATGAGCGAAATGGATCTGGGTAGTGCCTCTGTCGATTTGGGTAAAATGGCGGTTAAATTTAACACCCAAGCCGAGGGTCGTAGTCTTGAGCAGTTTGTGCGTGATGAGCTGGCTGATGTAGCCGGTAAGCGCGACAGCAATGTGCATCAAGGTACGGATGTTGTTTTGTACGGTTTTGGTCGTATCGGTCGTTTATTAGCACGTATTTTGGTTGAAAAGACCGGTGCCGGCGACGGTTTACGTTTACGTGCGATTGTTGTGCGCAAGGGTGCAGAAAACGATTTATCTAAACGTGCCAGTTTGTTGCGTCGTGACTCAGTGCATGGTCCGTTTGATGGCACCATAGTGATTGACGAAGAAAACAACACGATGACGGTCAATGGCAGTTTGATCCAAGTGATTTACTCCAATGATCCAACAGCTGTCGACTATACGCAGTACGGCATTAAAGATGCGTTGCTGGTGGATAACACCGGTCGCTGGCGCGATGCCGAAGGTCTTGGTCAGCACTTGACCTGTCCTGGCATTGAACGTGTGGTTTTGACTGCACCGGGTAAAGGCGCTCTGAAAAACATCGTGCACGGTATTAACCATGCAGAAATCACAGCAGAAGATAAAATTATTTCTGCCGCCTCTTGCACCACTAACGCCATTGTGCCCGTGCTGAAAGCGATTAATGACAAGTTCGGCATTGTTAATGGTCACGTTGAAACCGTGCACTCCTACACTAACGACCAAAATTTGATCGATAACTTCCATACCGGTAGTCGTCGTGGTCGTTCAGCGCCACTGAACATGGTGATTACTGAAACAGGTGCAGCCACTGCTGCAGCTAAAGCCTTACCTGTATTGAAAGGTAAGCTGACAGGTAACGCGATTCGAGTGCCAACGCCAAACGTCTCGATGGCGATTCTCAACTTGAATCTTGAGAAAAACACTGACCGTGATGAAGTCAATGAATATTTGCGTCAGATGGCGATGCATTCTGATTTGCAAAAGCAAATTGATTACGTTTGCTCACAAGAAGTGGTTTCCACTGATTTCGTTGGCTCACGTCATGCGGGTGTGGTCGATGCGGAAGCAACCATCTGTAAGGATAATCGTGTGATTCTGTATGTCTGGTATGACAACGAGTATGGTTACAGCTGTCAGGTTGTGCGTGTAATGGAAGACATTGCTGGCGTTAATCCACCTGCGTTTCCTAAGTAGTTGGTGACAATGTGTGGATGGATGCATAACAAAGGGAGCCTTAGGGCTCCCTTTTGCTTTTTATCTGCGCCTTTTGATGGGTATTGAGTAGCACTAAATCGAGTATTTAGTCGAAAATTGAGCTTTTGGCTAGCAAGTGACTGCCATGCGTCTTTATAATCAGGCGGATTATTTTTCTAACGTCGAAATAGCTCTTTATCCCTGCTTTTTGTAGGGTTTAATCTGCTTTTTCGATATAACTATAAATTTCACTATCGTGGTTAGGCAAACCTATGATCAAAATAAAACGTGGGCTTGACTTGCCCATGACTGGCATGCCAGCGCAGCGTATTGAGGCTGCCAAGCCTGTGCGCAGTGTTGCAGTCATAGGCTTCGACTATAACGGGATGAAGCCTACAATGCAGGTGCAAGAAGGGGATCGGGTTAAGCTCGGTCAAGTTCTTTTCTCCGACAAAAAAATACCTGGGGTGCTGTTTACTGCACCCGGAGCAGGGGTGGTTAAAGCAGTTAATCGTGGTGATCGCCGCGTACTGCAGTCGGTGGTGATTGAGCTGGAGGGTGATGAGCAAGTCACTTTTGCCAGTTACGCTGCTGATCAGTTAGCCAGCTTGGATGCTGAGCAAATCCGTGAAAACCTGCAGCAGTCAGGTTTATGGGCTGCTCTGCGCACCAGACCCTATAGCAAGACACCGGCAATTGACGCGATCCCGCGTTCAATTTTTGTCACTGCGATTGATACTCACCCTTTAGCTGCTGATCCAGCAGTGGTGATTGCTGAGTATGCAGAAGACTTCAGTCGTGGTTTGACCGTGCTCAGCCGTTTGGCCAAGGTGTTTTTATGCAAGGCGGATGGTGTGACTTTGCCAGGTGAAAACTTGACTGGCGTACGCACTGAAGCTTTTTCAGGCCCTCACCCAGCTGGGTTGCCTGGCACTCATATTCATTTCCTTGACCCAGTCAGTGCCGGCCGTAGCGTTTGGCAAATTGGCTATCAGGATGTGATCGCTATCGGTAAATTATTTGTTACAGGTCAGCTTTGGGTTGAGCGCGTGATTGCTTTAGCAGGTCCTGTTGCTAAAAAACCGCGTTTGCTGCGTACTCGCTTAGGTGCCAATGTTACTGATTTGGTGAGCAATGAGTTGCAGGCCGATAATAATCGAGTGATTTCAGGTTCTGTGTTAGGTGGGCGTACCGCCCGTGGCGCATGTGACTTCCTTGGTCGCTTCCATACCCAACTCAGCTGTTTGGCTGAAGGTGATGAGCGCCAGTTGTTCCATTATCTGCGTGCTGGTGTAGATAAGTTCTCCGTACTGAATATCTTCGTCTCTAAGTTGTTTGCCAATAAAACATTTGCTTTTGACACCAGTACTAACGGCAGTGAACGTGCCATGGTGCCGGTTGGTAGCTATGAGAAAGTAATGCCATTGGATATTTTGCCCACGCAATTATTGCGCGCATTATTGGTTGGTGATACTGACGTAGCGCAAAAACTTGGCTGTTTAGAGCTGGATGAGGAAGACCTTGCGCTGTGTACCTTTGCATGCCCTGGTAAGTACGAGTACGGCCCGATTTTACGGGATAATCTAACGCGTATTGAGCAGGAGGGATAAGCAATGGGTCTTCGTGCATTCCTTGATAAAATTGAACACAATTTTGAAAAAGGCGGTAAGTACGAGAAGTGGTATGCCTTGTATGAGGCGGCGGACACCATTTTTTATCGTCCAAGCAGCGTGACTAAAACCACTGCACACGTGCGTGATGGTATTGACCTGAAACGCATCATGATCACAGTGTGGTTGTGTGCTTTCCCTGCCATGTTCTTTGGTATGTGGAATATCGGTTATCAAGCCAACGTTATTTTTCAAGCTAACCCAGACTTATTAGCGGCTCAAGATGGCTGGAGGATGGCTTTAACAGCCATGCTGGCGGGCTTTGATCCAGGCAGTATCTGGGACAATATGATTCAAGGCGCAACTTGGTTTGTCCCTATTTATCTGGTGACCTTTGTGGTTGGTGGATTCTGGGAGGTGTTGTTTGCTTCGATTCGTGGCCATGAAATCAACGAAGGCTTCTTCGTTACCTCGATTCTCTTTGCCTTGATCCTGCCGCCAAGCATTCCTTTATGGCAAGTTGCCATGGGTATCAGCTTTGGTGTGGTGATTGCTAAAGAAGTATTCGGTGGTACAGGTAAGAACTTCTTGAACCCCGCATTGGCAGGTCGTGCCTTCCTGTTTTTTGCTTATCCTGCGCAACTCTCAGGTGATACAGTGTGGACCTCTGTTGATGGTTTTGCCGGCGCGACAAGCCTGAGCTTAGGCGCAGCCGGTGGCATTGAGCAAATCTTAGGTTCAGGTATCACTTGGATGGATGCCTTTATCGGTAAAGTGCACGGTTCAGTAGGTGAGACCAGTACGTTGGCGATCTTTATCGGTGGCGCAGTACTGCTGATTATGCGGATTGCGGCATGGCGCATTGTGGCCGGTGTGATGATCGGCATGATTGCTCTTAGCACACTGTTTAACCTCATCGGATCAGATACTAATCCGTTGTTTGCCATGCCATGGTACTGGCACTTAGTGGTCGGTGGTTTTGCCTTTGGCATGATCTTTATGGCCACAGACCCCGTGTCTGCGTCCATGACCAATACCGGTAAGTGGATTTTTGGTGCACTGATTGGTGTGATGGTGGTGTTGATCCGCGTGGTTAACCCGGCGTTCCCAGAAGGCATGATGTTGGCGATTTTGTTTGCTAACTTGTGCGCACCATTGATTGACCACTTTGTTGTTCAGGCCAATATCAAGCGGAGGCTGGCACGTAATGTCTAGTCAAAGAGAATCAACCACACGCACACTTACCGTCGCTTTGTTGGTGTGCTTGGTGTGTTCTGTGTTTGTTGCCGGGGCTGCGGTTGCCTTGCGTCCAACACAAATTGAAAACCGTTTACTGGATAAGCAGCGCAGCATCCTTGCGATTGCCGGATTGGCTGATGCCAGTCTATCCAGCACACAAGTGAAGCAAATGTTTAATGAGCGCATTAAAGCGCGCCTTGTTGACTTGGAAACCGGTAAGTTTTCCGATGCACAAGACCCCATCACTTTTGATCCATTGGCATCATCGAAAGACCCCGCTTTATCGAAAGCATTAAAGGGGTCTGAAGACATTGCTTCTATCAAGCGTCGTGAGCGTTACAGCACGGTGTATATGGTTGAGTACGATGGTCAGCTGGACACCTTGATTCTTCCTGTTCGCGGTTATGGTTTGTGGTCAACCTTGCACGGCTTTATTGCTGTTAAAGGCGACCTCAATACGGTTGCCGGCTTTGGTTTTTACCAGCATGGTGAAACCCCGGGTTTAGGTGGTGAAGTGGATAATCCAAAGTGGCGTGATCTGTGGTTAGGTAAAAACCTTTTCGACAGTAACAATGAAGTGGCTATTCGCGTTATTAAAGGCAACGTCGACCAGAGTAGTTCAACGGCTGCAAACCAAGTTGATGGTTTAGCTGGTGCAACGCTAACCAGTAACGGCGTGACTCACCTCGTGCAGTTCTGGCTCGGTGAGAATGGCTTTGGTAGCTTTATTGAGCATTTACGTGCTGGGGAGGCTTAAGCATGTCACAGCCAACGATTAAACAAGTTCTGCTTGATCCGATTTTTAACAACAACCCGATTGGCTTACAGATTCTTGGTATCTGTTCAGCTTTGGCGGTTACATCAAACCTAAAGACCGCACTGGTGATGTCGATTGCCCTAACTTTGGTAACGGCCTTCTCCAGCATGTTCATCTCGATGATCCGCAGCCAGATCCCCAGCTCAATTCGTATGATTGTGCAGATGGTGATCATTGCTTCCTTGGTGATCGTGGTGGATCAGGTACTCAAAGCCTATGCCTATTCACTGTCTAAACAGTTGTCAGTGTTTGTTGGTTTGATTATCACCAACTGTATCGTGATGGGACGTGCGGAAGCTTTTGCCATGGCTAATCCGCCGATGCTGTCATTTTTTGACGGTATTGGTAACGGTTTAGGCTACAGCGCCATGCTGGTGGTCTTGGGTATCATTCGCGAGTTATTCGGTGCAGGCAAATTATTGGGTTACACCATTTTGCCTGTGGTCAATGACGGCGGTTGGTACCTGCCTAACGGCATGTTGCTGTTACCCCCTTCAGCGTTTTTCTTAATTGGTCTGATTATCTGGGGACTGCGCATGTGGAAAAAAGAGCAGCTCGAAGCACCTGACTTCAGCATTGCCGCGCACTCTCAAGAGAAGGAGGCATATTGATGGAACATTACATCAGCTTATTTGTTAAAGCGGTTTTCGTTGAAAACATGGCTTTGGCATTCTTCTTGGGCATGTGTACCTTTATTGCGATTTCCAAAAAAGTGGAAACAGCAATAGGTCTAGGTATTGCGGTGGTTGTGGTGCAGACCATTACAGTGCCCGCCAACAACCTGATTTATACCTATTTACTCAAAGACGGCGCATTGGCTTGGGCCGGCATGCCTGAAGTGGACTTAAGCTTCTTGGGTTTGCTCAGCTATATCGGCGTAATTGCGGCAATTGTACAAATTCTCGAAATGCTCCTCGATAAGTATGTGCCGGCGTTGTATAACGCGCTCGGCGTGTTCCTGCCCTTGATCACGGTAAACTGCGCGATCATGGGAGGCACTTTGTTTATGGTGGAGCGTGATTACAACTTCGCTGAAAGTACAGTGTATGGCTTAGGTTCAGGTTTCTCTTGGGCATTAGCCATTGCCTTGTTAGCCGCTATTCGTGAAAAGTTAAAGTACAGTGATGTGCCAAAAGGTCTGCAAGGCCTGGGTATTACCTTTATTACGATTGGCTTAATGTCATTGGGCTTTATGTCATTCTCTGGCGTACAACTGTAAGGAGTAGCGAGCAATGAATTTCGAGATTTTTCTCGCTATAGGTATGTTCACCGCGATTGTTCTCGCTCTGGTAGTGATGATTCTTGTCGCTCGTGCGCGTTTGGTATCGGACGGTGATGTCACCATTAATATTAACGGTGAACGCACTATTACAGTGCCGGCCGGTGGTAAGTTGTTGCAAACCCTCGCGGGCAACAACATTTTCTTATCCTCAGCCTGTGGTGGTGGTGGTACCTGTGCGCAGTGTAAGTGTGTGGTCAGCAGTGGTGGTGGCGAAATGCTGCCGACTGAAGAATCACATTTTACCAAGCGTGAAGGCAAAGAAGGCTGGCGTTTGTCCTGTCAGGTAGCGGTTAAGCAGAACATGGACATTGAAATCCCAGAAGAGATTTTTGGGGTTAAAAAATGGGAATGCACTGTTGAATCCAATCCTAACGTAGCAACTTTTATTAAAGAACTGACGTTGCGTATTCCTGATGGTGAAGATGTGAACTTCCGCGCCGGTGGTTATGTGCAGTTGGAATGCCCGCCGCATGTGGTGCACTACAAGGATTTTGATATTCAGCCTGAGTTTCATCCCGATTGGGATAAGTTTGATATTTGGCGTTACAGTTCGACTGTCACTGAGCCAACTATTCGCGCTTACTCAATGGCGAACTACCCTGAAGAGAAGGGTGTAGTTAAGTTCAATATTCGTATTGCAACGCCACCACCAGGCCGTGATGATTTGCCTGCTGGTATCATGTCGTCTTGGGTGTTTAGCTTAAAACCCGGTGATAAAGTCACTGTGTACGGACCTTTTGGTGAGTTCTTTGCTAAAGACACCGATGCAGAAATGGTCTTTATTGGTGGTGGTGCCGGTATGGCGCCGATGCGTTCGCACATCTTTGACCAGCTCAAGCGCTTACACAGTACCCGTAAAATCAGCTTCTGGTATGGTGCACGCTCAATGCGTGAAGCCTTCTATGTCGAAGAATACGATAAGCTGCAAGCAGAGAATTCAAACTTTACTTGGCACTTGGCGCTATCTGACCCATTACCTGAAGACAATTGGACTGGTCCTACAGGATTCATTCATAACGTTCTTTATGAGAACTACTTGAAGGATCACCCAGCACCTGAAGATTGTGAGTTCTACATGTGTGGTCCACCGATGATGAATAATGCGGTGGTGAATATGTTGCTCGACTTAGGTGTAGAACCTGAGAACATCTTGCTTGATGACTTTGGAGGCTAATATGTTGCGCAACCTGTTGCAGGGAGCGTGTTTAGTTTCAACTTTAGTTTTGGCGCTCAGTGGTTGCGACAGCAACCCTGGGCGAGTTGAAGTGCTGTCAGGGCCGACAATGGGCAGCACTTACACCATCAAGTATGTGTTTAATGCCTCAACTCCTGCAGCGGATGCTGTGGGGGTTGAAGTGCAAAGCATTTTGGATGAGGTCGACCGTCAAATGTCGACCTACCGCCTCGATTCTGATATCGCTCGTTTCAATCAATCCCCAGCCAATAGCTGCATGCAGATGCCTCAGCCTGTGCTTGATCTTGCACAATACGGCTATGAGCTGTCACGTAGCAGTGATGGTGCGTTTGATCTAACTTTGGCTCCTCTATTAAATCTTTGGGGGTTTGGACCGCAAGCCCGTGCCAAGCATGTGCCGAGTGCCGCAGACATCGCCAAAGCAAAAGAGCAAATTGGCTATCAACATGTACGCGTGGTGGGCGATCAGCTGTGTAAAGATGCTGATGTACAAGTTGAGTTCAACAGTATTGCCGCAGGCTATACGGTGGATCGCATTAGTGAGCGTTTTGCTCAGCTGAATATTGACAGTTACATGATTGAAGTAACTGGCGAGCTGATTGCCAAAGGGCACAAACCTGATGGTTCGCCTTGGCGGATTGCCCTTGAGCAGCCGCTCGGGGATGGTCAACGGGTGATTCAGCGGGTGCTAGAGATTGATGGCTATGGCGTCAATACCTCTGGCGATTACCGCAATTATTTTGAAGAAAATGGTGTGCGTTTCTCGCATACCATAGATCCGCAGGTGGGCGCCCCAATCAGTCATCGCTTAGCTTCGGTGACAGTGGTTGATCCTTCTGCTTTACATGCCGACGGATTAGGCACAGTGTTATTAGTCTTAGGTCCTGAACGTGGCTTAGCCTTCGCTGAGGAGCGCAAAATCGCTGCTTTTTTTGTCATGCGTGACAGTGAGGGTTTTACAACGCAGGTCAGCTCAGAGTTTTCCAGGATGTTTCCTGAAGGAGGTCCGCCATGAGCGGATTGATGTTATTTGTGGTGGTGTTTGCCGTGATGTTGCTGGTGGTGCTGGGTATGTCTGCCGGAGTTTTGGCTGGGCGTAAACCTATTGCTGGCTCCTGTGGTGGTATTGCTAACTTAGGCATTGAA
The DNA here is from genome assembly GCA_048266525.1 of Pseudomonas sp. Lineage (GTDB taxonomy): Bacteria > Pseudomonadota > Gammaproteobacteria > Pseudomonadales > Pseudomonadaceae > Denitrificimonas. Next base: position 107,357 of record JBLWZG010000008.1, read on the forward strand.
AAGCAATGCTCTATTTGCGGCGGTGTGCGCGAGAAATGTGATGAAGCGAATGCTCCAGAAGGCGTTTTAGCGCAGAATGCCGCACAAAGTTATGACGCGACCAAGCGCTAATTGTCTGACGCTGGTTATGCTGGCTTAATAAGCCAATTTTTTAAATGTGCTTGCAGTGTCTAGTTGTATACACACTGAGCACGTTGTGAAGGAGTCCAAATGGCAGTTTACAACTATGATGTGGTAATTCTTGGTTCAGGACCTGCAGGGGAAGGCGCAGCAATGAATGCTGCCAAAGCAGGTCGCAAGGTGGCTGTGGTTGAAAGTCGTGGAGTCTTAGGTGGCAACAGCACGCACCTAGGTACGATTCCTTCGAAAGCGTTGCGTCATTCTGTGCGGCAAATTTTACGTTTTAACACCAGTACAATGTTCCGGCAGATTGGTGAGCCACGCTGGTTCTCTTTTCCTGATGTCTTGAAAAACGCTGAAAGTGTGATTGAACGTCAAGTGGCCTCGCGCACCAGTTACTATGCGCGTAACCGTATTGATGTGTACTTTGGTACTGCAAGTTTTGCCGATGAACATAGTGTTGATGTAGTCGGCCCAAGTCGCGTAGAAAAGTTAGTCGCCAATGAAATTATCATTGCTACTGGTTCACGTCCGTATCGACCAGCCGATGTTGATTTCACTCACCCGCGCATTTATGACAGCGATACCATTCTCAGCTTGAGCCACACACCGCGCCGTTTGATTATTTACGGAGCCGGTGTAATTGGTTGCGAATATGCGTCAATCTTCAGTGGTTTAGGTGTATTGGTTGACCTGATTGATAACCGCAATCAGTTGCTGAGTTTCTTGGATGATGAAATCTCCGATGCCCTGAGTTATCACCTGCGTAATAACAACGTATTGATTCGTCATAATGAAGAATATGAGCGCGTCGAAGGTGTGGATAAAGGTGTGATTCTGCACCTGAAATCTGGCAAGAAAATCAAAGCCGATGGTTTCCTTTGGTGTAACGGTCGTACCGGTAACACCGACCAGCTTGGCCTAGAAAACGTTGGCTTAACTGCTAATAGCCGTGGTCAAGTGGCTGTGGATGAGTTCTACCGTACAGCGGTGCCAAATATTTATGCGGCGGGGGATGTGATAGGTTGGCCGAGTCTGGCCAGTGCGGCGTATGACCAAGGCCGTTCAGCAGCCGGTAATATCATTGATGAAGACAGCTGGCATTTTGTTGATGATGTCCCGACCGGTATTTATACCATTCCAGAAATTAGCTCGATTGGTAAAACTGAGCGTGAATTGACTGAAGCTAAAGTACCTTATGAAGTGGGCAAGGCTTTCTTCAAAGGCATGGCGCGTGCACAGATTTCTAACGAGCCGGTCGGCATGTTAAAGATCCTGTTCCACCGGGAAACCTTAGCCATTTTAGGTGTGCATTGTTTTGGCTACCAAGCCTCAGAAATTGTTCACATTGGCCAAGCAATTATGAACCAGCCTGGCGAAGCTAATACCTTGAAGTATTTTATTAATACCACGTTTAACTTCCCGACCATGGCAGAAGCGTATCGCGTTGCTGCTTACGATGGCCTGAATCGACTTTTTTAAGCGGCTCCGGCCAGTGGTCTGATTCGGTCGGAGCCTTTTTGGAACAGCGTTTCAGTGATTCCCAAGGGTGGCGATGGCCAAACCGGGAAAGTCAGTAATCAGACTGTCTGCTCCACATGCAGTGAGCCGGCGCATTAGCGCTGGATCGCTGCATGTCCAAGTAAAAATATGTGGCTACTTTCTATCAAACTCTACTTTCTGTAGGCAAAGCCTTTCTCAATCAAATTGCCTTCATCTGAGTATCGTCCATAAAAATGCCTTTTGTCAGCCCCTGTGCCTTCAGTTGGTTCAATGATAATTGTGGTTTTGATAGGGCAGTTATGTGTAGAGGACGGGCGTAATCTTTCAACAAAGTAAAATTGGTTTTCACTGAAACCGTGGTATTTAATTGTACCTACGCAATCAGGTGTTTTACGCACAGCATTGGATGTTTGTATTGTATGGGTGATATTAACTGATTGACTGTTGTCGGCTATAAACTCTGTTGTGCGCAGATTATTCCTTGACACAACATTCATTGACTCAGTTACCCAGCGTCCTTGCATATAACTGCGCATCGGGGCTTTATTAAAGACGGGTTGGTTTGCGCCTTTAAACTCTTTTCTAACAACAAAGTGCCCATCGCCGCCCTTGCCGGGTACGCAAGCTGTGACGAGAGCACCTATTGCGATAATAAAGCCTATTCTTGCTGTTGTTTTAAACATAGTTTTTTCCTTTTAATTATGCGCAATACAGCCTTGTATATATAAGGCTTAAGAATGATTGAGTGGTAGATTTTATGGGTTAGTTGTTTAACTTAGTGCAACAGTGTTTCAGTGATTGGCTAGGGTGGCAATAGCCAAATCGGGAAAGTCAGTAATCAGACTGTCTGCACCACATCCTGCGAGTCGGCGCATTAGCGCTGGCTCGTTGACCGTCCATACCGATACATGTAGTCCGGCCTGTTGCGCCTTGGCTAAACGCTGCTCAGTACACAGCGACCAATTCAATACCAGCATCTGACACTGGTAACGCAGTGCAACTTTAATCGGATCCAACCATGCATATTCGGCAACCAGCCCGCGCGCTAAATGCGGAGCTAAGCGTTGTGCTGCGCGTAATACCGTGCGTGAGCTACTGGTAATAATAATTTTATCTTGCAGTGAAAAACGTGCACTGAGTTCATCAATAGCCTTTACGATGTGAGCGGCGCGCGTTCTTGAGACTACTTTAACTTCGAGTTGCCAATGCTCAAATAGACAAAGACTAAAGAGTTGTTCAAGGGTGGGAATAGGGCAAGGAGTTGGCCAAGCTGGGGTATTGTGCCGTGCATCCATTTGCATCAGTTGCGCTGCGCTGTACTGACTGACTTTGCCGCGCCGACCGGTGGTGCGCTTTAACGAGGCATCATGAATCACTATCAATTGCCCATCTTTGGACAGGTGCAGATCCAATTCGCAGCGGGTCACACCAGTCTGCAAGCACAGTTGGAAGCTGGCCAAAGTATTTTCTGGTGCTGCACCGCGCGCGCCGCGATGGCCGTAAATAAGAGTCATGGTGCAACTGTTGTGCTGGGTCGATGGATTTGCACGCTGTTCACTACGGTGCTGTGTTCAAAATACACGCTAAAGCCTGGGTAGTCCCAGCGGCTGATCGGCGGTTGGCCGACACTTGGATAGCGCTTGCGCGGTTCGCCAAACTGCTGAATGACCTGTGTTTGTTGGTCTCCGTGCACAGGCATCTTGATACTGGTATGGCCCTGGTGGCTGATAGGAATACGTAAAACATCTGCCTGAGCTGTGATGCTGAGCGTTAGCAGAAACATGAGACTGGTGAGACGTAAAAGATCTTGCATTAGGTTTGCTCCGGTGCTGTGGGCTCAAGGGCTAGGCGTCTTTGTAATGCTTGTTTATGTAAAATATGACGGGCTAAGATTTGCCGTGTCGCATCAGTTAGGTTTTCAAAAACGGTAACAGTTTGCACCCCTTCTGCACTGTTGCGGTGTTCAATCACGCGAGCATCGACGTGTAAGCCAAACCCCTGTGGCAATAAAACAATCTTTAAACTTAACAGCGTATCCACTGGATGCGTGAGCTCATCGAAAAAAGACATACCTGATTCAGATAGGCTGACGTTACGAGCTGGGCCGATATCTTTGAGTAAGTTACTGGCCAGCGCTTGCCCTAACAGGTCGATGCGTTTATTGACGACTTTGAAATAGTTGGCAATAGTGCGGTCACTTTCTCCTACGGAGCGTAATAGTGGCTGCGCTTCGTACTCGAGAAGGTGCAAATCGCCGAGTAAGCTAAAAAGCAACGAGTCCTCTTCGTTCTGAGAACCATGCAAACGAATTTGCAGTGCGATTTGATCGTCAATGCGATAGTATTCGCGGCGATCTTGCTTATCTTGTGTGGACATGACGAACCCATGGCTGCAGTTGAGGTCAGAGTGTAAATCGGCACGCAATAAACTGCCAACCTATCGAATCTTTTCTGTGAATGTATCCATTATGTTTCGACCTTTAGCTCTATTTATTGGTATGCGCTACACGCGTGCCAAACGCCGGAATCACTTTATTTCTTTTATTTCCTTAACCTCCATGGTCGGTTTGGCCTTGGGCGTGTTAGTGATGATTTTGGTGTTGTCGGTGATGAATGGTTTTGACCGTGAATTGCGGACGCGAATTTTAGGCATGGTGCCGCATGCAACGGTGAGTTCTTTTACGCCTCTGGATGATTGGCAGCAGACTGGCGATCAGGTACTACAGCATCCTGACGTCGTTGCCGTCGCGCCCTTCACGCAACTGCAGGGTATGTTGACGCACAGTGGCAGTGTGCAGCCGGTGTTGGTCAATGGTGTATTGCCGAGCGCCGAGAAAACCGTTTCAATCATTGAAGATCACATGGTTGAAGGCAGTTTGGCAGCCTTGCAAAGCGGTGAATTTGGCATCGTGATTGGCCAGCAGACGGCGGCACGTTTTAATGCCTCCGTTGGTGAAAAGCTGACGTTTGTTTTGCCTGAGGCTTCAATTACGCCAGCTGGCGTATTCCCGCGCTTAAAGCGTTTTACTGTGGTGGGTGTATTTAAAGTTGGTGCCGAACTCGATAGCTCTTTGGCGCTGATTCATATTGAAGATGCCGCGCGCTTGTCGCGTTGGCAGCCCAATCAAGTCGAAGGGATACGCTTAAAACTCAACAATCTTTTTGACGCGCCGCGTGTGGCTTGGGAAATTGCCCGCAGCATGCCGGATAGCGATTTACATCCGCGCGACTGGACGCGTAGTCATGGCAATTTATTCCAAGCCATTCAAATGGAAAAAACCATGATTGCCTTGTTGCTGCTGCTTATTGTGGCGGTGGCAGCGTTTAATATTATTTCCACGCTGGTGATGGTGGTGACCGACAAAAAAGCCGATATCGCTATTTTGCGCACGCTGGGTGCATCACCTGGGCAGATCATGGCGATCTTTATGGTGCAAGGCTCGCTCATTGGCGTGGTTGGTACTTTGATCGGTGGCGTATTGGGTGTGATCAGCGCACTGAATGTAACCACTTGGGTGGCGGGCTTAGAAAAGCTCTTTGGTCATCAGTTTTTGAGCTCAGATGTGTATTTTATTAGCTACTTGCCTTCAGAATTACGCAGCAGTGATGTGGTAATGATCTGTGGTGCAGCATTGTTAATGAGTTTTTTAGCAACTTTGTATCCAGCGTGGCGCGCTTCACGCACTGAACCTGCGGAGGCTTTGCGTTATGAGTAATCAAGCTGTTTTAGAGTGCCGCGGTTTAACTAAAAGCTATAGTGAAGGCCCAGCTGAAGTTCATGTGTTGCAAGGCGTTGAATTGCTGTTAAAGCCCGGTGAGCGAGTGGCAATTATCGGCAGTTCTGGCTCGGGTAAAACCACATTGCTGAACATGCTCGGTGGTTTAGATACGCCCAGCACTGGCAGTGTCTGGTTGGCGGGTGAGGAGTTATCTGCGCTATCGGAGAAGAACCGTGGCTTATTGCGTAATCGCGCACTTGGTTTCGTCTATCAGTTCCATCACTTGCTGGCTGAGTTTAATGCCTTAGAAAACGTATGCATGCCGCTATTGATCAGTAGTATGCCTGTGCCAGAAGCTCGCCAACGCGCAGAAGCTTTGTTGGCTCGTGTGGGATTAGGTCCGCGTATGCACCATAAACCATCGGAGTTGTCCGGTGGTGAACGCCAGCGTGTGGCGATTGCCCGTGCTTTGGTCAATCAGCCGAAGTTAGTCTTACTCGATGAACCGACCGGTAACCTTGACCGCACCACTGCGCAAACTATCCAAGAGTTGATTTTGGAATTATCCATTTCTCTCGGAACGGCGTTCTTGGTGGTGACTCATGATCCTGCTTTAGCGCAACAAATGGACCGTATTTTGACTTTGGAAAATGGCCGTTTGATTGCAGTGGCGAAAGAAGCGCCTGTTAACTGAATTGCTGAATTGCTTCGTGTTAAGAGCTAAGAGCTAGTTTCTAAGTGCGGTGCATGCCGTACTTCGGGGTAAGTCTTTATTCGTCGATGAGCCCATTCAGGGCTCAACTCCGACGCTCGCCATCACACCCCCCCCCCCCGAAGCACTCATTTACCATTTCTTAAAATTTGCACTATTGCCTATCCCTTGTACATATTTCCTGTATGAGTGGGCCATGCCCACGACAGCAATCATGTGCAGAGTTGCAAAAATACCGCTGATCAATGGGGCTCTTCGCATTTAAGGGTGTAGAAAAAATCTGACCGGCTGGAAAAGGAGTCGGGGATCTTAGAAAATGTAAGCTCCTACACCAACAAAAGCTAAGCCCCGACGTGAACAATCTTACCTTTTCCAG